>NZ_UGSI01000002.1:965000-2207855 GCF_900454495.1 Paenibacillus macerans
TGTTGGCTTAGAAGCAGCCACCATTTAAAGAGTGCGTAATAGCTCACTGGTCGAGTGACTCTGCGCCGAAAATGTAACGGGGCTAAACACACCACCGAAGCTATGGCTTGATGCTTTGCATCAGGGGTAGGGGAGCGTTGTGTATGCGTTGAAGGTGTACCGTAAGGAGCGCTGGAGAGTACACAAGTGAGAATGCCGGTATGAGTAACGAAAAGATCAGTGAGAATCTGATCCGCCGAAAGCCTAAGGGTTCCTGAGGAAGGTTCGTCCGCTCAGGGTAAGTCGGGACCTAAGGCGAGGCCGAAAGGCGTAGTCGAAGGACAACAGGTTGAAATTCCTGTACCACCGTAATCCGCTATGAGCGATGGGGTGACGCAGGAGGGTAGTGACGCGGGGCGATGGAATGCCCCGTCCAAGCAGTGAGGCTGGTGTGTAGGCAAATCCGCACACCGTAAGGCTGGGCTGTGATGGGGAGGGAAAATTTACAGTACCGAAGGTCATGATCTCACACTGCCGAGAAAAGCCTCTAGCCAGGAGAAGGTGCCCGTACCGCAAACCGACACAGGTAGGCGAGAAGAGAATTCTAAGGCGCGCGGAAGAACTCTCGTTAAGGAACTCGGCAAAATGACCCCGTAACTTCGGGAGAAGGGGTGCCCCGGTAGGGTTTATAGCCCGAGGGGGCCGCAGTGAAAAGGCCCAAGCGACTGTTTAGCAAAAACACAGGTCTGTGCGAAGCCGCAAGGCGAAGTATACGGGCTGACGCCTGCCCGGTGCTGGAAGGTTAAGGGGAGCGGTTAGGGGTTAAACCCGAAGCTGTGAACCGAAGCCCCAGTAAACGGCGGCCGTAACTATAACGGTCCTAAGGTAGCGAAATTCCTTGTCAGGTAAATTCTGACCCGCACGAATGGCGTAACGACTTGGGCGCTGTCTCAACGAGAGATCCGGTGAAATTTTAATACCTGTGAAGATGCAGGTTACCCGCGACAAGACGGAAAGACCCCATGGAGCTTTACTGCAGCTTGATATTGGACTTTGATACGATTTGTACAGGATAGGTGGGAGCCTAGGAAGTGGGAGCGCAAGCTTCCATGGAGGCGCCGTTGGGATACCACCCTGATCGTATCGGAGTTCTAACCCGGTACCGTAAGCCGGTACGGGGACCGTGTCAGGCGGGCAGTTTGACTGGGGCGGTCGCCTCCTAAAGAGTAACGGAGGCGCCCCAAGGTTCCCTCAGAATGGTTGGAAATCATTCGCAGAGTGCAAAGGCAAAAGGGAGCTTGACTGCGAGACTGACAAGTCGAGCAGGGACGAAAGTCGGGCTTAGTGATCCGGTGGTACCGCATGGAAGGGCCATCGCTCAACGGATAAAAGCTACCCTGGGGATAACAGGCTTATCTCCCCCAAGAGTCCACATCGACGGGGAGGTTTGGCACCTCGATGTCGGCTCATCGCATCCTGGGGCTGAAGTAGGTCCCAAGGGTTGGGCTGTTCGCCCATTAAAGCGGTACGCGAGCTGGGTTCAGAACGTCGTGAGACAGTTCGGTCCCTATCTGTCGTGGGCGCAGGAAATTTGAGAGGAGCTGTCCTTAGTACGAGAGGACCGGGATGGACGCACCGCTGGTGTACCAGTTGTTCCGCCAGGAGCACAGCTGGGTAGCTAAGTGCGGACGGGATAAGCGCTGAAAGCATCTAAGCGTGAAGCCCCCCTCAAGATGAGATTTCCCAATTAGTAAGACCCCTTGAAGACGACGAGGTTGATAGGCCTGAGGTGGAAGTGCAGCAATGCATGGAGCTGACAGGTACTAATCGGTCGAGGGCTTATCCAAAACTCTACCCACCAAAGTGACGTGAAGCTTCGAAGCTGAGTCCGAGTACTTTGGCGGGGCCCAAAAATATACCCCAAAAAGTGACGCGAGGCTTCGTAGGTAATTCCGATTACTTTTCGGGGACCCCGGGAACTGAATAGGGGCTAACACGCAAATCAAGTTTCGTATCCAGTTTTCAAGGATTAACGCCTTGAATCGTTTGGTGGCGATGGCGGAGGGGTTCCACGCGTACCCATCCCGAACACGACCGTTAAGCCCTCCAGCGCCGATGGTACTTGGACCGAAGGGTCCTGGGAGAGTAGGACGCCGCCAAGCATGAAGAAGAGCACCGCCGATCACTCGGCGGTGTTTTTTGTATTTTCGGAATGCTGCAGCGGGATGAGATGGATAGGGTACTAAGTTATACAGCAGACTCCGAGAGGATATTTCCGACTTTTTTTAAAACCCAGCTTTTCGAATCAATACTGTTGCCCACCTATTGCCCATCGGAACTCTAACGGTTGCAGCAGCGGCTATTTTACGAAAAGGGGCCTTATCCAAATTCTAACGGTTGTGAGCGCCCTTATCTGCCTGAATTTAAGCAAAATCAGCCGGATTTCAGTGAAATAAGCGCCGTGGCATCCGTTACAGTTTGAAATCCAACGTTTTTGGAATAAATAGCGGTTGTGGCAACCGTTAGAATTGTTTCGTGGTCGGAGATGTATCTGTCAGACCAGAATTTGATGCAATATTAGCGGGAAATCCCCGGGTAATGACGTTTAATGTCATTTGGGGGCAAAAGGGGCCAAGCTTGTTTCGCTAAAATGTCGAAAAACCGATTAAGCAAGTCCAATGGGCCGGATACTGCGTTTTTCGCTTTTTTGATGCCCCTGGAGCACGAATATTTTCGCCGCTGGTCGATCACACTGAAATTGATTGCGGAAACCCTCTTGGCAAATGATCAAAATATGGTATAATGAGAATAAAGTCAAAGAAAGTCAAAGTCAACAGAAGCCCGGTGGCGGCATATTCTGCTGATAGCCGGTAGAACAGTACAGCATGAGTTTTTAGGAGCTTCACGTTTGGAACAATGGAGGATGAGTGAATGCGTAATATCTCAGATATCATTGAAAAATATCTCAAGAGTATTTTGCATGAAAGTCCTGAAGGAACGATAGAAATTCAGCGTAACGATCTTGCCGACCAGTTTTCCTGCGTGCCGTCGCAGATCAATTACGTGATCAGCACACGGTTCACGCTGGAGAAAGGGTACCTTGTCGAAAGCAAGCGCGGCGGCGGCGGTTACGTGCGGATTCGGCGGATTGAGCTGCCGGGTCCAACCTCGCTGCACACCCACCTGCAGCAAACGATCGGGGACGAGATCGGGCAGACCGCGGCCGAAGGGCTCATTTATCAACTGGAAGAAGCCCGGTTCTTAAGCCGCCGGGAAGCGGCGCTGATGCGTTCCGCCATCTCCCGTGACGTCCTGGCGATCAAATTGCCGTACCGCGACCAGATTCGGGCAAAACTAATGAAAGCGATGCTGATTGCTTTGTTGAGTTAGGGTGAGCGGAGGTTATTAGCAGTCAATCCATAAAGGAGGGACACCTATGCAATGTCAAGAATGCGGCAAGCGCCCGGCAACCCTGCATTTCACCAAAATCGTGAACGGGGAAAAGACGGAGTTTCACATTTGCGAGGCCTGCGCCCGTGAAAAAGGGGAGATGCTTCCGGGGACCTCGGGCGGTTTTTCGATCCACAACTTGCTGTCGGGTTTCCTGGATTTGAGCCCGTCAAGCAAAGGCCAGATTTCCGGAACCAAAAGTCCCGAAAGCGTACGCTGTGAAGAATGCGGCATGACCTACTCCCAGTTCAGCAAAATCGGCCGTTTCGGCTGCAGCTCTTGTTACAAATATTTTAACGACCGCCTGGACCCGCTCTTCAAGAGAGTTCACGGCAACACGGTCCATGTCGGGAAGGTGCCGAAGCGGACCGGCGGCCACATTCAAGTCAAACGCAAGCTCGACGATCTTCGACGCGAGCTGCAGTATCGGATCCTGCAGGAAGAATTCGAGGAAGCCGCAGCGCTGCGGGACCAGATCCGCGAGCTTGAGAAGAATATTTCCGCAGAGTAGGAGGGATGCAGGGTGTCAAAACTCCGTTTTACAGAACAGCCGCTAAGCGAGTGGATGAGACGGGAGGGCAAACAGTCGGACATCGTCATCAGCAGCCGGGTGCGGATCGCCCGCAACCTCCAGCACCAGCCTTTCCCGATGCTGGCCACCAACCAGCAGTCGGAAGAGGTGCTGAAGCAGCTGCAGACCGTGCTGTCCGACGAGCGCTTGAAGTCCTACGGCAAGCTTCATCCGGTCCTGCTTGCGGACCTCGACGAGCTTGACAAACGGGTGTTGGTGGAAAAGCACCTGATCAGCCCCAACCTGGCGAACGAATCCAGAAGCGGGGCGGTGTTCATCAGTGAAGACGAAAGTCTCAGCATTATGGTGAACGAAGAAGACCACCTGCGAATCCAATGTTTGTATCCGGGATTCCAGGTGCAGGAGGCTTGGGAGAAAGCGACGGCGATCGACGATATTTTTGAAGCTCATGTCGATTACGCTTTTGACGATCGCCGCGGTTACTTAACCAGCTGCCCGACGAATGTCGGCACCGGCCTGCGGGCTTCGGTGATGATGCACCTTCCGGCATTGGTACTGACGCAGCAGATCAGCCGGATTTTGTCGGCGGTGTCGCAGGTGGGATTGACGGTGCGCGGCATCTACGGGGAAGGCAGCGAAGCGACGGGCAACTTGTTTCAAATCTCAAATCAGATTACACTAGGACAAAGCGAAGCGGAGATTATAGAAAATTTATACGGGGTTGTCCTGCAGATCATTCAGCATGAGAAAACGGCCAGAGAGAAGCTGATCGGGGAATCTCGGCTTCGGATGGTGGACCGGGTGATGCGCTCCTACGGGATTTTGTCGCACGCCGCCATCATCGATTCCAAAGAAGCCGCACAGCGGCTGTCCGACGTCCGGCTCGGCGTGGATCTCGGACTGATCGATTCGGTACCCACGGAGGTGCTGAACGAATTGAACGTGCTCACGCAGCCTGGTTTTTTGCAAAAGAAATTCAGCGGGAGCATGTCCCCGGGAGAAAGGGATATGTACCGCGCCAAACTCATTCGTGAACGAATGGGGAAATAAAAGGTAAATTAACTATGGAGGTGTAGGAGAAGATGATGTTTGGAAGATTTACGGAACGCGCCCAGAAGGTGCTGGCCTTAGCCCAGGAAGAAGCCGTAAGGCTTGGACATAACAATATCGGCACGGAGCACGTGCTGCTTGGCCTCATTCGCGAAGGCGAAGGCATTGCCGCCAAGGCTTTGATCGGGCTCGGACTTGGCCTGGAGAAAATCCAGGACGAAGTTGAAACCTTGATCGGCCGCGGACAAGAGCAGCCCACCAATATCGCCTATACGCCGCGCGCCAAAAAAGTAATCGAACTGTCGATGGACGAAGCGCGCAAGCTGGGCCATACTTACGTCGGCACGGAGCATATTTTGCTCGGGTTGATTCGTGAAGGCGAAGGTGTCGCCGCGCGCGTACTGAACAACCTTGGCATCAGCCTGAATAAGGCGCGCCAGCAAGTGCTGCAATTGCTCGGCAGCAGCGAAGCCGTCTCCAGCCATCACGGCGCGCCGGCCAATGTCAATACGCCAACCCTGGACAGCTTGGCCCGCGATTTGACGGCCTCCGCCAAGGAAGGTAACCTTGATCCGGTCATCGGCCGCAGCAAGGAAATCGAACGGGTTATTCAGGTGCTCAGCCGCCGGACGAAAAACAACCCGGTCCTGATCGGGGAGCCGGGGGTCGGTAAAACGGCGATCGCCGAAGGGTTGGCGCAAAAAATCATCAACAACGAAATTCCCGAAACGCTGCGCGACAAACGCGTCATGACGCTCGATATGGGCTCCGTCGTAGCGGGAACCAAATATCGCGGCGAATTTGAAGACCGCCTGAAAAAAATCATGGACGAAATCCGCCAGGCCGGCAACATTATCCTGTTCATCGACGAGCTGCATACGTTGATCGGGGCCGGCGGCGCGGAAGGCGCGATCGACGCTTCGAACATCCTGAAGCCGGCGCTGGCCCGCGGCGAACTGCAGTGCATCGGGGCGACGACGCTCGATGAGTACCGCAAGTACATCGAAAAAGACGCCGCGCTGGAACGGCGCTTCCAACCGATTACGGTCGACCAGCCGTCGGTGGAAGAAGCGATCCAAATTCTGCACGGGCTGCGCGACCGCTATGAAGCGCATCACCGCGTGAAAATCACCGATGAAGCGATTGATCAAGCCGTTAAGCTGTCCGACCGCTATATCCAGGACCGCTTCCTGCCGGACAAAGCGATCGATCTTATCGATGAAGCCGGGTCCAGAGTAAGGCTCAACACCTATACGGTACCGCCGAATCTGAAGCAGCTGGAAAGCCGGCTCGAGGACATCCGCAAGGAGAAGGACGCGGCCGTGCAAAGCCAGGAATTCGAAAAAGCGGCGGCGCTTCGCGATACCGAACAGAAGATCCGCGAAGAGCTTGAGCTGACGAAAAACCAATGGAAAGAAAAACAAGGCCGCACCGATTCCGAAGTGACGCCGGAAGATATCGCCCAGGTCGTCGCCAGCTGGACGGGAATCCCCGTGAACAAGCTGAAGGAAGAGGAAACGGAACGCCTGCTCAATATGGAGAGTATTCTGCATGAGCGGGTGATCGGCCAGGATGAAGCGGTGAAAGCCGTGAGCCGGGCGATCCGCCGGGCCCGCGCAGGCCTTAAGGACCCGAAACGGCCGATGGGTTCGTTCATCTTCCTTGGCCCGACGGGCGTCGGGAAAACCGAGCTGGCCCGAGCGCTGGCCGAAGCGATGTTCGGCGACGAGAACGCGGTGATCCGCATCGATATGTCGGAGTACATGGAGAAACATTCGACCGCCCGCCTCGTCGGAGCGCCTCCGGGATATGTCGGCTATGAAGAAGGCGGCCAGCTGACCGAGAAGGTGCGCCGCAAACCGTATTCCGTCGTGTTGCTCGATGAAATCGAGAAAGCCCATCCGGAAGTGTTCAACATCCTGCTGCAGGTGCTGGAGGACGGCCGGTTGACCGACTCCAAAGGCCGGGTCGTCGACTTCCGCAACACGCTGATTATCCTGACTTCGAACGTGGGCGCCGAAGCGATCAAGCGCAATACGCGCCTCGGCTTCACGGCGGTGCAGGATGCGGGAGCGGATTACGACAACATGAAGGGCAAAGTGATGGAAGAGCTGAAGAAGAGCTTCCGTCCGGAGTTCCTGAACCGGATCGACGAGATTATCGTGTTCCACTCGCTGGAGCAAGAGCATATCGGTCAAATCGTCTCGCTTATGTCCGAGGAGCTGCGCAAGCGGCTGCGCGAATACGACGTTGACTTTACGCTGACCGATAAAGCGAAGGAGTTCCTGGCCAAAGAGGGCTACGATCCCGCCTACGGGGCGCGGCCGCTGCGCCGGGCGATCCAGAAGCACATCGAGGACCGCCTGTCTGAAGAGCTCTTAACCGGCAACGTCAAGAAAGGCGATTCGTTGACGATCGACGAACAGAACGGCGAATTGACCGTAGAGCGCACAGGAACTTTTGTCAAAAATGCGTAAATCTAGGCTAAAAAGTCCTTGACTTTTAGGTAAGGCCTAAAATAGAACCATGTTAAAGCCGATGAAATATATGAAAGGCAGCTTCCAAGCGGTGCTTTGGAGCTGCTTTTTTTCATCCAGTTTCTTTTTTTGCAAAGGCTTTAAAAACTTTACGTGAATTCTCAAAGAATGGTAAAATTTGAATATACATCAGCGGAACCGGATTTGCAAGATTTGTCATATTTTGCGTCGATGAGAAGGAGAGATAAATGGTTAAAGTAAAAACAAAGTTTTTTTGCGGCGAATGCGGCTACGAATCGCCCAAATGGTACGGCAAGTGTCCGGGGTGCGGCGCGTGGAACTCAATGGTGGAGGAAACGGTGAAAACCGTCAAAACGCAAGGGCTGAATTCCGGGTTATTTCATGCGAAAGAAAAGCCGCTTTCGATCATAAATATAGAGAGCGGCAAGGAACCCCGGATTCAAACGGGAATCGGTGAGCTGAACCGGGTGCTTGGCGGGGGAGTTGTCCCCGGGTCGCTGGTGCTCGTCGGCGGAGACCCCGGAATCGGCAAATCGACGCTGCTGCTGCAAACGTCTCATGAATTGGCCCGGTCCGGGCTTAAAGTATTGTATATCTCGGGGGAGGAATCCGTACGCCAGACCAAACTGCGGGCGGAGCGTCTCGGCGCGCTTTCTCCCGAACTGTTCGTTTTGTGCGAAAGCAGCATGGACGGCATCGAAGAGGCGATCGAAAGCGTTGCGCCGGATTTTCTCGTCATCGACTCGATTCAGACGGTGTACCTGCCGGAAGTGACCAGCGCGCCGGGCAGCGTATCGCAGGTGCGGGAATGCACGGCCCGGTTCATGCGCATCGCCAAAGGGCAGGGAATCGCCACCGTGCTGGTCGGACACGTGACCAAGGAAGGCGCGATCGCCGGCCCGCGGCTGCTTGAGCATATGGTTGACTGCGTGCTTTATTTTGAAGGGGAACGGCATCACTCTTACCGCCTGCTGCGGGCGGTCAAAAACCGTTTTGGCTCGACCAACGAAATCGGCATTTTCGAGATGAATGAATCCGGCCTGACCGAGGTCGCCAACCCGTCGGAGCTGTTCCTGTCGGAACGGCCGCTTGGGGTGGCGGGCTCCACGGTCGTGGCCAGCATGGAGGGAACGCGGCCGATGCTGGTGGAACTGCAGGCCTTAATTGCGGCCACGCATTTTCCCTCCCCGCGCAGGATGGCGACCGGCGTGGATCATCAGCGCATGAACCTGATTCTAGCCGTGCTCGAAAAAAGAATGGGCATGTTCCTGCAAAATCAGGACGCCTACGTCAATCTGGCCGGCGGCGCCAAGCTGGATGAACCGGCGGTGGACCTGGCGATCGCCGTCAGCGTGGCGTCCAGCTTCCGCGATATACCGACCAAGCCGTACGACGTCATATTCGGAGAGGTGGGCTTGACCGGCGAGGTAAGGGCGGTGTCCCGGGCCGAGCAGCGGGTCAAGGAAGCAGCCAAACTGGGCTTTAAGCGGGTGATTTTGCCGGAGAAGAGCATGAAAGGATGGAAAGGACCGCAAGGAATCGAGTTGATTGGCGTAAATACCGTTGCAGATGCGCTAGCTGTTGCGTTAGATTAGGGGGCATTGAATGATGAAAGAAACTACCCAAACGGAAAAAATGAATGAATTGCTGAGGCTAGTCGCTCCGGGGACGGCCTTTCGCGACGGGCTCGAAAACGTGCTCCGGGCCAAAACCGGGGGGCTGATCGTCGTCGGCTACAGCCCGGAGGTGATGGAGGTCGTGGAGGGGGGCTTCTCCATCAACTGCGACTTTTCGCCGAACTATCTCTATGAGCTCGCCAAAATGGACGGGGCGATTATCCTCAGCGAAGATTTAAAGCGGATTCTGTACGCGAACACGCAGCTGATCCCGGATTCCTCCATCTCCTCCGCGGAAACGGGGATACGTCACCGCACCGCCGAACGGGTGGCCAAACAGACCGGCAAGCTTGTCGTTTCCATCTCCCAGCGCCGCAACATCATTACGCTGTATCAGGGAAACATAAGGTACGCGCTTAAGGAAATCGGCGTTATTTTGACCAAGGCGAATCAGGCGATTCAAACGCTGGAAAAATACAGAGCGGTGCTCAATCAGGCTTTGACCAATTTGACCGCCTCCGAATTTGAGGAGCTGGTCTCATTGCCCGAAGTGGTGAACGTGATTCAGCGGGTGGAGATGGTGATCCGCATCAAGATGGAGATCAAGCGGTACATTAACGAGCTCGGGACGGAGGGGCGCCTGATCAGCATGCAGATGGAGGAGCTCGTCAGCAATATGGAGGAAGAAGCTTGGCTGTTGTATAAAGACTACGCCAAAGAAGACAGCGACGAGGCGATTCGCGAGATTATTTTGGGCCTCAAGCGGTCGACCGATGACGAACTGCTTGACGACAATCACATTACCCGGCTGCTCGGTTATCCCGCCGCGATGGCGACGTCCGAGGAACTTATTTCTCCGCGCGGCTACCGGGTGCTGAATAAAATCCCGCGTCTGCCGAACGTGATCATTCACAATTTGGTGGAGCGGTTCCATCAGCTGCCGAACGTCATGATGGCCAGCATCGAGGAGCTCGACGAGGTGGACGGGATCGGCGAAGTTCGGGCACGGGCGATCAAGGAAGGGCTGAAACGCCTTCAGGAACAGGTATTCATTGACAGACAAATTTAATTCCCCTATCATCTGCAGATGATGTTCGGGAATATCTTTCGAGGTGAAAGAAATGTTTACGAAATCGATTCCTAACATGTTCACCTTGGGGAACATGCTGCTCGGAATGCTGGCGATCATAATGGCGCTGGAAGGACGTTACAGCTTAGCGGCCATTATGGTGATCGTCGCCATGCTGCTCGACGGATTGGACGGACGGGTCGCGCGGGCGCTGAATGCCCAAAGCGAATTCGGCAAAGAGCTCGATTCCTTATCGGACATTATTTCATTCGGCGTCGCTCCTGCACTGATTATGTATTTGGTCTCTTTTCCGGAACTTCAGCCCGGTTTGGCGTGGGTGGTGACGGCTCTTTTCCCGATGTGCGGAGCTTTGAGATTAGCAAGGTTCAACGTGCAAAAGGGAGCTCCGGGATATTTTGTCGGATTGCCGATCCCGGCGGCGGGCGGTGTGGCGGCCACCCTGTCATTGTTTAATAAAGATATCTCGGCGGTTTATTGCGCAGCGGCCATGGTTTTGTTGTCTTATTTGATGGTCAGCACCGTCAGGTATCCGAATTTCAAAAAAATCGGCCTGCCGAAAAAAGCGGTCGTATATACGCCCATCGTCGTCATCGCCGCCGTTGTGCTCGCCGTGGCATTTCCGGATCAGCTTTCCAAGCTGATTTTCATTCCGCTGCTGCTGTACGCCGCCTATGGACTGCGGCAAAATATCGGCAGGGCGCTCCGCCGTAAACGAAGAGACGAAAACGAAACGGAAGAATTGTATCGGCCGAAACGCTGATATGCGAAAAAAGGCATGGATCTCCGCCGGACGGAAGGATCGATGCCTTTTTAAGTATAAGTATGATAAGCGCTGCTGCGGTTGACTTTACGGCATGAGAAACCCTCTCTGTTACCAAATGCAAAAGCACAGTTCATTTATCGTAAATCTCCGTTTTTGGGCGATTGAAATGCAAAAGCACATCTGAATATCGGTAATTTGAAGAAAAAGTGGCTTTTAACCGGAAATGAACTGCACATTTGCATTTGACGAGCCGATTCAGGGGCACTTAGGCGAAAAAGGCCTGCACTTTTACATTTCGTGGATTGTTAAGCGCCTTAGTGTCACCGGCAGCCCCTTACGATAAATTAAAAAGTCCCAACGTGGCGCATTTCTGGGATTCCCGCTCGATGATCTCGTCCATTTGAATCCCGAGCAAATTGCAAAGGGCGGACATATAGAAAAGGTTGCGTCCGAGCTCATTGATAATGGCGTCTTTGCAGTTTTCGCATAACTCGCCATGAACATGCTTGGCAATCGTCTCTTTCGCGTGCTGCAAGTCCATGCCCGGCTCGAAATCCTGCTTGGTGGCATGCAGCTCGATGCAGCCGCATTCGGTGACGGACTTGGTCACGGAACGGACGGCGGCCGCGTTGGTTTGTCCCATTTTCGACAAAACATCCAGCAAACTGCGGTGACGGAGCAACAGTTCGGAAACTTGTTCTTGAAAAGACTGAAGGCTTGGTGCGCTCATTTTCCATCCACCTCAATATATATGAATTGAATTCATTATATGCCACATTTTCCCCACTTATCAACCAGAAATCCCATAGCGATGGGCCTTCTCCTTCATATCGGCCGTTTGCCGTTTTCCAAAAAAAGTTATCCCCCACCGATTACGTCTCCAAAATTTGGATCATACTGGATAACGAAGATAGTTATTCAGGAGGTGAAGATAGACGTGCTGAAAAAATACTTACGGATCGCAGCCGGCCTGTGCGGCGCATGGTTCGGGTACACCGAGGGCGGATTGCTGGGCGTAATGCCGGAACCGGTTCGTTCCTGGTCCGACGGCATGAGCCCTTTGGCGGTGAACCTGATCATGGCGGCTGCCGGAGCCGCGCTGTTCATGTTCCTGTTTTCGCTGGCTGCAGATGTCGTATCCGCGAGAATTAAAGCGTGGATCGCCGCGTTGACCCGGATTCCGATGAATGACATGGCGGCCGGCGCGACCGGATTGACTGCGGGACTTCTTCTTTCTTTAATGGTCTATCCGCTTGCGACCTGGCTCGGATCTCTGGAGAGCTTCGCCCGGTTCGCCGTATCGGCGCTGTTTGGGTACATGGGGCTTTGCGTTGGACTTGCCAAGAAGGAAGAATTGTCATCATTCTGGAAATCGGGAAAATGGGGAGGCACCGTCCCCGAGGATGAACACGGGTCTAAAGAACATAAAATTTTGGACACGAGCGTGATTATCGACGGGAGAATCGCGGATATCTGCAAAACCGGATTCATTGAAGGGACGATCGTGATTCCCGAATTTGTGCTGGAGGAACTGCAGCATATCGCCGACTCCTCGGATTTGCTCAAACGCAACCGGGGGCGCCGCGGCCTGGACATTTTGAACAAAATCCAAAAAGAGCTGGACGTTAAAGTCATGATTTATGAAGGGGATTTTGAGGAGATCTCCGAGGTTGACAGCAAGCTGGTCAAATTGGCCAAGGTGCTGCAGGGCAAAGTCGTCACCAACGACTTTAACCTTAACAAGGTATGCGAGCTGCAGGGCGTGTCGGTGCTGAATATCAACGATCTTGCCAATGCCGTGAAACCGGTCGTGCTGCCGGGCGAGGAAATTATGGTACAAGTCATCAAGGACGGCAAGGAGCATGGACAGGGCGTGGCTTATTTGGACGACGGCACGATGATCGTTGTTGAAGGCGGACGCGATTACATCGGGATGATTACGGAGGTTCTGGTGACCAGCGTGCTGCAGACTTCGGCGGGACGGATGATTTTTGCCAAGCCAAAACTGTTGGAAAAAGCCCAGTAATTCGGTATGATGGGAATAAAAGCGCCGGGGGCGGGCCCCCGCGTTTTATTCTGGGCTAAGGTGAGGCAGATTACGATGGCGGCTGGGCAAAAAGGAATTTTCGGAGCGGTGGTGGTGGCGGCGGGACGGGGAAGCCGGATGGGAACGCGCGAAAGCAAGCAGTATTTGATGCTTGAGGACAAGCCGATTTTCATCCATACCCTCGAGGCGTTCGACCGCCATCCCGAGATCGCCGAAATGGTGCTCGTCACCGGCAGGCAGGATGTGGACCGCTGCCGGTCCTGGATTGCCGAATTCGGCATGACCAAACAAGTGCAAGTAATTCCGGGCGGCGCCGAGCGTCAGCAATCGGTATACCAGGGGCTGCTGCATATCAGCGCGCCATGGGTACTGGTGCATGATGGCGTCCGCCCTTTTGTTACGCGGGAACAAATCAGCGCCTGCTGCGAGGCGGCCATCGAGCATGGAGCGTCCGTACTGGCCGTTCCGGTGAAGGATACGATCAAGCAGGCCGACGGCCGGGGCTGGGTCGCGTCTACGCTGGACCGCCGCGTGTTGTGGGCGATTCAGACGCCGCAGGCTTTTCGCCGGGACGATCTGCTGGCCGCGCACGAACGGGCCGAGCGGGAGGGCTTCACGGGCACCGATGACTCGATGCTGGTGGAGCGGCTTGGCATTCCGGTCAAGCTCGTTGAAGGCGCGTACAGCAATATTAAGATTACGACGCCGGAGGACCTGGACTATGCGGAGTTTATCCGCGGGAAGGAGCGCCCGCAAGGGGAGGGGCACCCAGAAGTGAGGGAGTGCCCGGAAGGAGGGAACACCCGGAAGTGAAGGAGCAATAGACTTGTTGTAGTCACAATACTTTCGGGATTTTCCGGTAGAAGTACAGGTTATCGATGGGGCTCCGGAGGCGGCGGAATTCTAACGGTTGCAGCAGCCGCTATTTTGCGAAAAAAGGCTTTTTTTATATTTTAACGGTTGTCAGCACCGTTATCGGCTTTAATTCGCAGGCGAAATAAGCGGCATGGCATCCGTTAGAACTTGAAAACAATGTTTTTGGGGCAAATAGCGGCTGTGGCAACCGTTAGAAAATTTTGTAGCTAGAAACGAAGCTGGTCAGATTTTTAGCAAACGTTAGTGCGTCGCTAGATGTGTTTTGTAAAAATTCGCAGGGAGAGGGATTCACACATGTTTATCGTGGGACAAGGTTTTGACGTGCATCAGCTCGTGGAGGGCAGGCCGTGCATCATCGGCGGAGTAACGATTCCGTATGAAAAAGGGCTGCTTGGACATTCGGACGCCGACGTGCTGCTGCATGCGGTAAGCGATGCGATATTGGGGGCGCTGGGGCTTGGGGACATCGGACGCCATTTCCCCGATACCGACCCGGCTTTTAAGGACGCGGACAGCGTCAAGCTGCTCGAACGCGTCTGGGAAATGGCCGTGGAGAAAGGATACCGGCTGGGGAACCTGGACGCCACCATCATTGCCCAGAAGCCTAAAATGGCGCCGTACATTCCGCAAATGGCGGAAATTATCGCCCGGGCGGTCGGGTCCGACCCGCGGCGGGTCAACGTGAAAGCCACGACGACGGAGCAGCTCGGCTTTACCGGGCGGGGCGAAGGGATTGCCGCCCAATGCATCGTTTCTCTTGTCTCCAATGGGGCGTCATTATAAGATTATCGAGTTTTGATATATAATACGTGTTTTCGCGATAAAAAGACGATTTTTGAACAACCTTTTATAGAGTTTTTGAGCGTGACTGTTTATAATCGTATACATCGTGTATTTATAGGGAGGGGATTGTGATGACAGAGGTTCGCGTGCGTTACGCGCCGAGTCCGACGGGTCATTTACATATCGGAAACGCCAGAACGGCGTTGTTTAATTATTTGTTTGCCAGACATCACGGCGGGAAATTCATTATTCGGATTGAAGATACCGACGTGAAACGGAACGTGGCCGGCGGCGAAGAAAACCAGCTGACCTATTTGAAATGGCTTGGCATGGATTGGGACGAAAGCGTGGACGTTGGCGGAGATTACGGGCCTTACCGTCAGACGGAGCGGCTTGATCTGTACCGTCCTCATGTGCAGGACCTGCTTGACCGGGGACTGGCTTACCGCTGCTATTGCACGGAAGAAGAGCTGGAAAAAGAGCGCGAAGAGCAGATGGCGCGGGGCGAAACGCCGCGTTATTCCGGGAAATGCCGCCATCTGACGCCGGAGCAGCACGCCGCTTACGATGCGGAAGGGCGGCCGTACAGCATCCGTTTCCGCGTCCCGGAAGGGCGCACCTTCGCGTTTGACGATTTGGTCAAAGGCACGATTTCGTTCGAGTCGGACATCAGCGGGGATTTCGTCATCGTGAAAAAAGACGGCATTCCGACCTACAACTTTGCCGTCGTGCTGGACGACCATCTGATGAAGATCAGCCACGTGCTGCGCGGGGAGGACCATGTATCCAACACGCCGCGCCAGCTGATGATTTACGACGCATTCGGCTGGGAGCCGCCGGTATTCGGGCATATGACACTGATCGTCGGCGAGAATCACAAAAAGCTGAGCAAGCGCGACGAATCGGTCATTCAGTTTATTGAGCAGTACGATCAGCTCGGTTATTTGCCGGAGGCGCTATTTAACTTTATCGCCCTGCTGGGCTGGTCGCCGGAAGGCGAAGAGGAGTTCTTCACCAAGGAAGAGCTGATTTCGATCTTTGACGCGGGCCGTTTGTCCCGCAGCCCGGCGGTTTTCGACACGAACAAGCTGGCTCATCTCAACAACCATTACATTAAAAACGCCGATTCCGAGCGGATCGTCCGCCTGGCCATTCCGCATCTGCAGAAGGCCGGCCGGCTGCCGGCGGAGCTGACGGCCGAGCAGGAGGCTTGGACCAAAGCGCTGGTCGCGTTGTACCAGGAGCAGATGACGGCGGCTTCCGATATCGTGGCGTTGTCGGAACTGTTTTTCCGCAGCGATCTGGAGCTTGAGGAAGAGGCGGCCGCCGTATTGGCGGAACCGCAGGTGCCGGCCGTGCTGAACGCCTTCCTCGCCAAGGTGGAAGGGCTGGGCGAATACACCGTGGAAAATATCGCCGCCGCGATCAAAGAGGTGCAGAAAGAAACGGGCAGCAAAGGAAAAGGCTTGTTTATGCCGATCCGCGTGGCGCTGACCGGTCAGATGCACGGCCGCGACCTGAACCAGACGATTTTCTTGCTGGGTCAATCCAAGGTTGCGGATCGCCTTAAGGAGCGGATCGCCCGCCTGTAGCTATACTAATCTGCGGCAGCCCCGTGTTTTTTTAATTCTTGTCAGTTCATGAGCCTTTAGGTAATATAAAGGCAGATATACAACATCATTTAAGGCGGGCGAAGCGACGAAAGGGAAGCTTGACGGCCGCCTTAATTTCCACCGGCATAGATCGGGAGAAGTACGCTTGGAAGCCGTATTCACCAGAGAGGATAACCGGGACCCTTCATGCGGACCGCGCACAGAAGAATCCAGGCTGGAAGTTATCCGGATACGCCCGGCGGAAATGCACCCGGGAGCTGCGGAAGCGAGCACGCCTTGACCGGGCGAGGTAGCTTCCGCCGTTTCGTCCGCGTTAAGGACGGCGAAGAGGGAGGGGGGGCCGCCGCTCTGCCGGCCGCTCAAGCGATGCTGAAGTTCGGCCCAAGCTTGGGGCAACACGGACCGCACCGGGCGCCTGTCCGGGCGGCCTGCGGCCTCGGGCGCTGTGCGCCTGGCGCGCTGGCGAAGGATTGTACGGCCGCCCCATCCGAAGCAGAGTGGAACCGCGCGCAAAGCGCCTCTGCAGCGAAAAGCTGCAGGGGCGCTTTTCTTGTTTCTGTGCACCGGTGCTGATTGGATACTTCCAATAGATCAGGCTCGTTAGGCCGCAAAATGGGGGGCGGAATCTATTGGAACTTTTCCAATCGGCTCTCGCGCTCGGGGCACCAATTGTGGATGATCGCCATAGGAAAAAGAAGGTGGGGGGAAGCTATGTTCAAGAGAGTCAGATCCGATATCCAGGCGGTGTTTGATAACGACCCGGCGGCAAGAAGCTGGTTTGAAGTGATTTTTACGTATTCCGGCCTGCATGCGATTTGGAGCCACCGGATCGCTCACTTCTTCTACCGCCGCCGCTGGTTTACGGTTGCGCGAATCATCTCGCAGGTCAGCCGGTTTTTCACCGGTATTGAGATCCATCCGGGAGCCCGGATCGGCAAGCGGCTGTTTATCGACCATGGCATGGGCGTCGTCATCGGGGAAACTTGCGAAATCGGGGACGATGTGGTTATCTATCAGGGAGTCACCTTGGGCGGAAGCGGCAAAGAAAAAGGCAAACGCCACCCGACGATCGGCAATAACGTCGTGATCGGGTCGGGCGCGAAGGTGCTCGGCTCGTTTAAAGTCGGGGATCAAGTGAACATCGGGGCGAACTCCGTCGTCCTGAAGGAGGTTCCTCCCGGCAGCACCGTCGTGGGGATCCCGGGGAAGGTGGTCCGTCTGGACGGCAAGCGGCTCGACCGCCTCAGCCATCAGCTGCCCGACCCGATGGTCGACGCGATGCGGGAAATGCAGCGGGAAATCGAAGCGCTGCGGGGCGAGGTCCGCGATTTGAAGCAGCGGCTGCGCGAGGAGCAGCCTTCGGAGCTGTAAACGCCGCGTGAAGAGCGGCCCTTTAACCGTAAGAACTCCGCTGGTCATGGGCGTTTCACATACGCTTCGAACCGAGTAGGACTTTTGTCGAATAACCTTCAGTCGAAAGGAAAGTGAGTATGGCACTGCAGATCTTTAATACGTTAACCCGGAAAAAAGAAGAGTTTGTCAGCATCACCCCGGGTAAAGTCAATATGTATGTTTGCGGACCGACCGTTTATGGTTATATCCATATTGGGAACGCGCGGCCGATGATTTTTTTTGACGTTGTACGCAGCTATTTGGAAAACCAGAATTACGATGTGAACTATGTCGTCAATTTCACCGATGTGGACGACAAGCTGATCCGCAAAGCCGAGGAGCTGGGCAAAACGGTTCCTGAAGTGGCCGAGATGTTCATTCGGGCCTATTACGAAGATTTGGAAGGGCTTGGCATTCGGCGGGCCACGGCGAATCCGCGGGTGACGGAAAATATGGACGTGATCATCGGCTTCATCCGCGATTTGGAGCAGAAAGGTTTTGCTTACGAGAACGGCGGGGACGTTTTCTTCCGCACCCGCAAGTTCCCGGAATACGGCAAGCTGTCCGGCCAAAACATCGATGAGCTGCAGTTCGGGATCCGGATCGATGTGGATGAGCGCAAGGAGCATCCGGAGGATTTCGTGCTGTGGAAAGCGGCCAAGCCGGGTGAAATCCATTGGACCAGCCCATGGGGCGAAGGGCGTCCGGGCTGGCATATCGAATGCTCGGCGATGTCCCGGCTTCTGCTTGGCGATACGCTGGACATTCACGGCGGGGGCCAGGACCTGCAGTTTCCGCACCATGAATGCGAGGTCGCGCAGTCGGAAGCGGCTACCGGCAAACCGCTGGCAAATTATTGGATGCATAACGGTTATATTAATATCGGCGGCGAAAAAATGTCGAAATCGCTCGGCAACGGGGTTCTCGTCAAAGATTTGCGCGAAAAATACAAGCCTGAAGCGTTCCGTTATTTTATGCTGTCGGCTCATTACCGCAACCCGCTGAACTTTACCGAAGAGACGATGGTTCAGGCGGAGCGCAGCGTGGAGCGGATCGGCAACGCGGCGAACAATCTTCGCCACCGCCTGCAAGGGGCCGGAAGCGGAGCCGATGCGGCGGCGCCGGCCTGGGAAAGCAAGCTGGAGCAAATCCGCGATACCTTCCATGCGAAAATGCAGGATGATTTCAATACGCCGGACGCGATTACGGCCGTGTTCGAGTGGGTCAGCGAAGTCAATGCTTTGCTGCAGCAGCCGGAAGTCGGGCGGGCCGACCTGGAAGCGGCGCTGCGGCTGTTCGACGAGATGAACGGCGTGCTGCGGATTGCCCCCGCGCCGGCGGAAGCCGAGCTGCTGGATGCCGACATCGAGGCGCTCATCGCGGAGCGGGCGGAAGCGCGGAAAGCCAAAAACTGGGCGCGCGCGGATGAGATCCGCGACCTTTTGGTCGCGCAGGGCATCGTCCTTGAAGATACGCCCCAGGGCATGAGATGGCGCCGGAAATGACGGGACGAGGCCAAACGGATAAAGAACGCCCGGCGGGCGAGGCGGCTGAGGCTTCGGCAATGGGGAGCGCTGCGGACGGTATTGCCGCCTCCGGCGCTGCCGGCCGCGCTGTCGCGCCGGCCGCCATTCCCCCCGCGGCGCCCCTGTGGTTCCCCGACGCGCCCTCCAAACCGGCGCGGCTGCTGCCGCCGCTGGCGCTCGCCTACATCGGAGACGCCGTGTTCGAGGTCGCCGTCCGCCAGCATGTGATGTCCCGCGCGAACCTGCGGCCGCATCATTTGCACCGGGAGTCGACGAGGTACGTCTCGGCCAAAGCGCAGGCGCAGCTGCTCGCCTTGCTGGAGCCGCAGCTGACCGAGGACGAAAGGACAATCGTTCGCCAGGGCCGCAACGCGAAGTCGGGGACGATCCCGAAAAACGCCGATGTCCTGGAATACCGGCACGCCACCGCCTTCGAAAGCCTGGTCGGCTACCTGTACTATACGGGCGCCCACGACAGGCTGCGCCAGCTGGTGGCCCAAGGCTTTGCGCATTTGGATAGCGGAAGGCGGGATTGACAACAGCATTATTTTCATAACAACGGGAGACTTATGCGCTCTCTGGGAGGATTACGATGGAGGATCAAGAATGGATCGGCGGCAAGCATTCGCTGCTTGAGGCGCTGCATGCCGGCCGCGCGATCAACAAAATCTGGGTGGCGGAAGGAGCCCAAAAACACCTTACCCAACCGATTTTGGCAGAGGCCAAAAACCGCGGCATCGTCGTCCAGTTCGTGGACAAAAGAAAGCTGGACCAAATGGTGCCGGGGCTGCAGCATCAAGGGGTGGTCGCCCAGGTCGCCCCTTATGCCTATGCGGAGGTAGACGATTTGCTGGCCGCTGCCAACGAGCGGGGAGAAGCGCCTTTTTTGCTGATTCTCGACGAAATCGAAGACCCGCATAACCTGGGTTCCATTTTACGGACCGCCGAGTGCACGGGCGTGCATGGCGTTATTATCCCCAAGCGTCGTTCGGCCGCCGTGACGGCTACGGTATCGAAAACCTCGGCCGGGGCGGTGGAATATGTTCCCGTCGCACGGGTGACGAACCTGGCGCAGACGATGGAACGGCTGAAGGAGGAGGGGATCTGGATCGTCGGGACCGACGTAAACGCCAAGCAGGACATGTATCAAGGCGGCGGCGTGCTGAACGGTCCGGTGGCGGTCGTCATCGGCAACGAAAACAAAGGGATGGGGCGCCTCGTTCGCGAAACCTGCGACGTGCTGCTGAAACTGCCGATGAACGGGCGGCTGAACTCCCTGAACGCTTCGGTGGCCGCGGGAGTCATGATGTACGAAGCGCTGCGCAGACGACGCGCCGAAGGTTAACGGGTATGCGCGACCTGCGCGACGTGCTGCTGGTTGACGGGTACAACATGATCGGCGGGTGGCCCGAGCTGGCCGAGCTGTCCAAGCGGGACCTGCAGGAAGCCCGCGACAGGCTGCTTGAGCGGCTCGCCGATTATCAGGCTTTTTCCGGAAGGAAAGTGATCGTCGTATTCGATGCTTACCGTGTGCCGGGACTCGGCAAAACCTTCGCCCAAAATAAAGTGGACATGTACTTTACGAAGGAGAAGGAAACGGCCGATGAATGCATCGAGCGGCTGGTCGGCGAATTCAGTCACCGGCGGCGGCAAATTTACGTGGCAACAAGCGACATGGTGGAGCAGCATGTGATTTTCGGCCAGGGGGCCCTGCGCATTTCGGCCCGGGAATTGTTGACTCAGGTGGAGCAAAGCGAACAGGAAATCCAGCGCAAAATCGCCGAACGAAGCGAGAAATCCAGCCGGAATACGCTGGATGCCAAGCTGAGTCCGGAGGTGCGCCAGCTGTTTGAAAGATGGCGCAGGGAATAAAAGGGCATTCTTTTATTCTCCTCCCAAATACTCTTGACAAAGTTCGACTTTACATCTTTTGGTACTTTTGTTGTTGACGCTTTTATGGACCTTCATATATACTGTTCGTATTACTTGACTGAGTGACGGGGTACCGTGCGTTGCAGCCGGAGGGATTTGTGGTGAGTGTCAAACTCGAATCATGGGTTAGGTTTGACTATGAGATCCAAAATGACGAAGACATTGTCGAGGCGGTCCGCGAAGGCGACAGCGACGCGCTCGAGTACTTGATCAACAAGTACCGGAGTTTCGTGCGCGCCAAAGCCAGGTCCTATTTTCTGATCGGAGCCGATCGCGAGGACATCATTCAGGAAGGCATGATCGGACTTTACAAATCGATCCGGGACTTTCGAGGGGATAAGCTGGCTTCGTTCAAAGCGTTCGCCGAACTGTGCATTACGAGGCAGATTATTACGGCGATCAAGACGGCGACCCGCCAGAAGCACATCCCGCTGAATTCCTATGTTTCCCTGGACAAGCCGATCTACGACGAGGAATCCGATCGCACTTTGCTTGACGTGATTTGCGGTTCTCAGGTGAGCGATCCGGAGGAGCTGATCATTAACCAGGAAGAGTTCAGCGGACTTGAGGACAAGATGTCCGAGATTCTCAGCGACCTGGAGCGGAAGGTGCTTATGTTGTACCTGGACGGGCGTTCTTACCAGGAGATCGCCGTGGACCTGAACCGTCACGTCAAATCGATCGACAACGCGTTGCAGCGGGTCAAGCGCAAGCTGGAACGATATCTGGAAGTTCGCGACGGCAGTATTTAAGTGCGGGAACTGATTATTTTTCATATAAAATCGAGTTCAAAAAGTGCTATAAAAAAAGAATAGACGAGGGCGCCTGTATGTAACGGGAGGCCCTTTTTTTGGAAAAGTCCGCCCGTTCGCAGGCTCTACGCTTAAGGCCGATTTGAGGGCGCAGGGTTTATCTTCCAAAATCGTGACCAATACTATAAATATTCGTAGGGGTTGGCTTGTTGTCTCGTTGACACGACTATGGCCATGTGATAAAGTGTTTTAGGTAGGCCTAAATTTGTGCTTGCATTTTTTAGAATGCCGAATTTTAGGTCAATATAGAGACGCTCATAAGAATGTCTTCGGGAGGTGCACATCATGCGGGTAATAATTACGTTGGCTTGTACGAACTGTAAACAAAGAAACTACACGACAACGAAAAACAAGCGTAACCACCCCGACCGCATGGAGATGAAGAAATTTTGTAAGTTTTGCAACGAGCAAGTTCTTCATCGCGAAACCAGATAGCCTTTGGAGGTGTAGTCGCGCATGAAACGCAGTTTCAAGTCGTTTTTTTCTTTTTTCTCTGAGAGCTGGGCTGAGCTTAAAAAGGTTCGCTGGCCTAATCGTAAAGAGCTGACTAATTATACGCTGATTGTGCTCGGTACAATTGTCGTTGTGGCGATTTATTTTTGGGTTCTGGACATCGGCATTTCTGCTGTGATCGAAGCGATAATTTAAGAAGGGTCCCTAGGTGGCTTGATATGGAAAAAAGATGGTATGTCGTTCATACCTATTCCGGGTATGAGAACAAGGTCAAAGCCAATTTGGAGAAGCGTGTCGAGTCCATGGGCATGGAAGACAAGATATTCCGCGTACTTGTTCCGATGGAAGAAGAAGTGGTGAACAAAGACGGCAAGAAGAAAACCGTCATGCGCAAAGTTTACCCGGGGTATGTCTTGGTGGAAATGATCCAAACCGACGATTCCTGGTACGTTGTCCGCAACACGCCGGGTGTCACGGGATTTGTCGGCTCCACGGGTTCCGGTTCCAAACCTACTCCGCTGCTTCCAGAAGAAGTGGAGCAGATCCTGCATCATATGGGCATGGAAGAGCCGAAGCCGGTGATCGAGTTCGAACTCAAAGAATCCGTACGCATCAAAGTTGGCCCGTTTGCTAATTTTGTCGGCTCGATTGAAGAGATTTTAACGGACAAGAGCAAGCTGAAGGTTCACGTCAACATGTTCGGCAGAGAAACCCCGCTTGAGCTGGATTACACTCAGGTGGAGAAGATATAATTAAGTGTTCAAAAGATGTTTTTTTTGAACTACTTCTAAAGGTTTCTTAGGGTTTCAAAGTGGGAGGAACTGTGTTCCGTCTACCACTATTAGGGCAAGGAGGTGTTTTACATGGCGAAAAAAGTTATTAAAGTGGTAAAACTGCAAATTCCTGCGGGTAAAGCGAACCCTGCACCTCCGGTAGGTCCGGCGTTGGGTCAAGCGGGTGTCAACATCATGGCATTCTGTAAGGAATTTAACGCACGTACCGCCGATCAAGCAGGTTTGATCATTCCGGTTGAAATTTCGGTGTTTGAAGACCGTTCTTTTACTTTCATCACCAAAACTCCTCCGGCAGCCGTTCTGCTTCGCGTCGCAGCGAAGATCGAGAAGGGTTCCGGCGAACCGAACAAGAAGAAAGTGGCTACCGTGAAGCGCGACACCGTTCGTCAAATCGCGGAGCAAAAAATGCCCGACCTGAACGCAGCGTCCGTCGAAGCGGCTATGCGCATGGTTGAAGGTACGGCCCGCAGCATGGGCATCACGATCCAAGACTAAGTTTGGATCCACGGATGGAGTTTTATAAATGATCGAAGCATATTTATAAAATTCATCCCAAGTGGGAGGATATTCCGCTAATACCACAAAGGAGGACGAATTCATGGCTAAACACGGTAAGAAATACCTGGAAGCCGCTAAGCTGATCGACAGCGAAGCGACTTACGAGCCTTTGGAAGCCGTTGAACTGGTGAAGAAGGCGGCGACTGCCAAATTCGACGAAACCGTCGAAGCAGCGGTTCGTTTGGGCGTAGACCCTCGTAAACAAGACCAAGCCGTTCGCGGTGTGGTTGTCCTGCCTCACGGCACAGGCAAAACCCAACGCGTACTGGTATTCGCCAAAGGCGACAAAGCGAAGGAAGCGGAAGCTGCCGGAGCTGATTATGTAGGCGATCAAGACATGATCAACAAAATCCAACAAGGCTGGTTCGAATTCGATGTCTGCGTAGCTACGCCGGACATGATGAGCGAAGTTGGTAAACTCGGCCGTCTGCTCGGCGGTAAAGGCCTTATGCCTAACCCGAAAGCAGGTACCGTTACGTTTGACGTAGCGAAAGCCGTTCAAGAAATCAAAGCAGGTAAAATCGAGTACCGTCTGGATAAAGCAGGTCAAATCCATGCGCCAATCGGGAAGGTTTCTTTCGGTGCTGAACAACTGAACGAAAACCTGAAAGCTCTTATTGACGCGTTGAACCGGGCTAAACCGGCTGCGGCCAAGGGCGTTTACTTGAAAAATATCGCGATTTCTTCGACCATGGGCCCGAGCGCTCGCGTTAATACAGCATCTTACAGATAATACCAGTGCCCCGACGGCAATACGGATTGACAACAAAGTGAATCCGCTGGTATACTGAAATGGTTGTTTTGATGTGAGACTGACATGTGAATATGCTTACCGTAGACAGTAGGTGCCGCAAGGCTTAATTTCCTACCGAGGTGTTCTGATAGAACGTAATTTCATGCGGGTTTTCCGCGTGAAATGCTTCATTCAAGCCTTCGTGATTCTACGGAGGCCTTTTTAATGGTGTGAAAGGCTCATGCAATTCTAATAGGAGGTGTACAGTTTGGCAAACGCAAAAGTCATTCAAGCGAAACAAGAAGCGGTTGACGCGTTGACTGCGAAGCTGCGCGAAAGCGCAACGACCGTCGTGGCGGACTATCGCGGATTGAATGTTGCACAAGTTACCGAACTCCGCAAACAGCTTCGCGAAGCCGGCGTGGAATTCCAAGTGCTGAAGAATACGCTCGTTCGCCGCGCAACCGCCGCTGCGGAACTTTCTGAACTGGACGAAGTGCTGACCGGTCCAACGGCCATCGCTTTCAGTACGGAAGACGCAGTAGCTCCGGCAAAAATTTTGAGCGATTTCGCCAAAAAGAACGATGCATTGAAAGTGAAGGGTGGCGTGGTTGAAGGCCGTGTAGTTGGCGTCGACCAAATCAAAGCGCTGGCGGATCTTCCGTCCCGCGAAGGTCTCCTTTCCATGCTCCTCAGCGTGCTGCAGGCTCCGATGCGCAACTTCGCGCTCGCGGTCAAAGCCGTTGCCGAGAAAGAAGAGGGCGGCGCAACCGCTTAAGCCTCTTCGGCAGTTCGTGATTTGAAGTACCACAACCCATAAACTATTAAAATAATGGAGGTTCAACCATGAGTAAAGAATCCATCTTGGAAGAGATTAAAGGTATGACCGTTCTTGAACTGAACGATCTTGTAAAAGCAATCGAAGAAGAATTTGGCGTAACTGCAGCAGCTCCGGTAGTTGTAGCAGGTGGCGGCGGCGGCGGTGCCGAAGCTGCTGAACAAACTGAATTCGACGTGATCCTGACTAACGCTGGCGCATCCAAAATCAACGTTATCAAAGTGGTTCGCGAAATCACGGGCCTCGGCTTGAAAGAAGCCAAAGACCTGGTAGACAACGCTCCGAAGCCGCTGAAAGAAAAAGTGGGCAAAGAAGAAGCAGACGGCATCAAAGCAAAATTGGAAGAAGCAGGCGCAACTGTAGAAGTAAAATAATCGTCTCTTCATCTCAGGCAAACCCCTTGAACCCGATTCAAGGGGTTTGCTTTGCTGTTAAAGCTGCTGCCGAGCCCCTACTGGCTGCGATCGACTGTCGGCCTTCGAAATAGCGGAACTTTATGTACCTATTATACGAAGCCCCAGCATTTTCTCTCCATTAGCGGCACTTTGTGTACTTATTTTTCCAATGAATGGTTCAGAATGTGGCCATTTCCTTGTGACTGGAGAGAATAGCGGCATAAATTCCCCTTACTTCTCTTAAATGGGCTGATATCGCGAAAATAATGACATTTTTTGCACCTATTTTTTGGGGAGGGGGAGTTCTCGGTTAGGCAGTCTGATTTTTCTAAGTGTTCTCAGCGCAATACAAAAGAGCCGTGCTGGCTTAACGGCGGATGAATCGGCTAAAATAGTAAGGCAGGCGTTAGCCGGGAACGAATTAATCGATGTAACGGAGGACGGTATCGATGTCGGATCACTACTATTCCAGCAACCCAACGGCTGAGCATGACCGCAAAGTGTGGGACGCAACGCTGCGGGGGCAGACTTTCCGTTTTGTAAGCGATGCGGGGGTGTTCGCCAAAGGCGGCGTGGACTTCGGCAGCCGTACCCTGATTGAAGCAATGGAAATTCCGCAGGATGCCAAAGTTCTCGACGTGGGCTGCGGCTACGGACCGATCGGGCTTGCGGCGGCGAAGCTGGCCGGCCGGGGGCATGTGACGATGATCGACGTCAATGCAAGAGCCGTGGATTTGGCCCGGGAAAACGCGGAGCTAAACCAAGTGAGCAATGTAACGATTCTGGAAAGCGATTTGTTTGCGGCCTTGAAGGACCAAAAGTTTGATGTGGTGCTGACCAATCCGCCGATTCGCGCCGGCAAAAGCATCGTGCATGCGATTTTTGAGGGGGCTTATGAACGGTTGGAGTCCGGCGGCGCATTGTGGATCGTGATCCAGAAGAAACAGGGCGCCCCGTCGGCTAAGGCAAAGCTGGAGTCGCTTTTTGCGCAGGTAGAGGAAGTTACCAAAGATAAGGGATACCGAATCTATAAAGCGGTCAAAGCATAAACCTCATAAATTGAGGCCTGCTAATCGATAGTTGACTTGACAAATTCGCTATGTTATTATTATAAAATGTCAGCATTAGGATGCCCTCCGTGGCTTTAGTTGCCGAAAGTGTCAATAGTTATGCGTAAATCACGCATAAAAATCGGCTGTTTTACGTATAATATGCACATTTTGGGCAAACTATTGAATACGGGGTCATCAGGGCAGATAGACACGGATAAATGATGCTCTTTTTTCGAAGGCATTCGATAAGGGCTTTTCTTTATTTGTGGATGAATCCGTATGGTCCTATTATAAGGGTACAAACACGGGTTCGCAATGAATTTTTAAGTGAGTAGACATTGAGGGGTGAGTTTAAGTTGGCAGGACATCTTGTTCAATATGGTCGACGCACTCGGCGCAGTTATGCGCGAATTAACGAGATACTCGAAGTTCCGAACCTGATCGAAATCCAACAGAAATCCTACGAGTGGTTCTTGGAAGAAGGCCTGCGGGAAATGTTCCAGGATATCTCGCCAATCCAGGATTTCACCGGAAATTTGGTGTTGGAGTTCATCGATTACAGCCTGGGCGAACCGAAGTACACGGTGGATGACGCGAAGGAACGCGACGTAACGTATGCGGCGCCGCTGCGGGTTAAAGTCCGGCTCATTAACAAGGAAACCGGGGAAGTCAAAGAGCAGGAAGTATTCATGGGAGATTTCCCGCTGATGACCGAAACCGGCACATTCATTATCAATGGTGCGGAACGGGTTATTGTCAGCCAGTTGGTTCGCTCTCCTAGCGTCTATTTCAGCACAAAAGTGGATAAGAACGGCAAAAAGATGTACACCGCAACCGTTATTCCGAACCGCGGAGCCTGGCTCGAGCTGGAGACGGATGCGAAGGATATTATTTACGTGCGGATCGACCGTACCCGCAAAATCCCTGTCACCGTGCTGCTTCGTGCGCTTGGCTTCGGCACGGATGCCGAAATTTTGGATTTGCTGGGCAACGACGAATATATCCGCAACACCCTTGACAAAGACAATACGGATTCGACGGAAAAAGCGCTGATCGAAATCTATGAACGTCTTCGTCCGGGCGAGCCGCCGACGCTTGAAAACGCGAAGAGCTTGCTCGTGGCGCGCTTCTTTGACCCTAAACGTTACGATCTGGCCAATGTCGGCCGTTACAAAATCAATAAAAAGCTGCACATCAAAAACCGTTTGTTCAACCAGCGCCTCGCCGAGACGTTGATCGATACGGTTACGGGCGAAATCATCGCCGAAGCCGGTCAGATGGTGGACCGCCGTTTGCTGGATGAGATTCTTCCTCATTTGGAAGACAGCGTCGGCTTCCGGAATTACCATGTGACGGGCGGCGTGCTGGATTCGGAGGATATCCCTCTGCAGACGATCGATGTGTTCTCGCCGATCGAAGACGGCAAAGTAGTGAAGGTCATCGCCAACCGCAACATCGATAAATCGGTGAAGCATATCACCCCTGCTGATATTATTTCTTCGATCAGCTATTTTATCAATTTGTTGCACGGCATCGGCAGCACGGACGATATCGACCATCTCGGCAACCGCCGTCTGCGCTCCGTGGGCGAACTCTTGCAGAACCAGTTCCGGATCGGCTTGTCCCGGATGGAACGCGTCGTTCGCGAAAGAATGTCGATCCAAGACGCCAACGTGATTACGCCGCAGGCGCTGATTAACATCCGTCCCGTGATCGCTTCGATCAAGGAGTTCTTCGGCAGCTCGCAGTTGTCGCAGTTTATGGACCAGACGAATCCGCTTGCGGAGCTTACGCACAAACGCCGTTTGTCCGCGCTCGGTCCGGGCGGTTTGACCCGGGAACGCGCCGGCATGGAAGTGCGCGACGTTCACCCGTCCCACTACGGCCGGATGTGTCCGATCGAAACGCCGGAAGGTCCGAACATCGGTCTGATCAACTCGCTGTCCACGTTTGCGCGGATCAACGAATACGGCTTTATCGAAGCGCCATACCGCTGGGTCGATCCGAAGACCGGCACGGTTACCGACCAGGTGGCTTACCTGACGGCGGACGAGGAAGACAACTACGTCATCGCCCAGGCGAACGCGAAGCTGACCGAAGACAACAAGTTTGAGGATGAGTTTGTTATCGTCCGGTACAACAAGCAGTCCGACAACATTTTGACGATGCCGAGCAACCGGGTCGATTACATGGACATTTCGCCGAAACAGGTCGTATCCGTGGCGACGGCGCTCATTCCGTTCCTGGAGAACGACGACTCCAACCGCGCCCTCATGGGATCGAACATGCAGCGTCAGGCGGTGCCGTTGCTCATTCCGAAGGCTCCGCTCGTCGGAACCGGCATGGAACACAAAGCAGCCAAGGACTCCGGCGTCTGCATCGTCTCGAAATACGACGGCTTCATCGAACGCTCGGCCGCCAACGAAATTTGGCTGCGCCGCGTCGAAGTGGTGGACGGCAAGGAAGTCAAAGGCGACATCGTCAAATATAAGCTGCACAAATTCATGCGTTCCAACCAAGGGACCTGCATCAACCAGCGTCCGATCGTCAAACGCGGCGATATCGTCAAGAAAGGCGACATCCTCGCCGACGGTCCGTCGACGGAAATGGGCGAATTGGCGCTTGGCCGCAACGTGGTCGTGGCCTTCATGACTTGGGAAGGTTACAACTACGAGGATGCGATCCTGCTGAGCGAGAAGCTGGTGAAGGAAGACGTGTACACCTCGATCCATATCGAGGAATATGAATCCGAAGCCCGCGACACCAAGCTCGGACCGGAAGAAATTACCCGCGATATTCCGAACGTAGGGGAAGAGGCGCTGCGCAATCTCGACGAACGCGGCATTATCCGCGTCGGGGCGGAGATCGCCGCCGGCGACATCCTCGTCGGCAAAGTAACGCCGAAGGGCGTGACCGAACTGACGGCGGAAGAGCGCCTGCTGCATGCGATCTTCGGCGAGAAGGCGCGCGAAGTCCGCGATACGTCGCTGCGCGTGCCGCATGGTACCGACGGGATCGTCGTTGATGTCAAGGTGTTCACCCGCGATAACGGCGACGAGCTGCCGCCGGGCGTAAATCAGCTTGTCCGCGTCTACATCGCGCAAAAACGGAAAATTTCCGAAGGTGACAAAATGGCCGGACGCCACGGCAACAAAGGGGTCGTAGCCCGCATTTTGCCGGAAGAGGATATGCCGTTTATGCCGGACGGAACGCCGGTACAAGTCGTGCTTAACCCGCTCGGCGTGCCTTCGCGGATGAACATCGGACAGGTGCTGGAAATCCACCTCGGCATGGCCGCCCTGCAAATGGGCATCCACGTCGCTACTCCGGTATTCGACGGCGCGAACGAAGAGGACGTGTTCGACACGATGGAAGAAGCCGGCATGCAGCGCAACGGTAAAACGATGCTGTACGACGGCCGCACGGGCGAACCGTTCGAACGGGAAGTTACCGTCGGCGTCATGCACATGATCAAGCTGGCGCACATGGTTGACGATAAAATCCACGCCCGCTCCACCGGGCCGTACTCGCTCGTTACGCAGCAGCCGCTCGGCGGTAAAGCGCAGTTCGGCGGACAGCGTTTCGGGGAGATGGAAGTGTGGGCGCTGGAAGCTTACGGCGCCGCTTATACGCTGCAGGAAATTCTCACCGTCAAATCGGACGACGTGGTCGGCCGCGTGAAGACGTACGAATCCATCGTGAAGGGCGAAAACGTGCCTGAACCGGGTGTTCCGGAATCGTTTAAGGTTCTGATCAAAGAACTGCAAAGCTTGGGGATGGACGTCAAGATCCTGACCGAAAACGAAGAAGAGATCGAGATGAAGGAAATCGACGACGAGGAAGATGCCTCCGGCGATAAGCTCAGCCTCAACCTGGAAGGTTCGGAAGTCGGAGTAGAATAGAGCGTAGATAGTCAATATCAGGACTAGGTTAAGGAGGGATGCTCCTTGTTGGACGTCAACAACTTCGAGTTTATGAAAATTGGGCTTGCTTCCCCAGACAAAATTCGTTCTTGGTCCCGCGGAGAAGTGAAGAAACCGGAAACGATCAACTACCGCACGTTGAAACCGGAAAAGGAAGGGCTGTTCTGCGAGAAGATTTTCGGCCCGACCAAAGACTGGGAATGTCATTGCGGTAAATATAAGAGAGTTCGCTACAAAGGCGTAGTCTGCGACCGCTGCGGCGTCGAAGTGACGAGAGCAAAAGTGCGCCGCGAGCGGATGGGCCATATCGAGCTGGCCGCTCCGGTGTCCCACATTTGGTACTTCAAAGGGATTCCGAGCCGCATGGGCCTTGCGCTTGACATGTCGCCGCGTTCGCTGGAAGAGATCATTTATTTTGCATCTTATGTCGTGACGGATCCGGGTGAAACACCGCTGGAGAAAAAGCAGCTTTTGTCCGAGAAGGAATACCGCAGCTATCGCGAGAAATACGGTTACGGTTTCCAAGCCGGCATGGGTGCGGAAGCGGTGAAGAAGCTGCTTCAGGATCTCGATATCGACAAAGAGCTCGAATTTTTGAAAGAAGAGCTGCGCACGGCACAAGGCCAGCGCCGCAACCGGGCGATCAAACGGCTTGAAGTGATCGAAGCGTTCAAGAGCTCCGGCAACGAGCCGGAGTGGATGATCCTCGACGTGCTTCCGGTCATTCCGCCGGAACTCCGTCCGATGGTTCAACTCGACGGCGGACGTTTCGCCACGTCTGACCTGAACGATCTGTACCGCCGCGTCATCAACCGGAACAACCGTTTGAAACGGCTGCTTGATCTCGGCGCGCCCGATATCATTGTGCAAAACGAAAAACGGATGCTGCAGGAAGCGGTGGACGCCTTGATCGACAACGGCCGCCGCGGCCGCCCGGTAACGGGCCCGGGCAACCGTCCGCTTAAATCCTTGAGCCATATGCTGAAAGGGAAACAAGGCCGTTTCCGGCAAAACCTGCTCGGGAAACGCGTCGACTACTCCGGACGTTCCGTTATCGTTGTAGGACCGTATTTGAAAATGTATCAATGCGGCCTGCCGAAAGAAATGGCGCTGGAGCTGTTTAAGCCTTTCGTGATGAAAGAGCTGGTCAACAAAGGCCTGGCGCACAACATCAAGAGCGCAAAGCGCAAAGTCGAACGCGTAAGCCCCGAAGTTTGGGATGTGCTCGAAGAGGTTATTAAGGAACATCCGGTTCTGCTGAACCGTGCTCCTACGCTTCACCGTCTCGGTATTCAGGCGTTTGAACCGATTCTTGTCGAAGGACGCGCCATCCGTCTTCACCCGTTGGTATGTACGGCTTACAACGCCGACTTCGACGGCGACCAGATGGCCGTGCACGTGCCGTTGTCGGCGGAAGCCCAAGCGGAAGCGCGCATTCTGATGCTGGCTTCCGGCAACATTCTGAACCCGAAAGACGGCAAGCCGGTCGTTACGCCTTCGCAGGACATGGTTCTGGGCTCCTACTATCTGACGATGGACAACAAGGACGCTCAAGGCTCCGGCATGATTTTGTCCTCGGTCAACGAAGCGGTATCCGCTTATCAACGGGGAACGGCTTCCCTGCATGCGCGGGTGGCTATCCCGGCGAAAGCTTTGGGCAAAACGAGCTTTACGGAAGCGCAGCAAAACGCTTTGCTGATCACTACGGTCGGTAAAATCATTTTTAATGAAATTTTCCCGGCCAGCTTCCCGTACATTAATGAACCGACCCGCGTGAACTTGTTCCAAGGAACGCCGGATAAATATTTTATCCATGAAAAAGGCGTGGACATCGTGGAGCGGATCATGAATGCGCCGCAAGCGGGCGGGGTCGGCAAAGAATACCTCGGGGAAATTATCGGACGCTGCTTCGAAATCTACCAAACGACGGAAACTTCCGTCATTCTGGACAGAATCAAGCAAACCGGCTTTACTTACTCCACACGTGCCGGCGTAAGTATTGCGGTGGCGGACGTTATCGTTCCGCAGGAAAAGCAGGACATTCTGCGCGAATCCGAGGAGAAAGTACGGGTTGTCACCAATCAATACCGCCGCGGTCTAATCACGAACGAAGAGCGGTACGACCGCGTTATCGATATCTGGTCCAAGTGTAAGGATCAAATTACCGATATCCTAATGAAGTCGATGGACCGCTACAACTCCATCATGATGATGGTCGATTCCAAGGCGCGGGGGAACAAATCGCAGATCACCCAGCTGGGCGGTATGCGGGGCCTCATGGCCAACCCGGCCGGCCGCATCATCGAACTTCCGATCAAATCGAACTTCCGCGAAGGCCTCACGGTCCTGGAATACTTCATTTCGACGCACGGCGCGCGGAAAGGTCTGGCCGATACCGCGCTGCGGACGGCGGACTCCGGTTATTTGACCCGCCGTCTCGTCGACGTGGCTCAGGACGTTATCGTGCGCGAGGAAGATTGCGGTACGGATAAAGGCTTTACCGTCGGCGTGATTCAGGACGGCAAAGAGGTTATCGAAAATCTGTACGACCGGATCGAAGGCCGTTACTCGTTCGAAACGGTACGGCATCCGGAAACCGGCGAGATCATCATTCACCGGAACGAGCTGATCGATTCCGACAAAGCGCATGAAATCGTGGACGCAGGAATCACGAAGCTGCAAATCCGTTCCGTGCTCAGCTGCCGTGCCCGTCATGGCGTCTGCAAAAAGTGCTACGGCCGCAACCTGGCCACCGGCAAACACGTGGAGATCGGCGAAGCTGTCGGCATTATCGCCGCTCAGTCGATCGGCGAACCGGGAACCCAGCTCACCATGCGTACGTTCCATACCGGGGGCGTTGCGGGCGACGACATTACCCAAGGTTTGCCGCGGATTCAGGAACTGTTTGAAGCCCGGAATCCGAAAGGTCAAGCCACGATCAGTGAAATCGACGGCGTGATCAAGGAAATCCGCGAAGCGAAGGACCGCCGCGAAATCGAGGTACAAGGCGAAGCGGAAACGAAGGTCTACTCCGTCACCTACGGTTCCCGTCTGCGCGTAAGCGAAGGCGACCAAATCGAGGCTGGGGACGAACTGACCGACGGTTCCATCGACCCGAAAGAAATTTTGCGCATCAAAGGGATTCGCGGCGTACAGAACTACATTTTGCAGGAAGTTCAGCGCGTATACCGCAACCAGGGCGTAGAAATCAACGACAAGCACGTCGAGGTTATGATCCGCCAGATGCTGCGTAAAATCCGGATCGTCGATTCCGGCGATACGCCGCTTCTGCCGGGCTCTTTCGTCGATCTGCACGAGTACGAAATGGCGAACAAGGAAGCCATCTTGTCCGGCCAAGAGCCCGCTGTGGCCAAACCGGTTCTGCTCGGGATTACGAAAGCGTCGCTCGAAACGGATTCCTTCCTGTCGGCCGCTTCCTTCCAGGAAACGACGCGCGTGCTTACCGACGCTGCCATCAAAGGCAAAGTCGATAAGCTGCTCGGCCTGAAGGAAAACGTCATTATCGGGAAGCTGATTCCGGCCGGCACCGGCATGAACCGTTACCGCAGCCTCCAGTTTGAGGAATCTGAGCTGGACGAGACGAGCGAGGAAAGCCTTGAGCCTGTTTCCGTTGAATAAGTGATTTGAAGAGCTGCGCCGATGCGGCCCCGGGCGGTCTGATTACCTGCCGGGACGCATCGGCGTTTATTCTTTTGAAGCTGAGGAACGACAAATATATGCTTGACATCGCCTATACCGGAGTGCTACTATATCATAGTGCGTGAGTACGGATACCCTGTGCTTTGGAGGACGTTTAGGATGTCTAATGATAAAGGACTTCGGGACGCACCAGTGAAAATCGGCACCAAGCAAACCATGCGAATGGTAGAGCTAGGACGCGCCGTGGAAGTTTATGTGGCTGAAAATGCAGATCCACGTCTTACATCGAAAATCATCGCCTTATGCAATGAGCGCGGCGTCAAGGTCACTCTTGTGGACACGATGGCGGCTCTTGGCAAAGCCTGCGGGATTGAAGTGGGCGCGGCGATGGCGGCGATTGTAAAACCATAGCTGATCGAAATGTTTTTGCATTCGAGCGAAAGCTCGCCGGCAAAAACATTTCCTTTGCTCTTTTATGAACCGCCTGGGTCTGTGGGCTTAAGTAAACGGTTTGTAAAGCAATATGAATTCTGAGGAAGGGGGTGGCAACAACATGCCAACAATTAACCAATTAGTACGCAAAGGACGCCAAGAGAAGGTGTACAAATCCAAATCGCCAGCGCTGCAAAGAGGGTTTAACGCTCTGAAACGCGAGGCTACCGATTTGAGCTCTCCGCAAAAACGCGGCGTCTGCACTCGTGTAGGTACGATGACTCCGAAAAAACCGAACTCCGCGCTTCGTAAATATGCCCGTGTTCGCTTGACGAACCGTGTAGAGGTGACGGCTTATATTCCGGGGATCGGACATAACCTGCAAGAGCACAGCGTGGTGCTGATTCGCGGCGGCCGGGTCAAAGACCTCCCAGGTGTACGTTATCATATCGTACGCGGAGCTTTGGATACCGCTGGAGTTAACAACCGGATGCAAGCCCGTTCCAAATACGGCGCAAAACGTCCGAAAGCGAAAAAATCCTAAGATTAATCGCTATAGATGAGTGTTCAAAAAGTCAGGTTATGACTTTTTGAACTACCGTCTCAATGAAGTTCAAAAAGTCGGCTTTTCAGCACCGAGAAGGTTGGATGAAGCTAGGGACGAAAGGAGCGGAGCGTAGACAGATCTACGTGAGCAACGGAAGGCCCGGCTGAATTCAAAATTCGATGCCGAATACCCTTCTATGTATATCTACGTGATCCGAAGATGACTTTTTTGAACTACTGTTTCAATGGAGGTTCAAAAAGTTAGGTTTGGAGCACCGAGAAGGTTGGATGAAGCTAGGGACTGAGTAGCGGAGCGTAGACAGATCTACGTGAGCAACGGAAGGTCCGGCTGAATTCAAAATTCGATGCCGAATACCCTTCTATGTATATCTGCGTGATCCGAAGATGACTTTTTTGAACTACCGCTATTAGGTTTGAATTATTGCTGAAAGGGGGATAACTATATGCCACGCAAAGGTCCAGTTGCCAAAAGAGACGTGTTGCCGGATCCGGTGTATAACAGCAAGCTGGTTACCCGCTTGATCAACCGCATCATGATCGACGGTAAACGCGGTGTTGCTCAAAGCATTCTTTACAACGCGTTCAACATCATTCAAGAACGCACGGGGAACGACCCGATGGAAGTATTTGAAGCAGCGCTCAAGAACATCATGCCTGTACTGGAAGTTAAAGCTCGCCGTGTCGGTGGTGCGAACTACCAGGTTCCGATCGAAGTTAAGCCGGAAAGACGTACATCCCTGGGATTACGTTGGCTCGTAAACTACTCTCGCACCCGCGGTGAGAAAACGATGGAGGAGCGTTTGGCTGCCGAGATTATCGACGCATCCAACAACACAGGCGCTTCCGTGAAGAAACGCGAAGACACGCACAAAATGGCGGAAGCGAACAAAGCGTTCGCACACTACCGCTGGTAGGATTTCGCTCGTAATTCAAAACTTCTATTTTGAAGGGAGACAGATTCATGGCAAGAGAGTTCTCCTTGAAAAATACACGTAACATCGGGATCATGGCGCATATTGACGCCGGTAAGACAACCACGACGGAACGGATCTTGTTCTACACAGGCCGTACGCACAAAATCGGGGAAGTTCACGAGGGTGCTGCAACGATGGACTGGATGGAGCAGGAGCAGGAGCGCGGAATCACGATTACGTCCGCTGCGACCACCGCTCAATGGAAAGGTCACCGCGTAAATATCATTGATACCCCGGGACACGTCGACTTCACCGTTGAAGTCGAACGTTCCCTTCGTGTATTGGACGGGGCTGTAGGGGTATTCAGTGCAAAAGAAGGCGTTGAGCCTCAGTCCGAAACCGTCTGGAGACAAGCTGACCGTTACGGCGTTCCGCGGATCGCCTACGTCAACAAAATGGATATTATCGGTGCGGACTACCTGAACGTTGTAAATGATATGCGCGATCGTCTGCAAGCGAACGCAGTTGCTATTCAACTGCCGATCGGTGCGGAAAATGATTTTGTCGGGATCATCGACATCATCACGAAGAAAGCCTACATCTATAAAGACGATTTGGGTCAAAACATCGAAGAGGCCGAGATCCCTGCGGATCTTGCCGATAAAGTAGAAGAACTCCGCGCGGAACTGGTCGAGAAAGTTGCCGAGCTGGATGAAGACTTGACGATGAAATACCTCGAAGGCGAGGAAATCACCGTTGAAGAACTGAAAGCCGCACTGCGCAAAGGCGTTTGCGAAGTGAAAATTTTCCCGGTCGTTTGCGGATCTTCCTATCGGAACAAAGGGATTCAGCTGATGCTGGACGCCGTTATCGATTATCTGCCTGCACCGGTTGATGTACCGAACATTCAAGGTCACTTGGAAGACGGTACGGAAGTGGAACGCCATTCTTCCGACGAAGAACCGTTCGCGGCGCTGGCATTTAAAATCATGACCGACCCGTACGTGGGTAAGCTGACGTTCTTCCGCGTATACTCCGGTATTTTGCAATCCGGTTCTTACGTGCTGAACGCGACTAAAGGCAAACGCGAACGGATCGGCCGTATCCTGCAAATGCACGCAAACCACCGTCAAGAGATCAACGAAGTATACGCTGGTGACATTGCGGCGGCCGTAGGTTTGAAAGATACGGGCACGGGTGATACACTGTGTGATGAGAAGAGCCCGGTTATTCTTGAGTCGATGAACTTTCCGGATCCGGTTATCGAGATCGCCGTTGAGCCTAAGACAAAAGCCGACCAAGATAAATTGGGCGTTGCTCTTGGCAAGCTGACGGAAGAAGACCCGACGCTTCGCGCTTATACGGATGAAGAAACCGGCCAAACGATCCTTAAAGGTATGGGTGAGCTTCACCTCGATATCATCATCGACCGGATGCGCCGTGAATTCAAAGTTGAGACGAACGTGGGTAAACCGCAAGTTGCTTACCGCGAAACGTTCAGAACGCCAGCGCGCGTTGAAGGCAAATTCGTACGTCAGTCCGGCGGCCGCGGTCAATACGGTCACGTCTGGGTTGAATTCGAACCGCTGGAGCCAGGTACAGGCAACCAATTCGACAGCAAAATCGTCGGCGGCGCCGTACCGAGAGAATATATCGGTCCTGCACAGCAAGGTATCGAAGAAGCGATGCAGAACGGTGTTCTTGCCGGCTTCCCGGTAGTGGACGTGAAGGCGACGATCGTCGACGGTTCCTACCACGATGTCGACTCCAGTGAAATGGCGTTTAAAATCGCCGGTTCCATGGCGCTCAAAGCGGCCAAGGACAAATGTAATCCGGTTCTGCTTGAGCCGATTATGAAAGTTGAAGTAACTGTTCCGGAAGAGTACATGGGTGATGTAATGGGTATGCTGAACTCCCGCCGTGGTCGGATCGAAGGTATGGATTCCCGTGGCGGCGCGCAAATTATCCGTGCCAAAGTGCCTCTTTCCGAAATGTTCGGTTACTCGACCACGCTTCGCTCCGGTACGCAAGGACGCGGCGTATTCTCGATGGAACTTTCCCATTACGAAGAAGTTCCTAGAAATATCGCCGAAGAAATTGTGTCCAAGAACAAGGGCGGAGAATAATTAGTTGTACTTGCTGATCGGAAGAATTCATCTTCCGGTCGGTCAAACATAACAATCCATATTTTAAGGAGGAACTGTTTAAAATGGCAAAGGCTAAATACGAACGTACAAAACCGCACGTTAATATCGGTACGATTGGTCACGTCGACCATGGTAAAACAACTCTGACTGCAGCCATCACGACTGTATTGTCCAAAAAATACGGCGGTGCTGCCGTAGCTTTCGACCAAATCGACAAAGCTCCGGAAGAACGCGAACGCGGTATCACAATCTCGACGGCACACGTTGAGTATGAAACTCCGAACCGCCACTATGCACACGTTGACTGCCCAGGGCACGCCGACTATGTTAAAAACATGATCACCGGCGCAGCTCAAATGGACGGCGCGATCCTGGTTGTATCCGCAGCTGACGGCCCAATGCCGCAAACTCGCGAACACATCCTGCTGTCCCGTAACGTAGGCGTTCCTTACATCGTCGTATTCCTGAACAAATGCGACATGGTTGAAGACGAAGAGTTGCTTGAACTGGTTGAAATGGAAGTTCGCGACCTGCTGAACGAATACGAGTTCCCTGGCGACGACACTCCGATCATCCGCGGTTCCGCTCGTGAAGCTCTGCAAAATCCTGATGGCGAATGGGCTCAAAAAATCGTTGAAATGTTCGAAGTTATCGACGAGTACATTCCGCTTCCGGAACGTCCAATCGACAAACCGTTCTTGATGCCTGTCGAGGACGTATTCTCGATCACTGGCCGCGGTACCGTTGCTACGGGCCGTGTAGAACGCGGTACGGTTAAAGTCGGCGACGAAATCGAAATCGTGGGTATCCACGAAGAAACGAAAAAGTCCGTCGTTACCGGCGTTGAAATGTTCCGTAAATTGCTGGATTCCGCTGAAGCGGGCGACAACATCGGCGCATTGCTTCGCGGTGTTGACCGTAAAGAAATCGAACGCGGTCAAGTATTGGCTAAACCGGCTTCCGTTAATCCGCATACTGAGTTTACCGCTCAAGTATACGTATTGACGAAAGAAGAAGGTGGACGTCATAAGCCTTTCTTCACTGGCTACCGTCCGCAATTCTATTTCCGTACAACGGACGTAACAGGTGTTATCAACCTGCCGGAAGGTACTGAAATGGTTATGCCTGGCGACAACATCGAAGTTACGGTTCAACTGATCTCCCCGATCGCGATCGAAGAAGGAACTCGCTTCTCCATTCGCGAAGGCGGCCGTACAGTTGGATCCGGCGCTGTAGTATCCATCAACAAATAATAAGGCGCTTTTAAGCGGCTTTAACCGAAAAGGGCTTCTTCCCGGTTTACCGGGGAGGGGCCCTTTTTTTGTGCCATCGCTTGTAAGTTAGCAGAAATTATCCGCCGGAATTTCCAGGCATTGCGGAAATAATTTTCGAGCCGCTGAATATATATGGTTCAAAAGCTTGAAAGGATGTTGTCCATGACAAAAACGATGCTGAAAGCTCCGCTCCTTCTGCTGCTTACGGCATGGATCGCCGGTTTGCTCGCCGGGTGCGGCGGCGGACCCGAACCTAGTCAAGGGGCTGCGGCGAACACACCTCAGAAGGCTGGCGGTTCCGAAGGGGATCAAGCCAAGGAACCCGTCACGCTCCAGTTCTGGACCATCGCTTTGCAGCCCACGTTTAACGACTACTTTCATGAATTGATCTCACGCTATGAAAAAGAAAACCCCCACGTCACCATCGATTGGCAGGACTTCCCGTTTGACACCGTATCGCAAAAGCTGCTGACCAGCATCGCCAGCGGCAAAAGCCCGGACGTGGTAAACCTGAATACGGAATTTGCCAGCCAAATCGGCAGCAAAGGCGCGCTCGCCGATTTGGAAGAGTATCTTACTCCGGAGGAAAAAGCCGCTTATTTTGAAGGGATATTTAGTTCTACCGTTCTCGACGGTCACGCTTATGCCTTGCCTTGGTATACCGGAACCGAAGTGCTGTTCATGAACACGAAGCTGCTAAAGGAAGCGGGCTTGGACCCGAGCAAGCCGCCGCAAAGCCGCGAGGAGCTGGCCGACTGGGCACGGCAAATCAAAGCGAAAACCGGCAAAAACGGCTACGCCATCCAGCTGATCTCCAAACTGTTTGCGATCGACGGCATTCCGTTCGTCAACGAAGATAAAACGGCCGCCGCCTTTAACACGCCGGAGGCGGAAGCGATGCTGCAAAATTTGCGGCAGTTGATGGAGGAAGGCGTGATCATCAAGGATGATGCGAAATTTGACAAGCAGATTCAGTATTATTCCGCCGAGCAGGTGGCATTTGAGTTGGCCGGTCCTACCTTTATCAACTTCCTGAAAACATCCGCCCCCGACGTGTACAAAAATACCGTAGCCGTCCCGCTGCCCACGGGCAAAGCCAACCTGCGGCTTTCCAACTCGATGAACGTCGTGGTGCCGAAGGCTTCCAAACATACGGAAGAAGCCGTCAAGTTTGCGGTTTTCGTAACGAATGCCGAAAATCAAACCTCTTTTGCCAAATTGGCCAATACTTTGCCCTCCACCAAAGCATCGATCAAAGATCCCTTTTTTACCGAATCGGACAACACACTGGAGGCGCAGGCCAAAATCGCTTCCGCGCAAAGCCTGGATAAAGCGACGGACTTTATGGTCGGCGTGCCCAGCGCGACGGACATCAATGCCGCATTGGGCCGGGGGCTGCAGGAAGTGCTCCTGAACGGCCAGGATATCAAGAAAACGCTGGATAGCGTAGAAAGGGAAGTCAATACAATCCTAAAAAAGTAGAGTCTGATGGATTTGCGGGATAGGGGGTGAAACGCCTTGAAGAAATGGAGTCATTCGGAGACCTGGACCGCCTGGACGTTTATGACGCCCGGACTGCTTCTGATCGGAATATTCGTGTTTTGGCCGATCCTTTACGGAATACCGCTGTCATTTACCGATTATTCCGTTATTGCCGAAACGAAGTACGTGGGCCTGGACAATTATGCGGCCGCTTTTCAGGACCGGAATTTTCTGATCTCGCTGTGGAATTCGGTGAAATACGTGTTGATCGTTCCGTTCATCCAAATCGCCTCGATCCTGATGGCCGTGCTGGTGAACAGCCGCCTTCCCGGGGTGAAGGCTTTTCGGACGGCATACTATATTCCGGTCGTCACCTCGATGGTGGCCGTGGCGCTGATTTGGAGCTGGCTGCTCAGCAACAACGGGGTCGTCAATTACATCCTGATCCGGCTTGGCATCATCAGCGAACAGATTTCCTGGTTGGCGGACAGCAGCACGGCACTTTTTGTGCTTATGTTCATTACGATGTGGAAAGGCTTAGGGTATTACATGGTGTTGTACCTTGCCGGGCTGCAGGGGATTCCCGCGGAACTATACGAGGCGGCCAAAGTCGACGGAGCCGGCGTGTTGCGAGCCATCTACCGGATTACTTTGCCGCTGCTCCGGCCGCATATTCTGTTTTGCAGTTTGATTTCCCTGATGGCGGCGATCCGCGTGTTTGATGAGGTGTATATTCTGACCAAAGGCGGCCCCGGCACGGCGACCTTGACGTCGAGTGTTTATATTTTTCAAAAAGGGCTGGAACAGTTTAACTTCGGTTACGCTTCGGCGCTGGGGTTGATCGTCAGCATGATCATCGGGGTTCTCAGCGTCTTGATCTTCTATGTCAACCGGAAGGGAGGCGTCAATCCATATTGATGATCAAACCGTCTATCCCGAAAAGGGCATTTCGGCCGGGAACGGTCATCCGGTACGCAATCATTTACGTCCTGCTGGCGGCGCTGGCGTTATTTATGATGGGACCGTTTCTTTGGCTGCTCAGCGTGTCGCTGATGCCCGGCAAAAACGTGTTTTCGGTGCCGCCGGCCATTTTCCCGAGCTTTATCGACTTTGCCAATTACGCGGGTGTGTGGAAATTCATGGACTTTCCCAAATATATGATGAATACGGTCGTTATTACCGCGCTGGGGATTGCCGCGAATGTCGTCTTGTCCAGCATGACCGCCTATCCGCTGGCCGCCTTCCGCTTCAAAGGGCGAAATCTGGTGTTCGGCCTGCTGATTTCGACGATGATCATTCCTTCCTCGACGGCGATGATCGTTCATTATCTGACGATTCAGGCTTTCCGTCTGGGGGACAGCTACGTTGGCGTCGTATTGCCCGCGGCGGTGTCGGTGTTTAACATTTTTCTGATGCGGCAGACCTTTATGTCCGTTCCGGCGGATATGCGGGATTCCGGGAAAATGGACGGGGCCTCCGAGTTCCGGATTTTTTGGCAGTTGATGCTGCCTTTGGTGAAGCCCGGCCTCGCGGTTATCGCTTTGCTGGAGATGATGGCGTTCTGGAACAACTTCCTGTGGCCGATCGTCATTTTGAACGATCCGTCCAAATATCCGCTGGCGGCGGCTTTGACCTATCTCAACGGGCAATTCGCCTACAACTTCGGCTGGATTGCCGCCGGCACGATGATTTCCGTGCTTCCGATCATCGCCGTTTTTCTGCTGACTCAACGTTATTTCATCGAGGGTATGTCGGGAGCGCTTAAAGGATAAAAGGATTCCTTGCCTTCAAACCATGGCTGGAGGAGATGCCTGATCATGATCAAAATCGTTTATGTGCCTTTGGACGAACGGCCGTGCAATTTGTATTTTCCCCCGGCGCTGGCCGCCGGAACGGATTTTATGGTGGTGACGCCTCCCGTGGAGCTCTTGGGAAACAAAAAACGGCCGGCCGATACCGAGGGGTTATGGGATTGGCTGCTGCGGGAGGCGCGAGGGGCGGACGGTGCGATTTTGTCATTGGACACCTTGGTGTACGGGGGAATCGTGCCTTCCCGGCTGCACCGGCTGCCGTTCGAGGAATGCCAACACAGGCTCGGCCAATTAAGAAAATTGAAGGAGGTCGTTCCCGGGCTGCAGGTTTACGCGATGAATCTGATCATGCGCTGCCCGCAGTATTCCAGCAGCGACGAAGAACCTGACTATTACGGGGAATGGGGCCGGGAAATTTTCCGCCGGGGATACATTGGCCACCGGTTGCAGCTTGGCCTCGCCACGGAGGCCGAGAAGTTGGAGAAAAAGCAAATCGACGCGCAACTGCCCGCCGGTGTGTTGAGCGATTATTTGCAGCGGCGGGCGGTTAACGCCGAGCTCAACCGCTGCGCCGTGGAATTGGCGAAGGAGGGCGTCATCGATTTCCTTGTCATTCCGCAGGATGATGCCGCCCCGTTCGGATGGACCGCTTTGGATCAGCAGAAGGTTCGGGATACCGTCAAAGAGCTTGGCGTTTCCCTGAAGGTATACATGTATCCGGGCGCCGATGAGGCGGGCTGCACGCTGCTTGCCCGCATGATCAACCGGTTTAAGCAAGCCGTTCCCCTCGTATATCCGCGGTTTTCCAGCGTCCAAGGGCCGTTTGTGATTCCTTTGTACGAGGACCGCCTGCTGTTCGAGAGCGTAAAGTACCATGTGCTGGCGGCCGGCGGGTTGCTGTGCTCCAGCATGAGCGAAGCGGATATCGCCCTATTTATCAATGCTCCGGGGGAAACGATGATGGAAAGCGCGTCGCAGCATCATCCCAACGCGGGCTATAACGTGATGCGAAACACGGCCGAGTTGATCGAAACCGCGGATTATCTCATCGGCCGGTTCAATAAACCGTGCGTGATCGCGGACGTGGCTTTTGCCAACGGGGCGGATCTTGAACTGATCCGGTCGCTACGGGAGAAGAAGCTGCTGTTTCGAGTGGCGGGCTACGCGGGCTGGAACACCAGTTCCAATACGCTTGGCACCTGCATCGCCCAGGGCATGATTTACCGTCATTACGGGCCAAGCCGGGCTCATCTCGATTTCCTGTCCCTGCGCTATACCGAGGATGCCGGCTACTGCGCCTTTGTACGGCAGCACGTCAAAGAGCATAAGCTGCCCGGGCTCGGGATGGATTATTTTTCGGTCGACGGACCGCGCGGCGTGGCTGCCGGCGTTGTCAGGGAAGAGTTGGAGCGTTTCGTGGAACAGTATATTAATGATGAAACTTACCGCGTCAGCATCGATGATGTATTTTTGCCGTGGAGCCGGATGTTTGAAGTGGGGCTGAAAACGCATTTGATATCGTCATAGAGACCCCGGGGGCTATCTGTTAAATAGGAGAATGATCATGACGGATACGAATAAAAACGCGCGGTTTGCCAATATCAGAACCCCCATGGATTTGATCGCGGAAATCGGCAGCTATTACCCTTCGCTGACGAGATCGGAGCAGAAGGTCGCCAGGCGGGTGCTGGAGCATGCGGATGAGGTGCTGTATTCCTCGATTACCGAGTTTGCCGAAGCTTCGGGCGTCGGGGAAACGACGGTGATTCGCTTTTGCCGGAAAATCAAATTTAAAGGCTACCAGGAGTTCCGGCTGGCGCTGGCCCAGAGTCAAATGCTGCGCAAAATCGAGGAGAACAAACTCGAAGAGCGCGAGGCGCATTATATCGAGCGGGTGTGCGGCAACGTTGTGAAGGTGCTGCAGGCCAGCCTAAGTTTGCTTGACCGGAACACGCTGGAAGCGGCGGTCGAGTTGATCGACAAAGCCCGGCACATCCAGTTCATCGGCGTCGGCTCCTCCGGCATTACGGCACTGGATGCCAAAAACCGTTTATTGCGGTTGGGCAGACGTTCCGAAGCGGCCTTTGACAGCCATATGCAGGCGATGAGCGCCGTGCTGCTGGAGGAGGGGGACGTGGCCGTCGGCTTCAGCGTTTCCGGGAGCAGCAAAGATACGAACGACATTCTGGCCAAAGCCAAAAGCGGCGGAGCCAAGGTCATCGCCGTGACGAATTATGCCAAGTCGCCGATTACAAGCATCGCGGACCTAGTGCTGCTGACGGCGGGGAAGGAATCACCGCTTGAGGGAGGCTCCATGAGCGCGAAAATATCGCAGCTTTTTGTCATAGATCTGCTATGCGAAGGATTGTCCTTAAAGGATCTTGAGCGTGCGAAACATATGAAAGAGAAGACGGCCCGGGCCGTCATCGATAAAATCTACTGACAGACGGAGGGATGCAAGGCATGGAAAGAGAAAGAATAGCGGACGTTATCGTGCTTGGCGGTGGGCTTGGCGGCTGTATGGCCGCTTTGGCCGTCGCCAAGGCGGGTTATTCCGTCATCTTGACCGAAGAAACGGACTGGCTGGGCGGGCAGTTGACGAGCCAGGCGGTTCCGCCCGACGAGCACAAGTGGATCGAAAGCTTCGGCTGCACCGGAACGTACCGCGAATTCCGAAACCGGGTAAGGGAGTACTACCGGCAAAATTATCCGCTGACCGGACAGGCGATGAACGATCCGCTGTTAAACCCGGGCAACGGCTGGGTCAGCCGGCTGTGCCATGAGCCGAAAGCGGCGCTGCGGGTGCTCTGCGATATGCTCGCGCCCTATGTGAACAGCGGCCGAATCACGGTAATGTATCGGGTGCGCGCTGTCCGGGCGGGGACGCGTGGAGATGCGGTGAAATCCGTTGCCGTCAGAAGGCTGAACCGGGATGAGGAGTGGACGCTGCGGGGGACGTATTTCCTCGACGCTACCGAATGCGGGGATATTTTGCCCTTGGCCGGAGTCGAATACGTAACCGGAGCCGAATCCAAGACGGAGACCGGGGAGCCGCATGCGCTGGACCAAGCGAGGCCGTATGACGTTCAAGCATTTACGCATGTGTTTGCGCTTGATTATGTTCCCGGCGGAGACTATACGATTTGCAAGCCGGCGTCCTATGAGTATTGGCGGCGGTACACGCAGCCTCACTCGAGTCTGCCGAAGCTGGGCTGGATTGTGGGGGATGGGGTGGACCCGGATAACGACCAGGAGTTTACGCTGTTCCCGGACGACAGCGGGCGGCCGTCCCTTTGGACGTACCGCCGCATCATCGACCCCGCCCTGTTCTGCGGCGCACTTTATCAAAGCGACATCTCCCTGATCAACTGGGCGCAGAACGATTTCGACTTGGGCATGATCTACGAAGTGTCCGAGGAAGAACGCCGGCGGCATTTGGAAGGAGCGCGCGAGCTCAGCTTGTCCCTCCTGTATTGGCTGCAGACGGAGTCTCCGCGGCCGGACGGCGGGAAGGGATACCCGGGCCTGCGGCTCCGCGGGGATGTGCTCGGAACGGAAGACGGACTGGCCAAGTACCCTTACATCCGGGAATCCCGGCGCATTAGGGCCCTCTACACGATTACGGAGCATGACGTCAGCAAGGAGCTGCGCGGGGAGCTTGGCATTAAGCGGTATGAGGACAGCGTAGGGGTAGGCAGCTACCCGCTTGATTTGCATGCCACGACCCAATCGCGCCGCGGCTTCTATATACCGAACTATCCGTTCGAAATTCCGATGGGAGCGCTGCTGCCGGTGCGGGTGCAAAATCTGCTGCCCGCCTGCAAAAACATCGGGACAACGCAAATTACGAACGGCTGCTACCGGCTGCACCCGATCGAATGGAATATCGGCGAGGCCGCCGGGCACATGGCCGCTTATGCTTTGAAGCATCATATCACGCCCCGGGAGATTCGGGAGCGGGAGTACCATTTAAAGACATTTCAGGCGTGGATCGAATCGCAGGGAGTCCAGCTTCACTGGCCCTCCTCCATTAACGATGAAATCTAGCGCAACGATACGTGCCATCATTACCGAAACCACCTGTCCCCCCCGGGGATTTGTGGTTTTATTTTTTAAGTGCATGTTCAAAAAGTCCGGTTTTCAGCACCGAGAAGGTTGGATGAAGCCAGGCGCTGAGTAGCGGAGCGTACGTTTTGGGTACGTGAACAACGGAAGGCCCGGCTGAACTCAAGATTCGATGCCGAGTTACTTCCTGATTCACTTCGTGATTAAAAGCGGACTTTTTGAACTACCTTAAAATAATTTCTTGCATTCCGCCTACCTTTTCTATATAATAGTGAATGTTGTTCTGTGACGTTGCGATGATGTGAGAGGTTACTGACACACCCGGCCCCTTTGCCATGGGAGGGCGTCAGAAAATTTTCACGGAGTATGTCCGATACTAAATTGGGCGATAGAAGGAGGGACTAAAATGGCAAAGCAAAAAATTCGTATTCGTTTGAAAGCTTACGACCACAGAATTCTTGATCAATCCGCAGAGAAAATCGTTGAAACGGCAAAACGTTCGGGTGCCGGCGTATCCGGGCCGATTCCGCTTCCTACGGAAAAACAAGTCATTACCATTCTCCGTGCGGTGCACAAGTACAAGGATTCCCGGGAACAATTCGAAATGCGGACGCACAAACGTCTGATCGACATTGTGAACCCGACTCCGCAAACCGTGGACGCCTTGATGCGCTTGGACCTGCCGTCCGGTGTAGATATCGAAATCAAATTGTAATACCCACATTATCGTAAGGTAATCAGGAAAGGAAAAGAGGTGTCAACATGAAAGGTATCTTAGGAAAAAAACTCGGAATGACTCAAGTATTTACCGCTGAAGGGAATGTCATTCCCGTAACGGTAATCGAGGCGGGCTCCAATGTGGTTCTGCAAAAGAAAGACGTGGAGAACGACGGTTATGAAGCCATTCAGCTCGGCTACTCCGACAAGAAGGAAGCCAGAGCCAACAAGCCGGAAGTTGGGCATGCGAAAAAAGCAGGCGCAACGCCTAAGCGCTACGTTCGCGAAATTCGCGGTGTTGATTTGGCGGGATACGAAGTTGGCCAGGAGGTCAAAGTCGATATTTTTGCCGAGGGCGAATTTGTTGACGTAACCGGCATTTCGAAAGGTAAAGGGTTCCAAGGCGTAATCAAACGCTGGGGACAAAGCCGCGGCCCGATGGCGCACGGTTCCCGTTACCATCGCAGACCGGGTTCCATGGGTTCGATCGCGGCCAACCGCGTATTCAAAGGCAAAAACCTGCCTGGACATATGGGACATGAAACCGTGACGATTCAAAACCTTGAAGTTATCCGCGTTGATGCGGAACGCAACGTTCTGCTCGTTAAAGGCTCCATTCCGGGCCCGAAAAACAGCTTCGTCAAAATCAAGCAAACCATTAAGAAATAATAGCCCTCAAGAAAGGAGGAACATCAAATGCCAAAAGTAGCACTTTTCAATATTAGCGGTAGCCAAGTGGGCGAAGTGGAATTGAATGACGCGGTATTCGGGATCGAGCCGAACACGCACGTTCTTCATGAAGCTGTTGTCATGCAGCGCGCTTCCCTGCGTTTCGGCACCCACAAAGTCAAAGGACGCTCCGAAGTTCGCGGCGGCGGCCGTAAACCTTGGAAACAAAAAGGTACGGGCCGTGCGCGCCAAGGTTCCATCCGCGCCCCTCAATGGGTAGGCGGCGGCACCGTGTTTGGTCCGACTCCGCGCAGCTATGCTTACAAGCTGCCGAAGAAGGTTCGCCGTTTGGCGATCAAATCGGCCTTGTCTTCGAAAGTGATCGATCAAGACATCATCGTGCTTGACGCGCTGAGCTTGAACGCTCCGAAGACGAAAGAGTTCGCGGCGATTTTGAACAACCTGAAAGTGGATCGCAAAGCTTTGGTTGTAGCTCCAAGCTACGACGACAATGTGGCGCTTTCCGCACGCAACATCCCAGGCGTTAAATTCGTAGCGGCAGACGGCATTAATGTTCTCGACGTGCTGACGCACGACAAACTGATCATTACGAAAGAAGCAGTTCAGAAGGTAGAGGAGGTGCTCGCGTAATGAAAGATCCTCGCGATATTATCAAACGCCCGGTGATTACGGAACGTTCGACCGAATATATGAATGACCTGAAATACGTTTTCGAGGTTGATATTCGCGCCAACAAAACCGAAATCAAACAAGCCGTAGAGTCGATCTTCGGTGTGAAAGTCAAAAACGTAAACACCTTGCGCGTACCAGGGAAGCTGAAACGTTACGGACGCTACTCCGGATACACTCCTGAATGGAAAAAAGCGTTTGTTACATTGACCGCTGACAGCAAGCCGCTCCAATTTTTTGAATCGGTATAAAATCGTTTAAAGTAAGGAGGGAAATCTCGTGCCTATCAAAAAGTACAAACCGACATCCCCGGCAAGACGCGCGATGAGCGTGTCGACGTTCGAAGAAATCACGACGGATCAGCCGGAGAAATCTTTGCTTGCGCCGCTGAGCAAAACGGCCGGCCGCAACAACCAAGGTAAAATCACCGTTCGTCACCATGGCGGCGGACATAAACGCAAATACCGCATCATCGACTTCAAGCGGAACAAAGATGGAATTCCAGGCCGCGTTGCTACGATCGAATACGATCCGAACCGCACCTCGAACATCGCTTTGATCCACTACGCCGATGGCGAAAAACGTTATATCATCGCTCCTAAGGGCCTGAAAGTAGGCGACGTGATCGAATCCGGCGCAGGTTCCGACATTAAAATCGGGAACGCGCTGCCGCTCGAGAACATCCCGGTGGGTACCGTAATCCACAACATTGAGTTGAAGCCCGGCAAGGGCGGACAATTGGTTCGCGCCGCCGGTACGGAAGCCCAATTGCTCGGTAAAGAGGAGAAATATGTAACGATCCGCCTTTCATCCGGCGAAGTTCGTAAAGTCCTGAAAGTTTGCCGCGCAACGATCGGTTCCGTAGGCAACGGCGACCACGAGCTCGTGAAAATCGGTAAAGCGGGACGCAGCCGCTGGCTCGGCAAACGTCCGGAAGTCCGCGGTGTCGTCATGAACCCGAACGATCACCCTCACGGTGGTGGTGAAGGCCGCGCTCCGATCGGCCGTAAATCTCCGTTGTCGCCTTGGGGCAAACCGACCCTGGGTTACAAAACGCGTAAAAAAGGCAAAGCTTCTGATAAATATATCGTTCGCCGCCGTACGAAGTAATCCGCATCACGCGGATCACTTCGCGGCTTGTGGATAAAACGGCGAATTCTGCAGTCAGACGAAGGGAGGATAAATGAATGGGTCGCAGTCTGAAAAAGGGGCCTTTTGTTGATGGTTACCTGTTGAAGAAAGTGGAGGAAATGAACGCGTCGAGCAAAAAAGTCGTGATCAAAACCTGGTCCCGCCGCTCCACGATCTTCCCGCAATTCATTGGTCATACGTTTGGTGTATACGACGGACGCAAACACGTTCCGGTATACGTAACCGAGGATATGGTCGGACACAAACTGGGCGAATTTGCCCCAACCCGTACCTACAAAGGTCATACGGATGACGATAAGAAAACGAGACGTTAATTCCAATAAGTTCTTCGCTTGAGAGGAGGTCATTACACATGGAAGCTAAAGCACATGCAAGATCTATCCGCATTGCTCCGCGCAAGGCTCAGCTCGTAGTCGATCTGATCCGCGGCAAGCAAGTCGGCGATGCGATCGCGATTCTGCGCCACACGCCAAAGGCGGCTTCCCCGATCGTGGAGAAGCTTTTGAATTCGGCGATTGCCAACGCTGAACATAACTATTCTATGGACGTTAATAAATTGGTGATTACGCAAGCGTACGTCAACCAAGGCCCGACGATGAAACGTTTCCGTCCGCGGGCAATGGGTCGCGCTAGCCGGATCAACAAACGCACCAGCCACATTACATTGGTGGTATCCGAAAAATAAGGAGGGAAAACGTGTGGGCCAAAAGGTAAATCCGGTCGGACTACGAGTAGGGATTATCCGTGATTGGGAATCCAAATGGTACGCTGGCAAAGATTTTGGTGATCTTTTGCTGGAAGACGTTAAAATTCGTGAACACCTGAAAAACAAACTGAAAGACTCCGCGGTATCTCGGATTGAAATCGAGAGAGCGGCAAATCGTGTGAACGTAACGATCCACACAGCCAAACCGGGCATGGTTATCGGTAAAGGCGGTTCGGAAGTGGAAATCCTGCGCGGGGAAATTACGAAAATCGCAGGCGGCAAAAAGGTTCACATCAACATTTCTGAAATCAAACACCCTGATCTTGACGCGATTCTGGTCGCAGAAAGCATCGCACAACAACTGGAACGCCGCGTTTCTTTCCGTCGTGCGCTGAAACAAGCGATTCAAAGAACGATGCGTTCGGGAGCGAAAGGGATCAAAACGGCAGTCAGCGGCCGTCTCGGCGGTGCTGAAATTGCCCGTACGGAAGGCTACAGTGAAGGAACTGTTCCACTTCATACGCTCCGCGCCGACATCGATTACGGTACGGCAGAAGCGCATACGACTTACGGCCGCATCGGCGTAAAAGTATGGATCTATCGTGGAGAGGTTCTTCCTACGGCTAAGAAACAACAAGCTGCTCAGGAAGGAGGCAACTAATCATGTTGGTACCAAAGCGCGTAAAACACCGCAAGCAGCAACGCGGTAATATGAGAGGCCAAGCTAAAGGCGGCACCGAACTGAACTTCGGCGAATTCGGCCTGCAGGCTCTTGAGCCGACTTGGATCACCAACCGCCAAATTGAAGCGGCGCGTATTGCAATGACGCGTTACATCAAACGGGGCGGTAAAGTATGGATCAAAATTTTCCCTGACAAGCCGATTACTCAAAAGCCTCTTGAAGTCCGGATGGGTAGCGGTAAAGGTAACGTAGAAAAATGGGTCGCAGTTGTGAAGCCTGGCAAGATTCTGTTTGAGCTTGCCGGTGTATCGGAGGAAATCGCACGCGAAGCTATGCGTCTTGCCGCCCACAAACTGCCGATCAAAACGAAGTTTGTGAAACGTGAAGAATTGGGTGGTGAAGCAAATGAAAGCTAATGAACTTCGCAACTTAACCACTGCAGAAATCGAACAAAAAATCGCCGGGTTTAAAGAAGAACTCTTTAACCTCCGTTTTCAGTTGGCTACCGGCCAACTCGATAACCCGACTCGGATCCGTGACGTGCGCAAGGAAATAGCTCGTGCTAAAACCGTATTACGTGAAAGAGAACTCGGGATCATCAGTTAAGAAGCGCCTAAGCGTTAAGCGAAATGCCAAGTCCAGGAAGGAGGCTAACCATGAGCGAACGTAACAGCCGTAAAGTGCAAATTGGTAAAGTCGTCAGCGACAAGATGGACAAAACGATCGTTGTTGCTGTAGAAACGTACAAGAAGCATGATCTGTACCACAAGCGCATTAAATACACGAAAAAATTTAAAGCGCATGATGAGAACAATACCGCGAAAATCGGAGATACCGTAAAAATCGCCGAAACTCGCCCGCTGTCCAAAGACAAACGCTGGAGACTCGTTGAAGTCGTAGAAGAAGCGGTTATTATCTGATAGCGAAGGCTACAGGCTGAAAGGAGGAAATATCGATGATTCAACCATTTACACGTTTGCAGGTTGCCGACAACTCCGGCGCGAAGGAATTGATGTGTATTCGCGTTCTGGGCGGTACCGGTCGTCGTACAGCACAAATCGGGGATCTGATCGTTTGTTCCGTCAAACAAGCAACACCAGGCGGCGTTGTCAAAAAAGGAGACGTAGTCAGAGCGGTTGTCGTTCGTACGAAACGTGCGGTTCGCCGTAAAGACGGTTCCTACATCGCATTCGACGAAAACGCGGCGGTTGTTGTCAAAGAAGACAAAAGCCCGCGCGGAACGCGTATCTTCGGTCCGGTTGCCCGTGAACTTCGCGACAAGGACTTCATGAAGATCGTTTCCTTGGCTCCGGAAGTTATCTAAATAACCCCTACCCCGATTTAACAGGAGGTGTAAACCAAGTGCCTAGACTGAAAAAGATCCTTGAATCTCATAACAATAAGCTTCACGTTAAGAAAGACGACACGGTCATCGTGATCTCCGGTAAAGACAAAGGGAAGAAAGGTCGCGTCATCGCCGCTTATCCTCGTGAGAACCGCGTGCTTGTGGAAGGTGTGAACATGATCAAGAAACACCAAAAGCCTAACCAGCTGAATCCGCAAGGCGGCATCATCGAGAAAGAAGCTCCGATTCACGTTTCGAACGTTATGCATGTTGATCCGAAGAGCGGAAAAGTAACCCGTATCGGTTACAAAGTATTGGACAACGGCAAAAAAGTTCGCGTAGCCAAGAGATCCGGAGAAGTAATCGACTAATCCAGGAATGTAAGAAAGGAGGTCCATGATTCATGGCAGCAAGATTGAAAGAACGCTTTTTGAACGAAGTGACGCCTGCTTTGGTTCAAAAATTCAACTATACAACCGTAATGCAAGTGCCTAAAATCGAGAAAGTCGTTATCAATATGGGCGTCGGCGAAGCCGTGGCCAACTCCAAGGTGCTTGATTCCGCAGTGAACGATATGCAGCTGATCGCTGGCCAAAAGCCGGTTATCACGCGTGCGAAGAAATCGATTGCCGGTTTCAAACTTCGTGAGAACATGCCGATCGGCGTGAAAGTAACGCTTCGCGGCGACCGCATGTATTACTTCCTAGACAAACTGTTTAACATTGCGCTTCCTCGCGTGCGCGACTTCCACGGCGTATCGACGAAAGCTTTCGACGGACGCGGCAACTATACGCTTGGCCTCAAGGAACAGTTGATCTTCCCTGAGATCGTATACGACCAAGTCGACAAAGTTCGCGGTATGGATATCGTTATCGTGACGACAGCAAAAACCGACGAAGAAGCCCGTGAGCTGTTGACGCAGCTGGGCATGCCTTTTGCAAAGTAACCAAGTCGTTATTCTCCGAAACTATCTGGGAGGTGTCAGGCTAAAGTGGCAAAAACTTCGATGAAAGTTAAACAACAACGTGCACCGAAATTCAAAGTGCGGGCGTACACCCGCTGTGAACGTTGTGGTCGTCCACACTCGGTATTGCAAAAATTCAAAATTTGCAGAATTTGTTTCCGTGAATTAGCTTATAAAGGCCAGATTCCTGGCGTGAAAAAAGCAAGCTGGTAATTTATCAACAACGGGAAGGAGGTTTACACGTATGACTATGTCAGATCCAATTGCAGATATGCTTACACGTATTCGCAACGCGAACACAGTGCGTCACGAAACGGTAGAACTGCCTGCTTCGACGATCAAGAAACAAATCGCTGAAATCCTGAAGCGTGAAGGTTTCATCCGCGATGCAGAATATATCGATGATAACAAGCAAGGGATCATCCGTATTTTCCTGAAATACGGCCCTAACAACGAACGCGTTATCTCCGGTTTGAAGAGAATCAGTAAGCCAGGCCTTCGCGTGTACACGAAAAGCAACGAAATCCCTCGTGTCCTCGGCGGTTTGGGTATCGCGATCATCTCCACATCCAAAGGAGTTATGACCGATAAGGAAGCTCGTCAGTCCAAAGCCGGCGGCGAAGTTGTTTGCTACGTTTGGTAATTAACGTCTTATCACAAGGAGGTGCAAATACATGTCTCGTATTGGTCGCAAACCAATTACAGTACCAAGTGGCGTGAACGTCACACTCGACAACACCGTGATTACGGTAAAAGGACCGAAAGGTACTTTGTCTCGTGAGCTGCATAAGGACATCAAGGTAACGGTTCAAGACAACGTGATTACCATTGAGCGTCCTTCTGATAATAAATTACATCGTTCTCTGCATGGCACGACCCGTTCGGTAGTGAACAACATGGTCAGCGGGGTAACGGAAGGCTTCTCGAAGTCGCTTGAACTGGTCGGCGTCGGATATCGCGCAAGCTTGTCCGGCAAAAAGCTCGTTCTGAACGTAGGTTACTCTCACCCGGTTGAAATCACTCCGGAAGAGGGCATCGAATTTGAAGTACCTTCGAATACAAAGATCATCGTTAAAGGGATCAATAAGGAGCGCGTAGGCGAATACGCCGCTAAAATCCGCTCCGTTCGCGAGCCTGAGCCTTACAAAGGCAAAGGGATCAAGTATGAAGGTGAACGCATCATTCGTAAGGAAGGTAAAGCCGGTAAGAAGAAATAAGTTTCTGCTTAGCGGCCCTGTCCTTCTGGCGTCTTGAAGGTAAACCGAAGGGAGTGAAAGGAAAGTCATGATTACAAAAGGCGATAAGAACAAAGCTCGTCTGAAAAGACATCTGCGCGTGCGGACGAAAGTTCAAGGTACGGCTGAACGTCCAAGACTGAACGTATACCGTTCCTCCAAACATATCTATGCCCAACTGATCGACGATGTGGCAGGCGTAACGCTGGCTAGCGCTTCGACCGTGGACAAAGAGCTGAACGGATCGATCGGCAACGGCGGCAACGTGGAATCCGCCCGTAAAGTCGGCGAACTGATCGCGAAACGCGCTGTAGGCAAAGGCTACAAGAGCGTTGTGTTTGACCGTGGGGGTTACCTGTATCATGGACGGATTCAGGCTTTGGCTGACGCAGCCCGCGAAGCAGGTCTGGAATTCTAAAATATTCACTAAAAGGAGGTTAACGACTTGCGTGTAGATCCGAACACTTTAGAACTGACTGAAAGAGTTGTAAATATTAACCGCGTAGCTAAAGTAGTTAAAGGCGGACGTCGTTTTAGCTTCAGCGCGCTCGTGGTTGTCGGCGACGGCAAAGGTTGGGTTGGCGCCGGCATCGGTAAAGCAGGCGAAGTTCCCGATGCGATTCGCAAAGGGATTGAAGATGCGAAGAAAAACCTGATTCACGTTCCGCTCGTAGGCACGACGATTCCTCACCTGGTTACCGGACATTTCGGTGCCGGCCGTGTGCTCCTGAAACCGGCGTCTGAAGGTACCGGGGTTATCGCCGGCGGTCCGGTTCGCGCTGTGCTTGAGCTGGCTGGCGTGGGCGACATTTTGACAAAATCTCTAGGTTCTTCGAATTCCATCAACATGGTCAATGCGACTTTGGAGGGTTTGTCCCGTCTGAAACGCGCTGAGGATGTTGCGAAATTACGCGGTAAAACCGTCGAAGAACTTCTCGGTTAAGGAGGGAATCTCATGGCTAAACTGCAAATTACCCTCGTGCGTAGTTTGATCGGTCGTCCGGAGAACCAACGTACTACCGTGAAAACCTTGGGTCTTCGCAAAATCAACCAAACCGTGGTTCACAACGACAATCCGGCCATCCGCGGCATGGTGAATCAAGTAAGCCACTTGGTTTCGGTTAAAGAAATCGAAGCCTAACAGGTTTTGAGTATTATATAAGAACCAACAATAAATAAGGAGGTGCAACGAACGATGAAGTTACATGAGCTTTCTCCGGCTCCCGGATCCCGCCACGAGCGCAAGCGCGTTGGCCGCGGTACGGGGAGCGGAATGGGTAAAACGTCTACCCGTGGTCACAAAGGTCAAAACGCTCGTTCCGGCGGTGGTGTCCGTCCGGGATTTGAAGGCGGTCAAAACCCGTTGTATCGTCGCTTGCCGAAACGCGGATTTATTAATCCGACGCGGAAAGAGTATGCGATTGTCAACATCCAAGATTTGAACAAATTTGCGGCGGATACGGAAGTAACTCCTGAACTGTTGTTTGAACAAGGAATCGTGAAAGACGCGAAGAGCGGCATCAAGATTCTCGGCAACGGCGAAGTTACTGTCAAATTGACAGTGAAAGCGAACAAGTTCTCCCAATCTGCGGTAGAGAAAATCGAGGCTGCCGGCGGTAAAACCGAGGTGATCTAATGTTTAAAACCATTAAGAACATATGGCATGTTCAGGACCTGCGCACCCGCATTCTCTTTACGCTGTTTATTTTTCTCATTTACCGAATCGGATCTTTCGTTCCGGTTCCGGGCGTTGATGCGTCGGTATTTCAGACGGTAAACGAATCGGGAAACAATCTGCTCGGGCTCTTGAACACCTTCTCGGGAGGCGCTTTGGCGAATTTCTCGATCTTCGCCCTCGGGATCATGCCTTATATCACGGCTTCCATCATTGTGCAGCTCTTGTCCATGGACGTCGTTCCGAAGTTTGCGGAATGGGCTAAACAAGGGGAGCACGGGAAAAAGAAGATGGCCCAGGTAACCCGCTACGGTACGGTTATATTGGCTATCGTTCAGGCGTTTGCCACATCGATTGGCTTCAATCGGTTGTATGGAACGCAAATGGTGCCTAACGCGACCTTTGCGGATTATCTGGTTATTGCGATCGTGTTGACCGCAGGCACTTCGTTCTTGATGTGGCTTGGTGAGCAAATTACCGATAAAGGCATCGGCAACGGGATCTCGTTGATCATCTTTGCCGGAATCGTTGCGTCGTTTCCTACGCATATCACAACGATCGCCCAATCGGAATTTATCGTTGAAGGGCAAGCATTCATGAACGTGGTGAAATCCATCGCGATTCTCCTCGTGTGCGTACTGATCGTCATCGGTGTCATTTACATCCAGCAGGCCGTCCGGAAGATTCCGGTGCAGTACGCCAAACGCGTTGTCGGCAATAAGATGTACGGCGGGCAAAATACGCATATTCCGCTGAAAATCAACGCCGCAGGCGTTATTCCGGTCATTTTTGCGGTCTCCTTGCTGCAGTTCCCGGTCGTGATCGCCAGCTTCTGGTCGACGCATGCCTGGGCGCAATGGGTCACCCACAACCTGTCCACGAATGCTCCGCTTGGAATCGTGCTGTATGTGGTCATGATCATCGGCTTTACGTTCTTCTATACGTTCGTACAGATGAACCCGCAGCAAATGGCTGAGAATATGAAGAAAAACGGCGGATACATTCCGGGAATTCGTCCGGGGAAAGCGACCGAAACTTATCTCATCCGGGTTCTAACCCGCTTGACGATGACCGGTTCCCTGTTCCTCGCGGCCATCTCCATTCTGCCTATGGGCCTCGGCGCATTGGCTAATCTGCCGCGTACGGTTCTTATTGGCGGTACTTCGATCCTGATCGTTATCGGCGTTGCGCTGGATACGATGAAGACGATCGAAGGTCAGTTGATCAAACGTCACTATAAAGGCTTTATCAATAAATAGGCGATAGGTACCAGGATCGGGCTGCTGCTGGGCTCGCCTGGGACCTATCGTGCTGTTTATTGACATGGTGCGATTTTTGGAGGGAGTGAGAGACATGAACCTGCTTTTCATGGGACCTCCCGGAGCGGGAAAAGGAACACAGGCCGAAGTCATTGTCAATGAATTCGGTATTCCTCACATCTCCACCGGCGATGCGTTCCGCTTGGCCATCAAACAGGGAACGCCCGTAGGGATGAAAGCCAAGGAGTATATTGATCAAGGCCTTCTGGTGCCTGATGACGTCACGGTGGGCATCGTCCGCGAGCGCCTGCAGCAGTCCGATTGCGAAAAAGGTTTTTTATTGGACGGCTTTCCAAGAACCCTTTCGCAAGCGGAATCGCTGGAGGAACTGCTTAAGGAACTGGGACGCAAGCTTGACCACGTTATCGACCTGAAAGTGGACCGGAACAAGCTGCTGGCGCGGCTGACCGGACGCCGGATTTGCAAATCCTGCGGCGCCACTTATCATGTGATCTTTAATCCTCCCAAGCAGGAGGGTGTCTGCGATAAATGCGGCGGCGAGCTGTACCAGCGCTCCGACGATACCGAGGAGAAGGTAGGCACCCGCTTGGACGAATATATCAACAAAACGGCACCGCTTCTGAAGTTTTATGAAGACAAAGGTTTGCTGCGCCAAGTGGACGGCGAACAGGAAATCGATGCGGTCTCGAAAGAAATCGTATCTTTACTGCGAGGTTAGGTGTAATGATCATCTGTAAATCCGAAACGGAACTGGGCTTTATGCGAGAAGCTGGGCGAATCGTAGCGGAAACGCACAGGCTCATGGCGCAATCGATTGAGCCAGGAATTACGACGGGGGAACTCGATCAGATCGCCGACAAATTTATTCGCAGTCAGGGCGCCGTGCCGTCTTTCAAGGGTTACAACGGTTTTCCTTACAGCATTTGCGCTTCGGTCAACGAAGAATTGGTACACGGATTTCCCGGCAAACGCAAATTGAACGAAGGCGATATCATCAGTTTGGATATCGGCGCGGAGTATCGCGGCTACCACGGCGACTCGGCGTGGACCTATCCGGTGGGCGAAATTTCGGCGGAAGCCAAGCGGTTGCTTGAAGTGACCGAAGGATCGCTGTACGCGGGCCTGGCGCTCGTCAAGCCGGATGTCCGTTTGTTCACGATTTCGCATGCGATTCAGCAGCATATCGAGGCTGCGGGTTTTTCCGTCGTTCGGGAATATGTCGGACACGGCATTGGATCCAAGCTGCACGAAGAACCGCAAATTCCGAACTACGGCATGCCTGACCGGGGGCCGCGGCTCAAACCCGGGATGGTCCTGGCGATCGAACCGATGGTTAACATGGGGAAAAGGTATGTCAAAACGCTGGATGACAATTGGACGGTCGTTACGGTGGACGGTTCGTTGTGCGCTCATTTCGAGCATACGGTGGCCGTAACGCCTGACGGTATGGAAATTTTCACAAAGCTGGACGCGTAGGTGATGAATGTGAAACAACGTTCGGAAGCGCAGCCGGGCCAATTGGTGAAAGTTCTAAAAGGCAGGGATGCCGGGACGGTGAATGTGATCGTGCAGATCGTGGACGACAGGTTCGTCCTGATCGCGGACGGGGACAAACGCAAGTTTGACCAGCCGAAACGAAAAAACGTCCAGCATCTTGAGCTACTGCCCACGGTCAGCAGCGAGGTTGTTCATAGTTTGCAGGAGAGCGGCCGGGTTACAAATGCGAAGCTGCGTCACGCCGTGCTTGTCTATTTGAAATCCGAAAGTTCCGAGGCTGAAGAGAAAGGAGACTGACTGTGGCTAAAGAAGATGTCATTGAAGTCGAAGGCACGGTCATTGAACCGCTGCCGAATGCAACATTCAAGGTTGAGCTGGAGAATGGCCATCAAATTCTCGCTCATGTTTCCGGGAAGCTGCGGATGCACTTTATCCGTATTTTGACCGGGGACAAAGTGGTTGTCCAACTGTCGCCTTATGATTTGTCAAAAGGCCGGATCACTTACCGTAAATAGTTGGCTCTGGCATATGCCGCTGTTTTGTGGTACAATATGCAGGTTGAGTTGTTTCAAACCAATGCTGACGAGAAAGTTTTACATCCGTAAAACTTGGTTTATCTTACGAAGAGCGTTTTGCTGCGCAAAACATGCTCGTGCTTTCGAAGTTAGTTTTACTTAACGTAAAACTTTTAGGAGGTAATCAACATGAAGGTAAGACCTTCTGTAAAGCCGATTTGCGAAAAATGCAAAGTCATTCGTCGCAAAGGCAATGTCATGGTGATTTGCGAAAATCCGAAACACAAACAAAAACAAGGTTAATAGAAGGGGGTGTAGCGTAAAATGGCACGTATTGCTGGTGTGGATTTGCCACGTGATAAACGCGTTGAGATCGCCTTAACTTACATTTTCGGAATCGGTAAAACGACTTCCCAGAAAATCCTGAAAGAAACAGGCATCAATCCGGACACTCGTGTTCGTGATTTGACGGAAGATGAGGTTAGCAAACTACGCGAAACGATCGACAAAACGGTCAAGGTGGAAGGCGACCTGCGTCGTGAAATTTCCTTAAATATTAAACGTTTGATCGAAATCGGCTGCTACCGCGGTGTGCGTCACCGTCGCGGCTTGCCGGTTCGCGGACAACGTACGAAAACGAATGCCCGTACTCGCAAGGGTCCTCGTCGTACGGTAGCGAACAAGAAGAAATAAGAAGGGGGGATAACAGACAATGGCTAAACCAAAAAAAGTCGTACGCACGAAACGTCGTGACCGGAAAAATATCGAATCTGGTGTGGCACATATCCGCTCCACCTTCAACAATACGATCGTTACCATTACGGATCCGCACGGCAACGCGATCTCTTGGGCAAGCTCCGGTAATCTCGGTTTCAAAGGCTCCCGTAAGTCGACGCCGTTTGCCGCGCAAATGGCCGCGGAATCGGCTGCAAAAGCGGCTATGGAGCATGGCATGAAGACTGTTGAAGTTATGGTCAAAGGTCCTGGCGCCGGCCGTGAAGCCGCTATCCGCTCGCTGCAAGCGGCAGGTCTTGAAGTAAACATGATTAAAGACGTGACTCCGATTCCTCACAACGGCTGCCGTCCTCCAAAACGCCGCCGCGTTTAATGAAGCCGTACTGAATGTGGTATAACAACAGCGCCACTTGGTAACAATGGTTGTTTAGGCATACTACATGATCGACTTCAGCAAACAAGGCAGTTTCAAAGGAACGACGTTTTGAAGGAGGGGTACTTCGTGATAGAAATCGAAAAACCAAAAATTGAGACCGTAGAAGTTAACGAAGAAGGCACCTATGGGAAATTTGTAGTAGAACCACTTGAGCGTGGATATGGCACCACACTGGGCAACTCGCTTCGCCGGATTTTGCTATCTTCTTTGCCGGGTGCTGCGGTAACCTCGGTCCAAATCGATGGAGTTCTGCATGAATTCTCGACCATCCCGGGCGTCATGGAAGACGTTACGGAAATCATCCTGAACCTGAAAGCTCTCTCGCTGAAAATCCACTCCGATGAAGAGAAAATTCTCGAAATCGATGCGGAAGGCGAAGGCGTGATTACGGCAGGGGATATCCGTGCGGACAGCGACGTGGAAATTTTGAATCCGGATCTGCATATCGCAACGATGGAACCGGGTTCGAGACTTCACATGCGCATTTATGCGGGCCGCGGCCGTGGTTATGTTCAGGCAGATCGGAATAAACGAGATGATCAACCGATTGGTGTCATTCCCGTCGATTCGATCTATACCCCGATTACTCGCGTCAATTATGTGGTGGAGAACACCCGCGTTGGCCAAGTGACCAACTATGACAAGCTGACGCTTGAAGTGTGGACCGATGGCAGTATCAAACCTGAAGAAGCGGTTAGCCTCGGCGCGAAAATTTTGACCGAGCATCTCTTCCTGTTCGTCGGATTGACGGACGAAGCGAAGGACGCTGAAATCATGGTTGAGAAGGAAGAAGACAAGAAAGAAAAAGTGCTTGAAATGACGATTGAAGAGCTTGATCTCTCCGTTCGTTCCTATAACTGCCTCAAGCGTGCCGGCATTAACACGGTGCAAGAGCTGACGACGAAAACCGAAGAAGATATGATGAAGGTGCGCAACCTTGGCCGCAAGTCTTTGGAGGAAGTTCAAGAGAAGCTCGAGGAGCTTGGTTTGGGACTACGCACTGAAGAATAAGATCACGAATCGTTTTAGCGAAGGAGGGAAAACTCATGGCATACCAAAAATTGGGCCGCGATTCCAGCGCACGTAAAGCTTTGTTCCGTGACCTGGTAACGGACCTGTTCTTGTACGAGCGCATCCAAACGACGGAGGCGAAAGCGAAAGAAGTCCGTTCGATCGCTGAAAAGCTGATCACCAAAGCTAAACGCGGAGATTTGCACGCCCGTCGTCAAGTGGCGGCTTACGTTCGCCGCGAATCGATCGACGGTGAGCAGGACGCAATCCAAAAACTGTTCACTGAACTGGCGACTCGTTACTCCGGGCGTCCGGGCGGATATACCCGTATCTTGAAATTGGGACCCCGCCGCGGCGACTCTGCTCCTATGGTTTATCTGGAACTGGTAGACCGGGCTTAATTCACGGGGATCTCCCCAACCAAAGCGTGTAAAACTCTCTGTCGGCTCGCCATATGGCTAAGCTTTCGGAGAGTTTTTTTCTGTGAGTCTGCATAAGCTGAGCTTGAGACAGGGAGGAAAATAGGCAAGAGGCTGAAATGATTCTGAAGAAGCGGAGCGTTCGCCTTTGTGAGCGGATTTCTACCATGTTTGAATTTACTAAATCAAAGAAATCCGCGAACAGCAGCGATCGTAAGAACATTTCACACGTCTGCCTCCATCCGACCAGCCATTAATTCAACATATGTAGACCACTCAGCGACTCAGGAAGGAAGGAACCGATGCGTAATTTGCTGATGACCGTCAGTTACGACGGCACGAACTATTACGGTTTTCAAACCCAGCCAGGCGGCAACACCGTGCAGGACCATTTGGAAGCGGCGATCTTCGGGCTCACCGGGGAGCGGGTGAAAATCCACGGCTCCGGACGCACGGATGCCGGCGTACACGCCCGCCAGCAGCCGTTTAATTTCCCGACGGCGGCGAAGATTCCGGTGGAACGCTGGTGCCTGGCGCTGAACAGCCGTCTTCCTTCCGATATCCGGGTGACTTCGGCCAGAGAGGTGCCGCTATCCTTTCATTCCAGACGGTCGGCCAAACGCAAAACATATCGCTATACGATCAACGGGAACCGTTTTCCCGACGTGTTTCAACGAAACTACCAGCTGCACCATTACGGCCGGCTCGATATTGAGGCGATGCGCTTAGGGCTGGCCTTTTTGGTCGGTACGCATGATTACACCTCCTTCGCCTCGCGCCATTCCACGCAACCCAGTCATGTTCGCACGATTTATGATGCCCGGCTGGAAACGGAGACATCGCCGGATGCTTCCGGCAGTGATGGGCAGGGCGTTATTCACTTGTATTTTACCGGCAACGGCTTTTTGCAGCACATGGTTCGCATCATTGTAGGCACGATGCTGGAGATCGGAGAGGGCAAGCGTAAGCCGGAGGACATTCCGCTCATTCTCGAAGCGCGCAACCGCGAGGCAGCCGGCCCCACGGCCGAAAGCAAAGGCTTGATGCTGTGGAGCGTCGAATACGACGAAACAGCCCTTCGGTTGTGAAACCCCGGACGGACTCATACGTAACATATTTAAAAATGTGATTATTGGCATAGCCCAAGGAGGTTTTTTGCATGAAATGTCCGGTATGTAATGATGTGCGCATGAGAGAAGTGGAGAAGGATGGCGTCTTGATCGATGTTTGCCCGGATTGCAAAGGGGTTTGGCTGGACCGCGGCGAGTTGGAGAAGCTGATGAGCGAAGTGCGGGAAATCCGGCCGGCTTTCAACGAGTGGTACGAGCGGGATTACGACCGGCCAAAGCCGAAGTCCAACGAGGGGTACGGCGGCTACCCCCAACAGGGGCAACAGGGATACGATCCGCGATACTCGCAACACGGTTATGACAAACACTATAAGCATAAGAAGAAAAAGTCCGTGCTTGACGTGTTTGGCGATCTGTTCGATTAACCGCAAAGCGGTATTTTAGCGGTAAAGCTTTTAAAAAAAGCTTGCGTATTATTTGCCCTTCCTGTAAAATAAAAGTTGTGTTTTCTTGATGGCTCTCCCACAGCCCCGCTCAAGAGAACCGACCTAACATATGACATTGCATTACCAACTTGGAACGAAACGATCGAAGATAAATGTGCCGGAAGGTCCTGCGCCCGAAGAGCATGATCGTTTGCGGCATGATGGAAACATTTCGGAAGATATTGAAGGAGGATCATTACATGCGTACCACTTATATGGCGAAGCCGGGCGAAGTAGAGCGCAAATGGCATATCATCGATGCCGAAGGCAAGACGCTGGGCCGTCTGGCAAGCGAAGCTGCCGCTCTCATCCGCGGTAAACATAAACCACAATTCACTCCACACGTTGACTGCGGTGATTTTGTTATCGTCATCAACGCGGAGAAGATCGCCCTGACCGGCAAAAAAATGGACAACAAAAAGTACTATCGTCATTCCCTGCATCCGGGCGGTTTGAAAGTGACTACAGCCAAGGATTTGCTGAGAACGAAACCTGAACGTGTTATCGAGTCCGCCGTTCACGGCATGCTGCCGAAAACTCGCCAAGGCGAGAAAATGAAGCTGAGATTGAAAGCTTACGCTGGCACAGAGCATCCACATGCGGCACAAAAACCTGAAGTTTACGAACTTCGCGGATAATTAAAAGGGAGGACAGTTTCATGGCACAAGTACAATACTATGGGACAGGTCGTCGTAAACATTCGGTAGCTCGTGTTCGCCTTGTACCGGGTGAAGGACGCATTGTCATCAATAAACGCGATATCAACGATTATTTCGGTCTGGAAACGCTGAAGCTGATCGTAAAACAACCTCTGGCTTTGACGGAAACGCTCGGCAACTACGACGTTATCGTTATCGCTCATGGCGGCGGTATTTCCGGCCAAGCCGGCGCAATCCGTCACGGGATTTCCCGCGCTCTGCTCAAAGCGGATCCGGAATTCCGTCCGGCGCTGAAAAAAGCAGGCTTCCTGACTCGTGACCCGCGGATGAAAGAACGTAAGAAATACGGTCTCAAAGCCGCTCGTCGCGCGCCTCAGTTCTCGAAACGTTAATATTTGCAAATATAGCCCTTCTCCGAATCCCGGAGGAGGGCTTTTTGCCTTTTCGTACATACACATAAAAGATGTCCCAATTCATATATATCATTGTAGCAATTTACACACTGGCCTAGTCTTTCCAAGTTGGAAAGCTGGGCTTTTTTCCAAAATGAAATTTTTGGGTTGACTTCTCATGTTTATGTTTTATACTTAAAAATATAATTCTAATCTGATTAGTCGGTTTTATTCCATTCTTAGACAAACCTGAACGGGAGGTCGGAATCATTGAATTTATTGGAAAAAGAACAGCTGATTCACACGAAGGCGGAGGAATTTGAAAACTCTACCCCGCAGGAAGTTATTGCCTGGGCGGTCGAGGCGTTTCCAAACATCACTTTCGCCTGCAGCTTCGGCGCGGAAGATGTCGTAATTGTAGACATGCTGCAGAAGATCAGTCCATCCACCGATATTTTTTATTTGGACACCGATTTTCACTTTAAAGAGACCTATGAGACGCGCGATGCGATTGCGGCCCAATATAATCTGGAGTTTGTACGTGTATCCCCGAAGCTTACGCCGGGGGAGCAGGCGGAGAAGTACGGGGATGAATTGTGGAAATCCGATCCGAACGCCTGCTGCAATCTCCGCAAGGTGGAGCCGCTGACCCGCGTCCTTGGCGGCTATGAGGCTTGGATTACGGGAATTCGCCGCGACCAGGCGCCGACCCGGGCCAATGCCAAGAAGGTCGAATACGACGCAAAATTCGGGCTGGTCAAATTTAATCCGCTGGCAGCCTGGACATCGGACGACGTATGGAACTACATCCGCGAGAACAAGCTCATTTACAACCCCCTGCACGATCGCAATTACCCGAGCATCGGCTGTGAGCACTGCACGCGGCCGGTTATGCCTGGCGAAGATCCGCGGGCAGGGCGTTGGTCCGGCACGGAAAAGACGGAATGCGGCTTGCACAAGTAAGACGCGGGTTGCGGAAGCTACAACCGAAATGGAAATTGGGGGAGATCTAATGACGGCGATATTACCGCATGGCGGCAGCCTGGTGAACAAACTCGTAACCGGCGAGGAGCGTAATGAATTATTGGCGTTGGCGCGGGAACTTCAGTCGATTCCTATCAATGCCTGGACGATATCCGATTTGGACCTGATTGGGGTCGGCGCTTTTTCCCCGTTAACCGGGTTTATGAACGAAGCGGATTACCGTTCCGTGGTACAGCGGATGCGTCTGGCCGACGGTACCGTATGGAGCATCCCGATTACCCTGTCCGTCAGCAAGGAGCAGGCGAAGCTGCTGGCCGTAGGGGAAAAGGTCGCGTTGACCGGAGAACAGGACGGCGTTATTTACGGGCTGCTTGAAATTGGAAGCATTTATGAAGTCGACCATGGGGAGGAAGCCGAAAACGTCTTCAAAACCGACGATATCGAGCACCCTGGCGTAAGAAAGCTGTTTGAACGTTCGCCGTATTATGTCGGCGGTTCGGTACAGGTGCTTAATCGGCCGCAGCCGGCCCGCTTCCGGGAGTTTTACTTCGATCCGGCGGACACGCGCCGTATATTCGCCGAGAAGGGCTGGAAGACGGTCGTGGGCTTTCAGACCCGCAACCCGGTGCACCGGGCCCATGAATATATCCAAAAGAGCGCGCTGGAGATCGTGGACGGCCTGTTTTTGAACCCCCTGGTCGGCGAGACCAAGTCCGACGATGTTCCGGCGGACGTGCGGATGAAGAGCTATTTGACGCTGCTCGAAAATTATTACCCTAAAGACCGCACGTTCTTGGGCGTATTCCCTGCGGCGATGCGTTACGCCGGCCCGCGTGAAGCGATTTTCCATGCGATGGTGCGGAAAAACTACGGCTGCACGCATTTCATCGTCGGGCGCGATCATGCCGGGGTCGGCGATTACTACGGAACGTATGAGGCGCAGGAGATTTTTACGAACTTTACCGCCGAGGAGCTTGGCATTTCGCCGCTCTTTTTCGAGCACAGCTTCTTTTGCACGAAATGCGGCAACATGGCTTCCAGCAAAACCTGCCCGCATCCGAAAGAGGATCATCTGACTTTATCCGGCACTAAAGTGCGGGGACTGCTCCGCGAGGGGATCTGCCCGCCGCCGGAGTTTACCCGCCCCGAGGTGGCCCAGGTGCTGATTGAAGGCATGATATCGCAAGTAACAAGTTAACGGCCAGTCATATTTGTCCACCTTGTCCCATATCATGGTTAATGTCATGAGGGAGAAAGGTGGCTTTTTTATGGGCGGAAAAGATAAGGTAACGTTATGGATAACCTTGAACCATATCAAAAAAGCGCTGATCGGTGCAGTCCTTATTGCCCTGCTCATCGGCATAGCGATGTATCAAGCTCCTGCGCAAAAGGTGTGGAAATACTGGAGCCTTCCGCTTGCGGGGCGGATTATTGCGCTTGATGCGGGGCACGGCGGTCCGGACGGGGGCGCGGTCAGCCGGCAGGGGCTGATCGAAAAGGACATCAATCTGGCCGTATCGCTGTATTTGCGCGATTATTTGCAGCAGGCCGGGGCGGTCGTCGTCATGACGCGGGAAGTGGATAAGGATCTCGCGAGTGAAGGAACGCAAGGGTACAGCAAACGCAAAACGGAGGATTTGAAGCGCAGGGTCCGTTTTGTTGAGGAGAAGCAGGCTGATCTGCTGGTGAGCATTCATATGAACAGCATTCCGTCGCCGCGCTGGCGCGGGGCCCAGTCGTTTTACTACCCCAATCATGCGGATAGCGCCAATTTGGCGGCGCTTGTTCAGGAAGAGCTGAAACGCAACCTGGAAAATACGGACCGGGTCGCCAAGCCGTCGGATAAAACCGTTTATTTGCTGGAGGCGGTGCAGGTACCTTCGGTGCTCGTGGAGGTCGGCTTTCTGTCCAATCCCGATGAAGCCTCGCTGCTCGGCAGCGAAGCCTACCAGCGTAGAGTCGCCGCTTCGATTTATCAAGGGATACTGCGCTATTACTCCGGCGAAAAAATCAAAAGCCCGGCAGACGGCGTCAGGTAATGCTATAATAAACATCATGATGAACCAGCCAATTATCTGATGAAGTCGAGGTGCTTTCATTGTTAACGAAGGATGAACTTCAGGCTGCCTTGCGTCCCGTTGCCGAACCGACGACAAAGCGAAGCCTGGTGGAGATGCAATGGATTCGCGATATGATGATCAAAGAGGACCGGGTGGCTTTAACCGTAGTTTGCATGGACAAGGACAGCGGGGAACTGGCGCAAGTAGAGCGGGAAATCCGCTATCGTTTGGCCGAGGCGGGCGTGCCTGACGTACATATTCGATTCCGTGAAGCGTCGGAGCGGGAGCGGGAAGAAGCCGGCGGCTTCGGCGGCGGCGCATCCGGGCAGGCGGAAGGCGGCAGGGAACTGAAGGGTCACGGCGCCGGATTGGAGAGCCTGCCGATTCTCGATCCTGCGTCCGGCGTGCATTTTATTGCCGTGGCCAGCGGGAAGGGCGGAGTCGGCAAGTCGACCGTTACGGTAAATGTGGCGGCCGCGCTGGCCCGCCAAGGCAAGCGGGTCGGATTGATCGACGCGGATATTTACGGGTTCAGCGTGCCCGATATGATGGGCATTGAGGAGGCGCCCGGCGTGGAAGACGGGGCGATCATTCCGGTGGAGCGGTTTGGCGTAAAAGTCATGTCGATGGGCTTTTTTATTCAGGACAACAATCCCGTCATTTGGCGGGGACCGATGCTCGGCAAGATGCTGCGCCAATTTTTTAACGATGTTCATTGGGGCGAACTGGATTATCTGCTCCTTGATTTTCCGCCGGGAACGGGCGATATTGCGCTCGATGTGCACCAAATGATCCCGCAGAGCCGGGAGATCATCGTAACGACGCCGCATGCCACGGCGGCCTTCGTGGCGGCCAGAGCGGGGGCGATGGCGTTAAGAACCGAACACGAGGTGCTGGGCGTCGTCGAGAACATGGCGTATTATGAATGCTCGAAATGCGGGGAAAAGGAATATATCTTCGGCAAAGGCGGCGGCGCCCGGTTGGCGGAATCGCTCCATACCGAGCTGCTCGCGCAAATTCCGCTGGGCGCGCCGGACAATCATCCGGCGGAGCCCGACTTCTCGCCTTCGGTATATAAAGCGGATACGCCGACCGGTAAACTGTATGATGAGCTGGCCGTAAAGATCGCCGGCAAATGCGAAAAAGACTGACCTCCGGCCAGTCTTTTTTCGTATTCGCGCGGGGTTTAAGACGAACCTCCGCCAGCGCCGCCGCCTTCGTTGCTCTGTCCGCCTTCGCCGCCGCCTTCTTGGCCGCCGCCTTGGCCTTCGCCTTGTTTTTTCGGCGCTTTTTCAACCTTCGGCTGCAGTTCTTCCTGAACGACCGTTTTCAGCAGTTCCCGCACTTCCATGCGGAACAGCGGGCTTTGCATCGATTCCTGCATGATGGTCATCGCTTGCTTGCGGTAATCCGGGGTTTTCGTCAAATCCAAAAACATCTTCATGACTTCCGGCGATTTCATCATGTCGGTCATCGATTTTTGGTACGTCGGATCTTTGATTAACTGCATATGGAGCTCTTTGTTCTGCGAACTGATGGCTTTGGCAAAATCCCCGGCAAATTGAGGATCGGTCATGATTTTCTCGATTTCCTTTTTATATTCCGGAGAAGTAATGGTTTCTTTAACGGCCATCCTCACTTCATTCGAGGTTTGCGACGGAAGGAGCATTTTCACGCCTAAGGTTCCGCCGCCGCTTCCTCCGCCGCTTCCGGAGCCGCTTCCTCCGCCCGAACCGGATCCTGAACCCGATTCGGAATCGGAGCCCGAGCTTCCGCCAGCGCCGCCGCTTGGGGAGCTCAACGCTTCGTAGATCGCTTTTTTGCCTTCATCCGTTTTCAGGATATCGATCACCATCGATTTCGTTTCTTTATACCCTCCACCCTGGGAAGAAGAGGAGGAGCTTTGTTCAGAACCGCAGGCCGCCAGCGGAAGAGCAAATGTACATAAAAAGCATAAAAACCAACGGGTACCCCGCAATTTCATGGTTCCCTTCCTCCTTATCATCATTACTGCTGATTTTAGTATGCGGCGACAAAACGGAATTATCCCAATGAAAAGGCTGAAAAGAATGGTTTTTTGCCGGGATCGTTGGTAAAATATTTCGATAGTGGGGGTGTAAGGGCTTGAACCTGAAAAAATGGCTTTATCTGTTCTCGACTTCTATAGGCGTGGGCGCGGCCGTATCGCTGATCGTCGGCTTGCTGATTCAGTGGACCGGCACGGTAAAATATAACGGCGCAGCCGATGTTTTGGTGAATATTGGCATTTTGCTAGGCGTTGGGATTATGGTCAGCGTCTACTCGCAAATGGGATTTTTTGCGTACCTAATGATCAATTACATGGGGACCGGCGTATTTTCCAGAAGATCGTGGCAGTATGTACAACTCGTGCTTACGGCGCTGGCGCTGCTGGAGCTCCTGTTTTTCCGGACATTCGTCGGCGGAGACAAACGCGGGATTTCCGACATCGTCCTTGGCATCATCATACTCGCGGTGGCCATCGTAACCGCCTACTTCAAGGCCAAATTCACGAACGGAACGGCATGGATTCCTACCTTGTTTTTCATGGTGGCGGTTACGATCGTGGAAACCGTCGGCGTGCTGAAAATAGGGGTCGCCGAGGCGACGGCCTGGATCGTTGCCCCCCTCATCGCCTGCAACGCATATCAAATCCTGATTTTGCATAAAGTTCTAAAGTCGGAGCGTTAAGGATAGGATATACATAAAAAGGCCCAGCGATTCACTGGGCTTTTTTTATTCACTTCGCTGATCGCTTGCCGGGTTCATAAACCCGCGGCGAAGTCCAATTGCTCCTGCAGCCAGGCTTGATCGCGCACCTCGTTGCCCTGCACGTTCGCTTCCTGGAGCAGATCGGTGACCGTGACGAATTCGTAGCCTTTTTTTCGCAGCTCGTCGATGATGATCGGCAGCGCTTCATGCGTTTGCTTGACCGAATCGCTGGCATGAAGGAGGACGATGTCTCCGGGATGGGCTTTGTTTACGACGCGATCGGCGATCGTGCGGACGCCTTTGTTCATCCAATCCTGGGAGTCCGTATCCCATTGGATAACTTGGTAACCTTGGCTGGCCGCGATTTTCAGCACTCTTTTATCAAAATCGCCGTTTGGCAGTCTAAGCAGCTTCGGCGGTTGTCCGGTTACCTTGGTAAGAACGGCGTGGGCGGACGAAATTTGCTGCGCTATCTCTTCATCGGTGAGGCCGCTGTAGTTGACATGCTTATACCCGTGACTGCCGATTTCGTACCCCTGCTGCTGAATCGCTTTTACGAGTTCGGGGTGGGTTTTGCTCCAGGGGGCGGAAAGGAAAAAGGTGGCTTTTTGCACGTTTTTATCCTTCAGCACTTTGAGGATCGGTTCGGCACGTTTGTCTCCCCAACTGATATCGAAGGTCAGGGCGATGACTTTTTTGTTCGTGGAGACACTATAAATGGCTGAAGGCGCGCTTTCTTCGGAAAACACGGTAACTTGGCCGCGTTCCACGTAAATGACGCCGGCGGCAAACAGGGCCGCAGCGAAAACAAAGAAAAAACGTTTGATTTTCTTCCCGTTCAGGACATAGAAGAAATTGTTCATTAGCAATTTAGCCCCTCTCGTCATCAGAATGAAATGATCAGAACTGATCCGCTTGTACCAATGTATGCTTTTCTCACTGCATTATGACGCCCTTGTCCCTGAAATTAAGGAGGTTGCCATGTTTTCCTTTAAAAGATTTGTGACGGATTTGATGCTTTACCGCAAGGCTATGCTGGTTTCCCTTTTGATTTTTGCCGCAGGAGTCGCCTTGGGAGCCGCCAACGCCGATACGCTTACGCGGTTGATCCTGTCGGACTTGGAGAAATTAGGGGAATACAGCCGGCAGCTATCGCAAACGAAGACGCCTGAGCTGCATTTCTTCACGTTTATTTTCTTGAACAATGCCTTAAAAAGCGTTGCCATCATGGTTTTGGGCGGGCTTTTGGGAATAATGCCGAGCGTGTTTCTGCTGATGAACGGGGTGGCGCTCGGGTATGTGGTGGCGGCGGCCGCCAGCCGGGGGGAACATGTCTTGGATGTGATTGTACGCGGACTGCTTCCTCACGGCATTATTGAAATTCCGGCGATTCTGATCGCCTCCGGGTTTGGTTTGCAATTCGGTTATTTGGCCATCAAAAGTTTGGGCGAGCTGGGCGCTAGAGATCCGGGGGAAAGAACGGTCGATTGGCGGGGGTTTTTTAAGACATTCTTCCGCGGGGCTTGCTGGGTTGTACTGCTTTTGGTCGTCGCGGCCGTTATTGAAAGTACGCTGACTTTTTATTTGGTTCGATCTTGATAGACTTAACTGTTTGGCTTATGAATTTGCTCCTTGCATTCATAATTTTCCCAAAATGTGTGCATAACATTAAAGCACAACTGGCGAGTCCAGGTGAACAATGCATCCCCTAATTCTGCATTTGAATCTAAGACCAAAGAGGAGTTGTTCTGTCATGCTGGGAATGTTATTCAGCGAGAAAGAATGCAAGGAACTTGACTATGTGCTGCGAAAAGAGCTGGATGAAATGCTGCTCGATATGAGCGACCATCGGCTTGATCAGGACATTCGGAACGCGATCGCCAATCGGTATAAAACGATATTCAGAATGTACGCCCGCTTTGCGCCTTCCAAGGAGCTTTCCAAGTATGCCCGCCGGGCCCGTTTTCCGCAAGTGAAACAATAAGCGCAAATGGGTGTTGACGATTGGGCCCGGATTATGTTAAATTAGCATTCGTCCGTTATTGAAGGGATAATGTTGCAGCGATGCAGGTTTGAGCGGTTGGGTTAAAGTGGAAATAAAAAAATTCAAAAAAACTCTTGCAAAAACCTAGAACACTGTGATATATTATAAAAGTCGCCGCTGAAACAACGGCGATGAACGAAAAGCGAAGTTGATCTTTGAAAACTGAACAACGAGTGAGTATAAATGAGAATTAAAATTCTCGTCAGTAACTGATTGAGCTAATCGCTCTTTCGAATAAACTTGGATGATTCGTTCATCCAACCTTTATTGGAGAGTTTGATCCTGGCTCAGGACGAACGCTGGCGGCGTGCCTAATACATGCAAGTCGAGCGGACCTGAAGGAGTGCTTGCACTCCTGATGGTTAGCGGCGGACGGGTGAGTAACACGTAGGCAACCTGCCCGTAAGACCGGGATAACTACCGGAAACGGTAGCTAATACCGGATAATCAAGTCTCTCGCATGGGAGGCTTGGGAAAGGCGGAGTAATCTGTCACTTACGGATGGGCCTGCGGCGCATTAGCTAGTTGGTGGGGTAACGGCTCACCAAGGCGACGATGCGTAGCCGACCTGAGAGGGTGAACGGCCACACTGGGACTGAGACACGGCCCAGACTCCTACGGGAGGCAGCAGTAGGGAATCTTCCGCAATGGACGAAAGTCTGACGGAGCAACGCCGCGTGAGTGATGAAGGTTTTCGGATCGTAAAGCTCTGTTGCCAGGGAAGAACGTCTTCTGGAGTAACTGCCAGGAGAGTGACGGTACCTGAGAAGAAAGCCCCGGCTAACTACGTGCCAGCAGCCGCGGTAATACGTAGGGGGCAAGCGTTGTCCGGAATTATTGGGCGTAAAGCGCGCGCAGGCGGCTGTTTAAGTCTGGTGTATAATCCTGGGGCTCAACTCCGGGTCGCACTGGAAACTGGACGGCTTGAGTGCAGAAGAGGAGAGTGGAATTCCACGTGTAGCGGTGAAATGCGTAGAGATGTGGAGGAACACCAGTGGCGAAGGCGACTCTCTGGGCTGTAACTGACGCTGAGGCGCGAAAGCGTGGGGAGCAAACAGGATTAGATACCCTGGTAGTCCACGCCGTAAACGATGAGTGCTAGGTGTTAGGGGTTTCGATACCCTTGGTGCCGAAGTAAACACATTAAGCACTCCGCCTGGGGAGTACGGCCGCAAGGCTGAAACTCAAAGGAATTGACGGGGACCCGCACAAGCAGTGGAGTATGTGGTTTAATTCGAAGCAACGCGAAGAACCTTACCAGGTCTTGACATCCCTCTGACCGCTGTAGAGATATGGCTTTCCTTCGGGACAGAGGAGACAGGTGGTGCATGGTTGTCGTCAGCTCGTGTCGTGAGATGTTGGGTTAAGTCCCGCAACGAGCGCAACCCTTGACTTTAGTTGCCAGCATGTAATGGTGGGCACTCTAGAGTGACTGCCGGTGACAAACCGGAGGAAGGTGGGGATGACGTCAAATCATCATGCCCCTTATGACCTGGGCTACACACGTACTACAATGGCCGGTACAACGGGAAGCGAAGTCGTGAGATGGAGCGAATCCTAGAAAAGCCGGTCTCAGTTCGGATTGCAGGCTGCAACTCGCCTGCATGAAGTCGGAATTGCTAGTAATCGCGGATCAGCATGCCGCGGTGAATACGTTCCCGGGTCTTGTACACACCGCCCGTCACACCACGAGAGTTTACAACACCCGAAGTCGGTGAGGTAACCGCAAGGGGCCAGCCGCCGAAGGTGGGGTAGATGATTGGGGTGAAGTCGTAACAAGGTAGCCGTATCGGAAGGTGCGGCTGGATCACCTCCTTTCTATGGAGAATCGCTTCCTGCGATGGAAGCATTCAAATAGCTAACTCAGGTTAGCGAACTTACTCACTCGTTGGTCAGTTTTGAGAGTTCAACTCTCAAGCTTATCTTTCCAACACTTACCGGTTGAACGGTGAGGCGGGAGATGATAAGATATTCTTCCGCCGGTAAAACGGCGAAGAAACTTGATCCTTGAAAACTGGATAACGAAACGAAATTTGCGTTTTAGAACAATCCTTTTAGCTGAACTTGTGTCAAAACAAGTGAAGATATTAGTGGTTTGATATTTTCCCTTCGGGAAAAATCATGGTTAAGCTACTAAGAGCACACGGAGGATGCCTAGGCGCTAGGAGCCGAAGAAGGACGTGGCGAACAACGAAACTGCCTCGGGGAGCTGTAAGCAAGCATCGATCCGGGGATGTCCGAATGGGGAAACCCGGCTAGGGTAATACCTAGTCACTCATCACTGAATCCATAGGTGGTGAAGAGGCATACCAGGGGAACTGAAACATCTAAGTACCCTGAGGAAGAGAAAACAATAGTGATTCCGTCAGTAGCGGCGAGCGAACGCGGATTAGCCTAAACCGAAGAGCTTGCTCTTCGGGGTTGTGGGACGTCTCACATGGAGTTACAAAGGCAGAGGTTAGACGAACAGGTCTGGAAAGGCCGGCCAAAGAAGGTAAAAGCCCTGTAATCGAAAGTCTCCGCCCTCCGAGACGGATCCCGAGTAGTGCGGGGCACGTGAAACCCCGTATGAATCTGCCAGGACCATCTGGTAAGGCTAAATACTCCCTAGCGACCGATAGTGAAGCAGTACCGTGAGGGAAAGGTGAAAAGCACCCCGGAAGGGGAGTGAAAGAGAACCTGAAACCGTGTGCTTACAAGAAGTCAGAGCCCATTTTAGGGGTGATGGCGTGCCTTTTGTAGAATGAACCGGCGAGTTACGTTTGCAAGCAAGGTTAAGCTGAGAAAGCGGAGCCGCAGCGAAAGCGAGTCTGAATAGGGCGAATTTAGTTTGCAGGCGTAGACCCGAAACCGTGTGATCTACCCCTGTCCAGGGTGAAGGTGCGGTAACACGCACTGGAGGCCCGAACCCACGTACGTTGAAAAGTGCGGGGATGAGGTGGGGGTAGCGGAGAAATTCCAATCGAACTCGGAGATAGCTGGTTCTCCCCGAAATAGCTTTAGGGCTAGCCTCGGTGTGACAGTCGTGGAGGTAGAGCACTGATTGGGTGCGGGGCCCGCAAGGGTTACCAAGCTCAGTCAAACTCCGAATGCCATAGACTGATTCGCCGGGAGTCAGACAGTGAGTGCTAAGATCCATTGTCAAAAGGGAAACAGCCCAGACCATCAGCTAAGGTCCCCAAGTGTGTGTTAAGTGGGAAAGGATGTGGAGTTGCACAGACAACCAGGATGTTGGCTTAGAAGCAGCCACCATTTAAAGAGTGCGTAATAGCTCACTGGTCGAGTGACTCTGCGCCGAAAATGTAACGGGGCTAAACACACCACCGAAGCTATGGCTTGATGCTTGCATCAGGGGTAGGGGAGCGTTGTATGAGGGTTGAAGGTGTACCGGAAGGAGCGCTGGACTTCATACAAGTGAGAATGCCGGTATGAGTAACGAAAAGATCAGTGAGAATCTGATCCGCCGAAAGCCTAAGGGTTCCTGAGGAAGGTTCGTCCGCTCAGGGTAAGTCGGGACCTAAGGCGAGGCCGAAAGGCGTAGTCGAAGGACAACAGGTTTAAATTCCTGTACCACCGTAATCCGCTATGAGCGATGGGGTGACGCAGGAGGGTAGTGACGCGGGGCGATGGAATGCCCCGTCCAAGCAGTGAGGCTGGTGTGTAGGCAAATCCGCACACCGTAAGGCTGGGCTGTGATGGGGAGGGAAAATTTACAGTACCGAAGGTCATGATCTCACACTGCCGAGAAAAGCCTCTAGCCAGGAGAAGGTGCCCGTACCGCAAACCGACACAGGTAGGCGAGAAGAGAATTCTAAGGCGCGCGGAAGAACTCTCGTTAAGGAACTCGGCAAAATGACCCCGTAACTTCGGGAGAAGGGGTGCCCCGGTAGGGTTTATAGCCCGAGGGGGCCGCAGTGAAAAGGCCCAAGCGACTGTTTAGCAAAAACACAGGTCTGTGCGAAGCCGCAAGGCGAAGTATACGGGCTGACGCCTGCCCGGTGCTGGAAGGTTAAGGGGAGCGGTTAGGAGTAATCCGAAGCTGTGAACCGAAGCCCCAGTAAACGGCGGCCGTAACTATAACGGTCCTAAGGTAGCGAAATTCCTTGTCAGGTAAATTCTGACCCGCACGAATGGCGTAACGACTTGGGCGCTGTCTCAACGAGAGATCCGGTGAAATTTTAATACCTGTGAAGATGCAGGTTACCCGCGACAAGACGGAAAGACCCCATGGAGCTTTACTGCAGCTTGATATTGGACTTTGATACGATTTGTACAGGATAGGTGGGAGCCTAAGAAGTGGGAGCGCAAGCTTCCATGGAGGCGCCGTTGGGATACCACCCTGATCGTATCGGAGTTCTAACCCGGTACCGTGATCCGGTACGGGGACCGTGTCAGGCGGGCAGTTTGACTGGGGCGGTCGCCTCCTAAAGAGTAACGGAGGCGCCCCAAGGTTCCCTCAGAATGGTTGGAAATCATTCGCAGAGTGCAAAGGCAAAAGGGAGCTTGACTGCGAGACTGACAAGTCGAGCAGGGACGAAAGTCGGGCTTAGTGATCCGGTGGTACCGCATGGAAGGGCCATCGCTCAACGGATAAAAGCTACCCTGGGGATAACAGGCTTATCTCCCCCAAGAGTCCACATCGACGGGGAGGTTTGGCACCTCGATGTCGGCTCATCGCATCCTGGGGCTGAAGTAGGTCCCAAGGGTTGGGCTGTTCGCCCATTAAAGCGGTACGCGAGCTGGGTTCAGAACGTCGTGAGACAGTTCGGTCCCTATCTGTCGTGGGCGCAGGAAATTTGAGAGGAGCTGTCCTTAGTACGAGAGGACCGGGATGGACGCACCGCTGGTGTACCAGTTGTTCCGCCAGGAGCACAGCTGGGTAGCTAAGTGCGGACGGGATAAGCGCTGAAAGCATCTAAGCGTGAAGCCCCCCTCAAGATGAGATTTCCCAATTAGTAAGACCCCTTGAAGACGACGAGGTTGATAGGCCTGAGGTGGAAGTGCAGCAATGCATGGAGCTGACAGGTACTAATCGGTCGAGGGCTTATCCAAAACTCTACCCACCAAAGTGACGTGAAGCTTCGAAGCTGAGTCCGAGTACTTTGGCGGGGCCCAAAAATATACCCCAAAAAGTGACGCGAGGCTTCGTAGGTAATTCCGATTACTTTTCGGGGACCCCGGGAACTGAATAGGGGCTAACACGCAAATCAAGTTTCGTATCCAGTTTTCAAGGATTAACCTTGAATCGTTTGGTGGCGATGGCGGAGGGGTTCCACGCGTACCCATCCCGAACACGACCGTTAAGCCCTCCAGCGCCGATGGTACTTGGACCGAAGGGTCCTGGGAGAGTAGGACGCCGCCAAGCAATGTTCCCTGATAGCTCAGTCGGTAGAGCACTCGACTGTTAATCGAGTTGTCACAGGTTCGAGTCCTGTTCGGGGAGCCATTTGCTCTCATAGCTCAGTAGGTAGAGTGCATCCATGGTAAGGATGAGGTCACCGGTTCGATCCCGGTTGAGAGCTTTTTACATAAGGCCCGTTGGTCAAGGGGTTAAGACACCTCCCTTTCACGGAGGTAACAGGGGTTCGAATCCCCTACGGGTCATTGCTTCCTTCATTACCTCAAAGCAGGGTGAGAAACCCTTATAGGGGTTCGACGGAGCATGAGCTTCGTTAGGAATACTTCGCAGTCTCTCGCGAAGCGAGAGTATCCCCTACGGGTCACCATACATACGGAGGCTTAGCTCAGCTGGGAGAGCATCTGCCTTACAAGCAGAGGGTCGGGGGTTCGATCCCCTCAGCCTCCACCATTGTTAATGGGGATTAGCCAAGCGGTAAGGCAACGGACTTTGACTCCGTCATGCATAGGTTCGAATCCTATATCCCCAGCCATTTTGGGTATGAGCCATTAGCTCAGTTGGTAGAGCACCTGACTTTTAATCAGGGTGTCGAAGGTTCGAGTCCTTCATGGCTCACCAGTTTCCTCAAGTTAACGAGGGAAATGATGATTACGCGCGTGTGGCGGAATTGGCAGACGCACTAGACTTAGGATCTAGCGTCTTTGACGTGGGGGTTCAAGTCCCTCCACGCGCACCAGATTATGCGGACGTGGCTCAGCGGTAGAGCATCGCCTTGCCAAGGCGAGGGTCGCGGGTTCGATTCCCGTCGTCCGCTCCATAATTTGCGCCCTTAGCTCAGCTGGATAGAGCGTTAGACTACGAATCTAAAGGTCAGGAGTTCGAATCTCTTAGGGCGCGCCATTTTAACAAAATAAATGTTTGGCATAAAGATTGGCCAACATATCTCGGGACGTAGCTCAGCTTGGTAGAGCACCTGGTTTGGGACCAGGGGGTCGCATGTTCGAATCGTGTCGTCCCGACCATTAAAGTTTTGGGTGTTATGCGGGTGTAGTTCAATGGTAGAACTCCAGCCTTCCAAGCTGGTAGCGTGGGTTCGATTCCCATCACCCGCTCCATATATAACAGCAACATCATCGGAAGATGATGTTTTTTGTTATAGATATCGGAATAATCATTTTGAAAGTTGGCCTCATGATAACTGTAGCTTATTGAACAAAAAAATTTATTTATATTCTTGTATTTTATTGTTTTACCGTGTTAAGGTAAGTAATGGTTGCTTAAACGGGACGTCGCAACGCACTGTCTTGGTCCCCGGCTGCGGGTGGAAAGTTCTTCCTTTAGAGGATTGCGCTGTAGTGAGTGTATTAGCCCTATCATGCATAAATATGAAATGATTAATTTTTCATTTTAAACATGATTTATTTTAAATATAATGGTGCACATAATCTTGAGGCTGCTGTATCTTATTAGTGAATATGAATATTTACTCAATGTTAAGTTTGTAATCCAACCGTCTCACCGCGAAATCTTACAAATTAGGTGAAGATTTTCGGGGGAGATTATTGTATTATGTTAAGAAAGCTTTAGAAAAGACGGAATAGGGATGAAATGGGGGAGAAACATGACTGAACTAACGGTTACCGCAGGCACAAGCAACTCAAACAACCTGCTCCGGCGCGACATTCGTTTTTTGGGCAATATTCTAGGAGAGGTCCTGGTACATCAGGGCGGTAACGAGCTCTTGGATATTGTCGAGAAGATTCGTGAAGCCAGTAAATCGCTGCGGGCTGTATTTTTACCCGAATTGCATGATGAGTTTAAGGAAATGATCAATTCTCTTGAACCCGGAATTCGTCACCAAGTTATCCGTGCTTTTGCCATTTACTTTCAGCTCGTCAATATTGCCGAGCAGAATCATCGGATTCGCCGCAAGCGGGATTACGAACGTTCGGCCGGAGAAGCCGTTCAATCGGGAACGATCGAGGCCGCCATTAAAGGCCTGAAGGAACAGGGTTTCACTTATGTCGAAGTTAAGGAAATCATGGAGGGTATGTCCCTGGAGCTTGTGATGACGGCACACCCTACCGAAGCGATGCGGCGGGCGATCTTGGATATTCACAAACGGATTGCCGACGATGTCATGCAGCTCGATAATCCTACCCTTACGTTCCGCGAGCGTGAACAGCTTAGAGAGAAGCTGCTAAATGAAGTGATCACGCTTTGGCAAACCGATGAGCTGCGCGATCGTAAGCCCACGGTGCTCGATGAGGTCAGAAACGGGATGTACTATTTTCATGAGACGCTGTTTCATGTGCTTCCCGAAGTATATCAGGAACTGGAACGCAGCCTGACCAAATACTATCCGGAGCATTATTGGCACGTGCCCGCTTACCTGCGCTTTGGTTCGTGGATCGGCGGCGACCGGGACGGCAACCCGTCCGTTACCGCGGACGTGACCTGGCAAACGCTGCGGATGCAGCGGAAGCTGGCCGTGCGCGAGTATCAGCACATTTTGAGCGATTTGTTCAAGCATCTGAGCTTCTGCACCACGATCATCGACGTGACCGACGAGCTGATGGCCTCCATTCAACGCGACCGGCTTCAGGTAAAGCTGCAAAAAACGCAGCAGTGGAACAACGAGAAGGAGCCCTATCGCATTAAACTGACTTACATGGTGGAGAAACTGCACAATCTGCTGGACGACGCGAAAAAGGACACTCCGGAGCGCTACGCCAACGTGAGCGAGTTTATCGAGGACTTGAAAATCATCGACCGCAGTCTGCGCCACCATTATGCGGACTATGTAGCCGATACGCATCTTAAAAAGCTGATCCGCCAGGTGGAGCTGTTCGGCTTCCACACGGCGACCCTGGACGTTCGCCAGCACAGCAAAGAGCACGAGAACGCCATGACGGAAATCTTGGCGAACATGAATATCGTGCCGAACTATTCCGAACTGGAGGAAGAGGAGAAGGTCAAGCTGTTGGAAAAACTGCTGAACGATCCTCGTCCGTTGACGTCGCCTTATCAGGATTACAGCGAAAGCACCAATGAATGCCTGGAAGTATACCGTGCGATATACCGTGCGCAACAAGAGTACGGAAAGCAATGTATTACCAGCTACCTGATCAGTATGACGGAAGCGGCCAGCGATATTCTCGAAGTTATGGTTTTTGCCAAAGAAGTCGGATTGTTCCATAAGGAAGCGGACGGCAGCGTAACCTGCACACTGCAATCCGTGCCGCTGTTTGAGACGATCGATGATCTGCATGCCGCGCCGGGCATCATGAATCAGTTGTTCACCATGCCGATCTATCGGCAATCGGTGGCGGCGATGAATGATCTGCAGGAAATTATGCTGGGATACTCCGACAGCAACAAGGACGGCGGCGTGGTCACGGCCAACTGGGAGCTGCGCGTCGCGATGAAGCAAATTACGGCGACGGCCAACCAATACGGCGTTAAGCTGAAGTTTTTCCACGGCCGCGGAGGCGCGCTTGGCCGCGGGGGCATGCCGCTGAACCGCAGCATTCTGGTACAGCCGCCGGAAACGATCGGAGGAGGCATCAAGATCACCGAGCAGGGTGAAGTGCTCTCGTCGCGTTATTCTTTGCGAGGCATCGCCTACCGCAGTCTGGAGCAGGCTACCTCCGCATTGATCGAGGCCAACAAGCTTGCCAAGCTGCGTCAGAAGTGCAACCCCGAGGAAGAGCGCTGGGAAGAAATCATGGCCGGCATCTCGGAGACTTCGCTGAGCAAATACCAGGATCTCGTGTTCCGCGAACCGAATTTCCTGAAGTTTTTCCGGGAATCTACGCCGCTTGTCGAGATCGGCGAACTGAATATCGGCTCGCGCCCGTCCAAACGCAAAAACAGCGACCGGTTTGAGGATCTCCGGGCGATTCCTTGGGTATTTGCCTGGACGCAAAGCCGCTATCTATTCCCGGCTTGGTATGCCGCCGGCACCGGACTGATGAATTTTTATCAGAACAAAGAAGAAAATCTGAAAATACTGCAGGAAATGTATCAGCACTTCTCGTTTTTCCGCTCCGTGATCGATACGCTGCAGTTCGCCTTGATTAAGGCGGACTTGGTAATCGCACAGGAATACGCCAATATGTGTTCCGATTCGGAAGCGAAGGAGCGGGTCTTTGGTCAGATCGAAGAAGAATTCCGGTTGACGCGGGAGATGGTCCTGAAGATCGCCGGCATCTCCGAAATTCTCGACAATGTCCCGGGGCTTCAGGAATCGATCCGCCTGCGGAATCCTTACGTTGATCCGCTGAGTTACCTACAGGTTCAACTGCTGGCCGAGCTGCGCTCGGTTCGCGAGCAAGGCGAGGATGACGCGCACCTGCTGCGCGAAGTTCTGCTTACCATTAACGGCATTGCCGCAGGGCTCCGGAATACGGGCTGATACGAACTTAAACGCTGCATTTCATCATATGCCGGTCCTTTGGTAAAAGGGCCGGCTTTTTGATTGGCTTCTATTGCATTTTGCAGGCAGTTGCATTAACATTTGAATGAAGTACAGGCAGGGAATAGATTTAAGCCCGTCCATGGATCTGGGGGAAAATACGGTGGTAGATCATTTCGACGCAAGGCTGGTGAAGCTGGCCCGGAAAGGGGATCAGGGAGCCTTTGCCGAACTCGTTGATTTATATAAGGATAAACTGTTTCATCTGGGCTACAGGATGTTGTCGAACCGGCACGAAGCGGAGGATGTCGTGCAGGAGACGTTTTTAAGGGTTCACAAAAACTGGAGCCGTTACGATGATAAACAGAAATTTTCGACATGGATATACCGCATTGCGACGAATCTTTGTATCGACCGGTTGCGCAAGCGGAAACCGAGTTACTATCTCGATGCCGAAATGAACGACCAGGAAGGTATGGACGGTTATACGCTGATTCCCGGTGACGACAAAACGCCGGAAACGGAATATCTGCTTTCGGAAACGCAGCGGACGATTCATCAAGCCATAGCGGGCTTGCCGGCGAAATATAAGTCCGTCATTATTTTAAGATACCTGCAGGAAATGTCGCTCCAGGAAATCAGCGAAGTGCTGGACATGCCGGTAACGACGGTCAAGACGCGGGTTCACCGGGGACGCGAGTTTCTGCGAAAAAAGCTGGAGCACAAAGTGCTTTAAAACCGCGGTTAATTTTGCCGATATTTTTTTATGAAACGAAATTGTTTGCACTACGTAATGTAATGGTAGGACGAATAGGTTCCGGGGATCCGCCGGGATTTTCCGCATACGCATAGATTGATACTGAAAGGATTGGCTGATATGGAATGCAAGCAAGCCTCCTCATTAATGCATGATTATTTGGACGGCGAATTGAGCCGCGACGAAGCCCTAGCGTTGAAGCAACATATGCAAACCTGTCCGGTATGCCAGGAGCGGTTCAAAGAATTGGAGCAAACCGAAATGATGCTGTTTGCGACCATCAAGCACACGAGCCTTTCGGCGCCCGATGAGTTGGTCAACCGGATCATCAGCCAGATCCCGAATCAGCCGAAACAGCAGGCCTGGATCAAGTGGATCAAGCGGCACCCGGCTTTGACCGCGGCCGCCATGTTTCTGCTGGTGATGCTGTTCAGCGCCGTCTCTTTTTGGGATACCGATGATCAACTCGTAGTCAAAGGGACTAATCTCGATCAGGTGATCATCCATGGCGACACGGTGACGGTACCCGACAACTCAAAAATCGCCGGGAACTTGACGATAGAAAACGGCAAGGCCGAAATCTATGGTGAAGTTGAAGGCAATTTAACCGTCATTGACGGTACGTTTTATCAGGCTTCTACCGCGCATATTTCCGGTCAGGTCAAAGAAATCGATCGGGCACTGGATTGGATCTGGTATAGGATTACCAATACGTTCACGGAAGTCGCCTATAGGTAAACGTTTGGCTGGATGCAAATTTTTGGCGCCTCCCCTCGGGAAAACGGCGCTTTTTTTATTTTCGCTCAATCAGGAAAATAATGTAATTCATTACGAAAAGCGCCTATTTTTTCCCGGACGCTTGCATCTCACATGTGAACGTTATAACCTAGTAGTTAGGGGAAACTTATAGAGACAAGCATCCAATGCTGTAAATAATCGTTTCCTTATCAGCGGGCGAAGGATGCCCGTCAGGAACAGTCCCGGGGGTTGCATCATGAGTTATTTTTCGAATATGACTTGGCAGGACACCATCAAGGATGTCATCGATATCCTCATCGTTACCTACATCATTTACCAACTGATCTTGCTTGTGCGGGGAACGCGGGCCGTTCAACTGCTCAAGGGGATTCTCGTTCTGGTGGTTATTTGGGCGGTAAGCACGTGGTTTGATTTATATACGCTGAAATGGCTCATGAACCAAATGTTTACGTTCGGCGTACTGGCGATCTTCATTATTTTCCAGCCGGAATTAAGACGCGCGCTGGAGCAACTCGGTAGAGGCAAGCTATTTGGCCGCAGTTCGGCCGATGAGGAACAATTCGGCAAAGAAATCGGCGAGATTATCAAAGCCGTTAATTATTTATCACGTAGAAAAATCGGGGCGTTGATCGTCTTTGAACGGGATACGGGGCTCAATGAATATACCGAATCCGGGATTCCGATGCAATCGCTCATCTCTTCGCAGCTGCTGATCAATATTTTTATCCCGAATACGCCGCTGCATGACGGAGCGGTCATTATTCAGGGTCATAAAATATCGGCCGCGGCCTGCTATTTGCCGTTGTCGGAAAACCCGTTCATCAGCAAAGAACTGGGCACCCGGCACCGTGCGGCGATCGGGATCAGCGAAGTCGGCGATGCCGTTTCGATCGTCGTGTCCGAAGAGACCGGTCAAATTTCCCTGGCGATCAACGGCCAAGTCGTGCGCGATATAAATGAGGAGTCGTTGATTTCCAAGCTTTACGAAGAGCTTGGGCCGGATTCAAGCGCCAACGAAAAGCGCAGACCTTTCCGTAGAAGGAAGGAGGCCGGCAAAAATGGATAAGTGGCTGACCCACAACAACTTTGCTAAGGTTTTGGCTCTGGTCGTCAGCATTATTTTATGGGCGATGGTTCATTTGGACAGCGGAACGCCCGTCGATTCGACGACGCTAGCGCAGCCTAAAATCATCGATAACGTGAATATAGAAGTTACCGGATTGAACGATGAGAAGTATGTGTTGTATGACCTCGAACCGACTAAGGTACGTATGGAGGTTAAAGGAAAACGCATTGATTTAACGACGAGTTTTTCCGATTATAAAGTGAAATTGAATTTAAAAAACGTGGGTCCGGGGACGTTTACGCTTCCTTTGACCTATGAGCTTCCTCCCGGCGTGCAGCTGGTGTCGATCGACCCTTCGATCGTGAAGGTCACTGTTGAAGCGAAAGAAACCAAGACGGTTCCCGTGAGCATCGTGACGAAAGGGCAGCCTGCGAACGGGCTGCTTCTGGGCAGTCCGATCGTAGCCGGAAGCGGCACCGTTGATGTCACGCTGCCGGCCAGCGAAATCGGCGAGCTTAGCAAGGTGCAGGGAACCGTGGACGTAACGGGGCTCAAGGATTCGGTCAAAGGCAAAAGCGTGAAGCTTACGGCATATGATAAGCAGGGGAAAGCGATGGAAAGCGCAGAGATATCTCCAAGCTCCGTCGAGGTCGACGTTCCTATCACTAAAATGTATAAAACCGTGCCGATCGAACTGCGGTACACAGGGCAGCTTCCGGCGGGTTACGTGCTTGCGGGCGCGGAACCCGACGTGGAGGGCGTCGCCTTATATGGGACGAAGGAAACGCTCGCGGGCATAAGTTCCTATCCGATCACCGTCGATTTAGGGCGCTTTGACGGCTCGAATGCGACCAAATACTCGGTGGACTTGACGCCGCCGGAAGGTTTTGAGAAAATCGAGCCGAGCTCCGTCACGGTGACACTAAATGTGAAGCCTTCCGAGCAGAAGCAGGTGGAAGGCATACCGATCACCTTGGAAAACGTGGGTTCGCTGTACAATGCAAAAGTCATCCGGCCGGCTGACCGGCTTGTTTCGCTCACGCTATTAGGCGCGGACGACGTGCTCGCCAAGCTTGCGGCGGCCGATATTCAAGCTGCGGCGGACTTGTCCGATCTAGGTGCGGGCCTCCACACGGTTCCGGTAAACGTGAAGCTCCCGGCCTATGTGGAGCTGGCGGATGCAAGCAAGGGCTTGACGATTGACGTAGAGCTGACGGAGAAAGATATGCCGGCCGCCACCGAACCGGAAGAGGATACGGGGAAGCAGGAAAATCAGACTGACCCGGGAACTTCGGGAAATGGGGGGAACCCGGGGAATCAGCAGAGCGAAAACAATGCCGAGAGACCTGCGGGCAATGATTCTTCGGCCAATCAGGGGGACGATGCCGGAACGGCCAACAATGGGGCTGCCGGCGGAGCGTGAGCTTTCAAGCCGGCTTACTGAAATCAGAGACGGAAAACGGCATATTTGCCGGATCGGGCAACAGGGGAGAACGGCTGAGGTGCTTGAAATTGTTGAAGGAGTGAAACTATGGGGAAATATTTTGGTACAGATGGTGTAAGAGGCATTGCCAATAAAGAGCTGACGGCGGAACTGGCGTTTCAGATCGGCCGCTGCGGCGGATATGTGCTTGCGGGCCAAGCTCCGAAGCCTAAAGTTGTCATTGGGATGGATACGCGTATTTCCGGCGTTATGCTGGAATCCGCGCTTGTGGCGGGGCTGTTGTCGATCGGGGCGGATGTCGTCCGCCTTGGCGTCGTAACAACACCGGCGGTCGCTTATTTGACGCGGCTGCTGAAAGCCGATGCAGGCGTGATGATTTCCGCGTCGCATAATCCGGTTGAGGATAACGGGATCAAGTTTTTCGGAAGCGATGGCTTCAAGCTGTCGGACGAAACGGAGCTGCAGATTGAAGAACTGCTGGATAAATCTGTCGACGAACTGCCCCGTCCGATCGGCGGCGGATTGGGCAACGTAACGGTAGACTACGAATCCAAGCTGAAATATTTGGACCATCTCAAGATGACGATTACTTCTTCGTTCCAAGGTCTCAAGGTAGTGCTTGATTGCGCCAACGGTGCGGCTTATGAGCTGGCGCCAAGGCTGTTTAGCGAACTGGGCGCCGAAGTGCACGCTATTGCGGCCGAGCCGAACGGGCTGAACATCAACGATCACTGCGGATCGACCCATCCGGAGCGGCTGAAGGAAGAAGTCGTGCGCCTGGGAGCCCATCTGGGCCTGGCGTTTGACGGAGACGCGGACCGCCTGATCGCCATCGACGAGCATGGGCAAGAGGTCGACGGAGACTATATCCTCTGCATTTGCGGGGACGCCATGAACAAGGCGGGCAAGCTGAAGGACAGCACGGTCGTATCGACGGTCATGAGCAACTTCGGGTTTTATAAAGCCGCGAAGAAGCTGCAGTTGAACACTCAGCAGACGGCGGTGGGCGACCGTTACGTAATGGCGGAAATGCTCCGCGGCGGCTATAATCTCGGCGGGGAGCAATCCGGGCATGTGATTTTCCTGGACTACAATACGACCGGCGACGGGATACTCACGGCGATTCAACTGGTCGACACGATGCTGAAGTCCGGTAAGCCGTTAAGCGAGCTGAAAAAGGTGATGAAGCAGTATCCGCAGGTGCTCGTCAACGTTCGCGTGCAGGATAAGAGCAAATTTGCCGGAAACACGGCGATTGCCGAAGCGGTCGCCACCGTGGAGAAAGAGCTTGGCGATAACGGCCGGGTACTCGTTCGCCCTTCCGGAACGGAATCGCTTATTCGCGTCATGGCTGAGGGACCGGAGAAAACCGAGCTTGAGAAGCTGGTGTCGCAGATTGTCAGCGTGGTTGAGAAGCAACTGGTATAATAGACGTTTTTCATGGACTACTAAAAGAAATAATTCTAAAAATATGAGCCGCCGGAACGAGGAGAAGATCCCGTTTCGGCGGTTTTTTGCTGGGAAAAAGGAAACAGGGGCGAAAAAAAACAATCAGGACAAGATGATCATTGCCAAATGACGTAAAGGTGCATATAATTAAGCATATTCGGAGAAAGAAAGCGAGGGTAGTGAGGTTTACAGAAGCAGTTAAGCGCCAGAGCTTCATTTCGCGCGAATGTGTCCGAGTCTGAGAGTGGAGGTTTGAGGCATGTTGATATCTCGGCGGGGTTGGCCAGGGTCTGTGACGGCCTGACAGGCAGCCATGCCGGTGATGCCTTAGGCGGTTCGGATGGGGACGTATTCGGCAAAGAGAAGCTGACGAGGTGGAGGTGTTCGGAATGTTCGGCGGGGGCCTCCCGGTGCTGCATCGCACCGTAACCGCATTGGCAAAAGGAATGGGCGACCGTTCCCACAAACCTTGCGGGCAGATGGAAATCACATTCATAGTTAATCATGAGTGTACGTAAGCGAAAAACGCGGCAGATCCGCGGTGAACGGAGCACATGGACATTCATGAAAATTTTTTGGCGAAAGCCGCGAATTTTACGTATTTTCTGAAAATTGAATAGTTCTGTCTCGATGATTCCCGCGCGAAGGGTCTTCCGCTTCTTTTCTTACGCCCAAAAACCATCTTGTAAGAATGAAACGGAGGATTATATATCATGTGTGGTATTGTTGGATACATTGGGAAAAGAGATACGCAGTCGGTGTTGATCGAGGGTCTGAGAAAGCTCGAATACCGGGGATATGACTCGGCAGGCATCGCCGTATTTACTTCGGACGGGCTGAAAATCGCGAAATCGCTGGGCCGCCTGGCTAATCTGGAATCGAAGCTGGAGAACGCTCCGCTGCAAGGATCGGCGGGGATCGGCCATACGCGCTGGGCTACCCACGGCAAGCCGTCTGACGTCAATTCTCATCCGCATACCGACCATACCCAGAAGTTTTCCGTCGTGCACAACGGCATTGTCGAAAACTATCTGGAATTGAAGGAAGAGCTGATCGGGCAAGGCTACGTCTTTGTCTCCGAGACGGATACGGAAGTGATTTCGCACCTGATCGCTCGCGAATACCAGGGCGACATCGTTAAAGCGGTCCAGAAAGCGATCAGCTATATGCGCGGCGCTTATGCGCTTGGGGTGCTGACGGAATACGAACCGGAAAAGCTGGTCGCCGTGCGTCAAGCCAGCCCGCTGATTATCGGGATCGGGGAAGGCGAGAACTTCATCGGCTCCGATATTCCGGCGCTGCTCAACTATACGCGCAACGTGTATATCTTGAATGACGGCGAGATGGCGGTATTGACCCAGGATTCTGTCGAATTGATGACGATTGAGGGGAATTTTATTTCTCGGGAAATGATTCGTGTCGATTGGGACGCGGTAACCGCGGAAAAAGGCGGCTTTGATCATTTCATGCTGAAGGAGATCCACGAGCAGCCGAAGGCTTACCGCGACACGATGCTGGGCCGGATCGACGAAAGCGGCCGCAAAGTGGTGCTGCCGGGGCTGAAGCTGAGCGAGGATAAAATCCGCAGCCTCAAGAGCGTTCATGTCATCGCCTGCGGTACGGCTTACAATGCCGGTCTTGTCGGCGGGACGGCGATCGAGCAGCTTGTGCGCATTCCGGTAATGAACGACGTCGCTTCGGAATACCGCTACCGTTCGCCGCTGATTACGCCGGACACGCTTGTTATCGTCGTCAGCCAATCCGGCGAAACCGCGGATACGCTGGCCGCACTGCGCGAAGCGCAGGCGAACGGCGCGCATGTCCTGGCGATCACCAACGTGGTCGGCAGCTCGATCGCCCGCGATGCGGACGACGTCATCGCGACGCTGGCTGGACCTGAAATCGCCGTCGCTTCGACGAAGGCGTACACGTCCCAGTTGATCGCGTTCTACCTGCTCGGCCTGTACATGGCTCAGGTGCGCGGCACGCAGAGCGAAGACGAGGTCGCTCATATCATCGCCGCCATGCAGTCGCTGCCGGAGCAAGTCGAAAGCATGCTGGCTCAAGCGGACACGGTCAAGGCGTATGCCGAGCAAATCGCCGGCCATGAGCATCTGTTCTTCATCGGCCGCGGCCTGGATTACTCGGTGGTGCAGGAAGGCTCGCTGAAGCTGAAAGAGATTTCCTACATCCACTCCGAGGCGTATGCCGCCGGCGAACTCAAGCACGGCACGCTCGCTTTGATCGAGGAAGGCGTTCCGGTGATTGCGTTGGCGACTCAAGACACCGTACTGGAGAAAACCGTCAGCAACATCAAGGAAGTCAAAGCCCGCGGCGCTGACGTCATGGCCATCACGCACGAGGAGCATGTTCCCGGCCTGCTGAAATCGGTTGACCAGGCGCTGGCCATCCCGCAGACGCTGCCGCTGCTCACGCCGGCCCTGTCCGTCGTGCCGCTGCAACTGCTCGCTTACTACGCTGCGCTGGCTCGCGGCAACGATGTCGACAAGCCAAGAAACCTGGCGAAGAGTGTGACGGTGGAGTAAGGGAGTTAACTGACAAAGTATAGTTAGTTATCAGATGATAAAAAAGTCTGGAGTAAAGAAAGTCTGGAACCAATGTTAAAAGTGTGGACCACTTAATAAACATCATGGGCCGTCCTACAAGCCAAGGACGGCCCAATTTTCGTTTAATATGGAGGCCTAGGAATGAATGCAATCGGCAAGAGAATTAAAACTATTCGAAAAGAAAATAAGTTAAACCAGATTATTTTTGCCGAGTAGAAGCAAACAGAGTGGTTACCAAACTCCGTTTGACCTTTTTACATACAATGTTATCTTCTTGAGGAAGCCTTGTTAAGCAGGGCTTTTTTGCATGTAAAAAAACGGGGTCCTAGCAGGATGATATTTTTCAGAACGTACAATGTAAAAATCTTCGGAGTCTTGTAAATATCCTCTATTTAACGAAACATGTCCTCTTTCTATGATGAAGTAGAAGCTTCGATTCCTCTGGCTGGAACTCGAAATCAAACTACATTATACGAACAAGGGGTTCGTAAAAGCGGAAGGAGTAACATCATGACGCCGAATTTAACTCAGCGTTCCCTGAACAGGCCAAATCGGAGATTTAAATCAAAAATGGCCGGATTAGGAAATTCATCGACGTTTGTAGGCTATTTGTTTGTCGCCCCCATCTTGATTTTGATGGGCATCTGGTTTTATTATCCATTGGTACAATCCTTTATTTACAGTTTGCAGGACATCAGTTTCTTGAATCCGGATGCGGCTCAATTCGTTGGTTTTGGTAATTACGCTGAGATTATTAAAGATGCGGACTTTTGGATGGCATTTGGCCATTCCATGACTTTAACTGTTGTAGCGGTTCCACTGCAGGCGTTTATCGCCTTAGTGATTGCAGTGAATCTTAACAAGGTGATGCATTTGAAAGGTATGTTCCGAACACTGTATTACATGCCGTATATTACTTCGACGATTGCGGTGACGACGGTATTTATGTATTTGTTTATGCAGCATGAAAGGATTGCAACCAAGATGTTGACCTGGTTTGGATTTCCCGATGTTTCGTGGTACGCCAACGTGACCTATGCGTTGCCTTTCCTGATGATTTTAACGATTTGGACTTACGTAGGTTTCTATATGGTGGTGTATTTGGGTGGACTGCAAACCATTCCGAATGATATTTACGAAGCAGGGCGCGTGGATGGCGCCAATGGCTGGCAGCAATTCTGGAGACTTACGGTGCCCATGCAGAAGCCGGTGATTATGTCGGGCATTATCAATGTTATGCAGTTGTTCGACCAACCTTATGCCTTGGCGAGAAACGGGTCGCTTGGCAGTCCGGCTGGGGCAACCAGTACGATCGTGACTTATTTCTACAGTCAGGCATTCAACTTCAATCGCTCAGGTTACGGGAGCGCGGCGGCATTTATTATTTTCGCCATCATCATTGTGCTGTCCATGCTGCAAAAACGCTTTGTTCGGGAGGAGATTTAAATGATGGATAGCCGGAAAGTCCGTGTCTTACGTTATTTGCTGCTGTGCACATTCTCGATTTTTTTCATCGTGCCTTTTGGTTATGCAATCTATACCTCTCTTTTGTCCAAAGCGGATATCGGTCATCTGGTCCTTCCGGGGAGATGGACGTTTGAAAACTATCAGGATATTTTTGTGAACTCCGACGTTCTAATCTGGTATAAAAACTCAATCATCGTTACATTGGGCATTCTGGTCGGGAACCTGATTGTCAACACGATGGCGCTTACTCTTTAGCCCGCTTGAACTATCGGGGCAGAGGTGTGGTGTTCTTCCTGGTGATCGGAATGATGATGGTTCCGTACCAGGTAATGATCATTCCGATTTTCTCCATGATTGTGGATTTGAAATGGCTGAACAGCTATCAGGGACTAATTGTTCCCTTCTTATTCCAAAGTTTCCTCGTTTTTCTGATGCGCCAGTTTTTTATGACGGTTCCAAGAGAGCTGGAAGAAGCGGCGGAGGTTGACGGTTTGAACAAAATCGGTATTTTCACCCGCATTATGCTGCCCCTGTCCAAAGGAGCAATCTGCACACAGATCATATTCAGTTTTACAGGACTGAATTTGAAGTCCGAAACAAATGCTTTCTTGCCTTACGCTGATTCGGATCAAATTCCTTCATGGGGAGTAGCTTATGCGCGGCTATGTATGAAGCGGGTCTGATCGAAGGCAAAGATAACAACCGTTTTGCTCCAAACGATCAAGTGACGCGGGCAGAAGCAGTTACCCTGCTTCTCAGATTGGCTCATTATCAAGCTGGAAATTAATATTTAGGCGACCGACATTCAACAGTCATAATTATTTACACCAAATTCAATTATTGACCGCCACTCTAGAAGAGGTTTGCAGTTATACTGCAATACCTCTTCTTTTCGATTAGGCTCGGCGGGAAAGAAAGGAGTGTTATATGAATATTGATTTTTTAAGTCAAATGCAAAGAATCGTAAGGTTAAAGGATCTGGAGGCCTGGGATATCAAAATTAACGTTAAGGAATGCAGAATTATTATTGTTGATGAGCATCGTCCAAGTACAAATGAAGATTTCCCGTGGCTCGATAATGGAATAGGAGAGGATAGAAGAGAAAACCACATTACCGTACACGTATATTCTTTGGGTGATTTAGATGAAATAGAAAAAAAGATGCTATACCACATCGTTGAACATCTTTCGGATCATGTAGCATTAGCTCATTGCAACGTAACTGTTCTCTTTAAAGAAGAGAATGACTATGAAAATGCTTTAAATGGTCTTCTCAAAGACAAAGGATATCAAGAGTTTGACTCAATGCCTCTTAGCAAATTTTTTAATTTTTCTCAAGATTAGTAGAAATATTTAGGTTATTAATTTCAAAGGAGGAAGGATTCATGCATAACACGCAACAAATTCTGGAAGCAAAAGATTTCATTATGAGTAAGATTAATCATCGTCCTACCATTGGTTTGATTCTAGGCTCTCTGGCTTGGGAACACTGGCTGACGATATCGAAAATCCTGTAACCATTCCTTATACTGAAATCCCTCATTTTGCAAAATCTTCTGCCGTCGGCCATTCTAACGAGTTGGTGATTGGACAGTTGAAGAGGAAACAGTAGCTACTATGAAGGGGCGTTTTCATTATTACGAAGGCTTTACTTTAGAGGAAGTTACTTTTCCAGTGCGTGTCATGAAGGCGTTAGGCATTGAGAATCTGATGCTTACGAATGCCTGCGGTGCGGTGAATACTAGCTTTAACCCAGGGGATTTAATGTTGATTACGGATCATATCAATCTGGTCGGTACGAATCCGTTAATCGGGCCAAATAACGATGAATTGGGCACACGCTTCCTGGATTTGTCTCAAGCCTATAATCATGGTTTACGTCATCTTGCTGGGGCAGTTGCTAATGAACTTGATATGAAAATACAACAGGGTGTCTACGCATGGTGGAGCGGACCTACGTACGAGACTCCGGCTGAAATCCGTATGATTCGTACGATGGGAGCCGATGCAGTTGGGATGTCGACAGTTCCAGAGGCGATCGTAGCCGTTCACGGAAATATGAAAGTACTCGGCATCTCCTGCTTGACGAATATGGCTTGCGGCATTTTGGATCAACCTCTGAGTCATGAAGAAGTAATTGAAGTGGCAGATAAGGTTCGAGTGAACTTTATTGCATTAATTAAAGGCATTTTAGAAAAAATGGAAGAGTAAGCGATGGATAGGGAACTCCTTGTCTTGAGTATGCCTATGCAGAATACATTGTACTGGAGGTCAGCAAGAGAATGAAAAGGGTATATTTTATATCTCGCCAGTCCATTTTTTAATGATAAAGAGATCGCAGTTCTAGAACAGGTAGAGAAGATTTTAGCCGACAAAGGCATGAACATTTTCTCACCATTTCGAAAAAATAATGAAAATGCTGAGTTCGGTTCACGGCTGTGGTCGATTGAAACCTTTATGACCGATATCAAATATATTAAATGGGCTGAAATTGTGGAAGGCATTTATCATGGTAACTATTCGGACACGGGAACAGCCTGGGAATTTGGCTACGCTTATGCGACGGATAAACCCGTAATTCTAATTCATGTTGGCGAGAACAGCAACCTGATGGTTCATGAAGGAGCCCATGCCAATATCACATTGGGAGAGCTTGTAGATTATGACTTTGATAAGCTGCCCAGTTCTTTCTACTCAGGCGAGATGCTGTAGTAATAAGCTTTAAATCATGACTAGGGAGTGTCAGCGAATGACACTCTCTAAAAATTTGCCCTATAGTTCAATTCCCCATATTAGCACACCGTTATAATACAGCGAGATATGATTATGCTCTGTATACGAGACTGCTGAGTAGAGGACGATATAATATACAAAAATCGACAGCGAGGTTACTATGTTTATTCTAGTCACTTTTGCAGTCGGTTTTTTGTTTTCTTCATATAAGGAAACAATTGTAGCTCACACACCCAACTATTTCAGAGATTTATCCACCTATTTAAATTCTGCGATCATAAACTTTGTAAAAGTATTTTTACTAATTTAGCTCTAGTTCGACTTAAAGGAAACACAACTCCATTAGACATAAATACTTTATTTGTACTGAATTTCTCAATATAATCCATATTCACAAGAATAGAACGATGGATTAACAGAAATTGATTAGCTAGTTTATTAGTATATTCTGAAAGAGTTCCATTGATTAAGTACTCTTTATGAATTGTTCTAATTTTTATAAGACTTCTTGTTTCAAAGCATTTAGACATTTCAAATGAAATAATATCAGATACCACTAGAATGATTTCATCTTGAGCTATTTTAATAGTTAGATAGGATTTTTCCCTTGAACAAAAATGCTTGCAAAGACTAATAATTCTTTTTTCGAAGCAGGTGTAAGATACAGGTTTAATCAAATAATGGTAAGCTTGTACATCAAAAATATTCATAATATATTTTGGGTTATTGCTCATAAATACTATTTGTATATCGTGACCTATAAACATACGAATTTTTTTTGCTAGTTCGATTCCATCTATATCTCTCAACTCAATTTCTAAAATGAGTATGTGAAACGGGTTCAACTCTTTTTTATTAATTCGGTTAAAAAGTAAATCTCCAGATGAAAAATATTCTGTACAAAAGGTATAGTTGGTAATCATTGAAATTTTTAAAAGGTATTTGTCAATCTTGAGCATGTCTTCGTTTTGACTACAACAGATAGCAACATTAAACATATTATACCTCCTATAATTTGATAAAATTCACAAAAACAATATTTAGCTCTATATATTTACAATGATAAGCTTATATAAATTCTATTACAAACAAAAACCTCACATAAAATTACCACTCAAGCATAAATTTCTACCTTTTAGGTTTTTTTTATATATATTTGTTTTATTGTGATATTATTTGAAATGTACAGATTGGAAAATACATACAAATATTTGTGACTTTTTTAACACTCTATGTGATTACAATTATGTGGAGAAATATTCTATGAACTAATAGGAGGGTTTCTGTGAATAGTTATTATCTTACAGAGTTGGAGTCTCAATTGTTGAATAATTTATTTGACAAAAAGGAACATGGGGATATATACAGATTGGGGAAATTATTCAGTACTGAGTCATCTAATTATTTTTATGATACTGGAACTGGGAAGGTACTTTTATTGGATGATGAGATATATAAAATCATGGACTGTCTATTTGATCGGAATAACAGCGAAACTTATGAGTCATTTATAAATCAATCTGTATCAATTTCCTCAAAGTCTATTCAGGAATTTATACAAGTAGTTATGGAAGAAAATTTGTTACAAGCACCTAAACTAAATAAGTTATACACCTATAATCATTATGAAAATTTAGAAAATATGGTTGATAATAATTTATCACAACTAATATTGGAGCTTACTGGTAAATGTAATTTGAGATGTGGCTATTGTATATATAATGATGATTATATATATAATCGAAGTTTTAATAATGAGGATATGAGCCAAACTGTGGCTAAGAAAGCGATCGATTATGCAAATGAACATTCTGAAAAAGAGGTTGCTATAACTTTTTATGGTGGAGAGCCTCTTATGAATTTTGGACTACTAAAGTGGTGTATCGATTATTCAAGGAAAACAATAATAGGCAAGGAATTAACCTTTTCTCTTACCACTAATTTAACTTTAATTACAGAGAGAATTGCAAAGTATTTTGCAGAAGTTCCTGGTTTAAGAATTGTTTGTAGTTTAGATGGTCCGGAGGAAGTTCAGAACTCATATAGAAAATATGTAAATGGCAAAGGAACTTTTTCAGAAGCTATACGAGGTTTAAAACATTTAGTTGATGCATTTTCAGGCACCGAGAATAGTATATCGATAAATTCAGTATTAGCCCCACCTTATAATTATACTAAAATCGAAAGTATCAATAACTTTTTTGAAAATCTTTCTTGGTTGCCTAAAGATACAAATATAAGTATTGGATATGCTGCAGAAGACAGCGTGCCTAATAAAGAACAACATATTCAGGAACTCAGTAACGATTCCAAATATAAGACAAAACAGGGTTCAATAAATCCTTTATGGATATGGCAGAAGGGTCAGACTGAGATAAATGAAAAGATAAGGAATGGAAGTAATTCTATCTATGCATCTGCAGCCGAGGAATCCCTCTTAAAAATCCATAAACGTTTTATTTTTGATAAGCCTAAGGATTTTTATCCGTTTAATGGATGTTGCATACCAGGTTCGAGGCGCTTATATGTAGATACCAAGGGAGATTTCTATGTTTGTGAAAGAGTTGGTCTATCACCCTCTATTGGAAATGTATATGACGGTATTAATTTGAAGGAACTACGAAAACATTATATAGAGGACTTTTCTAACTTATCTTCAGAGAAATGCTCTGATTGTTGGGCTATTCGCTTGTGCAGCCAATGTTATGTGAACTGTTATACAAAGGATGGTTTTGATAAAAATGCAAAGGATCAGAAATGTCGTGTGCAAAGACATGCTGCAGAACGAGAACTCTCATTCTATCATTCAGTTTATGAGAAAACACCTTATAAATTGGAATACTTAAATGATATAGAAGTTTATTGATGAGATATGTTATTTTCTCGCCTGAAACTATAAATTTGTGTAGCAGGTGGGTCAATATAATCATTATAAGAAAGGAGGTGCGTAAGTATGATGAAGGTAATTAATCCTTTAAACAGACAGCAAGATAATACAGATTCTGTAGCATATTGGTTTGAATGTAGTTGTACTTGCAATGTAGCTTCGGGCAATCATAACGGAGCAGAAAATACAGCATTTTGGATTCCTTGGCAAGATTGTAGTTGCTCATGCAGCAGTAGTAATACTAATAAAGAATATAACAGAGCAGATGCAAGTGGAAATTAATAGGATTACAGGGGGTGGCATGTTAGTATCTAGCCATTCCCTGTTATTCTCTTTTTCATATGAGGAGATAATTTATGAAAAACTTTATAAGTAAACTTAATAATAAAATGAACCTTTACATTAGTTTAGGAAATTATGAATTAGCTTATATCTGCTTAATCATAAAAGCTGGCTCAAATGATGATAATGTTGATCAGCAAGGAATTGCTCACATAGTTGAGCATATGTGTTTGTCCTACCCTGAGTATAAAGAACACGATATGTTTTTTAATAATGAAAATCCTGAAATAAATCCTAATCACTTTCATTACAGCGGGTACACAGACTTTAGTAATACTGTATTGGTTTTGAGAACTGAAAATGAATATATAAGAGTAATAGATGCAATTACTCTATTAAAGAAAATGATTACTGGAGATATGGTTAAAGATTATTTGATTTCAAAAATTAGAAAAGATATTAAGGAAGAATACCGAGAACATTGTGCAAGATGGGATCAGCAAAGGGAAATAACATCGTTCATTACAAATGGATTTGTAAACAATCTTCCAATCGGAAATTTAAAATATATTGACGAATTTAAAGAGCAAGATCTAACGTCTTTTATCGAACTTAATTACACAACAAATAATCTAGCTGTAATTATTGCGGTAGACTCAAAATTTCATACCAATATACAAGATTTTATAAATGAATTTGTTGATATCGAAAAATCTGATAATGCTTTAAACAATGAATATAAAAAGAAAGAACCAGCTTCTGTGATAAATCAAAATAATAAAATAATAGAACTTTATGATCGTGAAAAATTTGGCACACAATTTTTAATTTATTTTCCCATCATCTACCGGAGCATGGATTCGAAGGAGCAGTTTGTTAGAGCTTTGTTTGAAAACCTATTAAAAAAATGATTAATTCAATTTGTAATATAAAGTTAGAATCTATAGAAGTAACTGATAAATTTATCTCACCCAAATTTTATTTCTTATCTATAAAATTAAATACAGATATGGTAATGTTTTCTAGAAGATCGATAGATTTTGTAACATCTTTGATTAATCAAATCAAGTTTCTAAACTTTACAGATCAAGAACTTCAGGGGCATATTACGGATATTGATTTAACAATGCAATATATTACTAAAGAAAAAAAGGATAATATTCATGATGTGGTTAATTCATTTATAAACAACTTTTTACATGGTCATGAGGTGATTGGGTTTTCTGATTCTTGCAAGTCTATAGGAACACTTCTAAGAAATATTACGTTAATAGATATAAACGAATATATAAGGAATACGTTTAATCAAGATTATAAAGCGGTGATTATACATGGTACAAATCAGATATGAAAGAAAAGGGGCCTAACTATGGATATAAAATTATCAGGTATTGATAAATGTTTTGGAAAGGTACAGATTTTGTATAACATATCACTTGAATTGACACCAGGAATTTATGGGTTTCTTGGTCCAAACGGTGCTGGTAAATCAACACTTATGAATATTATAGCTAATATTTCTGTGCCAACTAGAGGACAGATTCTGTGGAACCACAAGGATATCAAAGAATCCAGCTATCAGTACAGATCACAGCTTGGGTATTTGCCACAAGATGTTGGCTTGTATGCCCATTTTACAGCTCGAGAGTTTTTGCGATATATAGCTGCGTTGAAAAATCTAAATAAAAATATAGTAGAACACAGAATAGATGAATTGGCTGAGGTGGTGAATATCTCCAATGTACTTTCTAAAAAATGCGGTAAACTGTCTGGGGGAATGAAGCGAAGACTTGGGCTAGCAGGGGCTCTTCTAAACGATCCTAAGCTGCTCATCTTGGATGAGCCTACAGCAGGATTAGACCCGATGGAGCGTATACGGTTTAGAAATATGATTTCTGAACTTTCAGTGGATAAGATCGTAATTTTATCTACGCATATTGTGTCAGATATAGACCGAATTGCGAATCAAGTGATGATGATTGAAGAAGGGAAAATTATAAATAGTGCAAGTGTAGAATCCATTATAGATAGCATGAGAGGGAGGGTATGGGAGTTAGAGGTTCTAGAAAATGAGTTTTCACAGCTAGAAAAGAAATTAAAAGTCTCTGGAGTAAAGCATCAGGATAATAAAATTTTAATGCGTGTTATTAGTGATATATCTCCTACTGACAATTCTGTATCTGTCATCCCAACATTGGAAGATGTTTATATGGTATTTTTTAAAGAAGCTTCCAAGGAAGGATTGGAATTATGAACTTGGTGAAGATGGAATTTAAAAAAATAATGAAAAATAAACCGGCAGTTTTGTTTGCACTGATTACATTTATTTTTTTAGCTGGGTTTGGGATTCAAAGCACTTTGGATCGACGTGAAACTATAGGTAACCTTGACGCATATTACAAATTGTTTGAGCCCTATAAGGGAGAAATTAATGAAGCATTAGCAGTAAAGATAACGCAAGAAATTGATTCTATACTTAATGATAATCATTATATTATGAATAATAAAATTTCAAAAGACCTTACACCTGAAATACGCAGAGAATTATATTTCAAATTTAGTTATAGTAATGCTTACAGAACTCATAAGTGGTGGTTAGATAACGATGAAGGAACATCTTTCAATATTTTGAAAAAAGAATACCAGGACATAGTTGCAAATAGCCAGCAAAATAGTTTTACAGGAAAGGATACATATAAAAAACTTATGTCATATGAAAATGTAGGCGCTCCGGGATTTTATAAAACAGATGACTGGGAAGATTTGTTTTTTTATTTATTATCTCCTTTCATGGCTATATTTATCAGTGTTACAACAATATTAGCAATAGGACCTGTATTTTCAAATGAGATAGTAACCGGCGTAAAACGCGTTATTTTGTCTACAGAATCAGGCTATAAGAAAGTTACAAGAAGTAAAGTGCTGGCTTCGTTAGGCTTTACTTATTTATATATAACGCTAATTTATAGCATTTCGATATTAGCCTTTTTAATTATAAATAAAGGTTATAGAATGTGGAACATGCCCCTAAACTCAATCTCGCAATTTTTATTTACTCCCTATCATTTATCGGCCTTAGAAATGTTGTTGGCAGCGTATTTAGTAACTATTTTGGCTAGCAGTTTGCTTGTTGTATGTATTTTATTTATTTCCTCAGTTTGTAAATCAAATGTTACAAGTATCATTATAGCTGGTGTATTTACATGTATTCCTCTGTTTCTCCCGAGCATAGATGGAGGGATTGGGCTGATCAAAGAAGCCTTCCCCTTTAAACAACTAATGATAAGCCATCTGTTCTCTACTTATGAAAGCTATAATATTGCAGGGCAACCAACATTGAAGCTACCAATCATGGTAGTGTTAGATGTGCTGCTTATTTGCTTATTTTATATATTTATTAGACTTTTCAATAGAAGAAAGGATTTTTAGTAATGCGTCTATACTGGTTTGAATTAAAAAAACTGTGTCTAAGCAATAAAGTCCTTGCTATTACAGCTAGTTTTATAGTCATTACCTGTTTATTTGCCTTGGCAGAAGCTTATCAGTATAACAAAAAGGTTGATGGTTTAGATTCATTTCTTGATTATACCAGAAAATATGAAGGGGAAATTAGCAAAGATACTGTTCTTGCGTACAAAGGTTTACAAGAAACATTTATGCAGGCACAAAATGAAAGTGATCATCGAAAAAAGGAGTTCTTACTTAATTATTCATTAGCGACTTATTATGCTGCAAAATGGAATGGGTTAGAGCCTAACTTTTCAGAATCTCCAAATAGTGTGAATTATCTTACACGATTAATTACAAAGTTAGAGAAGGAGAATAACACAGATAGTTATTTATATAGAGATACTTCCCAAAATTTAAGGTTGCTTTTACATGCAGAGCAACCTAAATATTATGAAAAACAAGGCTGGTACTCAGCGATTCGTTTTTGTACATCAACGGGCTTGATATTACTGGAGTTCATTCTTTTAGCGGTGGCGTCAACTATCTTTTCTAATGAATATACGAATAATACCCATAAAATCATTTTATCTACGGTCAACGGACATCGAAAGATAGCATATGCGAAGCTTTATGCAGTGATTACTTATGCCATTATAACTGCAAGTTTATTTTATATATTAAATGCTGGAATTAGGCTATTGTTCTATGGAAGTTTTAAAAACATGATTGTTCCATTAAATAGTGTAGATAGCAAGTTCGTATTTACCCCTTTTAATTTAACCGCGTTTCAATATTTATTTATTTCTTATTTTGCGACAATTTTAGGGACTATTTCCTTGGTAATTATGTTATCTCTTTTATCGGCTGCTATTAAGAATAGTGTTGCAAGCTTAACAGCTGGATTTATGTTTGTTATGATCCCACAGTTTACGATGAGTAATATTGAATGGCTCAACAAATTGTTTCTGTTATTTCCTAGTCAGTTCATAAGTGGGGCAAGTCTTTTTTCAAAATATATTTCTTATAATTTATTTGGTCAGCCTATTTTATATCCATTTTTAGCTTTAAGTGCTTGTCTCGTTCTGATTATCGGAGGTAGCTGGGTACTTGGAAAAGTTTATGTAAGAGTATATAAAGTTTAAAGGGGAGGGGGCATTTTTGAAAATAGCAATCGGCAAAATTAAGCAATTTAATCAAGTCTTTATTAAAACAATAAGCTTACTATGGCAAACTTCTAACTTAATGTTTCTTGTGATTGTAGGATTAAATCTGAGTGCAGGTATAATTCTTCCAGTAACTTTAATCATATGGAAAAAATTTATTGATGAAGTGGCTTATGTATTGGGGAATTTAAACACTACTTCAATAAAATTCGCTTTATTATGGTTATTATTACATTTTACAGTAAAAATAATAAGTTCTTTACTAGCTAATGTCTCTTCATACGTAGAGTCGATCTATGCTAGTTATTTAAATAGAAGTATTTTTGAAATAATTATGGATAAAATTAACACATTAGATTTAGTTGATTTTGATAATTCAGAAATGTATAACAAAATTCTAAAAGCAAATGATCAATCTGTCAGCCGTTCTATGAGTATTCTTCGAACACTAATGGAAATTATTAAAAATTCAACAAGTGTTATAGGAATAATTAGTATATTAGTGATTTTTGATGTTCCCACTTTAGTATTATGTCTTTTATCAACTATTCCGGTATTTTTCATTAGTTTTAAGATACTTTCAAAATGGTTTAAGGTGTTTAACACCCGTTATGAAAAATTAAGATTGGTAAATTATTTAAAGACTATATGTATAAAAAATGAAAACATTAAAGAAATTAAGTTATTTCATGTCGGGGAATATCTGAAAAATATGATTTTAGATGTTTACAGTGAAAATATCAATGAGGATAAAAAAATCAGAAGAAAATTCAGCATTCAAAGAATGGGGGTGGATACGTTTGAAAACGTCATTACCTATGTGACTATGATTTATGTTGTTATAATAGCAATTAAACAAAAATTATCAATTGGCTCTTTAACAATGTATATATCAGCTATAGAAAACCTGAAATATACTCTAACAAGTACTTTGAATATGATATCTTCAGCGTATGAAGATAGTCTTTATATGGAAAGTATTTTTTCGTTATTAGAAATCAACAAAGACGAGAATGAAGAAGGGAAAGTTTTTAATGGTAACTTTGAAAAAATAGAATTTAAAAATGTTTATTTTAAATATAACAATACAGATACTTATGTTATTGAAGATTTAAATCTTACAATAGAGGCTAATAAGTCATATTCAATAGTGGGGTTAAATGGAGCAGGTAAAACAACATTGATGAAGCTCTTAACTAATTTATATGAGCCTACATCTGGTGAAATATTAATAGATGGTGTTAACATGAAATGTTATAAAAAAAGCTCCATTTATCAGCAAATAAGTGCCGTATTTCAAGACTTTATAAAGTATCCTCTTAGTGTTGAAAAAAATATTGGATTAGGGGATATAGGTAATATTGAGAATTTTAGAATGATTGAGAATTCAGCAAAACAGATAGAGGCGGATAAATTTATAAATAAATTACCTCAAAAATATAAAACCAACTTGCAAAGAGAATGGTCAGACGGTGTGGACTTATCCATAGGACAATGGCAAAAATTAGCTATATCCAGAGCGTTGATGAAAAAAGCTCCTATACTAGTACTAGATGAACCTACTGCTTCACTTGATGCGGTAGCAGAACAGGATTTGTTCAAAAATTTCAAATTTATAGTAGAAAATCGGACTTGTTTTTTAATTGCACATAGGTTTTCAACTATAAAATTGGCAGATAAAATATTCGTTTTAAAAGATAAAAGAATTATTGAAGAAGGAAGTCATGATCAACTAATTTATGAAGATGGTGAATATGCTAGATTGTATAAAATACAGAGCGAGATGATTTCAACGCCTGTATTAGTATAATAGGTTTCTAGCTGTGTAAATGAAATACGGAGTTTATTCTTTCGGCGCTCATCCTTGATCTGTCCTCGATGAAAGAATTTCTTATCAAAATCGGACTTTTTGAACTACCTCTAAAAGGATATTAAATGGTCAACAAAAGCACTGATGATCGAACTCTCCAAAGAATCCTTGAGATAGACAAGATACCTTTTTTGCGGGGCAGGGTCGGCAAGGGGAATAATGGCTACCTTGTCGCTAACATCGGTCTTGCCATAGGATTTGGGCAGAATCGTACCGCCTACATTTTTAGCTATTTCCGTAATTGTCGTTGCATTAGTGCTCACACCTATACCGGGAGATGAGTATGTTGCTTGGGCCTATTTTCTAAGGGCTATAGCTTAAAAGAAAGAAAACACTTCCTTTCTAGAAGTTTCCTCGCCAGTTGTAGGCAAATACGTGCCTATAAACGAAGTAGAGGATGAAGCGTTTTCCAGCAAAGCAATGGGAGAAGGGTTGCAATTCTACAAAAAAGGGGGCTGCCTCATAAGCCATGAAATGGCCGATTGAGGGTTGGAACAAGGGATAATCCCTGCTCCAACCCTTTTTTACCTCCTTACGGCTCAATTCCCCATACCAGCTGATCGTTCATATACCCGGTAACCTGTTCATTGCTTACGAACTGATTGCTGGATGCCTTAAACGAGTAATCGTCAGCCTGGTTGTAATTGGACCAGTCGGTTTTGGAGAAGCGTGCTTGAATTTCTGCGCTCTGGCCGGGGTTAAGCGTTCCAGCCGAACTTGTAAAGCCGATTTCCAGAGCATAATCGGCTCCGGCAACCGGAGTCGCCAGTTTAATGAATTTGCCGGTTACATTGGCACTTCCGATACTGGACCAGTCACACCAGAAATTTTGTGCTTTTTCCCCGTCAATCGTATAGTAATACCGGAGTGTTACCTCGCTTAACTGAATCGCCGAATCCCCGTTGTTGACTAATTTGAATTTTGGTGAAATTCCGTTGGTGGAGGCACTCGTGTTGCCGTTAAAAGCTTGGATCGTCAAGTCTCCCGCGGGTACAGGAGCACTGCTGTCCACTACATTTACCGTAAGAACCGCGTCATTTCCTCCGCTGAAATGAAAGGTTATCGCATGCTGACCCAGCGGCAGCGTGGAAAGATAGGATTGGTTCAGAACGACGGCAGCGCTTGATTCCGTATAATCCTGGCCCGATGTAAGAGCATAATTTCCATTCGTTATGTTAGTAAGCTGGTGTCCATTTAAAGTGAGGGATACGGAAATATCCTGCCCCAGATTCTCCGCTTTATCATATGTCGCATTCACGGGCGTAATCGCAGCGCTTGGTGTTGAATCGACAATTTTGACTTTTAATACGGGATCTTTTCCTTGATTAAAATCAAAGACGATCGAATGCTCGCCAACCGGCAGCCCAGCCAGGAATTCTTTTTTCAGCAGCAGCGTATTTCCGCTCAAGGTATAGTCCTGATTCTCGGTCAATGCATTGGTGCCTGCCCGAAGGGCGGTTAACGTATTGCCGTTAAAATTCACGGTGATGGCTATGTCGCTTCGACTCGGCGCGTATTTGTCGAATTCAACCTTTGCAGGTGTGATGGATGCGCTGGGGGCTCCATTGCCGGCCTTTAAATCGGGCAGTTCATCCAAGGTAATTACATAATCACTTTGATAAAGTGTTTTCAGGGTTTCCGGATAATTAAAGGCGGTACTCATGAGATGCTCGCCATACCAGGGGCAGAAGTAGAGCCAACCCGCTTTTTCCTCCGTCAGATTCTGTACGCTTGGAACGGTGTCGTTCTCCGTCATGGCCACCATTTTCGTGCCGCCGGTTAAGTCAACAAGCTGATAGAAAATCGAAGTAATGGCATCTTCATTGAGGACGCCGGACAAACCGTCATGGCGGTTGTAGATCGTATTGTATTTATCGTAGCCGACAATATCCACCTTGTCGTCGCCGGGATACCATACGGGAGAAGTGTTATACACGTAGCTGTTGTAGGTCCAGATCAAATTGTGCAGGCCGTACGTCTCCGTAAGTTCGGTATAGAGCTGATCCCAGAGCTGCTTGTACACCTCCGCGCCTGCCGAAGCCCACCAGAACCACGCGCCTTCCCCATTCAATCCGCCGTTGCCTTCCGCCTCATGATAAGGACGGAAAATAACCGGCACATTGTTTTCTTGCAGAATCAGCAGCTGTTCGGCTAAATCCTCAATCGTCATCATCACGTATTGATATTCTTTCGTACCGGGAACCACCGCATTGGCTGTATTAAAATTGGTTTCCGTCGGCTTGTAGGTGGCGTTCTTCCAATCCACAAACTCTCCGAGCTGATAAGCGTTGAAATCTCGGGGCACATTGATATGCCAGCTAGCTGTGGCGATCCCGCCCCGGTTATTCACCCAATCGATCATCCGCTCGGTTGTGCCGTCTTCCCAACCGTAGAGCGGATTATAGTTCATAAGATCGAAGCCGCGGATGGCCGGATACTTTCCGGTTAAATTGTAGATCCATTCAAACTCCAGCTCAGAATTGCCGTTATTCCCGCCTCCGTAGATCTCCTGCTGGCCGGAGATAATATGGTTGCCGTAAACCTCCGTTAAATAATTCATCAAAGTCTGCGTTTCCGGCGTGGCTAGAGGATCGGTAAGAACGGGCTGCACATCCAAGGGATCAAGATCGGCGTAATCCACGGTGAAGGTGTCAAAATAAGCGAACCCCCAACCGGCCTTCAGTTGAATGGTGTTGCTTCCTTGCTTCAGCTTATGAAAGCCAAAATCAAAATTCGACCACTCGGTTGTGTAGGGCAGCATATATGAGCCTTTGGTAACGCCGTTAACCGTTAAGTATTGAAGCCGGCCATCTGGACTGAGCTCCTGCATATACCGGGTGGAGATTGCATACATGCCGGTTTCCGGGACGGTCACTGTGAAGGTGATTGTACCGGAATTCTGCATCCAGACAAACCCGCTCCCCGAGAATCCGGGCTTAGGTTGTCCGTAAATTTCAGTCGCCACTTGAAGATCGGAGGTAAGCTGAGCATCTTCGCCTTCAATGGTGAAAAGCGGACTCGGACTGTCTGCATGAACGGGCGCTGTCATCAATCCAGGCAGCAGAGTAAATACCAGAGTAAATGCCAGCATGATTGCGCTTACTTTTTTCAGCAAATTTTTCATTATCATCATTCCTTTCCATGTAAAATATGAAAAATAATCGCGAAATCTATCAACTCATGGCGGCGATTTACAGTAAATATAGCACATGTACCAAATTATGTAAATATATGAAAATTGAAATATTTCTGCATCTTGAACAAAGTTCAAGTCATAAGTTAAGTTGAAGATGCCCCAAAAGCTTCGCTTTTGAGACACCTTCAAAATGAAATCACTTATATAAATTATTTACACAACTCACATTGTGCTAGTGTCAATCACGAACCGATATTTCACATCCGAAGCTAACACTCGTTTATAGGCTTCATCAATCTGGTCGGCCGAGATCACCTCGATCTTAGGAACAATGTTGTGTTTTGCGCAAAAATCCAACATTTCCTGGGTCTCACGGATGCCTCCAATCATGGAGCCTGCAAATGAACGGCGGTGACCGATGAGGGACATGACATTTAGGGACAACGGCTCTCCAGGGGCACCGACGTTCACCAAAGTTCCGTCAAGCGTGAGCAGTCCGAAATAAGCATCCAAATCGATGCTGGCGCTTACCGTGTTTATAATCAAATCAAAGTGCCCGGCAAGCTTTTCGAATGTTTCCGGATCGCTTGTGGCATAGTAGTTGTCTGCGCCTAATTGCAAGCCATCATCCTTTTTCTTCAATGATTGTGACAGCACGGTGACCTCAGCACCCATGGCGTGGGCAATTTGCACAGCCATATGACCAAGACCGCCCATACCGACAACAGCTACTTTTTTACCCGGGCCAGCTCCCCAGTGATTTAACGGAGAATATGTCGTAATACCTGCACAAAGTAATGGTGCTGCGACATCAAGCTCAATGCTGTCGGGAATTCTGACAACGAAGTCCTCAGTGACGACAATATGGGTAGAGTAGCCGCCTTGAGTTGGTTCGCCGTATTTGTCCACACCCGCGTAGGTCGGGACATTTCCTTTAAGGCAGTATTGTTCTTCCCCTTTTCGGCAGTTCTCACATTCGCCACAGGAGTCGACCATACATCCTACCCCAACCCGGTCACCGACCTTGTATTTCGTGACATTAGGTCCTACAGCCGTGACAATTCCCGCAATCTCGTGTCCGGGTACGAGCGGATAGTTTACAGGTCCCCATTCCCCGTGAGCCGTATGGATGTCGGAATGGCAGATTCCTGCATATTTAATCTCAATTAAAACATCATGTGAATCAAGATCACGTCTTTTAATTTCAGCCTCTCGAAACGGTTTGTCCGGACCATCGACAGCGCGTGCTTTAGCGGTAATCATTCATAAATCCTCCTATCATTATTTTTTACAATCCCTTACAAAACAGATTTTACTCCTTAGAGTTAACTCTAGGTCAAGTGCCGATTTTATGGTATAGTTGTTTTATATATTAGAGTTAGCTCGAGGTCTATATTTTTTTATGAAAGGAAGAGCCAAGTTGAAGACATATTCGATCAGCGAAGTTGCCAAAGAACTGAATCTAACGCCATATACCTTGCGTTACTACGACAAAGAAGGACTTATCCCTTTTGTAGAACGGACAGCCAGCGGAACACGTTTGTTTAAAGAATCCGATATCGAAGCTTTAAAAATAATAGAATGTCTAAAATCCACGGGGATGCCGATCAAGGAAATTAAAAATTTTATTGACTGGTGTTCTGAAGGGGACGCCACCTTGCAACAAAGATATGACATGTTTCTGGAACGAAAAGCTGCTGTAGAAGCGCAGATGGAAGAACTTAAAAAAACGCTGGCAGTCATCGAACATAAGTGCTTCTATTACAAGACCGCGCTGGATGCCGGAACGGAAGATATTCATAAGAACAACATTGGGAGTCTTATGGCTAATTAACAGAAAACCACCTAGTAATTCATAACTCCGTATGAATTGCAGGTGGTTTTGTTTGTAATATTTATCGTCGTAGCCATCAAACGCGCGTTTCCTCTAGCCATAGAGTTAACTCTAGCCCTTATACTCAATCCTGTAAATATTACAAAGGGGGGGATTATGGAGTTGCGAAGGTATTTATAGGAGTATCTGCCGGTATGGTAGCCAGCGTACCGATCGCCAGTTATTTGGATAGTGCCGTTTCGTATGAAATGGCGATGGCTTTCTTTGCTATTGTAAATGCTATTGTATTCATTGCCACTTTACTATTTGTGCCGTCTATGCCTGTTGAAGAAAAGCGGCACGCAATTTTCCATAAGATGGTCTATTACGAAAAAACGGTAACCGATTTAGAGTCGATATAAAATTTATAAGTAAATCAACGGAGAACAATAGCAATCTGTAAGAAATCCGGCTGCCGCGTACATGCTAAAATAGGCGTGAGTAAAATCGTTTCTCAGGTTTCACGAGGTTTCGCAGTGAATGGCGGGTGGGAATACTGGGGGTTAAGATATTTAAACATGGAGGTTATGTCATGGGTAATGGCAATCCGGTAACGATCAAAGTGGAAGCAATCGTTCATGCTCCTGTCGAAAGCGTGTGGGAGTATTGGACGGAACCGAAGCATATTACGAAGTGGAATCAGGCTTCCGATGACTGGCATACGCCATACGCGGAAAATGATCTGAGAGCCGGCGGTAAATTCGTTTCGAGAATGGAAGCTAAAGACGGCAGCTTTGGATTTGATTTCGGTGGAGTATATGACGAGGTGAATATGAACGAGAGCATTTCTTATACGCTAGGCGACGGCAGAAAGGTGAAGATCGATTTTATCCGCCAAGGGGACGACACGAAAATCATCGAAGTGTTTGAAGCCGAGGAGACTAACGCTATCGAGATGCAGCAAGCCGGGTGGCAGGCGATTTTGGACAATTTCAAAAAATATGCGGAAGGTGCCAAAGTGGAATAAAAAAAACTTGTCGCAACCTTAAAAGCGCATGCCAATGTTGGTATGCGCTTTACTTTATGACTTGGTCGTCTGTGGACAATCAATCCGGACGCGTCTTTTCTTCTCGAGGGGAAAAGGCACAGCTCTTTCAAGTGAGGCCGTCATTCTAACGGTTGCAATTGCCGTTATTTTGGCAAAATGGAGGGGAACTCCAATTTAACGGATGTAGCAGAGCTTATTTAGCCCTTTTTCTGCGAATTCGTAGCCCTTTTTACCATATAAGCTCGCCTGCAACCGTTAGAAATAAAATTCTCGTCTTTTCAGCTAATTAGGCGCGACTACAACCGTTAGCGAGAGTTTCATGCACCATACCGCAGAACTGACCGTAACCCACTCCACCTCACATTGGAAAAATCCAATAGCTTGCCGGAAATCGAACGCTATTTGGGCCTCTTATTGGAGAAATCCAATAGATGTCGCACAAATTCCCCATTTTAGGCCTGCTAAGCCTAATCTATTGGAAATATCCAATCTAGCTGCTTACGTTCTGCTTCATCTCCCATTCTATTGGATTTTTCCAATCAGAGCGATGTAATCATCAGGCTCCGGGAACTTACCGCCGGATTTTTATATAAAGCCCCCGGTCTTTCTTTTGTCCATTATCCCTTTTAAACTGGTAATAGTATGAAGAAAGGAAGGGATGGAAAATTGTCTTACCTCATTGTTCCTTATCAGGAAAAGTATCACGATCAATTAGTAGAGATTTGGTATCAAGCCGTAGTACATACGCACAAATTTTTGGCCGGGCAAGATCTTGAATTTTACCGGCAACTGGTTCAAAACGGGGCCTTAAAGGAAGTTGAGATTTGGGTTGAATTAAAAGAAGGTTCGGAACCTATTGGGTTTATCGGGCTTGATGGAGCGAAAATCGAGATGCTGTTTGTCGATCCGAATTACCATGGAAAGGGAACGGGCAGACGTTTGATCCAATATGCCGAAAAGCTAAAAGGCCCAAATCTGCAGGTCGATGTAAACGAGCAGAACGACGGGGCCTGCACCTTCTATAAACGGCTTGGATTTGTGCGGGTCGGCCGCTCCGAATTGGACGGTTCGGGCCGGCCGTATCCCCTGCTTCACCTGGAAAAAAACCGCTAGGTGTCTTTATTAGGGTCACAATGCTAACGGACCCCAGAGACCCTAATTGATCCAAACCGGGGTTTACCGAATGTTACTGAAAAAGACCTTTTCGGCTCTGGTCCGAAAAGGTCTTGGAGGTTGAGCGGACTCCTGCAATCCGGCTCATCCTGCAATCCGGCTCGGCGAAAATCAGCTCAGCGTGCCCAGCGCCTCGCGGGTGAACGGCTGCAGTTCGTCCAAACGGCCGTCCCTGATCTTGGCCGCCCAGGCCGGATCGGTCAGCAACGCGCGGCCGACGGCGACGAGATCGAACTCTTCGCGTTCCAGGCGTTCGATCAAATTGTCGATGCTGGCGGTTTCGCCGCCTTTGCCGGACTCGAACAGGCTGGTGAACTCGGAGTTCAAGCCGACGGAGCCGACCGTGATCGCCGGCTTGCCGGTGAGCTTGCGCGTCCAGCCCGCAAGATTGAGGTCCGAGCCCGCGAACTCCGGCTCCCAGAAGCGGCGCGTGGAGGCGTGGAAGATGTCGACGCCCGCGGCGGACAGCGGTGCAAGGAAGCGCTCCAGCTCTTCCGGGGCCGCCGCCAGCTTGGCGCTGTAATCGACCGGCTTCCATTGCGAGAAGCGGAAGATGATCGGGAAATCGGGGCCAACTGCGGCCCGCACCGCCTCGATCACTTCTACGGCGAAGCGGGTGCGGCCCACCAGGTCGCCGCCATATTCATCCGTCCGTTTGTTGGTCGCTTCCCAGAAAAACTGATCGATCAGGTAGCCGTGCGCGCCATGGAGCTCCACCGCGTCGAAGCCGATGCGTTTCGCGTCGGCCGCGGCTTGGGCATAGGCCTGAACAAGCTCTTTGATCTCGCTGACCGTCAGCGGCTCCGATACCCGCTCGCCGGTCAGGCTCAGGCCCGACGGGCCGATTGGATCAGCGTCCGAATCGGGAAATTTCTCGTGCTCGCGGGCGGTGCCGGTATGCCAGATTTGCGGAGCGATTTTGCCGCCGGCTTCGTGCACTTCGCGGACGACGCGCGCCCACCCTTCCAGCGCCGCTTCTCCGTAAAAATGCGGCACGTCATGATCAGCCCCTGCCGCCGGATGGTTAATGAGCGTTCCTTCGGTGATGATCAGGCCGACGCCGTTTTCCGCTCTCCGGCGGTAATATCCGGCCACATTGGGTCCGGGAATGCCGTCCGGCGAAAAGGAGCGGGTCATCGGCGCCATGACGATACGATTGTCCAGCTTCAGGCGTCCTCCTTCAAAAGGCTTGAACAGGGCTGCTGCTTTGGATTGGGTCATATTTCTCTCCTCCTATATTTAGGATAAAGTCGTAAAAATCAATATCTATACATCTAAATATATAGATGCATAGATCGAAATGCAACCCTGCGGGGCAACCTGGGGTTACCTCCCGGTTTGCAGTTTGGCGGCGAGCTCTTCCATAAATGCGGCGATCCCCGCTTCATTTAGCCTGTAATACGTGTATTGGCCATAGCGGCGGGACTCCAGAAGGCCGGACTTCTGCATTAAGGCAAGGTACGAGGAGATCACCGACTGCGTCAGTCCGGATTTCTCCTGAATGTTCCCCACGCAAACGCTGCCGGGAAACTCTTGTTTTATGGCGTCCGGCAGTTTACAGTCCAGCTTTTCCGGTTCCCGCAGCCAGCAAAGGATGTTGAGGCGGGTCTCGTTCGACAGAGCCTTCAGCACGGCAATCAGATCTTCATTATTCATGAGGCAGCACCCATTCCTAGTTGTTTGTTACAGTATACCAAAAGTTTCGCCTGTGAAAAACGATTCAATGGTTAGCCGCAAGCCGTTGTCTCATGCGCGGCCGTCCCTTGCCGCCCGATAACCTAACGAGACGAATACGAAAACCAACGCCAGGCAAATTCCCAAGCCGATCGTAAAGACGGTTTGATAAGAACGGAGCGTTTCCCCGGCGGATTCGTTCAGAAAACCTAAGCCTATAGCTGCACCAAGCACGAGTCCGACATTGCGCGTCAAAGCGATTAGTCCTCCGAACGAACCAATGAATCCGGCCGGCACATGGGCAAAGATATAGTTGTTGACCGGGGAGGCGATCATGCCCATGCCAAATCCGAGGAAGGCCAGAATTAACAAGATTGCAGCGATCGGAAGCTGTTCCGGAAATAAGATCAAGCCCAGATAAGCCGCTCCCATGCAAGACAAGCCGCTCCCTATCAGTGGGAGGGAGCCGTAACGGTCGGACAAAGCACCGGCAAGAGGCCCGGACAATGCCATGCAAACCGGATAGGCGATAAGGACGTAACCGGACCAGAGCGGCGAAAGCGCGGCGACCCGCGTCAAATAAAAAGGCATGACGACTAACGCGATATTGGCAACGGCAAACGTACCGCAGCTGATGATGAGTCCGTGAGACAGAGCCGGGCTTCGGAACGACGCCATGGCCAGGAACGGTTTGGGACAACGCCGCTCCCACAGCCCGAAAAACGCAAACGAGCCGGCAGCGGCAAAAAAGGCAAGGAGGCTTTTGACGGACATAAAACCCCAAGCGTGAACGTTTGAGACCCCGGCGACGGCTACCGCCGTTCCTCCAGCAAACAAAACCAAACCCGCGATATCAGGCTTGCCGGATTTTTGCGCCTGTCCACGGGCGGGAATGTAGCGTATGGCTAGCAAGCTAGCCGCCAAAATCAAAGGGACATGGATGAGGAACAGCCATTCCCAAGGCAGCCGCTCCGCTATAAAACCGCCGGCGATCGGTCCCAGCATGGCCCCGGCGGCAACTGCGGCGCTGACGGCGCCAAGGGACCGGCCCCTTCTGTCGGCAGGGGTATGAATCGTAATCAGCGCCATATTGGTAGCCTGAAACATGGACGCACCGACAGCCATCATGATGCGAACGCCGAGCAACAGCCGGATGTCCGGCGAGAAGGGGGCCAGCAGTGAACTGACGGTAAACAGAATATAACCAAGATTATGAATAAAGCGATGGCCGAACCGGTCCCCCAAGCTGCCCATCACAGGGAGCAGGGCGGCGACGGTTAGCAGATAGCCGATCGTAACCCATTGCACGGCGCCAAGGTCCGAGCGAAATGTCTCCGCGAGATAAGGAAGGGAGGTGTTCATGACGCCGGCCGTAAAATGAGAAACGAATGCCCCCGTGCATATGGCGGTCATCATGATAAAGTGGCGGTTGGCGGTCTGAAAATAGGATCTCATCGAGCCATCCCGCCTTTTTCTTCATGACTTTCGATGTCAATGATTCGCTCCTCCAACGTAATAACGTCTTCCAGCTCCATAAATAATTCTGCAGGCTGAAAAAGTTTTTCGCTATGAAATACCCCAAAGGGCTGGCGCTCCCGGGCCAATTTTTCGGCTACATACGCCGCGACCCTTCCCGTAACATAACCTTCTCTAACGCCGCACACCGAACCTTGATAAATCGTCTGACGGCCATCCTTTTCACCCCAAACGTCAACTTTTGCCGCAAAATTCTCCGAGCCCCACCGCCACGATTCCATGAGGTCGACCGCTTTATTTCGGATCGAGGGCCGCTCGAGCCAGCCGAGACCGCCCGCACGTTTTAAACCCGCCGCCGTGCGCGTCACCAGCGGGGAATCGAAGCAAAGACGCGTGGATACGGAGGGGATATCCAACGTACGGGGGATGACATGCTGATCCGAGAAGTTGAACCGGTATGCCGTCCGTTGTCCAAATGGGGCGGGAAAACGCGTTTTTTTACCTTCGGTGAAGCTTGCCACCTGACGTTTCCTGCCGTACTCCAGCACGGAAAAATCGGCCGCCAAATTGTCTATCGTCCATTCAATGGCGGCCCGCCCGTGCGCCTCCCCCAAACCGAGCAAAACATAAATATCCGCCAGCCGGGCCGTATCCAGCCGCTGTTTGCCTTGTTTGGCCAGCATATTGGTCAGGCCGGGGGCGAGTCCGACGCTTAAAACGACGGTGGATCCGGCGGGGCTGAGCTTTTCGATGCCCGCTATGACCGAATAGTCGGCCGTGATATCGACGTAATCGACCTGGTGGTCGATGCAGGCCTGGACAAATCCCGTATCCCGCAGATCAAGGCACATTACCACCAAGGAAACATCTTGAAAAAAGTCCTCCGGTATCCCTTCGTTTATATCCATCTGCAAAGGAAGCACGCGCCCCCCTTGATCATCCGAAAAGCGTTTGGCTTTTTCATATGATCGGCCGGCAGCATATACGTTGCCGGGGAAGAATTTTGCGAGTTCATGGCAGACGACCTGACCAACCTGCCCATAGCCGCCTACAACGACAATACCCTGTTTCATCATTGATCCCCTCATTTTCAAATTGGATTTTAATTTAGTTACTAAACTATTCGTGCAAAAATTACTCCGTCGTCAGATGACGACAGAGCTTTTCCAGGCACTTATCGAAGATCTCGATTTCCCGCTCGTCGAGCTGCGAGCTCAAATCGCGTATAAAGTTCAAATGCATCGCCTCGTGGGCGCGGTAAGCCTCAAGGCCCGCATCCGTCAAGGAAACGAGCGTGCTTCGGGAATCGGCCGGATTCGGCGTCCGCCTTACGAGATTTTTCTCCTCCAGACGGAGGATCATTTGCGTCACGGCCCCCTTGGTGATGGCCAGCCGATGGGCCACCTCGCTCATGAATACGCCTCCTTCCGGGCCGATCGCATCGATGGTATGAATCTCGCCAGGCGTTAAAGGTCCCGCCTTTCCGAAAACAAACGGATGTTTTTCCAGCCGCCCGAGCTGTACAATAAAGCGTCTTAAATTTTTGATCACAGCCGGATTACGGTGAGTTTCTGCTTGATTTTCCATGATTTTAGTTTAGTAATTAAACTAAATGATGTCAAGCACCGGAAATTCTGTTTACTCCAAGAGAAATTTTGTATAAACTATTGATTAATCAATTACAACTAAAAAAGGCGGAGAGAAATATGGCAAAAAACGGCGCAACCTCGGTGAATCGGAAGGAAGAGATTATTTCTGCGGCGATCGAAGTTTTTTCCGAAATCGGTTATTTTCGGGCGACGACCGCGCAGGTTGCGGAACGGGCGCAGATATCCCAGCCTTACGTATTTCGTTTTTTTAAGAGCAAGGAAGCCCTGCTTTTGGCCGCGCTTGAAGTTTCATGGTCCAGGGTCATCCGCTCTTTTCGGCAAGTCGTCGAAACGGCGTCTCCGGAACAGTTGGAAGGCGGGCTGATTGCGGCGTACGAGGATATTTTGGCATCTTATAAAAATGAAATCATGCTGCAGATGCAGGCCCAGACGATCCCGGAGGATTCCATCAAGAACGCGATGCGGCAAGGGTTCGGCGAAGTCCGCCAAATGGTTCTGGAGGCGTTTCGCGGAATCGGCAGCGAAAATCCGGAGGAGCGGACGATGCTGTTTCTGGCAAGGGGAATGTTATGCAATATATCCGTCGCGATCGACATGCCGGAATTAAAGGAATTTTGACGTCCCCGGCCGAATCCCCGATCTTGGTATCTAGTGGGGGGCTTTGCTGTACGTTCATGAGCGGATGGATTTTCCGGTCACCGGTCCGTTGCTCCGGAACCTTTCGGAATCCTTATCTTCCATTGACGTCCTAGGCGCTGTCGCAGGTCAAATCCGATGATGCATGGATCCGTTCCGTTATGAATTGAAACATTTTAGCGGCTGCCGGGGAGAGATTGTCCCTGGAAATCGCGGCAAGCCCGATCGTCCGGTAATGTTCGCCTTCCAACGGCCGCAGGCACAGGTTGTAAGGCATCTGGGCGAGGACCATTTCCGGGAGAATGCTGATCCCCAGACCCTGCTCGACCATGGACATAATGACATGATCATTTTCCAGCTCATATTTGATATTTAGCGGCCCCTTATACTTCATGAAAATCCGCCGGACATCCGTGTCGCAGCCGGAGATCGGTATAATAAAAGGCTCGTTGATGATTTGGTCCAAGCAAATGCTGGACTGGCCGGCCAGAGCATGACCGGGAGGGAGAACGCAGAGCATCCGGTCTTTTTTTAGCTCGGTTACATCAAGCGGCTGCAGTGTGGGCAAACTGACAAAACCTAGATCGACTTGGCCGGTGGCAAGCCACTGCTCGATTTCTTGATAATGGCCATCGTACAGCTTCACTTCAATATGGGGGAACTTCGAGTTAAAAGCCTTCACCATTCCCGGCAGCCACTGGATCGATACGCTTGAGAAGACGCCGAGCTTAACGGTGCCCGCCACCAATCCCTTGATCAGGGCGATCTCTTGATACAACCTTTCCTTCAGTTGCAAAATGCCTTGAAAATAGGGAATCAACCGTTCTCCGCTGCTTGTCAGGCGGACCCCCGAACGGTTTCGGATGAGCAAGGTGAGCCCCAGTTCCTGCTCCAGACTGGAAATCGCGTGACTGACCGCAGATTGGGTCAAATTCAGCTGCTCCCCTACCTTTGTCAAACTTCCCGTTTCAACCGCCTTGAGCAAAATCTCGTATTTTTGCAGACTCATGGCCTCTCCTTTAATATGAAAAAAATAAATGCAAATCATCATAAACATTCATTTTATTTATCTATGTTCGCTGTATATAATCATAGCAGCAAAAAATATTTTTGATAAGTGCGGTAGGGCATACTATGGGAAAAACAAGGGGAAGCGGACTACACCGCATTAAGGCCGCTTTTTTGGAACGGGAATTTCGTTTGAAGGTATTCGACTCCTTGGTGCTAAGGAACTATGGCGGTCCTGGTGCGGTTGAAAATACCAGGACTTTTTTGCTGATTTAACAAGAATTTTATTAATATTTCTGAAAGTAATCCGATATATTCTAAAGCAGGAGGGCAAAAGCTAACAATCAATTTAAGAAGAGGTGGAGTTTTACATGCAATGGTATTTGAAGGTATTGAAAAACTACGTCGGATTTCAAGGGAGAGCAAGGCGCAAGGAATTTTGGATGTTTGCCCTGTTCAACGTGATCGTATCGTTCATCCTTGGGTTTGTGGGAGGACTCATTGATGTAAGTGTAGGTACGATTTTAGGGTACATTTACGCTCTGGCGATTTTGCTGCCTTCCCTGGCGGTTGGGGTTCGCAGACTGCATGATATCGGAAAAAGCGGATGGATGATTTTGCTCGGGCTGATTCCGATCGTCGGCGGCATCATTTTACTCGTATTTTATTGCCTTGACAGCGAGCCGGGCGATAACAAATACGGGCCGAATCCTAAAGCTTACGATCCCGTACATAATACATTCGCACAATAATTAACGAATGTTTTTGCCCACGCTAAATGAAGGAATCACAGGCATGCTTGCCTGTGATTTTTTCGTCTCAACGACATTGTGGAATTTATAACTCAACTTTCGCAGAGCAAAAATCAGCTTGAGTCCTTGAGCCGGAGGTGTTCAAAGAATTAAGATAGGCGGACAGAAGAGGTGTCTGGCTCAACCTTATAATCTTTGCTTGCCAGTCAAATCAAAAAACGATTGTGGCAAGAAATACGGGAAGGGCGTTGAAAGCTTAAAGCTCGGGAAGTGGGGGGGCGGCAGATCTATACCCGCTGCCCGGACGCTTTGCACGATTGTCCCGTTTAATCAGGAAGCAGAGAAACAGACAAGCTCGAGAGAAAAAAATATTTGTGGAGGAGCATATTTATGGAGAAGCAGACAGGTACGAGATAATGTAGACGGGCTTAGGAGAAAAAATCAGGTTTAAGGGAGGTGAAACAGATTGGACCAGAGATCAAGTCAGGAGATCAAGGACCCATTAAGTTGATCTGCATCAAACTCCCCCCATCGTTTCCAGCGTCTCGATCATGCCGCAGCCCCAAGGGGCTGGTTCGGTTGGCGTGCGATCAGCCGGCGGTAAGGGATCGCCGGAATCGCCACACACATTTGCAGCAACTTCTGCCGCATCGTTTCTTCCGCTTCGGGCAGGCGCAGCCGGCGGCGTACGGTGTATTCGTTTAGGTACGCCTGCAGATGCTTCAGTCCCAAGGCTCCATACGTACTCTTCAGCGATTCCCACGCCTCTCTCACCACTCTCCGCAAGGGCGCATACAGCCGAAAGGCCTGAGGGAACAACTGTACCGCCGATGTACGGACATCCACATGCCCGCCAATAAACGCGGTTAGATCGTGACGGTTTGCCCTCTTTTCGCCTCCCCGCTTATTTGGCACCAGGCGGATTTTGACCTGCTCCGGCTCGCCCGACTCCGTGACCGTGCAGCCGGCTACGACCGCCGAGGCGTACGGATGCGAAAGCTGACACCGGGACGGATTACGCCCATACTGATCGCTGTTCACCTTCACGTCCCCGGAGAGCAGTTCCCGGGCATCGAACTCCCCCACGGCATGGCGTATTTTGTGCAGCATCGACCAGGCGGTCTTGTAGGTGACCCGGATCACCTGGCGCAGCCGCATCGCCGAGATGCCGCCCTCCAGCAGGAATAAATCCAGGGCCTCGAACCACTTGAGCAAGGGCAGATGCGTTCCTTCAAAAATCGTGCCGACCAAAGGCGATGTTTGATGCTTGCATTTTCCGCACTCGAACAAGGGGATATGCCGGGAGGTCAGATAGCTGCACCGGGTGTGAGCGCAACGCGGGCAGACAAAGCCGTTTGGCCACTTCATCGCGATCAGCGCCTCCATGCAGTCCTGCTCGCTGTTAAAACGGCTGCTGAATGGCTGAAATTCCGTTCCCGCATTAGCTTCCATATCCGCTTACCTCCCAAATCAAGAATACACGAACATAAGTTCCATTTATTTCATTATAACAAACATACGTTCTCTAATCAAGCCGAAAATCTCACCTGAACCGCCTCATTTTTTCCTCATCTTTTTTGATTTTTCTTCTCTCTTTTTTTGGACCCCTTGCTCCCTGCTCCATGAACAAAAGGGATAATCGTGCAAAGGCAGGCAGCAGGCAGGGACACCAAGACATGAGCGCTTTAGACAGTCCCTTTAGACACCCTCCTCACCTGGCGTCGATTTGTGACAATGCTCGAAACGGCCACGGTGCAAAAGATTGATACGCTGACCCCGCCGGATCGTGACGCCTCTGCATCGTTGACGCTTCCTCAACGAAGTAGCCCAAAAACGAACCTATTCCTTGGTTAGTGACCGACCTTATTTTAAAGTTTGACACTAGTGTCAAAGCCAACCCCGTTCTTTTGAGCGGCCCGCAGGCCCCCGGAGGAAAGTAAATTCGGGTTTATAAAACGCACGCAATACGTTATCATGGACTAGGATTATGACATACTTGCGGATAGGAGCCAGTAAATTATATGATCGGAACACTCGTAAACGTTGGGGCGATAATCGCCGGAAGCCTCATCGGCAGCATTTTCAAAAAAGGCTTAAGCGAAAAATACCAGGCCGCGCTGTTTACGGCCATCGGTTTTGCCGCGACCGTGCTTGGCATCAACGCCGTAGTTACCAACATGAAAAACAGCGCGTTCCCGGTATTGTTTATCATCAGCTTGGCCGTTGGCAGCCTGATCGGCACCGCGCTTGATATCGACGGCAGGTTTCAAAAACTGGTTGGCCGCTTTTCGACCTCGAATTTGGGACAAGGATTGTCCACGGGGATTTTACTGTTCTGCATCGGAACGTTGTCGATTCTGGGGCCGATCGAAAGCGCCATCCGCGGCGACCACACTTATTTGTTCATGAACGCCACCCTCGACCTGGTCACCTCGATGGTATTGGCCTCTTCCTATGGCATCGGGATTATTTTGACGGCGGCGGTGTTGTTTGTCTGGCAGGGCGCCATCTACATGAGCGCCGATTATTTGGCCCCCTTCCTGACGGCCGATCTGCTGACGGAAGTTTCGATCGTAGGCGGCGTCCTGATCGCCAGCTCGGGGTTGTCCATTCTCAAAATCAAGGAAAGCAAAACGCTGAATATGCTGCCCTCGCTGCTCGTGCCGGTTGTCTGGTTTTTGATCAAAAGCTGGATCGGTTAAAACCCACACAAAAAGGCCCTCCGCAGTTTCCGGCAGGAAACCGCAGAAGGCCGCTTTATCCTCTTATTTTACTCCAGGCTGGCCAGCTTCTCCAAAAAGTCGGCCACGATTTCCAGCGACGCTGGATTGAAACTTGCCAACAATTCCATCTCCTTTTGATCTTGCTCCCGGTGAAAGAGCCGGTGCAGCTCGGCCAATTCGGCGCCAAGCGGAGTCACGGAGAAATAAATTTCTTTCAGGTTGGTCGGCAGCTGGGTTTTCCGAATCAGGTCCTGCTCTAGCAATTTGCGGGTGATTTTGGAGACGGCGCCTTTCGTTACGCCCATCTCGCGCGCGATATCAACCCCTTTGATGTTGTCATGGGCACTGATAACGTCCAAAATGTGCAGGCTTGAGACGGAAAGGCGGGGCAGCAGTCTTTTCAGCCGATCGTCGGCGATGCGCTCCGCGAGCCAAAGCCGATCATTGTCCTCGTCCGTTTTGCTGATGAGGATCCGGTACATTGATTTTTCGATGCGGTTTTTGAGCCGAAGCAAATCATCATTCATCTCTGGCATAAAGCGAGCCTACCTTTTTTCTCCCCATTATAACATAGTTTCCGTTGAAACCATTTGACAGCACCTGGTTTTCTTGCTAATATGGTTTCCGTGGAAACCATATATTGAAGAGGAGAGAATTTTTATGAACGAGGTCATTCAAGTGATCCGCCGGCACCGCTCCATCCGCAAGTTTAAAAATATCCCGTTGACCGGCGAACAAGTCGAAACCATTGTCGACGCGGCGCAAATGGCGCCCACTTCGGCGCATATGCAGCCGTTTTCGATCATCGGCGTCACGGATTCAGAGCTGCGGAAGAAGATCGCGGTGCGTTCGAAAAATCCGGCGATTGAGGAATGCGGGTACTTTTTTGTTTTTTGCGCCGATCTTCACCGCATCGTGCTGGCCGCCGGCCCGGACCAACAGGAAAAAGCGGCCCGCAACCTGAGCTTCTCGTATTTTTACCAAACCGCCGTGCTGAGTGCCGCGCTTGCCCTGCAAAACGCCAATTTGGCGGCCGAATCGATGGGGCTCGGAGCCGTGATCATCGGCGGGATTAACGAGGCTCTGCCCGAACTGGACGAATGGCTTGGGCTGCCGGACTTCGTCATTCCTTTGGTCGGTTTTGCGGTAGGCGTTCCCGACGAATCCCCCGACCGAAAGCCGCGGTTGCCGCGGTCCGCCGTGTTTTTTGAAAACCGGTATGATCGCGATCTTAAAGCACGGGTCGAAAGGTATGACCGGGAAATGGAGGAGTATTACGGCGGGCGAACGAACAACAAGCAGAAGGCGAACTGGTCCGGGAAATTCATCGCCATGCTGAATCAGGATATCCCGCTGGGCGGGTATACGGAATACGTGAGGAGCAAGGGATTCGATCTGCAATAATCCGAAATCGGTTTTAATGATATTCCCGCAGTAACCGGCGCCTGAAAAAAGAAAATCACAGGCGGATTGTGCCCGTGATTTTCTTTTGCCCGTTTGGCGGCGGCTGTCCTTTCGGCGTCGCGGTAACGCAAGAGGTTGCAGGGACCGCCTAATAAAAATAGCGGAGATTTATGGCCTTATTTTCCGGAATTGAACATGTTCATCCCCATTAGTGGAATTATATGTCCTTATTTTCCAAGGAGCGGGGCAAAAGTCGGCCATCGCCCTGTGATTCAAGAATTTAGCGACATAAATTTCCTTTATTTCTCTCCAAATGGGTGATCCTGTCAAATTAGCGACATTTTTTGTCCTTATGCTTCCACCTTGAGCTTATCAACAGGCTAATGTTTGCCGTTTTTTAAGAGCTAGAAACTCTCTAAGCGCGCATGCTCCGGTAATCTTCCTCCTTTTCCTTGATACTGGCCAGCACGTCTTGCCGCACCTGGCGATCCGTCAACGTTTGCAGCAGCTTGCTTTGGATGTCGGCGGCGGCCTCGGGATTGCCGGCCCGGGTGGCAACCGATTCGGAGAGGCGGTCCATATAATGCCGGTAATCGATATGCCCGAGCGTGGCCGCGGCTAGATGGCCGTTCTCCAGCAGGCTGGGGGCCAGCGTTTTGCGGGCTTCTTCGACCGCGGGAGGGATGATGTGAATCCGCCCGTCCTGGCCCAGCAGCTTGTAAGGCTTGGTCATCGGCATGGCCAGCGCGACTTGCGCATGTACGGCCGCTTTGCGATGGGGCAGCCGTTCCGCGATCGCCTCCAGCACGCCGTTAGTGCTCTCCGCATATTTTGTCCCGTCAAAATAAAGGGTTTTGGCCGTCGCTTCCGTGAAGAAATCCTGCGCCAAAAATTCCTCCATCCGGTCCATGGGCGGCTCTACGCGAATCGTTAGCGGATTGGACACGACATCCTCATGTTTGAAATGCAGCGCCACCTGCACCGTATAATCCCCCGGTTCGGCCACCTCCCAGCCGTTTTTTCCCACAGCGATAAATAACGAGTTGTACACCGCTTGTCCCGCGGCCAGCACTTCATGCTCCCGCTTCCGAAAATAATGGACGAAAGGCGATACTTTGCGCGCGGTTTTCCCTAGTTTTTTCACGATAATGGTCATGTGGTCCGGGTCGCTTAATATCCGCCGGTCGATGATTTGCGGTTCGGAAGTCCAATTGGTCAATTTAAGTTCAAGCACAACGGGCTCCATGAATTCAAAGCGCAAGGTTTCGCGATTGGCCCGGAGCAGCAGCTCGAAGGACGGTTTGGCCAGCAGGCGGTGCTGCTCGAAGCCGTGGTGGTCGAACCATTCGGCGTTGCCCATTTGCACGAAACGCTCCGGGGCGTGGCGCATGAACAGCAGCTCGTTATCGGAGAAACGGTATTCGAAGTTGGCGAAAAAGGCGGTTTCCCCGCCCCGAACGCTGTAAGGGTAGTTCATGAAGCTGCGCGCTTCCGCTTCGTTCCGTAAAGGAATCCACGGCTCGCCAAGCGCTTTTTGCCAGGAGTGGGCAAGATTGAACCCGTGTCCCATCTCATGGCAGGCGGTCCAAAATTTCATGCGTTCCGTCCACGCCTCCGGCCGGCTTTCACCTTCCGGGGGAACGCTGATGAACGAGCGATTGAAAATCGCCGTTCCCTGGCGGTGCTGCGGGCCGATACTGTCGAACATAATTCCGCCCACGGAAGCCCCTTCCTCATACAGGGAAGAGAAGAATACCCATAAGGCCCATTTCGGCTCATTGGCAAACTGCGACCAATGCCTTTGCATGGCGTCATGCATCTCCGCGTCGCTCCAGCGCACATCCAGCCCGGCTTCGGAAATCGGAATCGAGCTTGCGCCTGCGGATAGGCTTACGTCAAAGCCGGCGCGGCGGAACACATTTTCAATCGAGAGTTGTTCACTCGGCAGGGTGGCGGGATGGTTGGGATGCGCGTGCGTGTCGATCGCGAGAACGGGAGTTATCCCGTCTTCGCTGTCAAATTCAAACTGAACGGGATGGAAATAAGGAGAAGTCCAGCGGTAATAAGAAGTATGCGTAAAGGAACTGCCGTCGGAGAAAATCACTTTTAGAAGGTTGGAGGGCGCTTCCTCCAGGGCGATGTTGACGAACGTATACGGGAACTGCGAAGTATTCCCATCCTTGAAAATGATATGCCCCTCCCAGGCTGACGGGCCAAGCGCGGCCAACTTGGCGGTCCAATGAATGTACAATTCAGGCTGTTTCCAGGCACCGCTGGCCGCCATTAGCGGATAAGGGCCGTCCACATCGAGCCGCAGCGTTTCCTGAACGGCCTCGGCGGCCGCCGGGGTCCGGTTCAGCAGCTTGTCCTTGAACAAGTCCTCCGCGTGGTCCAATTCCCATAATCCGCTGATACGATGAGCCTCTTCAGAGCAGGATACGAATGCCATGATGATCACACCTTTCTATAAAAATATGGAATTTTATAAATATTTAACCATAAATCGACGATTGAAACCTTAAAATTTCTAAAAACGGTAAAAAAGATGATTTTGTCCACAAAAAAGAACGCTCCCGGCGTTCCTTTTTTCGATATTCAATCTTCTCCCTGCATCCATCTCCTCCTACCGCTTCACGCCCCCGTCGATTCGCGTTCGATCAAATGGGTGGGGAGCAGGATTTCCTGGTACACTTCTTCCGGATGATCGATCCGCCAGAGCAGTTGGGAGAAAGCTTTGTGGGCGAACAGGGGCAGATCGATGTCCATCGTTGTGATTTTCGGCAACGACATTTGCGAGAAGTGGGTGTTGTCGAACCCGCAGATGGAAATGTCATCGGGAATTTGATGCCCGGCGTTCCGGAGCGAAGAGCATACGTAAAAACTTAAGCTTCACCGAGTCCACCATATTCGGCGGCAACAAATGGGCGGGGGCCGACAATTACATCAAACTGTTTACGAGCGACATCGAGTTTTGGCCGTCGGTGCGGATTACGCTGCTGTACGCCGCGCTTTCCCTGCCGATCGGGGTGATCGGAGACCTGCTGGTCGCCATGCTTCTGAACAACAAGATTAAGGGGCTCGGCGCGTACCGTACGATCTATTTCCTCCCGGCGGTGATGCCGGAAGTGGCCGTAGCGCTGCTGTGGCGATGGTTGTTCAACAGCGAGTCGGGGATTATCAATTTCGTATTGTCGCCGTTGTTCTCGGTGTTTGGCATCGACAAGCCGAACTGGTTTGGCGATCCGCATTATGTGCTGGGGGCGTTCATCATTATGAGCTTATGGGGCATTTTCGGTACGAATACCGTTGTGTTTCTGGCTGGGCTTCAGGGTGTTCCAAGCTCCCTGTACGAAGCCGCGGAAATCGATGGGGCCGGAAGATTCGCCAAATTCAAGAACATTACGATTCCGCAGATCTCCCCGGTTATTTTGCTGCAGGTGATCATGGGGATGATCGGAGCGCTGCAGATTTTTACGATCGCCATGTTCGTCCGTCCGACCACGGCAGCCGGCAAATTTATGAACCAGCTCGTGTACGAGCGCGGATTCACGCAGCTGCACATGGGCGAAGCGTCGGCGGTCGCCTGGGTGCTGTTCATCATCATCCTGGCGCTGACGCTGCTCGTGTTCCGCTCCAGCCCGGCCTGGGTTCATTACGAATCGGATGTAAGGCGCTAAAAGAGGAGGTGTGCTTTTATGGCCAAGGTATCAGCTGTCCCCGCCGGGGGGATTTCCGGCAAACCGCTGAGATGGCTGAACAAAGCTGTGATCTACGTGGTCGTCACGTTTTTGGCCGCCGTCATCCTCGTTCCGTTTTTTTGGATGGTTTCGACGGCCCTGCAGGCCGAAGGGGACATTTTCGTCTGGCCGCCGCAGTGGATTCCCGATCCGCCGCAGTGGCACAATTTCCAAGAGGCCTGGATGGCGATGCCTTTTAACCGCTACCTGTTCAACACGGTTTTTATCGTAGCGCATGGGTTCGTTGCCGAGCTCATCAGCTCGACGGTTGTCGCTTACGGGTTTGCGCGCTTCCGGTTTCCCGGCAGCGAATTCATCTTTCTCGTCCTGCTCGCCACGATGATGCTGCCTTTTCACGTCACGCTCATTCCGACGTTCCTGATCTGGCAGAAGCTTGGCCTGACGGGCCAGTTCGACCCGCTGGTGCTGCGCGCGTGGACGGCCTGGGGACCGTTTTACATTTTTCTGCTCCGCCAGTTTTTCATGACCCTGCCGCGGGAATTGGACGATGCCGCCGAAATGGACGGCGCGAATTTCCTCCAGACGTTCCTGCACATCATGCTGCCGCAGGTGAAACCGGCTTTGCTGGCGGTGGCGATCTTCGCTTTCCGCGGATATTGGAACGATTTTTTGGGCCCGTTGATCTACCTGTCCGATATGAAGATGTATACGCTGAACGTGGGCATGTACTTCTTTATGGGCGGCGTCAACGAGGCGCCGCAGTACGGGGACGAGGTGATTTTGCTGCTCCGGGTGGCCGAGCGGCCCCGGCAGACCGATCCCGGGCGCGTGCTTGTTCCGGTGCTGAACGCGGAGCGGAGCGGCGATGATGGGGAGGAGCCGATCATGAACATCGTGGCCGTGGACAAGGAAGATTCCGGTTTGGATTTTTCCGATCCCCGGGTGATTCGCGACCGCAAAGGCGCTACATATACTTGACTTCGATTTCCCACCTGCGCGTGGCGCGGAGCCGGGACGGCGTGCGGTTTACGGTCGACGGGAAGCCGACCGTTTTGCCCGAGGGCCCGCTGGAACGCTGGGGGATCGAGGATCCGCGGGTTACCCGCGTCGGGGATCGTTATCACATCGCGTACAGCGCCGTCTCGGAGCGAGGCGTCGCGGTCGGGGGGATGACGACGGAAGATTTTGCGTCGTTTACCAGAGAAGGGTTGATTCTGGCGCCGACGAACAAGGATGTTGCGATATTTCCTGAGGCTATTGACGGCAAGTATTACATGCCGCACCGCCCGGTTCCGGATGGCATCGGGGAGCCGGAAATTTGGCTGGCCGAATCGCCGGATTTGCGGCATTGGGGCAATCACAGGTTCCTGACGGGACTCCGGAAAGGCAAGTGGGACGGCGCACGGATCGGCGCCGGCTGCGTTCCGATCAAAACGGAGGCCGGTTGGCTGATTCTCTACCACGGGGCGGACGAAAGGCATCGTTACTGCATGGGCGCCGCGCTGCTGGATCTGCATCGGCCGGACCGGGTGCTCGCCCGCATGGAGGAGCCGTTTATCGTGCCGGAAGCGGACTACGAGACCAGCGGATTTTTTCATAGCGTCATTTTTGCCTGCGGCGCGATTGTCAAGGAGAATCAGGTGCTTATGTACTACGGGGCGTCCGACGATTCCGTGGCCTGCGCAGCGGTTGATCTCCCGCAGCTTATGAGTGCATTACAACAAACCGAATGGAAGGGATAACGGGAATGGTTTTGTTCGGAAACGGCAACGTGAAGTCATGCGCCGAATTGGTGGAAGCTTACAGAACGAAGGAAAACAAACCTCAGCCTGCTCAAGCCGAAAAGCTGCTGTTTGACGGCGTTGAGGGGCGCGACGTTTATAATATTTCGGCTCCTTTCGAGGATGAAGGGGAACTGGTCATTGCCGGGCGGGTGGAAAACCGGGACAGCGAAGTATCGGAAATCCATTTCTTCGTGCGCCGCGAGGAGCGGTGGACGCCGCGGGACGGCGCTCCGGTATTCGCCCTGCAGGATCCGTTCTTGACGAGAATCTCCGGCGAGCTGGTGTTCGGCGGGGTTGAAACCTTCCCGCATCCGTCCGAGGAGGGCAAGGTTAGCTGGCGCACGGTGTTTTATAAAGGCCCGAGCCTCGCTAACCTGGAGCAGTTTTTCCGGGGGCCGGACCAAATGAAGGACCTGCGCTTGGTCGAGCTGTGCGACGGGACGATCGGTGTGTTTACGCGCCCGCAAGGGGAGAAGGGGGGAAGAGGGAAAATCGGGTTAGCCCGCGTGAATGCGCTGAGCGAGCTGACGGTCGAGGCGGTGCTGGACGCCCCGCTGCTGGAGCAATTCCGGGATGAGGAACGGGGCGGCTGACGGGATATGAAAATGAAGCAAACCAGCCGTAAGCCTGGCGCAACCTCTGTGCGGTTTTTGATCCGCGCGGAGGTTTTTTAGTAAAATAGGAGAGTTTCCGTTTACGTCACCTTGGGAAAGGAGGTGCTTGCTGGCGATGTTCCGGCTGAGCGGCAAATTGTTCGGCACGCTGCTGCTTGGCCTGCTGTTTTGCGCCGGCATCTATCTCGTTCGGGATGCGGTTTCCTGCCGTTTGGACGGAGGCTCGCTCCTCGCGGGAATCGTGCTGCTTCTCTTTTTTCTATTCACTTCGATTTTGATGGGATCGGGTGGCTATTTGGCGGTCAAAGACAGGTGCTGCGCTGGCGTACGCGATTTTATTGGCGCCCTCGGGAACCGGCCATTTGCCGCCGTCCGCCAATTCGTAGCGCTTGCCGTCGTCGGGCAGCCGGGCATAATCGCCGTAGGTGGCAGGCTGCTCTTTAATGATAGGTTTTTGCTTATCATCACGGGCTTTCATAGGGTCCCCCTTAAGAACGATCTGCTTAAAAGAGGTTGTTCAAAAAGTCATCTTTCCATAAGGAAGCCGTTCATGAAGCGGATCGGGCGTCGAATCTTGATTCAGCCGGGCCAAGCGCTTGCTTCCGAAGCATGTTTCCTACGGAAACATTTCAGTTGCTCACGTAGCCTAACCAAGCTTATGCTTCCGAAGCCGTTTTCTACGAAAACGTTCAGCTCCGCTCCTTTCGTCCCTAGCTTCATCAGACCTAAAGCGTTTTGAAAAAACGCACATCGGAAGCATAGCTTCGGTCCTGAAAACCTGACTTTTTCGCATTTAAATCGTACCATACAGCCCCTGGCCCGGCGTTTGAAGGATCGGCAACATTTCTTGGTTTTAGGTATATTCAGGAAAATATAAGCAATAATAGAGAGCAACTCTATACGGAAGGAGCAAAGCTAATGGATGCTACTCTTGGAGCCGATGAGGTTGTCCGCAGAATCAAGCAATTGCAGACGGAAGGCAGTTCGCTAAGCAAAAAGCAGGTCAAGCAGCATGATCCGGAGTTGATGCGCAACGCTTTGTTTTATTTTCCCAGCTGGGAACACGCCGTAAAAAACGCCGAAGGTCTATAAATGTAAGCCCCGTTTAAGCTAGAGCCGAGCCGTGGCCGTGGCAGGACTTTGTTCCTGTACCGCAGCGCGGCTCTTTTTGTACCCATAACTTACTTTATATCTCTATTTTTTTGACGCTGCCTATTTCTCAGGCCTCAACCTTAACTCGGCGCTTGACAGCCAGCTATAAATGGAACGATGCTGCCGTCGCCCTTCAAAATAGCGGCACTTTATGCACTAGCGTTGCAAGAACACTAACATCAATTTTCAGCAAAACCCACATTTGGATTATTGAAACTATAAATGGATTTTTTTACAGTCATTTTTTAAGCTTAAGACCAAAAAGTCAAGGTTACCTAATGCGTAGGTCGCGATGTCCCATTAAATGTATATAATGGATATTATTCCTTGAACTTGCTTGGCTTAATTATCCCAACCATTGTGCGCACCGATAACGCTTTGGGACCTGACCCCGGACGTCTCCCCGGACTACTTCGACTGGGTTTCCGATCCAGTTCGGTTCGAAAGGATCGCCATGAACGGTACAAATACTCGCGGAGAATCCGGAGCACTTGCCAGTTTGTTTTTGCCGTTTGGGTGCTGTGCCGGATGTGCTCCACGAGCAAGGCAGTAATTAAAGCCAAGAATAACTGGTTCCAAATAGCCTGTGGTTTATGACTGTGCAGCTTCTTCAATCGCAAATGTTGCTTCAGCCATTTAAAATACAACTCGATGAGCCAGCGATTTTTATAGATCTGCGCGATTTCTTCAGCGGTCTTATCCCATACCGATGTAAAAATACGATAAGTCCGTTCCTGCTCGTCATAAAACTCCACCAAACGAACGGAATGTTCCATGGATCGGAAGGAACTGCCCACGCAAACCTTGGCGTCCCGCGTGATGTTCGAGCCTTCCGGAACAGGATACTCCTCAATGACGGTGGCAAGCGCGCGATCTCGCATACGGATCACAAACTGGATGTTGTCCTGGACCCATTGATCCATCCGGGCATAATCATCATAACCGCGATCCATCACATAAATCGCATCCGAGGGGACGACCAGTTCAACGGCCCCCGCACGATCCCCTACATTGAGCGAACTGGGGATCATGGCATCAGGAAATAGCTTGTCGGGAGCTGTAACAACGAGGCGCAGATGCATCTTGACGCCGCTACTCTTATTTGACATCTTGGCCCAACTTCCAAGTTGAAGCGGCAGTCGAATGCTGGAAGAATCAATGATGTGCAATTTCCCGCTCTGGCCCTGGTGGCAAGCACGTTGCTGTGTTTGTGATGCCAGATGCTGAAACATCCACTCCAACAGCTCCGTTGGGATCTGATCGAGTTTTCGGGATAATTGCGAGCCGCTGATACTCTCCAACTGTAGAAGCTGCTGAAGTTTCGGCTCAGCACGAAGTGCAATTTCCATTTCACCGTAAGATGACCATTGTTTCAACTGAGCATTGATGAAGAGCATGATCGCTTTCATCGTGGTAAGTTTCTTGGTGTAATGGTCGAAGAGTAAACGTTGATGCACATCGATGGGCAGTAAGGAAATCAGTTGACGAATGACCGTTTTAGCTTTAACGTTATCCATGGTTGGTCTCCTTTTGTAGAGAGTTATGGACAACGTACCTACCTCTTTACAATAGGAGATTTTTTATGCTTTTTCCATGAAAAATGATCATAATTACCCATATTTAACTAATATTTGATTATTCGCGTTAGGTTTTATGCAACGCTAGTGGAATAAAAAGTACTTATTTTCCTCCGGCTGGATAAAAACAGCTAAATAAGCAGGCCCTGCAAAAATAAAGCCAAAAAGTGTCGTTATTCCGGTGAAATGGTGTGGAATGACGGAAATAACGACATAAAATACCGCTATGCGCCAGGCTCGCCTGATTGCAAGAACCGCAGTATGACAGCCGCTGACCGGGTCAGCGGCTTTTTCAATGCCGGAAAAAGAAGTAAAATGAAAAACAACGTTTACTTAACACCGCGAAAGGATGAATTGCACGGATGTCCTCATTGATCTTTGACCCCGCCAGCTATACGGTAACATGCGGTTCGGATTCCATCGGCTTGCTGGCGAAGGAGTTCGCGCTTCTGCAATTTCTGTACGATCACCGCCACCAGGCGTTCACGCGGGAGCAGCTGCTCGACCGGGTATGGCTGCTGGAATATCCGGTTGAGCGGACGGTGGACGACCATATTTACCGCCTGCGGAGGAAGCTCCGCCACTGGCCGCATATCGCCATCAATACGGTGCGGGGATACGGGTACAGCCTTACGGTCCGCGACAGAAGAGCGGTCGGCAATCCCTCGGTGCAAGATCCGGAAGTGCAAGAGGCGATGAGGGAACTGTTCAAAAAATACCACTTGCTGGGGCAGGGCAGATCGCTGCTTGCTTTGGCCGACCGGCAGGAAGTGCTGGGGTTTGAAGTGGATGAATTTTATACGCTTTACGTTCATTTCATTCAAGGCGATATCCCCTGGTTTCTGGAAGAGAACGGAATCCCCTTCCGGGAAAAATTGTATTGGATGCTGCTCATGTATCGGGGAATGGCGCTGCGGCGGGAGGAGGTTCTTTCTTTTCTGCAATTATGCGAGAGAGTGCTGGCGCTGCGCATTCTTCCGGACCGGCAGCACCGGGAAATGGAGATTTTAAACATCCTGGACGTATATGCCGATGCCGGACGGCCCGGGGAGGCGATAAACCGATTCGAAAAGGCGCGGCAAACGGTGGAATCTGACGGACTATCCGGCTTTGTCATCCCTGTTGCGATTATGGAAATGTACGTTCAGGTCGTTGCCGGCCAGAGCTCTGAAGCGGAACGCGCCTCCGGCCGGATCGAGCGGCTTTTGCAAGGTTCGCCGTATCTCCGGGAGATCGGACGTTACCATATTGTCAAAGGTCTGCACCTGCTCACCCAAGGCAGCGGCAGGCCGGAGCCGATTTGATCGACGAAGGACTGGAAGTGCTGCAAGCGTCCATGCATGTGCCGATGCTGCTGGGAGCGGTTTGCCAAATCGTGTTGTTCCTGCAGGAACGTCTGCCGGATGCTCCACGGCTTGAACAAAAATACCGTGCCTTTTACGATGCCTTGGATAAAGAGTTCGGCTTGTCCCGCTATCGGACCGATCTAAAAGAGGGTATTCAAAAAGCCATCTTTCCATGACGAAGCGGTTTAATGAAGCGGATTCGACGCCGAATCTTCAATTCAACCGGACCTTCCTCCGAAGTAAGTCGGATTCCGTCTGATTTTCCTCTGACATTGTTCCGTTACGATGTGGCTGTAAGCTGAACGTGAAACGGAGGAATGCCCGGTGCAAAATCAAAATAACGAATCCTGTCCATCCCTGCGGTCGAACCGCAGCTTCCGGCACATGTTTGCCGCCTATGCCCTGGCCACCTTTGGCGATTGGTTTGACGCCCTGGCGATCCAGGTGATCGTCGCTTACCGTTGGGGAGTTGATCCGCTTTTGCTGGCGCTGATTCCGGTCACCATGGCGCTGCCGGGAGTCCTGCTGGGCTCTTTTGCCGGAGCGCTGGCCGACCGGCTGCACAAAGCGAAGCTTATGCTTCTGTGCGATCTGGTGACCGCGCTCCTGACCGCGGCCATACTGGCTGCGCCGAACCTGTATTGGCTGCTGCCGCTGCTTGCCTTTCGTGCGGCGGCGGGCGTCTTCCACGTACCGGCCCAGCAGGCACTGACACGCCAGATTGTGCTGCCCGGCCAACTGCTCCAGGCTACCGCGCTGAACGGGTTGGTCGGGCAAGGCTCCAAGGTGGCCGGGCCGCTGCTGGGAGCCGTGGCCCTGGCGGCGTTTGGCCCCAAGGCGTGCATCGCGATCAATATTGGCGCGAGGCTCCTGTCCGCAGCGCTGCTGTATCCTCTTGGCCGGCTGCCGAATGGCAACGCGGAACGCATCCACGTTTCCGGCGCCCGGCGTCCGCATATGCTGCGCGGACTCCTTGACGAATGGCGGGAAGGCTGGCTGCTTCTCGCGCAAACGAAACTGCTTAGAAATACGATGCTGTTTGGACTCGTTGCGCTGATCGTTTTGATGATGGTCGATTATCAGTTTGCCGCGCTGTTGCGCGGGATCGCGCCCGGCAACGAATCGCTGATCGGCTGGCTCGTATCCGCGATCGGAGCCGGAGCCGTGCTGGTCCTCCTGCTGCTTAACCGGTTCCGCCGGATTTCCTCAGGCTGGGGACTCGGTGGCGGCTGCGCCCTGATCGGCGGGGGGATCGCCCTACTGGGCCTCTGTCCTCCCGGAATGGGACCGGCATGGCTGCTCGGATTCGGCCTGCTGATCGGTATCGGCAACGGCGCGTATATGGTGACGCAAAATTATGTCCTGCAGAAGGAATCGCCAGAGCAGGCGATCGGCCGCGTATTCGGCATTCAAAATACGATCTCCAGCGCGATCATGCTGACCGCTCCGCTGGCCGGGGGCGTCTTGATCCGGCTGGTTTCGGCAGGCACCGCGTTTCTGCTGATCGGCCTGCTGCTTGCCTCGATCGGGACGGCGGGCGTGCTGTTTCGCGCGGCCTTATGGCCCGTTTCGCCGCCGGAGAGTGAAGAAACCCACCTACCGCCTGCGGCCGAGCGTTCTTATCCGGGCGGGGCGTGACCGCCAGGCATTATTTGATACTAGAATTTATAACTCAACTTTCGCGGCAAAACATCGGCAGACAAGCCTTGATGTAGCTGGGTAAAGCAGCAATCCATTGGCGGAGTTGACGCTGAATCAGAGGCGGACAGTGTCTTCCCGGTTTTTTGGGCTGCTTCGTTGATCAAGTCGAGCAACTGTTGTAAGTCAATCAGCCAATCGAGTGTGCCGGGCTTCGTCGCACAGCCAATAAAACAAGCTACTCAACCGCTTTGCTGCGATTCCGCTCAAACATGGAAGCATGGAAGCGTCAACGATGCAGAGGCGTCACGATCCGGCGGGGTCAGTGTATCTACCTTTTGCACCGTAGCCGTTTCGAGCCGTGTCACAAATCGACGCCAGGTGATGGGGCTGTTTAAAGGGACTGTCTAAAGGGTTCGTGTCTCGATGCTCCTGCCTCCTGCCTGCCTTTGCACGATTATCCCTTTCGTTCATGGAGCAGTGAGCAGGGGGGGCTAGAGCAAGGGTCCCAAAAAAGGAGAGAACAAAAAAACAAAAAAAGATGAGGAAAAAATGAGGCGGTTCAGGTTAGATTTTCGGCTTGATAAGGGAACGTATGTTTGTTATAATGAAATAAATGGAACTTATGTTCGTATATTCTTGATTCGGGGGCGAGTAAACATGGAGATCAATCCGGGAACGGAACATCAGCCATTCAGCAGCCGTTTTAACAGCGAGCAGGACTGCATGGAGGCGCTAATCGCGATGAAGTGGCCAAGCGGCTTCGTCTGCCCGCGCTGCGCTCACACCGGGTGCAGCCGTCTGACTTCCCGGCATATCCCTTTGTTCGAGTGCGGAAAATGCAAGCATCAAACATCGCCTTTGGTCGGCACGATTTTTGAAGGAACGCATCTCCCCTTGCTCAAGTGGTTCGAGGCCCTGGATTTATTCCTGCTTGAGGGCGGTATCTCGGCGCTGCGGCTGCGCCAGATGATCCGGGTCACCTACAAGACCGCCTGGTCGATGCTGCACAAAATACGTCATGCCGTGGGGGAGTTCGATGCCCGGGAGCTGCTCTCCGGAGACGTGAAGGTGAATAGCGATCAGTATGGTCGTAATCCGTCCCGGTGTCAGCTTTCGCATCCGTACGCCTCGGCGGTCGTAGCCGGCTGCACGGTCACGGAGTCGGGCGAGCCGGAACAGGTCAAAATCCGCCTGGTGCCGCATAAGCGGGGAGGCGAAAAAAGGGCAAACCGTCACGAACTCGCCGCGTTTATTGGCGGGCATGTGGATGTCCATACATCGGCGGTACAGTTGTTCCCTCAGGCCTTTCGGCTGTATGCGCCCTTGCGGAAAGTGGTGAGAGAGGCGTGGGAATCGCTGAAGAGTACGTATGGAGCCTTGGGACTGAAGCATCTGCAAGCGTATCTGAACGAGTACACCGTACGCCGTCGGCTGCGCCTGCAAGGAGGACGGCCCGGAGCGGAAGAAACGATGCGGCAGAAGTTGCTGCAGATGTGTGTGGCGATTCAGGCGATCCCTTACCGCCGGCTGATCGCGCGCCAACCGAATCAGCCCCTTGCGGCTGCGGCTTGATCGGGACGCTGGAACGGTGGGGGGGAGTTTGATGCAAATCAACTTAATGGTTTCTTGATCTCCTGTCTTGATCGCTTGTCCGGTCTGTTTCACCTCCCCTAAACCTCATTCCTTCTCCTAAGCCCGTCTAAATTATCTCGAACCTATCTGTTTCTCCACCAAATATTTTTTTCTCCCGAACTTGTCTTGCTCTCTGCTACCTGATTAAACGGGATAATCGTGCAAAGCCTCCGGACAGGGAGTGTTAGATCTGCCGCCCCTCACCCCCCACTTCCCTATCCTCAAGCTTTCAACGCCCTTCCGCGTTCTCTTGCCACGATCGGTTTGCGACGAAAACCTTCAATTTAGGGACTCAAGCTGATTTTTGCTCTGCGAAAGTTGAGTTATTAAATTTCCGGCGGGGTAGAGGACGATACGCAGGAGAGGGGAGGAGCAGGGGAAGGGTTTTCGTAGTCGAACCGAAGAGGGAGTGGGTATGGGGTGGAAACCCTACCCATTCCCTCCCGTGCATCCAAGGTATGGGTTTGCAGGGGCAAAGGACCTCGCCAGCGGCGATGTTTTTCTAATAATATCCATCATATTGTTGATTATTCAGGCCGGGAATTCGGGCCCGGATATAGTATAATGGGGGCACTCGGATAGGAGAGGTGAAGTTTATTGTCAGGCGCAGAACTTAGCATGATGGATTATTTTACGGAACAAAATATAGAGCTCTTCCTGGAGCGCTTCCGCTCTCTAGGGCCGCTGCCCGGCATTCTGCTGACCTTCCTGAAATCGTTCGTTCCGCCGCTGCCGACGATTGTGATCGTGGGGGCCAATGCCGCGATTTACGGGATGTGGCTGGGCTTCTTATACTCCTGGATTGGGCTCGTGAGCGGGAGTTTGCTGACCTTTCTGCTGATCCGAAAAGCGGCCGAGACTCCCTTCATGCGCCGCTGGGCGGCCAAGCCCAAGGTGCGGAAAGCGATGATATGGGCGCGCAGAAACGGATTCAGCTTCGTATTTCTGCTCAGCATGCTGCCGGTAGGCCCGTTCGTCGTGATTAACATGGCCGCGGGGCTAACGCGGATGTCGGCCGTTTCCTTTGGCACAGCGGTAGCTTTGGGGAAGGCCGTCATGGTCTTCTGCGTGTCCTATATCGGCACGCATCTGTCCGACTTTGCCGCGCAGCCGGCCAAGCTCCTTGGCGTCGCGGCGTTTATTGCGGCCTCCTTGTGGTTGAACCGGAAGCTGCAGAGCTACTTCACGGCAGCCGCAGCCGAGCCCGCCGAGTAAACATGGGATAACAAGACTGGAGTTGGTTTGGCGTTATGAAGACCTGCGTGAAATCCCCCCAAATCAAAGAACCCCCAACTTCTGCGGACTTTCTTTCAAACAGAGCGTAACCGGTTCGAGATGCTGCTGCGGGGCATCCTGCCCGTGCAGTTGGCCTTTGAGCAATTCAACGGTTTTTCGGCTGACCTCCTCAATATTTTGCGCAACGTAGGACACACCGGGCAATTCGGGGTTGTCAAAAGTCATGAGCTCGATCCGGTCCAGTAAATGCTGCTCGCTCAAATAATCGTACACGTAATGGGCTAATTGAACATTGACGGTAAAAACGGCGGTAATTTGCTCCCTGTCCTTTAAAAAATCGGTGATTTCCCGTTTCGCCTGATTTTGCTGAAGCGATTGCAATTCAAGCATGCACCATAACGTTTTATCGATAGGGAACTGGTGTTTCAAATAGGCTTTTTCATAACCGGCGGCCCGGTCTTCCGTGACCGAATTCGTAATTTCCGGAGAAATATAGGCGATATGCCGGTGTCCCTTGGACAGCAAATACTCGATAGCTTCAAAGGTTCCTTGCATATTATCCGAGGTTACGCTGGCCATGCGAATATTTTTAAAAAACCGGTCTACCAATACGACCGGAAACTTGTCGAACGCCAGCTGAATAATGGTCTCGTTATAGTTCTCCGCTTCGGTCGGAAAAATGATCAATCCTTTAACCCCAAAATCCAATAATTGACGAATCGCCAAGGTTTCCCCTTCGGCGGACTCCCGCGTGATCCGCAGCATAATTTGGAATCCGTCCTCGCTGGCGTATTTCTCAATATAGTTGAGCAGCTGTTGATCTATTCGGGTTTTCATGCTTGGGAAAACGACGCCGATCATCACCGGAGAGTTCGAAACAGGCCGCAATTCCGCGGACTGGCGGGAGACGAAGGTCCCTTTTCCCTGGATTCTTTCGACCCACCCTTCCTCGGCGAGGCCAATGAGCGCGTTTTTGGTCGTGATTTGACTAACGCGGTATAAGCTCGACAATTCCTTCTCCGATCCGACCCGATCTCCCGGGCGGAGCACGCCAAGCCTAATCTGTTCTTTGATGCTCTCCTGGATTTGTTTATAAAGCGGCAGTTCTTTCATAGATTCGCTCCCACACCTAAATAGAATTATAATATACTAAGTTGATTATATATTTTGTGTAAAAAAGTGTCTACAGAAATTGGAAACACCAGTTAAATATATTATGTAATGTTTATTTAAACGAAGTGGGGAACGGGGATGGTTATCTACGCCTATAACTTTATACTATATTTAGTATATATTATTTGGATGGTATATACTAATATAGATTTTGCAGATGGAACCGCGTCATAGTATATCTTGCCAATGTTTATAGCCGGGAGGTGGCGGAGTACTGAAGCTGCAGTGCAGGAAAACTACAAGTGAAAATTTCAAGCCATTGAAAGCGCATCCAGAAAGGAGGGAGGGAAATGATTGTGAAAGCGGACACAGGGCAAGCTAAAAAGTTTTCAGAGAGAATGCTGCCCTATATCTTTATTGGGCCTGCCGTAATACTTATCACTTTATTGGCTATCGTGCCTTTGTTTTACTCCGTTTATATCAGCTTGTTGAACTACAACCTGTCTCTGCCAAGCACGATGATCAAGTTTGCCGGGTTGGAAAACTACCGGTATATGTTCAGCAACGGTCCGTTTATGAAGTCCATCGTATGGACGCTGGTCTTCACTTTCTTTACGGTATCCTTGAACGTAACGTTGGGGATGGTCCTGGCGCTTATTTTAAATAACGAGAAAATCAGCAGACAGACGCGGATATTCAAAAGCTTGTTTATTCTTCCGATGATGCTGGCTCCCGTCGTTTCAACAACGATGTGGAAAATTATGTTTGGCGCCATTTACGGGCCTATCAATTATATTATCGAATCCCTCGGACTGAAAGCGGTGGCCTGGACGGGGGAGACGCTGCCGGCAAAGATCGCCGTCATCATGATCGATGTGTGGGGTTCAACGCCTTTTTGCATGCTCATCCTGATCGCCGCTTTGCAAACGGTGCCAAAAGATATTTATGAAAGCGCGTATATCGACGGGGCAAACCGGGTAAACACATTCTTCAAGATTACGTTGCCGCTGATTCGTAATTTTATAGCGCTCGTCGTTTCGCTGCGCGTGATGGATGCTTTAAAAATATTCGATTCGATCATGATTTTGACGGATGGCGGCCCCGGGGATACGACCGAAACGATGGGAACGATGATCTACAAGACGGCCTTTCGTTATATGAACGTTGGGGCCGGTTCCGCGGGAGCGATCATTTTCTTCGCGATTATCGTCGTCGTCACGCTTGTGTTCCTGAAAGTGCTTCGTAACGATCGGCAATAGGAAGGGGGGAGAACATGAAAAAATATTATGCCGAAAAAAGCGCGCTTTATTTGCTGCTTCTTCTTTTTATCGTCCTGTTTTTGTTTCCGATTTATTGGGCGGTAACGACTTCATTCAAGTCTGTCGGCCAGATTATGAAAGTACCTCCGGAATTTTTTCCCTCCAAGTGGGTTTTGCAGAATTATGTAGAGGTGTTTACGGAGCATCAGATCGGAACATATTTTCTCAACAGCCTGATCGTTGCCGTTGTTACTACGTTGTGCACTTGCCTTGCGGCTACTTTTGCCGGATACGGCTTTTCGCGTTTCAAGTTCAGCGGGAAAGCTTTCTGGCAGTATGCCATCATTGTGATGCGTATGGTTCCGGGGCTGGTATTCATCATTCCCTACTATATTATTTTCCAAAAGCTAGGCATTCTTGATACGCTTTTCGGGCTTATTATCGTTTACATTACCGCCTCTCTTCCGTTGGCTATCTGGCTGTTTATGGGATTCTTCGACGAGTTGCCGGCAGAGATGTTCGAGGCGGCCAAAATCGACGGCAGCAGCGAGTTCGGCATTTACTGGAGGATCGCCCTGCCCCTGATCGTGCCGGGGATCGTTGTGGCTTCTATACTCGTGTTTCTGGCTGCGTATAACGAGTTCAGCCTTTCTCTCGTGCTTGTGTTTACGGACCAGAACAAAACGCTTCCGCTCGGTATCAGCGGCATGATTCAACTGCAGAAGGATACGCCATTCGGCACTTTGGCCGCCGCCGGCACCATCGCCTTCATTCCGGCGCTCATTCTGGCGTTGACGACGCAAAAGTATGTGCAAGCCGGGATTACTGCCGGAGCGGTCAAAGGTTAAACAACCATAACAACAAAATTTTGATCAGGGGGTTTCAGATATGGGAAGAAAATTGCAGTTAACGATGACATGCCTGCTGGCAACGACGCTGATCCTCAGCGCATGCGGTTCCAAAAAGGCCGAACCTTCGGCTCCGGAAGGCGAATTTAAGGAAATTACGGTACAAGCCCCGGACGTGCTCGGCATTAAATTGAACGATCTGAACGGGGGAGGAACGCTTGGCGGACAATATGCGGGGCAAAAAATCGTAGTGGCGACAAGAACGGGGGACTTTGCGGACGCGCTGAAAAATGCCGCGAAATACTTTGAGCAGGCTTCGGGAGCGTCGGTGGAGGTACAAAGCTTTCCGGCAGGCACCGATGTCGAGAAAATTCAATTGGATTTGAACACGGGACATCACTTTGACGCGGTGTTGATGCCGGTGGCCAATGTGCACGGCTATGCGGAGGGAGGACTTATCCAGGACTTGCAGCCGTACGTTGATTCCATTGCAAGCCCGAATCTGGACTTGGATGATTTTATTCCAAGCTTATTGCAAAGTTATGGCAAGTATAAAGGAAAGCTGGTTGCTTTCCCGTACAAACCGGATTCGCAGTTGTTTTTCTACCGCAAGGATCTGTTTGAGGATCCGAAAATCAAAGAGCAGTATAAAGCGAAAACGGGCAAAGAATTGGCGGTGCCGACCACGGTTGAAGATTTCTTGACGACGGCCGAATTTTTCACGCAGAAGTTCAATCCGGAGTCTCCGACCAAATACGGGTACAGTTCTATGGCTTCCAAAACCAACAGCCGGTTGATTTGGCAAAATCGTTTGGCGGCTTTCGGCGGGAAAGACGTGGATGAAAATTTCAAGCCGGCATTTAACAATGAAGCGGGGCTGAAAGCGATGGAAACGATGGTGGAATTGCGGAAATACGCCCCTTCCGAGTGGCTGCAATTGGGCTGGGACGAGGCGAATGCGCTGTTCGCCAGCGGTGAAGTTGCCATGATGGAACAATGGCCGGGGCTTTATAGCACCATTGAAGGCGATCAATCGAAGGTGAAGGGCAAGGTCGGCTTTGGAGTTACTCCGGGCGGATCGCCTACGATGGGCGGTTGGGCGATCGCGATGACGAGTACGACGAAATATCCCGAAGCTACTTATAAATTTTTGGAGTATGTCACTTCGAAGGACGGGGAATTGCTGAAAATCGATTATACCATGGACCCGACACGTACTTCCAATTACGAACGTCCGGAAGTGATGGCTTCCAATCCGATGTATCCGGCACTGCTCGACTCCTTGTCCGCGGCGAAAATTTTGGTGGATCCGGACGTGCCGTTCGTATCGTCAAAACTGAACGATATTATGGAAAATGCGGTTCAGGCCGTGCTGAGGGACTTCCTTACTCCGCAAGCGGCGCTTGACGAGATGCAGCAAGAGTTCGAAAAAGAAATTAAATTTGCCGGTTTAAGTCAATAGTTGAGGGGAGTTGCGGACAGCATGAGCGGTATGCATACGCGCGGGGAGTATCCGCGTCCACAGTTTGAACGGAGTTTGTGGTTAAACTTGAACGGCGAGTGGCAATTTCAATTCGACGACAAACAGGTCGGGGTTGCCGAACAATGGTTCAAGGACAAGATTCTGGAGCAAAAAATCCGCGTGCCTTTTTGTTACCAAAGCAAATTGAGCGGAATCGGGGTTTCGGAGTTTCACGATACGGTCTGGTACAAAAGGACGGTCGACATTCCCGAGGAGATGAAGGGCAAGCGGATTATCCTGCACTTTGGAGCGGTTGATTACGCTTCCCGGGTTTGGGTGAACGGCCATATGGTCGCTGCACATGAGGGTGGACATACCCCGTTCGCCGCAGACATTACGGATGCGCTGAAGGAGAACGGCCCGAACGTAATTACGCTGCGTGCGCAAGACTTCAGCAGGGATGTTACCTTGCCGCGAGGCAAGCAATATTGGAGAGAAAAATCCGAACTGATCTTTTATACTTCGACAACGGGAATCTGGCAGCCCGTGTGGATCGAGGCGGTAGAACCGATTCATTTGCGCCGGGTTTACTATTATCCTGATATTGACCGGAATGAAATCGGCATTCAATATGTAGTGGAAGGCTGGACGGAAGATACGGAGATTACGATCCGGACCCAAATCTCTTTTGAAGGGGAAACGCTCGCGGTCGATGAGTGTAAAATGACGGCATCCCGGCAAAAGCGCCGGATCGAGCTGCATGATTTTAACGATCACGGGATGGGGCGCTGGTGGAGCCCGGAGCATCCGCATCTGTACGATGTGGAATACCGTTTGTATGCCGGAGGGGCTTTGCTGGATACGGTCCGCAGCTACTTTGGGATGCGCAAAGTGTCCGTGGACAGCGGCAAACTGTGCCTGAACAACCGCCCGTTTTACATGAAGGCTATCCTGGATCAAGGCTATTTTCCTGGCGGCATCTTGACAGCCCCGGCGGATGAGGATTTAAGACGGGATGTGGAGCTGACCAAACAAATGGGGTTCAACGGTGTCAGAAAACATCAAAAAATTGAAGATCCGCGTTTTCTGTACTGGTGCGATAAACTGGGACTCGTCGTTTGGGGGGAGGCCGCGAATGCCTATGCTTTCAGCGAAAGCTATGTGAAGAAATTTACGGCGGAATGGGCCGAAGCGGTGGATCGCGACTTCAACAGCCCTTCGATCATCACCTGGGTTCCGCTGAATGAAAGCTGGGGCATCCCGAACGTGAAGGTGGACGAGCAGCAACGGCAGCACGCCATCGCAATGTATCATTTTACAAGATCGCTGGATCCGACAAGATTGGTCATTTCCAACGACGGCTGGGAGCACGCGCAATCGGACTTGTGCACGATCCACGACTACCGGTGGGATTACGGCGAACTAACCCAAAAATACAGCCGGATCGAAACAGCGCTGGATGCGCCGCAAAATCGGGATATGTATGTGAAAGGGTATCGGTATGAGGGCCAACCGGTTTTAATGACGGAGTTTGGAGGGATTTCCTTCCAGTCCGGAGACCAGAGCGGCTGGGGCTACTCGGGGGCGATCGACGCCGCGGACTTCGAGGTGCGCGTGCGGGCGGTGATCAAAGCGATGCATGATTCACCGCTGATTCAAGGTTACTGTTATACGCAATTAACCGATGTCGAGCAAGAAATCAACGGGCTGCTGACCTTTGACCGCGAATCGAAAATTCCTCTGGAAACGATACGGCGATTTAACGAGGGCAAATTTGAACCGGAGGAGGACCTATGACAACAACGGCAATACCAAGAGCGGAATATCCGCGTCCGCAATTCGTCAGAAATAGTTGGCGCAGTCTGAACGGGATATGGTCTTTTGCGTTTGATGACCGGAACGTCGGGGTTAAGGAAAAATGGTATCAAGGAAAGGCGAATTTTCCGCTGGAAATCACGGTGCCTTTTTGTTATCAGAGCGAACTGAGCGGGATCGAAGACAAGCAGGTGCACGAATGCGTGTGGTACGAAAAAACCTTTGCGGTCCCCGATGAATTTGCGGGCAAACGGGTAATCCTGCATTTCGGAGCGGTGGATTACGAATGCAGCGTGTGGGTGAACGGCTTGCCGGCCGGGAAACACCGCGGCGGGTTTGCCTCTTTTTCGCTCGAGATTAGCGATCTGATCGCCGGGAAGGACAACCGGATTACCGTAATGGCCCGGGATTATCTACGGGATTTGACGATTCCCCGGGGCAAGCAATACTGGAAGGCTAAGGGGGAAGTCATGTGGTTTACGAACATGACCGGTATCTGGCAGTCCGTGTGGCTTGAATTCGTTGACGAAATTTATATGGAAAAGGTGCGGTTCACACCGCATTTGGATACGAATGAAATCGAAATTCAGGCGTTTATCGACGGCTGGGATGACCGGCATCGGATAGAGCTGGATACGCGTATCGAATTCGCCGGGGATGTCGTCGCGGAGGAAAGCAGAAGAATCCTGGCGGGCACGGAGGCTTGGCGCGTGAATTTGCGGGATTTTAACGATCACGGCCTGGGACGCTGGTGGTCGCCGGAAACCCCCAACTTGTACGACGTCAGCTTTGAACTTAAAGTCGATGGAGTGACCGTCGATCAAATTGGCAGTTACTTCGGGATGCGCAAAATATCCGCCGACGATGGGAAACTGTGCCTGAATAACCGCCCATACCGTATGAAGCTCGTGCTGGATCAAGGTTATTTTCCGCAAAGCTTGCTGACGGCCCCAACGGAGGAAGCGCTTCGCCGCGATGTCGAATTGTGCAAAGAGATGGGATTCAACGGAATGCGCAAGCATATGATGGTAGCGGACCCGCGATATTTATATTGGTGCGACAAGCTTGGCGTGTTGGTTTGGGGAGAGATGGCGGCCGCCTACGTATATAACGAACAATATGCCTACCGCATGATCGAAGAATGGAAGGAGGTCATCGATCGTGACTACAACCACCCTTCCATCGTCGTTTGGGTTCCGCTGAACGAAAGCTGGGGAGTTGCGGATATTTATTATAACGAGAAGCAGCAGCATCACGCGCAATCCCTTTACCATATCACCAAATCGGTCGACTCAACCAGACTGGTCATATCCAATGATGGCTGGGAGCATTGCAAATCGGATTTATGCACGGTGCATGATTACTGCAAAGACCCTGAAATTCTGAACCGGCGCTACTCGAGCATCGAAAATATCATCGCCGATATGCCCGGCCTGGAAGGAAGAAAGTTTATCTACAACCCGGGTTTCTCCTATCAAGGCGAGCCGGTGCTTTGCACGGAATTCGGCGGGGTAAACTACCATGTCGAGCCGAGTTCTCCTGTCGTTGAGCCCAAAGCGGAGAACGGCGAGCAGTTTGTGTCGCAACTGGTGGACGTGATTCGGCCTTTCGTGGTTTCGGGGCTTGTCCAAGGCTACTGTTATACGCAATTAACCGACACGGAAACCGAAATCTGCGGCTTATTGACATGGAATCGGGAGCCCAAGGTTCCGGTGGAAGTCATCCGTAGAATTAACGAAGGATATGCTGACTTTTAATCGAAGATTGCTAACGATGGGCCCACCGGTATCCGGGAGGGCTCATTTTGTTTTGGTTCGATAAGAAAATATTTCTTTTTTGTGAAAGCGTTGACAATTATTATGGAAAGCATTATTGTTGTAAAATAAATAAAATATTTGTATTAAAACAAATATTTTATTTATTTGCCAGACTCAATTTATAAAGGAGGCCAAACATGACTCAACATTCGTTCCGTAATCCGATTTTGGCGAATGGGGCCGATCCCTGGATTATCCGGCATCGCGACGGGAGTTATTATATGTCGGTGACGCTGGGAGACCGCATCGCGCTTTGGCGCAGCGCGACCCTGACCGGACTGGCCGAGGTTCAGCCGAAGACGATCTGGGTTCCCGCTGCGTCCGGCCCGTATTCCCGCAATTTATGGGCGCCGGAGCTCCATTATATCGAGAATCGCTGGTATATCTACTATACGGCGAACGATGGCGGCGGGGACGACACGAGAAGAGTGTGCGTGCTTGAACTGTCGGGGGATGATCCGCTGAACGGCGAGTGGCGTTTTAAAGGCGCCGTCAATACGGAATTTCCGGGACTCGACGGGACGGTCATTGCACATCGGGGAGAACTATATTTCTTCTATTCCGGATACGGATATTTTCCCGATTACGGATCGGCCGTTTATGCCGCCCGCATGGCCAATCCCTGGACCCTGACCGGGCCGAATGTGCTGATTACGGCACCGACGCTAGGCTGGGAGAAGCAGGGAGGGATGGCGATCAACGAAGGCCCGGTGTTTTTGCGGCGGGGCGGCTGGATTTTCCTCGTGTTTTCGGCGAGCGCCACCTGGTCGGATGATTACTGCCTGGGAATGACGAGGATTGCGGAGTCCGCGGATCTTCTGGACGCGAAGGCCTGGATCAAACATGAAGGCCCGGTTTTTGTTAAAAATCCGGAGTCAGGGGTCTATGCGCCGGGACATAACAGCTTCACCGTGTCTCCGGACGGCTCCGAGGATTGGATCGCTTACCACGCCTACTCCTATTCCGAGGCGGAGCAGCCGCGCTCATCGGGATCTCCCCGCAGCACGCGCCTGCAAAAATTCGGCTGGAAGAAAGACGGCATGCCGGACTTCGGCGTTCCGCAAGGGGTCGATACCCCTATACCTCGCCCATCGGGAGAATAAAAAAATATCTTCGGAACAAATATTTTGCAACTAGAAAGACTCCCAAAAATCAGGTTTGTGGAAAATAATGGCGTTGACATGCCGCAAATGCCGGATTACAATCTATCAAAATATACAAAATTATTGTATTAAAACATAATATTAGTTTCGACCGTGCCGATTTTGCTGGTATTCAGGGACTCCCGTCAGCTTGTATGTCACCCGTAAAGGCTGGGAAAATGGGGGGCTGTCCACCGCCAAAATCAGGCTGCAGAACGGCGCGAACCAAATCCGGTTTACGGGGGATACCAGGTACGTTGAGCTTGATTTCTTCGATATACGGCCGGTAAAATGAGTCTGCTGATCGTGAAATGAATAACGTTGATTTATTGCGGCTTTTTATAGTAAAGTCAATAAAGATAGAACAATTTTTGGGAATACGGTTACGGAGGTTCATATGCTGGAAGTCGGTATACATGAACCAGATAAGCTGGTTCAGGTCGCTCACGCTCTCTCGACGCGCTCTCGGGTCGACATGCTTCGTTTGCTCAACACGCGAAGCATGAATATTATTGAACTTGCCGAGGCCCTTCAGCTTCCGGTGTCGACGGTGGCGAACAACGTGAAGGTGCTGGAAGCCGCCGGGCTGATCAATACGGAACTGCTTCCGGCGGTACGCGGAGCGATGAAGGTATGCAGCCGGAATTATGACGATATTCAGATCTCGCTGAACTCAAGCATCCGGACCTCGAAGGACGGGATGAAATATTACGAGGTCGAGATGCCGATCGGCCATTACAGCGATTGCGAGGTGCATCCGACCTGCGGCATGGCATCAAGCGAAGGGATGCTGGTGCGGGAAGACGAGCCGGCGAGCTTTTATCATCCCAAGCATGTGGCGGCGCAGATTTTGTGGTTCCGCAAAGGTTATGTGGAGTATCAGTTTCCGCTGGAGATTCCGCAAAACGCACGAATCCAGTCGCTCGAACTGTCCATGGAAATGTGCTCGGAAGCGCCGAATTACGACAATGATTGGCCTTCGGATATTTCCGTGTGGATCAACGGCGTGGAGATCGGCATGTGGACGAGTCCCGGCGATTTCGGCGATCGGCGCGGGGCGCTGAATCCGCCGTGGTGGGAAGATTGGTCGACGCAATACGGCCTGCTGAAGACATGGCGGGTTGACCACGAGCGGACCACGTTGGATATGCAGAAAGTGTCCGATGTGACGCTAAGCGATCTGGGCCTTGACCAGCGTCCGAGCCTGCGGGTGCGGATCGGCGTGAAGCCGGACGCTGTCCATAAAGGCGGGGTCAATCTGTTCGGCAAGCAGTTCGGGGATTATGAACAGGATATGATCATGCAGGTTGCGTATACGCTCGATCCGGTCGAATAAACGATCGGAAACGAAACCATGAACTGGATCTGCTCATGTGCGTTATGTATACATTGAATGAAAATGAGTGAAAAAAGAAAGCCGAGCCGTTAATTCCGGTTTCCCGGAGTTGGCGGCTTTTTCTTATGGGTGAAGCTAGCTGTCGGTATGTCATTGGGGAAAGGGGCCCCTGCATACGTTTTGGTGGGGGCCACCGTGGAAATAGCGGTAAAAAAGGTTCTTATTTCCACCAAAAAAGGGGTAGATGAGGAATAGGGGATTTTTTTACCGCTATATTTTGAAAGCTAGGGGCAAAAAGCGCTTTTTCCAGGCTTCGACTTCAAATAGGGACAAAAAGTTCCGCTATTTTCCGCAGGAGGAGCAAAATCGTAAAGATAGCGCCCCAAATTACCTCTATTTCCGGCAGAGGCGGTAGCAGAGAGCTTCCCGCCTCATTCCTGCCCCGCCTAAAGTCCCGAACCACCGCAGCTGACCGCTGCTGACGCTTACCTGCGCATGCTTCTTGCTTACCTGCGCATGCTTCTTGCTTACCTGCGCATGCTTCTTGCTTACCTGCGCATGCTTCTTCACAACATCCCTGCAGGGTTGCCGCAGGAGTCAATTCCTCCGGCACTTCTTCTTCTAGCTAGTCCGTTTATTATAATCAGCCGCAGCAGCTTGCATTATATATTACAAAATTGTTGTAATAAACAAAAATATTACAAAAAATCAATATGAAACCGTTGACAAAACGCCCTCGCATCTTTATATTTAGGTACAAAGGTTCGGAATTTATGTAATAAATCATAAATTCTGTTCCTTATTTCACCAAAGTGAAAAGGGGAGGCCAACATGAAAAAAAGCTTTGCAATGCTGCTCGTTTTGTTGCTGTCAATCTCTTTTGCGTTAAGCGCGTGCGGTGGCGGTGGAAATAACGCTGCGGCGCCATCCGGTAACGAAGGGACGAACGGGCAAAATGATGAAAGCGCTTCAAATGGCGGCGGCGAGAAGATCCAGTTATCGTTCTGGACGCTTTTCTCCGGCGGAGACGGCGACAATATGCAGGCGATGATCGATGCCTTCAACAAGGAACATCCCGACATTCAAGTGAAAAATACAAAGCTGGAATGGGGAGAGTATTACACCAAGCTGATTACCGCGGTTGGCAACGGCAACGGACCGGATGTCGGCATCTCCCACATTTCCCGGCTGCCCGATCTGATCGACCAGGGGGTCGTCACCGAGCTTGACGATGTGGCCGCCGAAGCCGGCGTGGACTGGTCTTCCTTTAACCAAAACATCCTTGACGCTTCCGTAGTGGATGGCGCGCACTATGCGGTGCCGATCGATACGCACCCGTTTATTATGTACTACAACAAGAAGCTGCTGAAAGACGCGGGGCTGCTTGGCGAAGACGGCAAACCGGTCATGGAGCAATCGGCCGACGGTTTCGTCGCTTTCCTGAACACGCTGAAAGAAAAACTGCCGGCAAAAGTGACTCCGTTTGCCTTGTCTAACACAAATGACGATCCGTTCCGTTTGTGGTGGGCGCTGTACTCCCAGCTCGGGGGCAATGACGTCGTTTCCGACGACTTGACCACCGCCCAGGTAGATACGGACAAAGCGGTTCAGGCGGCCCAATATGTCCAGGATCTTTTCCATAAATATAAAGTCATTAAACTGAACGACCCGGACTTCTACAAAAATTTCCAAAGCGGTACGGCTGCCATTATGATGACCGGAGTTTGGGCCACAGGTACTTGGGAGTCCACGGAAGGGCTGGAATTCGGCGCGATGCCGATCCCGAAAATCTTCGATCAGGAAGCGACCTGGGGCGATTCCCATACCGTGATTCTTCCGGTGACCAAAGATGAAGACCCGTCCAAGCGGAAAGCGGCGATCACGTTCGCCAACTGGCTGGCCGACAACGGCGGCCAGGTATGGGCGAAAGCCGGCCATATCCCATCCAAACCGTCCGTGTTTGAAAAACAGGAGTTTAAGGATCTTCCTTACCGGAGCGATTACGTATCCGTGGCTTCGACCGTGAAGTTCAGCAAACCGTCCACGAAAAACTGGCAAATCCGCGATTTGGCCATGTTCAAATATTTGAATGAAGTATGGGCCAACAAAATGACGCCGGCGGACGGCATCGCCAAAATGACCGAGGAAGTCCAAAAGGTATTAAACGAATAGCGGTTAGTTCATGACGCCGGCCGTCTTTGAGGCAAACCGCAAGGTCAAAGCCGGCCGGCCAATGGGGAGGCTTGAAACGATGAAGATGAACAAACTGAGAGCGGACGTGCAGGCATTCCTGTTCCTGCTCCCCTTCTTGGTCGTTTATTTCCTGTTTACGATCTGGCCGATGATCAAGGGCGTGGAAATGAGCTTCTATAAATGGACGCTGATCAAAAAGATGAAATACCTCGGCTTGGGCAATTACGAGCGGATGTTTCAGGACCACGAATTTTGGGCGGCGATCGGACACTCGGCCATTTTCGTCATCACCACGACCCCGGCGATGCTCGCCCTGGCCATCGTACTGGCGCTGATCGCCAACCGGAACTCCAGGCTGCAGCGGTTTTACCGCAGCGTGTTTTTTATCCCCAGCATTTTGTCCGTGGCGGTCGCTTCCTATCTGGGCTTGTTTCTGTTCCAACCTTATACGGGACTGGTGAACTCATTGCTTCACCTGCTTAGGCTGCTTCCGGAAGGCGCGGAAATTTTCTGGCTGTCGGAAACGGGGCTGGCCTGGATCGCTGTTTCGCTGCTCACGCTCTGGTGGACGGTCGGTTTTAACTTCATTTTATATTTGTCGGCGATGCAGGATATCCCGGATGAGGTTTACGAAGCGGCGCGCCTGGACGGGGCCACCGATTCCCAGGTTTTTTGGAAAATCACCCTCCCGCTGCTGAGCCCGATCACCAAAACGATCACCATGCTGCAAATTATCGCTTCATTTAAGGTGTTTATGCAGATCTACGTCATGACCGGCGGCGGTCCTTTGGACCAAACCCGTCCCGTCATCCAGTACATTTGGCAAACGGGTTTCCGCAAAAACGACCTCGGTTACGCCTCGGCCATGTCCTACATGCTGTTTGTCATTTTGCTGGTGCTGTCCGGGCTGCAGTATTGGGTGAACAACCGGAAGGAGGCGAAATAGCATGAAGTGGTTTTACCGGATTTTTTCCCTGTTGATGGCGCTGCTGTTCGCTTTTCCGTTAATTTGGATGCTGGTCGTTTCGGTCAAAAAGGAAGGCATGAAAATCATCTCCGTCGTCGACTGGTTTACCCCGCCTTATTCGCTGGCGGTTTACAACGAAGTCATTACCGGCACCAAACTGTTGGCCTGGTCCTGGAACAGCTTTTTCATCGCCGTCTGCGTCACCGTGCTTACGCTGATCATCGCCGCGATGTCCGGGTTCGCCATGTCCAAAATTCCGTTCCGGTACCGGACGTTTATGTTTTTCTTCATTTTGGCGGGGCTGCTGATTCCCGGCGAAGCGACTTTGATTCCATTGTATCAGGTCGCCAAGGACATGGAGATTCTCAACACTTATATGGGGCTGATTTTTCCCGTTTTGGCCTCCCCGTTTGCGATCATCGTGCTAAAAAGCTTTTTCGACGGCATTCCGAACGACCTGCTGGAAAGCGTGCAGATGGACGGCGGCGGCATCTGGCGGATTTTCATCAACATCATGCTTCCGCTTACCCGTCCCGCGTTGGTGTCGATCGCGATTCTAACGTTTATCGGCTCCTGGAACAACTTCCTGTGGCCGTTCCTGTCCGTCACCGATGACAACCTGTTTACTTTGCCGATGGGAATCCCGACGTTAATGAATCAATATACCGAAGATTATGTCAAGCCGATGGTCATCAACACGGTGGCCTCCCTGCCGATCATGGTGCTGTTCCTGATTTTCGAACGGCAGATCATCAAGGGCGTCAGCCTCTCGGGGATCAAAGGGTAACTACTTCAACTTACGATAGATAGAGAAGGAGAGAAGACTATGACAAACCAACTTATGCGCGGTGAATATCCGCGGCCCCAGTTCGTCCGCGAGAAGTGGGCGAGCCTGAACGGAGAATGGGAATTCGCCTTTGACGATGACGGGATAGGGGAGCGGGAAGCCTGGTATGAGCAGGGAAAAGGGCGGTTCAACCAAAAAATCACGGTTCCGTTCTGTTTTCAAAGCCGGCTGAGCGGGATCGGAGACACGTCGGTTCATGACCGAGTTTGGTATCGCAAATCATTCACCGTTCCCGATGAATACTACGCGGGCAGAGTGCTGCTGCATTTCGGCGCCGTCGATTACGAGGCCAAAGTATGGGTTAACGGCAAGCTGGCGGCGGTTCATGAAGGCGGACACACGCCGTTTCATGCCGACATCACGGACGTTCTCGTCAAGGGCGGCAATACCGTCGTCGTGAAGGCGACCGACTACAGCCGCGACGTCTCGTTGCCGCGCGGCAAGCAGTATTGGGAGGATCAGTCGGCGGGGATCTTCTACACGCGCACGACCGGGATTTGGCAGAGCGTATGGCTTGAGCCGGTGCCCGAAACGTATGTGGAGCGCATTCGGATGATTCCGGACATCGACAAAAACGATCTCGATCTGGAGGTGTTTCTGGCGGGCTGCCGGCCTGGCGTACAGGTTAGCGTTAAGGCCGTTATATCCTTCAAGGGCGAGTTTGTATCCGAAGATTGCTTCGCCTTGATCCATGTTACGGGGCGCCGCTCCATCCATCTGGAGGATTTTAACGATCACGGCCTGGGGCGGTGGTGGACACCGGAACACCCGAACCTTTACGATTTGGAGCTGACGCTGCTGGTGGACGGGGAAACGGTGGATTCGGTAAAAAGCTATTTCGGCATGCGGAAAATCTCCATTGAAGACGGCAAGCTGCTGCTCAACAATCGGCCTTATTATATGAAAATGGTGCTGGATCAAGGTTATTTTCCGGAAGGGCTGCTGACCGCCCCCAGCGACGACGACTTGCGCAGAGATGTGGAACTCACCAAGGCGATGGGCTTTAATGGAGCAAGGAAGCATCAAAAGATCGAGGATCCCCGGTATTTATATTGGGCCGACCGGCTTGGCCTTCTGTTATGGGGGGAAATGGCCAATGCTTTCCGTTTTTCCGAAACTTACGCGGGCCGTATTACCCGGGAGTGGATTCAGGCCGTGGAGCGGGATTTCAATCACCCGTGCATCGTGGTTTGGGTGCCGCTGAACGAGAGCTGGGGCGTCACCAACATTTTGGTGGACCGGCAGCAACAGCAGCACGCTTTGTCTCTGTATCATTTAACGAAATCGCTGGACCGGACACGCCCCGTCATCTCCAATGACGGATGGGAGCTGGTCGCCACCGACTTGCTCACCATTCACGATTATGAATGGCGGCGGGAGGTGCTGGCGGAACGGTATGCCGCGCGGGCAACCGCTTTGGCCGCCAAGCCGGGCAACCGCTGGATTCTCGTACCCGGGTTCCCGGACGAAGGGCAGCCGATCCTGCTGACGGAGTTTGGCGGCATTTCCTTCAAAGCCGGCGATTGGGACGGATGGGGTTATTCCGGGGCCGAAAATGAGCAGGATTTTGCGGCGCGTTTGCAGAATGTAATTGAACCCGTTTTGCAATCGCCGGTGGTGCAGGGCTTTTGTTACACCCAATTTACCGATGTGGAACAGGAAATCAACGGCCTGTTGACCTATGACCGGAAGCCGAAAATTCCGCTGGAAACCATCCGTTCGATTGTTGCGGGAACCTAAAAGCCAGAGGAGAGCAAAATGACCGATTCAATCCGCAAAGACGCCGGCCTGACCCGCCAAGGCGCCGCCCTGATCAATGAAGTCATCCGCACCGAGGTTCCTTACGGAACGCTTGCGCTATGGTTTCTGGGGCAGGAGAGCGTGATTATTAAAGGAGACGGAATTACGCTTTATGTGGATCCATACGTCTCGGGCGACCTTGATTCCGGAGACTGGAGACGGACTTTTCCGGCCCCGATCGAACCGGGAGATATTCTGGGGGCCGATTTATGCCTGATCACGCATGAGCATGACGACCATATGGATGGGGGGACCTTGCCCTATTTTCACCGGCAGAACCCGGCGGCGCCGATCGTGGCCCCGGCCTGCTGCAAGCCGGCTTTGCAGGAGATGGGGATTGCGGCCCCGCAAATTTGGGAGGCCGATGACCGCCGCCAGTTGGAGCTGTTCTCCAAACTCCGCCTTACGGTCATTCCCGCCGCTCACGAACAGTTGGAACGGGATGAGGAAGGAAAACCCCGTTACGTCGGTTACGTGATCGAACTGAACGGCGTCACGCTGTACCATGCCGGGGACACGCTGGTGTACCCCGAATTGATCGAGCGGCTGCGGGCGGTCCGGCCGGACGTCGCCCTGCTGCCGATCAACGGCCGCGATTATTTCCGCGGGCAGCGCGGCATCGTCGGCAACATGAACTACCGGGAAGCCGCGGAGCTGGCGGCCGCTATCGACGCCGACACTGTCATCCCGCTGCATTACGACTTGTTTGCCGTCAACGCGGAGAAGCCCGGCCATTTCGTGGACGATTTGTACGAACGTTTCCCGGAGCAAAAATGCCATGTCATGGCCCGGGGAGAGCGGTTCGTGTACGTGTCGCCGCGGGCGTTTTTGCGGTGAACTTGTAACGGGCGGCCCGTTCCGAGCGTTAATCGCCTGCTTCGGAGTACAGGCGGGAGATCGCTTCCGCTTCGCGCCGCACCCGCTCGCGCAGCTCCGGCGGCTCCAGCACCCTGGCCTCCGGGCCGCAGGCGAGCACGATCTCGCACGCCGATTCCAGCGTCTGAAATTCGATATCCGCTTTGACAAACCCCTGTTCGTCCGGCTTTTCGGCATGGAGCACTTTGGCGTAACGCTCCCTGCGCAGCCGGTTCAGCCGGGGTTCTTTGACGTTCACCAGCGCCGGATAACGGGGCAGCCGGGATTTGAAGTCGGCGGTGGACCGTTCCCAATATTCCGCCAAATTAAAACCGGCCGGCCGCGCGAAGGTTTCAGCGAGCAGCTGCGCGTCTTCCAGACGCGAGATACGGTACGTCCGCATCTCGCCGCTGTCCTCCTGCGCCGCCGCCAGGTACCAGACGCTGCGTTTGGCGATAAGGCCCAGAGGGAGCAGCGTGCGCTCCACGGCCGCATCGTCTTTCCGGTAGCGGATGCGCAGCTTCCTTTGCGCCCATACGGCTTCCTGTACGGTGGCCAGCCAGGGGAAGGCTTCACCCGAAGCGTGCCAGCCGGCGCCGTCGATATGGATGCGCTGGCGGATCAGTTCGGCGTCCTGCCGGATCGGGGCGGGGGAAGCGGCCAGCAGCTTTTGGTAAGCCGTTTGGAAATGACCCTGGATTCCCAAATCGCCGAGCAGCTCGTTATGGCTGGTCAGCAGCAGCGAAACGATTTCCTCCGGCCGCATGCCGGTCAGGTTCGTCCGGTAGCTTTCCGCCAGCGCCCACCCGCCCTGAGCGCCTCTTTCCGCATAAACCGGAATGCCGGCCGCGCTTAACGCTTCCATATCCCGTCCGATCGTCCGCTCCGATACCTCAAGCTCCTTCGCCAAGTGGCGGGAGCTCATTTTCCCCCGATTTTGCAGCAGCAGCAAAATGGCCAGCAACCGATCCGCTCTCAAGTAGCGCTCCTCCCTTACAACGTTTTAGAGGTTGTTCAAAACGTCCGCTCTGCTCCTTACGCCCCTGGCTTCATCCGACCTCAAGCGGTTTGAAAAAACGCTCTTCGTAAGCATACGCTTCAGTGCTGAAAGCCAACCTTATTGAACACTTTATTTAATTTTACCATGAATATAAGACAACGGATGTCGTATATGCCCTGTTACACTGCTATAGAATAAACAACACAAAATGGTCAGGGAGGATGTTGACACGATGGACTTAAAGGACATGCAAAGAGAAAAACCGCTGCAGGGGAAAGTGGCGGTCGTCGCCGGGGCTACGCGGGGAGCGGGGCGGGGCATCGCCGTCATGCTGGGCGCCGCCGGAGCGACCGTCTACTGCACCGGGCGCAGCGTTCGCGGACAGGCGTCGGATATCGGCCGCAGCGAGACGATCGATGACACGGCCGAAATGGTTACGGCCCGCGGCGGCAAAGGCATTGCCGTACGCACGGACCATACCTCCGAGGAACAGGTGCAGGCTTTGTTTGCGCGGGTGGAGGAGCAGCAGGAGGGGCGTCTCGACATTCTCGTCAACGATATTTGGGGCGGAGAAAATCTGACCCATTGGAACACCCCGTTTTGGGAGCAGCCGCTGGCCGACGGCCTGCTGATGCAGGAGCGGGCGGTCAAAGCGCATTTGATAACGAGTTATTACGGCGTTCCGTTGATGGTGAAGCGGAGGGAAGGGCTTGTCATCGAGATTACCGACGGTTCCACCTACAATTATCGCGGCAATCTGTATTACAGTCTGGCGAAAATATCGCCGATCCACCTGGCCGCCGCCATGGCCGAGGAACTGCGGCCTTATAACGTGACGGCGCTGGCGGTTACCCCCGGGTTTTTGCGGTCCGAACAGATGCTGGATTATTTCGGCGTTGCCGAGAGCAACTGGCGGGACGCTATTCAGAAGGAGCCGCATTACGCCGAATCGGAAACGCCGTATTTCGTAGGCCAGGCGGTGGCTGCATTGGCTGCGGACCCGCAGGTTGCCGCCAAAGCCGGTAAGTCGCTAACCAGTTGGGATTTATCCGACGAGTACGGATTCGCCGACATCGACGGCCGTAAGCCGCATTGGGGCAACTACGCGCGGCGGCAGGGTCTGCCGGTCAACTGAGGCGGGGAGGATGACGAGCTAACGCAAAAAGCGCGAGCGCAGCGTTCCCACCGCTGCCGCTGGCGCTTTTCAGTTTATCCGCCGGCGACAGGTTCCCTCTCCGGGTGGCCTGACGGCTGTTCTGATTGGAAATATCCAATAGAACTAAAATTGAATGACAGGCAGATGCAGCGAGCGGTTTGATTGGATTTTTCCAATGAGCGCCTACTAGCGTTGCATTAACGCCTACACAAAATCTCAGGTATGCCTTGCCCGCTATTCCATTTGAGATTACGCCAGAAATCCAACGGTTGTATTAGTCGCTATTTTGCCAAAAAAGGCCCTTTCTAAATTTTAACGGTTGTGAGCGCTGTTATCTGCTCAAATCTGAGCCCAAATAGCCAGGTTTTAGCTAAATAAGCGCTATGGCAACCATTAGAATTTGAAAACGGCGATATTGGAGTAAATAGCGGCTGTGGCAACCGTTAGAAAGGCGGCCGATGCGTGTCAATCTGTTGGATTTTTCCAATGGGAGGTAAAGCGGCGCGCCTCATATTTTCAGAATCCATTTGCGGTCTGCCCCATTTATTTTCACCGGCGCATTAAGGTCCGCCCCTTAAAATGTCCCGCCGCTGCGGTTTTGCGCCATATCGCGTTCGAACGCCACGATCCAATCGCCCTGAACGGCCGCGTATCCGGCATCGCCTTCGGCAACAAGGCCGTACAGGTTTTTCACGTCAAGGTACTCCACGCGTTGGCCGTTATCGAATTCCAGCGTAATGTAATAATACGTCCGGGACGAGGAAGAATGCATATGATTATCGCCGTGGTGGCTTGATGAGCTGTGCCGGACGTCCATCCGTTTGGACACGATGCGGGCATACCGGGTTTCGCGGGGGGAGCGGGCGTTTTGGACATATTTGACGCCGCTTCCGATGAGCCCTACAATCACGATAACGAAGATAATGCCTATAAAAATCGGGACCAGCGTAAACATAAAATCAAAACCGCCTCCAAAGCCACCTCCAAAATCCCCTCCAAAGCCTGCACCGCCAAACAGCGGATGAAAACCGCTCATGATAAGCCCTCCTTAAGTCTCTTTGTGGTTTCCTTATGTTCCCTATGTCCCCTTGTGTTCTGCTATATGATATCAACCTGCCTAATCTCGCCGATGTTCTTCCTTATTTACGCAAAACGGGGAGATATGTTTCATCTTACCATGCTTTTCGCAACGATTGTGAACGAATACGAATTGTGATAAACTGGAACCATCTTAAGAAGAACGGAGGGTTCCCCGTGTTGTACATTAAATTCCGTTTTACCACTTTGCGCGGCTAATTGAATAGTGCCAAAGGCTCCGCGCCTGTGCGGGGCAAACGGGATAGGTGTGCTATGATAAAGGGAACCTGCAGGAACTTTAGAATAGAATATGCCTTGTGACCTGCCGCTTTCGGCTGGCGTTTTTCGCTGCCGGGGCGCTTTTTGCCATAGGTCCGTTTGCTTGTAAACACAGGTGTGGCGCCTGTGTTTATTTTTTTCTCAAGGGAGGAAGCAACTATATGGAACAACAACAGCTCGAACAAAAAGCCATCTTGGTTGGCGTGAACTTAAACCATCAGGAAGATTTCGAATACTCTATGGAGGAACTGGCGAATTTGGCGGAAGCCTGCGACATCGAAGTCGTTGGGACGCTTGCGCAAAATCTGCTCAAAATCAATACCTCGCATTATATCGGAACGGGGAAATTAACCGAGGTCAGGGCGCTGCTTGAGGCGCACGAAGGCAATCTCGTAATTTTCAACGATGAGTTGTCCCCTTCGCAAATCCGCAATCTGGAGGCGGACCTGGATTGCAAAGTGATCGACCGGACTGTGCTGATCCTCGATATTTTTGCGCAGCGGGCCAAAACCCGGGAAGCGCAGCTGCAGGTGGAGGTCGCGCAGCTCAAATACATGCTGCCGCGCCTCGTCGGGCTGCGGGAGTCGCTGGGCCGCCAGAGCGGCGGCGTCGGCACGAAAAACCGCGGCGCCGGGGAAACGCGCCTCGAGCTTGACCGCCGGCGGATCGAGGAGAAAATTACGGCGCTCAGCAAGGAACTGGAGCTGCTTGTGGCGCATCGGCAAACGCAGCGCAAGCAGCGCAAAAAAAACGAACTGCCCGTCGTCTCGCTGGTCGGCTACACCAATGCGGGCAAATCGACGATCATGAACGCGCTGATGGAGCTGTACAACCCGTCCCCGGAAAAGCTCGTGCTGGAGAAGGATATGCTGTTCGCCACGCTGGAAACGTCGGTCCGCAGCATTCCGCTTCAGGATAACAAAGCTTTTTTGCTGACCGATACGGTCGGGTTTGTCAGCAAGCTGCCGCACCATCTGATCAAAGCGTTCCGCTCGACGCTGGAGGAGGTGGCGGAAGCCGACCTGCTCATCCACGTCGTCGATTATTCCAACCCGGAGTACGAACGGCTGATCGAAATCACAAACCGGACGCTGAAGGAGATCGGCATAACGGACATTCCCACGGTTTATGCCTACAATAAATCCGATCTGACCGATCAGGCTATTCCGGAGGTTCGCGGAGATATCGTCTATATGGCCGCAAAACCCCGGATCGGCCTCCAGGAGCTGGTCTCCGAGATCCGCAGCCGGATTTTCAAAGACTATGTGCAATGTCAAATGATGATCCCTTACGATCAGGGGGCATTGGTTTCTTACTTTAACGAGCACGCCAACGTCTTGGAAACGAGCTATGAGCCGGAGGGCACGAAACTGTCCCTGGAATGCAAGCTTAGCGATTACGGAAAATACAAGGAATACGTGATCGAGGCGTTGAAATAACTTAATAATAGCCCTCAAATCACGAACTTTCCAAAGGAGACTTAAGCGATGTCGGATATGCTGGTCAAGTTGTACGATTTGCCGCCTTTTGAACCGGTGGAGCAATATGAAGCGCGCACGGGGGTGACGATCCGGCGGGCGATCGCCCCGGAAAAGCACGTCGTCGCCAAATGGGTCGGCGAGCATTTCAGCCCGTTTTGGGTCAGCGAATGCGAAGTGGCTTTTGCCCGGGCGCCGATCACCTGCATCATCGCCATCGATAACGGCAAACTGCTCGGCTTTGCCTGTTACGACACGACGGCCAAAGGATTCTTCGGCCCCACCGGGGTCGATGAACAGGAGCGCGGCAGAGGCATCGGCAAAATGCTGCTGCTGCACACCCTCGATTTGATGCGTCTCGACGGCTACGGATATGCGGCGATCGGCGGGGCGGGGCCCAAGGACTTTTACGCCAAAGCGGCGGGCGCGGTCGTGATCGAAGGCTCGGAGCCGGGGATTTATAAAGGAATGCTTCGCTAGTTAGCGTAGCGGGAAGCAAAAAGAGCCTCATCCATTGTCGTTTGGATGGGGCTTCTGCTTTTTTTGAGAGTGATTGCTGCTCAGACCAGTAGGTAGACCATTGAATAGTTGTAAAATGAACAGTTGCTTATCCGGATATATAACCAAACACTTGTTTTAGTGTAAAACATGCAATTAGATCTGTTTAATCTGAAGAGCTGAAGAAAATGGTTGGATGGTAGTTGCAGGAAATGCAATTAAAACCTTTAAATCCGTATCTTAAATTGAACCTAGGTGTAAGTTTTGCAATTATGGCCTAAAGACCATCGATGGATGTTGTTGGCGCGTATACACGTAAACCGGATATGAGCGATTAACTTCATTGGCTCGATCAAATGCAAAAATGCATTTCATTTTCTCTAAATTTCCACTCTATAGCGATTGAAATGCAAAATACATCTCATTCAGGGCTATATAATAAAAAAGTAACTTCTGACCGGAAATGAACTGCAGTTTTGCATTTGAACCACCCGTTTCGAGGGATTTCGACGAAATTCGCCTGCCCTTTTGCATTTCGCGATAGTGAGCTACGTGCATAACTCCGTAGCCCGTAGCCTGCTAACCGTTTCTTTTTTTATGCTAACGCGGAAGTGAGCCTGGACGGAGGCCAGGCTTCTCTTATTCGTTTGGGACCATCGTACATCATACTATCTTCCATAAAACTGTCCTCTACAGCGCCGGCAGCACAACGGTAAACGTCGCTCCCGCCCCAAGTTCGCTGGCTGCGGAGATTTGCCCGCCGTGCGCTTCGACGATCGACTGGGAGATCGCCAGCCCCAGTCCGGCGCCGCCTTGTTTGCGCGTCCGCGAGGCGTCGCTGCGGTAAAACCGCTCGAAGACGTGAGGCAGATGCTCTTTGGCGATCCCCGGCCCGTTATCCTTGACCTGAAGCAGTGCCCGTCCGGGCTCGTGAGTCAAGGTTACCGCAATCCGGCCGGTTTGCCGGTCGGTATGCTGAACGGCGTTATGAAACAGGTTCAGCACGACCTGTTTGATTTTATCGTTGTCGCACATCGCGGCCAGCCCCGGATGCAGCGCAAACCGGACCTCCCGGTCTTCGGCCAGCATCCGGAGGTGCGGTTCCATTTCCCTTATCAATTCGTCCAGCAGAACCTGCGTCCGCTGCACGACCGGAGTGCGGTCCAATTTGGCCAGCGTCAGCAGGTCCTCCACCAGCTTCTTCATCCGCCCCGATTCGCCAAGCATGCTGTTCAGCGCCGCGTGAAGCTGCTCCGGCTGGTCGGCGGCCCCGCGCAGCAACACTTCGAGGAACCCGTGAATCGAGGTCAGCGGGGTGCGCAGCTCATGGGAGGCGTCGGCGACGAAGCGGCGCATCTGCTCCTTCGCCTCCCGCTCCGCCTCAAAGGCGTTCTCCAGCCGCTCCATCATCCCGTTAAACGAAACGCCGAGCCGGTCGATTTCCGATTGCCCCGAAGCCGCCGGAAAACGGTTGCCGAGATTGCCGGCATTCGTATCCTCCACCGTTTTGACCATCTGGTTCAAAGGATTAAGCGTGCGCCGCAACACCGGGAAATACAACGCCAATCCCCCGGCTAACGCGAGCAGGGAAAGCCCGGCGAACGTCAGCAGCTGCCGAAACACCACCTTCAGCATCGGAGCGGTGTAAATCCCCATTTGCACAAGCCAGGCCTGCTCCCCGTTGTCCCCGGGAAACACCACTTCGCGGAATACGACAAGCTGCTCGTTGCCTTCCCCGTCCTTCATGACACGGTATTCGCCAGGACGCGATTTGCCCCAGTTCCGGTTAAACAGCTTTCCGTATTCGCTATCGGTCAGGCGGGGGGCGGTAATGCCCGTTTCGGAGGCCAAATCGATAAATTTATAATCGGAGTTGATGATGGCCAGCGAGGAATCGGGCAAAAACAGGAGCGGACGCGGCTCCGGAACGTTTTTGTTTCCGGACCCGGCCCCGGCCCCGGGGCCTGCAGGCGCAGGTCTTTGCCCTTCGCCTTCCCAATGCTCGGGAGTTTGCCCGCTCCGGTCGAACACTTCTCTTAACGGACCTCTCATCTGTGAAGCCATTTTCTCGGCCTGATTTTTATATATAAAATCCTTCATAATTACGTATTGGAACGCTCCGATCAAAACGAGCAAAGCGGCCAAAATGAACAGGGAACGCGACAGCAGTTGAAACCGCAGCGAACCCGGCAAAAACAAGCTTCGCCATCTTTGCCCAAAATTGCTTTTGTTGGGTTTGGGGCTATTCATCATCGCAAGTTCCTTTCCTTATTAAGAAGGGCTTCAGGGCAAATCGACGCGATAGCCCGCGCCGCGAAGCGTGCGGATCAGCCGGTGCTCTTTGTCGTGCAATTTTTCCCGAAGCGAGCGGATATAGACTTCCACGATATTTTCCTCGCCGCCGAAATCGTACCCCCATACTTTATCCAATATCGTGGTTTTGCTAAGCACGATCCCGTGGTTGAGGATCAGGTATTTGAGCAGCTCGTATTCGGTCGGGGACAGCTCCAGCGGCTGCTCCCGGTATATAATTTCTTTTCTCCGGTCGTCCAGGCGGAATGGTCCGATAACGACTTCGCCGAACAGCGCCGGAAACTGGTTGCGCAGGCGCGCCCCGATGCGGGCCAGCAGCTCCTCGAAGCTGAACGGCTTGACGACGTAATCGTCGGCGCCGATCGTCAGCCCCTTCACCCGGTCGTCCACTTCGTCCTTGGCCGTCAGCATAATGATCGCGACGTTGTCTCCGTTTTTGCGCACCAGCCGGCACACTTCCCAGCCGTCCATACCCGGCATCATGACGTCCAGCACAACGACATGCGGTTGAAATTCCGCCGCCACGCTGACGGCGCTCATCCCGTCCGCCGCGGTCCGGACCTCAAAGCCTTCATTCGCCAGACCCAGCTCCAGAAACTGCACGATATGCGGCTCGTCGTCCACCAGCAATATTTTTGCGCCTTTCACGTTATTCATCATAAAAATGCCTCCTAATAATATAAAGCCGCAGCCTGTCGTCTTCGGATGATCTCTATTATGGCCGATAACGCTGAACGTTTGCTGAAAGCCGCCTTAACGCCGACTTAAACTGAGCGGGCAGGTAAACTGCCCAGGCAGGCGGAACGCGCCGCCGTACATAGCGGATCAGGGTATTTAGCGAACCTTAATCGCCTTCTTTCATCCTGATCGTACCCGGTTTGCGCCGCGATGTAAATTATTTGCATTCCGCCGGTTCGTCCTTGCCGCTCTTGATTGCCACTCAATTTATAAGCTATACTTTTGTCATTAAGTCTTTGAAAAGGGGAGTAACGAGATGGAAAAAGTGTTGATTTTCGGACATAAAAATCCGGACACGGATACGATCTGCTCGGCGATCGCCTATGCCGATTTGAAATCGAAGCTGGGCTGGAACGTGGAGCCGGTGCGGCTTGGGGAAGTGAACGGGGAAACGGCGTTTGCGCTGGAGCGGTTCGGCTTTGCCGCGCCCCGGCTGGTGGAAGCGGTGGCCGGGGAGGCGAAGGAGGTCATTTTGGTCGACCACAACGAACGTCAGCAAAGCGTGTCCGACATCGATCAGGTTCGCGTGGTCGAAGTTATCGACCATCACCGGATCGCCAATTTTGAAACGAGCGGCCCGCTCTACTATCGCGCTGAGCCGGTAGGCTGTACGGCAACGATTCTGGGCAAAATGTACAAGGAAAACGGCATCGAAGTTCCGGCCAATATCGCCGGGCTGATGTTGTCCGCGATCATTTCCGACTCGCTGCTGTTCAAATCGCCGACCTGCACCGAGCAGGATGTGGCCGCAGCCCGCGAACTGGCCGGCATCGCCGGCGTCAACGCGGAGGAATACGGACTCGATATGCTGAAAGCCGGGGCCGATCTGAGCGACAAGACGATCGAACAGTTGATTACGCTTGACGCCAAGGAGTTCGACATGGGCGGGTCTAAGGTGGAAATCGCTCAGGTGAACGCGGTGGACGTAAACGACGTCCTGTCGCGGCAAAGCGAAATCGAAGCCGCGTTAAACGGCATCATCGAACGTAAAGGATTGGACTTGTTTTTGTTCGTCGTCACCGACATTCTGAACAACGATTCCGTGGGCCTGGCGCTCGGAAAAGCGGCCGACGCGGTTGAGCAGGCGTACAGCGTCAAGCTGGCCGGCAACAAGGCGGTGCTGAAAGGCGTCGTATCCCGCAAGTCGCAAATCGTGCCGGTGCTGACCGACATTTTCAACAAGCGTTAATCGCAAGTTCGAACTGATATTACGGAATGAAAAAAGTCTTGAAGCGGCGGGTGTGGCCCGTTTGCTTCAAGACTTTTTTGTTGTAAATACCGTGCGCCGTCTAAGGGCAGGCGTTTTTCGCGCCTACGGCTGCTCGGCCGCCGGAGTAGGGGCCGGAGCCGGCTTTTTATATTTGAAGATCGGGATCAGAATCGCCGCCCCGGCCAGCATGATGATGCCGGAGACCGCATAGATGCCGACCAGCGGGAAAAACTTTTTGAGCACGCCGGACAACGACATCATGATGACCATCATGCCCATGAACATCGGGCTAAGCACGCCGTTGACGCGCCCGACGTATTCCTGCTCCGTCCATTGCAGAATGAGCGTGTTAATGCCGATTTGGATGCAGGGCATCGTCAGGCCGTTAATAAATTGCAGCGTCAAGGTGAGCGGAACGCTTGTCGAGAAGCCCATGCCGGCGATACACAACGCGCTGATCGTTATTCCGAACGCCAGCAGGATCTGCGGCGGGATGCGTTTGGCCAGCGTCATGACGACCGCTCCGCCGATCAGCATGGCGATCCCGTTCACCATCAGCAGAAATTGCAGGAACTCCTCGCTTTTCCCCAGGTTTTCCGTGACTAAAAACAACCCCAATGTCTGAATCGTACCGACGGAAAAACCGGCGATCGCAAAGGTCGCGCCGAGCACTTTGAGCACCGGGCTGCCCCAGACGTAGCGGAAGCCGGCCGCCAGTTCCTGGCGGATATTCGATTGCCGGGGCGATTTTTCTTCCGGCGTTTCATCGGCCGGGATGCGGAACAGAACAACCGCTGACAGCAGAAAGGCCACGCCCATCACGCCGATCGAAAGATGAATGCCAAATTGATGATAAGCAAAGATGCCGAGCGACGGCCCCAGCACCATAAAGATGGCGATCAGCGACTGGAACAGGGCCATGCCTTGCTGCACCTGATCGGGATGGACGTGCTGCTTGAACAGCTTCATCACCGACGGCTGAGAGAACTGCGACAAAATCGCCGAAATGAAGGTGGCGAAATAAACGGTTTCCCATGATTCGTACAATAGCGTGATCAATACGACAAACACCGACACCGCAGAAAGAAAGTCGCACCAGATCATCGTTTTTTTCGGTTTCCAACGGTCGGCAAAGGCGCCACCGATAAAGGAAAACACAAAAATCGGCGCAAACTCCACCACCGAAATCAGCGAGATGGCCAGCGGGTCGTTATGCGTTTTTTCCGAAACGAACATCAAAATGGCGAAATTGCGGACCCAGATCCCAATCTGCAAAAAAATGTTGGAGATCAGAATCGTCTGGTAAAATTTGTTGCGAAACAAACTGGGAGCGGGGGAAGCATGCGCTTGATTAGTCATTATTACCACCTCAATATGGTCTCGTTTTATTAGTGAAGCTTACCCAACTTTCATATAATAAGTGTTTTTGGTTGTTTAGGAAAGAGAAAAAACGATTATAATCGGACATTCCTAAAGTGGTATATTTCAATTTTTAAGCATTTTCGCGGATACCGGAGTATTCGGGAGCATACTTGCCGATTAAGCGATTTTCTCGGGTGAGATGTATTTGAGCGGGGCGGCGTTTCTTTTATATAATCGGGAGCGTTGGCGTTGCACCGGACCTTTAAATCCATCAATTATTATAGGAGGTATTTTTATTTTGCTAAAACAACTTCATATTAAGCGGGCCTGGTTTTCGAATACGCAAAGCGATATTCTGTCCGGATTGACGGTTGCTTTCGCCTTGATTCCCGAAGCGATCGCCTTTTCCATTTTGGCCGGCGTCAGCCCGATGGTCGGGCTTTACGCCTCGTTCACAATCGCGGTCGTGATCGCTTTCGCCGGCGGGCGCCCGGGCATGATCTCGGCGGCTACCGGCGCGATGGCGCTGCTGATGGGCGGTCTCGTCCGCGACCATGGCATCGAATATTTATTCGCCGCCACGATTTTGGCCGGGATCCTGCAGATCATCATGGGCATGCTGAGACTGGGAAAATTCATCAGCTTTTTGCCGCATTCGGTCATGACCGGCTTTGTGAACGCGCTGGCGATTTTGATCTTTATGGCGCAGCTGACGCATTTTTCCGGCCAAGGGTGGATGATGTACGCGCTGGTGGCGTTGACGCTGGCGATCATTTACCTTTTTCCGCTGATCACCAAGGCGGTTCCGTCCGCCCTTGTGGCGATCATTGCCGTATCGGTGCTCGCGATCTCGCTGCGCCTTGATGTCAAAACCGTAGGCGACATGGGGGAAATGACGGCGTCCTTGCCCGTTTTCCATATTCCCGATGTCGCGGTTTCCTGGGAGATGCTGAAAACCATTTTCCCGGTGTCGCTGTCGCTGGCCTTTGTCGGCCTGTTGGAGTCGCTGATGACGGCGACGCTGATCGATGACATCACAAATACATCCAGCAGTAAAAACCGGGAAATGAAAGGCCAGGGCCTGGCCAACATCGTGACCGGATTTTTCGGCGGCATGGCCGGCTGCGCGATGATCGGACAGTCGATGGTCAATATGAAATCCGGCGGACGGACGCGGCTGTCCACGCTGGTGTCCGGCATCGGCCTGCTGTTTCTCGTCATCGTGCTTGGGGACGTCGTCAAGCAAATCCCGATGGCGGCGCTCGTCGGCGTCATGTTTATGGTATCCATCGGGACGTTCGATTGGAGCTCCCTCAAATCGCTGCCCAAAATTCCGCTGTCCGACGCGCTGATTATGGCGATCACGGTTGTGGCCGTGGTCGCTACCGATAATTTGTCCATCGGCGTAGGGATCGGCGTGCTGCTGAGCGCGCTCGTGTTCGCCTGGAAGATGGCGAGCATCCGCATCTCCGTAAGCCTGGAACAGGGAGTTAAAACGTATACCGTAACCGGGCAGATGTTTTTTGGCACGGTGTCCCATTTTTTAAATGAATTCGATCCCGAAGGCGATCCGGAGCATGTGACCGTCGATTTCGCGAAATCGCATGTCTGGGACCAGTCGGCGGTTAACGCGATTTCCAAATTGCTGCACAAGTACCGGCTGCAAGGCAAAAACGTTACGATTGTCGGGCTCAACGAAGAAAGCACCCGGCTCGTCGAACGCATCGGTTTGTCTACGCCGGCCGGGCATGGTTGATCTTGATCCGCTCCCGCCGGAAGCTGAACAAAAAAGCTGTCCCAAAGTCTGTTGGCTTTGCGGGCAGCTTTTTTCAAGATTATAGGCGGTCTGGTGGGATGAGCTGCAAAAGTGCAGCTTATTTTCCGTCTTCAGCCCCTTTCAGGGCTATTGAAATGCAAAAGTACATCTCATTTAAGGCTATACGATAAAAAAGTAACTTTTGAGCGGAAATGAACTGCACATTTGCATTTGAACTGCCCATATTGAGGAGTTTCGACAAAAACCGCATGCACTTTTGCATTTCGCAGGAGTACACCATTTTCCTTATATCGTAACGTGGCGGGAGTGGGAGTGGTATATAGTTCCTTTTACGCGCCCCTTGCTTTTAAGTGGATTTTTGTTCTGGCGGTCCGTTCAATTTAAACCGCTCCAATTGCGACCAAAGCCCTTCTTTGCGCAAAATTTCACGCTGCTTGGGGCCGATCAGGTCGAAATGGGGAAACGGCGAGCGGTTATGGATATATTTCGGGTCAAGCCCGTGCTCGCGGCACCAGGAGGCCAGGCGCCCCAAGTCCGAGCAGCCGACCTTCGTCACCGTTTTGGCGCCGGGAAAACGCGGGTCCAGCCAATAATGGGTCAAATAGGCGATGTCGCCGCGGGCGACGTTTCGTTTCCATTCGTTCAGTTCTTCGCGTGTCACGCCAAAAGCCATGGCCAAGCCTCTTTTCTTTGAGATGTGACTTATTATATCACAGGCCATTTTGCGGTAAAACGCTGCTTACATATTTCCCGGGATTCGGCTGCAATATAAAGAAGTGGCTAAAGACCTGATCATACATTTTACGGAAATGAGGGAACTGAAATGGCAGAAGCGAGGGGCGAAGAGGAAGAAAAGGGGACCCTCCGATGGTGGCAGCTGTCCCTGCTTGGGGTGGCGTCCACGATCGGGACGGGGTATTTTCTGGGTTCGGGAATCGGCATTCGCATGGCCGGACCGTCGATTCTGATTGCTTTTATCCTTGCGGCCATCGGCACTTATACGGTGTTCGAGGTCCTGGCCCGCATGACGGCGGACCGCCCGGAGAAGGGGTCCTTCCGTTCCTATGCGAAACGGGCGTTTGGCCGTTGGGCCGGTTTTTCCAGCGGTTGGATGTACTGGTGCTCCGAACTGCTTATCATGGGCAGCCAATTGACCGCTTTATCCCTGTTTTCGCGGTTTTGGTTTCCCGGCATGCCGATGTGGATTTTTGCGATTATTTATGCCGTGCTTGGATTAGCCGTTATCTTTTTGGGCAACCGGGTATTCGATTCGATGGAAAATGTGCTGTCCGTCATCAAAATCGCCGCGATTTTGATGTTCCTGATTGTGGCCGGGGCGGCGCTCATGGGATGGATACCGGGAGGCGGCAAAGCCCCGGCGTTTCCGCATACGGCGGACACCTTTTTCCCTACCGGCTACCGCGGTTTGTGGTCAGGGTTTATTTTCGCGTTTTATGCCTTTGGCGGTATTGAAGTGATGGGCATGCTGGCGGTGCGCCTACGGAACCCGAAGGATGCGCCGAAGGCGGGCACGGTGATGCTGGTGCTGCTGGCGATCGTGTATTTGCTGTCGATCGGGCTCGCGCTGACCTTCATTTCGTATAAGGCCATCGATCCGAAACGCAGCCCGTTCATTACGGCTTTGGCGAATTACAATCTTCCGTTTATCCCGCATGTTTTTAACGGTGTGCTGATCGTCGCCGGATTCTCCACGATGGTGGCCTCCTTGTATGCCGTAACGACGATGCTGGTCACCCTGGCCAAAGACAAGGATGCGCCCCTGTTGTTCGCCCGTAAAGCCTGGGGTAAACGGCCTTTGTACGCGATCGGCCTGACCGCCGCCGGGCTGGCCGCTTCCGTTGTGATGTCGTTCGTGATGCCCGGGCGCATTTACGAGTACATTACCACCTCTGCCGGATTGCTGCTGCTTTACAACTGGTTTTTCATCTTGGTCACGGCGGGCAGGCTGCTGAAGTTCAGCGCGTTTGGCCGGATCAAACGCTGGACGGGCATGACGCTTATCGTGCTTGCGGTGCTCGGTACACTATTCCACGGTACAAGCCGCTCCGGTTTTTGGGGCAGCTTGATTTTTATTGCCGTCATCGGCATGGTCACGCTAATTATGCAGTTTGCCGTTTGGAAGCGCCGGAAAATCGCAAGACGGCGGCAAGGCAAACCGCTGGTGCTGCGCCCGAAGCGCACGACATAATTAAAGTGCTGATCAAAAAGGCCGTTCCTCTTAAGTTCAGCACTTTATATAGCGCCTTAAAATACTGAACTGACCTTGTAGTACTACTACATCACAAGCTTTAAAACTCTGTCAATTTATATAGTTCTTTATTAAATGAAATCCGTGGCTTGTAAAGTATACATCTATCCTGTTATAGAGGGCGAAAAAATATGGTTATACAAGTAGCCTAAACCGGGAATTATATTTTGTCTCGCCCTTTTCTTGTATTTTAAAAATTTTCATTACAACAGATGTTCAATTTTTCATTGTTCTTTGTTTAAAGAAAATAGCAAGTACAGAACATAGACAATAAGAGTTAAAATAATAACCTCTAAAAAGACTCTGGTAATGTCTATTTGATAGAATGGAACGTATCCATCAATTGTAGAAGTATCTTGTACTTTCCAAATAGGTACATATTCCATCGAGTCTATTGTACCATTTGGCCCCCATTTTCTTGTTGCAGGAACCTTTAACACACCAATTATGACAAGTGATATTAAATAAAATGTAAGTAAATATTTTTTGATTTTTTTCATTTATATTCCTCCATAGTTATTTATTCCATTATATTGAAAATATCACATTCAATAATCTGATTCCATTATATACTAATAATGTAATATAAATAAAAGGAGGAAGCAAATTGAAAAAAAGATTTCTGTTGTCAATGTTGTCGTTGTCTGTTTGCCTGGCTTTCTTACCAATGACTTCTTATGCGGAGCCAAGAGAAATCGTTAATTCAACAGGACAGTCGATTACTGATTTAAACACCGATGCTAATGCAGAAAGAGTTCCCGAAGAACTATTGAAGCAAGCCAGCTTGAATGAAAGCGCTAAAATAACTATCACTGACAGAAATGAATTGGAAAAAATAGCCAAAGAGGAAGGGGAGGATGAAATCCCAGTTAGTATTGAGTATGAATATATTCCCAATGATATTAGTAGTGTAAATCCTAACACCGGAAATATCATTAAACCGCAAGCAGATTACCCAAGAATAGCAACTTGGGACCATGGAAATGGACACTATGACAAACAAAAGGATTTGTACAAAGAGTTTTATGTATATGGGCCAGATGATTTTGAAATTTCCGAAACCACTAAAGATTATAATAAATGGGATGGGACTTTTGGTATTGTAAAAAAAGATGCGTTAGAAGCTAAATTAGGCTTTGAAATAGGCCATGAGAACACTCTTGAATGGAAGAGTACAACCAAAATCAAAGATGGAGAAAAAATACGTTTTCAATTATATAAAACCCACCATTGGGTGACATATAGCCTTATCACTGAATGGAAAACCTATAAAGGAGAGGCATATGAACCTAATGGTACGCTGATAAAGAAAATAAAATATTGATATTACTTACGTCAGGCCAGCTATTGCTGGCTTTTTTTTATCGATTTAATACCAGCAGGAGCGCGGCTTCGTAACCGAAGTATATCCCGAAGCCAATCAGGGACAGGCCGGACAATATGGAGATGACGACGAGAATCCGGTCGGTCAGAAATCTGCGGAATACGCTGGCGAACCCGGCCATCGCCAAATCCCAAACGATCAGTCCGGAAATGATCGCGCAGCTGTTGACGATCAGTTCCTGCGTTCCGGCGGCGGATGCCGCCTGGGCCAGCACCGAGCCGTAAATGCCGAGCCAGAACAAAATGGACAGCGGATTGCTGACGGACATCATGAATCCGAACAGCAACGATTTCATCAGCGGTTCGCCGCCCCGCATTTCGTTCAAATGGATGTTTCCCGCCTGTTTTAAGCTGTCGATGCCGGTATAAGTGAGGATGAAAAAGCCGAACAGCCACAGGAACGTTTTCATAAACGGGGTGTTCAAAAAATGAACAACGCCGAAGTATACGAGCAGCATGTATAAAATATCGGCGGCAAGCGCCCCGATCCCTACAAACCAGGCATGGAAAAAACCGCCGCGTATCCCTTTGTCGAGTTGGGCCGCATTGACCGGGCCGATCGGCGCGGACAGGGATAACCCCAGCAGCACGTAGCTGATGAAACTGTTCATTCAACCCTTCCCTCCAGACTGCGATTTTATCGTGCTTGTACATCCTATTCGGAAAATGCGGCTTGTACGACTAAAAAAAAACAGTTGCGAAACTAATGGTATTAGTTTAAATTAAAACTAAAGGTCTTAGTTTTGGAGAATTCATTTTCGTAAACCAGTTTGGGGAAGAGGGAATTAATAATGAGAATCCGCAAGTATGGAAAGTTAACGCAACTGTCGTTTCTTCCACGGCTTTTTCCGGTAAATTGCTATTTGGTCGAGGAGGAGGATGGCGTTACGCTGATCGACGCCGCTTTGCCCTACAGCGCCGCCGGGATTTTGCGGGCGGTGCAATCGACCGGCAAGCCGCTTGCCCGCATCGTCCTGACGCATGTTCACGACGATCATGTGGGGGCGCTGGACGCGCTGAAGGCGATGCACCCGGATGTTCCGGTGCATGTCTCCGCCCGGGACGCCCGGCTGATGAGCGGCGACGTGACGCTCGACGCAGGCGAACCGCAAACGCCGATCCGCGGCGGCGTCCCCAAGCGGCTGAACACGCGCGCCGACGTCCTGTTCACGGACGGAGAGCGCATCGGCTCGCTGCTCGCCGTAGCCTCGCCGGGGCACACGCCGGGCTCGTATTCGCTGCTGGACACGCGCAGCGGCGCGCTGATCGTGGGCGACGCCTTTCAGACGCGCGCCGGCATCGCGGTCAGCGGCACCGTCCGCCCGCTGTTCCCGTTCCCGGCGCTGGCCACCTGGAATAAGCCGGCGGCGCTTAACAGCGCGCGCAAGCTGGCCGCCCTGCAGCCGTCCTTGCTGGCGGCCGGGCACGGCGATGTGCTCGAGCGGCCGGGCGCCGCGCTGGAGCGGGCCATCCGCGCCGCAGAGCGGGCGCTTGCGGGCGGTGCGGATCGCCGGCCGCGGGAGGTGTAGCGGCATGTCGCCAAGAATCGGCCTTGACAGTACCGCCGTTTTGATGGCGGCGGTAGAGGTGGCCAACGCCGAGGGAGCCGCTGCCGTCAGCATCTCATCGGTCGCCCGGAAGCTGGGGATCCGGCCGCCTTCTTTATACAATCACGTCAGCGGGCTGGACGAGATTCGCGCCATGCTGGCCAAATATGCGCTGGAGCGGCTGTACGAACACATCGTGGCCGAGGTTGGCGGCCTGAGCGGCGAACATGCTGTCCGCCGCTTTGCCGACGCCTACCTCGATTTCGCGCACGAGCATCCCGGGCTGTACGAAGCCGTGCAAATGGCCCCGAGCCAGGAGGGACGCGAGCTGCAGGAAGCCTCCGGCCGCATCGTCGCGCTGACGCTGCGTTATCTCGGCGGCTTTCCGCTGACCGAGGAGCAGGCGCTCCACACCGTGCGCGGCCTCCGCAGCCTCATTCACGGCTTCGCTTCGCTAGATCGGCAGGGAAGCTTTGGACTTCCGCTGGAGGTGCGGGACAGCCTGCATTTCAATCTCGATTTGCTGCTTGGGGGGCTGGAGCGTTTGGGGGGCGAAAGAAACTGACGGATGCGGTCATATCGGCCGCCCCTTTAATGATCGGCGGAGTTGGCCGGCCCCTCCCTGACGCCGGCTCCTCCGGCGATCCTCCGACGACGCTTCGGCGATCCTCCGCCTTCCACCGCTCTACCAATGCGCCCTTGCGCCTGCTCCGCCCTCCACCGCTCTTCCACGGTACGTCCTTCCGCCTTTTGCACCCTCCATCGCTTTTCCAATGTTCGCCCTTCCGCCTCCGCCTCTCTACGAACCTCCGCGTCTTTCCGCTGTACTTGCGCTATATTCCGCTATCTTATCACCGTTCTTCCGCCATTCCTTCCATTGACAACCTTCCGGAGGACGGTGATAATTTAGGCATAAACCAGTGGATCGCCCCGGGGATAACGTGCGTTTAAGCTGGAGTTGAAGGGAACCGAACGGTTTATTTTTCAACCCGGCAGAAGAGGGGCGTCGCATTTTAACGGACCACAGCGCCGTTATTTCGGCGGGATCGGAATGTCATGCCGCTGGCGATGCATTAACTTTTGCTCAAGCTTTCCCGTAAAAGCTATCCGAAATCATCTAACGGTTGCAGCAGCGGCTATTTGCCGAAAAAAGACCTTTTCTAAATTTTAACGGTTGCCAGCGCCGTTATTTGCCTGATCCAAGCAAAAATTACCGGTTTTCAGCGAAATAAGCTCCATGGCAACCGTTACAATTTGAAATCAACGGGCTTGGAACAAATAGCGCTTGTGGCAACCGTTAGAAAATTGGTGTGCTCAGCAAATGTATCTTGCCAGATTTAAATGCACCGCTAGTGATGTCTTGCGATGTAACGGACACAGTTGACCTTGTTTGGCATTTCAGCGCAAGTTTCCAGCCGTTTTCGGGGAAATAAGCGCATCTCGGTCCGTTAGAAAGTGAAACCCGCCTTTTTTGGGGAATAGGAGCATCCATGTCCGTTGCTAGCGAAGTGACGCTAAACCGGATTAACAGCTAACGCTGTTTTGGAGCTGTCTACCGGCGAGGCTTTAAAGAAAACGAGGTGAAACGTGATGGGAAAGAAAAAAGGACAACGGCCCGCTCAGGCCGCGGCGTCCTCCGCGGATAAACCGGCGACGCTGAAAGACCTGCTGGGCGGGGATACGATCGCCAAGCTGAAAGCCCAGGCTGAAGAGCTGAAGAAAGAAGAGGAAGCGCGCAAGGAGCAGGCCCGCATCCAGGCCGAGGAGGCCCGCCGGGCCGAGCAAAAGCGGCTGGACAACGACTTCGAGCACCTGCTGAACACGAGCGATATGGACTGGCACAAGTTTAAATCCTGACTTTGACAACCGGGTTTGGCCCATGTTACGCTTGATTAGTCCAAAACTTTTGACATTTGGGGGATGCCCTTGAACAATAAAATCAAGCAGTTCCGCAAGCGGCTGGGGTTAACCCAACAGCAGCTGGCCGCCGCCTGCGGCGTCGCCAGGCAGACGATCAACAGCGTGGAAAACGACCGGTACGATCCGACGCTGGAGCTTGCGTTCAAGCTTGCGCAAATTTTACAGACGAAGGTGGATGATTTGTTTATTTATGAGTAAATTCAACAGCGATTACATCATAATGATGGATGACATCGTTCGCGAAGGGGCGCCCATTTTGCGCGTTGTGACCGAGCCGGTCAGCGTTCCTCCCACCGAGGAGGACCGCGAGGAAATGGCGGCGATGCTGCGCTTCCTCAAAAACAGCCAGGATCCCGAGACGGCCAAAAAATACAACCTGCGCGCGGGCGTGGGCCTGTCGGCCAATCAAATCGGTCTGAACAAGCGGATGTTTGCCGCCCTGCTGACCGACGACCAGGGACATCCCCGCGAAATCGCCATGTACAATCCGAAAATCATCAGCCATTCGACCGCGATGATTTATCTGCCGGAAAGCGAAGGCTGCCTGTCGGTGGACCGCCCGGTGCAGGGCTTTGTGCCGCGCTACGAGAAGGTGCAGGTCAAGGCGTACGACGAGCAGGGAAATGAGGTCAAACTGCGGTTCAAAGGCTACGACGCGATCGTGATGCAGCATGAAATCGACCATCTGAACGGCATCATGTTTTACGATCATATCAACAAAGAGCACCCGTTCAAGCTGCCGAGCGGCGTGCAGATCTCCAGCTTATACTAAAGGAATCGAGAACGGAGGAGTTCATTTGTCAACAAAATCAATTGCCGCCATGATCGACCACACCCTGCTGAAGGCGGAAGCGGGACAAGCGGCCATTCTCAAACTGGCCGAGGAGGCGAAGCAATACGGATTCGCTTCGGTTTGCGTCAATCCGGTATGGGTGGAAACGGCCGCGGAGGCGCTACAAGGCTCGCCGGTAAAGGTATGCACGGTCATCGGCTTTCCGCTCGGCGCGTCGGCGCCTGAAGTTAAGGCGTTCGAAGCGGCCCATGCGATCCGGCAGGGGGCCGGCGAGGTCGATATGGTCATCAATATCGGCGCTTTAAAAGACGGGAACGACGAGCTGGTCGCCCGCGATATCGCCGGCGTCGTGGAGGCCGCGAAAGGCAAGGCGCTGGTGAAAGTCATTATCGAAACGTGCCTGCTGACGGATGAGGAAATCGTGCGCGCCTGCCGGCTTTCCGTTTCGGCCGGGGCCGACTTCGTCAAGACGTCCACCGGATTTTCGACGGGCGGAGCCACGGTGGAGGCGGTGGCGCTCATGCGCCAAACGGTCGGACCGGACGTGGGCGTGAAAGCTTCCGGCGGCGTCCGCACGCTGGCTGACGCGGAGGCGATGATTCGGGCCGGTGCCACGCGCCTCGGAACGAGCGCGGGCGTGGCGATCGCCCAGGGTCAAAGCGGCGCAAGCGACTATTAAGCATGCAGCTGTCCATAGGCGCCAGCGGCGATTAAGCCGGGCTGCCCGGCGGCGAAAGCGCGCGGGACAAACCCGCGTATCCCGAATAAAACATATCATGGAAAACAGGGTGCCATTCCAAAGCGAACGCGGGAATCGGCACCCTTTTTTGCGCCGGGGTCAGGAAATTTTTAACTTTGCCCTCCAAGGTTAAACTTTTTTGCGGCGGCATCCGTTACAGGAACAGAAGGTCGCCCGCGCGGAGCGATCCAACCTAGCTCTGGCAGAAAGAGGAAGCTTATGATTCAGATTGATCATTTATCCAAAAAATATATGCGAGGCGGCTGGGCGCTTGACGACGTCACGCTGACGCTGCAGGAAGGCATGGTCGGCCTGCTCGGGCCGAACGGAGCCGGGAAATCGTCGCTGCTGCGGATATTGGCCGCGCTGACGGCCCCCACTTCCGGCGGAGCGGCCTTGTTTGGCGTTCCGCTGACCCGGGCGGAGGAGATTCGCCGCATGATCGGATATTTGCCGCAGCAGTTTCAGGCTTATCCCGGGCTGACCGGGGCGGAATTTCTCGATTTTGCCGGAGTCATGAAAGGGATCAAGGACAAAAAACGGAGGAAGGCGGAAATCGCTGCTTTGCTGGAACAGGTGAACCTGCAGAATCAAGCCGGAAAAAGAGTGCGGACCTACTCCGGCGGCATGAGGCGCCGCCTCGGCATCGCCCAGGCGCTGCTCGGTTCGCCGCGGGTGCTGATCGCCGACGAACCGACGGCCGGGCTCGACCCGGAAGAGCGCGTCCGCTTCCGCAATCTGCTGGCCCGGTTCAGCGTCGGAAGGATCGTGCTGCTGTCGACCCACATCGTCGCCGACATTGAAAGCAACTGCCGGCAAATCGCCGTCCTGAACAAAGGCCGGGTGCGCTTGTCCGGCGAGCTCGACGACCTGCAGGAGCGCGGGCGCGGCAAAGTATGGGAGGCACGCTTGTCCGAACGGGACTTCGCCCGGCTTGATCCGCTGTCCGTCGTTTGGGCCCGGCCGGCGGCGGACGGGCTGCGGTGCCGCATCGTCGGCGAGGCGCCTCCGGCTGCCGATGACGTAACGCCGGTTCAGCCGACGCTGGAAGACGGTTATTTGGCGCTGCTAAGGACGGGTCTCCCGGAAGGAGCGGCGGGACGATGAGCAGATGGCGGCGATTGTTGATGTTTGAACTGCGAATGATTTTTCGCAATCCGTGGTTTTTGGCCATGCCGGCGCTGTTCGTTTTGCTGCTGGTCTGGTTCGTCGGGCGGGTCGCGGTGCGGGAGGCTGATTTTTACCAGGAAGCCTATACGTATATGGCGCTTTTTCACACGATGACGTTAGGCCTCGTCATGCTGCTCGGCGTGCTCACGGTCCGCCGGGATATCCGGCGCCCTTCCTATGAATGGAGTGCGGCATTGCCGGTGCCGTATGCGGCCAAAATTTCCGCGAAGTATGCCGCCGGCTTGCTCTATTTTTCGCTATTTACTTTACTGGCTGGGGCGGTTTACGCCTGGGCGTCCGCGCAAGTCGGCGCTGCTTCCGGGGTGACGCTGGAATTTACGGGCTATTTCGCCGCCAGCTACGAAGTGTCTTATATCGTCACACTGGCGCTGGCGATGCTGCTGGCGATTTGCATTCCGAATCGGGCCTGTTACCTGATTGCGTTTTGCGCCTGGATGTTCGGCACCTTTTTTATGGATATATTCCTGCTGGACCGGAATCACTGGTACGTGCTGCGCGCCTTTCATCTCAGTCAATTGGCGATGAACGGCGATTTGGGAATCGATACATGGGGCATGCGTTTGATCGCCGATGAGCAGGCCGCCTCCCGCCGCTTTGTGCTGGCTTTCGCGCTGCTGCTGTTAACGTCCGGAACGGTGATCCTCGACCGGCTGCGGCCGGCGGGGCGCCGGGCGTATTCCTGGATTGCGGCCGGTGTTGCGCTGCTGCTGGCGGCGGGCGCGTTCATTCCCTACGGATCGATCTGGCGGGAACGGTATGCCGAGTACGAGGCGAAGCAGCTCGACCCGAGCATCCCCACGGTTAACGAATTTCTGATCGCCCAAGCTTCCTCCGCTTCCCGGAGCGCCGGGTTTTTTGCAATTACCGGTTATGACATTGACCTAAAAAGAACTCCGGACGACCGTCTTCATTTCAATGTCCGGCTGCAAATCCCCGCGAAACGGCTGCATGGAAGCCCGGAGCTAACCTTTACCTTAAACCGGACTTTCCGCGTTGAGGACGTCCGGGTGGCCGGGGCTGCCGCAGCGTTTGTGCAGCAAGGGGAGCGGTTGACCGTTAAGCCTGCGGAACCCGCAACCGGGGAACTTCTTCGAGTGGAGATGAAATACAGCGGGGCGGTGATGGACTATATGCCCCGGAATCAGGCCCAGGAAGCTTACAACGCTTTTGTCCGGGGAAAAAACGTTGATTTGCCGTGGTACATGGCCTGGTATCCGCTGCCCGGCGACCGTCCGGTGTACCTGAAGAAGGGCGAGGCATCTACGCTGCGGCTGGCGGAAGAATTCAGGCTGATGAAAGAATCCGGGGAACACGGATTTTCGCCGATTCATGTCCGCCTGAACGTTTCCGGTTTTGAAACTCCGCTGTTTTCCAACCTGACGGAATCCGTGCGCCGCCGGGACGGGCAAACGTTTGAAAGCGACGTTTTGACCGGCGTTCGCCTAGTCGGCGGAGAATTTGTCGAGCTGGAGCATCCCGGGCTGCCGGTGCGGCTGGTCACGACTCCTTATGCCGTTCGCAGAGTGGAGAAGATGTTCGCAGAGTGTAACGAGATGTACCGATATTTTACTTCCTGGCTCCCCGATTTTCGGTCCAAGCTGGAACAAGTATTGGTGCTGCCCATGTACATTCCCAATAACCTTACGAACTTGGAAGAACGGACCCTGCTGATGAACTGGTTGAGCAGGGACCGGGAAGAAGATTCCGGAACGGATGCCGAAACTTTGATGTATCGGATGCTCCTGGGAACGGATGACGGCAAATTCGAAATTACGGATTCGTACACGGATGTGCGTCCGCAGATTCGCGCCTTGATATGGTATGTGTATTGCCGTGAACAGACGGATTATACGGAAGAGGATATGGAGAAAGGACCCCAGAGCAAAATCCTGTCCGATCTTTTTCAGAATAACGTGGGACTGCGGATGGTACGGGAGGTGGAAACCGCCCTGGATGAAGACAAATCCAAACAGGTCAAGGAAATGCTGAACTATTTCTACAGCCGGGGGTTGGAAATCCCGGACACGCAATTCAACGCGGACAAGGGCAGTATTACTTATAGGGAATGGCTGCGGGAATGGAAGAAGGCGATGCGGATGAAGGGGGAGGGATGACATGATTTCGGACCAGCTGCTGGTAGAGCGGATGGCGGCGGGGGACCGGGAAGCGTTCGAGCTGTTGGTCACGAGGTACCACGGACCGCTGCTCAGTTACGTAACCAACCGGCTCAAGGACCGAAGCAAGGCGGAGGACATCGTCCAGGAGACCTTTATCCGGCTGATCCGCCACCTGAAAAGGCACGGCGGGATGGAACATCTCCGCCCCTGGCTGTATACGGTGGCGCTGAATTTGTGCCGGGATTACTGGCGGAGCGCCTCCTACCGTTCAGAGCATGGCGGTGCGGACGAACTGCCGGACGATGTGGACCCTTCGCCGCAGGCGGAGGAATTGATCGAACGGCAAGAGACGGCGCAGCAGCTTGCCGAATCTTTGGCCCTGCTGCCGCAGGTGCAGCAGGAGGTTGTGCGCATGCGCTTTTTCCACGAACTGAAGCTGCAAGAAATTGCCGAAATGCTGGAAATGCCGCTGAGTTCGGTGAAATCGAACCTTTACAGCGCATTGCGGAAGCTGAAACGCGCACTATGCGGGCCAAAGGGCGCTTCCTCCGCCGGGTCCGGCGAGCGAATGGATACATTTACGGAAAGCGAGGTGCCGATTCATGGAACACTCCATTGATAAAGAACTGAAACGCTTGGAGCAGGAGCTGCGCGAACCGCTGCGGCAGGCTATGCAGAATGCTCCGGCACCGTCGGAAACGGCGGCGCTGATCGCGGCCCTGCAGCCGGAATTTGCCGAGCTTCAGGCGCAAAACGCCGCAAAAACGCTCGACTTCAACCCGCACGTCGAAGCGCCTTCGCTGCGCAGATTGCTGCTTAGCCAATTCCGTCTCAACCGCAAAGCGCTCGTTTTGGCCGGCGCGGCCGTATTTTTGATGCTGATTTTGCTGGTTGATCCAAACCGCCCGTTCTCCAATTATTTACTGGGCGATCGTATGCCAAGTTTATTCCCGATGATTACGCCCTTGATGCTAATCGCTTCTATGCTGTACAGCTACCGCTCCTGGGACCCGGGCATGCGTGCGGTCGAGAGCATTACGCCTTATCCTCCCGCTCTAGTCGTCTACAGCCGGATGCTTATGGTGATCGCTCTTGTGATCGGCTGGGCGCTGATCAGTTCCGTCGTTGTGGGCATTCGCGTGGAGGCGGCGGGCGAGGCAGGGATGCCCTTTGTGCCGTTTTTGCTGCAATGGCTGGGCATTTCGCTGCTGACCGGCGGGACAGCGATGTACGCATTGTTCCGTTACGGCATGAAACTGGCGCTGTTTTTCGCTTTTGCGGTTTACGTGCTTTGGTTTATGCTGGAAATCCAGGCCCAGGCGGGAGGATGGGCCGCCGGTACGCGGACGGCGCTCGACGCGCTGCTGCTGCTCATCGGGGCGCTGCTGCTGTTCCGCTCGTATTACCGCAGCCGAAGTCTGAAAATAGGTGGAGTGAGGACGGAGAATACGCATGATTACCGTTGAAAATATCGATGAGCCGTTGGACGGCTTCTCCCTGCATATCGATGCCTTGCGGCTGTATCCGGGCCTAACGCTGCTGGTCGGCGCCAACGGGGCGGGCAAAACGACGCTGCTTGAGCTGCTGGCGACCGTCAGGATGCCGCGCAGGGGGAGGATCCTGTACTGGCAGCGCTCCGTGCTTGACGATTTGCCGCTGGTGCGCAGTCAAATCGGTTATGTACCCGCGGAAATCGAATTGTACGAAGAAATGACGCCGTACAAGCTGCTGGCTTATTTGTCCGAACTTAAGGGCTTAACCGGCCCGGATCGGGCGAAGGAACTGCTGGGCGATTTTAATCTGGAATTCTGCCGGAACACCAAGATCAAACGGTTGTCGCTCGGTGTTCAGCGGCGGATTGCCCTTGCCCAATCCCTCTTGGGGGCCCCGAATTTCCTGTTTCTTGATGAGCCGTTAAACGCGATGGATTCCGCGGAGCGCAAGCTGGCGATCAACTATTTGAACCGGTACGCCGAAGGGCGGACCGTCATTGCGGCGGTGCATGAGATGAACGAATGGGCGGCCATGGCCGATTACGTGCTTTGGCTCGATCGGGGGGAAGTTCATTTTTACGACAGGAAATCGCTATGGACGGAAGACTTGCCTTGCCCGATTTGGGAAGGAGTCATTCCCCGTGAACGGTTAGGCGAGCTGCCGCCCGAGCGCCTGATCGAGATTCGGGAGGTCCGGGAGGGGGTATACGTTAAAATGGCGGCGAAATCTCCCCCGTTTCCCGGGCTCGCCGAAGGGGAACCGCTGCTGGAAGATGCCTATTTCGTACGGAAATTCAAGGGGAAGTAAATAAAATATATAATTCACATAAAAATTATCGGACTTCCTATTTTCAAACGGCTTGAGATGTGAGAGAATATGAAAAAACATCGTCATCCCATCACTTTCGAGCGATTTGAAGGAGGAATTATCCATGTCTGAAGAGCGTCAATACGCCCCCGAAACCCTGGCGATCCATGCCGGGCAGGAAATCGATCCGACTACGTATTCCCGGGCGGTCCCGTTGTACCAAACGACTTCCTACGGCTTCCGCGACACCGAGCACGCCGCCAATTTGTTCGGCCTGAAGGAATTCGGCAACATCTACACCCGCATTATGAACCCGACGACCGATGTGTTCGAGAAACGGCTGGCGGCGCTCGAGGGAGGCGTCGGCGCACTGGCAACGGCATCCGGCCAGGCGGCGATCACGTTCTCCATTTTGAATATCGCCGGGGCCGGGGATGAGATCGTGTCATCGTCCACGCTGTACGGCGGCACCTACAATTTGTTTTCAACGACGCTGCCGAAGCTTGGCATCAAGGTCAAATTCGTCGATTCCGCAAATCCCGACAACTTCCGCGCGGCCATCACGGACAAGACGAAAGCGCTTTATGCCGAAACGCTCGGCAACCCGAAGGGCGACGTGCTCGATATCGAGGCGGTGGCCGCGATCGCCCATGAGCACGGAATTCCGCTGATCGTCGACAATACGTTCCCGAGCCCGTACCTGCTGCGCCCGATCGATTTCGGCGCGGACATCGTCGTGCATTCGGCCACGAAGTTCATCGGCGGGCACGGCACGTCCATCGGCGGGATCATCGTCGACAGCGGCAAATTCGACTGGTCGGCGAGCGGGAAGTTCCCCGGCCTGACGGAGCCGGATCCGAGCTACCATGGCGTTGTCTATACGGACGCCGTCGGACCGCTGGCGTACATCATCAAGGCGCGCGTCCAATTGCAGCGCGACCTCGGCGCTCCGCTGTCGCCGTTTAACGCCTGGCTGCTGCTGCAGGGGCTGGAGACGCTGCATCTGCGCATCGAACGCCACAGCCAAAACGCGCTGAAGGTGGCGCAGTACTTGGAAGCCCACGACAAAGTGGAGTGGGTCAGCTACGCCGGGCTGCCGAGCCACGAATCCTACAAGCTGGCGCAAAAATATTTGCCGAAAGGGCAGGGCGCGATCCTTACCTTCGGCATTAAGGGCGGCGTAGAAGCCGGGCGCAAGCTGATCGAAAACGTGAAGCTGTTCTCGCACCTGGCCAATGTCGGGGATTCGAAGTCGCTCATTATCCATCCGACGAGCACGACGCACCAGCAGCTGACGGAAGAGGAGCAATTGGCGGCCGGCGTCAATCCGGAACTGGTCCGCCTGTCCGTCGGCACCGAGTCGATCGACGACATCCTGTACGACCTGGAGCAGGCGATCGCCGCCAGCCAGGCATAATTCAACGTATTATCATTAAGCGAAAAGCCGCTGTTTCGGTGTCGGGATCACATCATCCGGCCGGACAGCGGTTTTTTGTGATCATAGAAGTGGTGGCTGGGGCCAGCTAAATGGAACGGCCAGGTCAAGATAAAGATAGCGCCTCGCTTCAAAAGCGCCCCCCTGCAAAAGCGTTTCCCTACAAAAGCGTTCCCCTGCAAAATAGCGGCACTTTATGTACTTATTATCCGGAACCTAACATGTTTATCACCATTAGCAGCATTTCATGTACTTATTTTCCTACGAACAGTCCGGAACGCGGGTATTTCCTCAAGCCGAGGGAAAATAGCGACCTAGATTGACTCTATTTCTCTCAAATGGATGGATATCGCCGAAATAAAGACATTTTTTGTTCTTATTTTTTCGCCGGATTTTCTCAAGCAGCCTGGCTCCAGCAGGATGTTGCGGTTCGGTACAACACAAAAAAGTACCGCCGACTTATCGGCGGACTCCCGTTTTGAGGTTCGGCGGCGTTCTGCTCGCCTGGAGCCCCAGGTGCAAGCACCATCATGCTGAAAGGCTGCACAGGTTAGGATGAAGATGAAACTATTGGCAGAGCGGCCGCGTTTAAGATTTAGACAGCGCAGAGATAACGAATCCTTAGGGTTGTTTATATACGTTTTTGAGGAGGTTGATTTTTTGAAAAAGATAAAATGGCTGCTCCCGGCTGCGGCTGCCGCCGGACTGCTGCTGGTGAGCTGCTCGCCGGCAAACCGTCCGGTTAACGGGGGAGAAAACGCTGCGCGGGACGCGTCCCAGCAGGAGTCAGGGAATGCGTCGTTGCCGGCTAGTCAGGGAGAGGCAACACGCGTAAAAGTAGCTGAGCAAGGTGGAGCACAGGAAAAGATGCCGGCGCAGAGCGTCAAGCTGGCAAAAGGTGAATTTAGCGCAAGCCGGAATGCGAAGGGAGAACTTGTCGCAGTTCCGGCCGGCCTGGCGGATTACAGCATCGACTACGAGGCGGTGGTTGAGCTGGAGGGACAAACGTTGGTGATGGCCAATGTATTTTATGGGGACGATGATGTGATCAAAGTTCTGCTGTCCCATAAAACGGGCGAAGACCAGGTGAAGACCGTCTGGAGCGAGGGGATCACGGACACGAACAACCGCTGGTATAATACGTTTATCGGGCAACTGCTCGTCAAAGCGGATGAGGAGCGGGTGCTGTTTTTGGAGCCGGAAATCATAGGGCAAGGCGGAAAGTATCATCTTTCCGAGTATAATGTGCGGACGGGGAAAATTGCACGGATCAGGGAAGATTTTTGGCCGTTGCCGGAAGAGTATGACTATATTTACCAATACCATTGGGACGGCGAGCGGATGAAAGTATTTTTGCAGAGCTACTTGGGTTTGGTGAGAGTGTTTGATTTGCAGGGCGGGAAAGATGATGCTCCGGACCGGTTGTTCCGGGTGATTCCGCACTCGACGACCGGGGCTCCGTCCTTGTTCCTGTCGCCTGATTTTGAACGGTTTGCTCATGACGATGAGAGCGGAAAGGTGACTTTCTATGATATAAAAAGCGCTGCGCTCGGGAAAATCAAGCTGTCTGAGGACAAGTATGTTCCGTCCGAAAAAATCAAGTGGAACCCGTCCGGTTCGATCGCTTGGATGGAGTCTTCTCCGGGAGAGCATAGCCGGATTAAAGACATCGATATCGACTATTTAAGCATTGCCCCCCAGCGCATTGATTTCTACGGCAGAGACGGGGGCGCTTTGGGATCGATTAAGGCGGATGCGGGGGACGACCGCGCGCTCGATATCGCCGGCTGGCTTGATGACTCCACCGCGCTCGTCAAGTCCTACCGGTTCGAGCCGGACGGCAGCAATACTTATGGGATGGCAGAGAAGGAACCGGCCTATTTCTACTACGATGTTCACAAGAAAGAAAAACGGCCCGCGAGCGAGGCGGATCTGCCGGAAATGCTCCCGGCAAAGGCGCGCACGTCATGGTCGCGAATGGCAGAACCGCATACGTCAGAGCCGCAAACCGGGGTCGTTGCAGAACGGAAAGAAATCGTGTTTCCTAAAGAGCCCTAGTACGTACTTTTGAGGTTTCCCGTAACAGTGCAGGTTTCCGACAGGGAACACGCCTGCCGGAAATCTAACGGTTGCAGCAGCCGTTATTTTGCGAAAAGAGCCCCTTTCTAAAATCTAACGGTTGCGAGCGCCGTTATTTGTCTTAATTTGGGCCCCAATAGCTGGTTTTTAGCGAAATAAGCGCTATGGCATCCGTTAGAGTTTGAAATCGGTGTTGTTGCAGCAAATAGCGGTTGTGGCATCCGTTAGAATGGGGGTGCCGGTTAACAAGAAGGGGCGATCTTATGCCTGACGCAGAGACAGACCGGCCCCGTCTTGTTCCTTGCCCCATTATTCCAATGTAAAATCGCCCGTTGTTGTGGCTGCCTTGACGCTATATTTACCGCTGCCGACTTTTCCCGCGATCCCCTGATCCGTCCGGCGGCTAAAATCCATGTCCGGGACATTCACCTCAGCTTCCCCGCCTACCGTGGTGAACTCCAGCGATAGCGGCTGATTCTTTTTCAAGACGATGTCGATATCCCCATGGATGGATTCGGCCGTGATGTCCCCGGCCAGATCGACCGTCTGCAAGCCGAGGTCCAGGTCTCCATTCACGGAACTGGCGGCAATTTCGCCTTTCAGGGCGGAGGCCTCGATGCTGCCGTTGACGCTGTTCAGTTCTATTTTGGCCGCTTTAGCGCGGTCTAACGTGATTTCCCCGTTTGTGGTCTCAAGCTTGATGGCCTGCTTCATCTCCAGATTGGAGGTTTCGATGTCCCCGCTGACCGTGCTAATGGACAACTTTTCAAAAGACTGCGCCGCCGGAATGGTCACGGTTAACGCCAGATCGGCGCGGAAGCTTTTGCCGTCTTTTTTCTCCCGTTCCGTTTGAATGTACAGCGTGTCGCCTTCCTTGTTTAACAAAGGGGTGAGCTCGTTGTCTTTAATGCCGCTTCTCACCTTCCCCGTCAGTTTGGCTTCAATGTCCGATGCAGCGGAGGCAGTGAGCTTTACGTCGGAGGCGGCGGTATCGATGACGATGTTGCGGATTCCTTGGGCGGCGAGATTTTCGGAGAGGGAGATGCGCCGGCTTTTGGCGTTATCGGGATCATCCGTGGAATCGCGGGACACGGCGTCGTCGACGATTTCGGAGACATTATCCAAAATTCCGCCCACCATATCGGTGGTTCCTTCCATCAAATCGGTTTGAAAATCCTCGATGATCCCGTCCGGGTCATTCGGCGTTGCCTGCCGGTCACGGTCCGGAGCGTTCCGGCTTCCGTCCTGCTCTGGGGCCGTTTCCTTGTCTTCCTGAAAAAGGCCAAACGCCTTAAGTGTATCCGCTTTGGGAAAGGTGACGATGGTTCCGGTCAGTCCGATGAGCAGCAAGCCTATGGCAAAATAGACGATTTTTTTCATAGCGAAACGCTCCCTTGAAATCCGGATTTATTTTTGACCAACCGTAAGATCACGCCGTACAGCCGCCCGGCAAGCTGTCTGAGGCCCACGGCAAGCAGGATTCCCAGGCTAAACAACGTCATGGTTGCGAACAGGTTGAAAAGAAACAACTCGAATCCGCGCTGGATCAAGGAGATGATGATCAACAGCGGACTAAGCAGCATAGCGGCGGCGATGATGCTGAGAGAGGCGGCTAGGAGCAGCAGGATCGCTACGGGCAAGGCGACGGCGAGCATATTGATAAAGCTCATTCCAGCGGCCCGCAGCACCGCGCGCATCACATTGGCTAAGCTTTTCTTGCGCTCGGCCACCGAAATACTGTAATCGAGCAGCAGTTCCTTGGCCAGCAGTGAAGGCGTCCCCAGCTTTTTAATGATTTCTTCCTCGCTTTTCCCGGCGGCTGCGCCTGCCTCGAAATGCTCCTCGTAATCGTACAAAATTTCTTTGCGCTCCTCCGGAGGTATGCCGATCAGCAACCCTTCCAGGGTGCGCATAAATTCAGTTCTCCCCATGGCTACTCGTCCCTTCTGCGATAAAGTCATCAACCGCCTTGGCAAATGGCATCCATTGCGCGATAAGCTCGGCAAGCTGCTCCTGTCCCGGCGCGGTGATCGAGTAGTATTTGCGCGGCGGCCCTTCCGAAGAATCGGACAAATAACAGGTCAGGTAGTTGTCTTTGGTCAACCTGCGCAGGATGGGGTACAGCGTTCCTTCCGCCAGTTCGATTTTTTCGCTGATTTTCTGCGCAAGCTCATAGCCGTAATAGTCCTTTTGGGAAATCAGAACGAGCACGCAGAGCTCCAGCGCTCCTTTTTTGAACTGTACATTCATTGGCAACACCTCGGTAGTTACGACAGGATGCGGATCGGATGATCCAACAAATAGATTTTGTTCAGTACTGGATATTATCGACTAGATGAGTTCAGTATAATACCCTGTACTGAATAATGCAATATAGCATTTACATACCGAAGAATTTAGTTTAAAATAAAAGCAAAGTTTCTCAAAACCAACATTATTGTACCAATACAAAAATGATTATCGTTCTCAATTGCATGCTGCTCCGGGAGATCCCGGGGCAGCATGTGCCATTTTTAGGGGGTTAACAATAGTATTCATTCTCAATTGAGGACGTTATCCGATCATGAAAGGGGATATTTTTATGAGTGCCACTCACCAAACCTTGCCTGCCGCCAAGCCATCGGCGGGCCTGCCCGATCCGGGGAAGCAGCGCCGTTTCCCGGCGCTTCGGCTGCTGCGGCACCGGGAAATGCTGCTGGCTCTGGCCAGTGGAGCGCTGATGTGTACCGCTTGGGGGCTGCACGCCTGGCTGCCTATGTTGTCGGTCGTTCTTTATATAACCGCTTATATTGTCGGCGGGTTCGTGAAAGCGCGGGAGGGGCTGGCTACTTTATTTAAGGATAGGGATTTGGACGTTAACCTGCTGATGATCGCCGCCGCGCTTGGAGCGGCATCGATCGGGTATTGGAACGAAGGCGCGATGCTTATCTTCATTTTCGCGTTAAGCGGTGCGCTGGAGTCGTTTGCCGGCGAGCAAAGCCGCAGGGACATCTCGGCGCTGGCCGCGATGAAACCGGAAACGGCCCTGCGGATCGATGCGGACGGAATGAAGGAGGTCGCGGCCGAAACGCTGCTGGTCGGGGATTTGGTCCTGGTAAAACCCGGCGAGGTGATCCCGGCGGACGGCATCGTGAGCAGCGGGGGCTCTTCCGTCAACCAATCCGCGATTACGGGCGAGTCGATGCCGGTGGACAAACGCGCCGGCGACGGCGTATACGCCGGAACGATCAACGGCGAAGGAGCGCTGTATGTGGAGGTGACCAGTCCGGCGGACGGTACGCTGTTTGCCAAAATCATCGCCCTGGTGGAGCAAGCCGAGCGGGAGGTGCCGAAGACGGAGCGCTTTATTAAGCGGCTTGAAGGCATTTATGCCAAGGCGGTGCTCCTGGTCACTGCGGCGCTTGTTCTGCTCGCCCCGCTGACTTTCGGATGGAGCTGGCCGGCGGCTTTCTATAAAGCGATGGTGTTTCTCGTCGTGGCTTCGCCCTGCGCGCTCGTATCCTCCGTGATGCCGGCGATGCTGTCGGCAATGTCCAAAAGCGCGCGAAACGGCGTGCTGTTCAAAGGCGCCGCTTATATGGACCTGCTCGGCGGCGCGCGCGTCGTCGCCTTCGACAAGACCGGCACGTTGACGGAGGGGATTCCGGAGGTTACCGAGCTGTACGTGGCCGAGGGATATGACCGGCTGCGGGTGCTGGCCGCTTGCGCGGCGGCGGAGAGTTTGTCCGAGCATCCGCTGGCCGAGGCGATCGTGCGCAAAGCCGAAGAAGAAGGCCTGACCATCCGGAGTGCGGATGAATTGCAGGCGCTGCCCGGCTGGGGCATTGAGGCCAAGATCGGCGGCGAGGTGTGGAGGGTCGGCAAGGCGGATGAAGATGATCCGAATTTGCCGCCCGAGTTCGCCGAACGGATGCGGGCCTGGATCGCGGAAGGGCATACGGTTTCCGCGATTCAGGCCAGCGGGGAATACGCCGGGCTGATCTCGCTGCGGGACCGGATTCGCCCTCAGGCCAAGGCGGCGGTCGACCGCCTGCACCGGCTGGGGATCGCCGCCGCGATGCTGACCGGCGATCGCGGCGGCACCGCCCGCGCGGTCGCCAGGGAAGCGGGGATCGATCTTGTGTACGGGGACCTGCTGCCCCAGGACAAGGTGGAGCATGTGAAGGCGCTGCGCAGCCGTTACGGCAGCGTCGTCATGGTCGGCGACGGTGTCAATGACGCGCCGGCGTTGGCGGCGGCGACGGTCGGGGTGGCCATGGGCGGAGGCGGAAGCGCCGCGGCGCTGGAGGTTGCGGACGTTGTGCTGATGAACGACAGTCTGGAGCGGGTTGCCGAGGCGATCTCGCTCGCCCGCCGGGCCCGGAGAATCGTCAAGCAAAATCTTGTTTTTGCCGGCGCGGTCATCCTGCTGCTGATCGCGAGCAATTTTTTGCGCGGCATCCCTCTGCCGCTTGGTGTTGTGGGGCATGAGGGCAGCACGCTGCTCGTCATTTTGAACGGGCTGCGGCTGCTCAGGTAATTCGGGGCTGCGCAAAAAAAGCGGACGCCTCTTCATCATTCCTTCATTTAAACTTCACAGAACCGTTCCGGTACGCTTGTTGACACCATGCAGTCGTTTTAACATAATTGAAGTAGATCATAGATTTTCCATCTTGATATAAAAAAAAACAGTGTGTCGAAGCCTTACTATATAAGTTGAACTAAAGAAAAACGAGAGTAAGGCAAGAGTGTGAAATGATTCTGAAGAAACGGCAGTGGTCGCCTTTGTGAGCGGATTTCTACCTTGTATGAATCTACGTAATCATAGAAATCTGGGGCGGGCAGCGATCGTAAGAACATTTCACACGGCTGCCCTGATCCGTATAATATTGTTCAACTTATATAGCAGATTGCCTGAAATAGAGTGCTTACTTTCTATCGATCACACTTTTAGGAGGATGCCATTATGTATAAATCGATTATTATCGGTACCGGTCCGGCCGGACTTACGGCGGCCATTTATCTGGCCCGCGCCAACTTGAACCCGCTGATCATCGAGGGACCGCAGCCGGGCGGACAACTGACGACGACGACGGAAGTGGAAAACTTCCCGGGGTTCCCGGAAGGAATCATGGGTCCGGAATTGATGGACAACATGCGCAAACAGGCCGAGCGTTTCGGCGCGGAATTCCGCACCGGCTGGGTCAACAGCGTTGATTTGAGCAAACGTCCGTTTAAGCTGCAAGTGGAAGGGATCGGCGAACTCGTTACCGAAACGCTCGTTTTGTCGACCGGCGCGACGGCCAAATATTTGGGAATCCCCGGCGAGCAGGATAACGTTGGACGCGGCGTAAGCACCTGCGCCACCTGCGACGGATTTTTCTTCCGCGGCAAGGAAATCGTCGTCGTTGGCGGCGGCGACTCCGCACTTGAGGAAGCCGGCTTCCTGACCCGCTTCGCGACGAAGGTGACGCTCGTCCATCGCCGCGATGAGCTGCGCGCTTCGAAGATCATGCAGGATCGCGCCCGCGCCAACGAGAAGATCGAAATGGCGCTGAACCGCACGCCGCTGGAAGTCATCGCCGGCGAAAACGGCGTAACCGGCCTGAAAGTGCGGAACAACGCGACCGGTGAAGAAGAGATCATCAGCGCGAGCGGGGTGTTCGTCGCGATCGGCCACCAGCCGAACACGGCGTTCCTCGGCGGGCAGATCGATACGGACGCGAACGGCTATATCGTGGTCAAACCGGGCACGTCGGAAACGAACGTACCGGGCGTATTCGCTTGCGGCGACGTGCAGGATAACCGCTATCGCCAGGCGATCACCGCCGCGGGCAGCGGCTGCATGGCCGCGATCGACTGTGAGAAATACATCGAAAACCTTGAGCATGAAACGGCCGCCGCGGCCGCAAAATAAAATCACCGGAAAAACAAATTAGTTCCGGATAGGAAGGGAGAAATCATCATGGCAAGCGTAATTGTATACACCAGCACCAATTGCCCGCATTGCAAACAAGTGAAAAGCTTTCTGAGCGACAAAGGCGTCGCTTATGAAGAGCGCAACATCGAGCAAAACGACGAATACGCACAGCAAGTTTGGGACATGGGCATGCGCGCCGTTCCGGTAACGGTCATCGGCGAGCACCGCATCTTGGGCATGAACAAAACCCAGTTCGATAAAGCGTTGGCGGAATTGGCGTAAGGCCAGCCGCCAGCCGGAACCCGAAAGAGCACCGCCCTTGCAGCCTGCACGGCCGTCAAGGACGATGCTCTTTTTTGTTCCGCCCAAATCAGCTCAACCATCCGGCGAGAAGCTGAAAGATCAGATACCCTGCCACCCCGCAGCCGAGGAGGGTAAATCCGGCTTTTTTCCGCCCCTGGAACAACCGCATAACTCCCAGGCTCACCAAGGGGGCGATCAGCAGCAAGAAGAACATGACGGCAACAAACATTTCAACGGAAATATCGGAAGTATCCACGATGGTCATGAGCAAACGCATCTCCATGTAAACAATTTATATTTTTCGGCAATGATATATATCACAAATTCTATGTTTTTTATTATACTTCTATTTTTTTAAAATTGTAATGCGCGAAAGCGGCAAAATTGGGGAGAAATTGCGTCTTTTCGCGCAACGGCCAAAGGGCAGACGGTTCGACAAAACTAGTAAGCTTTTTTAACGGGAGCTATGGTACAATAAGCCTCAAGAAGATGCTGGAACAAGCTATCAAGGCTTGATGCACCGACAACAAGCCGGATAGAGGGAAGGAGCTGTTGGTTGTGGAATGGACATCCATGAGAAAATTTGCTGCAGCGGGAATTGCCGGTACATTGTTGTTCGGCACGGCTTCGGGTGAATGGAAAACCACAATAGCTTACGCCGCGCCTGCGATATCCAGCGTAACGTCGGCCAAGGAAATACAAGACCAATTGGCGGCGGGGCTTGAAGCCCGCAAGACACAAATCAAACTGTTGTATAAAGGGAGTACGGCAAAGCTGGAAAGCCTGATGAGCACGGCTATGAGCCAAGCGCTGGATCAGGATCCCTATACGAAATACGTGGTGAATCGTTATTCCTACGAATGGGAAGGAACGTCGGAATTCGCGACGGTTTCGGTCAAATTTCAATACCGGGAGACGTTGGAGCAATCCAACTATGTTTTCGCGAAAATAAAGAGCATCGTGGCGGAAATCATTCAACCGGACATGAACGATCACCAAAAAATCAAAGCGGTTCATGACTATGTGGTGCGGTATTTGAAATATGACCAGGATCTGCAGAAATTTACGGCCTACGAAGGGTTGACGACCCGCGAAGCCGTCTGCCAGGGTTATGCGCTAATGACCTATCGGATGCTCCGGGACGCGGGGATAGACAATCTAATTATCGAGGGCAAAGTGAACAATACCGCGCATGCCTGGAATCTGGTGCTGCTGGACGGCAAATGGTATCATCTCGACACGACATGGGACGATCCGGTGCCGGACGAGGGCGACCGTGTGCGATATACGTATTTTTTGCTGACGGACGATCAGATTCGGAAAGACCATAGCTGGACGCTTAGTTATCCGGCCGCCGCGACCGCTTACCGGGACGTGTTAGGTTCGCTGATTGCCGCAGGCGGAGGGAACACCGGATATTACAAGGAACTATATAAAACGCTGGAATACGATTTGTTTGATGACGGCGCGGTTGTGACGAGCAGAGAAGGAATCCGCAGCAAAGTCGTCGAAGCCCTGAACGACAATCGGTCTTCGGTCACCATCAGATACAGCGGTTCAGAGCAGAGCTTGCTCCGCCATCTCAGAGAGCTCTATACCTTAAATCTTCAAAACATCAAGTATAACGAGGAACAACTTGAAGGCACGAATGATTTGAAGGTTGAAATCGTTTGGGAGAAATAGTGTGTAATATGCAAAACCGGCTTCACGGGAGAAAAAATTCTTCCATGAAGCCGGTTTTTTGGTGAGGCGTTAACGTTGATCCGGTACTTCGAGATCGCATTTGTCCAGCGGGATCAGCTTGGACTTTTTGGTCCATTTGTACCCGAGCCACACGAGAAGGAACAACGGAACGCTGATGTAGGAAACAATGACGCCGTACCAATCAATGGTTTCGCCCGAGAAGGCGGACAGGTTTTGCCCGAGAATGACGATAAAGCAAAGGATGAAGGCGAATATCGGGCCAAACGGGAACCAGCGCGCTTTATACGGCAGATCGTTCAAGTCGCGGCCTTGGGCCATGTAGGCCCGGCGGAAACGGTAATGGCTAATGGCGATGCCAAGCCAGGTGATGAATCCGCACATGCCTGAAGCGTTCAGCAGCCAGTTGTAGACGACGCCGTCGCCGAACAGCGAAGCCAGGAAAGCCAGCATGCCGACGAGCGTCGTGAGAAGCAGGGCGTTCACCGGGATGCCGCGCCGGTTCAATTTGCCGAGGAATTTCGGCGCCTTGCCGCGCAGGGCCAGGGAATAAAGCACCCGCGAAGAGGCGTACATCCCGGAGTTGCCGGCCGACAGCACGGAAGACAAAATGACCGCGTTCATGACCGAAGCCGCAAAGGCGAGCCCGGCTTTTTCGAACACCAGGGTGAAGGGGCTGACGCCGATGCTTTCCAGACCGCTTTTGAGCAAATTCGGATTCGTATAAGGGATCAGCAAACCGATGACGAGAATAGCTAAAATGTAAAAAAGCAGAATCCGCCAAAAGACCTGCCGGATCGCCCGCGGTACATGCTCGCGCGGGTTGTTGCTTTCCCCGGCGGCCACGCCGACCATCTCCGTGCCTTGGAAGGAGAAGCCGGCGGCCATAAAGACGCCGAGGAAGGCGAAAAATCCGCCGTGGAACGGCCCGTCGCCGATCGTAAAGTTGGAAAATCCGACCGCTTCGCCGCCCATGATTCCGAAGATCATCAGGACGCCGACGACCAGGAAGATGATGACGACGGCGATTTTGATCGTCGCAAACCAGTATTCCGACTCCCCGTAGCCTTTGACCGACAAAATGTTGAGCCCGAGGATCAAGGCGAGGAACAGCACGCTCCACAGGAGCGAAGGACTGTTCGGGAACCAGTATTTGATAATGAGCGTGGCGGCCGACAGTTCGGCCGCGATCGTAATCGCCCAGTTGTACCAGAAATTCCAGCCCATCGCGAAGCCCAGCGAAGGATCGACGAAACGGGAGGCGTAGGTTTCAAAAGAGCCGGAGTCCGGCAGATACGTCGCCAGCTCCCCCAAGCTGGTCATCAGAAAATAGACCATAATGCCGACAGCCGCGTAGGCGAGCAGCGCTCCGCCCGGTCCGGCGGATGCGATCGCGCCGCCCGAGGCCAGGAACAAGCCGGTTCCGATCGAGCCGCCAAGCGCGATCATCGTCATGTGGCGGGCTTTTAAGCCCGGGTTCAGCCGCCCGTCCGTCCCTGTTTTTTTATTGCTCATGAGAAAAACACTCCTTCGGTATCCTAATATTCCCTCGGCGCGGGGCCGAAGATGCATTCAGGTACAGGCCGAGGCTTGGAGCGAGCAAAAAAGGGCCGCGGAAAGGATTCCGCGGCCTGTATATACCGTGTATCCCACCATACCATGAAGATAGCTCAACACGAAGTTCCCCGGGTGACGGGAACCATCGTGACAGTTCTGTCCCTTTCGGCAACAGCCCCAGCCTACAGCCTTAGAAGCCGGCTAATAAGCTTCGGCGACGGCGCCTTTCCATCCGGATTCTCTGGCGGCTTCTAAGCGCCTCCTCCGGTGTACTCATCGCAATCGCGACCTCTACCTCACCGTAATGATGAGGTTATTTATTCACTTTGCACTTGAACACATTTTAATAGTATAAAACAAGGTTGGACGGGCGGGCAATGCCAAAATAATGACAACCTGCCTCGCCGAAGCGAATTTTCGGTGAATTTTTTAATTTCGGGCTTCGCCGCGGTCCCGGTTCGCCATTTGCTGCCAGACGGTACCGGCGGCTTGTTCGCCGGATTCGATCCGTTCCACGGCCATTCTCGCCTGCAGGCCGACTTCGAACTCGGGATCGTCCGCCGCCGCCCGCAGCGCTTCCAGCGCGTCGTCGGTTCCGACCTCGTACAGGAAGCGGGCGGCCCGCCAGCGGACCAGCTTGCTGCTGTCCCGCAGCGCCGCGATCATCGGCCCCGTGGCCGCGGGATCGCCGATGTCGGACAGCGTGTCGCCGGCGGTGCGCCGCACGGCGGCGGAGGAGTCGCGCAGCGCTTCATACAGCAACTCCATTGCCTCCGGCGTCCGCACGTCGCCGAGGTAGACGACGGCGAGCCGGCGGAGCTGCATCTGCGGGTCGCGCAGCGCTTGGGCCAGCAGCGGCAGAGCTTCGGGGCCCGGCTGCTGCAGCGCCTCGAGCGCGGCGTAGCGGATGCGCCAGTCGCTGTCCGCGAACCGCTCGCGGATCTCATCCAGGCTCAGCTCGCGCCGCTGCTCGACGAACTCGGTCTCGCTGCGGCCGTGGGCGATCGCCTGGGCGACGATCCCCGTAAGCCGCTCGGGCGGGTACGCCGCTTCCAGCTCCTGCTCGACCTCGCGGGCGATCTCCGCGAGCTCCCCGTAGCGCACGCCGTAGTCGGTCAGCTTGCGCTCCTTGATCAGCGTGGCGCTGGCCACCTCCGTAACCGCGTTTACGAACCGCTCGGACAAGGAGATACGCTCTTCCTTGCTTCCCGCCTTGACCCGGATTTGCATCGGGATGCCGCGGAAAAACTGCACGAATACCTGTGCTTCCCCGTACGCGGCCGCCTCGTCGCTCTCCGGGCTCCAGGCGGATTCGACGCCTTCCTGGCCGAATTGTTTTTGCACCTCGGACAAGATGGCGGCCCAGTCAGCGCTGCCTTTCCGGTCCAAAGCGACGAAATCGAGGGTATGGAACACGCTTTTCACCCCGGGGATGCCGAGCAGATTGCGGATCCAGGCAGGGGCGGAGCGTTCATTGTCTGGGGTATATGTTTTTCGAATCCCCGGCTCCAGGCTTTCGTCCAAATGCAGCTTCATCGTATTGGGACTGGGAGTCGGTTCGATAAATACAATTTTCATAAAAGTTTCACATCTCCTTTCCCATATATTGTACCTCAACCTTTCCGTTTGCCCAAGCTTTTCGTCCGCCGCTATAGACCATCGCCTTGGCTATCCATCTATATAAGTTGAACTAAAGAAATACGAAAGTGAGGCAAGAGTGGGAAATGATTCTGAAGAAACGGTAGTGGTCGCCTTTGTGAGCGCATTTCTTCCTTGTTGGAATCTATAAAATCAATAGAAATCTGCGAACAATAGCAATCGTAAGAACATTTCACACGGCTGGCCTGATCCGTACAATCAATAGTTCAACTTATATAGGCAAAGGAATAAAAAGGTAGCCTAAGAACACAATAATCTTAGTACATGACATATATTATTGCAGCAACCGGACTTGGCGTATTTGGATTGCCTCCGGGATTGTTTTAGAATGGAAAGAAAGAAATCGGAGAGGAGCACCTGGATCCATGCCGAGAACGCGCTACAACAATCTCGATAATGTAACCACCGACAAAACGTTGAAGCAGTTCAAGCAATGGCGGGAAGAGCGCCGCAGCAAAAAGAAGGACTATTCTTACGTTATTCCCCATTCGCCGCCGGACCTCGATTATTTGCGGCAAAACCGGCGGGACACGACGGTAACCTGGATCGGTCATTCCACTTTTCTCATTCAGTATCTTGGACTTAATATCGTGACCGATCCGGTGTGGGCTTGGCGCATGGGATTGACGCGGCGGCTGACCGCGCCCGGAATCCCGATCGAAGACGTCCCGGACGTCGACGTCATTCTCATTTCGCACTCCCACTACGATCATATGCATGTCGCCTCCATTCGGCGTTTGTACGGGAGCGATACGCAGCTGCTCGTGCCGGCCGGCCTGGGGGCCAAAATGATCCGCAAAGGCTTTCGGCGGACGCGTGAGCTGAGCTGGTGGGAAGACCTGCGGGTAGGAGACGCGAAAATCACGTTTGTGCCGACCCAGCATTGGACCCGGCGCACCCCGTTCGATACGAACACGTCGCATTGGGGCGGCTTCGTCCTGGAGCCGGCGGTGCCCGGACAGGGCGGGCATGAACGGGACGGCCGCGAACAAGGCGGGTACGGACAGGGCGGCCACGAACAGGGCAGGCATGAACGGGACGGCCGCGAACTAGGCGGGCACGAACAAGGCCGGCTGGAACAAGGAGGCCAAAAACCGCAGGTTATTTATTTTGCCGGGGACAGCGGGTATTTCCGCGGTTTCCGGGAAATCGGCGAGCGGTTCAATATCGACGTGGCGCTGCTGCCGATCGGGGCGTACGAGCCTGAATGGTTTATGACGAGCCAGCACACCACGCCGGAAGAGGCGCTGCAGGCTTTCGTCGACGTCAAAGGCAAGCTGATGATCCCGATGCATTACGGCACGTTTCGCTTGGCCGACGATACGGCGCGGGAAGCGCTCGACCGCCTGGAAGCGGACCGCAAACGCCGCGGCATACCTGCCGAGACGGTACGGATTCTGCACCACGGGGAAACGTTCCGGTTGCCGGAGCGGGAGTCGTGAGGGAAAGAAGTTCACGTTTTTGTGGTCTAAAATAAAACCCACCGACCAAGGCGAAGGGCCTGCGGCGGGTTTCTATTTATCCTGGGGCATGGGCGGCGTGCGGAAATAGCGGCACAAAATGACGTTATTTTCCCTGGGTAAGGGGTTCGGCACAAATAAGGGATTTTTTTGCCGTTATTTTTGGAAAGTGAGAGCTTAGAAGGGTACTTTTCCAAGATTGGTGAAAAATAGGTACCAAAAGTGTCGCTATTTCTCTGATGAGGGGCAAAATATGCAAAATAGCGACCAAAATTGCCGTTATCTCCGAGTGGCCCCCGCAGGCCAACCATCTGTAGCTCGGCTTCCCGCAGCACGGCTCTCCATAGTTGGCTCCCCGGGCGGCTCCCCGGACTGGCTCCCCGGACTGGCTCCCCGGACTGGCCCTCCGGTTTGCCCCTCCGGTTTGCCCCTCCGGATTAACTCTCTGGTTCCGCTGTTGCTCTCCCGCTGCCCCCGTCGCAGTTTTCGCCGCTCCCCCCGCACTACCAAGGTTCGGCGAATAGCAACGGTCTTTGCCCCCGCACTACCAAGGTTCGGCGAGTAACAGCGGCGCTTTGCCCTGCACTACCAAGGGTTCGGCGAGTAGCGGTGGCGCCTTGCCCACGCACTACCAAGGTTCTCCGGGGTAGCAGCGGCACCTTGTCCTCGCACTTTCGCGAGTTACCGCGTGTCCCCGCATCCGCTTCTTACCACGGCGTCCCGGCCTTCGCCGCTTAACGCCGCGCCTCGGCGAACCGCTGCGCGAGCTCGCGGTAATTCAGCCCGGCAGTGCCGGGCAGCACGACGTCCGCTTTCGGGAACTGCGAGCCGCTGCCGATCGCTACCGCGAACATGCCGGCCGCCTTGATCGCGTCGATGCCGGAGACGGCGTCCTCGATGCCGATGCAGGCGCCGGGCTCCACGCCCAAGGAAGCGGCCGCGGTCAGGAAAATTTCCGGATCCGGCTTGTTGTTTTTCAGCTTGGTCACGTCTACGACAGTGTCGAAGCGGCCTGAGGCACCGAGGCTGCGCAGCACCGCCGGCGCGTTTTTGCTAGCCGAAGCAATCCCCGTCTTGATTCCGGCTTCCCGCAATTCGCTCAAAAACCGGTCGATTCCCGGCAGCAGGTCGGCGGGCGTAATGCTGCCGATCAGTTCGACGTACAGCTTGTTTTTGCGGTCGGCCAGCTCGTTCATTTCCGCTTCACTGTAGTCCGCAGGCGGATTCGCTTGCCCCAGCAGAAGCTTTAGGGAATCGATCCGGGACACGCCTTTGAGATTTTCGTTAAACTCGCGCGTAAACGGGATGTTCAATTCCTCCGCGATTGCCTTCCAGGCTTGATAGTGGTATTCCGCGGTATCCGTAATGACGCCGTCCAGATCAAAAATGACCGCCTTCAAAACTTGATCCATTTGCACAAAACTCCTTCTGCTTGATCCAACCGCATAAAACTCCTTCGGTTTTGATTCCTCATTGATGATTCTGACTTGATCCCTTGTGTTGAAGGGGCAATTCAATCTCTATGCATTAAATTATTTATCTTTATGCAATCTGCTTTCAGCAGTTAGCCCTGCAACTCCCGGGTAAGCGCGGCGCCCGGCTGCAGCGTCACGTCTTCTTCGTACAGCTTAAGTCCGATCGCTTCGCCTTCGGCTAGTTCCAGAACGACGCTCTTTTGGCCGATGCGCACGTCGATCAGGCGGCTGCGGAACGTCAGGCGAAAGGCATATTGCTCCCAGTCCTGCGGAATGGCCGGGGCCAGCGAAAGGCCGGATTCCTTGAGGCGCATGCCGGCAAAGCCGTACACGATGGACATCCACGTTCCGCCCATGTTGGCCAGGTGCAGACCGTCCTTCGTATTGCCGTGCGTATTGTCGAGATCGAGCCGCGCGGTTTCGATAAAGTACTCGTACGCTTTTTCCATATTGCCGATTTTGGAGGCCATGATGCTGAAAATGCAGGAGGACAAGGACGAATCATGGGTCGTAATTTTTTCATAGTAATCGTAAGAACGGCGGATCGTTTCATAATCCTGCTCATCCTCCAGCAAAAAGTGCGCGAGCACGGTATCCGCTTGCTTGCACACCTGATAACGGTATATCGTCAGCGGGTGGTAGTGCAGCAGCAGCGGATAGTTTTCCTTTGGCGTGTTTTCGAAATCCCACACGGCTTTGCGCAGAAACGTGTCGTCCTGTGGGTTAATGCCTAGGCTGGCGTCGTACGGCAGCAGCATCGCGGCGGCGGCTTTGTCCCAAGCGGCGATTTCCGTCTCCGTTACCCCAAGGCGTTCGCAAAGCCCGCGGTAGGCGGCAGGATCGTAGTCCTGCAAAATGGCGCAGCTTTTGGCGGCCCATTTTAAATTGTGCTTGGCCATGACGTTCGTGTAATAGTTGTTGTTGACGCAGCATGTGTACTCGTCCGGCCCGGTCACCTCATCAATATGAAAAGCGCCCTGATAATAATGGCCGATGCCGGCCCACAAGCGGGCGGTTTCGATCAGCATCTCGGCTCCATAGTTCAGCAGAAAATCTTTATCCTGCGCGGCGAGATAATATTGAATGTAGCTGTAGGCGATATCCGCGCTGATATGGTACTGCGCCGTGCCCGACGGGAAAAAGGAGGAGCACTCCGTTCCCGCAATGGTGCGCCAAGGGAACAAGGCTCCCTGCTTATGCCCCATTTGGCGCGCTCTCGCTCTGGCGTCGTCCAGCTTGGAGTAGCGGTAGAGCAAGAGCTGGCGGGCGATGTCCGGCCGGGTCAGCAAAAACACCGGGAACATGTAGATTTCCGTATCCCAGAAGTAGTGTCCTTCGTAACCTTCCCCGCTCAGGCCTTTGGCGGAAATGTTGCTGTGTTCGTCGCGGCCGGCCGATTGCAGCAGCTGGTACAGGTTGAAACGGATGCCTTCCTGCAGCTTGTCGTCGTTTTGAATCATGCAGTCGGCCGATTTCCAGTAGCTGCTCATATATTCCGCCTGCTCGGCCAGCAGGTCTTCAAAGGACAGACCCGACAGCGGCTCGTGCAGCTCCAGCGCCCGCCCCAGGAAGCCGTCGCCGTGGCGCAAATTGTCGGTATATACGTTGTATTTCGTAAAATGCACCGGCCCGGTCAGGGACAAAACGGCCGTGTACGTCACTTCGCCGCTGTTCTCGCCGCTGCCGGCTTCAAGCGTGACGGAGGCTTCGCCGTCCAGCAGATGGCGCGTAACGCAGGCGGCTTTCATTTTGGACACCATCGTTTCATCGACGACGTAACCATATTGGCCTTGAACTCCGGCATCCGCGATCGTCATCCGCTTGGCATGGCCGGCGCCGACCCGGGGATCGTTCGGGTTGGTGTAATTTTCGACCTTGCCGTTTACGATGGACACGATTTTCAAGTTGCCGGTGAAGTTGACGGGCTCGATAGAAATATCAATCGCAAACAATTCGCGGCGCGTGAAAGACACCAGCCGCCGGAACGTCAATTTGACCTCTTTTCCCTGCGGGGATTTCCATTGTACGATCCGCTCCGAATACCCTTTGTCCATGTGCAGGGTCCGTTCGTATCCGGTAATCGTTCCATGATCGAGCCGGAACGGAGCAGCGTCGCCGTCGAAATAAAGCAGCACCGTTTGCGCGTCGATGTTGTTCACCAGCTTTTGCTGCGTGTCCGGAAAGGCAAACAGTTTTTCGCCGTAAGGAATTTCGATCACATCGTGAAAAGCGTTTAAATAAGTGCCGCGAATGCTGGCCATTTCCGGGCCGTACGTTTCCTCAAAATTGCCCCGCACGCCCAAATATCCGTTGCCCAGCGCAAAAACGCTTTCCAAATTGAGCAGTTCGGACTGTGTTAAGGCGGAATTGGCGATTTTCCAGGTCATGGGTTATGCTCCTCTCAGGAAGTGTTATGGTTGAATTTTAGAATCTAAAAAGGTAATGTTATACTAAATATTTTGGATTTTTATCAATATTTTTAGGTGGAGGGAGGATTATGAAGCGAATGCGGTACCTGCGGGAAAATTTCGTGCATCCCCCCGTCGATTATGAGGAAGAGCTGCTGGAAGCGATCCGGACGGGCAACGAACAGGGCGCAAAGCAAGCGCTGGCCAAAATCAACGAACTGGAGGGCGCCGTGCTGGCCGCTTATCCGCTCCGTTCGAAAAAAAATGCGCTGATCGCTTCGTGCACGCTGTTCACCCGCGCGATCATCAAAGGCGGCGTCGATCCGGAAATCGCCTTCCACCTTAGCGACAAAATCATTTTGGACATTGAAAAAATCGGGGACGTAGACCGTGCCGTTCAGTTTGAATACGAGATGCTGGTGCAATTCGTGTCGGTGGTTCGCCGGGAACAGGAAGAACTGCCTTATTCCCACCTGGTCAACCTGGCGATTTACTATATCCGGCAAAATATCTTTGAGGATCTAGCGCTGCCCCAAATCGCGGCCCATTTAAACGTACACCCCAGCTATTTGTCGGACCGCTTCGGGCGCGAGACCGGCATGTCCCTGACCCATTACGTCAACAGCCGGAAGATCGAGGAGTCGAAGCATATGCTGCTCTATACGAACCGCCCGATCTCGGAAATCGCCTTTACATTCAAATTTTGCAGCCAAAGTTATTATACGCAGCTGTTCAAAAAATTTACGGGAGTCACTCCCAGGCAGTTCAGGACAAGCCGGGCCGGGGCCGGGTTATCCGAGCAGGGGTGAAAGGCAAAGCCCATGGTTATACTTTCAAAATAAACCTAATGTGATGATGGGGGATGGTTATGGAATATCGCGTCATTAAAGAAGGAGATCTGTTTCTGCTGACGGATTTAAGCGGCGACATCGCCCCCGGCAATGAACAGGGGCACGGCTTGTATTCGCAGGATACGCGCTTTTTGAGCCGTATGGAGCTGCGCATTGACGGAGAAAAGCCGGCGGTGCTGTCGTCCGCCGGGGACAAAAGCTATGTGGCCAACTTCCGGCTGATGAAGGACGTTAAGGATGAAGGGGCTATTGAGGTTAAACGCGACTGCTTTATCTATGACGGCATTTTATATGTTCGTATTGCGATTACGAATTATTTTGTGCATGACAGCCGGTTCGGTCTGTCCGTCGCCTTTGGCGCTGATTTCCAGGACATGTTCCTGGTGCGGAAATACCGTGGCGGGGAAGTCGGCTTTATGGAGGAGCCGGTCATCGGCGATGGGGAAATCATGCTTGGTTACGTCGGCGCCGACCGGGAACGGAGACAAGCCCGGATTACCTGGGACGCGCAGGGCGGAGCGGTTCATCGGGATGGGACGGTATCGTTTCCCCTATCCCTTAAGCCGAAAGAGGAACGCGAAATCACGTTTTTTATTGCGCCGGTGTCCAAGCGGCATCCTGAGGGCAAGTTGCTCGGCTTTGAGGAAGGGCTGCGGAAGCTGGAGCAATCTTACGAGCGGTGGTATGAAGACAACGCCCGCGTGGAATCGGATTTCCCGGTATTTAACGGCCTGTACCAGCGGGGCTTGCAGGATTTGCGCATGCTGACGGCCGATATCGGCTTCGGCGAAACGACCGTGGCCGGACTGCCGTGGTTTGCCGTTCCGTTTGGCCGGGACAGCCTGATCACTTCGCTGTTTATGCTCCCGGCGAACCCGCGCCATGCATCCGGGACGCTGCGCACGCTGGCGGCTTACCAAGGGGAGAAAAGCGATCCTTGGCGCGACGAGCAGCCCGGCAAAATCATGCACGAGATCCGCTTTGGGGAACTGGTCACGACGAAGCAATCGCCGTTTTCGCCTTATTACGGGACGATCGACTCCACGCCGCTGTTCCTGGTCCTGATCGGCGAATATTACCGCTGGACGGGCGACCTTTCGCTAGTCAAGGAGCTCAGACCGAACATCCTGCGCGCCCTGGAATATATCGACGCGTCGCTGCAAGCGGGCTCCGGTTTTATGGCGTACAAGCAGGAGGCGGAAAAAGGCTTCCCGAACCAAGGGTGGAAGGATTCGGCCAACTCCGTCATCCACGAGAACGGAACGTACGCGGCATCGCCGATCGCTTTAGCGGAGGTGCAGGGCTACGTCTACCAGGCGAAGCGGTCGCTCGCTCCCTTGTTCGAGCTGATGGGCGAGCCGGAGGCGGCCCGCAGGCTGGCCGAGGAAGCCGAGGCGTTAAAGGAGCGGTTCGAGTCGGCCTTCTGGATGGATGACGAGCAAAGCTACGCGATCGCTCTTGATAAAGAGCTGCGGCAGGTGCGCAGCGTGACTTCGAACCCGGGGCATTTGTTTATGAGCGGTTTGCCGGACGGCTCCCGGGCCAAGGCCCAGGCGGAGCGGCTGCTGCGCCGGGATATGTATAACGGCTACGGTATCCGTACGATGAGTACGGATGCGGCCGGCTACTATCCGATGAGCTATCATAACGGCAGCGTCTGGCCGCACGACAATGCGATGATTTTGCTCGGCCTAGGCAAAATGGGCTTCAAAGCCCAGGCGCAGCAGGTGATCGAAGGTTTATTGAAGGCTTCCCGGTACTTCGAATATCAACGGTTCCCCGAGCTGTTCTGCGGCCACGATTCCGAGCTGGGGTATCCGGTTCCGTACCCGACGACCTGTTCCCCGCAGGCCTGGGCTGCCGGAACTTCGCTTGCATTCCTGCAGGTGATGCTCGGTTTGTACCCGGACGCGCTGCGGAAGGAGATCCGGCTGTCGCCGTTCCTGCCGGATGGTATGAACACGTTGCGGGTGCGGCGCATCTCCATTGGAAACGGACATCTGTCCGTGAACGTATCGCGGAACGAAGACGGCGTTACGTTCCGGACCGAAATTGCGGAAAACACGACCGGATTTGCCGTCGCCGGATTATGATGCTTGAAGTCTATCAAAATGCGGACAACCCTGTTCCCGAAAAGGAGGGAATAGGGTTGTTTTTTGCGCGAAATTGTTGCCAATCCCGGGTAAATCGCGGCCAAGGTTCAATTTATGTACGAATCTATGATATAATCTAAAGCCAGTAGTGATTAACAATAAAGGATGGTAATGCCTAACATGATTAGTACTAACGGTGTAACGCTCCGCTACGGAAAACGGGCACTTTTCGAAGATGTAAATATAAAATTTACGCCAGGCAACTGCTATGGACTCATCGGCGCGAACGGGGCGGGGAAATCGACGTTCCTGAAAATTTTGTCCGGGGAGATCGAACCGAACCAGGGCGAAGTGTTTATGACGCCGGGGGAAAGACTTGCCGTGCTCAAGCAGAACCATTTCGAGTATGACGAGTATCCGGTGCTGGAGACGGTTATTATGGGCCATACGCGACTCTATTCGATCATGAAAGAGAAGGACGCCCTTTACGCCAAACCGGATTTCACCGAGGAAGACGGTTTGCGGGCCGGTGAATTGGAAGGCGAGTTCGCCGAGCTGAACGGCTGGGACGCCGAGCCGGACGCCGCCGCGCTGCTGATCGGCCTCGGCATTCCGCGCGAGCTGCACGATAAGAAAATGGCCGAGCTGAGCGGCAACGAGAAGGTTCGCGTATTGCTGGCCCAAGCTTTGTTCGGCCGGCCGAACAATCTGCTGCTCGACGAACCGACGAACCACCTGGACCTCGAATCGATCCAGTGGCTGGAAAACTTCCTGATGGACTATGAAGGCACCGTTATCGTCGTATCCCACGACCGCCACTTCCTGAACAAGGTGTGCACGCATATCGCGGATATCGATTTCGGCAAAATCCAGCTGTACGTCGGCAACTACGATTTCTGGTACGAATCGAGCCAGTTGGCGCTGCAGATGCAGCGGGACGCCAACAAGAAGAAGGAAGAGAAAATCAAAGAGCTGCAGGCGTTTATTCAGCGCTTCTCCGCCAACGCTTCGAAATCGAAGCAGGCGACTTCGCGGAAGAAGCAGCTGGACAAAATCACGCTGGAGGACATCCGTCCGTCCAACCGGAAATATCCGTTCCTGCACTTTAAAGCGGAGCGGGAAGCGGGCAAGCAGCTGCTGACGGTCGACGGGCTGACGAAAACGGTGGAAGGCGAAAAAGCGCTGGATAACGTCAGCTTCGTCGTGAACAAAGGCGACAAGATCGCTTTTGTAGGTCCGAACGGCCTGCCGAAAACGACGCTGTTCCAGATCCTCATGGGCGAACTGGAAGCGGACGGCGGGGAGTATAGCTGGGGCGTAACGACTTCGCAGGCGTATTTCCCGAAAGACAACTCGGATTATTTCGACGGGGTGGAGCTCAATCTGGTGGAATGGCTGCGCCAATATTCGAAAGATCAGGACGAAACGTTCCTGCGCGGCTTCCTGGGCCGGATGCTGTTCTCGGGCGAAGAAGCGCTGAAGAAGGCGAGCGTACTGTCCGGGGGCGAAAAGGTCCGCTGCATGCTGGCGAAAATGATGCTGAACGGCGCCAACGTGCTGCTGTTCGACGAGCCGACCAACCACCTCGACCTGGAGTCGATCACCGCGCTCAACAACGGGCTGATCGATTTCGACGGGACGATTTTGTTTACGTCGCATGACCACCAGTTTATCCAGACGATCGCCAACCGCATCATCGAAATTACGCCAAACGGCATCATCGACCGCGTCATGACGTACGATGAATATCTGGAAAGCGAAGAAATCCAAAACCTGCGCAAATCGATGTATCCGGAAGAGGTTAATGCTTAAACCGGAGAACTAGTTGAGTCATTCAAGCCGCATGGGGGTCCGCCGGACGCCTATGCGGCTTTTTTGCCCAGGATAGCAGAAAGGGCGGGATTGGCTGCTGGTTGTTGGTTGCTAGTTGTTGATTGCTGATTGCTGATTGCTGGTTACTGGTTACTGGTTTATTGGCTGGGCGAAGCGTGCAGAGAGATAGCGGCAAAAAAGGTACTTATTTCGGCTGAATGATGGGTGCTGGGCAAAATAAAGGCATTTTATGACGTTATTTTTGGGGCGTACCTGGTAAAAGGCAGTTTTTTTGGAGGTAAAGGAGAAATAAGGACCAAAATGTCCTCTATTGCCGGGGATTGGCCGAGGATTTGAAAAATAGCGGCAAAAATGTCCGCTATCTCAGTGGGGTTGAGGCGGGCGGCAAAATTTTGCGCGGGTTAGCGGGCCAAACCCGGCCTAACTAAGGCCGGCAGCCCGCGCCCGCTGGGCTGGGAGGCTGGCACCCGGATAGCCGGAATCGTGGCATCGGCATTCCAGCGCGGCGCCCGGCGGACATCCGCGGGCAACCGCAACCTGGCATGGCAGCCCGCGCCAGGAAACGGCATGCATAAAGGCACGGGCTTCCCGTGCCTTTATGCGCTGCGGCAACTTTTTGCCGGGCGAATTGCCCTAAGCGCCGCCTTACCAACCACCCTGCGAACCCGCCGGACGGTCCGCCCTACGGCGTTCTACGACCTGCCGGAAGGGTCGCCCTACGAGCCGCCGTACGGACCGCCCTACGCGAGCCGCCGCAAGAGCTGCCGTACGGAGGACCACCCTACGAGCCGCCCGTACGGCGGCGCTGGTTGTTGGGTTTTTTGTTGTTTTGGCTTTTCAGCGTTTTGGTTTGAAAGCCATCCTTCATTCCCGGCTTGCCTGCGGCTTGCTGCTGCTGTTTTTTCTGGGCCAGCTTTTGCCGCATCGCTTCGGCCAAATCGATTTTGCGCGGTTCATTATTTTCGGTCATGGTGATCATCTCCTCGAAATTAGGAAAGGGGCTGTCCCTATTCTATACGTTTTTAAAAGCGTGTACAACGGGAATAATGGAGGCTGGAGCGCTTTTGCCTCGGCCAACACTGTTTCTCTGGACTCACACGGGGGGTATTTGTTACGATGATTAAACGTTTTAATTCCTGACTGGTTCGGGAGAGGTCTGGAGGTGCGGGACTTGGTGGATATATATGAAGATATTCGAAAAGGGGAACGCGGGGCTTGGGTCAGCATTGCCGCTTATTTGGTGCTGTCCGCCTTTAAACTAATCAGCGGTTTTTATTTTGCCTCAAGCGCGCTGCTTGCCGACGGGTTTAATAACTTGACGGACATCGTGGCGTCGGTGGCCGTGCTGATCGGGCTTAAAATTTCGCAAAAACCGCCGGATTCCGATCACGCTTACGGCCATTTCCGGGCCGAAACGATCGCCGCGCTGGTCGCTTCTTTTATTATGGCCATGGTCGGCATTCAGGTGATCGTCGACGCGGTCCGCGCCCTGGCGGCCGGCGAACAAACAGAGCCGGATGTGCGCTCGGCGCTGATCTCCCTGGTCTGCGCCGCCGCGATGGGCGGCGTCTATTGGTTCAACCGCCGGTTGGCCAGGCAGATCAACAATCAGGCGCTGATGGCGGCGGCCAAGGACAATTTGTCCGACGCTCTGGTCAGCGTAGGGGCGGCCGTCGGCATTTTCGGGGCCCAATTCGGGCTGCCTTGGCTGGACACCGTTGCGGCTATCGCCGTCGGTATATTGATTTGCAAAACGGCCTGGGATATTTTTCGCGATTCCACTCACAATTTGACGGACGGTTTTGACGAAAAAGAATTGCGCGATTTGCGCAGTTCTATCTCGCGAATCCCCGGAGTAGAAGGGATTAAAGACTTAAAAGCCCGCGTGCACGGCAACCATGTGCTCGTGGACGTCGTCATTGAGGTGGAACCTCATCTGACGGTGATTGAAAGCCATGAAATCAGCGACCGCGTGGAGGAGCGGATGCGGCGGATCCAAAACGTGATGCATGTCCATGTGCATGTGGAGCCGAAGGGAACGGCCTAAGCGGCTTGAGCCGCCGTAAATAGATATTCTTGTTCATGCGGACAAGCGGTCGCCTCATCAAGGGATGGCCGTCAATTTAGAAGAACAGCCGGGACAGTTTTTGTATGGCAATCACCATGCGAGAACCTGTACCGGCTGTTTTTTTTGGAGGCAGCGCGCCGATAGAACTTCTTATCAGCTTGCTGGATCAAATGCAAAAGTGCATTTCTTTTTTACTGGATTTCTATTCTAGAGCGATTGAAATGTAAAAGTGCATCTGAGTTGGGGGCGTTTCGATTAAAAGGGGGTCTTGACCGGAAATGAGCTGCCCTTTCGGCTTTTGCATTTGGCGAACCGTTTTCGGGAAGTTCCGGCAAAAACCGCATGCCCTTTTGCATGTCGTGGGGGGATGCACTTCCTTGGTATTCGCAGATCGCGGTTCTCAAGCGTTCCGGATTTTTAGCAAATAGGGATGAACCCGCTTCCGTGGACTCCCAACAAACGTCCTAAAGCATAGGTCTTTTGGGAATTGATCCAAATTTACCCATGATGTATCTTCAATTTCACAATAAAACCCTCCGCAAGTCAACGCCCCCAACGATCTGCGAGATTGTTGGCGGCTTCACATCCGTTGGCTGGAACGCGGAATAAATAGGACATGTTCCTCTTTTCTTGAAGGATCATTTGGGAAATATGTCTTTGAATACGCTTTCCTATAATGCGAGAATCGACCGATTTAGACATCTTTCGACAAGGGATATAATGGGGACAAGTCCAAAAGAAAGGAGAATTGAACGAAAACTAGAGACAGCAAGAATTACACAAGGAGGCACAAAACCTATGAAACGAAGCGTCACCATTGCTTTATTGAGCGCCATTTTACTATCTTCCTATACAGCGTTACCGGATCAAGCGTCCGCATCCGCGGCGGCAACCGCTGGATCGGTCGCCAAAGGACATATCAACAGCGGGGTGAATCTGCGCACCAAACCTTCTCTTTCCGGAAAGGTGATCGGCCTGGTGAAAAAAGGCTCCCAGGTCACCGTTTTGGACCGAAGCACCAAGTACTTCTATAAGGTGAAAACGCAAGGCGGAACGGTCGGTTATGTCAGCGCAAACCCGAAATACATTACGGTTTCTTCCGGCTCTTCCGCTCCGGCGCCAAAGCCTGAGACTTCGGGGAGCGTAAGCCGGCAAATCGAGCAGGTGATTCAAACGGGGATGAAGTATCTCGGCACCCCTTACGAGTTCGGTTCGAACCGGAATACGACGACGACGTTTGACTGCTCCGATTTCGTCAGACAAGCCTATAAAGAGGCGCTTGGCATTACTCTGCCGTCCGATTCGCGCAAACAGGGGGCCTGGATCAAGGACAACGGCACGGCCGTTTATGACATCGGCAGCCTGAAGCGGGGCGATCTCGTTTTCTTTATAAGCTATAGAGGTTCGAAGGCTTCGGACTACGCGGGCATCGACAAGCAGAGCCAGCGGATAACGCATGTGGCGATGTATCTCGGCAATGGACAATTGCTTCACACCTATTCGACCAAATCGGGCGGGGTGAAGGTAGACCAGCTTGACGGGGCGTGGGTGCACCGCTTTATGTTTGGCGGAAGCGTCCTGAAATAAGCCGGCTTTAGGCCGCCTCCCCGAATTCATATATATTGTTTTCTCGGCCCTTTCTCGGAAAGGGCCGATTCGTTTTTCGGCACCATACGAGCCTGCCTTCACATGAGAATCGCCGGCGGCACATAGATTGAATTATGGCATGGCATGATGGCCCGGACCCGCGGGGGGATTTCGATCATGGGAACGAAAGCGAGGGAAACGGATATGATTTGGGAAATCAGTGTGGCGTGCATTGCGGCGGTATTTGCGGTGGTTGCGGTTTTTTTGGCGAGAGTCTTGAGGGCGGCGGAACGCTCGATGCGGCAGGCGGCAGAAACGCTAAACGTTATGCAAAACACGGTTGCCGATCTAAGTTCGGACGTCAAACGCCTTGTGCATCAGGCGAATGATCTCGCCGCCGATGCGCAGCGCCAGCTGAAGCTGCTGGAACCGGTCCTGGAAGCGGTTCACCTGGCCGGCGAAGCATGGGGTGAAACGGCGCTGACGGCCAAACAGGTGTCCGCGGCGCTGGCCGGCCTCCTTCGGAGCCGTTCCAAAACGGCCAAAGCTTCGGCGGCCGCGGCTTCCAGCGCCAAAGCGGCGGAACCGGAGCAGCGGAGAGCGGGGGATGCTTCAGCGGCCAGTCCGGCAACCGGTTCAGCAAACGATCGGGCATTAGGCCAGGCCGATCCGTCCATGAGCGAAAAGGGAACGGATGACGGCTCCGAAGCAGGCTGGGTCAAATGGGCGGATCTTGCCGCCGAGATATGGCGGAAATACCGGAGTTAACCTGGCGGAAACGGCTTCCGGAAGTTTTTTTCGGTTTCACCCCGCAGCCAAGCGGGTAATGTAAACGAGTAGTGCGCACTATAGTTCGCTTTATTTTAAGGGAGATATATATGAGAATTTTAATCGTCGACGACAACCCGACCAACATCATTATCATTCGGGAAATTCTGAAAAAAGAGAAATACCGCAACACCGTGTCCGTTTCCTCTACGAAGGAGATGTTTGAACGTTTGGGAGTGCGAAGTCTGGAGCGGATCGAGGAGTGCGGGCCGTCCGATATCGATTTGATTTTGCTGGATATGATGATGCCCGATATGGACGGGCTTGAGGCCTGCCGGCTGCTGCAGCGGTCCGAGCATTTGAAAGAGATACCGATCATCATGGTAACGGCCATCGGCGATTCGAACAAGCTGGCGGAAGCGCTGGATGCGGGGGCGAATGATTTCGTCACCAAACCCATTAACAAAGTGGAGCTGATGGCCCGAATCCGTACGGCGCTGCGGCTGAAGCTGGAAAAAGACTGGCACAGGAACCGGGACCAGCGGATCCAGGAGGAACTGAAGCTGGCGGCGCTCGTACAGAATGCGGTGCTCAGCACCCCGATCCACGATCAGCATGTTGAAATCGATGCCATCTATAAACCTTCCAATGAATTGGCCGGGGATTTGTATGCCTGGTATTCGCTTGGCGAAGGCAGGTACGGCGTTATTTTGCTCGACATGATGGGGCATGGCATTTCCTCGTCGTTGTTCTGCATGTTTATCTCCTCGGTCATGAAAGACACCGTTCATAATTTTGTCGAGCCGGAAAAAGTCATTCAGGAATTAAACCGGCAATTTAATCAATTACATATCGTAAGCAAGCTGATTCAATATTATTTTACGGCGATTTATCTTGTCGTGGACACGCGGCGGAAAAAAATCGACTACGTGAACGCGGGGCATCCGCCGGCGCTGTTCTACAAGCATGACGGATCGCTCGTCAAGATGGACCGGATCGGTCCGCCGGTCGGGTTGTTTGACGAAATGGAGGTGTATCCTCAAACGCTCTATTACGAGGAAGGCGGGCATATCGCGCTTTATACGGACGGTCTGACCGACGCGCAAAGGGGCACTTTGGAGGAGCGCCAGGCATGGCTCGAACATTCGCTGAAGGGCAGCGGCCACCGCTTCAACCGGGAGGAGATGAACCGGATGTTTTTTGACGAAGGTCTGCCGCGCGAGCGGGAAGACGATAAATGCCTCGTTTGGATCTATTTGAAATGACACAGGAGAGCGGCTTTTTTTGTTTCAGCTTCGGACATGCTGGGTTATCTTGTAGTAAGAAACTTATTTCAGGAGAGAGTAGCGATGAATACGAGAAAAAGTGAAAAGTTTTCCGCAACGCCGCAATTTGAAAACGGGGTGCGCACCGTGGTTTTGCGCGGAGAGCTGGATTTGTCCGTGGCTCCCGACCTGCGTAAAGTGCTGGAACCTTTGGTAGGAAACGAAGATGAGGACCTGATCATTAATTTGAAGGAGCTAAAATATATCGACAGTACCGGGATTGGGATTCTGCTGTCCATTTTGAAGGCAAGACAAGGGATGCCCGGCCGATTTTTCGTCAGAGAAATCCCCGATCATATTCACAAGCTGTTTGAATTGACCGGGATTGCCAAATTTTTTGCGGAATAGGAGAATTCCCATTAAGTGAGAGTTCAAAAAGTCGGGTTTTCAGCACCGAGAAGGCTGAATGAAGCTAGGGAGTGAGGAGCGGAACGTACGTTTTAGGTACGTGAGCACCGGAAGGCCCTGCTGAATTCAAGATTCGACGTCGAATCACTTCATGATCTGCTTCTTGATCAAAAGCGGACTTTTTGAACTACCTATTAAGGAAAGGATCGAGTATCATGATAGAGGGAATAGAAAGAATCGTCATCAATTTGCCGGCAACCGCGGAGTACGTGGATATTGTCAGGTTAAATTTGTATGGTGTAGCCTCGAAAATGGGTTTTTCGTACGAAGAAATTGAAGACATGAAAGTAGCCGTATCCGAAGCCTGTAACAATTCCGTGCTTTACGCCTACAAGCAGAGGGCGGGTATGATGGAAGTCACGTTCGAAGTTTTGGCCGATGCTTTGTCGATTACGGTCAGAGATGAAGGGGAGAGCTTTGAACCGTGGGACAAGCCGGAAAAGCGCGCCAGTTTGCACGATAAAAAACTGAGCGAGGTGACGGTTGGCGGATTGGGCTTCTATTTGATGCAAGCGCTGATGGATGATGTCGTTGTGGAAAACGAAGTCGGACACGGAACGAAGGTGACGATGCTGCGCCGGCTCCAAAAGAGCGAGGAGAAAGTATGACCGAAAAGCAGACTCCCCATGAGTCGTGGCAAGCAGCGGTTTGTCTGATCAGAGTTTATCAAGAAACGAAGGACAATGAAGTCGCGACGGAATTGATCCGGAAATACGATCCCATGGTCAAAACGGCCGCCAGCAAAATTGCCCGGAACCGGCCCGATTTGTATGAAGACCTGTATCAGGTGGGAGAAATGGCTCTGATCCGGCTGCTTCAGCAGTATGACACCAGCCTCGGCATTCCGTTTGAGCCTTATGCGATGAAAAGCATGATTGGGCACATGAAAAATTATTTGCGGGACAAGTCCTGGTATATCCAGGTGCCGCGCAGAATCAAGGAAAAAGGCGCGCTTGTGCAGCAGGCCATCGACGAGTTGACCGTAAAGCTCGAACGTTCGCCCAACGTCAAAGATATCGCCGAATATTTGGAGCTGTCGGTGGAGGAAACGGTCGAAGTGCTTGCCGGACGCGAATGCTATCATTATGTGTCTCTGGATTCGCCGCTTTCCCAGGAGGAAAGCGCAGCAACGCTGGGAGAACTGCTTAGCTCGGAAACGAATGACTATGAAGCATTGGAGAAAAGGATGGATTTGCAGCAGGCGCTTTCGTTTTTGAAAATGCAGGAACAGCAGGTGCTGCTGCTTGCTTTTCAGGAGGGGCAGTCGCAAAGAACGATCGCCCGCAAGCTGGGCATGTCCCAGATGAGCGTTTCCCGCATCCAGAAACGGGCGACGGAGAAGCTCAAACAAATTATGGACCAAATGAACGCGCATTAACAACCTGACATACTAACCTACGAGAATCCGCGCTGCCTTCCGGTAGGAAGGCGGCGTTTTTGGCTTTTTTATTCCACTACTGCAGGGGATCGGGCTTAAATCCGTCATTCGCATCTTCACGGCCTTTTTCCAGCTGCTTCATGTCCTCGCCGAGCTGGATCAAATCCTCCATATCGTTGACCATCGAGCCGTTTTCGGCCTCGGAAATATCCTTGTGGCCGGGAAATTCACCGGAAGCGGCGTCCTTAATTTGCTTGCTGACGTATTGCTCCTGCTTGTCTTCAGGTTTCATGGCCGATTTGCCTCCTCTGACTGAGTATGGGGTCATGACAAGTAGTTTGCGCCGATTTCACAAATCACATGTACTATATACATGTCACAAGGACGCCCTTAACCGCACATTCGTCAGGCAACTTATATTTAGAAGGATCTATAGCCTTTATGGTAACACTATACTATACTGTAGTGATGGAATCCGGATTATAAGGGGAGAACGAGCCGTATGGAAACAGTACTGGTGAACGAATACCGAGGGGGCCTTTTGGAATGCACCCACTTTGGACATATATGCATCGTGAATGGCCGGGGCGAGGTGGTGAAACGGGCTGGGAATCCTCATCAGCTTATATTCACCCGGTCGGCGGCCAAACCGATTCAGGCGATTCCGGGAATACGGGCGGGCATCGTAGAGGCGTTTGGCCTCGGCGATGCGGAGGCCGCGATCATGGCCGCGTCCCACCGGGCCGAAGCGGCGCATGTCGGAACGCTGGAGCGGCTGCTGGACAAAACCGGGCTTAAGGAAGAAGCTTTGGTATGCGCGCCAAGCCTGCCGCTGGATGAACACGCCAGGGAACGGGTGCTGCGCCAAGGCGGGAATCGGAGACGGTTATACCATAACTGCGCGGGCAAGCATTTGGGCGTGTTGGCCTACTGCAAGCTGAAAGGCTATCCCCTGGACGGCTACAATCGGCCGGAGCATCCGGTGCAGAAAGAGATTCTGGCAACGCTGGCGGAGCTCGCCGGCTGCGCGCAGGACGACATCTCGCTCGGCACGGACGGCTGCGGTTTTCCCGTTTTCGCGCTGCCGCTGTCCGCGTTGGCGGCCGCCTACGTTAAGCTGGCCCGCCCGGAATTGATTGACGATCCAAAAACGGCGAAGGCCGCCGCGTTCATCGCCTCCGCCATGAACCGGCATCCTCAGCTGGTGGCCGGTTCGGGGCGGATCGATTCAATTTTGCTGGCGGATCCGAATATCGTCGCCAAAGGCGGCTTTAAAGGCGTGTATGCCTTCGCTTTGCGCAAAGAGCGGCTTGGCGTTGCGTTTAAGGTATTGGACGGTTCGGAGGAGGAATGGGGCCTGATCGTTACGGCCATTCTGGAACAGCTCGGTTACGGCAACGAAGAAACGCTCCGCAAGCTGCGGAGCGCCTTTCCGTCTGCGATCAAAAATGATGAAGGCTGGGAGGTCGGTCATGCGGAGACGGCCTTTTCGTTGGGGAATCCGGTTTGACACCCGCCTACCAGGCGGGAGAGCCGGCAGAACGGCCGAACGAATAAACGAACAAACACGCCGAACGAACAAACCGGACGAACGGACAAACGAACGGACTGACGAACTAACTTGTACAGGTGCCTTTAGCCGTCAAGCCGATGTAGCCAACGGCCGGCCAGCCTGCAGCCCTAACGGACTCCAGCGTCGCTATTTCGGTAAAATCCACCGTTTTCAAAATGTAACGGACACCACGGGCCTTATTCGGCGTGAATGTGTCCGTTTTCGGTTTTTTTGCGCAAATAGGGGCTCCCCTGTCCGTTGCTGGAAGTGAAAACTGTGTTTTTTCGGGCAAATAGGGTCGTTTGGGTCCCTTAGCCTTGGGGCGTCCATGTGGTCCGGCCTGCTGTCACCAACGTTCACGTTATTGTTCGCGCTATTGCTGGGAACCTTCCGCTAGGCCTTGCTGCGGAGCCGGCCCAACTCCTGGGCGAGCGCTTCGACCTCGGAAATGCTGAGGCGCTCCTTGCTCATCACGATATCGTAGACGTCGCGGATGTCGTCGTATTGCTCCACGCTGAACGCCGAAGCCGACATGGCCGCTCCCGAGGCCATTTTCAGCTTCGTTTTGATCGCCTCAATCATAAATTCAACATTAGCCTGGCTTTTTATGGACAAATCCATCTTCTTCATCCTTCCATAACTTTCGTAGTTCGTATGATACACGACCTCTATGAGCTATTGTATCATGCCGGGGTAAAATTCATGAACCTTTGCGGTGATCCGGCGCAATGCGTTACAATCAGGGTACATATATACGGGAGGGGGCGAGCAGGGGAACGTGGAGGTTTGGAAGGGATGGCCGCAGGCCGGTTTGGAGCCAACCAAGCTAGGCGGCGGCGAACTGGACTCTTTTTTTCAAAAAATTTATACCAGGCATCAAGGGAAAACGATCACATTTCTGTGCATCGGCACAGACCGGTCTACGGGTGACGCGTTGGGCCCGCTCGTCGGCACGAAGCTGGCGGAGCGGGGAATAAAGGAAGTCGTCGGCACGCTCCGGGAGCCTTGCGACGCGGGGAATCTGCAGGCACGCATGGCCGCCATACCGCCGGAAAATATCGTCGTGGCCATCGACGCCTGTCTGGGGGCTCCGGGATCGGTAGGTTATTACCTCGTTTCGGAACAGCCGCTGCAGCCGGCGCAATCGGTGGGAAGCAGCTTGCCTGCGGCCGGGCATTACAGCGTAGCCGCCGTCGTCAATGTGAAGGGGCCCAAGCCCTACTGGACGCTGCAGATGACCTCGCTGTACAAAGTGTTGCAAATGGCCGATGAAATCGCAGCCGCGGCGGCTGTGTCTTTTGGAAAATAAAACCAAGAAGAAAGAAGGTAGCGTCATGGACAAGATAACGGTTAACGGATTTACGATCGCCTATGAGCGGCAGGGACAAGGCGAAACGGTAGTGCTGCTGCACGGATTTTGCGGCAGTTCCGCATACTGGGAGAAGGTTCAGCCGCTGCTTGCCTTACAATATCAAGTGATTGCCCCGGATCTGAGGGGACACGGCTTCACGGATGCCCCGCTGGGGGCTTATTCCATCGATCAGATGGCCGATGACGTCGCCGGACTCATGGAGGCGCTCGGCATTCCGAAGTATACGCTGCTCGGGCATTCCATGGGCGGGTACGTAACGCTGTCTCTCGCGGAGCGTTACGCTTCGCGGCTCGATGGATTCGGGCTGATTCATTCCACGGGATTCCCGGACAGCGAGGAAGCCAAGGAGAAACGGCTGCAGGCGGTGTCGCTCATCCGCGCCGAAGGGATGACCGCGTTTGCGGACGGGCTCGTTCCGGGCCTGTTTGCCGCGGAAACGGCGGCCAAGTCTCCGTCCGACGTGAATCGGGCGAAGGAGATCGGCTACCGTACGCCGCCGCAGGGCGCGGCCGGAGCCGCCCTGGCGATGCGGGAACGCCCCGACCGCCGGGACGTGATGGCCGATACATCGCTCCCGCTGCTGCTGGTGGCCGGCGAAAACGATACGGTCGTTCCGCCGGCGCGGTTATTTACGGCGGAAGGCCCGCACGTAACCAAAGCGGTCATCCCGGGGGCCGGCCATATGAGTATGTATGAGGCGCCGGAGCAGCTTCACACGGTCATCGCCGATTTCCTGCGGCAAGTTTACGGCGGGAAATAAGCGGAAGACCGCGCTGCGCTGCCTTAAGGCCGCCGGAAAGGAATGGAGAGACATGCTGCGGAGAGATTACCTGGTTCGCATGATCGAGGATATGACGGAGATTTTGGGAAAAGTATTTGCGCTTAAACAGGAGAAAAAGACGGTGGAGGCCCGGACCGAGCTGGACGAACTGTACAAAAGGCAGTTTCGCCTGAATTCACAGCTGCTAGGAACCTTGGCGGCCAAGGATATCGTGCAAATGTTCCGGACCGGCGGAGAGATTGAAGCCGATAAGCTGCAGAGTCTTGCCCGGCTGCTTAAGGAAGAAGGCGATTTGCTCATCTCCTCCGGGGAGCGGGACGAAGGGATTTCGCGCTGGATGAAATCGCTGCATCTGTATTTGACGTCCGCGCTTAGCGGCGCGGATCGTTCATTATGGGACTGGGAGAATAAAATCGCCGAGCTAAGGCCGCTGTTAAAAGAGTACCGTCTCCCCGCCGAAACCGGCGTTCTGGTCTTCCGTTACGAAGAACAGGAGGGCCGTTTCGACCAGGCCGAAAACGTCTTGTTCCGGCTGTTGGAGGATGGCGAACTTTCCAAAGACGAAGGAATCGCTTTCTATCAACGGCTGCTGCAGCTTCCGCCGGAACGCCTGGAGGCGGGCGGGCTGCCGCCGGACGAGGTCCGGGAAGGGCTTGCGGAATTGGAAAGCCGTTTTTAGCGGGGCCCGCGTTTGAAGCGGACGGCCGCTATTCCGGAAATAAATAAGAATAACTAAGTCAGAAAGGCAGCTGGCATCAAATATGGAATCACTGCAGAATCTCGCGGGCCAACTGGCCGGGCAGGGCAGCCTGATTACGGCGACGATCAGCGGGCGCCGCAAACCGGGCGAAACCGAATACAGCAAAGTGCAGATCAAGCCCGTGGAATTGAAGGGGCGTCTGCATTATCAGTTTGCTTATCACTATCCGAATAAAGTGACCCACCGGAATATTCCGGCCGAATCGTTTGCGGACGAGCTGATGAAATTGTTTGGGGAAACGTTCCGGCAAGGATTGCTTTGTACGGCGGAGGCCGACTATCAGGTGCTCATCAGCAAGAAATTCAAAGTGAACATTCTGAAAAAGGCCCCTTCCCGCAAGCCATTGGGTACGCTGACGCATAACCGCCGCAAACAATACGTGCTTGAAGAGGGAACGCCGGTGCCATTTCTGGTCGAGCTGGGCATCATGAACGCTGAAGGCAAAGTGCTGGCCAAAAAATACGACAAGTTCAGGCAGATCAACCGTTTCCTCGAAATGGTGCAGGACGTGCTCCCCCATCTGCCGCAAGGCCGCCCGCTGACGATCATCGATTTCGGCTGCGGTAAATCGTACCTGACGTTTGCGTTGTATCATTATTTGGCGGTGCAGCAGCAGCGGAAACTGAAAATCGTCGGGCTCGACCTGAAGGCGGACGTCATCGAGCATTGCGGGGCGCTCGCCCGCAAGCTGAACTATGACGATTTGCGGTTCCTCGTCGGCGATATTGCCGATTACGATGAATTAAGCGAAGTGGATATGGTCGTCACGCTGCATGCGTGCGATACGGCTACCGACGCGGCGCTGGAGAAAGCGGTCCGCTGGAACGCTGCGGTCATTTTGTCGGTCCCCTGCTGCCAGCACGAGCTGTATAACCAAGTGGACAGCCCCGTGTTGGAACCGCTGCTTGGACACGGCATCCTGAAGGAGCGTTTTTCGGCGCTTGCCACGGACGCGATCCGCGCCAAGCTGCTCGACGTCATGGGCTACAAGACGCAGCTGCTGGAATTTATCGACATGGAGCATACGCCGAAAAACATCCTGATCCGGGCCGTCAAATCGCCGGGCGGGAATACGGACAAGCTGTGGCAAGAGTATGCCGCTTTCCGCGATTTTTTGAGCGCCTCTCCTTATCTGGAGCGGGCGTGCCAGGATCTGCTGCCGGGGGTGGAGGTTCAAAGGGAGCGCTAATTCTGGCCGGGTAAGTTGTTGATAGTATGGATAAATATTAGGTAGGGCTAATAGGGGAGCTGCTTCATGGCTCCTTTTTTCTTTTAAATCATCACCTTGCGGGTTGCGGAGATTTTAGCGGTCTCGGCTCGGCTATGGCTCCAAGCTTTAGCTGCCAACTGCAAAAGTGCCTCTTATTTTCCGTATCTGGCCCGTTCAAGGCCATTGAAATGCAAATATGCAGTTGTTTTAGATGGATGTGGTAAAAAATGGTTGTATAGCGGAAATGAACTGCACTTTTGCATCTGAACCTCTATTGCCGGAGCCTTTTTCATTAAATGGCCTGCACTTTTGCATTTCATTGACTATTCTTTCATATTTGCTCGTGCTTATATTCGCTCGGGCTCGTATTCGCTCGTAAACATCGCTACTCCCTAGGCTCCCTCTCGATTTACGGGCAAAATCGCTTTACTCCCCCCACAATATGGCAAACCGTGTTGCTTTCATTCCAATTCCATTCCGCATCATGAGCAGAAGCACATTACTCTATTCAACCATGAAACCCGCATTTAGCAGCCTCATTATGCAACAAGTATCTAACATTACCAAATCAATGAAATTAAGAATACGCATGGACGGAATGGACAATGACTGTAGGTGTGGGCGAAGGATGCCGTGCGGAAACATGCTGTTGGAAAATGTTAGAAGGGGAGGGCAGGAATGAGTGGATTCGGGTCATCTGTGCCGGCAGCCGCGGTTTGCGGGACGGGCCTGGCGCTTTGCGGGCTGAACGGGTTGTTTTTTATGGATACGGAACCCGCCCTGCTGCTCGTTTCGGGATGGCTGGCGGTTTCGGCCGCGATGGCCGGGGGGTGGGTTTTAAGATGGAGAAAATCAGAGCGGCGGCGCTTGCTTCGCGAAAGCCCTTTGGACGGCTGGCTGCTTGCGGGTCCGTTTGTTCTGGCTGCGCTGTACGGATTAACCTTGCTTGCCGCCAAAGCCTTGTCGGTTCAAGCAACATTTGAGGCCGTTTTGGGCTGGGCTTTTTACGGCGTTGTTGGCGTTGCTGTTTACTTGGCGGCGGGAGAGAAGGGCGGCAGGCGCTTGTTGGAAACAGGCTGGCTGGCGGTCGGGGGGCTGCTGGCCGTAACGGGGCTTGCGGCCGTATACGGCTTGCTGCCGCTGCCGGGAGCTGTTTTGCGGACCGCCGACCGGGAGATCGCCGCGGCGGGGGCGAGACTTGGCGGCTTGCTGCAATATCCGAACGCCTACGGCGCGGTCATGGCCGCGTTTTTGCTGGAGCGCCTGGTCAGGCTGGCCGGCTGGAGCGCGGTGGATTTCAGCCGGGAGCGCCGTTGGCGCGGATACCGGGCGGCCGCATGGGCGCTGCTTTACGCGCTCTGCCTGCTGCTCAGCGAGTCGCGCGGGGCTTTCGCGGCCCTGCTTATCGGCTGGGCGGCGGGTTGTGCCTTGCTGCGCGGGCCCGCACGGCGGCGCTACGTGCTCCACAGCGGCGTTATCGTTGCTGCCGGAGCCGTGCTCGCCCGCCAGCTTGCCGCCGCGCAGCTGGCCCCGGCGCCGCTGCCGGGGCTGCTGGCGCTGGCCGCGGTGCTGGCGGCGGAGCTGCTGCTGGCGGGGCTGGCCGCCCGCTGGCGCGAGGTGCGCAGCAGCAGCTCCGCCCGCGTGGGCGCCGCCAATGTAGGCGTCGCAGGGCTCCGCGCCGCCGCAGAGCCGCGCCGCAGCGGGCCCGGCGGCCCGGACGCCGCTGCACGCGGCTCGGGTGCGGCCGGCTCGGGCTCGCGCCTCTGGCGGCGCCCGCGCGGCCACCGCAGCAGCGGCGCCACGCGAAGCGGCAGCCCTGCCGGCCGCTTTAGCCCGCGGCGGACCGCGCCGCTCGGGCGCGCGCTGCTTTGCGCCGCGCGCGGCCGCCCCGGCGCTCGCGCCCCGCAGGCGCCGCCTCTGCGGCCTGCGCCGTGCCCGCGCCGCTCCGCCGCCCTGCCCCGCAGCGGAGCCCTGCGCCGCGCCGCCGCCTGCGGCGGAGCCGCGCTGCTGCTCGCGGCGCCGCTAGCGGCGCTGGCGGCCGCCGGTTTCCCGGGGCGGCTGTTCCGCCCGGAAACGTGGTTCGCCCGCGCCGCGATGTACGGCGACGCCGCGTTGCTGCTGCGGCAGTCGCCGTGGCTCGGCCAGGGCGGCGATGCCTGGCGCCAGGCGTTCCGCAGCGTGCAAAGCCATCCTTACGTCGGCAATGAAGCGCACAGCGGCTACCTGGACATCGCCCTCGATCTTGGCTTGCTGGGCCTCGCCGTCATGGTGCTCTGGCTTGGCGCGGCCGCAGTCCGCCTGTTCCGGGCGAGAAGCCCCTTGCTTCCGCCCTTTGCGGCGCTGCTGCTGCATAGCGCCGTCGATTTTGATATGAGCTACGGCATCGTTTGGCTGCTCATCATCGCGATGATCGGCATGGCGAAAGCGGGAGGCGCAGCCCAAACGGAGCCCGGGAAGGAGCGCGAGCCCAATCCGCAGACTGAGGTTTTGGGGCAGATCCGGACTTTGGGAGGGCACGCTAAGGTCCGAAATAAAAAGCGCGAGCCGGATGTGACGCCGAACGCGCGCACAGCGGAGAAATTGCCGCGGCTTATGCGCGCCGTTTCCGGCTTTGTGCTCTGCGTACTGCTGCTTGCGGCAAGTACGGCCGGCTTTCTGCAGGCGGAGAGCCTTCGGCTGTACCGCTCAGCTTTGTCCTTGGAGGAAGCGGCGGGCCGGAACTCACCCTCTGCGTCGACACAATCACAAGCTGCGGCAAAAACGCAAGGAAATTCCGGCCTTTCCGGCACATCCGTCTCCATTGTCGTTTCTTCTGCGGATGCTGCGGATGATGCGAATGCTGCCCGGAACCGTCAGGCCGCACTGCTCAAACGGTCGTTGGCCTGCTGGCCGTACCGGACACCGGCGCGGCTGGCGCTGGCCGGCTTGTCCGCTCCGCCCGAGGCGGCGGCCATTCTGCGCGCCGGGCTCGCTTACGATGCGGCCGATCCCGCTTTATGGCTGGCGCTGGGCGGCGCTTTGGCCCGCCAGGGAGACCTTGGCGCCGTCCCCGCCATGAACCGGGCGCTTGAACTGGACCGGTTCGATCCGCATCTCCAAACCGCCGCTTTGCGCGGCTTGGAGCAGCTGGCCCGGCGCCTGTCGGAGCAGGGGCGGCCGGAGCAAGCCAAGGCGGCCGCCGCGGCGGGAGCGCGGACCTACGCCCGCTACGCTGAACTGGCCGACTCGGTCAGAACGTCCGTGCAGCGAAACGACCGGCGATTTCGCCTGACCGCCGAAGCCGTCATTCTGGGCGAAGCGCTGCGGCACATGGCCGATTCCGCCGCTTCCTCCCAGGCGCGGCTGAATTAGCCCGAGCTGAACGGTTGCCCGGCGGCGTCTCTTACCGCAAGTTTGCCCGCCGCGCAGCGCGTTCGCTTAACCTCCAAAGGCCGCCCGGAACGCCGCGGCCAGCTTTTCCCGGTCGATCCGCCACAGTTCCGCCAATTCCCCGCTGACCTCCCGATCCCACCAGTCGGCGAGCACTTTCCGGTTGCTGTGGTTTTCGTGGATCCAAAGCAGGTTGCCGATCACTTTTTTGTAATACAGCGTTTCGCCCTCCCGAATCAGGTTTTCGGGAATATATACGCCAAGCCTTTTTATGGCGCGGTACAGCTCATTGTTGCAGCTCCGGCGGATTTTGCGCGGACTGGGGAGGGACTCCTGATGTTTTGCGGAGAAGTTGCCTGCCATATTGCGAGACCTCCTTTTTCACCAACATATGCACCCGCTCCCGCCTAAGTTCGCTTTGCTCCTAAGCCGAAGTAGAATGCATGTCCCCCGCTATGATAGAATAGACTTTGATCATAGGGATATTTTTGCAGGGCGGACAAGAAAACAAGAAGCGACGAGGAAAGAGGACGAAACGGTGGAGTGGATATCAAATCTAATCAGCACACTATTGGATTGGGTTCAGCAATTGGGGTACTTCGGCATTATGCTCGGTTTGATGATCGAGATCATTCCCAGCGAAATCGTGCTGGCTTACGGCGGATATTTGGTGCATATGGGCAGCATTAATTTCGTGGGGGCGGTGTTTTTCGGCGTTGTCGGCGGCGTTATCGCCCAGTTGTTCATTTACTGGATCGGCCGTTACGGCGGCAGACCGATTTTGGAAAAGTACGGGAAGTACATTTTGATTAAGAAAAAACATATCGACGTGTCCGAAGCCTGGTTTTTGAAATACGGGTCAGGCGTCATTTTTACCGCCCGGTTTATCCCGGTGGCGCGGCATGCGATTTCGATTCCGGCCGGGATGGCCAAAATGCCTGTCGGCAAGTTTTTGCTGCTGACCACGCTGGCGGTGATTCCCTGGTCGATCCTGTTCGTGTATTTGGGGATGCTGCTCGGCGAACAATGGCAGCATGTCGATGAGAAGGCCGGTCCTTACATCATGCCGATTTTGCTTTGCGCTTTGGCCTTGCTGATCGTGTACGTGGTCGTTAAAATGTTCAGCAACAGGAAAAAAGCGGCGAAATAACGCTGCGGGCGCGTTAGAGGCGCAAAGGTACCGAGAACTAACCGAGAACTAACCGAGAACAAAGGAAGAAGGCGGAAGGTATGCTGAAAATAGAAACATTTACGTTGGGGCCGCTGCAAACGAACGCTTACCTGGTCCGGGGCGACGATGAGAAGCGGGCGATCGTGATCGACCCGGGCATGAACCCGGGCCCGCTGCTGCGCGCCGTCGAAGGGCTGGAGATCGAAGCGATTTTGCTGACGCACGCGCATTTTGACCATATCGGCGGGGTCGACGAAATCCGCAAGCTGAAAAAATGCCCGGTATACGTCCACCCGCTCGAGAGCGAATGGCTGACCACGCCGAAGCTGAACGGCTCGCTCATGTGGCCGGAGGTGTCGCCGCCGATTTCGACCGATCCGGCCGAATACGATCTGGCCGAGGGGCAGAAGCTCCGGCTGATCGGGCGCGAATTTACCGTCTATCATACGCCGGGACATTCGCCGGGCAGCGTTAGTTTTTTGTGCGGGGACGAGCTGTTTTCCGGAGACGTGCTGTTTCGTTTAAGCGTCGGGCGGACCGATTTGCCGGGCGGCCGGGAAGCGGATTTGTACAATTCGATCCGCGGCAAGCTGTTCCGGATGCCGGATGAAGTTAAGGTTTACCCGGGGCATGGCCCCAAAACGGCGATCGGTTTCGAACGGGCCAACAATCCTTACGTTTCCTGAAAATTGTGTGAGAAAAACGTCTATCGACGTATTTTCAAGGAAGCCAAACCTTCGCTGTACCGGGGTTCGCGCCGCAACCTGATCGTCGCCGAGCAGATGATGCCGCGTTACCCCTATTTAACGGAAATAGAATGGTTTAAGAAGGACGACCCGGCGGGATCAGCTGCAAAAGTGCATTCTATTTTTCGGCAAATCCTCATTTTAGGCGGTTGAAGTGCAAAAGTGCATCTCATTTCGGATAGTACGACAAAAAAGTAGCTTTTGCCCGGACACGAACTGCATTTTGACATTTGAAGCGCCGGTTTAGAGGAGGTTCGACAAAAACCGCCTGCACTTTTGCATTTCGCGGGCTTCCCCCGTCAACGGCGAAATTACAACAAATTTCATGAAAAAGTGCAAAAATAGTGGACAAAAGTACATAGCTTTGGTAGGATGTACTTAATTAAAACATTGTAACTTTTGCGAAGCACGCAAGCTGTGGAATAGTCCCGGTTTGCGTTCTTTTTTGTGTTTTTTTGCCAATCATTATGTTCGCCGCTTTCTTTTGCCGTTTCGATTTTGTTAAAATAAGGATAAATGACTGCAAACCGGAGGACCTCTAATGTGGATATCGAGCTGTTATTGCGCGTCCTGATCGCAGGGATATGCGGCGTCCTGATCGGGTTTGAACGCAAGAACCGCATGAAGGAGGCGGGCGTTAGGACCCACTATGTCGTAGCGGCTGGAGCGGCGCTGATGATCATCATTTCGAAATACGGCTTTCAGGATCAGATCGGCTGGAGCAATCTGTCCCTGGACCCGTCGCGGATCGCGGCCGGCGTCGTCAGCGGGGTCGGATTTCTTGGCGCCGGCATGATATTTATGCAGAAGCAGACGGTTAAAGGTTTAACCACGGCGGCGGGCATTTGGGCGACGGCGGGAATCGGCATGGCGGTTGGAGCGGGGATGTATTTTATCGGGATCGCTGTAACGCTCCTCCTGCTGCTTGGGCAAATCATCCTGCACGGCCGCTATAGCTGGCTGACCTCTCCCAAGACCGATACGGTTACCCTTGTGCTGAAGCGGGAGGAAGGGATCATCGACCGTTTTCTGGATCGGCTGGAGGAACTGCATGTTTCCGTGCTCGGCTTTGAAGCGGAGTGCCGGGATGAGGAAATCGAGCTGGAACTGACGGTGCAATTTAAGTCGGGGGCGAATTTGGAAACCTTGCTGTCGTCCATGAATGAAGATATTAAACGGATGAAAGTAGAGTAACATGCTGTGAGGTTGCCTATCTTTCATTTTTTTAGTAGGATAATAAAATAACTTATTATTGAATGAATCAGGGAGGTAGACGATGCTTCATTTGGGAGAGAAAATTGTGATCGTCGGCGATGCCTTTGAGCAGAATCTTCCTGTTGGGGAATATGGCTACGTAATTGCTTATGACCGCAATCCGGATAACGCTTTTGACTATGTCATCAGATCTCCTAAGACGGGGCGGAATTACTTCGTTCCGCAGAGCGATATAGAATCCGAAGAACGGCTGATTGAGCAGGAAGTAGAGCGCAGAACACAGGAAGCACTGATCGATTACGCTTTGGCTACGCACAACGAGAAGCTTTTCCGGCAAATCATGAACGGCGAAAGCAACGATGCAGGCGAGCAGAACGAATCAACAAAGGAAGTAATGTCCCAGGCGGAATTCATCAAGCAGGTGAATTTGCGGGCATGGATATAAAGAGCCGGCGTTTGCCGGCTCTTTTTCTGTCCAACGCAGTCCAATTCGAAAAAACACCTCCGTCCCTTTTGAAGCTAAATGGGGAGCGGAGGTGTTTGCTTATTTATAATACGAAGCGATAAGCGGGACCATGTAGCCCGCGTTGTCACCGACTTGATTGCCATGATCATCCAGTACCCAAATATCATAGTAAAATTGAATGGACTTTTAAATAATGCATATTGAACTATTTTTGGGGTTGGAGCGGGATGGCCCGCGAATATGTAACGGATTGAATTGAGGGGGATTCTACAATATAATTTAAATCAATTGTATGGACATGGTAGAATGGAGCAATCAGGTTTTCCTGGCTTGAATAAAGGAGGGCAACAAAGTGAGTATCCAGATGAAAGACGTTGAACATGTGGCCAAGCTGGCCCGCTTGCATTTGACCGACGAGGAGCGGGAAATGTTCACGGAACAATTGAACGCTATTTTACAATATGCCGAGAAGTTAAACGAGCTGGACACCGATCAAATCGAGCCGACGACGCATGTGCTGCATCTCAGCAACGTCATGCGGGAGGACGTGGTCAAAGAGAGCCTGCCGCCGGAGAAAGTATTCCTTAACGCGCCGGACGAAGAGGACGGGCAGTTTAAAGTTCCGGCCGTGCTGGAATAGGAATAGGTCCTGCATTCGGACCGGCATTCATTTGGGCGACATTTAGCTGAAACGTGAAAATTGAAGGAGGAAATAAGCTTGGCGCTGTTTGATTTGCGTTTGCAGGAGATACATAATCAACTGCACAACAAGGAGCTGTCCGTATCCGATTTGGTCGGCGAAGCCTTCGCCAAAATTCGGGAACGCGACGAGAAGATCGGGGCGTTTTTGACGCTGAACGAAGAAGGAGCCCGGGCCGAGGCCTCGCGGCTTGACGATAAGCTGGCTTCCGGGGGGCAACGGGGACTGCTGTTCGGTTTGCCGATCGGCATCAAGGACAACATGGTGACGGAAGGGCTGCTAACAACATGCGGCAGCCAGTTTTTGAAGAACTACAATCCGATCTACGATGCAACGGTGGTCACGAAGCTGAAGCAAGCGGAAGCGGTGACGATCGGGAAACTGAACATGGACGAATTCGCCATGGGCGGCTCGAACGAGAACTCTAGCTTCCATCCCGTGCGCAATCCGTGGGATTTAAGCCGCGTTCCCGGCGGTTCAAGCGGCGGATCGGCGGCGGCGGTGGCGGCCGGGGAAGCGTTTTTTGCGCTGGGTTCCGATACCGGCGGTTCGATCCGCCAGCCGGCTTCGTACTGCGGCGTCGTCGGCCTGAAGCCGACTTACGGCCGCGTATCGAGATACGGGCTGGTGGCTTTTGCCTCCTCGCTGGATCAAATCGGTCCGATTACGAAAAATGTCGAGGATGCCGCTTACGTGCTGCAGGCGATCGCCGGACACGACCCCAAGGACTCCACTTCGGCGGATGTCGAAGTTCCGGATTACCTGTCGGCGCTGACCGGGGAAATTTCCGGGCTGAAAATCGCCGTGCCAAAGGAATACCTGGAAGGCGTCGACCCGCAGGTCAAAGCCGCGGTGCTGGAAGCTCTGCGCGTGCTGGAAAGCCTTGGCGCCGTGTGGGAAGAAGTTTCGCTGCCGCATACCGAATACGCCGTGGCGGCTTACTATCTGCTCGCGTCCTCCGAAGCGTCGTCCAACCTTTCGCGGTTTGACGGCGTCCGTTACGGCGTGCGCGCGGACCATGCCGGAAGCCTGCTCGATCTCTATTACGACTCGCGCAGCCAGGGCTTTGGTGCGGAAGTGAAGCGCCGCATCATGCTGGGGACTTACGCGCTCAGTTCGGGTTACTACGATGCCTACTACTTGAAGGCCCAGAAGGTCAGAACGCTGATCAAACAGGACTTCGACCAGACCTTTGCGAAATACGACGTCATTATCGGCCCGACGGCGCCGACGACGGCCTTCCCGTTGGGCTCGCAGGTCGACGACCCGCTGACGATGTATTTGAACGACATTTTGACGATTCCGGTCAGCTTGGCCGGCGTTCCTGCGCTGAGCGTGCCGTGCGGTTTTGCCGAGGGAATGCCGGTTGGCCTTCAGATCATCGGCAAGCCTTTTGACGAGAGCGCGATCCTGCGCGTGGCCCACGCGTTCGAAGCGAATACGGATCATCATCTGAAGCGTCCGGCGTTGTAAGATCCCCATAGAATTCATTCAAAGTTTGCAGGAGGACAGGCCATGTCAATATCCAATTATGAAACGGTGATCGGGCTGGAGGTGCACGTGGAGCTGCATACGAAAACGAAAATTTTCTGCGGCTGTTCCACCGAGTTCGGCGCACCGCCGAACACGCATACCTGCCCGGTATGTCTCGGGCATCCCGGCGTTCTGCCCGTGCTGAACCGCCAGGCCGTCGACTACGCGATGAAGGCGGCGATGGCGCTGAACTGCGAAATCGGCGATGTAAGCAAATTCGACCGCAAAAATTACTTCTACCCCGACTCGCCGAAAGCTTATCAAATTTCGCAATACGATCAGCCGATCGGCTTGAACGGATATATCGATATCGAAGTGGACGGGCGGACGAAACGGATCGGCATTACCCGCTTGCACCTGGAGGAGGATGCCGGCAAGCTGACGCATGTTGACGGCGGGTTCGCCTCGCTGGTCGACTTTAACCGCGTCGGTACGCCGCTGATTGAAATCGTGTCCGAGCCGGACATTTCCTCGCCGGAGGAAGCCAGAGCTTATCTGGAGAAGCTGCGGGCGATCATGCTGTATTGCGAAGTGTCCGACGTGAAGATGGAAGAAGGCTCGATGCGCTGCGACGCCAACATCAGCTTGCGTCCGCACGGGCAGCAGGAGTTCGGCACCCGGGCCGAACTCAAAAACATGAACTCGTTCCGCGGCGTGGTCCGCGGGCTGGAATACGAGCAGCTTCGCCAGGCCGAGATCTTGGACGAGGGCGGAGAAGTCGTACAGGAAACGCGCCGTTGGGACGAGTCCCAAGCCAAGACATTTTCGATGCGCGGCAAAGAGGAGGCGCATGACTATCGTTACTTCCCGGACCCGGATCTCGTGACTTTGCATATCGACCAAGCCTGGAAGGACCGGATCCGCGCCTCGATTCCCGAGCTGCCCGATGCGCGGAAGGCGCGGTACACTGCGGAATACGGGCTGCCGGAATATGACGCCGGCGTCATCACGTCTTCCAAGGCGCTGGCCGATCTGTTCGAGAACAGCCTGGAATATACGAAGGACGCCAAAGCGGTATCCAACTGGATCATGGGCGATTTGCTCGGCTTTTTGAACACCAACGGCCTGGAGCTGGCTGATGTGAAATTGACAGGGCAAGGGCTTGGCGAAATGATCGGGCTGCTGGAAAAAGGCACGATCAGCTCGAAGATCGCCAAAACCGTATTCAAGGAAATGCTGCAAAGCGGCAAGCTGCCGCAGCAGATCGTCGAGGAGCAGGGCCTTGTGCAAATCAGCGACGAAGGCGCGATCAAGGCGATCGTGGACGAGGTGATCGCGGCCAATCCGGCTTCCGTCGAAGACTACAAGGCGGGCAAGGAGAAGGCGATCGGCTTCCTGGTCGGCCAGGTGATGAAGCAAAGCAAAGGGAAAGCGAACCCGGGGCTTGTCAACAAGCTGCTGGTGGAAGCGCTGAAAGGATAAGCAAGCCGGATTGCGGGCGGCCGGCGGCGAGCGAAGCAAGCTGAGTCCGGAACCGCACGGCTGGGGGGGAAATTCGATGATCGCGAGATTGCCGCTGGAGGAAGCCGATATCGTGGAGCAAATCTGGAGCCTGCAGCATCAAGCCTACAGGCTGGAGACCAGAGCCGTAGGGCTTGCGGAGGCTCCGCCCCTGCCGGATACGTTCGATTCGATCCGGAGCAGCGGGGATGCTTATTACGGCGTGCTGTCGGAAGACGGGGAGCTGCTGGGGGCCGCCGCCGTTCGCAGCGAAGCTCCCGGCACATTGGATATCACCCGCCTGATGGTGCACCCCGAACGCTTGCGGCAGGGCATCGGCTCCTCCCTGGTGCGGTACGTCCTTGACAACCATCCGGAAGCGAAGCGGTTTACGGTGGCGGCCAGCTCGCAAAACGCCCCGGCGGTCGCTCTATACCGCCGCTGCGGCTTTGTGCCGGGCGAAACGGTCCGCTCCGCCGCCGGCGTGGAACTGACGCTATTCCGTTTGGAAAGATAAATGGGTTACGGCTAATTAAATATCCTGTGGCATGGGGATTGCCGGAACCTCGTCAAAGCGCGGGTGACAGGAGCTAAAGCGGCTTCTGGCACCCGGCGCTTTTTCTTTTTCTCCGCCTTTTCCGCGGGTTCTTTTCGGGCGGGCCCATTTCATCCCATGTTACAGGCGGAGGCGATATCGGTTATTATTAAAAGATAAGGGTACTCCCGTACGGATATGACAGGCTCATAGAAAGGGGGAGGGAGAGATGACGCCGGATATGATGCCGATGCAGCCGCCGGCCGGGCCTGAGCGGACAAAAGGCTACAAGCCGCGGCAGCGTAAACGCAAAGCGATCGCCTGTTTGCTGTCCGCTCTGTTTCCGGGTTTGGGCCATTTGTATTTGCGCCTGTTTTTCCGGGCTATCGCTTTTATTTATTTTGTGCTTATCGACGCGTCCGCACTGATTTACTTTTCTTCCGTGCGGATGGCGATTAACGTACCGCTGCTTGTGTTGCTGGGATTGCTGATTCCGGCCGCTTATTTTTACAGCATTTATGACGTGCTTCAATCCACCGACGCGCTGAACGCCCGTATGAGAAGAGAGCCGGAAGCGCACGGGGAGCGGCCGCCGGAAGCGGGCCGGAACCCGGGCTCGGGGCTGGGCCAGGGGATTCGCGCAAGCATCCTGCTGGTTGGCGGAGGCACCCTGATGTTTTTGCTCCGGCAAAAGCCGGTTTGGCTGCAGGATTTGATTCAATACGGCGCGGAGTATATCGTAGCGGCCGCTTTGATCATGACGGCGCTGATTATGATGGTCCGCGAAGGGCGGCGCCGTTATTGGCGTTCGGGGCGTTTGACGGCTGCTGCGCTGCTCCTGTCGGTTGCCGTTCTTTTGCTGCTCGACAAGTTTACCGGCCTGGACGATATGCTGCTCCTTCGCAAGTGGTGGCCGCTCCTGTTCGTGTTTTGGGGGCTGGAGCATATTTTGACCCTGGTCTGGAACTTTCGGAAAAAGCTCCGTCCGCAGCGCCTGCTGCGGGTGGATGCCCAGGGGCTGTTGCTCTCCATGTTTATTTCTTTTTCCGTGTTTGCCGTGACCCAGCAGGATCAATACATGCACCTCTGGAACCGGGTAAGCCTCGATTTGACGGCGGCCGGGACGGAATACAGCGCTCAGGAGGGCTACCGGGTCGAGAAGCCGGAGCTTGAAATCCCGATCGACCTGGATACCGGCAAAATCGCGATCGACGGAATCAACGGGGATATCGAAGTGAAAAAGGCGAGCATTGAAAATGTCATCGTCAAATATACGGTTTGGGTGGATCAACTGGGAACGGAGGATGCCCGGAAAATCGCCGCCGGGACGTCCGTTGCCGCGAATGAAGGGAGCACGCTGGGGCTCTCCGTGCAGGACAAGGCGTACGGGGAGAGCGGCCGGCGCCACCCGCGCGTGGATCTGACCGTCGTGCTGCCGGAAAACCGCTTTTTGGATTTGGATATTTCCACCTCCAGCGGCGGCATTACGCTGACGGGGGTTCAGGCCATGAAGCAGGTCAAGCTGCAGACCGGAAACGGGGATTTGCGCCTGTGGGACGTCATCGGCGATGTCTCGGCGAAAACGCTGAACGGCGATATTGAACTGTACCGGATTTTCGGCGACGCCCAGGTTGACACCCAAGGAGGGAATGTCAAGGGCAGAGGAATTACCGGAAAAGCTTCCTTGTCCACCCTCGTTGGCGATATTACGCTGACGGAGGCGCAGGACGCGATTAAAACGAACACGAAAAACGGGAATATTCGCGTGGACGGCGTGCCGTCCGAGCTTCAGGCCGAATCCTTGAACGGCAAAGTGCATATTTCTTCCTCGTCGGTGGGGGGAGACTGGGACGTGTACAGCGCGGTCGGGGAAATACGCTTCGATCTTCCGGAGGTTGGCGACTACACTTTGGAAGGTTCCAGCGGATATGGGGATATTTTTACCGAAATGCCGTTTACCGTAGAGGATAAGGAAATTAAAGGAGCCGTCGGCACCGGCAAATACCGGGTGAAAGTCGATGGGAACAGCAATTTGATCGTGAACCGGAACTGAAGATTTTGCAAAATAGTTCTTTTGTTCGGGAAGGCCTGGTTTATACTGCGTTGACAAAAGTTTTATCCTAAACGTACAATAAAATTACAGATTCTTGGAAAGTTGCTTGATCTGGAATGAGCTTATTTAAAGGCGGTGGACCTATTGACAACGCGCGTACAGCATGCTTTGGAGCAGCTGAAAAATAACGGTGTCCGCATTACGCCGCAGCGTCACGCCATACTCACTTATCTTATGGAATCGCTGAGCCATCCTACTGCGGATGAAATCTACCGCTCCTTGGAACCCCGTTTTCCGAACATGAGCGTGGCGACGGTATATAATAATTTGAAAATGTTAATGGAAGCAGGTATGGTCCGCGAGCTGACCTATGGTGACAATTCGAGCCGCTTTGATGCCGATGTATCCGACCATTACCATGTGATTTGCGAACGATGCGGCAAAATCAAGGATTTCAGCTACCCTTCGCTGGAGGATGTGGAGCGCAAAGCGGAGGAAGCGACCGGGTTTCAAATCCGCGGCCATCGGCTGGAGCTGTACGGTGTTTGCAGCGAATGCCGGATGGAACATTGATATAGCGAGTTGTTTGCCTGCGGGTTTTGTATAACGTGCGGGATTCCTTGGGGAATTCTTCACGTTTTTATTTTTAGCAAGCAGCGGGGAAATCTAGTATGCGGAGGTAGGGCATTGAGGAGCAGGAAAAGCACTTATCGCAGAAAAAGACGCGGCGGCAAGCTGAAATGGTGCTTTGGACTTGTAATTGTGATTGCAGGCATCTATTGGGCGGCTACGGCATTGCTGCCTAACCGCAGCCATGTCAACCCGGAATGGTACGGGAAGGTGGAGAAACCGATATTCCTCGGCGGGGAGCTGTTGGACGGTTCGGCCTTGGGTGAGGGGGACGGTTTGAAGCTGCCGCTCCCTGTCATTCAATCGGCCATTGATCCGAATGTTAGGTATGAAGAGGGGACGAAATCCGTTATTCTGACCACGCCGCGGAAGCTGGTTTTCCTTAAGGCGAATGAAAAGATCGCCAAAATCAACAACAAGCCGACGGAGCTGCTGTTTGCTCCGGAGGAGAAGGACGGGGTTCTGTACCTGCCGGCTCATCTGCTTGCGGAGATTTACGGAGCCGAAGTGCAGGAAGACCCGGAATCGGGAGCCGTCTTGCTGGCCAAAGCGGGGGAGAGCGTGCAGCAGGCCAGCGTGCAGACGTCATCGCGGGACAAGGATGCCACGGTGCCGCTGCGCACGGGGCCGAACATTCACCAGCCGATCCTGGCGGATATGAAGCCGGATACCGAGCTGCGCATCCTGCAGTCGGCCGATGATTGGTATTATGTCCAGATGAACAACGGCTATACGGGATATGTACGCCATAAGAACGTGCTCGTCGGGGAGAAGAGGACGGTTCCGGAACTGAAGCTGGAGCTCTCTGCGGACAAGCAAAAGCGCATGTCCAAGAAGATCAGCATGACCTGGGAGGCCGTATATCAAGTCGCACCCAATCCCGCCTCCATCGGCAAGCTGCCGGGCGTGAATGTGGTGAGCCCGACCTGGTTTTCGCTGGCGGACAATGAAGGGAATGTGCAAAGCAAGGCCGACATCGCGTATGTGAAATGGGCTCATGCCCAAGGGATGCAGGTGTGGGGGCTGTTCAGCAACAGCTTTGATCCGGACCGGACGACGGAAGCGCTGGCGAATTTCGACCGGCGGCTGACGACCATTTTGCAAATGCTTCATTACGCCCAAATTTACGATCTGGACGGAATTAATATCGACTATGAAAACGTATATACCGAGGACAAGGAAAATCTGATCCAATTCGTTCGCGAGCTGCGCCCGCTCGCCGAGGAGCAGGGACTGATCGTCTCGATCGACGTCACCCCGAAATCGAACAGCGAGATGTGGTCTGCTTTTCTGGACCGCGCGAAGCTTGGGGAAGCCGTGGACTATATGATATTAATGGCTTATGACGAGCATTGGGCGGCCAGCCCGGTTTCCGGCTCGGTTGCTTCGCTCCCGTGGGCCGAATCCTCCGCGACCCGGATTTTGCAGGAGGATGGTGTTCCTCCAGAGAAGCTGATCCTCGGCGTTCCGCTCTATACGCGGATCTGGACGGAAACCGAAAAAGACGGCAAAACGGAAGTCAGCTCGAAAGCGATCGGCATGAAGCGGGCTCAGGAAATTATCGCCGAAAAGAAGCTGAAGCCTCGTCTGGCCGAAGAAACCGGGCAGAATTATGTGGAGTACAGCGATAAGGAAGGTCTGCACCGAATATGGCTGGAGGATGCAACGTCTCTGGCCCGGCGCGTGGAGCTGGCCAAATCGCTTGATCTGGCGGGCATCGCCGCCTGGAACCGAAGTTTTGCTTCGGATGAGGCCTGGGATGTGCTTAGTGGAATCATAGAATAGTTTATAGCAAAAAAGCGGATCGCTTGGGGGGGGCGATCCGCTTTTTTGCACTTAATTCTATCCGTTTTTGGCCGTAGTGGCGGTTCCTTGCTGCTCAAGTTGGTCCGCCGTGATATTGGCCTTGGCCGGGTCAAGGGTAAGCATCGTTTTGCAGAACATACAGCGGTCGGTTTTCCCGAGCATTTTGGTTAATTTATGGCATTCCGGACATTCCAGTTGAACGGCCGAGGTCGACAGCATGCCGGCCCAAAAATAGACCGCCAGGCTGCCCAGCATCGAAATTAACCCGATGACCAGGCCGATGCCGGCGACGATTTTGCCGGATTGTCCCCAAAATACGATCCCCGCGGTCCCAAGCACCATCAAACCCATGCCAAGCATGGTCAGCAGCAAACCCCAAAGCCGGAATTCATTGATTTTACTTGATTTAAAAAACATCGGGCAAACCTCGATTCCTTATAAACTGCTCCGGTATCTGTGTCCGGCGCGCTCCTGTCCAAAACCTTCGCCAGCCAAAAAAATGCAAGAAGGAAACTTTAACTAGGCGTAGAACTATATTATAACGAATTGGCAGGAATACGCCAAGGTGGGAGGCTATTCGTGGAACCAACCATTTTTTCGATAATGGACGAAGAGAAGGCCGGCCGTCAGGCGATCGGAGCGATCGGATACCGCCAGGACAACGGAAGTTCTCACGACACGCTGCTGCACGATTTCGAGTTTCTGATCCTGGTGGTGCATCATGGATTGGAGGAGCGAGGGATTCGGGTCGAGCATTGCCTAAGCGGTGACGCTCATTATCAGCTTTTGCATCTCGATTGCGGCGACATTGAAGATTGGGTCATTGCCGGAGATAACCGGGAACTGGTCAAATCCTTTTTGCATGGGGAGATTATTTGGGACATTGCCGGGGAATTGGCGGCTTTCCGTTCATATATCAATCAGTTTGAAGACGGCATTAGGGAAAAGCGCAAATTGAAAGAGTTCGCGAAATTCCTTATGATGTACAGCGAAGCCAAGAAGCTCACCGCGGCCCAGGACTTGCTGGATGCGTATTACAGCGTGCTGCAGGCGCTCAAGCATTATGCCCGGATCGAGCTGATCGAGCAGGGGATACTGCCGGAGAGCCGGGTGTGGGAACAGGTGCGGTCCTTAAACTCGGTCGTTTACAAATTGTTCGACGAGCTGACGGATAATTCGGAGACGCTGGAGCAGCGCATCCAACTCGTTCTGCTAGCTTGCGAGTTCTCTTTGACAAGCAAAATGGAAAGCTGCTGTTCGCCGCTCTTGCGCATATTAGGCAGCCGCAAGGAAGCCTGGAGCATTCAGGAACTGATGCAGCTTCCCGAACTTGTTCATGTGAAGGACGAACTTCCCCTCGTGCTTCGAAGATTGGTGTATAGGGGGCTGATAAAGGAGTCCGCCAAGACCCAAAAAGAAAGCAAAGGGGAACAACGCGAATTGCGGTATTGGGTTTAAAAAGGCCGTTTGAAGTTCCTATATAATTCCTGCAACTTAGGGGGTTGACTCCTGGCTTGAATCTGTGATACATTATATCTCGCCCTTAAAAAGGCAACGAAGTTTTGAAGCGTCAATCGGCATTATGCCGAAGATTTCTTTAAAAAAACTTCTTGACTTAATAAAGGCTGATGTGATATATTAAAAAGGTCGCTGCTGAAATGAAATTAGCGACAAAATAAGATGAGATTGAGCTCGGCGTTATGCCGAATTGAATATCATCATGAATGGTTTGATCTTTGAAAACTGAACAACGAGTGAGTATTAAATGAGAATTAAAATTCTCGTCAGTTTTTCTAAATGAGCAAGTCAAACAACCTTTATTGGAGAGTTTGATCCTGGCTCAGGACGAACGCTGGCGGCGTGCCTAATACATGCAAGTCGAGCGGACCTGATGGAGTGCTTGCACTCCTGACGGTTAGCGGCGGACGGGTGAGTAACACGTAGGCAACCTGCCCGTAAGACCGGGATAACTACCGGAAACGGTAGCTAATACCGGATAATCAAGTCTTCCGCATGGGAGGCTTGGGAAAGGCGGTTCTGAATTTATTCAGGGCTGTCACTTACGGATGGGCCTGCGGCGCATTAGCTAGTTGGTGGGGTAACGGCTCACCAAGGCGACGATGCGTAGCCGACCTGAGAGGGTGAACGGCCACACTGGGACTGAGACACGGCCCAGACTCCTACGGGAGGCAGCAGTAGGGAATCTTCCGCAATGGACGAAAGTCTGACGGAGCAACGCCGCGTGAGTGATGAAGGTTTTCGGATCGTAAAGCTCTGTTGCCAGGGAAGAACGTCTTCTGGAGTAACTGCCAGGAGAGTGACGGTACCTGAGAAGAAAGCCCCGGCTAACTACGTGCCAGCAGCCGCGGTAATACGTAGGGGGCAAGCGTTGTCCGGAATTATTGGGCGTAAAGCGCAGGCGGCTGTTTAAGTCTGGTGTATAATCCTGGGGCTCAACTCCGGGTCGCACTGGAAACTGGATGGCTTGAGTGCAGAAGAGGAGAGTGGAATTCCACGTGTAGCGGTGAAATGCGTAGAGATGTGGAGGAACACCAGTGGCGAAGGCGACTCTCTGGGCTGTAACTGACGCTGAGGCGCGAAAGCGTGGGGAGCAAACAGGATTAGATACCCTGGTAGTCCACGCCGTAAACGATGAGTGCTAGGTGTTAGGGGTTTCGATACCCTTGGTGCCGAAGTAAACACATTAAGCACTCCGCCTGGGGAGTACGGCCGCAAGGCTGAAACTCAAAGGAATTGACGGGGACCCGCACAAGCAGTGGAGTATGTGGTTTAATTCGAAGCAACGCGAAGAACCTTACCAGGTCTTGACATCCCTCTGACCGCTGTAGAGATATGGCTTTCCTTCGGGACAGAGGAGACAGGTGGTGCATGGTTGTCGTCAGCTCGTGTCGTGAGATGTTGGGTTAAGTCCCGCAACGAGCGCAACCCTTGACTTTAGTTGCCAGCATGTAATGGTGGGCACTCTAGAGTGACTGCCGGTGACAAACCGGAGGAAGGTGGGGATGACGTCAAATCATCATGCCCCTTATGACCTGGGCTACACACGTACTACAATGGCCGGTACAACGGGAAGCGAAGTCGTGAGATGGAGCGAATCCTAGAAAAGCCGGTCTCAGTTCGGATTGCAGGCTGCAACTCGCCTGCATGAAGTCGGAATTGCTAGTAATCGCGGATCAGCATGCCGCGGTGAATACGTTCCCGGGTCTTGTACACACCGCCCGTCACACCACGAGAGTTTACAACACCCGAAGTCGGTGAGGTAACCGCAAGGGGCCAGCCGCCGAAGGTGGGGTAGATGATTGGGGTGAAGTCGTAACAAGGTAGCCGTATCGGAAGGTGCGGCTGGATCACCTCCTTTCTATGGAGAATCGCTTCCTGCGATGGAAGCATTCAAATAGCTAACTTAGGTTAGCGAACTTACTCACTCGTTGGTCAGTTTTGAGAGTTCAAACTCTCATGCGTTTGGTGATGATGGCGGAGGGGTTCCACGCGTACCCATCCCGAACACGACCGTTAAGCCCTCCAGCGCCGATGGTACTTGGACCGAAGGGTCCTGGGAGAGTAGGACGTCGCCAAGCGCAGCCCATTTTTGGGTGCATAAATAAATATTGTTATGGGCCCTTAGCTCAGTTGGTTAGAGCGCACCCCTGATAAGGGTGAGGTCGGTGGTTCGAGTCCACTAGGGCCCACCATAAATCCCATAACATGTGCTGCATTTTTTGGTAGAAGTCGCCGATAATTCATTCGGAATCGCCTTCACAGCAGGTGTTAATTTTGGGATAAATCTATGGGGCCATAGCTCAGCTGGGAGAGCGCCTGCCTTGCAAGCAGGAGGTCAGGAGTTCGATCCTCCTTGGCTCCACCATACTTTATTGTTTCCAACACTTACCGGTTGAACGGTAAGGCAGGAGATGATAAGATATTCTTCCGCCGGTAAAACGGCGAAGAAACTTGATCCTTGAAAACTGGATAACGAAACGAAATTTGCGTTTTAGAACAATCCTTTTAGCTGAACTTGTGTCAACACAAGTGAAGATATTAGTGGTTTGATATTTTTTCTTCGGGAAAAATCATGGTTAAGCTACTAAGAGCACACGGAGGATGCCTAGGCGCTAGGAGCCGAAGAAGGACGTGGCGAACAACGAAACTGCCTCGGGGAGCTGTAAGCAAGCATCGATCCGGGGATGTCCGAATGGGGAAACCCGGCTAGGGTAATACCTAGTCACTCATCACTGAATCCATAGGTGGTGAAGAGGCATACCAGGGGAACTGAAACATCTAAGTACCCTGAGGAAGAGAAAACAAAAGTGATTCCGTCAGTAGCGGCGAGCGAACGCGGATTAGCCTAAACCGAAGAGCTTGCTCTTCGGGGTTGTGGGACGTCTCACATGGAGTTACAAAGGCGGAGGTTAGACGAACAGGTCTGGAAAGGCCGGCCAGAGAAGGTAAAAGCCCTGTAATCGAAAGTCTCCGCCCTCCGAGACGGATCCCGAGTAGTGCGGGGCACGTGAAACCCCGTATGAATCTGCCAGGACCATCTGGTAAGGCTAAATACTCCCTAGCGACCGATAGTGAAGCAGTACCGTGAGGGAAAGGTGAAAAGCACCCCGGAAGGGGAGTGAAAGAGAACCTGAAACCGTGTGCTTACAAGAAGTCAGAGCCCTCTATATGGGTGATGGCGTGCCTTTTGTAGAATGAACCGGCGAGTTACGTTTGCAAGCAAGGTTAAGCTGAGAAAGCGGAGCCGCAGCGAAAGCGAGTCTGAATAGGGCGAATTTAGTTTGCAGGCGTAGACCCGAAACCGTGTGATCTACCCCTGTCCAGGGTGAAGGTGCGGTAACACGCACTGGAGGCCCGAACCCACGTACGTTGAAAAGTGCGGGGATGAGGTGGGGGTAGCGGAGAAATTCCAATCGAACTCGGAGATAGCTGGTTCTCCCCGAAATAGCTTTAGGGCTAGCCTCGGTGTGACAGTCGTGGAGGTAGAGCACTGATTGGGTGCGGGGCCCGCAAGGGTTACCAAGCTCAGTCAAACTCCGAATGCCATAGACTGATTCGCCGGGAGTCAGACAGTGAGTGCTAAGATCCATTGTCAAAAGGGAAACAGCCCAGACCATCAGCTAAGGTCCCCAAGTGTGTGTTAAGTGGGAAAGGATGTGGAGTTGCACAGACAACCAGGATGTTGGCTTAGAAGCAGCCACCATTTAAAGAGTGCGTAATAGCTCACTGGTCGAGTGACTCTGCGCCGAAAATGTAACGGGGCTAAACACACCACCGAAGCTATGGCTTGAATCGACTTCACTGCTTCTTTGAGGCGGTGATAACCAGGTACATTTTTGCCGAAAGCAACCGATGAATATTGTTCAAAGGTTTCGGCCAAATGCACCTCGGGGTTAAACACAGGACTTCGAAGCAGGAGTGAAGTCGATTCGGGGGTAGGGGAGCGTTGTGTATGCGTTGAAGGTGTACCGTAAGGAGCGCTGGAGAGTACACAAGTGAGAATGCCGGTATGAGTAACGAAAAGATCAGTGAGAATCTGATCCGCCGAAAGCCTAAGGGTTCCTGAGGAAGGTTCGTCCGCTCAGGGTAAGTCGGGACCTAAGGCGAGGCCGAAAGGCGTAGTCGAAGGACAACAGGTTGAAATTCCTGTACCACCGTAATCCGCTATGAGCGATGGGGTGACGCAGGAGGGTAGTGACGCGGGGCGATGGAATGCCCCGTCCAAGCAGTGAGGCTGGTGTGTAGGCAAATCCGCACACCGTAAGGCTGGGCTGTGATGGGGAGGGAAAATTTACAGTACCGAAGGTCATGATCTCACACTGCCGAGAAAAGCCTCTAGCCAGGAGAAGGTGCCCGTACCGCAAACCGACACAGGTAGGCGAGAAGAGAATTCTAAGGCGCGCGGAAGAACTCTCGTTAAGGAACTCGGCAAAATGACCCCGTAACTTCGGGAGAAGGGGTGCCCCGGTAGGGTTTATAGCCCGAGGGGGCCGCAGTGAAAAGGCCCAAGCGACTGTTTAGCAAAAACACAGGTCTGTGCGAAGCCGCAAGGCGAAGTATACGGGCTGACGCCTGCCCGGTGCTGGAAGGTTAAGGGGAGCGGTTAGGAGTAATCCGAAGCTGTGAACCGAAGCCCCAGTAAACGGCGGCCGTAACTATAACGGTCCTAAGGTAGCGAAATTCCTTGTCAGGTAAATTCTGACCCGCACGAATGGCGTAACGACTTGGGCGCTGTCTCAACGAGAGATCCGGTGAAATTTTAATACCTGTGAAGATGCAGGTTACCCGCGACAAGACGGAAAGACCCCATGGAGCTTTACTGCAGCTTGATATTGGACTTTGATACGATTTGTACAGGATAGGTGGGAGCCTAAGAAGTGGGAGCGCAAGCTTCCATGGAGGCGCCGTTGGGATACCACCCTGATCGTATCGGAGTTCTAACCCGGTACCGTGATCCGGTACGGGGACCGTGTCAGGCGGGCAGTTTGACTGGGGCGGTCGCCTCCTAAAGAGTAACGGAGGCGCCCCAAGGTTCCCTCAGAATGGTTGGAAATCATTCGCAGAGTGCAAAGGCAAAAGGGAGCTTGACTGCGAGACTGACAAGTCGAGCAGGGACGAAAGTCGGGCTTAGTGATCCGGTGGTACCGCATGGAAGGGCCATCGCTCAACGGATAAAAGCTACCCTGGGGATAACAGGCTTATCTCCCCCAAGAGTCCACATCGACGGGGAGGTTTGGCACCTCGATGTCGGCTCATCGCATCCTGGGGCTGAAGTAGGTCCCAAGGGTTGGGCTGTTCGCCCATTAAAGCGGTACGCGAGCTGGGTTCAGAACGTCGTGAGACAGTTCGGTCCCTATCTGTCGTGGGCGCAGGAAATTTGAGAGGAGCTGTCCTTAGTACGAGAGGACCGGGATGGACGCACCGCTGGTGTACCAGTTGTTCCGCCAGGAGCACAGCTGGGTAGCTAAGTGCGGACGGGATAAGCGCTGAAAGCATCTAAGCGTGAAGCCCCCCTCAAGATGAGATTTCCCAATTAGTAAGACCCCTTGAAGACGACGAGGTTGATAGGCCTGAGGTGGAAGTGCAGCAATGCATGGAGCTGACAGGTACTAATCGGTCGAGGGCTTATCCAAAACTCTACCCACCAAAGTGACGTGAAGCTTCGAAGCTGAGTCCGAGTACTTTGGCGGGGCCCAAAAATATACCCCAAAAAGTGACGCGAGGCTTCGTAGGTAATTCCGATTACTTTTCGGGGACCCCGGGAACTGAATAGGGGCTAACACGCAAATCAAGTTTCGTATCCAGTTTTCAAGGATTAACGCCTTGAAAACTTAATTAATGTTCCCTGATAGCTCAGTCGGTAGAGCACTCGACTGTTAATCGAGTTGTCACAGGTTCGAGTCCTGTTCGGGGAGTCATAGTCCCCAGAAAGTGTGGGTTTGCTTCTAAACTTATACCGATTACTTTCTGGGGGCCCAAAAACACGTGGAGAGGTGTCCGAGTTGGCCGAAGGAGCACGATTGGAAATCGTGTAGGCGTCACAAGCGTCTCGAGGGTTCGAATCCCTCTCTCTCCGCCATAACACCCAAAAAGTGAAGTTATGGCTATGATGGAGTTTCCGATTACTTTTCGGGGGCCCGGCATAAATCATACGGCCCGTTGGTCAAGGGGTTAAGACACCTCCCTTTCACGGAGGTAACAGGGGTTCGAATCCCCTACGGGTCATTGCTTTCTTAATATGTTTCAAATGGGGTTAAGAACCCCTTGGGAAGAGGTTTATTTACAGAAGTACTTGATTTGTTGCTATGTTATCTGGTACAATAAGATTTGTCTTTTCCATGGAGGCTTAGCTCAGCTGGGAGAGCATCTGCCTTACAAGCAGAGGGTCGGGGGTTCGATCCCCTCAGCCTCCACCATATTGTATATAACGACGCGGGGTGGAGCAGCCCGGTAGCTCGTCGGGCTCATAACCCGAAGGCCGCAGGTTCAAATCCTGCCCCCGCAATTAACTCCATAATTAGTAATGAGGAGCTTAGGCTTGCTCGAATCGGTTTGTGGAGTTGGCAATTTATCAGTGTGGAGCCGTGGTGTAGAGGCCTAACATGCCTGCCTGTCACGCAGGAGACCGCGGGTTCGAATCCCGTCGGCTCCGCCATTTATAACTAATTGCAAGGCTCGGTAGCTCAGTCGGTAGAGCAGAGGACTGAAAATCCTCGTGTCGGCGGTTCGATTCCGTCCCGAGCCACCATTAAAAAACAAAAATTAAAAGCCGGTGTAGCTCAATTGGTAGAGCAACTGACTTGTAATCAGTAGGTTGGGGGTTCAAGTCCTCTCGCCGGCACCACGTGGAGGCTTAGCGAAGTGGCCAAACGCAGCAGACTGTAAATCTGTTCTCTGACGAGTTCGGTGGTTCGAATCCATCAGCCTCCACCAGTTTTATCTAATAGGGGCATAGTTTAAAGGTAGAACAGCGGTCTCCAAAACCGTTAGTGTGGGTTCAATTCCTGCTGCCCCTGCCAGTTTTGAAACTTGAATAATATGGCGGTCGTGGCGAAGTGGTTAACGCACCGGATTGTGGCTCCGGCATTCGTGGGTTCGATCCCCATCGATCGCCCCATATTTCAACTTTATTGGGGATTAGCCAAGCGGTAAGGCAACGGACTTTGACTCCGTCATGCATAGGTTCGAATCCTATATCCCCAGCCATTTATAAGCGGACGTGGCTCAGCGGTAGAGCATCGCCTTGCCAAGGCGAGGGTCGCGGGTTCGATTCCCGTCGTCCGCTCCATTTTTATCTTTGGCGCCATAGCCAAGTGGTAAGGCACAGCTCTGCAAAAGCTTTATCCCCAGTTCGAATCTGGGTGGCGCCTCCATATTTTTATTTGCGGGAGTGGCGGAATCGGCAGACGCACAGGACTTAAAATCCTGCGGTAGGTGACTACCGTACCAGTTCAAGTCTGGTCTTCCGCACTTTGTATATATTTTATATTTGCCGGTGTGGCGGAATTGGCAGACGCGCGCGACTCAAAATCGTGAGGGAAACCGTGGAGGTTCGAGTCCTCTCACCGGCATCAATAACGTATTGGAAGTCCTCTGGAGATTCATCCTGAGGACTTTTTGCATATCGAGACATTCACAGCATAAAGCTAAAGCCTCCAATGAGCGTCCATTCCTTGACAGGAATATTCTGTTTTATGTATATTTTAAGCGACTGATGCAATAAAATATTGGAGTTAGGAGGTAGCCATACAGTGCGATTTCGGGTCTTGAAAGAAGCCCGAGTCGGTGATAACTAGAGAAATGACCACCTTTTATTTTAAGAAAAGAAACGTGCTGTATGGGAAATAGAATCATATGGACACAGCGGTATTAAGCGCACTTGCCGAATCTAACCGTTTACACATTGTTGAATTACTGCGTGAAGGCCCCCTTACTGTCGGGGGAATAACCGATCGCCTTCAGCTGCGGCAGCCTCAAGTATCCAAGCATCTCCGCGTGCTTCTTGATGCAGGAATCGTGGATATGCAGGCAGACGCGAATCGCCGGATTTATCAGCTGCGGCCGGAGCCTTTTCAGGAAATGGACGAATGGCTGGATTCCTATCGTCATATATGGAACGAGAGGTTCGATCGCTTGGATGCTTACCTTCAAGATTTGATGAATCCCAATAATAAACATTAGTAAGAGCAGAACTGGCGGCATTAGGGGCGTTCCCTTTGCGGCCAGTTTTCCTTTAAGATTAGAAGTTGACAAACACTGAAAGTTACTGTAAGTTGCGGCGGACGAGCTTGATGAGCTGATTTCCTGCTATTTGTCGGTTCTTAAACGGATTGATGGTTTTAAATATCCAGCAAGCCGGAGGTTACCGCATTCCACAGGTCGGCATGTTACTGCGGCTCATCGTTCCGCACCAATGAACGCCCCAAGTCAGCAATTTGTGAGAAACGCTCGAACGAGAGAGATGATATAGTATTCCGCAGATATTACTTTAAGTTGGGGAGTTGATCGCAAGAGATCGGGAAGATCATTTTAACTATGCAGCTGTCGCTGGATAGCGTGGTATCGGATGAACACCTGTGGATGATGCTGAGCGAAGAGATTTTAGAGGATTATTTGGAGTATTACAATACGGTAGACACAATCATGGTGGGGAAAAATAGTTACGCCTCACTGGCCGAGTATTGGCAGCAGGCGGAAAATTCGTCCAATGATCTGGAACGGGCGATAGCGCGGCGGATGAACGAAATTCCCAAAGTGGTCATCTCTCATTCCGATGTGGATTTAGTATGGAGAAACTCGGAGCAAATCCTGGTCACAGACGAGGAAACGCTCGCCCGGGAACTGGAAGCGCTGTAATCGGATTGCATTATCAAAAATAATATCAAGTTCGATTGAAACTTCACAGGCTTATCGCTAAAAGATAAGCCTGTATTATTTGTGGCATGCCTGATTAAGTCCGATTGCATTCATTCAGTTTGGGCGCCGGTTTCCGCTCCGAAATATAGGAGCCAACCAAGGCCAGCAAAGTTCCGATGATCGTGGCCCAGGTGATTTCTTCGTGTAAAAAAAGCGCTGAAGCTGCCACGGTGATCACGGGAACGATATAAATGTATACGCTCGTTTTCACCGCCCCAAGAATGCCGACCGCCAAGTTCCAGGTGACGAAGCACAAAGCGGATGCCCCCAGACCCAAGAATAGAAAGTTGGCAAGTATCGACAGATCCAGAAAACGCTGCATCCCAAACTTGAATTCGAACGGTCTCAGCAAGGGCAGCATAAATAGCAGGCCGTAGAAAAAAACTTTACGCGTGGCGCCGATTGTGGGGTGCTTCAATTCGCTGATTTTCCGCATGATGACTGAATACACCGCCCAGACCGCCGAAGCGAGCAGAGCCAAAAGGTCGCCGATCGGATGTACCTGCAGCAGGAAACGGCCGTTGAACATGATGAATGCGATCCCCGTCAGGGCAATGCCGAAACCCGCTATAAATGGCCCGGTTAAGGGTTCGTCTTTTAACAAAAAGTGAGCCAATACCGCCGTAAAAAAAGGTACGATCGATACGATGACGCCGACATTGGCGGCCAGCGTATAGGTCAATGCGACGTTTTCCAGAAGGAAATATAATGTTACGCCGCAAAGTCCAGCCGCAACGAACAGCAGTTCCTCGCTCCAAGACTTGCTTTTGACGGGATACGGGTAGAGCAGGAGGAGAAAGACGAATCCAAGGGTAAAGCGGAAAAAAAGAATCTCTATGGGAAGAAAGTCGGTCAGCAAGATTTTAGTGGAGACAAAGGTGGTCCCCCAAATGATGATCGTTGCTGCCGACAGGAGATGTCCGAACGTCATCTTACGCTGACTCCTCATACCGGAACATCCTTTGCCTGCTGCGGTGCGGTTTCGTTGTCGAAGATACGCATATACTGCTTGGGCGTCAAACCGATCAGCCGTTTAAAGAATTTAGTGAAATGGCTCTGGTCGCTAAAACCGCATTTCAAGGCAGCTTCCATCGGAGATACTCCCCGCTCCAACAGCCGTTTTGCCTGGTTGATGCGAATCGTCTCCAGGTAGCTGTATGGGGAAATCCCTTTTTGTTTGGTAAAAGATCGCAGCAAATGGTATTTGCTTAGTCCGGTCAGTTCACTGAGCCGATTTAGCGTGATGTTTTCAGGGAAGTGAGACTCCATATATTCGCATACCGTTCTGATTTCGGCACTCGGTTCATTGGCGGACAAACGGGGCGTGGCGTCCGAGTTATCCCGAAGCAGTTGCTCGATCAGAAGCAGGAGCATTTCTTCTTTATGAAAACCCGTCTCCCCTTCCATTAACAGTTGGTGCAAATCGTGCAGGTATCCGGCAAGTTCGCTGCGATAAAGAACCGTTTGGGAAAAGCGGGGCAAGTAGGCCGTTCCCGTAATTTCCTGCACGTACTGGCGCATGACTTCCGGATCAATATTAATGCAACGGTAGTCCAGCGATCTTCCGTCGACCTGTTCGCAGGCGTGGGGTTCGCGAAGGTTAAAAATAACGACATCCCCGCTATTGATGATATACTCCTTCCGATTGCACGAGAGCAGACGTTTGCCCTGTTCTATAAAGCCGATAACGTAATAATCGTGAAAATGGTTAGGAAATTTCTGCATTATTCCCACAAAGCGGTAAGCTTCCACGTTTAAATCAGGATCGAAAACAACCGTCCTGATTTCGCGCACATTGCGTGTCAACTATGTTGCACCTTCTCTCTTTACGAATGATGTTGTCATTATAATACATGAATTGAAACGATTCTTGTATGATATTGCTGCAACAGCCCCGCTAAGAAAAGCCCTTTCTTCATCCCATACGAGCAGGAAGAGAAAGGGCCTTGCTATCTCCATGTTGGTTTATGTTATTCGCTTGCTTCCATTTGCAAGCTTTCGCTTTCCAACACCCGTGGCTTGGCGGGCAGATCATACGCTTCGCGGATCAGCGAGAAGTAATGATCGCCGCGGACGGCTTCATATTCCGGCCCCAGCGCTTCGCTCATCCGGACGACGTCCGACGGCGTCATGCTCCAGGCGAGCAGGCCCAGGGAGACGAACAGCGGGGATTCGCCGTCCCAGCCGGCCTTGGCCTCCTCCAGGCTGCGCAGGCCGTCCTGGACCGTGCTGATGCCCTGGATCGTCGACACCGGCAGCGAATCGTTTAAGATCTCGACGCCGTGGCGATCTTCCCAGCTCAGGAACAGGCCGGGCGCTTTGTAATAGCGCTCGTAGGCGCGGGCGTAGGATTCGCCTAAAGGGACGTTTTCGCCGTCAATCCGGTTCAGCACGTAAGGCAGGCCCATGCCGGTTTTTTGCAGATACTTGTAGGACCGCTTCAAATAATCGGCGAAGGTCGATTCCGGCCAGGCTTCCGGATAAAAGTAGCCTGCGCCGGAAGGCCCGGCGATAATCAGGTCGTTCTCCGTCGCTGTTTTCCGGTAATAGTTCAGCATCGCCGGCGCCGCATCATACAGCAGCGGGCTCGAAGTCCAGTTGATCGGCACCTCGCCGCGGGCCGGATCGTCCCACAGATTCCGCATCTTGTGCTGGTTGTACTGGAAGTTGTCGCCCTCGCTGAACGTATAGGTGACGTAGATTTTGTTCTCCAGCTTGGGCGCCCGGGGAGCTTTCGCTTTGACCGGTTGGACTTTGGTGCCGGAAAAAACGGTCAGATTGCTGAACCAGTCGGCGGCCAGCACGTAAACCCCATAATTCGACGTTACTTCCACGGAGCTGAATTCGCCGGCAACATCGTTGCTGAACCAGCCCAAGTAAGGCGTGCCCGGCTCGACCTCGGACAGAATTCGCTCAAACAGCGCTCTCTGCTGCGGATCGTTCACTTCGAGCCAGAACACCATCGCCTTATTGGCAACGGCATAGTCGCGCAGGTAGCCGTAAGGCTCCTTCTGCTCGGAGGACGGCGGATCAACGTTCCCGGCCGACACTTTGTACTGGTTCCACATGACGACGGAGGCGGTCAACTCGCGCGTGCCCTCCGGGGGAGTAAAGCGGTAGACGAAATAACGCCCGTTATCGGCAAAACGGTGCCCGCCGTCTCCGGCGGAAACCTGCGAGTCCTGCCGGTCGAACAGGAACGGCTCTTCCTCCGGCGTGCCCGGAATGAACTGCGCGATCATCTCTCCGTCCGCTTTAACGACAACCTCGTGAACGGCAGAACCCCAGCCGTCCTGGGGAAAGGCGTCATCGAAACGCAGATAAACCGATTCATCCCCCAAAAATCCCGATAAATCCAAATCATACGTTCCTTTGTTGCTGGCGTCGCGGATCTGCTCGGCCTCCTCCGCGATCACTTCAAACGATTCGGGCAGCCCCGGCGGGATGCTGATCGAGGTGTTTGGGCTGAGCCCGATCAGCATGCGGTGCGTCGTTTTGCTCCATAAATTTTCGTATTGCCATGTATAGGCATCCATACGGTCCTTGAATTTGCCGCGAAGATCGTCGGCCACCTTCAAGTTATAAGGGGCCGCCTTAAGCAGCTCCGCTAGCTCGGGGCTGGCGACGACGGCGTCCTTCATCCCGGCCAAGGTTGTGGCAACGTTAATCGAGTCGGGCAGTTTAGGGTCGTAGATGATCATGCCTGTTATTTCGTTTTTGTATTTCCGAACAAGCTTCCAGTAATCGTCGTGCAGGGTATAGGGGACCTGAAGATCGTTCAGCCAGGTCAGCTTGCCTTCTTCCTGGTTCTCCAGCAGGTAAATCCTCGGTTCCGTGCGGTTAACGACCCCTTGCAAAGTGGCCAGCAGCAACCGGATGTCGCCGGGGATCTGGTACACGTCAGCGACATCGAGCCGCTTTGCCTTCGCAAAGGTTGGAAGCGCTTGCGATTTGGGCCAGCTGATGGTGTTTTTTTGCGGCTGCGCTGAGGATTGTGCGTTCGTTGAGGTGGTGCCTAGGGTTAAGGACAACGTGCATAGCAATACGATACAAGTCATCGACAGCTTTCGAATCAAGCTCGTTCACCTCGGATCCTCATAATGTGGAGCCATCGTTGGCGGCCGGCCGCTCCTTCCCTCCTTCTTCGGCTTGTTCGCAAATCAAACGATAACACCTGAACAATATATTAAATATGTCTAATATTATTTGCCAAGCAAATAAAAGGGGAACGTTCACAGACGATCCAGGGCTTAACTGGCACCTCATGCGACGTTCCCCGATGTTCTTTTCGTTAGCTCGGCTTACTCTTTAACCGTTAACGTTTCGGCGGCGACAATCCGGTAAAGCTCCTCCATGCTGTTTACGACGATATCGGGATGGATTCCCGTTATCCGTTCACTAGAGGGGGTGTAAGGATTATCTACACTGCAATTTGTTATCCATACGGATTTCAAACCTGCCCGGATGCTGCCCAATATATCGGTATCCAAATTATCGCCGACCATAACGCAGTTCTCGGGAGAGACACCGCATTGCTTCATTCCGTAATGAAACATATATGGCTCCGGTTTACCGATGCACTCCACCGTGACGCCGGTTACAGCCTCAATAGCGGCCAACAGCGAGCCGGTCTCGGGAATTCGTTCCCCCGATACTCCGGGATGGTAAAGATCCCCGTTCGTGGCGATCAGACACGCTCCTTGCATAATATCCGCTGCGATTTGTTGAAGCTTCCCATAGTGGAACTCGGTATCCCGGCCAATGACCACAACATCGGCCCCCGCATCGTTCCAGGACACCGTTCGATGCCCTGCTTGTTCAACACTGCGTGCCAGACTCGCGCTTCCAATGGTTTTCACAGAGACATTTCCATACTTTTCTTTGATGTACGTTCCGGCGATATCCGTTACTGTGAAGATAGAGTCAGGGAGGACATCCATCCCCATGACCGCCAGTCGCTCCTTAATTTCTAATCCGTTCAAACGGGAATTGTTTGTCAAGAACGCATAGGAGATGCCCCTCTGCCGCAGCTGATGGAGCAGCGGGACAATCCCTTGAGATAGCCGATCGCCATGGTAAACGCAGCCATCCAGATCGAAAAAGCATACTTTGGTGTGAAAAAGAAAGCCCTGCTCCAAAACCAATCTCCTCCGCTTCTAGTTCAGCAAAGCATTTGACTGAGTCGCTGCGTCTTTGACGGCCTGGTCTACTGATTTTTGCTGCAGCAGCGCGGCCTGAATGTTATCCTGGACAATTTTGTACACTTTCGAGCCCGATGATCCCGGGAAATTATACCAAGGCACCATATCTTCGATTTGCTCATAGGTCACTTTGGCTGCCGGGTTTTCTTGCAGGAAATGGCCCATCAGCTGCTGATCTTCCAGTGCGCTATTGCGCGTTACCATGTAGCCGAAGCCCTGTGCGATCATCGAAGTCGCTTTGGGGGAAGTCGCGAATTTCACAAAATCCCAGGCCGCTTCCTGCTTTTTCGGATCTTGCGCCAAGATGACAAGGTTATTTCCACCCGCAGGAACAACGCGTTTGCCGTCCAGTGAAGGGAAGGTCGCCGTGCGGATGTCAAATTGCGATTGCTCGCGAAAGCTTGCGAGATATGCCGTCGTGGACACATACATGGAAATGTTGCCGGATTGAAAGCTTTGATTCGCTTGCTGGGTATCCAAGACCGGCATAGATTTATCCGTATTCACCAAATCAACCCAATACTCCAGCGCCTTGCGGCCGGCGTCAGAGTCGAACCCGACGGTTTTCAAATCTTTGGACATCATTTGGCCGCCGGCTGTTTCTGTCATCGCTTGATAGATCCAGTTGCCGGTAATATTATAATCGAAGTAGACACCGTATCGTCCGTTTACCGTCAGCTTCTTCGCGGCATCGCGAACATCCTGCCACGTTTTTGGCGGATTCTCGGGATCGAGTCCGGCCTCTTTGAAATGATCGGCATTGTAAAACAGAATCGGCGTGCTCACGGCAAAAGGCATGGCGTACTGCTTGCCATCATCGCCCTTGCCCAAATTCAGCATCGTTGGAAAAAAGTCGGACAAATCGTTTTTGTCCTTCTCGACAAAGGAGGAAGCGGGAACGACCGGCAGTGTGTCCAAAGCGAAACGGGTATACACGAATCCGTTCGTGAATACGTCGGGAAGCTGCTTGGCCGCTGCTTGCGTCTGAATTTTTTCAATGATGCCTTCGTAATTACCCTGTACAAATACCGGTTTGACCCTAACCTTATTCTGACTTTTGTGATATTCTTCTACCATCTTGTCGATGATGTCGCCGGCATGCATATGCAAAAATTCGATTTCCACAACCTCGTTGGACGCTTCGGAATCGTCTTGTTCACCGCTTAAGGGTTGTCCCGTTCCCGCTTCGCCGCAGGCGGACAATAGCATGATCACTGCGAACAAACAAATAATCCATTGCTTTTTCAATGTTGTCATTTTTATTTTCCTCCCTGGATTTGGAAAAAATGAGACTAGCCTTTCAACCCGCTATTCATAAAGCCTTGGATAAAATTTTTCTGCGCTGCAAGATACAGAAACAGGATCGGCAGCATGGACAAGGTTGCAACAGCCATTGTCGGCACCCATTCGAGAGCTTCTTCTTCTCGAAACTGCACGAAAGCAATCGGGAGTGTCTGCATCATTTTGTCGGTGAGCACAAGCAAGGGCCAATTGTATTCATTCCAGTTGCCTACGAAAAGAATAACCGCCAGTGCACTGATCACGGTCACCGACAGGCGCAAATACACGTGCCACATCATTCCAAGCGGAGTGCATCCGTCAATAACAGCGGCCTCCCCCAGCTCATACGGAACTGTCATGAACGATTGACGGAGCAGGAAAATGGCATAGCCGCTGGCAAGATGCGGCACGATCACGCCTGCAAAGCTGTTTAGCCATTCCAACTCGTTGACGATCATGTAAGTCGGCACCATCGTAACCTGATGCGGAATCATCATCGTAATAAGCACGAAGAAAAACAGGGCATCCCGGCCGGGGAAGCGATATCGGGCGAAGGCAAAAGCGGCCGCTACGCCTACGATAAGCTGTCCCAGCGTCTGCAAGCTGGCGGTAACCGCGCTGTTCCACGCCCAAAGTCCGATAGGGATTTCCCGCAGCACACGCAGATAGCCGTTCACATTAAACTGGTTCGCCCAGAATAAATGGCCGCTGAACACCTCCTCCGGCGCCTTAAACGAAGTGGCCAGCATCCAAATAATCGGAATTAAGCTGATTAGTGCAACGACAATCAGAAAAAGATGCTTAAACCCTTCTTCCACCAAACGCAAGGTATGGTTCATTCCACAATCCTCCTTTATTTAAAAACAAACGTTTTACTGGTAGTGGACCGTTTTTCGCGACAAGCGAAGCTGAATGACCGTAAGAGTACCGACAAGCAGAAGTAGAATGGTGGAAGAAGCCGAGGCCACCCCGATGTTGAAAAATTGGAAGGCTTCTTGATAAATCTGATATACCAACACATTGGTTGCATTGTTAGGACCGCCGCGTGTCATAATTTGGATCGTCGTGAAGACTTGGAATGACGAAATGATGCTCATGACAAGAATGAAGAAGGTAACCGGCGACAGCATAGGCAGAGTTACATGGCGGAACTGTTTCCAGCGCCCCGCACCGTCCATGGAAGCCGCTTCGTAAAGAGTGCGGTCTACGGACTTGAGTCCGGAAATATAGAGCACCATATTGTAGCCGAATCCCTTCCAGATTCCGACAATCGCAAGAGACCAAAGCGCCGTCGCCGGATCGTTCATCCAATTGGGGCCCTGAATGCCGAACATCCTGAGCAGCACGTTGATGGCGCCGACTTGCTCATTGTACATCAAGCTCCATACGATACTGATGATGCTAATAGAGGAGACAACCGGCAGGAAGAAGATCATCCGATACAGCCGCTTGCCTCTCCACAAGCTTTCCACGGCCAATGCAAGCGCAAGTCCAATCCCCATGGCAAAAGGTACCGTTAACAATACATAGAGGGCTGAGTTTTTGAGTGAAATCCAGAATACCTCATCGTGCAAGAGGCGCCTATAGTTGTCAAGTCCGACGAATTCCTTGTTAGGGCTAATCAGGTTCCACTTTTGAAAGCTCAAAATAAAGGCGAAGATAAACGGGTAGATGAAAAATACGACATAGAGGCCAAGCGCCGGCAGCAAAAAAGCGAAAGGCACCCATGACTGAAGCAGCTTGCTGCGTACGCGAACCGAAGCCTTGCTAGGCTTGTTGGCAAACGGCACCGATGATTCCAAGCTTTAATTCCTCCTTCCAAATATCATCCAACGCGCAACCATCCGTATCCGCAAGCTCTGTACGGAGAAGCCGGGCAATGGTTGGGGCGATGTCCACGATACGAATTTCCGGCAAAGTCAAACCGGAACGGATCGAGGGGCCCGCAGCCGTAAACACGGCTTTCAATTGTTCATGCTGCGGCAGATAGCCGTGCATCCCTTTAAATTTGGTTGTGTATTCGACAATTCCATCTCCACGGTGGTCGGAGTCTCCGTTGTAGTCGAAATGGACAAAGCAGTCCAGCTCGGCCTCGAAGGCAAAGTCCGGGCTGTGATCATCCAACTCGCCTTCAGCCGGAAGACCGAGGGAAGGGAAATCTTCCCGTTCAAACAGCCGGCCAACTCCCTCGCTTTCTGCAAGAACGCGGCGAACCTCGTCAATGAGTTGGGTTTTTCGGGCAGGTTCGTTCTCCAGCACATATACATATCCCGATCCTCCATTGGATACAGCGATCACCTGGCTATCCTTCGCCCCGGTATTCAGCCAGCCCTTCTGTTTGAACAGCCTGTTCGGATAGAACGTCTTGGCAGTGTTGACGAATCCATGGTCGGATACGATGAAAACGTCGGTTTGGTGCAAGATTCCCTTCTCATCTAATGCCTTCAACACCTCGCCGATTCGCTCATCTACATATTCAAGCGACCAGTAAGCTTCTTTGGAACGAACGCCGTAATCGTGTTGCATGCTGTCCGGCAGTAAATAGTGCATCTGGATCAAGTTTGGGCTGTGGCGATCGATCAAGTATTTGGCGATTTCAGTCGTCAGCCAGTCCTGCATGGGTCCGCGGGCATGATCCTTGCTCCAGTCACCATAACACTCCACCGGCAATCCGGCTGCTTTCAACTCCTTCCAAAGCGAGGCCGTACAGCAGGTCTCGAACAATTCCTGCTCGAAAAATTCAGGGATATTGAAATCGATCGTTTCTGCTCCGCGTGTAACCGGCCAACAGATGGATGCGGTAGTCCAGCCCATTCGCTTTGCAGCGTCATACCAGGTTTCTCTGCGCAGTACCTCCGTTTTGTTCCAGGTGCGGTCGGCGAAATGCTCGCCCACCCGGCGATTCGGGCGGTCTATCACCCAGTTTCCGAGCACGCCTTGCTTTCGAGGATATGTCCCGGTAACCATGCTGGCATGAATCGCCCAAGTCGCCGTCGGAAATACACTCTCCATGCCGGCCGCTGATACGCCTTCACGAATAATCCGACGTAAAGTAGGCATGCGGACATACGGATCATGCAAATAGGAATTGGCCATGCCGTCAATGCTAATAACAAGTACAAAACGTTCATTGCAATTGGATAATCGCGTCATCAGATTCATTCCTCCTTATGCATGTTGTTATATATAAGAAAAGAGAAAGCACCCAACAATAAACAAAGGGTACAAAACCCTGTTCAATGTTTGGAGCTTTCTCTCATTCTTCACTCGAAACTGGATTTATTAAATTGTTACGTTCTTAAACAGTGTAGTGCAGGTCTTGAAACGTCAGGTTCCAAAGCTCTGTATCGCTGGTTGCCAGCGATGTCGCACCGGCATACAAGCTTTCATTCGCTTCTTTTTTTGTATGAATCAAACCGCTTGCGATAATCGGGGTATCCGTCAGCGTCTCGGAGAAAGTATGAATGATTTTTGCAATAACTCCCGGCATGAGATCAATGCCATCCGGTTGAATGCTTTGAGCCAAACTTAGCCCATTCTTCAAAACCTGAGAATCAAGCACAAACAGGTGAAGAATCGCGTATAGACCCGCCCGTTTTGCTTCCTTGATCAAATGGCTTTTGGGTGTGATGATTCCGTCTGCGCCGACGTAATCCGAAATGAAATCCACACTTTCCTTGTCGGTGCTTGATAGCCCTTTAATCAAATCGAGATGGATAAAGGCACCCTTGTCCCTTTCCTTCGTCAGGCGGACGCCGCGGATGACTTCCTTTATTGTTCCGCCCATGAAGAAAATATTTTCCACCCGGCTGTCCAGCGCCAGTTCGATATCCTCCGGCTTGCGTACCGCAGCGATGATAGGGTTGTTGCCAATCTTGTGCAGTAAAGACATAGAAGTCGAATTCCTTTCCTTCCCGTTCCTGTATTCATTGTAACGACTGAATGTAAACGCTGAATTAAAAAGATGTACAAGTATTGTAAAGAGCGTCTCGCCAGTATCAATTGACTAAATGACATAAATGATATATCGTAAATGTAAAAAGAGAAAAAAATAGGAGAATCCAAGCATGCAAAACGAGCGAAAACCGTTATATATGCAGATTCAAGAGCATTTCAAAAATCAGATTTTGAGAGGCGAACTGCGGGAAAACGAAAAAATCCCCTCCGAAAAAGAGCTGATGGAGCAGTTTGACGTCAGCCGGATCACCGTCGCCAACGCGCTGACGCAGCTGGCCAAGGACGGATGGATTTATCGCATCCCGGGCAGGGGGAGCTTCGTCGGCGAGAACATTAAGGAGCTGATGGGCGGCTCCCATGTCCATGAATCGGGTTCGGGGATGCGCACGGAGAACGGCGGAGGCAGCGTCGGCGGTACGAGCGGTACGAGCGGTACGAGCGGTATGGGCGGTGCGGCAAATACGAGCCCGGTGACCGCAGCGGCGGCCACAGGGGCGGACAAAATGCCCTATCCCCCGGATACCGCGCCGCCTGGAGGCGAAGGAAGAAAGACGATCGGCCTTGTCATGCCGCTTCTCGTCGACTATTTTGGCATCCGCCTGATCCAGGGCATCAACAACGTCATCGAAAACAGCGGGTACAGCCTGCACATCGTGCTGACGTACAACTCGATCGAACGGGAAAAAGAGGCGATTCAAGACCTGCTCCGCAAAGGGGCGGCGGGGCTGATCATTTTCCCATGTGACGCGGAGACGTACAATGAGGAAATCCTGGCGTTGAAGCTCAGCGGTTTCCCGTTTGTGCTGCTCGACCGGTATTTGCCGGGGATCGCCACGAATGTGGCGCGCAGCGACGGCCTGATCGGCGGGCAGCTCGCCGTCGATTATTTGTGGAGCCTCGGGCACCGCGATATCGCCATCTGCTCCGATTCGCCGCTGCCGACAATTACGGTCGAGGACCGGATTAACGGCTATATGGAGGCTTTGAAGCAAAAAGAGGCGATGATTAATCCGGCGCTTATTCTGACCGATTTCAACGTCGACTACAGCGGCATCGACAAAACGCATCCCCTGTACCGGTTTATCAAAAACCGGATCGCCACGGCCTACATTACGCTGAACGGACGGCTGGGGCTGCATATTTATTCGATTTGCAAAGAACTCGGCCTTCAAGTTCCGGAGGACGTGTCGATTCTTACCTTTGACGATCCTTCGCCGGGCCTGCATGAGTGGGGATACTTTTCGCATATTTCCCAATCCGAAGTCGACATGGGGGAGGCGGCCGCCAACATTTTGCTGCAAATTTTCGAAAATTCCGACAATAAAGAGCCGGGTTATGCCAAGGTCATTTTGCAGCCGAAACTGATTGAAAGCCAGTCCACCGGCCCGTTGATCCACGAGAAGCGATAATCCAAGCAGCCTGCAAAGAATCCGGGCGTCTGCATGAATCACCATTGCAGGCGTCTTTTTTTACGCGAAAATTAGCGATAAATGATATATCTAATATCTTGACATAAATGACATAGTAAAATATATTTAATAACACAAACGACTAGTCAGATGTAAGCGCATACGTGCAGGTGGAATTGGGGTAAGGAGGTCAGAAGCAGGTATGGAAAAAACGGCAGAACGGGGGGGAAGTCCTTCTTTCCGGCGGGGGCGTCGGCAGGTATTCGGCAGGCATAAGGATGCTTGGATCGCTGCGGTCATCCTTGTGCCGATGTTTTTGTTTTGGCTAATAGTCTCCGGTTTTCCGACGTTGTTCGGCTTTGGGCTCGGTTTTTTTGAATGGATTGGTCTGGCGTCCTCGCCGAAATTCATCGGGTTCGATAATTTCATTAGCTTCTTTAACAACCCGGTTTATACCGGAGCTTTGTGGAGGTCGGTGTGGCTGGGCGGACTGGTCACGGTCATTACGCTGGCGGCGGGTTTTGGGGCCGCGCTGCTGATGAATATGCCGCTCATGGGCAAAGGCTTTTACCGCTCGATTTGGTATATTCCCGCCGTTACGGCGACTGTAGCGACGACGCAGGTATTCAACATTTTTTTGGATTCGAATAACGGGGTCATCAACAATTTGCTGAAAGCGCTGGGCAAGGAACCGGTCGTATGGCAGTATTCCGTGTCCTGGGGCATTTTCTGGATCGTCGTTTATTCCGTCTGGAAAGGCGTCGGAGGAGCGGCGCTCATCTGGCTCGCCGGGCTCCAATCGGTCGACGTGTCGCTGTACGAGGCGGCGGAGATCGACGGGGCGGGACGCTGGGGGAAGCTGCGATATGTCACACTCCCCGGCCTGAAGCCGATCGCGACCTATATCGTGATCACCAATCTGATCGCGGCGATTCAAATCTACGAACAGGTGCTGTTCATTACGAACGGGGGGCCGTACGGACAAACCGAAGTGCTCGTTTTCCGCATTTACCGCGACGGTTTCTGGGACTTCAATTTGGGCATGGCCGGCGCTTCGTCTTTGATTATGGCGGTCATCGTGATCGTCATCACCGTGCTGTATTACAACTGGTCAACCCGTACGGACAAACGGACGACGATTCCGATCAAACCGGTTAAAAAGGGGGCGGGAAACCATGCCGGAAACGTTAAGCGCGAAGTTTAAAAAGCAATGGAAGCCCGTATACCTGTTAGGCCATATCCTATTGCTCGGCATCGGCCTGATTTTGCTTTATCCGCTGATTTTCATGGTGCTCGCCGGATTTTTCACGAAAACGGAGTTTACCTCCACGGTGCTGGGCATATTCCCGATTCCAAAAGCGCCGACGCTGGAAAATTTCAAGGCTCTGATCGTCGGATCGACCGACGCCGCCGTCACCACCTATTTGAAAAACTCAATCATCCGCACGGCCTACAACACGTTTTGGGCGATTCTGACTTCTTTTTTGGCCGGTTATGTATTTGCGCGGCTCCGGTTTAAAGGAAGGGATACGCTGTTTCTAATCCTGCTGGCGACGCAGATGATCCCGGGCACGCTGGCGATCATTCCGACGTACCTGGAATTTGCCCGCTTTCCTTTTGCCGGGGGCAACCATATTTTCACCGGAGGAACCGGCATTTTGGACTCGTGGTGGATTTATTTGATCGGCGGGCCCGCCATCAACATTATGGGCACGTTTTTGGTCAAGCAATCGCTCGAAAAAGTTCCGTTGGAAATCGATGAAGCGGCGATCGTCGACGGCGCCGGGACGGTCCGCCTGATTTTTCAAATCCTATTCCCGCTGCAGCTTCCTATTATGGCTTTTATCGCTATTACGACGGCACTCGGTACGTGGAACGATTTCATTACACCGTTTTTCTATACGACCAGCGACCATTTGCAAACGCTTCCGGCGGCGATTACGAGATTGTCCTCCGTCGGGGCCAGTCCGGGCGCGGTAATCAACTACCCGATGATCATCACGCTGAGCCTTGGCATTACGCTGCCCGCGCTGCTGATTTTTGCCTTCTTCCAGAAGTACATCGTCCAGGGGTTGGCCAACACGGGGATCAAAGGGTAGGTACATGCGGCCTGTCTGCTTTTTGGAGTGTATATCGATACACATGATTTCTTAATAAATGGAGGGGTACGAATGCGGCTTAAAAAGATGAGCGCCATCGCGCTTACGCTTATGTTATCCATCGGTTTGGCGGCTTGTTCGTCAGGGGGGAGCGGGACGGCCGGAGGCAACGCGGGGACGGGCGAACCCGGCACGGCCCAATCGGAAGGCGGTGGCGCAAACACGTCGGAAACGGCGGGCGGCACGACGATCACTGTACTCAATGAAGGTGCGGTCGGTATCGGCGTTGGGGTGCTGAACGATTTGCTGGAGAAAAAGAAGCAGTCCCTCATTAAGGATGAAACGCAAAATCCGCGCATTGCGGAGGAGGACTTCTCGTATACTCCCGGCCAACCTTTGAAAAAAGCCGGCGTATTCCCGTATTACTACCAATCGATCATCATCGATAAGCTCAAGAGCAAGAACATTACCGCCAAAACGGAGGATTGGGGCTGGGGCGAGCCACTGATCCAGAAACAAACGGCCGGGTTCCTGGCGAAAAACATGCCCGACATCATCGTCGGCGAAACGCAAATGCCGGGCTTTGCCCAGCAGGGCCTGCTGGAGCCGTTCCCGGAGGAGATGGCCAAGGAGATTCGCGAAAAAACCGCCCCGGCGGCTTGGAAGCCGATGGAATACGACGGGAAAATTTACGGCTTCGCTTCCCAACCGGGCGTCAGCAGCTTGTTTTGGAACAAGAAGCTGGTGCAGGAGGCCGGCCTCGATCCGAACCAAGCGCCGGCGACCTGGGAGGAGTTTGCCGCCAATGTGCAGAAGGTGACGGAAGCCGGGGGCGGCAAGTTTTACGGGGGCGGGGTGTACGCCGGGCCGAACGCGGGCGGATATTTGCGGTACGGCACGCTGCTTGTCATTAACGGCGGCGGTTTTGCCGACGATCGGGGCCAGCCGGTGTTCAACTCGGACGCCAACGTAGAAACGGTGCAGTTCCTGAAGCGGCTGAATGCGGGCCATCCGGCCGGGCTGATGGTCAATACGAACGAAGGCACCTATTTTGACGCCTTCAAGAAAGGCCAGATCGCCTACCTGATCGATGGACCCTGGCGCGCGATCGAAAGCGCGCAGATCGGCATCGACTACGGGATGGCGCAAATTCCGCTGTCGCCGGACGGCCAGCCCGGCAACATTACGATCGGCGCGGCGTTCCACGCGGTGCCTAAAGACGCGAAAAACAAAGAGGCGGCGTTCGAATACATCCGCGCGATGTACAGCGGGGGAATTCAACAGCTGATCGCCGATACCGGAGTCCGCTCGCCGGTGCTGAAATCGATCGCCGAATCGGAAGGCTACAAGTCCGCCCATCCGGAGATGTACCAGCATTATCTGGCCATGTCCGGCAATGTGCAGGGGCTGCCGACGTTCGCGAAGGAAGATTCGAAGGTGTGGCAAATGTTCGGCGACGCGGTCACCAAATCGCTGATGACAAACGGGGACATCAAGGCGATTTTGGACGAAGCGCAGAAAAAAGCGGAGGCGGTTACGAAGTAAAACGGCGGTTAGGCGGATAGGCGGATAGGAGGACTGCAAGAGGCCAGTCCTCTTCTTTTGTAAATTTAAAGGAGAGAGTGATGCAGCATGCCGTATGAAACAAATCAGATCATGACGCAAAAGGCCAAACAGCGGCTTACCAAGCTGGAGAGCTACATATATCGTCCTGTGGAAACCTTGGCCGTGACGGCTTGGGTCACGCGGGAGCCGGTCCCTTACGCGGAGCGGAAAAGCGGAAAGCAGACGGAGCTCAAGACCGGCGGCAAATGGGGAGAACTGTGGGATTGCGCCTGGTTTCATTTTCGCGGGGAGGTACCGAAGACGCTTGCCGGCAGTAAGGTGGTGCTGCTGATCGACATTAGCGGAGAGCTATGCTTGGTGGATAAGAAGGGAGTTCCTTATCAGGGATTAACGAACGTCAGTTCCGGGTTCGACTACAGCTTGGGGCGTCCCGGCAAGCGGGTGGTGGACGTCAGTCCCGCGGCTAAAGGCGGGGAAACGATCGATTTGTGGGGCGACGGCGGCTGCAACGACCTGTTCGGAGAGTTTCGGAGCGGTACGTTGCAGGAAGCTTGCATCGCCGTCTGCAACGAGGAAGCCCGGAGTTTGTATTACGACCTGGAGGTGCTGATCGAACTGGCCGAGCAATTGCCGGAAACGAGCGCGAGAAAAGCGCGGGTGCTTCAAGCCGTATACGATGCGGCGAACCTGCTGGCCGAAATCAACGACGAGACGGTGCGCCTGGCGAAGGAGCGGGTATCCGGCGAGCTGGCGATGCGGGGCGGCGATCCCGTATTGACAGTCAGCGCGATCGGGCACGCGCATATCGATCTGGCCTGGCTGTGGCCGATCCGGGAAACGATCCGCAAAGGCGCGCGGACGTTTTCGACGGCGCTGCGCAATATGGAAAAATACCCGGACTATGTGTTTGGCGCCAGCCAGCCCCAGCTGTACCAGTGGATGAAGGAGCATTATCCGCAGCTGTACGAGCGGGTGAAGGAGCGCGTGCGGGAAGGCCGCTGGGAGGCCCAGGGAGCGATGTGGGTCGAGCCGGACACGAATATTTCCGGGGGTGAGGCGCTGGTGCGGCAAATCCTGTACGGAAAACGGTTTTTCCGCGAGGAGTTCGGCCAGGAGATGAAGGTGCTGTGGCTGCCCGACGTGTTCGGCTATACGGGAAGTCTGCCGCAGCTGCTGAAGAAATCCGGTGTCGATTACATGATGACGCAAAAATTGTCTTGGAGCACGTACAACACGCATCCGCATCACAGTTTTATGTGGGAGGGAATTGACGGGACGAAGGTGCTGACGCATCTTCCGCCGGAGGATACGTACAACAGCCCGGCCGCGCCGCGGTCGCTGGCGAAAATTGAGCGGAGCTACCTCGACCGGAACGTATCCGGGCACGCGCTGATGCTGTTCGGGATCGGCGACGGGGGCGGCGGCCCGGGCGAGGAGCATCTGGAGCGGCTGGCGCGGGAGAAGAACCTGCTCGGCCTGCCGCCGGTCGTTCAGGAGCCTGCGCTCGCGTTCTTCCGCCGGCTGGAGCAGGAGGCTGCACGTTTCCACACCTACCGCGGCGAATTGTACCTGGAAAAACATCAGGGGACGCTGACGACGCAGGCCCGGAACAAATGGTACAACCGCAAGCTGGAGAAAGCGCTGCGCGAGCTGGAGTTTGCGGCTTCGCTGCTGTGGGCGCTGGGCGGCGGGGCGTATCCGGCGGGACGGCTGGAGGCGATTTGGAAGGAAGTGCTGCTGTACCAGTTCCATGATATTTTGCCGGGGTCTTCGATCACGAGAGTTTACGACGAGTCTTTGGCGCGTTATGAGACGCTGTTTGGCGAGGTTCGGCCGATGATCGAGGAAACGTACGGCAGGGTTGCCGTTTTGGCAGGGTTGGCGAATGAGCCGGTGTTGTTTAATTCGCTGCCGTGGGAGCGGCGGGAATGGGTGGAATACGGCGGCCGGTGGCATTTTGTGAGCGTGCCGGGGATGGGCTGGCGGCCATTGCGGGAGGCGAGTTCGGAAATGCTTGAGGTTCGCCCGGAACCGGGGGCGGGGGGCGAAGTGCTCGTAGCCGAGGAGCGGCGGCTGGAAAACGGCCGGCTGGCGGTCCGCTTCCATGAAGACGGCAGCATCGCTTCACTGTACGATAAGGCGGCCGCGCGGGAGGTGTTTCCGGATGGCGCCAAGGCCAACGTGTTTACGGTGTATCATGATGACGGCGATGCCTGGGATTTCCCGCGCGATTACCGTGACACGGTCGCAGGGGCGATGGAGCTCGTTAAGGCGTCGGCTTACGTGCAAGGGCCGAAGGCGGTCATCGAGCAGGAATACCGGTTCGGAGACTCCGTGCTAACGCAGAAAATCAGCCTGTTTCAAGGCGGCGATACGCTGCAATTTGAAACGGAGTGCGCTTGGCGGGAGTCAGGGAAAATGCTGCGGGTGGCGTTTGCGGTAAACGTCGCCAGCGAACAGGTGAACTGTGAGATTCAATTCGGCGTCATCAAGCGGCCGACGACCCGGAACAACCGGATTGAGTTTGCCCGGGACGAAATTTGCGCCCACCACTACATCGATCTGTCGCAGCCCGATTACGGCGTGGCGCTGCTGAACGACAGCAAATACGGGCACAGCGTGGACGGAAACGTGATCGACCTGAACCTGCTGCGCAGCCCGGGATATCCGGACCCGGCGGCGGACCGGGCGCACCACAAGTTTACGTATGCCCTTTATCCGCATACGGGCGATTTTATCGAGGCGGGCGTCTACCGTAAAGGATATGAACTGAATGTTCCGCTAACGGTGGTGGGGCCGGGGACGGTTGTGGACGGGGAGAATGCTGGGGAGAGCGGTGTCCGGACCGGCGCTGGAAATGCCGGCAACACCGGTGGCGAGACCGTCGGCAAGCACGCCGATAAGACCGCCGGCGGGCACGACGGCAAGATCGTTGGCGAGCATGACGGCAAGATCATTGGCGAGCATGAAGGCAAGATCGTCGGCGCGCACGGTGGCAAGATCAATGGCGAACTGGTCCGGCTGCGGCAATTTGTGCAAATCGATCACCCGAACGTGATGGTGGAAGCCGTCAAAAAAGCGGAAGACAGCGACCATTTGATCGTCCGCTTGTACGAGACGGCCGGAGCCGGAGCGCGGGCCGGGCTGGCGTTTGGGTTCGAGTGCTCCGCTATTGAAGAGGCCGACTTTCTGGAAAATCCGCTCCGCTTGCTGGCGGAGGGGGAAAGTCATATTAACCTGCAATTTACTCCTTTTGAAATCAAAACGATCCGCGTCCGTTTATAACGGGCGTTAAAAGAGGAGCGAAGGAGGAGCGGTGAATGCAGAGACAGGGACGGGAAGAACCGCGGACGCAAGGGCTTGAGGAAGAACGGCTAGTGCACGCCCGGGGCCGCGAGGAGGAACGGCTGGCGAACACCCGAGGGCGTGAGGAGGAGCGCACCGGGTTTCAGGAGGGGAGTTCGTACGGTCCCTCCTACGATCTCCAGACGGACTTTGTCATGGTCTACGGGATCGATGAATCGACGCCGCGGCGGATTCGCGAATGGGCGGACCGGGGCTACCGGGTGCATTTGATGACCGGCGTGTCGTGGGGCGGCTATCAGGATTATTTGAACGGCAAGGTCGACGGGCGGTCCCATTGGGATGAAGCGCAAAAATACGAGGACGGCGAAACGATCATCCACGGCACTTCGGCCGACATCCCTTACATGGTGCCGACGATCGCCTATGCCGATTTCCTGGCCGGCCGAATTCGCCCGGCCGTTGATGCCGGGGTGGACGCAATCCATCTGGAGGAACCGGAATTTTGGGTCGAAGGCGGCTACTCCGAGGCGTTTAAGCGGGAGTGGCAAAACTTTTACAACGAGCCGTGGATCGCTCCGCATGCGTCGGAGGACGCGCAGTACCGCGCCTCCAAGCTGAAGGCGTATTTGTACGCCCGCTGTCTGGACCGGATCTGCTCGGCGCTCAAGGAATATTCGCTCGTTCGCTGCAACCGGCCGCTGCGGTTTTTCGTGCCGACGCACAGCCTGATCAACTATGCGCAGTGGCGCATCGTCAGCCCGGAATCGAAGCTGCTGGATCTGCCCTCGATCAACGGCTATATCGCCCAGATTTGGACGGGAACCTCCCGCACGGCCAACGTGTACGAGGGAAAGCGGGCGGAACGCACATTTGAGACGGCGTTTCTGGAGTACGGCATCATGCAGGAGCTTGTTCGGGGAACGGACCGCCGCATGTGGTTTTTGCACGATCCGATTGAGGACGATCCGAAGCGGACCTGGGCCGATTACCGTGAAAATTACATCAAAACGCTGACCGCGTCGCTGCTTCATCCGGAGGTGTCGCGCTATGAGGCGGCTCCTTGGCCAAAGCGCGTTTTCGAGGGGCGTTATCCTTCCGAAGACGGCAGCGGGAAAGAGGGGATTCCGCGCGACTATGCCACGGTGCTGCTTACGGCGATGCATACGCTGCGCGACATGGAGCAGGCCGATGTAGAGGTGGACGGACCCGGCGTCTTGGCCGGCGTTTTGCTGGCGGATTCGGCCATGTATCAGCGCAAGCGCATCGGCGTGAAAACGGCCGGATTCCTGATGAAATACGACGGGACCAACGAAGTGGAGCTGACCGACGAGGACGCGGTGGAGCTGCTCAACTTCTCCGCTTTTTACGGCCTGACGCTGCCGCTGGTCAAGCACGGACTGCCGGTAAGGCCGGTGCAGCTCGACAACGTCCGGCGGTTTCCGGGGTATCTGGACGGGTATCGGCTGCTGGTGCTAAGCTACGAGTTTATGAAGCCGGAGTATCCGGATTTGCACAGCGCGCTGGCGCAGTGGGTTCGGGAAGGCGGGGCGCTCGTCTACGTCGGCGACGACAGCGATCCGTACTATCGGGTGCGGGAATGGTGGAACCGCGGCGAGCGGAAATATGCTTCCCCGCGCGAGCATCTGTTCGAATGCCTCGGCCTGCCCGCCGATGCGCCGGAAGGGCTGACGCCGGTTGGGGAAGGCTGCGTTTCCTATTTGCGCGTGCGTCCGGAGCGGTTTGCGGAAAGCGCCGAAGGGGCGGAACAGCTGCGGCGTGCCGTGAGGGAGGCGCTCGCGGCTCTGGATGGCGGCGAGTCCAGGGTTCGCTGGGAATCGGCGAATTATTTTAAAATCCGCCGCGGTCCGTACGTGATCGCATCCGTAATGACTGAATCCGTGAGCGATTCGCCGCTGGAGCTGAAAGGGCGGTTTGTGGATTTGCTGGATTCGGGGCTGCGCATCGCGGATCGAGTTATCGTACCACCGGGGAAACAGGCGCTGCTATACGATTTGGAATATGCGGGGGCGCCGATCAGTGAAAGGGGGGTGTCGATCGGTGAATTGAGGTTGCCGATCAGCGAAACGAGGTTGCCGATCGGCAAAGCGAGAGTGCCGGACGGCGGGGAGGGAGCGACGGCTAACGAGGCGGTAAACCCGGCTGACGGAGCACGCGCGCCAAGCAGCGAAGCAGGAACGCCGCGTTGCGGAGTAATCGCCGCTTCCTCGCGGATTGAAGATTACACCGAAGACGGCCGGACGATTTCGTTTACGGTCCGGGGGCCGCGGCCGCTGCAAGCTGTGGCCCGCGTTCGCTGCAAAGTGAAACCTGCGGCGGTGACCATGCAGGCGGGGGGCGGCGGAGATCAAGCGCCGGCGCAAGCCGGCATCCGGCTTCCCTTCGATTGGGATACGGCGTCCCAAACGCTCCTGGTGCGTTATGAGCACGGCGAAGAGAAAACACGCATTACAATCCATAAAAGTGAGTGATCAAAAGCGGCCTTTTTGAACTACCTCTAAAAAACGGATTCTACGCAGGGAGGCAGATGACTATGAATAACGTTTTACGCCCGCCGGCCGTTCCATTGGTGACGATCGATCCTTACTTCAGCGTATGGTCGATGGCGGACCGTCTCACCGATGATTTTACGCGGCACTGGACCGGCAAACGAAACGCGCTTACCGGAATCATCCGGATCGACGGCGTCCCCTGGCGCTTCGCCGGGCTGCTTGAGCCAAACGCGGAAAACTACTACACTGAGCCGGAGGCGATCCCGCAAACCGGGCTTGAAGTGACTCCGCTCTCCAGCATTTATCGTTTTGAGGCGGCGGGAGTCCGGCTTGAGGTGAAATTTACGAGCCCGCTGCTTTTGGATGATCTTGAGCTGCTGTCGCGGCCCGCTTCCTACGTGCATTTCCGCGTATGTTCCGTGGACGGCCGGCCGCATTCCGTGCGGATCTATTTTGACGCGACCGGGGAATGGTGCGTAAACACCAGCGATCAAAGCATCGTGTGGCGGCAGGAAAAAACGGACGGCTTGACGCTGCTGCAGGCCGGCCATGCCGAGCAGAACTGCCTGAACGCTTCAGGAGACGACCGGCGGATCGATTGGGGCTACTTTTATTTGGCGGCGAGAGAAGGAGCCGATACCCGCACCTTTATGGACACCGCCGCTGTCCGCAAGGCATTTGCGAGAACCGGGGAAGCGGAGCTGGAGCCCGGCGGCATCGGAAAGAACCTGTCGCGAATGCCCCAGCCGCAGCCGGTGAGGGACAGTCAGTTCGTCATGGCCTGCTTGTGGGACTGCGGGGAAGTAGCCGAAGCGGAGAAGACGAATTTGATCGTGCTCGCTTACGACGATGTTTACGCGATCGAATATTTCGGCCAGAAGCTGGAGGCTTATTGGAAAAAAGACGGCCAAACCGCTCCGGCGATGCTGGCGGAGGCGTACCGGGAGTATGCCGAAATCATGGAACGCTGCGGCTCATTCGACCGGCAGCTCCGGGCGGACGCGACTGCCGCCGGCGGTGATAAATACGCCGACATTCTGGCTTTGTCCTACCGCCAGGCCATCGCCGCGCACAAACTGGTCACAGGCCCGGAAGGCGAGTTGCTTTTCATGTCCAAGGAATGTTTCAGCAACGGCTGCATCGCGACGGTGGACGTAAGTTATCCTTCGATCCCGCTGTTTTTGCTGTACCGGCCTGAACTCGTGCGGGGAATGATGCGGCCGATTTTCCGATATGCGGCAAGTGAAGCTTGGCCGTTTGATTTCGCGCCGCATGACGTCGGACAGTACCCGCTGGCGAACGGCCAGGTGTACGGGGGAAACGCCCTGGACGGACAAATGCCGGTCGAGGAATGCGGCAACATGCTCATCATGGCCGCCGCGGTCAGCTTGGCCGACCGGAACATGGAGTTCGTGCGGAAGCATCGGGAGCTGTTGAAAGGGTGGGCGGACTATTTGCTGGAACATGGGCTGGACCCGGAAAACCAGCTTTGCACGGATGATTTTGCCGGGCATTTGGCCCGCAACGCCAATCTTTCGGCGAAGGCGGTCATGGGGGTGGCCGGCTATTCGCTGCTGCTCGGTCTGCTTGACCAGCCGGAAGAAGCAGAGCGCTATAAGGCCGCGGTCAAAGAGATGGCCGTACGCTGGGCGGAACTGGCCGAGGAGCGGAGCGGCGGAAAAAATGGAGACAGCGGAGCTCGCAGCCATACCGTGCTGGCGTTTGGCCAAGAGGGCACGTGGAGCCTGAAATACAATTTGATCTGGGACTTTTTGTTTGGCACCCGCTTATTTGACGAGGAGATCGTCCGGCGGGAAGCGGCCTGGTATGTGTCGCAGGGGGACCGGTACGGCGTGCCGCTGGATAGCCGCGAGCATTACACGAAGGCCGATTGGCTCGTTTGGGCCGCCTCGCTGGCGGAGAACCGGGACGATTTCCTCCGGTTGATCGAGCCGCTTTGGGATTTCCTGAACGAAACGCGCGATCGCGTGCCCTTTTCGGATTGGTATGACACCCGGACGGCCCGGCAGATGAACTTTCAGCACCGCAGTGTGGTCGGCGGGATGTTTATCAAGCTGCTGCAGGAGAAAGGCTTAGGTTCGGCCGTTTCTCAAGTGACCCAATAGCCTGATTGGAAATATCCAATAGAATTGGAAATCTAATGGTAAATACAGCTGCTAGATTGGATATTTCCAATAGATTGGGGTCGGCGGGGCCCCAAACGGGCGATTTGAGTGAAATCTATTGGTTTTTTGCCAATGAGAGCTCAAAATTCCGTTCGATTACCGCCGATCGATTGGAATTTTTCCAATGAGCCTTGAATGGTGGCGTACCTCCCCCTAATGGCACGCCGGCAGGGATACCGCCTCGATCCGGAGATCGCCGTACAGGCTGGTCTGCGCGGTTGAGCAGGAATAGGCCGTGCCGCCGGTGAGGTCAAGCAGGGTCAGCCGCTCGCCGTGTTTGGCCCCGGTGTCGATGCCGAGGCGTCCGGCGGCCTGCCAGATCGCGCCGGGTTTGGCGCCCAGTTTATAGGTCGGCGTGTGGCCGAATACGACGGTGTATCCGCAGTCCGGCGCACCGTTCCAAAAGTCTTCGCGAATCCCGGTAAGGTCTTCGGGGGATTGGCGTTCCAGGGAGCGTCCCGGACGGATACCTGCGTGCACGAACAGCCAAGGGCCTACGGTCATATAAAAAGGCAGCCCGCTTAACCAATCCAGCCGGGCATGCGGGACAAGCGCCTCGGGAATTGGGCCGGCCTGTTTCAACAGGTTCATTTCCAAATTCCCGAGCAGAGCCGTCGCCCCGTCCAAGTCGAGCTGCTGAATCTGCTCCAGCGTTCCCCAGGTATCCGGGTCCGCGTTAATGTAATCGCCCAGCAGAATCAGGCGATCCCGCCGGGCATCGTAAGCGGAAGCGGCCAGCAGCAGCTTCAGTCCCTCCCCGTGGCCGTGAATGTCGGAGATCGCCAGCAAGCGCGATCGATGGGTGAGTGGGTTCATTTTGCCGTAACCTTTCGTTCTTCGTTTTGACGCGCAGCATAAATATACGCGTTTGCCTTGGGCAGCATGACGGTGTGCCGGGTGTTCACCGGAAGCGGCGACGCGCTTAGCACGTACAGCTTGTGTCCTGTGTCCGTTTCGGCCATGACCCGCCAGCGTGTCCCTTCGAAGGTGCAGTGAACCACGTTTACGGGCAGAAGGTTTTCTCCTTCCCGGCCCTCCGCGGCAACGCCGCCTTCGATCAGCCGCAATTGCTCCGGCCGGAACAGCAGCTCGGCTGCGGCGCCGTCCGGCAGACCGGAGCACTCCGGCCCCGCGGCGCCTTCGATACGGGTTGCACCTTCCGGGCGGGGAACGTCATTCCCGCTCCCCGCGCCGCCGATGCGGATCGCGTACCCGCCGCTTCGCTCCAGCAGCCCGGGCAGGCGGTTGATGGCGCCGAGCAGGGAGGCGACCCACGGGCTGGCCGGGCGGGTAAAGCACTCCTGCGGCGTTCCGATCTGGTCGATAGCGCCGCCGCGCAAAATGAGCAGCCTGTCGGCCATCGAAAAAGCTTCCTCCGGGTCGTGCGTGACATGGAAAACGCTCATGCCCAGCTTGCGGAACAAATAGGCCATCTCCGCGCGCATTTCGATGCGCAGGCGCATGTCGAGATTGGATAAGGGCTCGTCCAGCAAAATCAGCTTTGGACGGGTGGCCAGGGCGCGGGCGATGGCCACGCGCTGCTGTTGTCCGCCCGACAGCTGCGGAGGCAAGCGGCGCTCCAGACCGCCCAGATGCAGCAGTTCCAGCAGCTCGCCGACCCGCGCGGCCTTTTCCTCGCGCCCCAGCTTCCTCAGCCCGTAGGCCACATTGTCGAACACGTTCATATGCGGCCAGAGGGCGTAATCCTGAAACACCATGTTGACGTTTCGTCTCTCGGGCGGGACCATCCCGCCGGGAGAAGCGATCGTTTCGCCCTTCAGGCGGATTTCCCCGTCATCGGGGCGGGACAATCCGGCGATCAGCTGCAGCAGCGTCGACTTTCCGCACCCGGAGGGGCCCAGCACACTGATAATTTCGCCTTCCTTCATATCGAAAGAGACGCCGCCGAGCGCCTGAAACGAACCGTACCGTTTCGTCAGCCCGCGAATTTCCAGCAACGTGCCGGCCGAGGGAGTTTCGGTCGAAAAAGTTCCGGCTGAGAACGTTCCAGCCGAGGACATGCCGGCCGAGAACGTGCCCGTCGCGGGCATGCCGATTGTGGACGCGCCCGCAGTTGTCACTCTAGTAGTCATGACTTAACCTCCTTGCGCCGCAGAAGCACTTCCAGCAGCAGAATAATCAGGACGACAACGGTTCCGCCAAAAACGGTGGCGGCCGAGGCGTATCCGAACTTCATGTCTTCAAAAGCTTTGTTGACGGATACCGGAAACGTGATGAAATTCGGCGGGAACAAAATCGAGTTGACCGCCAAATCGAACACGCCGGACCCGAACGCGGCCAGTCCGGCGGACAGCAACGCACCGTGGATCAGCGGAGCCAGCACGCGGCGGATCCGGCCCAGCCAGGTGTCCCCGTTCAACTGAGCGGCATGCAGCAGGCTGCCCGGCACCTTGGCCATCGCCCCGATCAGCACTCTCGTGATGACCGGGATCGCCCCGGCGATCGCCGCCAGCACGAGAATGGACGGTTTGCCGTAAAGCAGCAGCCCGATCTTGTCCAGCCAGCGTTGGTTCCACACGAAGATGTACCCGATCCCCAGTACGACGCCGGGCACGGCGAGCGTGACAAGCGATAAAACCTCAATGCCGCGTTTGAGGCGGAACTGGGAATAGTTCAGCACGTAAGCCGCCATCAAGCCGATCAGCAGGCCAAGCGCGGCGGCAAGCAGCGCGATCGCAAGCGAACGCTCAAGTCCGACGAGCAGTTCGGAGCCGCTGTGAAACAGGGAGCGGTAGTGCTCCAGAGTCAGGTTCCCGGGCTGCAGCCCGCCGGTCTGCGTTTTTAAAAAGGACAGCAGTACATTGGAACCGATCGGAATGCCGATGACAACCAGCAAAAAGGCCAGATTCAACGCGGCGAACGGCCATTTGAGGCGCCCGGCCGGTTTCGGCACCGCAGGCACGGCGCGGGCCGACAAGAAGTCGAATCTGGAGCGGCGCAGCGCGTAAAACTGCACCATCATCGCCGCGCCGATCAGCAGCACGAGGTAAAAGGACAACACCCCGGCCATGTCAAAACGGATCGGCGACGTATACAGCGCCGAGTAGATCGAATAAGGCAGCGTCGGGAACCGGTACACGGCCGCGATCGAAGCCGGAAGCCCGAAATCGCCGACCGTGTCCATAAACACGAGCGCCGCTCCGGCGAGGAAGGCCGGGAGCAGCAGCGGGGCCTGAATCGTGCGCCATACCCGCCACGGGGAGGCGCCGCTGAGCCTCGCCGCCTCCGCCAGCTGCTCCACCTTCCACTCCATCGCCGAGCGCACGCTTAAATAAGCGAGCGGAAATTTGCTGAGCGTCATAACCGCGATCAGGCCGGCCGGCTGAAACACCGCCGGGGTGATCCAGGTCCAGCCCAGCAGCTTCGCGGCCAGGCCGCCGCCCGCCGAAAACATCACCCAGCCCTGGGCCAAAATGAAGGAGGGCATGATCAGCAAAATCCAGACCGCGGCGTCCAGCAGCCGGGCGGTCGGGAACTGCCGGCTGGAGCGGACCATCGCCAGTCCCCCGCCGAGCAGCGTAGCCAGAACGGTCGTTCCGCCGGCGAGAACGACCGAATTTTCCAATGATTTTTGCCATAACGGGCGGCGGAAGATTTCCAGCAGCAGGCTGAGCTCCCCCCGTTCCCAGTTGCCGAAAAACACGCCGGGCAGCAGCACCTGGATGAACACGGCCAGCAGGGGATACAACACGAGCACGAACAGGATCAGGCTGACGGACCACCCGAGACGGTCTTGCGTTTGTCGCAGCATAGGCCGGTTATTTTACCGCTTTATCGGCGAACCATTGTTTGATTTCCGCCTCATGCTCCGCGGCCCAGACGGCGTCGGTGGCGACCAGCTTGGCGTTTGGATCGCGGTCTTCCTTCGGTTTGGCCCCTGCGGCGGACGGCTCGAAATAAGCTTCATCGCCGCGGTCGACCAGTTCCTGCTGCGTTTTCGGATCGAGCAAAAACTCGATGAATGCTTTGGCGGCGTTCAGGTTTTTTGTATCCTTCTGAATCGCGGCCACCCGCACGGATGCCGGCGCGCCTTCTTCCGGCCAGACGATGCCGATCGGCTCGCCGGAGGCCAACATGCTGTAGGCGTTCGATTCCTGCAGGGCGGCGATTTTCACTTCGCCCGCAGTCAGGGCTTGTACGACCTGCGGATTTTTCGGATATACGCGAAGGCCGTTGTTAAACCAGGAGTCAAAAAACGCCTTCCCCCCGTCCATGCCTTCCTGCTCAAAGAAACGGGCGACGAACGGATAGGCCGGAGCGGCGATCGCCGGGTCCGCCGTGGCGATGATGTCCTTATATTCCGGTTTGGCGAAGTCCGCCCATGATTTTGGGGCCAGGTCTTCCGTAAAGCTGTTTTTGTTGTACACGATCACCCCGGCTGCGTGGGCGCCCGTCGGGTAGTAAGCTTTGTTTTCAGGCACGTAGCCGCGGTAGGTTTCCGTCAAGTTGGCGGCGTTGTCGGGCGTCCAGCCCGTAAGCAGCTGCCCCTGCTGGCCGAGCCCGTTGATCGACGGCATCATGTCCGCCCAAACGACGTCCCAATGCGGATTGCCTTTCTCCGCCTCGATGCGCGACATGATTTCCGCCCCGTTCCCGGTGACGAGATTCACCTTGTACCGGGTGCTCTTCTCAAACATTTCGGCGATAATATCGTCAAAATCGTTCAAGTAGACGGTAAGCGTTCCTTCGTCCTTGACAGGTTCTTCAGTGGAACCGGCGTTGCCGCCGTCTGCGCCTTGCGCGGCTCCCGATCCATTTCCGGCGGCTTCCGCACCGGCGCCACCGGCCGTATTTTGCGCGCCGCCGCTTCCGTTTCCGCCCGCTCCTCCGCAGGCGGTCAACGCCAGCGACAACAGCAGCGTCAACAACAGTAAACCGATTCCCCGATTTCGTTTATTTTTCATCTTCATACTCCCTTCAAGGCGTATATTTCACGTCGGGGCCATTGACGCACTTGCCCTTCGGCCTCCTCGCTGCTTCAAATTTAACAACCAACAATCAGCAACATGTTAACGCAGCGTACAATTTATGTTAAATAATGTTTATATATATTGATATTAGTATAGATTTAATCTATATTTCTGTTCAGAAGGGGGAATCGCGACATGAACATTCAACAGTTAAAAGTGCTGCAGGAGATCGGCTCGGGAAAAACGCTGCGGGAGGCGGCGGAAAAGTTAGGGTTAAAGCAGCCGACGGTAAGCTTTCATTTGCGGAAGCTGGAGGAGGAGCTCGGCCTGGAACTGACCCGCAAGTCGGCCCGCAAGCTGCGTCCGAGCGAGGCTGCCGCCGATCTGCTGCCTTATGTGCGGCGCATCGTGGCCCTGACCGCAGAGATGGAGGAGCGCGCCGCCGAACATCGGGAAGGAAGGGGAGGCAAGCTGCGGCTCGGGGCGAGTTATACGCCGGCCACCTATTTCCTGCCTCCTTACTTCGCGGGATTTCAGAAGCTTCACCCGGACGTCAGGCTGCTGCTGTCGGTCAAAAAAGCCGACACCGTGCTGGCGATGCTGCGCAATTACGAAGTCGACGCGGCGATCGTCTCCTTGCCGGATACGGACCCGCAGGACATGATAATCGTCCCGCTTGTCGCCGATGAGCTGCAGTTGGTGCTTGCGCCGGCGCACCCGCTCGCCAATCAAACGGGACTGACGGCCCGCGATCTGCGGCTGGAGACGTTTTTGCTGCACGAACCGGGATCGACTTCCCGCCGGCTAACCGAAGCTTGGGCGGCGGGGATCGGCCTTCGTTTCCATGCGGTGATGGAGCTCGGAGCGATCGAAACGATGAAGGAAGCGGTGAAATGCAACATCGGGATCGCCGTGCTGCCCCGGCGGAGCGTGGTGCGGGAAACCGCGTCCGGCGAGCTGATCCGCCGCGATCTGCCGGGGTACAGCAACAGCCGGCGGATATGCCTTGTGTACCGGGAAGAAAAATCGCTGTCCCCCAGCGTCCGCAAATTTAACGAATATCTTCTGGAGCAGCTGCCGAAGCATTGATCGAAAAAAAGGATAGCCCCTCCTCTGCAAAGAGGAGGGGCTATTGCAGCCGTATAAGGCGTCAGAAGCGAAACGTAATTTTACCGTCCGCATCGTGGTCCCTGACGATCGCCCTTAAACGGAAAAGCTCCAGGCGATTGCATTCGCACTCAAGTATGCCGTGTTCTTCCCCGTTGTCCGCAGAGAAGGTCCGAAAGGCGGCGCTGAGGTTTAAATACCGCTGCAAATCCGCCTGAATTTCCCGGTAATTCCGGGTTTGGATCAGGACGGTATAGGTGAATCTAAAGCCTTGAACCGGTATCTTTACGGCCTCAAAGGCGAGTATATATGCGATCACGGAATAGATCGCCTGATTGAAACCAAAATGGAAGCCGGCTGCAATCAGGATCGTACAATTGAAGATCAGAATGATCCATTCCGGCGATATTATTCCAAAGCGCATAAACTCTGCGGCCTGTTCCGCGGTATCCAGGGCGCCGCCGAAACGAAGCGCCAGGCCGATGCCCATGCCGAGCGACAGCCCGCCGAGCAGTGCGGCAGGAAGCTGTTCGCCGGTCAGGGACGGGTAAGGGTGCAGTATGACCGTTCCCAGCGAGAAAACGAGCAGGCCCAACACGGTGAAAATTCCGAACGTGAAGTCGATTCTGTTACGTTGAAGCAGCAGAAAAGGGACGTTAAACAAGAAAAGAAACAATCCCAACCTCATTTCCGTTTTGAAAGCAAATAAAGCGGACAATCCGGTCATTCCGCCCACGACAATGCCATGGGGCATCAGGAATAATTCCAGCCCGATGGAAGCGAGCAAGGCTCCGGCGATCACGCCCAAACAGCGTATTGCCGCATGGCTCTGATGCCGCACGATGTTCATAGGGGAGCCGACGCTGCCCTTTTGTTTCAAATGAGCCCCTCCTTTCGACTAGCGTATTTTTATACGGTCTTAGGGTGGTGGCGGTCCGAAGTTATTAGGCAGTTGACAATATGATTTAATTCAACTGCTTCCACTCAATAGAATCTGTTTAATTTGCTGTTGGTGCAGCCGTTCGCCGAGAACGACAACCATCGCTTCCGCGGTCAGAAGCAAATCGGCGCCGGGGTTGACGTGTTTCGTATGGTTTTTCTCGATCACCGCGATAATGGTCGCCCCGGAGCGCTGCCGGATCCGCAGTTCGCCGATCGTTTTGCCGATCGCTTTATAGTGGGGTTCGAGTTTGTACCATTCAATGATGAGATCGCCCAGGGCCACTTCGATATTTTCCAGCGCCGTCGGCTGGTACGTTACCCCTCCGATGATGGATGACACGTATCTCGCTTCGTCGTCGTCGAGCGAAACCTTAGAGATGCTGGTATCGGGATCGTCATTGTCAAAATGATAAAGCTCGCGCCGGCCATCGTCATGGATAATAATGGTCAGTTTTTCACCGCTACGGGTTTGGATCGCAAATTTTTTACCGATTCCCGGGAGAATTGTTTCTTTGAGATTCATTTGAGTCAAGCCTCCAGTTTTATGGTCGCTTTCTGATTTTGGGTATTGCAAAACAAGCCTGAAGCTGCGGGCCGTTTGGACCGGCTTAAGGACTTTGTAAAACCGAAAAAAATGTCAAGCCGTAAACATACTTGTGAATTTAATGGGCATTAGCAGCAGCCGTTTCAAAAACAGGCAAAACAACGGGCGGAATTGAACCCAGGCGGCGATCAATACCAGCACCGCTTCGGCAGGCACTTTGAAGAAACTCTGCGCGGTTCTGTCGATGAAAAGCTTGCCGTAAGGCGAGGAAGCGTTGAGACGCAAAGGTGTTTTGTGAGAATTGTGGTAATCCGTTTCAAACGCCTCCCTTTCCGTGGCCTCCGGAACGACCGGAGCCCAGGAGAAGGAAGGGAGGAATAAGGTCAACAACAACGAGAACAGAAGCAGCGGGGAAACCGCAAGTTTGCCCAGCCCATCGATCCGCGTTTTCATGATGCCCCCTCCTCTTCGTGCAAAATGGATTATTTTAAGGATAGCATATAAAGCGTATTTAATGAAAGGAAACAGCCCGTTTTAGATCAGGAAGTAACGGATCAGCACATATGCGGCGGAAAGCGCCACCGATAAAATCATAAGCGGAAAACCGTATTTCAAAAATTTCATAAACGTAATCGGTTCGCCCTCCTTGGCGGACATGCCGGCCGCGATGAGGTTCGCGCTGGCGCCGATCAGCGTGCCGTTGCCGCCCAGGCAGGCGCCCAGCGCCAAACTCCACCAGAGCGGCTCCAGGTTGGCGATACCCATGCTCCCCATATCCTGGATCATCGGAATCATCGTGGCGACAAACGGAATGTTGTCGAGGAACGAGGAAGCGGCAGCGCTAAGCCAGAGAATCAGCATGGACGTCAGCAGCGTATCCCCTCCGGTCAGACCTATGGCCCATTCCGCAAGCCGTTTGATGGTGCCGGTATCGATCAGCCCCCCCACAAGCACGAACAGTCCGATAAAGAAAAAGATCGTCGGCCATTCTACGGTTTGGAACGCCCGTTCCATCACGTGCTCTCCGGTGATCAACAGCAGCAGGAACGCGCCGGCTAGGGCCACCGTGGCCGATTCCAGATGAAACGTCTGATGCGTAAAGAACCCCAGCAGGGTTAACCCCAAGACGACGAGGCATTTGACGAGCAGCTTTTGATCCGTGATCAGGCCGTGCAGGCTGATGTTCATAATGCTCTGTTGATGTTCCGGCGCCGTTTGCAGACTTTTGCGGAACATTAGGATGAAGATCGGCAGCGTCACGGCCATGATCAAAATCGCGATCGGTGCCAGGTTTTGCAGGAAAGCGGTGAAGGTCAGCTCTTTCACGGCGCTGCCAATCATAATGTTCGGCGGATCTCCGATCAGGGTGGCCGTGCCGCCGATATTCGAGGCGATGACCAGCGAAAACACATAAGGAAACGCCTTGACCTTCAGCTGGCGGGTAATGCTGAAGGCGACCGGAACCATCAGAATGATGGTCGTCACGTTGTCGAGAAACGCGGAGCCGATCGCCGTGATCAAAGCGAGCAGCCACAGGATCGTAACCGGGTTCCCTTTGGCCTTGCGGGCCGTCCAGATGCCGATATATTTGAAAAGCCCCGTTTCCGCAGTCGTGTTCACGATGATCATCATGCCGATGAGCAGTCCCAGCGTGTTGAAGTCGATGTGATGAACCGCCGATTCCTGATCGACGATGCCGAGCGTGATCATCAGGACCGCACCGGCCATGGCCAGCAAGGTCCGATGGATTTTTTCCGAAATAATGAGTGCGTACGTCAGCAAAAAGATGCCGATCGCCCAGATGGCTTGTTGCTCCATAAAAACCCCTCCCAGACAGTTTGCCATGATCCGAGATACCCTTAGATTTCCATGCAGGGGCCGAATTATGCCTTACAGGTCCGAAAAAAGGCAAAAAGAGCCGCAACGTGGCAGGCTCCTCCGATAACTGTCATTTTCTTTTGTATAGTTGTGCTTTTCCATTATATTATCTGCCTTTTGAATTGTAAAGACAAAACCGCCGCCGTTTGCCGGGCCGCTTTCTGCCCTATAGGCCGAAGCCTACCTCGACTTAGGTCCAGGATGAAAAACCGTCCCCGGTCCGTTTTGAAAAACCCCGGTTCCTCCTAGAATAGAGACATAAGGTTGATCAAATGAGAGGCGGTGATAATCAAATGAGAACAAATCGACCGAACGGTTTCGCACTTTTACTGATTGCCCTGGGGGTTCTGATCTTGCTTGGGAAGCTTCCGCAAATTTTCGGATTCCTGACTCCCGTTCTGGGCAGCCTTTTCGGGCTTGTGATCGCGGCGCTGATGGTAGGGCTTGGGATTTACGGCATCCGCCAAGGGAACGCGTTTTTCGGATGGATCGTACTGATCATCGGCGTCATTTCCCTGATCTCCAAGCTGGCTTGGTTGATCGTCCCGGTGCTCGGCATCGGATTAATCGTATACGGCATTTCCTCCTTGCGGGGAAGAAGGGGTTACTGATACAGGGAATAAGCATTGTCACTTGAAAAACGGATGAACCGAAAGGTTAGGAGGGAAGGCAAGCATGAGTGTATTTCGTCGGGTACGGGATATCACGGTAGCCACATTAAACGAAAGATTGGAGCAATCTCAAGATCCGGTGCGGTTGATCGACCAGTTTCTGATTGAAACCCGCCAGGAAATCGCCGAGGCGGAGAAGCTGCATTATCAATACTCCGGACACGCCAAACAGCTCAAGCAGCAGGTGGATCAGGCGAAGGTGATGCGTGACAAGCGCGAGGAACAGGCGCTGCTCGCCCTTAAAGCAGGGGAGGAGCACCTGGCCAAGCTGGCGCTTCAGGAGAAACTGCTGTATGAGGAGAAGATCGAACAGTATTCCGATTTGTATACGCAAAGCCTGGAGTCGCTGCAGGAGCTGGAAAGCCAACTTCATGAGCTGAAAACCGAATATCAGGTTGTTTACAGCAAACGCCAGTATTATTTTGCCAGAATGGAGACGCTCCGTTTGCAGCAGCGGATGAACCAGCGGATGAGCGGGTACGGCGCGGCGGATGTGCCGAAAATGTTCAACCGTTTGGAGGACCGGGTTTCCGATATGGAATGGGAGGCCCGCAGCCTTCGCGAGCTGCGCAAAGCCGGCGAGGATTTTGCCAACCAGGCCGGGTCCATGATTCAGTCGACTCTGGAACAGGAGCTCTCCCGATTGAAGCAGAAGCTGAATAAGCCAAAAGGAGAGTAAGGCTATGAACAAATTGTACCGTTCCAGAAGAGACCGTTGGATCAGCGGTTTGCTCGGCGGGCTCGGCGAGTATTTGGGCGTCAGTTCCTGGGTGCTTCGTCTGCTGATGCTGATCAGTATTCCGATTACGGGCGGAACGACGGTATTCATCTATTTTATCGCGGCGCTGGTTGTTTCCAAAGAGCCTTATGCACCGTACGATCCGTATTATAACGGCGGATGGCCGGGCGGAGGGTTCGGACCGTCTTACGGCCCCAGACGTCCCGATGATTTTAGAGATCCGCGTTTCCATGACCGTCCTCCCTATGGCGGAGGAAACGGAGGCCCCTACGGCAACCGGCCGCCGCAGTACGGTTCGGGAGCGCCGGGGGCGGGCTTTTCGGCCGGCGGGGCGTCTAACCTGGATTCGATGATGGAAGATATCGAGAAGAAAGCGATGCAAAAAGAACTGGAAGAGCTGCGCAAAAAGCTCTCCAACTACGAGAAGGGAGAAGTGTAAAACATGGGAGTATTTAAAAGAATTAAAGATATCACGAAAGCGTCGGTTAACGATTTGCTCGATAAGGTAGAAGATCCGATTGTGATGCTCAACCAATACTTGCGCGATATGGAGGCGGAAATCCGCGACGCCGAGGTGACGGTGGCGAAGCAGATGGCCAACGAGCGCAGAATGAAACAGCGTTTGGATGAGGCCGCGCGCATTTCCGCCCAGCGCGAAGCGCAGGCTGAACTGGCCCTCCGCAACGGCCAAGAGGAAGTGGCCCGCAAAATGCTGGAGGAGAAAATCCATTACGATCAAAAGCAGACCGAATTCGCCGAGCTGCACGCGGGGGCTGAAGCGCATGCCGCTGAACTGAAACAGCAATTGCACGATATGAAGGATGAATTCTACAAGCTGCGCAACAAACGCAACGAGCTGGTCAGCCGCGCGCAAATGGCCAAGGCCAGAAAGCAGATGTCGCAAATCAGCACCCTGCATTCGATCGAAAGCGGCAATGCCTCGCTTGGCTTCCACCGTATGGAGGAGAAGATCATGCAGATGGAAGCGGAGGCCGAAGTAGCCGGCGTCGCCTACCGGGGAACAACGCCTTCTACGTACATCAACCCGGCCGATGCCGAAAAACAGCTGAAGGTCGATGCCCAGCTTGATGCGCTGAAAGCCAAATTGAATGGCCTCGCAAAACCGGAGGAAAATAAGGAATAAGCTACACGTCGTTTGGGACTTGTGGTATGCTAAGTCATGGTAAAGCCATACGGCACGGATTCATGCCGTTATGGCTTTTCCGATTCTCTGAACCTGCGAAGGAGGTGCGGCATGGAAAAGCGGAAAAGGTTCTTGGCCATCGGACTTATTGGACTTGGGGTTCTGCTGATATTTGGAAAGTGGCTGAGCTTTTTTACCATCGCCGCCCTCTTCTTTTTGGTCTTTGGGATTTATTCAGTGCGCCGTGGTGAACGAGTGAAGACGGGGTATATATTCCTGGCGATCGGCGGCGGCATCATCCTGCTGGACAATTTTATGCTGGTTCTGGCGATTCTGATGATTTCGCTCGGCTTCTATTATGCCAAAATCCGCAAAACCCAGCCCCAGGGCAATTACGTGCAAAAGCAAAACATTACGTCCAGCGTTCATTGGGACCGCGATCCTTGGAGTTTGCGGAACACCAGCATGTGGCATGTGCTCGGGGAGCTGGATATCGACTTGTCGCTCGCCATCGTGGAGGGACAAAGCAATATTTTGATGTTCCAGGGGATCGTCGGCGACGTGGACCTGGTGGTGCCGGAAGATTACGGCGTCGAAATCGAAGCGTTTGTCCTGTTCGGACAAATCGACTTTGGTCCGGACAAAGAGACGGGGATGTTGAATCGGCTGTACTGGAAGTCGCCGAATTACGACGCCCGCGAACAAAAAGTGAAAATTATGATTTCCTACCTTGTAGGAGACGTTGATATACGGTTAACTTGAGACAGGAGGATCGCCCCGCATGAGAAAAAGAAAACCGAGCAATATGGTGTCCCGCGGCATGCGCGGAGGAATTCTCCTGTCCGTTATTATTGTGGCAGCCACTTTTTACGTGCTGTATACATACGGATATTTCAGGCCGCAAGCGTCCTGGCCGACGGGAATCCGGGCGGGCCTCACGCTGTTCTCGCTGCTGGTCGTGATCGGTGCCGCCTATGGCTTCTTTCAGGGGTACCGGCCGAAGCGGAAGATCGATGAGCTGCGCGACGCGCTGCTGCAATGGGAAAAGGGCAGCCAGGTCGGCATGGTTCCCCGGCTGGGCGAGGATGAAATAGGCAGGCTGGGGGAACAGCTGGAGCGTATCGGCAAACGTTGGGAAGAGCAGGTGTCTTCCCTGCAGCGGTTGTCGACGCATAACGCCCAGCTCGCCGAGCAGGCGCGGGTGTCGGCGATTGTCGAGGAGCGGCAGCGGCTGGCGCGGGAGCTGCATGACGCGGTGTCCCAGCAGCTGTTCGCCATATCGATGACCGCCACGGCCGTGAGCCGGACGCTGGAGAAGGATTTCGACAAGGCGCAGCGCCAGGTGGAACTGATCGAGGAGATGGCCTCCGTGGCCCAATCCGAGATGCGCGCGCTGCTGCTGCATTTGCGCCCGGTTTATTTGGAGGGCAAGGAGTTGTCCCAAGGTTTGCGCGACCTTGTGCGGGAGCTGAAAACAAAGGTGCCGATGGACCTGACTCTGGAAATGGACGAAGATCTGAACCTGGGGAAAGGGATCGAAAACCACTTGTTCCGGATCATCCAGGAGGCCATGTCCAATACGCTCCGCCATGCCAAAGCGGATAAGATGGAGATTCGGATTCACCGGCGGGGCGAGGCGGTTAAGGTGACTTTGCGGGACAACGGGGTCGGTTTCCAAATGGACGGCAAAAAGCAGGCTTCGTACGGTTTGTCGACGATGCAGGAGCGCGTGCACGAGGTCGGCGGCTCGATTCAGTTCATCACCGCGCCCGGCAAAGGAACGCGGATTGAGATCACGATACCTTTAATCCATGAAGAAAGCGGGGGGACGGACAGCGATGGAGCTGGACAATGAACAGGAAATCAAAGTGCTGCTGGTCGACGATCACGAGATGGTGAGAATCGGCCTGGCGGCGGTGCTGGGAACCGAAGAAGGGATTGAGGTCGTCGGAGAGGCGAGCAGCGGGGAAGAAGGCATCCGGCTGGCGCAGGAGTACAAGCCTGACGTCGTGCTGATGGATTTGGTCATGGAAGGGATGGACGGCATCGAGGCGACCCGGGAACTGCTGAAAATGCACCCGGAATGCAAGGTGATCGTGCTGACCAGCTACCTTGACGACGAGAAGATGTATCCGGTGATCGAGGCGGGAGCGTTCAGCTATCTGCTTAAAACGTCGCGCGCGTCCGAAATCGCCGAAGCGATCCGCGCCGCGGCCCGCGGCCAATCCGTGCTCGAATCGCAAGTGGCCTCGAAAATGATGAACCGGTTCCGCCAGCCCAAGGTGGAGGCGCCGGCCCACGAGGAACTGACCGAGCGGGAGATGGACGTGCTGCGTCTGCTGGCCCAGGGCAAATCCAACCAGGATATCGCCGACGAGCTGATCATCGGCGTCAAAACGGTGAAATTCCACGTGACGAACATATTGGCGAAGCTGGGGGTCGAGGACCGCACCCAAGCGGCCATTTACGCATACAAAAACGGCTTGGCGGAGTGATGGACTTCGCCGGGCCGTTTTTGCGGTTTGCCGGGGATCGATCTGGCCGATGGGGGAACACAATGCTGCAATACGCCGTGCTATTACAGTTCGTAATACTGTACTGTAATACTGAAATAATGCAATATGCAATGCTGTACCACGGGTGTTGTATCCACGGGTGTTGTACCATATAATGCTGCAACACGGTGCAATGCCCGGCTAACGGAACCAGGGGACCTTATTGTCTAATAAAACGGCTGTGGAGTCCTTTAGAGCGGGAAATAGTCGGGAAATAACACTAGCGTTGCATTAACTTTTGCTAAAGATTTCCCAAAAAAGCTACCTGGAAATTTAACGGTTGCAGCAGCGGCTATTTTCCGAAAAAAGACCTTTTCTAATTTCTAACGGTTGTAAGCGTCGTTATTTGCCTGAATCTAAGCAAACTAAGACGGATTTCAGTGAAATAAGCGTTATGGCAACCGTTACAATTTGAAATCAACGTTTTTGGCACAAATAACGCTTGTGGCAACCGTTAGAATAATGGTGTGGCTAGAAAATGTATCTTGTCAGATTTAATGCAACGATAGTGGGGAATTAAGCAAATAGCGTCATCTGGGTCCGCTAGAAAAAAGAGGACAGGGTATGGCAGGATAAACGGCTGAGGGCTGGCGAATCTGTATATTACTAGAAATGTGTGTGCCATTCGATGGCTAGGGAGGCGAAAATGATGCAGAACCGCAAGTTGTGGAGCTATAGCCTGGTCGTTATCGTTTGCGCGCTGCTGCTGCTTGGATTACAGCGGTTTAAAAACGAACAATCCGATTTGGCCGGAGTAGGTGATCCGGTGTCTGCCGGCGATTCGCTGGAAGCCGCAGGCGGGCAATTGGAGAAGCTGCTTGCGATCGGGACGGCGTTGACGCCGGACCCTTACCTGGTTACGGTCAAGTGGCAGGGAAAGTGGAAGACGCAGCTTGCGGAGGAGGAAGCGGCCGGCGCGCTGGCCACTCGGCTGGGCCTTTCCGAACCTCAGACGGAAAATGTTCAGGGTCATAGCGTATACAAAGCGAACGGTTCCAGCGAAGGCGTTCGCCTGACGCTGGATGTTACGGCGCAGAGCGAGGGGCAGTATTACGTCGTGCTGCGGCTTGAAGGCGCCGGCGGCACGGCGGGGAGCGCGGAGCGTATGCTGGACGTTCAGCAGCTTGCCGGCGAATCCCTGGCCGATGAAGGCGTGCAAATCGCTTGGAACGCGGCCGTTCAGGGCATCGGCCTGGCAAGGGCGGGTGCGAGTACAAGGACGGAAAGCGAACCGGCAGAGAGGGAGCAGGCAGAGAACGAATCGAGCGAATCGAAGCTGGGTGCGGCAAGCGAGTCTCCGCCGGAGGTAATGGACGATTTGCCGTCGGGCGCAATGGGCAATTCCCCACCGGGCGTATCGGGCAATTCCCCGCCGGGCGTAACGAGCGATTCGCCGCAGGATGCGCCAAGCGAACCTGCACCTGCACCGGCGGGGCGGACCGTTTCCGCGGTACTTGCGGGATTGGAACAGCAGATCGAGGATGAGTTGGGCCAGAAGCTGGAACGCGTGGAAGGCTTTGAAGACGAGCTGACGGCAAGCCAATCTTACGCTGTGCCGGGGTTTCCGATTACGGCGCAAAGCGGCAAACGCCAGGTTGCGCTGCAGTTGGCCGTCCACCGCAATGCGGACACGGGCATGGACGAGATTGCGGTCGGGTCGCCGTTGTTGACGGTGGAGTATTAACGGCGGATAGGCCCGCATTGGTGATTGAGTATAAAACAACTTAGATGGCTGGAATCCGTTGTTAAGGCGGGTTCTTTTTCAAATATAGAGGGGCAAAGGATCATGAAAGAACTAAGCGGCAAGCATACAGACAACTCGAAACTGGTTCAGCGGGAAAGTGAATCTAGTCATTTCCCGGCCGACATTCCGGGCGATATTTCAGTTTATGAAACGGCGGAGCTGTATGGTGAGCGGGGGCGCTTTCGGGTGCTGCAGTTTGGCGACGGGGCTGTGCAGGGGGCGATGGATATAAATCGGCCGGAACGGATCATACTAGAATATCCGCGGGCGATGCTTCATTTGCTGGAGCATAATGTGCCGGATTGCGACAAAGTGTTTATGATCGGCCTCGGTGCGGGGACATTGGCGGCGCATTTGGAGGCAGCGGGCAAGCAGCTGCTCGTCGCGGAGATCGATGAGCGCGTTGTCGCCATAAGCCGCAGCCATTTTGGATATGCCGGGAGTTCCGTGCGGATCGGTGACGGGCGGCGGATTTTGGAGGAGCAGCAGGCCGCCGGTTTTGACGGAATGATTATTGACGCTTTTACGGAAAAAGGGACGCCGCGGCATCTTATTTCCTCGCCGTTTTTCAGGCTGTTGGCGGAGAAGCTTCGCCCCGAGGGAATCGTTCTGCTTAACGTGTTTGGCAGAGGGAAACGCGATGAACTGACGGCGGCGATCGCGGCGACGCTGCGGGAATATTTTGCTTATGTCCGAGTTTTTTCTCTGCCGGCGGAGCATACTCATGCTAAGCGGAACATGGTCATTGCGGCCAGCTGCCAGCCGATAGGTTATGACCGCCGCTATCTGGCCGGGTTTGATGAGATCGAGCTTCAAGAAGGTTATATCATTGAGGATCGAAGCTGGTAATCGGTTATCATAATCGGTTACGGTATCGGATATGTTATAGGGCAGTTACAATGGATAAATGAAAATTAGATAAAAATTAGATGAAGTTTTCTGAAAACTTAACAACTTTTGAAGCTTTTTGAGATTAAGGTGATGGCAACATTTTGCCGAATGTGCTAAAATAGCATCACATCTCGTGATGCCTTGTAAAGAGATATCCTTGATTGGGAATTGAATAAACATACACTATATTACATAGAAAGAATGAGGAGCCATGGCTGAAAATCAACATCAACAATCACCTCAGGCACCTGGGGCGGTATTTTTTATTTTCGGGGCAACCGGCGACTTGGCGCGCCGCAAGCTGTTCCCGGCGATTTATTCGCTGTATCGCGAAGGCCGGCTCGCCGAGGATTTTGCCGTGATCGGCGTCGCCCGGCGTCCGCGTTCACCGGAGGAGTTCCGCGAAGACCTGCACGCTTCGATCCAGGAGTTCTGCCGTTACAAGATCGAAGACACCGAGCAGTGGGCGCGGTTTGCCGATCATTTTGCGTATAAATCGCTGGACATCAACAACGTGGACGGCTACCACGAGCTGCGCGAACTGACCGAATCGATGGAATCCCGGTTCGGCATTCCCGGCAACCGTCTGTTCTACTTGGCGCTGGCTCCGGAGCTGTTCGGCAGCGTATCTTTAAACTTGAAAAAAGGCGGCATGCTGGACACCCGGGGCTGGTATCGCCTCGTCATCGAGAAGCCTTTCGGCTACGACTTGGAGTCGGCTCATAAGCTGAACGAAGAGCTGAACCAGGTGTTTAAGGAAGAGGAAATTTACCGGATCGACCACTACCTGGGCAAAGAGATGGTGCAAAATATAGAAGTGATCCGCTTCGCCAACGCCTTTTTCGAGCCGCTGTGGAACAACAAGCATATCGCCAACGTCCAAATTACGCTGAGCGAAACGGTCGGCGTTGAAGAGCGCGGCGGTTATTACGACCATGCGGGCGCGCTGCGCGATATGGGACAAAACCATATGCTGCAAATGCTCACGATGATCGCCATGGAGCCGCCGAGCCGGCTTTACGCGGAGGATATCCGCGACGAGAAAGTGAAGGTGCTGCGTTCCCTGCGTCCTTACGAAACGGCGGAGGAAGTCAAGGCCCATGTCGTGCGCGGCCAATATACCGCCGGAGAAGCGAGCGGGAAGAAATTGCCGGGATACCGCGAGGAAGACAAAGTCGATCCGAACTCCAACACGGAAACGTATTTTGCGGCAAAAGTATTTGTCGACAACTTCCGCTGGGCCGGCGTTCCGTTCTATATCCGGACCGGCAAGCGGCTGCCCGTCAAAACGACGGAGGTGGTCGTCGAATTCAAGCAGATGCCGACGAACGTATATCTCGGCCAAAAGCATTCGCTGGAGCCGAATCTGCTGGTTATCCGCGTCAATCCGATGGAAGGCATCTACATCAAAATCAACGCCAAAAAGCCGGGTTCGGAATCGCAAATCGAACCGCTGGCGATGGAATTTTGCCAAAGCTGCCTGGTCGGCATCAACTCGCCGGAGGCTTATGAGCGCTTGCTGCACGATGCAGCGCAAGGCGATTCCACATACTTCACCCGTTGGGACGAAGTCGCCGCCGCTTGGGCGTTCATCGACCATATCGCCGCAGCCTGGGCGCAAAACCCTGCCGACGTCAGCCCTTATCCCGCCGGTTCCTGGGGACCGAAGGAAGCGGAAGAGCTGTTGGCTAAAGACGGCTTCCACTGGTGGCCGGTCAACGGTCAAGAGGAAGACAACGTCGTTTGGATCGCTCCCGATCAGAAGTAACCCTTTTGTAACGGCGGCGCATGTTTGCGGAATATGATATATTAACCTAAAACACCTTTATGTCCCTTGATGGGGTAAAGGTGTTTTTGCGTAAACAAGGAACAAAATATGTTACAATAAAAAACGTGAATTTGTGGACGAGAGGAATGTGAGCATGAGCAAAGCATTGGAACAAGTGCTGCAGCAGGAGGTCGACAAACGGCGCACGTTTGCGATCATCTCCCACCCGGACGCCGGGAAAACAACCTTAACGGAAAAACTGCTGCTGTTCGGCGGCGCGATTCGCCTTGCCGGTTCGGTCAAAGCGCGCAAAGCGAGCAAACACGCCACCAGCGACTGGATGGAAATCGAAAAGCAGCGGGGGATTTCCGTAACTTCCTCCGTCATGCAGTTTGATTATAACGGGCACCGGGTCAACATTTTGGATACGCCGGGCCACCAGGACTTCAGTGAAGACACGTACCGCACGCTGACCGCGGCGGACAGCGCCGTGATGCTGATCGACGTCGCCAAAGGCGTCGAGGCGCAGACGATCAAGCTGTTCCAGGTATGCGCCAAGCGGGGAATTCCGATTTTTACGTTTATCAACAAGCTCGACCGCGAAGGGCGGAATCCGTTTGAATTGATGGAAGAGATCGAGCAGGTGCTGGGTATCCGCTCCGTACCGATGAACTGGCCGATCGGGATGGGCCGGGAGCTGTCCGGGGTATACGACCGGATGAAAAACCAGGTGGAGCTGTTCCAGGGGGACGATCATTCCACCATTCAGGTGAAAAAAGTCGAGGACTACCGCGACCCGGTCATTCGTGAAATGGCTGGCGAATACCTCCATGAACAGCTGTGCCAGGACCTGGAGCTGCTGGACGTGGCGGGTGATCCGTTTGATCTGGAGAAGGTGAGACGGGGCGAATTGACCCCGGTATTTTTCGGCAGCGCGGTCAACAACTTCGGGGTGCAGACATTTCTGGAAAACTTCCTGCAGCTGGCGCCGAAGCCGGAGCCGCGCCGCAGCACGGCGGGGCTGGTCGAACCGACGAACGAGAAGTTCAGCGGATATGTTTTCAAAATCCAGGCGAACATGAACCCGGCGCACCGCGACCGGATCGCCTTCCTGCGCATCGTGTCGGGCAAATTCGAACGCGGGATGTCCGTGAAGCATGTGCGGGCGGGCAAGGAGATCAAGCTGTCCCAGCCGCAGCAGTTTTTGGCGCAAGACCGGGACATTGTTACGGAAGCGTACCCGGGGGACATTATCGGGTTGTTTGACCCGGGCATTTTCCGGATCGGCGATTCGCTCAGCCAAGGCAGCGAAATTGTGTTTGACGAGCTGCCGACGTTTTCGCCGGAAATTTTCGCGAAGGTCACGGTCAAAAATGCGCTCAAGCACAAGCAATATCAGAAAGGCATCGATCAGTTGACCGAAGAAGGCACGATTCAGGTATTTACGACGGTTGGCTTTGAGGATACGCTGCTTGGCGTGGTCGGCCAGCTGCAGTTCGAGGTGTTCGAATACCGGATGAAAGGGGAATACGGCGTCGACGTGATGCTGCAGCGGATGCCGTTCCAGTTCGCGCGCTGGATTGTGGCGGACAAAATCGATCCGTCCAAATTCCGCATCAACTCGACGCTGGTCAAGGACAAAAAGGGCAATTACGTCGCCTTGTTCGAAAACGAATATGCAATGCGGACGGCGATGGAGAAAAATCCGGATGCGCAGTTTCTTGAGACAGCGCCTTAATCCGTCCCGGACATTTACTGCAAACAAGCCTTCTTTCGGCCGGCATGGGCCAGAAGAAGGCTTGTTTACTTAACCCCGCGGGCCTTGTTATCTCAAAGGCTTCAGATTCAAGGCGTCGACCTGTTGCTTTAGAACGGAAACGAGCTCGTTTTGCTTGGCGTCGTCGAGGTTTTTCCAGATCAATTCAAACACGACACCCAAACCCGGCAGGGCCGCCTCCTGAACGTCGATCGAGCCCTCGATCATGTCCCGCAGCGCCGCCTCGTCCTTGCCGTTGATTTTGTGCATGATCGCTTCGCGCAAAGTGAGCGTAATGGCCGGCATAGCGATTCCTCCTTTATTGATGGTACCTGTCCAATGCTTAATGTGTCCTGTAAACCGGGGGAAAATTCAAGTTTGCCGCGGATTATGGTATACTGAATCGAATGAAAAAAAGCCCGGGTGGTGAAAATATGGCGCATGCGAACAAAAAACAATTTGCCGTGATCGGGATGGGCCGGTTCGGTTTAAGCGTAGCCACTGCGCTCAGCAACATGGGATTAGACGTGTTGGCCATCGATGCGGACGAGCACCGGACGCAAATGGTAGCCAATTTGGTCACGCACGCCGTTTCCGCGGATTCGACCGATGAAGAAGCGCTGCGAGCGCTGGGCATTCGCAATTTTGACGTCGTCGTGGTCGCGATCGGCGAAGACATACAAGCGAGTATTTTGACGACGCTGATTTTGAAGGACTTGGGCAGCCCGCTGATCGTGGTGAAAGCCCAAAACGAGCTGCACGGCAAGGTGCTGCAGAAGATCGGCGCGGATAAGGTGATTTATCCGGAGCGGGATATGGGCTTAAGAGTAGCCCATCATTTAACGTCACCAAATGTGCTGGATTATATCGAGCTGTCGGACGAATACAGTATTGTGGAGATGCGCGTCTCTGCGGAGATGGTCGGCAAAAACCTGATCGAGCTCGATATTCGCGCCCGTTTCGGCTGCAACGTGATGGCGATCAAGCGGGGTGCCCGGATGAACATTTCGCCTTCGGCCGCGGAGCGTCTAACGACCGATGACGTCCTGGTCATTGTCGGCGAGAAGAATGACCTGACCAAGCTGGAGCTGGCTTACGCGGAAGCTTAGCATGAACCTTTAATCTAAGGATGGGCCTGATATTATGGAGATACTGTCTCCGCAGAATCCCCGCGTCAAGGAATGGGCGGGGCTGCTTGAGAAGAAAAACCGGGACAAGCAACATAAATATTTGATCGAAGGCGTTCATTTGGTCCAGGAGGCGCTTCTGGCAGGGGCCGAAATGGAATGCGTCTGCTACGATATCGAAGGCGGCATTCCGGCGGACCTGCAGGCGGCGGCGTCCGCGCGCCTTGATGTGCAGTGGATCGGCGTGTCCTCCGCCGTGATCGGCAAATGCAGCGATACGAAGACGCCGCAGCCGGTGTTCGCGGTCGTCCGCAAGGACCGCGGGGCGCTTGCTCCGCTCCTGGACAAGGAGCGGAGTTTGGTGGTGGTGCTGGACGGCGTGCAGGATCCCGGCAACGTCGGCACGATCATCCGCAGCGCCGACGCGGTCGGTGCGGACGGGGTGATCGTCGGCGCAGGCTGCGCCGACATTTACGGGCCCAAGGTGCTGCGCGCCACGATGGGCTCGATCTTTCACTTTCCGGTGGTGAGCGGCAAGCTGGAGGAGGTGCTGCCGCAGGCGAAGCGGCGCGGCATCCGGCTGGCCGGGACGAGCCTGCAGGCGGCGGCGAACTGCTACGCCTACGACTTCACCGGCCCGGTCTGGCTGCTGTTCGGCAGCGAAGGCGGGGGCCTTAGCGCTGAAGTCCGCGAACTGATGGACGACGGCCTGCTCATCCCGATGCGCGGCCGCGCGGAATCGCTGAACGTGGCGATGGCCGCATCCGTGCTGCTGCACGAGGCGATGCGGCAGCGGTATTTTTCGCAGCAATAATTCTCGTCCACAACCCTAAATAAGTGTTCAGGGATAAGCATAAAGCAAATAAAAAAGACGCTTACCTGGGCAAGTTCCCCAGCACAAGCGTCTCTTTTTATTGCAATTCAGTTATGCTGATACGGTGGCGCTTACTTTCAGGAAGCTCTTCCCCGTTAGAATTCAGTGTCCTACACCATGATGAATAGTAGTAATATCAAGCTTGGTCAGGTTTCCGATAGGAGTAAGAATTGTAACAACCGGGGGACTGCGAATATAAAATCACAGAACGCTACCAATAAAACCAGTTTCTTTTTAATTGTTTATACCGAATTTTTGCATCTTCATTTGCGTGATTTTGATATTGTTCAAACAGTCCTACACATTTAAGCATATCCTGTCCGCTGTGAATTTCAATAGCGTATGCTAAACAATCTAAGACGTAACTTAGCCCTCGATCATAGTCGTTTTTCTTCAAATAATAGTATCCCAAACCCGATAACAAGCCTACAAATCGATCATCAGTATAATGCAAGCTCATTTTCCCGAGACGACATTGTTGTTCTTGATGCTTTAAAAAGGATTCATACTGTTCAAGTACAGCATCAATGTTGATATCGAATTTGTTAGCTGCAATCACGATTTCACATAAGGCTATAAACACTTCATTTTCTCTGGTTGAAATATATTTCAAATATTCCGGTAGAACCTCGACCTTGCCGGACAATAATTGATAAGTGTAACGGTTGCCTTCAGCCCATTCCTGAAACTGGTGGATTACAGCCTTTTCTTCTTCATTCGGCTTCTTAACCCAGCTACAATCCGTATACAAAGAAACATAGTGCAATGCATCCTCATATCTGCCATATTCAAAATGGGTTACACCTAATATTAAATAAGCATACAGAATATAACCAATAATCGGCTTTTTGGTTTCTGGCGATTTCTTACTACCGTTCAGATCATAGTGAACCGTTGCCCTGATTTTTAATTTTTCCGCCAGTCCCGCTGTCTTATCCCAACGGCGAAATGAAGCAAACACATTGATTAATTCATTAAGCGCATCCAGTTGATACTGCTCTTCCAGCCGATCAACAAAATATTCAAAATGTGAGGCCAGTAATAAATTCTTATTTTGGTCTTTAGACAACTTTAAAGTAAATAATCGGTATTGGCAAAGTGCCAACCGCTCGGAATGCTGTTTCTGTTCACTTTCCGCAATCGATTCGTAAAGCAAGGCGGCCGCTTCCCGCTTCCCTTCTCGAAAAAACTGCTCAGCCAGATTAAACAACTGTGGAATGTAAGAAAGATTATCCAACATCAACCTAACCACTTGCTCGATACAATCGAGTTTGTTTAAACCGGCACAACGTTTTAGAAAAGGACCAAGCCTGCGCCAATCCGGGCTGGCCTGAAAAAAGCATTCATCGATGTATAACTCGTAAAAATACCCTTCGGGAAGTCCCATTCCTGCCGTGATCCGATCAAGCTGCTGCATGGCAATGGGGCGATGACCGTTGATAATGCCGCTTAACGTTCCGGAATTGATCTGCGTAAGTTCGGAAAATTGATTTAACGTAAAATTATTATTCCTCAGAAATTCTTCCAGTTGACCACGGATGGTTTCCTGCTCTTTTTCCAACGTCTTCAATTGAACACCTCCTTTACTCATTTATGGAATATAAAACCATATATTAAAATAGTATATATTAACTAAACGACGGTCAATAGAAAAAGAGGAAAAATGTGTAACAAACACTCCTTGATTGAATTGTGACGTGTCTATCTTCTTTGAATAAGTAAGGCTCCCATCCCTAAAAAGACCTCCAATTACTTACGTAAATGCTAGAAATTATAATTTTGACTCTATTGACTCCAGGATGCCGGACTGAGGTGGCTGAGGTAAGTAGCTGAGAGGCTGTCTAAAGGGTCGTGTCTTGGTGGTGTCCCTGCTTACTGCCTGCCTTTGCACGATTATCCCCTTCGTTCAGGGGGGGCAGGGGGGCTTAGTGTACGGAATAAATAAAAAAGAGATATGGAAAAAATGAGGCGGTTCAGTGAGATTTTCGGCTTGATAAAGTCATGCTGTGGGGGGAGTTCGATGCCCGGGAGCTGCGCCCCTTGCGGCTGCGGCCTAATAGGAATGATTGAACGCTACAGACGTTGCTGCAAACGGATTCAGGGTGCAGCAAGATCACGGTCTTTTCATTTTTTTCGGTGTCTTGCCCCATTCCTCTCGTCAGGTCTGCTTCACTTCTCCTAAACCTCCTTTTCCCGAACCTGTGTCTAATGATCTTGAACATGTCTGCTTCTCACAAACATATCGTCTTTTCCTGAATATATCCTATCATCCCGAACAATATCCTCTTCTCCCAATATATCTCTTTCTACCTGAACTTATCTTCTTCTCTGTTTCCTGATCAAACGGGATAATCATGCAAAGGCGTCCAGACAGCGGGTGTTGCTCTGCCAACCAACCATCCCACCGGCCTTCTCCAGCTCAACTGTTATTTGCCAAGACAGGTTGCGATATAATAGAAGTATATAAGTATACTATACGCACGGTGAAATGAAAGGGAAGTAGAGGTAATGAGCAATCCGGAAGCTTTTTTTATACGAAAAAAACAAGAATTGGGCGTTGAACTTAATGAGGTGCAGAAGCAAGCGGTGCTCCATACGGAAGGGCCGTTGCTTTTGCTCGCTTCGCCCGGGTCGGGCAAAACTACGACGATGATTATGCGGATAGGTTATCTTATCGAGGAGAAAAACGTGGATCCCCGCCGCATCAAGGCGGTTACTTTCAGCCGGGCGTCGGCGAACGATATGAAGGAGCGGTTTAAGCGCTTTTTTCCCCAGCTTCCGGCGGTTGATTTTTCGACGATCCACAGCTTTGCTTATGAGGTGATGCGGGAATATTTTCGGAAGACAAATAGGGCTTTTCGCATCATTGAGGGCAATTTGGATGCGGAGGAGGAAGGAAAGTATGATCCGCATCGTCCGCCGCTGCACAAAAAAGTCATTTTGCGGAATTTGTTCGAATCCATCGTTGGCGAGAAGATGACCGATGATCAGATGGAGGAACTGACTACCTACATCAGCTACATCAAAAACAAAATGATTCCTGCGGACAAATGGTCTTCGGTCCGGGTGGATGTCCCCGAGGCGGAACGGATTTTGCGTGAATACGAGAGTTTGAAAAGGACGGGGTATGACGGGCTGCTGGTGGATTTTGACGATATGCTTGTGCTGGGAAACGAGGCTTTGCGGGAGGATACGGAGCTGCTGCGGCGGTATCAGGAACGTTTTCGGTATGTGTTAACGGACGAAAGCCAGGACACTTCCCAGGTACAACATGCCATTATCGAAAAATTAGTCCGGGAACACGGCAATTTATGCGTGGTCGCCGACGACGACCAGTCCATTTACAGCTGGCGCGGCGCGGAACCGGCCTATCTGCTGAACTTCAAGCAGGTATATCCGGATGCCGCCACTTTGTTCATGGAGCAAAATTACCGTTCCTCGCAGGATATTGTTGCCGTTGCAAATCAGTTTATCAAGCGGAACAAAAACCGCTACGACAAAAATATGTTCACGAGAAACCCGCCGGTCAAGCCGATCAAGATCAGAAGTTTTTCGGATTACCGGGATCAATCGAAATATCTCGTGCGGGAAATCCAAAGATGCGAAAATCTCTCTGAAGTTGCCGTGCTTTACCGCAACAACTCGTCGTCCATCGCCTTGATGAATCAGTTTGACCGGGCGGGCATTCCTTTCTATATGAAGGATGCGGATCAGCGTTTTTTCTCACATTGGGTCGTCGAGGATGTTTTAAATTTTATGCGGATGACGTTTACCGATAAACGGGCGGACATTCTGGAGAAGATTCACCTGAAATTGAACGGGTATATCAGCAAGCAGCAGATGGCCGCGTTAAAGCGGATCGACAATAATGAGTCGGTTTTCGACAATTTGCTGCGGCATGTCCCATTGCAGGATTATCAAGTAAAGCCGTTGCTGGAAAGCAAGGAAACTTTTCAGCAGATGAGCGGGATGCCGCCGCGGCCGGCCATTCGCGTCATTCGGGGGCGTTTGGGTTATGAAAAAGCGCTGGAAAAGCTCTGCCAGCGGCTTGGATTCCGCAAGGAATATTTGATCGGCATCCTGAATACGCTGGAAGACATTGCTGACGGGCTGGACACGATGGAGGCGTTCGCCGACCGGCTGAAGCATCTGGAGTCCGTACTAAAGCATGCCAAGTTTAGAAAAGACCAGAACGCTGTGACCTTTTCAACGTTTCATAGCGCCAAGGGACTTGAGTTTGAGCGGGTGTATATGATTGACCTCGTGGAAGGCATCATTCCATCTTCCGATGATCTTGGCGCGGATGACATGATGGAAGAAGCCGTCCGCTTGTTCTATGTCGGCATGACCCGGGCGAAAAAACATCTTGAGCTGGCCGCGTATCGTAAGAGAGACGGTGAGGAAGCCGTGAAGTCGCGGTTTGTAACGGCCGTCAGGGACATCATAAATCCGCCGGACGAGGAAGGGGCGGGGAACCGGAAAAAAGATAGCCGGGGAAAAGCTTTCAATCCCAACGCGTTTCGCAATAAGGCGGATTTGACTCCGGAGATGTCCGTTCGCCACAGGGTATTCGGGTCAGGGACGATCATCAAGATCGATGAGGATCTGGACCGGATTCACATTCGTTTCGCTTCGCGGGAAAAAGAATTGTCCATAGCCACTTGTCTGGAAATGGGGCTGCTGGAGCCGGTATGATATTATGAAAAAGCCCCGAAACCCATGAGCCATGGTTTCCGGGGCTTGCTGTTTGCTTCAGATACGGGCCTTTTCGGAGGCGGGGTTGAGATCGAGCGCTTTTTGATTCAACTCGAGGTCCTTCAAATATTTACGGATTTTCGATTCAAGCTGATCGATGATCAGCCGCTGCATCTCCGGGATATGTTCTTCCATGCAAAACCCGGATACCGTCAGGTTGCCGTCGCAGTAAGATTTCGTTTCATGGACCGCCATGTTCAACTTTTCTTTATACAGCCTTTTTACAGCGCCGTTGGCCGGTTTGATTTCATAGTAGCGGTTCGTTTCGATCAGCAGTTTCCAGGGCGTTACTTTAAAATTCAGTTGATCCCGCCGTAGATCTCCGGTGACCTGGTACAGTTGTTTTGAGCTGTTCATGATGAAATGTCCCCTTGAATGTTTATGCTGCAAAATGAATGCGTCATATGAAAAAAGAACTAAAAAGTGATACTAAAGAACTATAAAACAAATAAGAAGGAAAAACAAGTGTTAACTATTATCCTGGTTCTTTCCATGTCCTTCTTTTTTTGCCCTGTCCCGCATAACTTGTATAGAAGCTTTACCGGTGCAAGGGGGCTGGACAATGCGAATACGGCGCGGGTGGAAAAGCCGGAGAAGAAGACCGCGAAGCAGGCGGACGCTGTGGATCGTCATCTTGGCGATCGCCTTTTTTGCTGTGTTTGAATTTTTTCAATATGTCGAAAAGCATATGCGGGAGCCGATCATTCACTTGGCTCAAATCCGGGTCAAGCAAATTGCCACCGATTCGATTAATGACGCCATCGCCGCCCAGGTGGCGAGCGGGCAGCAGGTCGAAGACTTGATTGATTGGAAAACCGACGATTCCGGTAAAATCACTGGATTTATGCTAAATTATTCGGCGCATATGAAAATCACGTCCGAGACGATTCAAACGGTAAGGCATACGCTGGAAGACGTGTCGAGGCTGTCGGAGCATATCCCTCTCGGCCAGGCGCTCGGGAGTCCGATTCTCGCTTCGTTTGGGCCCAGCATTCCCATTAAAATCGAACCGAAGGGCGACGTCAAGGTGGACCTGAATACGCGCCGGCAGGATGCGGGGATCAACATGATTCTGGTGGAGGTGTTTTTGCGGGTAAAGACGGAGCTGGCCGTTGTCGTTCCCTTCGATATGCAATCGCAGGTCGTGGAAACGGAAATCCCGGTTTCCTATTTGCTCGTCGTCGGCGATGTCCCGATGTATTATTATGACAGCAAAGGCAATCCGGTCGGAGAAAGCCAGGCGAGCGCGCCGAATATCGCTTTGCCGTCGCTGCCGGGAACGGAGGAGAAACGGGAGCGGCAGCTCCCGGACGGAATGAACTCCGAACCGGGGAATGGCGCGGCGCCGGAAGCCGATCCGGGCGAGCCGGACGCCGAATGGGAACCGGCGGAAAACGCGGGACAGAACGCAGGCGAACACACCCCTTCTCCCTGACTCGGATATGAAATGAAAAGGGCCGATCCATGTTCAGGAGCCGGCCCTTTTATTTTTTTTCGCCGCTTCGGCGGTTTCCCATTTTTTGAGCAAAGGATACGGATCAAACGCCCAATCCGCACTGCCCGTATCGCGGTAGATGCCGTAATGGAGATGAGGGGGGAATTTGCCCGACGTGCCGGGCGGCCCGTATCCGCTGCTGCCGACCCAACCGATCGTTTGCCCCGGCTCGACGATGTGGCCGACTTCAACGCCTTTGGCATAGCCTTGCAGGTGTGCGTAGTAATGATAGCGGTTGTAAATGTCGCGGATTCCGATACGCCAACCGCCATATGGGTTCCAGCCCTTCGTTTCCACGATGCCGTAGCAGACGCTGCGGACGGTCAGGCCCATCGGGGCGAACAGGTCGGTGCCTTCGTGGATCCTGTTGCCGCCCCATCCCCGCCGGTCTCCCCAGGTATCCCGGTATGTATAGTTGCTGTGAAGCGGCAGCGGAAAGGCGCTGTCCGACAGGTCCACCCTGCCAAACGTTTTGTACAGCTTGGCGAACTGGCGGATCCGCTCCACGGCCGAATCGCTCTGATAATAACGCCATAAGGCGATGCGGAAATCGTCTTCGTTGTAGCCGAAGCCAAGCAAATAGGAGGCCATGGTAAACAAAGCGTCCCGGTCGTTTTTCGGGTCGGCGGCTCCGTCGGACGTCGCGTCCCTGCCGATGCCTCCGAACAATCCGATCGTCGCCGGATTCCGGTCCTCCGGATCGGGGTTAAGCGGACCGGCCCAAAAGGCTTCCTTAAAGCGAATTCCGGTCAGACGGTCTTCCTGCTGTTTTTTCCGCGGCGTGATGGTGCGTTCATATTGGTCCACCGCCGCCAGCCAATACCATGGGATTTGGGTCAAAATTCCCATTTCTTTGTAAAGGCTGCGACGCAGCTCGTACACGTTTTTGGCGGAGCCGGCGGCGGCCGTACCCGGCGCTTCGGCATAAGCGGCTCCAAATCCGGGAATCGTCCACAAAGACGAAAGGATTGCCACGCAAATCAAGCATCGAGCATATTTGCTGAAGGAGATCGGATGAGACTTCACGTGATGATTCCTCCTTTACAGGTTTGTTGAACGTTCCTTAGCTTGAGGCAAATGCTGTGTTTTTATTCCATTTCATAGGTTTTTCTGGACGATTCATGGTATAATAAAGACCGCTACGGCTTATTTCAAGAGAAAGAAGGTCTGTTGCCTTGGCTAAACAACTCCAGCCCAAACCGGATTGGATCCGGATCAAGCTGACAACCGGCGACAATTATCAGGACATCAAAAATATGATGCGTTCCAAAACGTTACATACCGTGTGTGAGGAGGCGCGGTGTCCGAACATATACGAATGCTGGGCGAACCGCACCGCAACTTTTATGATTCTCGGGGATATTTGCACCCGGGCTTGCCGTTTCTGCGCGGTAAACACCGGCATGCCCACCGAGCTCGATCTGCAGGAGCCGGAGCGGGTGGCCGAAGCGGCCGAGAAGATGAATCTGCGCCACTGCGTCGTTACCAGCGTGGCCCGCGACGATTTGCGCGATGGGGGAGCCAGCATTTTTGCCGGGACCATTGCGGCGATTCGCGCGCGCCTGCCTTTTTGCAGCGTCGAAGTGCTGATTCCCGATTTTCAGGGAGATGAAGAGGCGCTTCGCACTGTTATGGAAGCAAAGCCGGACATCCTAAATCACAACATTGAAACGGTGGAGCGGTTGTCCGACCGGGTGCGGGCAAAGGCGAAATATCGCCGTTCTCTCGAACTGTTGCAGCGTGCCAAAACGATGAAACCGGATATCCCTACGAAATCGAGCATCATGCTCGGCGTCGGCGAGGAATGGGAGGAAATCCTGCAGGCGATGGACGATCTGCGCGCCGTTGATTGCGATATTTTGACGATCGGCCAATATTTGCAGCCTACCCCTCAGCATTTGCGGGTGGAGAAATATTATACGCCCGAACAATTTGCGGCTTTGAAGGAGGAGGGCATGAAGCGGGGATTCAGCCACGTCGAATCCGGACCGCTGGTCCGCAGCTCCTATCATGCGCATGAGCAGGTGAAATCGGCCAAGAGCCGCAAGGAAGAAGGCGTTTCAACATCATCCTAATAGCTGATTTAAGGAGGAAACACCCTTGATTCAAATCGGCGGAAGAACCTACGAACTGATTCAGAACTACAAAAACGCCTGGGACCCTGAAGCCTTCAAGCAAAGATACAGCGAGGTTTTGGACCGTTACGATTACATTATCGGGGATTGGGGGTACGAGAAGCTCCGCCTGAAAGGTTTCCTGCGGGACAATCATCCGAAAGCGAACCGGGATACCGCTTTTTCCGGGATTACGGATTATATCAACGAATATTGCAATTTTGGCTGCGCCTACTTCGTGCTCCAGAAAGTCAAGGATAATCATAATCATGCGGAAACGGGGCACGCGGGCGGCAAATAGGCGTCTGGGCTTAGCGGCTGGCTGTCAGACCATGGACAGCTGGCTTGCTGAACACAGGCTGCTAGAACGGCCGTGGGCTGCTGAACAACAGGCTGCTAGAAATGGTCTGGGCTGCTGAACACGGGCTGCTGGATGATCTAGCTGCTGAACAACAGGCTGTTAAACACGTGTACGGGGAATGAACGTTCAATACATAGCGGTAAAAAGGTGTTATCTTTTGTTCAAGATTTCGTTAAATGCGTTGGCTTTTGAATCGATACAGGTCGCCCGCCGGAAATCTAACGGTTGCAGCAGCCGCTATTTATCGAAAAAAGCCCTTTTCTAAATGCTAACGGCTGTGAGCGCCGTTATTTGCCTGCCTCCAAGCAAAAATTGCCGGTTTTCAGTGAAATAAGCTCCATGGCAACCGTTACAATTTGAAATCAACCGTATTGGAACAAATAGCGCTTGTGGCAACCGTTAGAATATTGGTTTGCCCAGGAAATGTATCTAGACGCCTTATCTCCTAGTTTGTTTGCTTCTTCAGCTTCGCCACCTGTACTTGGGACAGCCCCGTAACTTTAGCAATCAACGATATCTCCATTCCCTCACGCAGCATATTAAGCGCGGCCTTTTCCTTCCCTTCCTCTCTACCTTCCTTCAAACGTTCCTCGTACCCCCTACGACTCCACGCAGGCATCAGTTTGGACCCACCTTCATGATTCAAACCGCAAAATCGGTTGTAGCGGCGTGCTCATCTCCAGCGATCAGCATGTGAAAGCAATGCCTTCGATTGATAAGGCTATTTGCTATGTACTTTTTGATAAGATAAGGTAAAATCTAGCGGTGGTGTCATCTTATGCAACGGGAGAACAGAGAATCGGCCCACAAGACAACCCAAGCTGCTAAAGTCTGAATGAAATTGAATGTTTGTGATATATTTTGATTGATTTTTGCTGATTTTATGATACTATAAGAAACGGATAGGTGATGAAAATGCTTACAGAAGAAAGATACGATTTGATTATGAAGCGCTTACAGGAACAGGGCGTCGTTAAGCTTCAAGAGTTGGTCGAGCTGCTGGATGCTTCGGAATCTACGGTTCGCCGCGATCTTGTCGATCTTGAAAACCGGAATCTGCTCAAGCGCATTCACGGGGGTGCCACACTGGCCAATCAGAAAAGCTGGGAGCCGGGCATTGAAGAAAAAACGTTCAAAAACATTCAACAAAAGAACGTTATTGCCCGTTTGGCCGCCGAACAGCTTGTGGACGGGGAATGCATCTATCTGGACGCCGGAACGACGACGCTGGCGATGATCCCTTTTATTGAAGCCAAAGATGTCACGGTTGTTACGAACGGTTTGTCACATGTCGAAGCGCTCGTCAGCAAAAACATCAGAAGCTATCTATTGGGCGGGATGATGAAGGTGCATACTAAAGCCGTGATCGGCAGCATGGCGCTGCAAAACCTGGACAATTTCCGGTTTGACAAGTGCTTTCTGGGGACGAACGGAGTTGACGCGGGGATGGGTTATACAACGCCCGATCCGGAAGAGGCCATTATAAAAAGACGGGCTCATCAGCTATCCGGACGTACCTACGTGCTGGCCGACTCCAGCAAAATCGGAGACATCGCTTTTGCCAAATTATTCGATTTGGAGGAAGCGATTCTAATCACCGAGTCGCTGCCCGACGCTTGGCGCGGACCCATCACCGAGAAAACTAAAGTAATCGAGGGATAACCATGATCTATACTGTAACGCTTAACCCTTCCATCGATTATGTCGTGGAAGTGGAGGATTTGAAGCTGGGCGGTTTGAACCGGATGACCCGGGATTTAAAGCTTCCCGGAGGAAAAGGAATCAACGTGTCGCGCGTGCTGAACCGGCTTGGCGCGGAGAATACGGCGATCGGCTTCCTTGGCGGGTTTACCGGCCGCCATATTGAAGATTTGCTGCGCGGGGAAGCGGTTCGTACCGATTTTGTGCATGTCGCCGACGATACGCGGATTAACATCAAGCTGAAGCATGGACAGGAAACGGAAATCAACGGCCAAGGTCCGAAGATTCGTCCGGAGGAAGAAGAAGCTTTGATGCGCAAGCTGTCGGCGTTAAAGCAAAACGATGTTGTGGTCCTGTCCGGCAGCATCCCTTCGTCACTCGCCGCCGATTTCTATCAGCGGATCATCGGCGTTTGCAGAGCGACCGGCGCGGATTTCATTATCGACACGACCGGGGAGCCGTTAAAACAAGCGCTTGCCAGCCGGCCGCTGCTGATCAAACCGAATCATCATGAATTGGCCGATTTGTTTGGCGTGGCGTTGGAATCCAAAGAACAGATTGTCGCTTACGGCCGAAAGCTGCTTCAGGAGGGCCCGCGCCACGTCCTGATATCGATGGCGGGCGACGGAGCTTTCTTCATCACCGGAGAGGAAGTTTACTACGCGAACGTTCCGTCCGGCCAAGTCCGGAACTCGGTCGGAGCCGGAGACTCGATGGTCGCCGGGTTCGTCGGCACGCTCGCGCTGGGGGGGGACGCTCTTGAAGCGTTCCGCACGGGCGTCGCTTCGGGAAGCGCAACGGCGTTTTCCGATGACTTGGCGACGCGGGAGCGGATCAATGAGCTGCGGCCGCAGGTGGAAATTTCCCGTTGGTCATGAGCCGAGGGTAAACGGGGACGTTTTAAGCCATCAGCCATGTTTCGATACATGCTTATATCGATTTTGAACTTGGTATATAAGTTGAACTTAAGCAAAGGCGGGAGTCTAACTTATATAGATTCTTATAGGGAGTGAGTACCATGAGAATTACGGATCTGATGATTAAAGAAACGATGATTATGGATTTGCAGGCGTCCAGCAAAGAGGCGGCGATCGACGAGCTGATCGCCAGCCTCGCGGCCAGCGGCAGAATCAATGACCCGGCAAAATTCAAGGCAGCGATTCTGAAGCGCGAGGAGCAGGCGAGCACCGGGATCGGCGGGGGAATCGCCATGCCCCATGCCAAAACCGCTGCGGTGAACGAGCCGACCGTCGTGTTCGCCAAAAGCGGCCAAGGGGTCGATTACGACGCCCTGGACGGCGAGCCCGCTTATTTGTTCTTTATGATCGCCGCTCCGGAAGGCGCGGGGAACACGCATCTTCGCACGCTCGCCGCGCTTTCGCGTCTGCTGATTGACAGCGGCTTCATCGCCAAATTGAAGGAAGCGAAAACGCCGGACGAAGTGGCGGCGCTGTTTGATGCCAAACAAGCCGAGGAAGAGGCGGCTAAAGAAGCGGAAAACTCAGCTGGAGCTAACGGTGGAACGGGCGGGAACAAAAGCGGCCCGAGCGCAAACAGAGCGAATACCAACGTGACCGGTGGGGATGCAGCGAAGAAGGAAGTGCCGACAGCTTTCAGCGGCGGCGGTCCGGCGGACGCGGAGCCGTTCGTCGTCGCCGTTACCGCTTGCCCTACGGGGATCGCGCATACATTTATGGCCGAAGACGCGCTGAAGAAAAAAGCCCGCGAGATGGGGGTAGCCATCCGCGTCGAAACCAACGGCTCGGAGGGCGCGCAGAACGTGCTTACCGCCGATGAAATCCGCCGCGCCCAAGGCGTTATCGTAGCGGCGGACAAAAATGTGGAGATGGCCCGGTTTGAAGGGAAGCCGGTCCTGCAAAGACCGGTCTCCGACGGTATCCGCAAGCCCGAGGAGCTGATCCGGAAAGCGGTGAGCGGCGATGCGCCGATCTACCGCGGCGGCGGCGCCAAATCCGCTGAGAACGGAAACGAGGAGCGGAGCGGGCGCAGCAAAATTTACAAGGATTTGATGAGCGGGATTTCCCATATGCTGCCCTTTGTCGTCGGCGGCGGGATTTTGCTTGCTGTCTCGTTCCTGATCGAGCAGGTGGCCGGGGAGAACAGCCCGCTGTTCCAACTGCTGCAAACGATCGGCGGCGGAAACGGGGCTTTCCACTTCCTGATTCCGATTTTAGCCGGCTTCATCGCTTTCAGCATCGGCGACCGCCCGGCCCTGATGCCCGGGATGGTCGGGGGTCTGATGGCCGTCAACGCCAACGCCGGCTTCCTTGGCGGGCTTGCGGCAGGTTTCCTGGCCGGGTATGTCGTTATCTTGCTGCGTAAGGTTTTCGCCGGGCTGCCGAAAACGCTGGATGGACTCAAGCCTATCCTGCTGTATCCGATATTCGGCCTTTTGATCTCCGGCTCCATCATGTTCTACATTGTCGATCCGATCTTCAGTTGGATTAACACGGGGCTTATCGATGTGCTGAATCACCTGGGTACCGGAAACATGGTGATTCTCGGACTTATTCTCGGCGGTATGATGGCCATCGATATGGGCGGGCCTTTCAACAAAGCCGCTTACGCTTTCGCCATCGGGGTGTTTACGTCGAGCGGAAACACCAACGGAGCGATGATGGCCGCCGTTATGGCCGGCGGGATGGTTCCGCCGCTGGCGATCGCTTTGGCCACGACGTTTTTCAAAGGCAAATTTACGGAGCAAGAGCGTAAATCCGGGGTGACGAACTACGTGCTTGGTCTCTCCTTTATTACGGAAGGCGCCATTCCGTTTGCCGCGTCGGACCCGATGCGCGTTCTGACCTCTTGCATTCTGGGCTCCGCGATCGCGGGCGGGCTGACACAGCTGTGGAAAATCAACGTTCCCGCGCCGCACGGCGGCATTTTCGTCGCCGTTCTCGCCAACCATGCCCTGCTGTTCCTGCTGGCGGTGCTGATCGGCTCGGTCGTTTCCGCACTGGTGCTCGGGGTATGGAAAAAGACTTTGGCGGCGAATTAAAACGGGTAATCCCGTTATACCGAAAAGAACTGCCTTAGGGCATATTCAGCAAACGCAAAAACGCCTGCGGAACGGCAACGTCCGCAGGCGTTTTGCATTAAAATTTAGGATTTGACGGATAATTGCAGGATGCCTTGCTTGTAGCTCCATTTCAGGGCCGGGTATTTTTGCCGGAAGTCGTGCAGCTCCACATAAGACTCGCCATCGACGACTTTGACGCTTTTGGAAGCCGTGGAGAAACCGATCGTCTTGCCGCTGTCGTCCGTAATCGTCAGCTTCTGCGCAGCGGCGTTCCAGGCCGGCTCGCCTTGCACTAGCGCAGCCAGGACGCGAACCGGGGCGTATACTTTTTTGCCGCTTTCCAGCACGTCGACATACCCGGAGAAGGATGCGCCGTTAATCGTCAGGGAAGACGGGCTTCCGCTCAGCTCGATTTTCCGCACCCCGGCCTGATGCAAACCGGCGATCAGTTGGGCTGCCGCACTGCCTTTCACTTCGATGTCCGGCTTGAGGCCGACGTGGTTGAAGTCTTCCCCCTTCGGCGTTAAGTAACGCTGAACGGTTAATTTCAGCGAGCCGCCGTTCGACAAGGAGAAAATATTCTGGATTCGCGCTTTGCCGTACGTTTGCGTACCGACGACCTTGGCGATTCCGTTGTCGCGCAAAGCGCCCGTTAATATCTCCGAAGCGCTGGCCGTCAGCTCGTTGGTGAGCACGACGACGGGCATCCCGATATTTTCGCCGCCCTTGACCGTATACGGCTGCAGCGTCTCGCTTTGATCCGCCGTATACATCAGCACGCCTTCCTTCATAAAATGCTTGGCGATATTCGCAGCCGCTTCCACATAGCCGCCGAGATTGTCCCGCAAGTCGAGCACCAGCGCTCCTATGCCTTGTCCCCGCAGTTTGCTTAATTCATCGGCGAATTCTTTATCCACGTTTTCGGAAAAGGAAGAAATCGCGATATAGCCGACCCTGCTGGAAGGAATAAGCATCCCGGTCACGGACGGCAACGAGAAATGCCCCCGCTTGATCGGAAAGGTCAGCTTTTGCCCGTTGCGGTTCACCGTTATATTGACGATCGTGTTCTCCTGGCCTTGTATCCGGGCGATGTCTTCGCTGCCGGTTACCGCCTTCCCGTCAACCAGCGTGATGATGTCGCTGCGCTTCAGGCCGGCATTCGCCGCCGGAGAGTCTTTGATCACATCGGTGATATACAGCTTGCTGCCGGTAAACCGAAACGTGGCCCCAATGCCGACATATTCCTGGTTCAGGCTTTCCTCGAAGCTCTGCAGCTCTTCCTTGGTGAAATAATCGCTGTACGGGTCGTCAAGGGAATAAACCGCTCCCCGGATGGCATTCTCCAAAAACTGCTCCCTTTCCACCCCTTCGATGTTGTACGCATCCAAAAGATCCAACACTTCTTCAAGCACGACCAGATCGGAATTTTCGGCCGCTTCATTCGCTTCGTTCGCCGCAGCGGTGCTTTCCGCGGCGCCGGCCGCCTGCGGCAATCCTAACAGCGACAAAGCTAAAAGCGGAATGATAACGTACTTGCGGAAATGGTTCTTCTTCATATTGGGTTCGTCCTTTGCTAAATTTTCTGGAGCCTTGTCCCAAGAATCAGCCTAGGAAAGCGTTGCGTACGCGGTCCCAAAAAGGGAACGGACGATAGCGCATGAAGCTGACCTTCTGGTCGGCCACCCGGCAGCGCACGGAGATCAGGTCGTCCATGGGCAGATTGATGTGGTCGACCGTAAGCAGCAGGTTTTGCTCTTTTTTGGAATAGATGTCGCAATGATGATGCTTCGGCAGCACAAGCGGCGAGCCCATCGTCCGGAACACCCGGTTGTTGATCGAGGCGATTTCGGTAATTTGCAGCGCTTCGATCGACGGGTGGATCATGGCTCCGCCCAGGCTTTTGTTGTAGGCGGTGCTTCCGCACGGAGTAGATACGCAGATGCCGTCCCCCCGGAACATTTCGAACATTTGATCGTTGATGTCCACTTGAGCGACAACGGTGCCGTCCACGCCTTTCAGCGTAAATTCGTTCAGACATATGTAGGAGGAGGTTCCCGACTTCTTTTGAATCTCCAGTTCGATAAGCGGGTAACGAACCATCCGGGGCTTGGGGAATCCGGAGCCCGCGTGTCCGCCCATCATGCTGACGAGTTCGGGAATCTCGTCGGCCTTCCAGTCGGCGTAGAAACCGAGATGACCGGTATGAACTCCGACAAAAGCGATGGATGGAATCTGATCGATAAACGTATGGAAGGCATGCAGCATCGTGCCGTCCCCTCCGATGGAAACGACGATGTCCGGGGATTTGGCGTCGAACTGCAGGCCCTGCTGGGCAGCCAGTTTATGAAAAGATTCGCTTAAATCGACAGATAACTGATCGCCACGGTCTAGCACATAATATCTCAAGATGACAAGCTCCTTTGAAGATCCTTTTGTAAAGATCATAATCAATTCCCCGGCAGAACACAATGTTTCGTTTCTTCCCCCATCCTATTCAAAAATTCAACTTAAATATTTCTTTGGTTTTGCAAGCCAGCGATGAATGATTCTCGACAGGACAGACAAAATAATCAGCGTCAAGACCAGCGCAAGCGCCAGCCGGAACGCCGCCGGAACCGACCGCCAGCCGGGAAGTTGCGCGGCTTCCGCGGGCGAAAACAGGCCGAAGGCCGGCGCGGCGCCCATGACGGGTTCCCAAATCAGGAGCAGCAAAGCCGCGGCAACCAGGCCGTGAAGAAAGCGGGCGAACAGAAACGGCAAATAACGCAGATCGCTGCTGTTTAAGATGCTGGCCACCTGGGCATGCACCGAAAGCCCGCCCCAGGATAAAATAAACACCGCCGCCGCCGCTTTGTACATCAGCGGGATGCCTTCGGGAGCGGCGGAAGACTTGGCGCCGAGCGTAACTTCAAACAAGCCGCCGACGATCGCCTCGGCCAGCTCCGCGGGGAGCCCAACCGCGGGCAGCAGCCAGCGCAGGGCGGCATACAGGGCGTTCATGACGCCGGAGGCGGTCAGAATCTCCAGGATGACGGAGAAGAACACGACAAGTCCGCCGACGACGGTCATAAGCTGCAGGGACGAAACGACGGCCTGGCGCAGCAGTTCGCCGAGGCTCCGCCCGTCGCTGATCCGTGCCTGGTGCATGGCCTGCAGCGCCTGCTTTAAACTCAGCCGCCGGGAGGAAGCCGCATCGGCGCGAACTTCGGTTCCGGGGGCGCCCGCCCGGTAAAACCGCATGATTCCTCCGATCAGCAGCGCCCCGCCGTAGTGGGCAAGCGCGAGCGCCCCGGCCAGCTTCGGGTTGCCGAAGAAACCGACCGAGACGGCGCCGATCAGAAAGATCGGGTCGGAGGAGGTGGTAAAGGCCACCAGGCGCTCGCCCTCTTCGCGGGTAACGAGGCGCTGCTCGCGCAGTTTGGCGGCAAGCTTGGCGCTGACGGGATACCCGGATGCGAATCCCATAGCCAGTACAAAGCCGCCGCTGCCGGGAATGCGGAAAAGCGGCTTCATCAACGGATCGAGCAGCTTGCCCAAAAAGTGCACGATCCCGAATCCAAGCATGATTTCGGAGATTACAAAAAACGGGAACAGCGACGGAAACAGCACATCCCACCAAATCGCCAGCCCGCGGACGCCGGCTTGCCAGGACTGTTCCGGATAGCGCAGCATCAGCACGGCCAAGGCCGCTAAGGACATGAGCAGAAAAAAGGCAACCATTCGTTTTATGACCATAGTAACGCGCCTCCACATCGGATCATAGTGAAGTTTATGTATTTTGTGGGACAAACAGCACAAAAAAATAAACTAAACGGCCGCGGCAAATACTGATCTTTCGGTATTTTTGTGCTAGAATAAATTTAGATGATAAAATTGAAACTTTAGTACCAGCTTTCCTTACGATCATGGACCTCGCAGAAGTAAAATTTTGTGGATGGAGTGATGATAATGAGCATTGTTGCAGGTGTTCTCGTATGCGCTTTTGTGTACGTTATCCGGGCCTCTCTCGTCCATTCCGGTGAAGAGGACTGGAGCAGCTACTGATCGTTTTGATGTTTCATACCCACACGCAGAAGCTCCGATAGGAGCTTTTATTTTTTTTTGCTATAATAAAAAGAGTTGAAAAGCAGGCGGTGAGTATATGAATCCAACCTTAAGCCTCTATGACAATCTTGGCGGCGGCCCAACGCTGAGGCGGCTTGTGGAAGCCTTTTATCCCAAGGTGCAGAAAGATCCGCTGCTTGGACCGCTGTTTCCTGAGGACATTACGCCGGTTATGGAGAAGCAGTACATGTTTTTGACGCAGTTTTTCGGCGGGCCGCCCTTGTATTCCGATGCGTTCGGCCACCCGATGATGCGGGCGCGGCATATGCCGTTCCCGGTGACGAGGGAGCGCGCCGAAGCCTGGCTGGCCTGCATGCGGGCCGCCCTGGAGGAGATCGGAATCGAGGAGCCGCTCCGTGGGTTCGTGCTTGAGCGCCTTTCCGGTCCCGCTTTCCATTTCGTAAACACACCTTAGGACAAGACGCCGGACATACGACGAAGGCGGACTTTTGGAAAGGAAGTTGGAGAATTGGAACTAGAACCCCTTTATCAGATCAAAATTACCTGCGCTTACTGTGAACACGAGTTTTCGACGTCGCGCGTAAGGCCGAGCTTTAAGCGGGCCGTGCGGACGGATAGCGATTTCTGCGGATATTTTCAGAAGGAGAATCCCGATTATTATGTCGTCAGGGTATGCCCTTCCTGCGGATTTGCTTCCACGGAGAACTCCACAGACAGACTGAACGACAAGCAGCGGGCGCTGTTTCAGGAAGCGATCGGCAGCAAGTTCATCAAACGGGATTACGGCGGGCACCGCGACTGGGCCGCGGCTCTCGAGACATACAAGCTTGGGCTGCTGTGCGCGCAAACGATCGGGGAGAAGGAGCGGATTATCGCCAGTCTCTTGCATCATATTGCCTGGCTGTACCGCTACCGGAACAATGAACAGCAGGAGAAGCGTTTTCTCCAGTATTCGCTGGAATCTTACGTTCGCGTTTATGAAACCGAGGGCGTGGGAGGAAGCGACGCCAGGCTGATGTATTTGATCGGCGAGTTGAACCGCCGGGTCGGCAATTACCACGATGCCGTCAAATGGTTCAGCCGCGTCATTAACGACAAGAAGATCATGGACGCCGCCATGATCCGGGCATCGCGGGAGCAGTGGGCGGTGCTGCGCGAGGAAATGCTTGGCGCCGGGCACGAGCTTCCGGAGGAAATGCAGAGTTAACGCCGGATTACCGGAAAGAATATTGGATGCCTGCCGGATCAAATTATAGAGGGCCGTTCTTTGAATGAACGGCCCTAATTGCAGCGATAAGCGTTGCCTGTGAAAGCGTCTGGTGGGTTAGCGCCTTAACACCGTGTCGGTGAGCAAGTAGTCGTTGTCGCAGTCCAGCACATGGACCTTGTTTCCGCAGCAGGGGAACACCAGCAGCTTTTTTTTGCCTTCGCTGATGGATTTGAGGTCGCGCGGTTTTAACGGGAGCAGCACATTGCCGGCGCCGCAAAAAGGACAATCCTGTACATACACGTCTCCCATGACCACATCGTAAGGCCAAGACCGGTTAAACGGAATCATAAGCTTTGCTTCGGATCCCCGGGCTTCGAGTCGCCCGCCGGTTCGGACGCGGAAGGTTCCGCGCCGGCTTCGGCCGGTTTGCTTCCGGCTTCTTCCTTGGCGAGCTCGGCGATCTTTTGGAGTAAAATGTGCTGCGGCATATGCATCAGGTGCTCGAGCGGCACCTTTAATTTCGCTGCTAATTTAACGGCGGTGTCCGGTGAAATTTGTAGCGGCTTCATATGAATATCCCTCCTGTCGAGCTGGTAGCTATATAATAGCATACTTTTCAGCCTGCTTAGGCATCAATAATAAACGATTGAAGAAAGGATGAGACAATATCCATGACATTATTCAATGGACCCCTAGATCCGGCCTGGGAACTTGACTCGATTTTCCCGGGAGGCTCTTCTTCCGCGGCGTTCCGCGAATTTCTTGAGACGTTGGAACGCGATATTGCCGGTTACCACGCAGCGATCGAGGAGATGGGCGCGCCGGCCTCGCTTAAGGACACGGAAGCTTTTGACGGAATCATTGAAGGGCTGCAGGCGGCCTCCGCCAAACTGACGGAAGCGGGCAGCTTTGTATCCTGTTTGACGGCCCAGGATCAGCATGACAAGAAGGCGGTTCAACTGGACGCCAAAGTAACGTCGATTCGGGCTGCGTACAACAATGTGACGACCTTGTTCTGGAACGTGCTGCGTTTGACGAGCGACGAGGTGTGGGCGGACTGGATGAAGCGCGGCGAGATCGCCCCGCTTTCCTTCGTGCTCAGCGAAAAGCGCGATGAAGCCCGCGAGAAGCTGCCGCCCGAGCTGGAGAGCCTGGCTTCGGACCTGGCTATCGACGGTTACCACGGCTGGGGACAGCATTACGACACGATCGTCGCCAAAGTAAACGTGCCGTTCCAGGAGCCGGGCGGCGAAGTGAAGATGCTGTCCGTAGGCCAAGCGGCCAACAAGCTGGACGATCCGGACCGCAGCGTCCGCGAGCGGGTATTTGCCAGCTGGGAGGAAGCCTGGAGCAATTCCGCCGATTATTGCGCGGACACGCTGAACCGGCTGGCGGGCTTCCGTTTGAAGCTGTACGACAAGAGAGGCTGGGACGATATCCTGAAGGAGCCGCTGGCGATCAATCGCATGTCGGGGGCAACGCTGGATGCGATGTGGCGAGTGATCGAGGAGAACAAGCCGAAATTCGTCGCTTATTTGGAGCGGAAAGCGAAGCTGCTGGGGCTCGACAAGCTGAACTGGGCCGATGTGGACGCGCCGCTCGGCAAAGTGACGGAAGAAATTACGTACGACCAGGCCGCGCAAGATATCGTCAAGCAGTTCGGCGGCTTTAGTCCGAAATTGGCCGAATTTGCGGCCGAAGCGTTCCGCAAGCGCTGGATCGAAGCGGAGGACCGCTCCGGCAAACGGCCGGGCGGTTTCTGCACCGCGCTTCCGGTCAGCAAGCAAACGCGGATTTTCATGACGTTCGGGGGAACGCTTTCGAACGTGTCGACGCTGGCTCATGAGCTCGGTCACGCCTATCATCAGTATTTGATGGAGGAGCTGCCGGTGTTCAACCAGGATTACGCGATGAACGTCGCGGAAACCGCTTCGACCTTTGCGGAAATGATCGTGTCGGACGCCCTGGTGAAAAACGCGGCAAGCAAGGAAGCGAAAATCGTGCTGCTCGCCGACCAAATCCAGAGATCCATCGCCTTCTACATGAACATCCATGCCCGCTTCCTGTTCGAAACGCGCTTTTATGCGAAGCGCCGGCAAGGTTTGCTGGACGCCGGCGAATTGTCCGCGCTGATGGAGGAAGCGCAGCGGGAAGCGTACCGCGGGGCGCTGGGCAACTATCACCCGCATTTCTGGGCTTCCAAGCTGCATTTTTACATCACGGATGTACCGTTCTATAATTTCCCGTATACCTTCGGGTACATGTTCAGTACCGGCATTTACGCGATAGCGCAGCGGGAAGGCCAAGCGTTCGCGGAGAAATACGACGCGCTGCTGCGGGATACGGGCCGGATGACGGTGGAGGAACTGGCCGCCAAACATCTGCAGGTTGACTTGACCAAGCCGGATTTCTGGCGCGAGGCGATGGCGTTATCCGTGGCTGACGTCGATGCGTTCCTGGAATTGACAAAATAAATTGTGTGATTGGGCCCCCGTCATATTGTGGCGGTGAGGGCCCGTTTTTATTACGGCCACGCGCAATCATCACGAAGCTAACGGACCCCAGTGACGGTAGTCGTTCCAAATCAAGGAGAACATTGTTATAGGCCATCAGTCCGACCTAAATCAACTGCCCAACGAATTAAAGTATTCTTTTCTTGGGGGGGTGGCAGATCAACACTCGCTGTCTGGGGACTTTGCACGATTATCCCGCTTGATCAGGTAGCAGGGAAACAAACAAGCTCGGGAGAAGAAAATAATTGGTGGAGAAACAGCTAGATTCGAGATAATTTAAACGGGCTTAGGAGAAGAAATCAGGGTTTAGAGAAGGTGAAACAGACCGCATAAGAGATCTAGACAAGAGATCAAGACAGGAGATCAAGGACAAGACGCGAGGGAAACGAAAAGACCGTGATTTTGCTGTAGCCTGAACCCTTCCGTCTTCAATAACGCCCGCACCGTTCATGTTAGTCTACACCAATCAAGTTGATCTGCGTCAAACTCCCCCGCACCGTTCCGGCGTCTCGATCAAGCCGCAGCCGTAAGGGGCTGGTTTGGTTGGCATACGATCAGCCGGCGGTAAGGGATCGCGGGAATCGCCACACACATGCGCAGCAACTTCTGCCGCATCGTTTCTTCCGCTCCGGGCAGTCCTGCTCGCTTTGGTAACGGCTGCTAAATGGTTGAAGTTCTGTTTCCACATTGACTTCCATATCAGGCTCACCCTCGAATTAAAAATACACGAACACAGGTTCCATTTATTTTATTGTACCAAACGTACGTTCCCTTATCAAGCCGGACATTTCACCTGAACCGCCTCATTTTTTCCCATCTCTTTTTCTTCTTTCTTTTTTTGGAGCCCTTGCCCTTGCCCTAGCCCCCCTGCTCACTGAACGAAAGGGAATAATCGTGCAAAGGCAGGCAGCAGGCAGGGACACCAAGACACAAAGACCCTTTAGACAGCCCTATTACCTGGCATCGATTTGTGACACTGCTCGAAACGGCTACGGTGCAAAAGGTAGATGCGCTACATCAAGACTTACCTGCCGATTTTTTACTGCGAAAGATGAGCTGTGTAATTAAAAGAAATTACAGTCATATTTTGCAAAGTAATTATTAACCAAATTTGTTGTATATTGTTGAACGTTATATAATTATGGCCTATAATGAGACATAAGCCCTATATAATGGGGACTTACATGGGAAGGGAGGGTGGATATGCTGAAAATCGATGAAATTTCACTCGCCAGACAAGTGGAAATGGCATTTAAGGAGCTGGAAGAGGAGCTTTCCGGATTAACATCAGGCACCGTATTCATCCAAATCCGCAACAATACCATCGGAAAATTCGGAATCCGCCACAATCCGATTGCCGGACGGAACGGGCATCTCGCCGATGAGGGCGCAGGGCTGACCATGGAGCAGATGCAATGTTTTCGGAGGATGGCCCTCGAATCGTTAAAGTTCAAACGGTATTGGACTCACGGGGAAATCAGCTATGAATTTGCGCTTCGCCAAGGAATGATTGTCGTCGATGCCATATTGGAATCGAATTACAACATGGCCAATTTGTTGATCCAACGCTACTCGCGTAAAGATGCTATCCATACATACAAACAAGATAAGACCTCTTAAACCGCGGTAAACGGGGACATTAAAGGGGAACAGGCGACCTGCATATGCAGATCGCCTGTTCCCTATAGTGTTAAATGATAGGAGAATGCAAGTTACAGGTTCGAACGACCCGACAATTGCTGCTCCGCCAATTGAACCAGACGTTTCGTAATGTAACCCCCGAGGGAGCCGGTTTCACGGGATGTGTAGTTCCCGTAGTATCCGTCTTGCGGAATTTGGACGCCCAGTTCTTGAGCTGCTTCAAATTTCAGTTGTTGCAGCGCGGCGTTGGCTTCACGAACGATAAGGTTGTTTCGGCTTCCGCTTCTACCTGCCATCGTTGTCACCTCCTTTGCCTTTGTGGTGTTAGTATGGTTCCTAGGGAGAAAAATATGCGGGTAGACTTCGATCTTTAGTAGTGGTAATTATTTCATTTCAGAAATCGGCGGCCAGCGGCGCGCAAAAAGGCCGTCCATCATCGCAGATGGATGATGGACGGCCGCTTGGTTTCGTATTGAGGCATGGCAAAAAAGGATCAGGAGTCGGATTCGGGAGCGGATTCGCCCTCAGGGTAAACGATGTCCAGGTTCAGGTTCAGCTCTATGGACTGCTGCGGCTTTAGATCAATCAACCCCGTCTGCTCGGCGGGCAGGGGGGAATTCGGGGCGTCGGGGAGCCAGGTATAAGGCTCGATGCAGAAAAACCGGTCGGCCTCGCCCTTGGAATAGATGACCCAAAATTTGAAAAATTCCGGATCGGCGGAATAACGCAGCCCATATCCGTCATCCCGGATCAACTCGGCCACCGCGGGCTTGCCGCCGATGTTCAGCATCGTATCGCAATCTACGCCCTGCAGGTTCATCCCTTCGTTTAAAGCTTCCCATGGACCTAAAGGAGCGATCTCACCAGTGGGGATCAGCTCTTCATCGGCTTTGAACAGCCCGCTAACCGGCAGCTTCAGGTTCCAGCGGCCAGGTTCGCCGTCGATGAGGAACCAGGTGTGAAGGCCCAAACCGAACGGGGCGGCTTTTTGCCCCAGGTGCGTGATTTTAAAGGTTTGCTTCAAAGAAGCGCCCTGCAGCTGCAAGGTCATTTCAAGTTTCAGCGGTTCAGGAAATTGCCGAATCCAGTTCGGATCGTCCGAGGTGACGAACTCCGTGGTGATGGCGCAGCCTTCGTCGTCTTCCTCGATATCGCTGACGCGCCAGGGTTGCGTGCGGTGCAGCCCGTGGATATGGTTGTCGTTTGCCGTATTGCGGTCAAACTGATACTCCTGGCCCGCGTAAGTGAAGCGCCCCCTGCGGATCCGTCCCGGCGGAATCAGCAAAGGGAAGCCGAAATGGTACGGCTTTTGCAAATAGAAATCCAGTTCGCTTTCGTCTGGGCACCGCAGCACATCGCGCTGCTGAACACGGTCCCAAATGCGAATCACGTTATTGCCAAGGCGGGGTAGCAGCGTGACTTCAAGTTCGTGGCTATGTAAGATGTACGTATCGTAACCGTTCCATTGCCCTTTGGTCACCTTTTTCATATCGTTGCTCCTTTTCCCACATAATTATCTGTTCCTTAAGCTAAAACTAATCATAACATTTTTTTGCGGTAGACGAAAAATGAATTTGACATGGACGGCAAACACTTTTATGATGATAATCAATAGAAGCGGGTTTCTGGAGGTCCGGGCGGCCTCAAGGATTCGCCATAGCGACAATGCGATGATGAGGGCAAGTAAGCGAAACGTTCGTCCTGCAGAAAGCCGGTGGTTGATGCGAACCGGAGGAGGAGCTTTGGCCGAATGGGCCTCGGAGCGCCGGACAGAACCGCGGGCAGGCGGGAAGCCTAGCTGCGATGCGAAGTATGCCGGACGGGTCGTTCCACGTTACGGAATCAATAAGGCTGAATTTGGCCCAAGGTTGGCTTGTACAAAGGGTGGCTCTGTTGCAAGGACCTGGAGAATTCGGCGAATAAGGGTGGCACCACGGTCTCACGTCCCTTGCGGGAGTGAGGCCTTTTTTGCATTTAAATCGAGGAGGTCAATGAATGATGAAAAAAGTGCTTTCTGGCATCCAGCCAAGCGGAAAACTGACATTGGGAAATTACATCGGAGCGATCAAAAATTTCGTAACCCTGCAGGATGATTACGCCTGCAACTTTATGGTGGTCGATCTTCACGCCATCACGGTTCCCCAGGAACCGGCCGCATTGACGGAGCAGTCCGAGGCCGTTGCGGCGCTGTATATCGCGGCGGGAATCGATCCGAATAAAGCGAACGTTTATCTGCAATCCCATGTAATGCAGCATGCCCAGCTCGGATGGCTGTTGACCACGCTCACTTCGATGGGCGAACTGGAGCGGATGACCCAGTTTAAAGACAAATCGGCGGGCAAAGAATCGGTTGGCGCGGGATTGTTCGTGTACCCGGCCTTGATGGCCGCGGACATCCTGGTTTATAATGCCGATTTGGTGCCGGTAGGCGAGGATCAGAAGCAGCATCTGGAGCTGACCCGGGATTTGGCGGGACGTTTCAACCACCGCTACGGCGACTATTTTACAATTCCGGAGCCGTATATTCCGGAGGTCGGCGCGCGGATTATGTCTTTGGACGATGCCTCGATAAAAATGAGCAAAAGCAATCCGAACCCGGGCAGCTACATCGCTTTGCTGGACGAACCGGACGTTATCCGCAAAAAGATCAGCCGGGCAACGACCGACTCGGGCCGCGAGGTCAAATTCGATCCGGAGAACAAACCGGAAGTCAGCAACCTGATTACGATTTACAGCCAGTGCGCCGGTTTGACGATCGAAGAAGTGGAGAAGCGCTACGAAGGCCAAATGTACGGTCCGTTCAAAAAGGATTTGGCCGAGGCCGTCGTCAGCGTGATCGAGCCGCTGCAGCAGCGGTACCGCGAGATCCGCGAGTCGGGCGAGCTGCGCCAGATTTTGCGCCAGGGCGCGGAACGCGCGTCCGAAATGGCGGAAAAAACGCTGCAGGACGTACAGCGGCTGATGGGGTTTGTCGTTAAGTAAGAAAACTATAATTTAAAAACTCGACTATCGCAGCTATCGCAGCAAAACATCGGCAGACAAGCCTTGATATAGCAGGGTAAAGCAGGGAATCCATTGCCGGAGTTGGCGCTGAATCAGAGGCGAACAGTGTCTTCCCGGCTTTTGGGGCTGCTTCGTTGAGGAAGCGTCAACGATGCAGAGGGCGTCACGATCCGGTGGGGTAAGTACATCTACCTTCTGCACCGTAGCCGTTTCGAGCGGTGTCACAAATTGCCGCCAGGCGAGGGGCCGTCTAAAGGGACTGTCTAAAGCGTTCGTGTCTTGGTGTCCCTGCCTGCTGCTGCCTTAGCACGATTATTCCCTTCGTTCAGGAGCAGGGAGCAGGGGGAGGGCTAGAGCAAAGGTTCCAAAAAAGAGAGAAGAAAAAACAAAAAAGCTGAGGAAAAAATGAGGTGGTTCAGGTGAGATTTTCGGCTTGATAAGAGAACGTATGTTTGCTATAATGAAATAAATGGAACATATGTACGTATATTCTTGATTCGGGGGCGAACGGATATGGAAGTCAATGCGGGAACGGAACTTCAATCATTCAGCAGCCGTTTTAACAGCGAGCAGGACTGCATGGAAGCGCTAATCGCGATGAAGTGGCCAAACGGCTTTGTCTGCCCGCGCTGCGCTCACACCCGGTGCAGCTATCTGACCTCCCGGCATATCCCTTTGTTCGAGTGCGGAAAGTGCAAGCATCAAACATCGCCTTTGGTCGGCACGATTTTTGAAGGAACGCATCTCCCTCTGGTGAAGTGGTTTCAGGCCCTGGATTTATTCCTGCTTGATGGCGGCATCTCGGCGCTGCGGCTGAGCAAGGAGATCCGGGTCACCTACAAAACAGCCTGGTCGATGCTGCACAAAATACGCCATGCCGTGGGGGAGTTCGATGCCCGGGAGCTGCTCTCCGGAGACGTGAAGGTGAACAGCGATCAGTATGGGCGTAATCCGTCCCGGTGTCAGCTTTCGCATCCGTACGCCTCGGCGGTCGTGGCCGGCTGCACGGTCACGGAGTCGGGCGAGCCGGAACAGGTCAAAATCCGCCTGGTACCGCATAAGCGGGGAGGCGAAAAAAGGGCAAACCGTCACGATCTAACCGCGTTCATCAATGGGCATGTGGATGTCCGTACATCGGCGGTACAGTTGTTCCCTCAGGCCTTTCGGCTGTATGCGCCCTTGCGGAAAGTGGTGAGAGAGGCATGGGAATCGCTGAAGAGTACGTATGGAGCCCTGGGACTGAAGCATCTGCAGGCGTACCTGAACGAGTACACCGTACGCCGTCGGCTGCGCCTGCAAGGAGGACTGCCCGGAGCGGAAGAAACGATGCGGCAGAAGTTGCTGCGCATGTGTGTGGCGATTCCGGCGATCCCATACCGCCGGCTGATCGCACGCCAACCGAGTCTGCCCCTTGCGGCTGCGGCCTGATCGTGATGTTTGAACGGTGGGGGTTACTTGATGCGGATCAACTTAATGGGTAGGGATTAGCATGAACAGTGCGGGCGTTGCTGCAGACGTAAGAGTTCAGGCTACAGCAAAATCACAGTCTTTTCGTTTCCTTCGCGTCTTGTCCTTGATTCCCTGTCTTGATTTCCTGTCTTGATCTCTTATGCGGTCTGTTTCATCTCCCCTAAACCTGATTTCTTCTCCTAAGCCCGTCTAAATTATCTCGAGCCTACCTGCTTCTCCACCAAACATTTTTTTCTCCCGAACTTGTCTTTCTTTTTGCTACCTGATCAAACGGGATAATCGTGTAAAGCCCCGGACAGCGAGTGTTGATCTGCCGTCACCCCACTTCCCTATCCTCAAGCTTTCAACACCCTTCCGCGTTTCTTGGCCACGATCGGCTTTCGACTTGACTGGCAAGCAAGGATTATAAAGTTGAGCCAGACACCTCTTCTGTCCGCCTATCTTAGATCTTTGAACACCTTCAGCTCAAGGATTCACGCTGATTTTTGCTCTGCGAAAGATGAGTTTATAAAGGCCGTTGGACAATCCTAGTGGCCTTTGTGTCACTAAATTGTCAAAATAACCACGCGATATTCCGATGATTGTCAAACACTTTCTTGGTTTGTTATGATAAAGTTTATAGCGAGAACGAAATATTGCCGAATAATTTACGGATTTATAGATATAGCTTAGTCCAAACTCAATACTAATTTGTAGGAGGATGAATCGCGCGTGGACAAACCATTAAGATATCAGGCTTCTTCGGAATCCGCTGCGTTGTCCGTGAGACCTACTCCTCCGGGAGAGACGGCGACTTGGAGAGATTTCATCGCTTTGACCAAGCCGGGAATCCTGCGTTCGAACCTGATCGCGGCTTTCGCCGGTTTTTGGTTGGCTTCGCATTGGCAACTGCAATACGGCAAGCTGGTTTTGATGCTGCTGGGAACGATGCTGGTCATGGCCTCTTCGTGTGTGTTTAATAACTATTTTGACCGGGAAATGGATATGAAGATGGCTCGCACGAAAAACCGCGCCCTCCCGACCGGGAAGGTAGCCCCGAAAACGGTGCTTTGGTATGCGGTTGTTTTGGGCATTTTGGGCCTTGCCGTTTTGTTTGCGTTTTCCGGTCCGCTGGCCGGCTTGTTCGGCGCAGTAGGCATGTTCGTTTATGTCGTTGTTTACACCCTTTGGCTGAAAAGAACTTCGACCTGGAGCACCTCCATCGGGGCGATTTCCGGAGCGATGCCGCCGGCCATCGGCTACGTCGCGGCGTCCGGTACCGTCGATCTGGGCGCGTGTTTGCTGTTCGCTATGTTGTTTTTGTGGCAACCTCCGCATTTCTGGGCGCTTGGCATCCGGCGGACGGAGGAATACCGCGCGGCCGGTTTTCCGCTGCTGCCCGTTGTGAAGGGCATTCCGCGGACGAAGCTGCAGATGATCCCGTATCTGGTGTTGCTCGTACCCATTCCGATCATGATGTACGTTTATGATTACACGGGGATCTGGTTTTTGGTGATCGCGGAAATTTTGTCGGTCGCCTGGCTGCTGATGGCGCTGACGGGCTTCCGCACCAAGGACAACGATGCTTGGGCGAAAAAAGTATTTCTGTTCTCCGTAAACTATTTGACGGTGAACATGATCGTTATGATTCTCGATACCGTACGGTTGTGATGGAGGTCTAAGGGATGGCTGTTTTGAAAAAGTACAAGTGGACCTGGATTTTGCTGGCGATATGCGTTGTTTTGGCGGGATATCTGCTGTGGGACACGTATGCCGCCAAGCCGAAGCTTCCGGTCATCCGGCCGGTGGGCGAATTCAGCATGCAAAATGTGGACGGCAAGACAGTCACCCTGGAGGACACGAACGGAAAGGTTAGATTGTTTTATTTCTTCTTTGCCAACTGTCCGGACGTTTGTCCGATCACGACGTTTCGGCTAAGCCAGGTGCAGGATATTTTGAAGGAAAAAGGCTTGTTCGGCAAAGACGCCTCCATCGTCTCGATCACCTTCGACCCGCAGCGGGATTCGCTGGAGAACGTCAAAGCGTTCGGCGATAAATTCAAAGCCGATTATTCGGGCTGGTATTTCCTGCGCGGGGATGAGCAAAAAACGATCGATTTGGCGATGAACTCGTTTCAAATCCTGATCAACAAGGATAACGACGGAAACTTTGTGCATATGGATCTGATCGGGATGGTCGACCGCGAGGGACGCCTGCGCGAAATTTACCGCCCCGAGGCGACGCCCGAGGAAATCGCTCAAGGCGTAATCGACTTGGCCAAGGAGTAAGCCGGTCGTAAAGATTTGGAACAAGGACAGGGCCTGTCCGCAAACTTATTGGTTTACATTACAGCCTAGTATGAAGCCGGCGGAGGATATAAAATAAATTCCTCCAGTCCGGCTTTTTCCAATTGGGCGATTAAATATTCGTCAGGCGTTCCTTCTACTCCGGCGTACCCCCGTCTGGTATAGATTTGTTCGGCATCGGGAAAAGCGTCCCTGAGGACCGCGCGGATTCTTTTCCCGGACGGATCGTTGTCCAGAAACAGATAAAGCTCGTCGTCCCCCGCCTGCTTGCGCAGGGATTCCAGTTTTGCCGTGTTCAGAGTACCGAAGGTGCAAAGGATGCGCACTTCATCGCCCAGCAGGCGGCGCAGCTTACTGCGGTCGTTTTTGCCTTCGACAATGATGCTGACGCTCAATCTAAAATCACCCCGGGAAGTATGATAGGATCGGTTTGGTATGCTTTTAGTTTATACCGGGCGGCGGGTGCGATGCAAAGTGGGCTGGGCTGATTTGCTGAGGGATGGATCATGACTCGCGGATCGTGGTTCGCGGCAACCGTTAAAGCAGGAAATGATCGGGAAATGAACGAATAAAGTCGTTTGAGTCCGTTGCTAGGGGAAGATCCGTTAGGGGGACCGTCCTCTGTGAAGACAGCCGCCAGACGTTATGTTAATGTGTTAAAATAAGTCAATAACCCGCTCAGGTTAATACTGCGGAATATCGTTCAGGATAGAAAGGTGAATCGTGATCAAATGCTTGGGCTTGAGTTAAAGCGAAATGCCAGAATCGGAGGGGAAGGCGAAGCTTCTTCCCGCAGCCAATACCGCATCCGCAAGGTCCTTTCCGTCAGCGAGCTGGCGGTCGTGTATACCGCGCGAAATGAAGCGGACGGAAGCCGATGCGTCGTGAAGGAATTTTGCCCGGGCCGGTTCGTGTACAGGAGCAAGGACGGAGCGACGCTGCGCCGCAAGGCCGGCACGGCGGCCGATAAATTCGAAGTGCTCTGGAACGCTTATCAGCAAGAAGGGGAGCTGCTGGAAAAGCTCGACCACCCGGGCATTGTACGCTGCCTGGACCGTTTTGAACAGAACGGGACGGCGTATATCGTGATGGAATATTGCGAAGGCGTCACGCTCGACAAATACATAGCCGCTAACAAGGCGGCCATTGCACCGCGTTTTTTCTACGAAACGATCCTTCCGTTCATCGACACGCTCGATTATTTGCACCGCTTCGGCATCATTCACCGGGATTTGAAGCCGGGCAATCTGATGATCGCAAGCGGCGGGGCCATCAAGCTGCTTGATTTCGGCTCGGCGGCGGCAACGGGGGGAACGGAGGAGAGACGGCCGATTTTAACGACAGCGGGATACTCCCCGCTCGAGTTGTATTCCGAGCAGTCCCGGCAGGGGCCGGAGAGCGATATTTACAGCCTGGCCGCCGTGCTGTATTTCTGCTGCCGGGGCCACGCTCCCACCGATGTCCGCAAACGCTTGTTTGAGGAGCGGCAGGAGCTGGTCGACGCGGAGATGAAGCGCGCCTGGCCGTTTTTGTCCCGGGCGATCGAACGCGGGTTGGCCGTGCCCGCGGACAAGCGCCGCATTTCGCTGGACCGGTTCAAAGCGGCCATCCGTCTCGAATGCAGGCTCAGCTGGCTGTATCGGCGCGGGTATAAATATTAGTGCTCGGTTTGATCGCTTTGTAGCGCAGCTCCAGTTCGGTAATCCCGTCCTCGAAGGTAATGTACAGCTTGTCGTTGTATTCGAGGGTTTCCCGCTTGTTGTTTGCCAGCGGCGTACGGTTTCGAACCAGCGAGCAGCGCGATTTGTTTTGTACGATCAGGGTGCCTCCCTTGCCTGCCGTAAAGAAAATGTTCCGCGCTTCCGGCAGCGGCTCGTTGACGTCAAGGCTTTGGAACAACTCGCCAAGGTTGACGGTTCGGCCGGGGAACGAGGTGAGCGGCCACGATTTGACCGGAACTTCGCTGCCGCTGGCCGTGGCCAGGAAATAGCCCTCCAGTTTGCCGGCAAAAGCCGGCTTGGGCCGCAGCCAGAAATACAGGGCAACGCCGATCAGCGCCAGTACAAGCCCGCCGGCGATGGACCATTTCAGAACCGTATATTTGGATTTGATTTTCAGCGCCAGATGCGCCGTGACCTGGGCGCCTTCCGGATCGGTGGCGGTAATCGTCAGCTCCGATCCGCCGGTCCGCAGCGGCGAAATGTATAATTGATCGCCGGCCAGTTCGGCCCGGGCCGCCTTGCCGGCCGCATCTTGCAGCGCAAAGCTCAGCTTGTCCCCATTTTCATCCAGGAACAACGTGTTTAAATCAAGCTCCGTCAGCCCGTCCTCTTTCGTTAGCTGAAGCTGCTCTTTTCCTTGAACAACCGGGGCCAGGTTAACGATTTTCTGAACAGTTGCCGGCGTGTTCCGGAAAAAGGTATCCCCCTCCATTTTCACATACCACTCGTATTCCCCGGATGCGCTGAACGTGTGCTCGGTATAAAAACTTGTTCCTTCGTTTTTCATTTCCACCGCGGTTTCGGTGTTTGCGGTTTTATCCAGGACGACCAGTTCGGCGCTTAGTCCCTGATAAAGCTCCTTCTCCTGCAACGGCTCGTTCGAACTGGCGTCGATCAATAGCGCTTCGATTCCGGCGGGTTTACCTTTAATCGCTTTCCCGTCCGTCAGCCTGGCCTTCGCCTCCATGGCGTAGCTGCCGAGCAGGCTGATTTTTACCAAATCTCCCGAGCTTCCCTTGAATTTAAGCGTCGCGGTTCCCTTTTTCGGCGCGGTGATTTTCAGCAGGGTATAGCTGTTCGACTTGAACAAGCGAATATTTTTGGACTCGTAGAACAACTGCGCGTCCTTCAGCGGGCGCGCGGATAACAAAATGATGTTGGCTTCGCTCATGGAGGAGCTTGGGATCTCCACCTGAACCTCCTGCAATTTGCCGGAAGCGGTCACCCCGGCCACGGGCATCAGCACGGAGCGCATTTCTCTGGCGAAAATCTGATTGAAAATTTCCGGCAAATCATCCGCGCTGCTTGTCGTATAGAAAGCGCCTCCAGTACTCTGAGCGATCCGCTTCAGTTCATCGGGATTTACCGTACCGTCATGATTCAACCCGATCGTGTAAATGGGGTACCCGTTTTTTTGGGCCATTTTGATCGCGGCATCGCTGTCTTTCGCCGAATCTTCCTTGGTTCTGGATTGCCGGTATGGGCCGAAATCCGTTTCTCCGTCGGACAGCAGGATGAGAAACGGTTTGCGGCCTTCCGTTTGCTCATCGTTTGCGGAAGCCATCAGCAGCTTGCTGCCCGTGAGCAGGCCCAGACCCAGGTCGGTGTAGCCCGTGCGGCGGAGCCCCTCGATCTGCCGCTTGATCTCGTCCCGTTTGGAGGCGACGGAGATGGGGGTAAGCGGCATGGACTTCACGATTTGATGATTGTAGGCGGCGAATCCGATGCGTGTCCGGCTGGCGTCGCTGATATCCATAAACATGCGGACGACCTCGCCCGCCATTTTGTCCGGATCGGCATGGTTCATCGAATAGCTCGTGTCGAGCACGAAAATGGCGTCAAAGGCTTCCTGATTTTGCGGTTTTTGCTGCTGTCCGGCGGCCTGAACGGGAACGGAAAACGGGCAGATCGTTACAGCCAAAAGCAAAAACAGGAATATAGTCCTAGAAATAATGAAAAATGCAAATGATTGTCGATTCTTCTTTTGAACCATTATCCAATACCCACCTCAATTATCTAAAAATTTACAAAATAGATATATTAAACTATCTTTCAACTATCTCTTTTATATCGGACCAGCCACTTTGAATTTGTATAGAGTTCCAAAAAATAGGCCTTTAATTGGATAATCATCCCTTTCATAGGTTTTTCTATAGGTCCAAAATCCTTATTTCGGGAGCAAATGCTACAGATTGACAATTTAGGCGGACGCTGTTTATGATTACCCCTAAAGGCCTGACCGGAAGGTGCCGGTTTTGAAAGAACCTAAATACAGAGCACTATTTTTAGGGGCCTGCAGCCGCATGAAATATGGGGTTTTTGGCATAGGCAATGCGTCTTTGAAGAAGCGGGAGGAGGATAAAAAGATCTATGGATATCATCAATCAAACCAACCGAACGATGCTGTTTGATGAGATCAATCCGGAGAAACTGGACTTGCTGACGATTGTGGGCGATGTTAAAGGGATCGACAGCTTAAGCGACGACAAGATCAAGGAGATCAACGAGCACCTGCTCGTGCGCAGCTTTGACGAATTTTTGACAAAGTTTTCGCCGTGCGTGTATTCGTTTTTCAACGCGGCGAACCAGAAAGTCGTTTATACGCTGAAAAAGCCCGAGGGTATTGCAGAGGATGCGATTTCGGAAATCCGGATCGACCAGAACAACGACTTTCTGAAAATGCTGTTTACGCTGATCGACACGAAGCGGAGCCAAGGCATGACCAATGTCGATTTCAAATTCGAGAATTTGCTCGATATGATATCGCCGAAAAAGGTGATGGACGATATCCGGCAGGTGCGCAAAGAAATCCATTACTTGTACGGACAATATGAAAAGCTGGATGAAGAGGATCCGAAAAAGCTGGATTTGGGCGACAAGCTGAACGCTATGTTTGAAGAGGCAAGTGCAAATTATAACAATGTTATGGCGATGCTGCCGCTGGCGATCGAGGACATTAAAACGCGGCTTCTGCTGGGGGGCTCCAGTGAGGAAAAGGACGCCGAAGCGGTGCAGATCGGGATGCTGACGATCGGAGAAAGCGGCGAATTGAAAATCATCGAGGCGCCGAAGAGTGAAAGCACGGAGCTGGTGCTGCTCGACGAGAAGGGTTCCAACGGTTTGGCGCTCGTCTTCGAAGACGATTACAACTCGATTACGGAGGCTCCGTCCGGTTATGTTCGCGACTTAGTTGTACGTACCTTTAGCCCATTGCCGGCCGTGAGCACGGAAGTCAACGTGGAACAGGAAGTGCAAAATTACAACACGTATCTGGAATTTTACAAGACGGCCAAGGACGATTTTGTGAAAACGGTCAAGCCGCTTGTCGAGAAAATTTTGGGCGTGAAAATGTTTTTTGACCAATACTCGGTGAAAAACAAAGGGATGCAGCCGTCGATGCTCGTCACGAACAACAAGCTGGATATGACCGTCAAGAGCGCCAACATCCCGCGGCTGGAGACGTATCTGAACACCGTCAACGCGAAAAACGATTTCACCGACACGATCTGGTTCGGCATCGTCCCTTCGGTGGAGCTGGAAAGCGCGGGCAAGGTGAAGGTTAGCCGCGAGCGCTTCAAGGGCAACGAGAAAATCGTCAAGCAGGACGGCAACAACATGGAATCGCTGGCGATGCTGCTTACGGTCGTGAAGGAGTTCAAGGTGCAGGTATTCTTCAGCTTCGAATCGGGCGAGGAGACGACGTTCAACAACATCGCCACTTCGGGAGTCGACAAATACATCGACAAATGCGCGCCGCTCATCCGCAAGGATTACAGCGAATTCGCCATCCCGTGCCTGCCGAACTTTACGGTTATCCCCAAGGAGAAATCGGGCGTGATCATCGACAGCCGCATGGTTCAAACCGAAGGCGGAGCGGCCCGGCTCTCCCGGGAGAAGGAAGACATCCTGAAGCTGTGGATCGAGGGCGTTTATGTGGGGGCGTCTTACGTCGCCGCCGGGATTGTGGCCGCTTATCAGTGTCCGGAATACCTGAGGGAATCGTTCAAGAACACGAGCAAGGAGTTTCCGGGCGTGCGCTTCGACATTGAAGCGGGCGACAACAGCTTGCGCGCCGTGACAACTATGGCCAAGGAAATCACCGGCTTCACGAATACGATCAAGGATTCGATCAACCGGAAAAATTTCGGCTTTGTGTTCTCCTCCGAAAACGCGCAGCTTCAGGGCAAGGACATTCGCCGCATCACCGTTTACAAAGCGAGAAGCCTGGCGGCGTCAGAGGACGGATTCGACTCGATTTACAAGACGCTGGTCAGCACGTATATCGAGCGGATTTTGCGCTTCCAGACCGCCGACTTCAAGCATGAAAATATCATCAAATTTTTCAGCAACAACCCGAGCAGCCAGAAGAGCCAATGGCTGGCCAAACGGGGCTTCATCAACTCGATCATCTATGACGGGGACGATATGAATTACGTCATCGACGAGAAAAACAACCTCTGCCATATCGACTTGATCTACAACGGCAACGTGAAAAATCTCGAAGTGATGATCACCAAGGGCACAAGCCCCGTCAAAGCATGATGCAAGTAAATGACCGGGCGGTCAAAACGCAGGAAATCCGTTTTTGGCCGGCCCGGAGAATACGCAACTGTCGTATGTAGGAGGACCGGCCGCTATCCGGCGACTGACCTCGTTACATAAATTCCGGGGCGCTATATAGGTTGAGTTAAGAAATAGGGCAAGGGTAAGCAAGAGGGGGAAACGATTCTGAAGAAGCTGAAAGCTTTCTGCAAGAAATCTGCTTCGGAAGCATCAGCTTGAGTTCGCCTTTGTGATCGTAAGAACATTTCACCCGGCTGCCTTTTTCTGCAATATCATTAGCTCAAACAATAGCGTAACGCCCTGGGGCCATCATATTTTTACTCTAAGGAGGATGTATTTTATGGGATTCAGACTGAAAGTTGAAGGAGCCGAAACAATCGAGCTCGGGCTGGACAACATCCAGAAGGTGTACTACGACACCGATACGCCGGACGACTCCAACGCCAGATCCACGGACGTAGGCTCCACGCTGAGAATCATCGGCAAAATCATCACGGCGACCGACGGCGACAAAGCCGACGATACGCTGAAGCTGGCCCTGTGGTCGCTGGTTCCCGCGGAAAAAGCGGACTGCTACCGCAAGCTGACGCTGGAAGTTATCGCCGCCAACCAGGTGGTGCGGGAGATCGTGTTCCCGAACGCATTTGTGGTTGACTACAAGGAAGCGTTTGGCGACACCGAAGGCGTAGGGCAATTCGAGCTTTATGTGAAGCAGAAAAAAGACAAGACCGAACTGGCCAAGCTCAATGGCGGCTATCCGGTCAACGACATCTAAGCTTGCTTCGCCCGGGCGCGGGGCGCCCGCATTTCGTAAATCTCAAGAGGCCCCAGGCCTCTTGAGATTTACTGTACCTTGCGGCGATAGCTTGAGAACGATCGACTACGCAGCGCTAACGGTTGTATGCGAGCTTATTTGGCCGAAAAGGCGGAGATTCCATTTCTGACGGTTGCGAGCGTGCTTATTATGATGATAAATGCTCGAAACAGCCGAAACTGAACCAATTAAGCGCTCCGGCAACCGTTACATTTTGATTTAGCTTGATTTTGCCGAAATAGTGCCGATGGCATCCGTTAGAACGATTTCACGAAATTTTGGACGAAAGTAGGGAAGCATTTGGCGGACTATTACGAACGGCTGGGCGTTTCCCGGAATGCGGAAGCCTCCGAGATCAAGGCCGCTTACCGCAAGCTGGCCAAGCGCCATCATCCGGATGCGAACCGGGGAGACCCTCAGGCGGAACAACGGTTTAAAGACATCGTCGAAGCTTATGAAACGTTAAGCGATGCAGAGCGCCGGGCCGCTTACGATGAGCGCTTGCAGCGCGGGAACTTCGGCGCGCCGGGGAAAAGCGGAAAGCCGGGGCCCGAAGCGCAGCGGCGGACCGGCGGCGGGGCGGCGGCAGCGGAAGCTTTCGATCCCGCGCGGATGAGGGAGCAGTTTGAGCAGTTTTTTGCCATGCCGCGCAAAGGACAAAAGGACTCGGAACAAGGGAAGAACGCCGAAGGGAAAAATCCGCTGGATACTTCCGCCTTGTTCAATAGTTTTTTCGGCTATCGCAAGAAATAGCAAATGAGCCTAAATTCATCTGACGGGGGTAGCTGCCTGTGAAGACGGAGAAATCCGCTTGGATCGGATACGTTGAACTAATGATTTATGCCATACTGGTCGGGTTGGTGATCTATGTGCTGCTGCGGCCGGTTTATTATGTGGCGCAAATGGGCACGGTTGCGGTTTCCGCCGTGATCATCTCGGCAATTATCTGGACGGGGGGCGACCCGAAGCTGCGTCCGGGCAGGAAGCCGCAGGAAGTGAGCAAAATCGTGCTGCTCGATGACGACGGAGAACGGGTCAAGGAATGGCTGATCAAAGGGGAAACGTCCGTATTGATCGGCAAAAAAACGGATCAGGGCGAAGTGGACATCGATTTGACGGATTGCGAGTACGCCTCGCTGGTCAGTCCGGAGCACGCCGTGCTGAACCGTGTTGGAAACGAATGGTTTATCGAGGACGCGGAATCGTACAGCGGTACGGGAATTCGCAAGGCGGGGCGCAGCGACGCGAATCGGCTTATTGCCGAAGAGCCGGTACGGGTCGGTGCGGGAGACATGATTTTTATCGCGAACACCAGGCTGTTGATTAAATAAGCGGTACTCCCACTTACATTTACATACGGAGGAATGAATCGAAAAATGAGCCTGACGAGATGTATGAACGGGCATATGTTTAGTTCGAGAAAGCACGGCAACACATGCCCCTACTGCAATACGACCGTGGAGCAGCCCGCCCGCGCGCCCAAAAGCGCGCAGAGCCCTGCGGCCGCCGCGGACATGGACGAGAAAACGATGCCTTACCTGGGGGAAACGACCGGGATCCAGCCGGTAACCGGCTGGCTGGTGTGCGTCGAAGGTCCGCAAATGGGCCAAGACTACCGGATCATGGCGGAGAAAAACTTTATCGGCCGCGCCGAAGAGATGCATATCCGGATCATCGGCGACAACGCCGTGTCCAGACGCAATCACGCGGTCATCGTCTATGATCCGAAGAAGCGCAATTTTTACCTGCTGCCGGGCGACGCCTCGGGACTCGCCTATCACAACAATGAGGCGGTATATTCCCCCGTGGAGTTAAACGCCTATGATTTGATCCAGCTCGGGCGCAGCAAATTTGTGTTCGTCCCGTTATGCGGTCCGCATTTCGAGTGGGACAACGGTTAGGAGCCGGGATGATGGGGATGGAAAAATGGTTCACGAGCGATGTGCTTGCCGTCTATGCGGCGGTGTTCGTCGTGGTCGCTATTTTGATCGTTGTACGCCAAAGGCTGCGCGCGGCCGTAACCGCGGGCCCGTCCCGGAAGGCGGCGCCTTCGCCGGAGCTCGCGAGCTCGGAGCAGCAGCCGGACCGGGAAATTTCGCTCGGCAATGCGCAGACGATCGGCCGGCGTACGGAGCAGGACGACTACTTCGCCAGCGCCGTGACCAAGGTGGGCACGCTGGCCGTGCTTGCCGACGGGATCAGCGGCGTGTCCAACGGGCGGATGGCCAGCACGCTGGCGGTCACGATGTTTTCGCGGGAGTTTCTGAAGCTGGATGATGCCGGGGATATCCCGGAATTTTTTCACAAGGCGTCGATTGTCAGCAACCGGGCCATTATGGAGCAGCTTGGCGGAGCGATTGGAGGCACGACGCTCGTCGCCGCCGTGATTTCGGATCACAGGCTGCATTGGGGCGCGGTCGGGGACAGTCTGATTTTGCTGTTCCGGGACGGAGAGTTTCTGCCGGTGAATTCCAAGGATACGTTTGAGAGCGTGCTCGAAGCCAGATATTTGGCGGGGGAGATCGGCCGGGAAGAGGTCAGCGGCAATCCGATGAAAAATCAACTGACCAATTACTTGGGCTACGGTGGCTTTATGAGCATGGAGATCGGCGAGCCGATCCCGCTGGAGCCGGGGGACATCGTTATCCTGTGCAGCGACGGCGTCTATGACGCGCTGACGGAAGTGGAGATGGAAGAAATCCTGATGCAAAGGATGCCGCCGCAGGAAACGGCGGAGGAAATGATCGCTTGCGTGGAGCGGAAAAGCTACAAGCATCAGGATAATGCGACGGTCCTCATTCTGGAGCATTAATCATCACCCTCGCGTGTGTGCACGGGGGGAACGGGGGAACGCATGAGGAAGGAGAACAGCGATTTCAAGACAGCATTCGTCTCCGAAGCGGGTTCGCATTTCGACAACCGGGATTATTTCGCTTTCGTGGAGCTCGACGACATGGCCTGCTACGTTGTTGCCGACGGTCTCGACCTGGACAAGGAAGTGCGCAGCGCGCAGATGGCGGTAGAGGTGATTCTGGAGAGCTTTATGGAAAAGCCTTCGATGTCCCGCCGCAAAATCCGCCAGGATCTGGAGGCGGCGCACGAATGGCTGAAATTCGAAAGCCGCCGGGTCCGGCTGAAGGCAAGCGTGCTGGTCGTCGTCACGGATTATACGCGGATGGTGTGGGCGACCTGCGGGAACGCGCGGCTGTATCAATTCCGCGGCGGCCGGGTGAATTTGCGCTCCAAGGATCAGAGCCTGACGCAGCTGATGCTGGATCAGGGAAGGCTGGCCGAGGACCGCAACCACAATCACGAAGAGCGCGGAAATCTGCTCAATTACATGGGCAGGCCCGACCGCTTCGAGCCGTATGTTTCGGACAAAATGCCGCTGTCGGACGGCGATGTGCTGCTGCTGGCGACCCAGGGCGTCTGGGAGCAGGTGGACCTGCCGGAAATGCTGGACGCGCTCGCGGAAGCGAGCGATCCGGAGAGCTTGACCGATACGCTGGAGGAGGTCGTGCTCAGCAAGCAGCAAAAGTCGGTCAATAATTATACGGCGGCTGCCGTGTATGTGAACAAGACGTTTACGGAAAAACCTAAAAACATCAAAAAGTGGATTTTGCGCGGCGCCATGCTGCTGCTGACGCTGGCGATCGCCGGCGGCGGCGTCTGGTACGTCAAGGCGAAGCAGGCGGAAAAGCTGGCCCAGACGGCCGTCTTGATGGTCGAGAGCGAGGAGGACGGGGACCGGTACGCTTCCGCCGGCGACTACGCCAAAGCGCTGAAGTCCTACAGCGAGGCGAAGAACGCCGCCAGCAAGCTGAAGGACAAGCTGCATTTTCAGCTGTTGCGGGGCAAGCAGCAGGTGGCGCAGTTCCTGAGCGACGGCGACGGCTATGTGCAGGACGGCAGCTACGATATGGCGGTGGACAGCTACAACGACGCGCTGAAGCAAGCGGACAAATACAAGCCGTTTAAGGCGGAGGATATCAAAGCGAGGATTGAACGCGCCGGGGCGATTGAAGCCTTGTCCGGGGTGATCAAAGAAGGCGATAAGCTGTTTCAGGAACAGGATTACAACGGAGCGCTCGCGGTTTTCCAAAAAGCGAAAAAAGCGGCGATTGAAGCGGAATACGAGAGCGGGCAAAAGAAAGTGGAGGAGAAGATCGAGCAGACGCAGGCCAAGATCGACAACATTTACAAGGAAACGAGAACGCTGAAGGCGGACAATTTGGAGAAAAAAGGCGACCGCAGCCTCGCTGCCATGGATTACGCCGCGGCGATCGAGTCTTACAAGCTGGCGCAGGAAATTTATCAGGAAATCGACAAGCTGGAGCGGGTGCTGGCGATGGAGCGCAAAATCTCTCAAGCCGACGAGAAGCTGAATCCCGCCGTTCCGGCGGCAGGCTCAGCCGGTGAGAGTGCCGGGGCGACTGCCGGGGCAGGCGGCAGCGCCGCGGGCAATCTGAATCAGCAGCAGCAAGCTGCGGCGGATTCAGCAGGCGGCGGTCAAGCCGGGGGAAGCCAGCAGGCGTCAGGCGCGGCGGCGGGTTCGTCCGCTAAGGAGCCGTCCGGGATTTCCTCGGGCGGCGGCGAAACCACGGCCGGGGGGACCGGCACAGCCGGCACAACAAGCGGTAACGGCAAAGCTGGCGGAAACGGCGGCAGCAAGGCTGGCGGCAACAGCGGGGAAGGCGGAACCAGCGGCAAAGGCGGGAATGACACAACCGGAGGGAATGGCGGCAACGGCACGAACGGTGGAAACGATGGAAACGGCTCGGCTGGCGGAAATGCCGGAGCCGGGAAGACCAGTGAAAACGCCGGAGATGGCGGTAACAAGCCGGATACGGGAGCCAAGGCCGGTAACGGTGCGGATAGTAAGGCAAATGAAAGTGCGGATGCCAAGTCCAATACCGATGCCGATGCGGAAGCGGGTTCAGCAAATGGCGGGGCGGCAAGTGGGACTTCCCCGGCAGGCCCGTCTTCTTCCAAAGGAGGGAACGCTTCATGAAGGATATTATCATGGACCGTTTAAGCAAAATGGAGGATTTGCAGCAGCGCCGGCTGCTGCGCAATTTGATGAGCGGCGTGTTCCTGAATCTCGTGGAATACCAGGAAGAGCTGAACCGGAAGCTGGAGCGCCGGGTGTTCGAGGAAGTCGGAGAATACGACGGAAAATACGACGTCTTTGTCTCCGCGTGCTCCAGAGAGGAATGGGACCCGCTGCATGAATATTTGTTCCCGATGATTCCGGAGGACACGGAAGCGGGCAAAATCGATCTGCGCACGGTGGTATCCGGCTTGCGCGGCGGGGAAGAGGTGCGGATCTGCACGCTTTTTCTGGAATGCAAGTACGCGGAAATTCAGCAGCTGCTGCTCAGCGGCCGCCGGTTCAAAGGGGAACTGGCCACGTCCCAAGGCCGCTATGCCGTGGAGTTCAAGCTGGAGCGGAATATGGCGTACATCCGGGAGATCGAGAAGCTGTATCACGTGTTCCTCAGCAACGGGCTGCCCTGGAAAACGGTCAATCATCCGTATGCCCACAAGTTTGTGGACGCGGTGCTGACCGAGGTGGACGGAGAACTCGGCGAGGAAGAAGAGGCGCTGGAGCTTACCGTTCATTTGGAGGAATATGAGCCGTACAAACGGGCGGATATGATACCCTTGTGGAACATCCAACGCCTTGAGCTGAAGACGGGCGGGTTCCCCGTGCCGGCGGCGGACCGGGTTAACTTTGAGCATGTGCTGCCTTTGCGGAAAACGGGCGTGCAGCACGGTTATCTTGTGGACGTCGACGATGACAGCATCCGCTACGTCAAGCGTACGCCGGAGGAACTGACCGTCGTCTCGCCGCTGGAGAAGTCGGATATGTGGCGGGTGCTTATGCTGGTCGAGCCTTTTGAATCGGTGGTCAGCAGACCGGGATACGCGCTGCTTTCCAACCGGCAGAAGGAGGATTTCATCGGCAGCTACCGCCGCCGGCAGGGGCAGATCGTTCGCTCCCGGGGCGAGATTTTGCGGCTGGTGCATTCTTTTGCCGCGGCGGAATCGCTGGAACTGACGGATGTGGAAATTCGTCCGCCGGGCGTGAGCCGGGCGATCACGTATGAGCTGAACCGGTTTATTACGGATGAAGTGCGGGTGGACAACGGGAAATGGCGGATGTGCCTGAAGTTTGGCGACCGCGGCTTCACAAGCCGGCTTGCGTTTATGGCCGAGGATGTGATGAGCTTTCTCGTCTCGGAAGTCCAGCTTTTGTTCCCGGAATACCGCTGTGAAGGAGAATGGGCTTGAATTACATTTGGGATCTGCTCGTGCGGGCCGGAGAAGCCGGGATCGAAAAACGGCAAATTAAGTTCCTGCCGGCCAAAGTGTATTCGCCGTATATGGAATTGAGCCTGCACGAACTGAACGCGGGCGCGGGGCAGCACGGTCTGGAGGTCGAGGTGAATCCCCATTACCGGTTCCCGGCTTTATTCGGCGAACTGCTGGATATCAATCTGACGGAGGACCCCGAGTTCCGGAGCGTGCTGTTTGATATTTTGATCCATTTTTTGGCCGAGCTCGATTTGATGCAGGGTATGAACAAGCGGGAGTATTACATCCGGTTCGTGCTGCGCGATCTGAAGTCCGGGGCGTTCGGGGAGCGGGTAAAAGAACGCATGAGCCTGTTTGACCGCGACGAACAAGAGTTTATCGCCGGCGCGATCCTGAGGATGTACGATACCGGCGAGCCGCTGCATCTGCTGAAAAGCGCGGTCGGCCGCGTGTTCCGCCGCTCCACGATCTACGTGAACAGCGAGGAGAAGGACGAAATGCTGTTCTACATCGGCCAGAAGCGGACCGAGCAAGGCCGCCTAAAGCTGGAGACGCTGATGGAGCTGTTCCTTCCGGTGCGCTATCGTACCGAGGTGTACTGGGACTGCCATGTCGGCATTATCGACGCGGAGGAGACGATGGTTCTGGACCGGATTGCGCTGTATTGATTTTCAGGCTGCCCGCGAGACTCTAGCGAGAAAATAGAGGAAAAGAGGAAAAAAATACCGCTATTCCGCCGCTATCCCCCATTTTGAGAGAAATAGAGGAAATTTATGCCGCTATTTATTCGAACCGCAAGGAAATGCCTGCGATCTAGACTATTCATAGGAAAATAAGGACAAAAAATTCCCCTATTGGGGATGAACAAGCCTGGCTGCGGAAAATAAGAACATTAAATTCCGCTATTTTTGTAGGCCAAAGAGGATGGTCTGGGGAATGGAGGAAAAGCCGCTGCGGAAGACGCGAAAATGTTGCGGATCAACGGCGTCGTCGCCACGTTACAGGAGGGAAAAGCGCATGAGGGGATTTAAATTGTATACCGATTCCGCCGGCCGGGAGCGCGGACGCGGACAAGCCCGTTACACGCGGGAGGAGCTGACCGAAATGACCACGTTCCAGCTCCGGAACATCTGTTACCGGGAACGGCTTGTGGAAGGGTTAAGCCAGCGGCTGGACCGGGAAGAGACGATCCGCATCATTTTGAAATATTTGGGCGCGGAGGAGCATTTGTTGATCGGACCGCGCTGCGAGGGCGGAATCGAGCGGGTACAGACGGCGATGCGCAAGTATATGCAGGCTCCGCTGCAGGGAGACGGCGGCATTCGCGTTCCGGCCCGCATCGTTTTGTATCCCGGGATCGCCGTGGAGCGGGCGGACGGCTACGAAGTGAAAGCGCCGGCGGGATATGCGGAGTCCAACGTGCTGCTCGTCAACGACCGGATGGAGCTGTGCGGAATTTTTCATCTGCGCCGGGACGAGGAAAGGCCGGGCGGCTATTATTTGGCCGCGCATCACGACGGCGAGTGGCGGCGTACGGCTAACCGGCAGTACAGCCTGCTGTTTCTGCGCCGGCAGGATTCGGATTATGTGTATAAGACCTATTACCAGGAGCGGGAACTTCCCCCAACCCATATCCACTATTACAAAATCCCGCTGGCCGATCTGGAAATTTGCGAGCTGCAGGTAACGGACGCCGTGCTGGCGATCGACTTTGGAACCTGCAATACGACGGCGGGAGCCTACCTTTACCCCGGATATACCCAATTCCCGTCGGGGCCCGACCCGCTGAACGGGCAAATCCGGCTTGGTGAAATCAACTTTGTTAAATTCCCCGATCCGGACAGCCCCGAGCGGACGGAGGCCTTGCCGACAGCGGTCGGCGTGGCGGATTGCTCCGATCCCGACCGGGTCAAATATGTTTTTGGCCATGAAGCGCTGCAAAGCGGCCGGCGCAGCAGCTTCGGCAGCCGGGCCTCCGTGTTCCAGGGGCTGAAACGCTGGGTGAACGATTACGGGAAAACGGTTGAAGTGATGGACGGCGAAGGCAATACCGCGTTCGTGACCCGGAGCGATCTATTGAGCGCCTATCTGAAATACGTGATCCGTATGGCCGAGCATCAGTTCAAATGCAAATTCAAGCATTTGCATTTCACCGCGCCGGTGAAGATGAAGACGCCGTACCTCGATATGTTCGCGGAGCTTTTGCCGGATTACCGGATTGAACGGAAAAATGCGCTGGACGAAGGGATGGCCGTGCTGTACAACACGATCGCCGACGGAATCGAGCGCAACATCTTTGACGAAGGGGCCGAATACAAGGCGCTTGTGATCGATTGCGGCGGCGGGACGACGGATTTGTCCTCGTGCGCCTTCCGGGTCGAAGACGGGCATATGTCATACCGGATCGCCATCGAGGCGACCTATGAGAACGGGGACACCCATTTTGGCGGCAACAACATTACATACCGGATTATGCAATTTTTGAAAATCGTCTTCGCGGACTACTACACGGGCAAAAAAGGCATGACGGATATCGACACGCTGATCGCTTTTCCGGGCAACGATTTGTTCCGGGAGGTGGACGAGCGGGGCGTCGACGCGGTTTACGCCGAGCTGGAGCGCAGGTACAAGGAGGCGGAGGCCGTGATTCCGACGGCATTTGCGATGTACGAGAACCGCTCCCGCGAGGAGTACATGCGGGTGCGGAGCAATTTTTATTTTCTGTGGGATATTGCCGAGGAAATGAAGGAGCAGTTTTTCCGCAAAACGGGCGTGCTGATGAACCGCTTCCAGGCGGAGCATGGTGTGTCCGCTTCGGATGGACATGGGCTGCGTTACGGCGGCCGGACGGCGCTGCCGCAGGGAGATGGCGTGCTGGAGATGACCCGGGTGGAACGCTGGTTCTTGTCCGTGTTCCGGAGCGGCGATTTGAAGGACGAATATGAAATTCCCGACGTGGTGTTCAACATCCAGGAGATTACGCAGCTCATTAAGGCGGACATTTACGAGGTTGTGCGGCGGTTTCTTGAGGATTTTTACCGGGCGGGCGCGCTTGGGGAGTATTCGATCATTAAGCTGACCGGGCAGTCGTGCCGGATCGACGTGTTCCGCGAGGCGCTCAAGGAGTTTGTGCCGGGGCGCAGCATCGAGTTCCGCCAGAAGCCTGCGGAGGGGCGGGTGCCCGAGCTGAAGCTGGCCTGCCTGCGCGGGGCCATCCGTTATTTGAACGCGCGCAAAGCCGGGGAGATCGAAGCGAGCATCACGACCCGCTCGGCGGTGATCCCGTATACGGTGAGCGCGTTCACTCATAACCGCCGCGAGGTGGAGTTGATCAGCAGCCTGCGCCGCAGCGACAGCGCGCCGGGGGCGATCTCGCGTCCGTCGGACGTCGTCCAGCTGGACTTGTTCCTGCGCGGCAGCGACGGGACGCTGCGGCAGCAGTACAGCTACAACAACCGGTCGCAGGATTACAAGCCGGTGCTGTACGAGGACATTCGCGCGCAATACGGAGAGCGGATTCCGCAGGACGACACCGACTCGATCGTGAACGGGGAGACGAAGTTTTTCGTGTTCGCCGACGACAATCACTGGGGGTTCCACGTGCTGCCGGTCGCCCGCCGGGATGAAGGCCTGTTCCTGGGCCGCAAAGCGCTGTTCCCGTTCGAGACGGACAGCTCGGAGCTGGATTTTTTTGATGGAATGAAATAAGGAGAGGGTCAGACATGAGGGGATTTTTTGTTCGTTTAGTGGTTCGTAATTTACTGGGGGAAACGTTTCGTCCGGCGGTGAGAGATACCTCCGGCGGCATGATTTTGAAAAAATCAAGGTTTGTGTTCGTAAGCTGTCTGCTTGGTTTGTTGGTGACATCGGCGGGTCTTGCGTTTTTACTGCTGGATGAAAGCCCGGAGATGAAGGAGTTCATGCCGATTGCTTGGCTGATCGGTTTCGCTGCGGTCTTGCTGCTGTTCCATGTCCTAAACCATCTGGTCTTCCGGGCCGAAGCCGGTGAAAATTCCATTAAGGTGCGCTCGCTGGGCGGCACTCGGACGCTTCGTTACGAGGAACTCAGGAGCGTGAGCTATAGCCGTTTCAACAGCGGGCAGTTTGTGCTGCAGGGCGCGGCCGGGACGGTTCGCATTCCGGCGGGAATCCGCGGGGCGGCGGAGTTCGTCGCGCTCATTAGCGGGAAGATCGGCGAGGCCGCTTGTACGGATGCGATAAAGGCGTTGGACGTGCGGCGGGAAGATTTGAGGAAATGGGGCGAGGAAGCCTAAGAATGGGACAGATATACGCCGGTTTTTGGAAAAGATTCTGCGCTTATATTTTGGATTTGTTTGTCGTGAACATTATTGTCTTGGTTATAACACTTATTTTTTCGCTGATTGATAAGCTTTTCCTCCGTTTCCTCATGAGTTTTATCTCATTGGGTATAAAACAGTGGTTTTATTTTTTTGAATTCTATGAATGGATCGGATGGATCACCCGTCTGCTGCTTACTGCTTTTGGCGCATGGCTCTACTACGCAATTATGGAATCATCTAAATGGCAAGGGACTTTTGGAAAAATGGCGCTCGGAATCGTCGTGGTGAATAGGCGTTATGAGAGGATGTCTTTCCTGAGAGCCAGCGGAAGATTTTGGGGCAGATTTTTGTCGGTTCTTTCATTGTACATCGGGTTCATCATGGCCGGATTTACGGAGAAGAAGCAGGCGCTTCACGACAAAATCGCGCAAACCTATGTGGTCAATAAAAGCGCTTCAGTTGACGAAGAGCGGTTATAACGCACGGAGCCAATCTTTTGGGACTAATATTCCCGGGACCATCGGCAGTGTATAAGGTGCGTAATTAACCTGGAATGTACGAAGTGGGGGAAGTTTATGTACATGTATGACGTGTTATGGAGAAGGTACGGCGCCTGGGCCGTCGATCGGCTGATTGTCAGCATAGGCGCGTTGCTCATCAGTTTTATTTGGATTTCCCCGCGCGAGTTTTTCTCCGAATCTGCGGATACGCCGACCTTGGGGATACCGATGTTGATTACATTCGTCTGCCAATGGCTCTACTATACGATGCTGGAATCCTCCAAATATCAGGCGACTTTGGGAAAAAGACTCGTCGGCGTCGTGGTAGTTGATCGGAATCATCGAAGGTTATCCTACGGCCAGGCGAATGCTCGGTTTTGGGGGAAGCTTCTTTCAGCTCTCACTTGGGGAATTGGTTATTTGATGGCGATCTTCATGGAAAAGAAACAGGCGCTGCATGACCGAATTGCGGGCACGTATGTCGTCGATAAGGCCTTGCTCAGGGCACGGGAAATGCAAGGCGATGCGGATACGGAATTTTCTCGGCTGCATCAAGCAATTCGGGCGGACCGTTCGACAGGTTTTAATTGGCCCGATTGAGGTCGCGGTACGGGGATTATTGATTCGAAAGAGAGGGACGGATGTACGCGGGTTTTTGGAAAAGATTTTTTGCGAATCTGCTGGATTCGATCATTGTGTATTTTATTGCCTGGGTAATGATGCTTATTTCTTTGCTGTTATCTATGATTTTCGGGGTACTCGGTTACTATGTGTTGGAGAACTGGCCGGGAGTCTATCAAATTTATAATGCGTCCGGTCATATCATCGGAATACTGATCGCCCCGTTAGCGGTATGGCTCTACTATGCGATTATGGAATCTTCCAAACTGCAAGGTACTGTAGGCAAAATGGCGCTGGGCATCATTGTGGTGAACGAGCGGTATGAACGGGTTTCGTTTTGGCGGGCGAGCGGCAGGTTTTGGAGCAGAATGGTTTCGCTTTTGACGATTTATATCGGTTATGTCATGGCCGGCTTTACGAAAAAGAAACAGGCGCTGCACGACAAGATTGCCAAGACCTATGTGGTCGATAAGAGGATGCTGGAGATGGCGGAGAACTATAATGCTCAAAACCCTCAGTTTCCAGGGGGCGAAAGTCCCGGAGCATTCGGCGGCGCGTAAGGGATCAAACTTGTGATGGATGAGGGGAATAAACGGATGTACGCGGGATTTTGGAAGAGGCTTGCTGCTTATCTTTTGGATTTTATCATTTCGTATTTTCTCGTTTTGGGGGTTAGACTGTTGGGCATGGCCATCCGAAGCATTTTTGGCTGGTGGCCGGCTTCCGATAGCGAGATTTCTCCATCCGATATAAATCCGGTTAATGTGCTCCTTAGCTTGGGACTCTCTTTTCTGTGGTTTTCCGTTATTAAATGGCTGTACTACGCGATTATGGAGTCTTCCAAACTGCAGGGGACGCTTGGGAAGATGGCTTTGGGCATTGCCGTGGTAGACGGGCAAAACGGGAGAGTTTCGTTCTGGCGGGCCAGCGGGAGATTTTGGGCGCAGTTCTTGTCGATTTTGACGGTGACGGTCGGTTACATGATGGCCGGATTTACGGAAAAGAAGCAAGCACTGCACGACAAGATCGCCAGGACCTATGTCGTCAACAAGAAGGCGCTTGAATACGGTCAGGGGCTAACCGGGCAGGGAAATCCAGCGGCGCACACTCACGCGAATGCCGCCGCATTGTTGGAAGCTTTTGAAGAAGTAAGACAAGCTCGTAACCGATAGAAACCGAAAGGAGGAGGATGCCTTTGTTTACCCACATCGCGCCGAAGTTTGAGAAGGGACGTATTTTGAAGACGGCGATGCTGGAGAATCTGCGGGACTTCCCGCGCGAATTCGCGGATATCTACTACCAGGATTATGCGGACGGCGTCGTGACGGGGGCGGAGGTCAAGGTTGGCCCGGACACGCTGACGATTCACCCTGGTATCGTAAAGCATAGGGGGCGATTATACTCGCTGAGCGAACCGGCCGTGCTGGCGTATCAGACCACCGGGCGGGAGACCGCCGTCAAGGTTCGCTTCCTGGAGGGGAAGGAAGACAGCGACTGGAGTGTGTACCGGAGCGAAATTGTGCTGGACGAGCGGGTGGAAGCGGGGCCGGCGGAGCTGGAGTTGTGCCGGTTCAAACTCAAGGAAGGCGCCCGGCTGCGCCAGGATTACCAGAACTTCCGGGACCTCGCCACGGAATATAACACCGTCAACCTGCTGCATGTTCCCATCGCCGCTTACGGGCAAAGTACCGTCTCTCCGGTCGTGATGCGCTTGTTCGGCGACGAACTGCTGCGCCGGGGAAGCGCCGAACCGCAGGACCTTGCGTTTGCCATGATGTGCTTAAACGAAGGCACCCTCCACCGCGGCGTGATCCTGCACTACATCGCGGGCCGCCTCGGCATCGCGTACAAGGATTACGGCAACGCGGACATCCACAAATACCTGGCCCGCATCCTGGACAGCGCCCGCGGCGGCGGCCACCGGATGGGCATAAGCCCGGGCGGCGGGGGAAGGGTGATTGTGGATTAGGGGAAAGCAGGTTGTGAAAATAAACCCGATTGAGCAAAGGAGATGAGTTGAATGTCGTCATCATCTATTGTCGCCTACAATACACTGAAAATCGCTCCATTTGAAATCAGGCTCCACGAGGTAAAGCTGACTAAAACTATCGATGACCACGCGAGGCTGACTTTTACCGGGATTATCCCGGAAGAGAAAGAGGATCAGTATGTGAAAATGGCGGGCGAGCAGACGGATGTGGAGCTCCAATACACCGATGAAAACGGAAAGAACAAAACGCTGTTTCATGGCATGCTCTTAAAGCTGTTTGTAAGGGTGGATCGGGAGGTTTATTGGCTGGAGGCCGAAGCGGTGTCTCATACCTATACGATGGATATCAAGCTGGAAAACCGCGCTTTTCAGAATAAGTCCTTGCTCATTGAGGATGTGATGAAGGAAGTCGGAGGGACCTATGCCAAAGCCGATTTTAATAACACATATACGGAAAAGCGCAAGCTGGGCGCATTTACGCTGCAGTATCAGGAAACCGATTGGCAGTTTCTGAAACGTTTGGCGTCACATTATCACGCCCCGCTTGTTCCGGTTTCAACTTACGATCATATTGCCGTGTACCTGGGAATACCGGAACACCGTGATGCCGGGCCAATTCAGGCCACCCACTACAAAGTATATAAGGATTTACTGGCCTATAAAAATGCCGGCGCCTCAGGGGAATCCGGACTTCACGAGTCCGACTTTATCTGTTATGAAGTCGTGCTTGATCTGGTGCTGGAGCTTGGAGATATGGTCACGTTCAACAAGCAGAAGCTGCATGTTTTTGAGGTCCATACGGAAATGACCCGCGGTGTCTTGACTCATAAATATGTCCTTTGCCGGAAAAAAGCCGGATACAAACGTAAAATGTACAATTCCAAAATCATCGGTGCGTCAATCCAAGGAAACGTCATGGCTGTAGTTCGGGACGAGGTCAAAGTGAAGCTGGACTGTGACCAGGGTTGGAGCATGGATACCGCCTGGTTATTCCCATACTCGACGATGTATGCTTCCGAAGACCAAACGGGCTGGTATGCTATGCCGGAGAAGGGCGATGATGTGCGGATTTATTTCCCCGGCTCGAACGAAGCCGAAGGCATCGCGCTTAGCAGCGTGCGCAAAAAGCTGCCGGCCGAAGCCATGGGTGGCGGGAATGGTGGATCGGCAAGCAGTGGCGGCAAAATCGGGAGCGGCTCAGGCAATGTCACCACAACCGTCGTCAAACAGGAGACACTCCAGCCGATCATTCATTATGACAACGATTTAAAAAATTTAAAGGATGACTTGATGGCGGATCCAGATACCAAGTTCCTGCTTACCCCCACGGGGCAGAAAATTATGTTTGAGAAAGACAAGATCACAATTGTCGGTGCGGAGAATGGCGCTTCGATTACGTTAACGAACGCCGGGTCGATTATTTTGAATAGTGTTGACAAAATTATGCTTCAAACCGGTAAGCGGATTGAGATGACCGGAGAATCGATCATGATGATCGGAGACCAGATTGAAATGTCGACCAAGGAAGATAAGGGAGGGATAAAGATCGATCAAGGACAGGTTGTGATATCCGGGGTTGAAGTCCTGATGGAATAATAACCAAATGTAACAAGGGGGGATGGATATGAACGGAATCGAAGTTTGGGAGCATTTCATGAAACAGGATGCCATACCTCTACGAAACGAGCAGCTTCATTTTTTACGGCAATATTTTGATGAATATAAAGAAATGATCGCCCGGGATATCGTACAGTTATTTGACGAGTTCTGCCTAGAGATTGAGAAAAAACAAACGGAAGGTGAATTGGGCAGGATGATGTTGTTCCAATTCTCCCTCTTACGTTCTGCTTTAATGGAAGGCGAGCCTGTATATATGCTGGAGGCTCAGGATAGGAAGACCATGGATCAAGTCCAAATCACCCCGTTTCGGCTGAATGCCAAGTGGATCTTTAATTTTATGAATAGCTGGACTGAGCTTCTGGAGCAAAAGCGAAAGGCTTATATGAATCAAATCCAAAGCCATTCCCTTGAAGCGTGGCTCAAAGAGCAAATTTACCCGTTTCATATGTTTATGGTACATGCTGTACGGTATGCGATGGACCAGATTGAATCCTTGGAGTCGCTTCAACAAGTGGCGAAAGAACCGCTATTTGATATTCGCGTAGGCGAATACAAGGATCCGGAAATCAGCGAGTCCGTATACCGCAAAAGTGAAAATCAGCGATCCTCGATTACTTGTAAAGGGTGGATGGAAAACCTGCTGGAGCATGCCTACATTTATGAACATATCGCTCAAGTGGATATATCCGGAGGAAGCTATCGGGGAATCCGCCTGAACTATACCCGTTTTGAAGAGGTCGATTTCACAGGCAGTCAGATGCAGGACAGCTTGCTGCTGGGAACCCGGTTTATTCGCTGTACGTGTGATGAAGTCGATTTTCGAAAAAGCGTAATGTTTGATGCCGATTTCCGGGAATGCAGTCTGGTCGGGGCCCGGTTGGATGATACGCTTGGAACCCGAGATGTGATGAGCGAGAAACACGGAACATTTTTTGGCATACATGGAGTTCGATTTATGAGGGCTAATCTCAGCCAGGCAAGTTTCAGAGGGGCGAAGATTGCAGGGGATTTTACTTATGCGAACTTGGATGGCGTTGATTTTACGGGGGCAGAACTAACAGGCAGCCGAATGCTGCAGCGTGATATTTTTAAAGTCTCATTAACCGAAGAGCAGCGTCAAAGCGTGCATTGGGTGGAGGAGTAGGCAATGGAATATTTCATTGTTGAACTAGACAGGCGTTTGAATTCGATCGGAGGCGCGATAACTTTTCCGGAGACGGTATTGAAAGGGTTCGAATATGCCAATCCGCAGGAAATTGCCTATGTGAGCGCTGACCAGGAAATAGAGTATAGCTGTATTATCGAACGCCCGGTTTTGCTGATTTTGGAGGATTTCCGTCGTGTCATCACTTCATTTGAGCCGGATTTGGAGCATAAAACCGTGGTTGTGATGGATTTAAAAAGGCATATCCAAGTTCCTTATTCCTTAATCAATTTCAAAGAAATACCATGCTTGCTCCAGAGTTCTACTACGGCCAAAATAGATGAGTTTGTGATTGATGAGAGTCGGGTGCCTGGATTAAAGATTTTTAAAATTCCGTATTATCGGAGTTCCTTGCTTGTTGTACGTTTGGATGTTGCGGAAGGGCTGCTTAGAAAGAGCTTAAGGGGTTTGAAGCTAAGAAGAATTTTATCCGTGGAAGGTGAATTCAAATGAGCGTTCCTCCAAATTGGAGTTTTTTAAAGCCTAAAACCATTCAGCAGTTAACGGTGGAAGAAAGATGGCGGTCCGAAGAGACTTATGTGACTCGCGGGGCTTATATGTACTGCACGATGGGAACACACGAGGATGTGCTGAACCTTACTCAGGATCATGGGGTATATGTCAATGGTCAACCCCTAATGACAGTGAAGGATTGCGTGGTTGCTTCCTCAGAACATGTAACGGGGAATGTCGAATTTGATGTTCCAGGGAATAAAGTTGATGGAAACATTTATTCCTTTGGATTTTGCCGGAGTTTATTTCATCCTCAGAAGGTGGCCGAAATATTAGGAACGCCTCTTGGACAGCCTGGCGGACCCCCTGTAGCGGACAGCTCCTATATTTATGATATTGATCCGGAGACAGAGACGTTATTGCCTGGCCAGAAAAAAATCTATCCTTGCGTTCCCAAGTTCGATCTCATTGAACACTTGACCGGCATTCCTGCAGGAGAGCCTGTATGGTCTAATGGAAGTCCTAATGTAAAAATCCAGGGGGTTCCTGCATTAACCACCAGTTCCTGCTTGTTTTGTCGCTGGGGAGGGGCGATAAAGTTTTTAACGAATGGGATGGACCCTGCCCCATATGAATTATTGCCGGGAGGAGTCAAGTAGAAGGGAGGGGAATAATGAATGGAAACGTGGCAGGAAGGAAACGAGTTCCAATTTCAATGGCCCTACAAATTAAAGGCGATACGTAGTCTCAAAATTGAAAGTAAGTTCAATGAGCATGTGAAATGTTCTTTAGTGGCGGAAATGGCCGAAGAGGATGCCGAGGTTTGTCTGCTGGAAGGAAGTTTTCAGGATAGTTTGAGGATCTTTAAGCGGACAGATGAGGGTAGTCAATATTGGTTTGCCGGGGGAATTACGAGCATTGAAATTGAAGTGGAGGGCGGCATCCCACATGTTAAAGTTGAGGCGTTATCCCGTTCTTATGCCATGGATTTCACCCCCCATAGCCGCTCCTTTCAAAACAAACATCTCACGTATACCGGGTTGATTCAGAAACTGGCGGCCATTTATCCGAAGGGGGATATTCTAAATGAAGCCACAAACCCGGGAGACACGATAGGCGAATTAATGGTTCAGTACCAGGAGACGGATTGGCAATTTCTGAAACGCCTTGCTTCCCGAATAGGAACGGTTATTTTGCCGGATGTGGTGATGGATGCTCCGCGCGTTTATTTCGGGGTTCCGGACTTTAAATGGGGGACGGTTATTCACGCCCAAAAGTATACGCTTCTCTCGAACCGGGCGGTTTATTTGGATCTTAAGGCGCATACGGAAGGGGGGACGCTGCAAGAAAACGATCTTATCAGCTACCTTGTTGTGACCGATCAATATTGCCAGGTGGGGGATAACGTTGGGTTCAAAGGGCGAATGTGGGTCATTGCAGAATCAGCGATTACGTACGAAAAAGGAACTACTTCCTATACATATTTGCTTGTTCAGCGCTCATCCCTCCGCCGTAAATCACGCCTGAATAAAGGGATTCAGGGTGTTGCCCTTGAGGGACGTGTGGTTAAACGGGCCAATAATATGGTCAAGGTGCACTTAGATATCGATAATGAACACGATGAATCAGGAAATTGGTGGTTTCCGTTTTCGCCGGAAGGGAACAATATTTTTCATTGCATGCCGGACGAAGGAGCACGAATCAAGATTTATTTTCCCAGCGGGATAGAGAAGCAATCCATAGCGATTAACTCCGTCCGCGGCAGAAGTGAGGAAATGACGTCCAGAACAGTGTTTCAGAAGCCGACCACCAAAGTATTCCATATGCCCGGCGAAGCGAAAATGGAACTCGGGGATGACGGGGTATTGTTTGAAAAAGGTACGGTACGAATTCATTTAAACCAGAACGATATTCGACTGGAAGCGGACAAACATCTATTCGTAACTGCAAGTAATAATTTGAATTTCGGATCCCGAGACGCGGTGATTGATTCTATTAAGCTGACAGCCAGTGATTTTATTACTTTTCAAACACTAGACTCGCAGCAGTCCGTCACGGTCCAAGGGAATCGGGTTGGTATCCGTTGCAAAGAACTCCACTTTGAGAAGGTGGAGATGGACTATATTGAATTGCTTACAGATGAGGAGCTTAAAGAGCTGTATGTTGACCAGCTTGTAGCCGAGTACTATGGGGATCTAAAAGACGTATACGCTATGGGAACCAGACCATCCAATAATATACAAACTAAAAGCGATATTGAAGCGAGCAAGCGAACTTTGGTGAACAATGATCCGGATGGCATAAAGAAAGCTCGGCAAAAAATGGGGCAGATGGAGGAAAGCGAACTCCGTAACCTGTATAAGAGAAAATTTGTTTCATCTTCGAATGGGGAGGAAACAACAGAGAAGGATCTGAAAGAAGAGAAGCAGAAGTATATCAATGCGTATAATCAGATAAAGGAGAAGAGACAGCAACAGTACGAGATTCAACATAAGGAAAGTGGAGAGGGAAGTCAAACTGCTTCAGTTCCGCCGTCCGTGCCGGAGTTATTGCAGCAGCCTAACGAAGGGAGTGAACAGCCCTCCAAAGGTAGTGCGCAGACTCTTTTAGGCAATGTGTTAGATGCATTTATGAAAGAGGCTGAACTGAACCTGATCATCCCACAAAAGCCCATTTATTTAAGTAAAACAGAAGATACAAATCCCTTGTATTCCCGATATACCTTTTTTCAGTTTCAGATCTCGCCTCAAATCATGTTTGCGGAAATGAACATTTTATTTGGTGCGGTAGCGATCGTGGGGGCGTTCTTCACTGGGGGAAGTTCGCTGCTCATGTTATCGCTTGCGGCAGGCGGAGCAGTTCTTGGAGTAGCGGACATAGGGATTAACGTGCAAAAGATAAATGATTTAAACGAAGGGAAAGACTACACAGATCCTACCTTTATGGGAATGAATCAAGATCTTGTAAATATAGCTGGGTTAGTCGTGGGTGCAGGAGAACTTGGGCTTGGACTAAAAGCTCTTCTGAAATCCGGGGATTTAGCAGCATATGCGCGGAATATTGATGAGTTGGACGAGGTATTGGACGCTGGGTTGAAGAGGGGACCGAAGAGTGGTAGTTTGATTGAGGAGACGGATAATGCTGCAAAGATACCTAGAACAGGACCAGAATGGGATGAGTATTTCCGTTCAAGGTATGGCGACCAGAATGTGGACTGGAAGACTAGTTCTGAATACAAACTGTATGGTGAAAAGCATATTCCTTATACACCTAAAATCAGACCAAATGCTGTAATTACAAAGCCTTCATTACCAAAGGGTGGGAAGCCCAAAGGAAACTATGCTAATGAAAAAGGTAAAAATGCTCGAGGACTAAAAAGACAAAATGAAGCCGCGAATGTGCTAGCTGAAAATGGATATCGCACGATAATGCTTGACGAAGTGCCCAATGGAAAATTTCGTGGAAACGGCTATGGTATTGATCCTGATAAAAGTCCGGATTTCATAATAGAGGGGCAAGTGTTTGATTGTTATGCTCCTGAATCCACTAAACTAAAGAACACACTTGACATACTTAGGGAAAAAACTACATTACAAGCTAGAAGAATAGTGTTAAATTTAAATGATTATCCTGTTGAAAATAGAACTGAGCTTATTGAGTTTATATTAAGTCAAACTCACAAGGATTTAAAACATTTAAATGAACTATTAGTCATTGAAGGTCGTCAAGTAACTAGAGCTTACTGGAGGTTTGAATAAGATGGATTTTCGTTTATCAATTGGTTCTAATTTGCCTAGAGAAGAATTGGGGAAATTGCTCTACGCTATGTTGTGCGAAGTGTTTTTTGTAGAATTAATTGATTATGAGGCAGAAGTATGGGCTAGTTCTTATACAGAACGCATAAATGTCGGTTGCACCTATTTTTCAATGAGTATTGATTTAGATGCTGAGGAAGACTATATTGAATATTTTCGAGAAATGAACCGCGAAGCATATGGTGTAAATACGAATGTTCTTATTAGTATTCAATTTATATCCAGTACGTTTGAGATCGGATGGGTAAAACTACTGGAAGTGATTGGAAAAATATTGCGATTGAACGATCAAGATTTGGTTTTGGAAGATGATTCCCCGGATTCATTACTGAAAAGAATTAAGGGGTCTTTACTTATCAAGGGTAATTTAGATGAATATCAAACATGGCTTATGAGTAAAGAAAATCTATCATTACTTAATTATCCGTATGAAGAAGAAGATTTTTAAAGACAGTGGGTATGGAAGGTAATTAAATTAATTCTGTCTGTTGATAAAATGACATAAGAGTTTGTAAGCAAGTTTTGTTTACCCATCGTTCAATACAATTAATAAACACCACAATACAAGCGGAATCGCCCGTGTTGTAGTGTTTTTTTGTCCTTGCCACTGTTTGGCGGTTGAATTCTATACCTTAAATATCGCTAAGCGTTACATTGAACAGGTCGACTGTGGACTAACATAAATGACCTGTTTTTTTGTTTTCTCACAGGTTTTTGAAAATGCTACGCAACTGTAGAATACGTCGCCCTGATAGAGAAGATTGGGAAGTTAAGGAACGAAATCACACTTTCTAGGATGGATAGCTTGACCACTTATAGTATAGATGGTCTGGACTGAAAAAGATTAGTTCTGACTGCAACATATCTAGAGATTGTAACGATGATTATGCTGTAAAGAAATCTCTGGTGACGACCAATTTACATGTTTTCGAAATCAGATAATAAAAAGGTCAATCATTTATACCATTGATTGACTCTTTTTATTATCCAAGAGTCTAAATTGTACAGAAAACAATAATGGTCCTAATTGAAATTTCCGACCCACTACATAGTTGGTAATGGAAAGCCAAATCCTAAATTCTAAAAGGAATGTAGGAGATAAAATATCCTATACCCTCATTGGAAAAAGATAATGTTAAAAGAAATCAGATAGAACTACAATTATTCTTCCATGTCAATCAGTTCATGAATGTGTATATTAAGCGCTTTGCATATTTGCTCAAGAGTACTGATATAAATTCTGTCCGTCGTCCCTCTGCAAAGGGCATTTATCGTTCCAGGACGCATATTAACCATAATTGCAAACTGACGTTGAGAAATATTCCGCTCATCTAATAGTTGTTGCAACTTAATTTTGATTTTCATTGTAATTTTCCCCCAAGTCTTATATAGAACAATATACCATGAATTAATAAAAAAGCATTGACTGTTACGTTGTAACGTCATATAATCAGTAGTGTGACGTTATAACGTAACACCGGAAAGTAGGGATAACGGCACTAGAAAAGAAATTGCGAATAATTCGAAAGTATCATTGAAATCTGTACGAAAGGGAGAATGAAAAATGAAAAGTATGCTGGAAGCATTGTATTGTGGTGAATTTCACCCGGAAGAGAAGATCGTCCCGAGGGATCCCGAGTTCCGTAGAATAAGAAGAGAGATATCCGAAGCCAAAGGAATGTGGAAAAGGAAACTGTCTACCGATAATTTCAATCAGCTTGAAGCGCTACTCGATTTGCACAGACAGACTGAGTCGATGCAGGCTACATCTTCTTTCGTAAACGGGTTTCAGCTTGGGGCGTTAATGATGATGGAAGTGTACGCAGCTAAGGAAGAACTTATTTATAGTTTAAGGTAATTGCAGTAAAAACCATTTTGAAAATTATAAGGTTTACAAAAAAAGCTTGTTTCTACTTTGTTAGTAGGAACGGGCTTTTCTTTCATTTGAGGTGTAGCTGGACAAAACCATCGATGACCACGCGAGGCTGACCTTTACCGGGATTATCCCGGAAGAGAAAGAGGATCAGTATGTGAAAATGGCGGGCGAACAGACGGATGTGGAGCTCCAATACACCGATGAGAACGGAAAAGCAAGACTCTGTTTCATGGCAACTCTTAAAGCTGCATATAAGGGGGAGCATATCCAGGGTGTGGAGGTGTCAGGCGGAAATTATGCTGAAATTAACCTGAACTATGCCCGGTTAGAACAGGTTAATTTCAGCCATTGTATCGTCCAAAACAGCTATTTGATCGGAACACGGTTCCAGCAATGCGATTGTCGAGGGTCCGATTTTCGCGGCTCCGTGATGATGGATGCGGATTTTCGTGATTGTGACCTGGAAGAAGCGTGGTTTGATCAAGTATACGCGGTTCGGGATTTAATGAATGAGGCCCGCGGCGTGATTTTCGGCGTTCACGGCGTATGTTTTCAGCGAGCTAATCTGACAAACGCCAGCTTTCGCGATGCCCAAGTGGCTGGGGACTTCACCTATGCTGAACTGGACGGCGTTGATTTTACCGGAGCGGACCTGACAGGCAGCCGTATGCTGCGGCGTGATGCTGAGCGGACAGCTTTAAGTGAAGAGCAGCGCAGCAGCATTTGCTGGGTAGAGGAATAGGCGATTATTTGAGAGGTGGGGAAACGGTGGAGTATTATGTCGTCAGTCATGATTCGCGCCTGGATGCGATGGGCGGGAATATTTTGTTCCCGGAGCGGGTATTAAGCGGGTTTGCGGCAGCTGAGGATTATGAGATGGCGTTTGTCCGGAAAGGGAGAAAACTGGAATACCGGAGTGTCATTGAGCTGCCGGTGTTTCTCGTTTCCGCGCAGGTACGCGAAATTTTGAGTCAATATGAACCTAACCTAGCCTACAAAACCCTCGTGGTCACGGACCAGACAACCTATACCCAAGTGTATTTTTGCTTGATCGATGTCCCCAAGGTGGATTGTATCTCACAAACGCACTCGGTAATCGAGCGGGGAATGGTCAGAGAGGCCGTTTTGGAGGAGGAGAAAATAAGCGGACTTCGTATGTTTTGGGCAGCAGGATTGCCGTTCCCGGGTCTAATTGTGCGTCTGGATGTGGCGGAAGCTTTGTTAAGACATAACTTGTATGGACTAAACCTACGAAGAATATGTTCGAAAGCAGGTGAAGCGTAATGAGCGGTACTTATAATCAGGCTAAATTAATTATGTTAAGTAAAGCAAGGATTAACGAGTTGAACACAGCGTGGAGAGATACGGAAACCTATATCACAAGCGGGGCATATATGCAATGTTCTTGCGGGACACACGAAGAGGTACTTAATAGAGTCACTAATAATGGAGTATACATTAATAAAAATCCAATGATGACTGTCAGGGATTGTAAGGTATCTACATCGAGAATCAAAGAGGGGGACAAGGCATTAGAGGAACTTGAAGGAAATATTGACGGGAACTTGTATTCTTTTGGTTACTGTCGAAGTGACCGTCATCCTGCATTTATAAAAGGAGAACAAACCGCTCCCGGCGCATATAGAGGCGAAGTAGATTATGATGTTGATTCCAGGACTAATATACCAGGAAAATTTATTTATCCATGCATCCCGGAATTTGCCACAAGTCTATCTGGTCCTACTGCCGATAGCAGCATGTGTATACAACCGGAGTGGCAGAATGGCAGCAAAACCGTATCGATCGATGGTGTACCTGTCTTAACGAGCAAATCTTGCCTGACTTGTGTAAAAGGCGGGCAGATCACCTTTTTAACGAATGGAATGGACATGCCTCCTTTGGAATTTGTCAAGCATTACGTGAAGTGATGAAGGAAGGTGAAGGGGATGGAGGAATGGTTTGAGGGGGACGGCTTTCGCTTAAAGTGGCCGTATCCGATTCAAGCGGTTCGCAGCTTGCGAGTGGAGCAGAAGTTTAATGAGCATACCCGGTGTACTTTAACCGTTGCGATGACGGATGAACAAGCCGAGCGGTGCATGATCGAAGCGGGATTTGAAGATAGCCTGCTCATTTGCAAACCCGGAAACCCACAGGATGAACATTGGTTTGCCGGGGGGATCTCGAACCTGGAGATGACGATGGAGGACGGAATTCCGAGTGTCACCGTAGAGGCGCTCTCCCGATCTTACGAGATGGATGTGCGGCGGAAGAGCCGTTCGTATCAAAACAAACAAACCACATACACCCAAGTGATTAAGGGACTAACTGAAGGCTACCGGAAAGGGGATGCGCAGAACGAAGCGACGGAACCGGGGGCTGTGCTTGGCGAACTGGTTGTGCAGTACCAGGAAACAGACTGGCAGTTTATGAAGCGGCTCGCTTCCCGCCTGGGGACGGTGATTTTACCGGATACGACGATGGATGCGGCGCGGATTTATTTTGGCGTACCGGATTTTTCCTGGGGGAAGGATCTTAAAGCAACGCAGTACTCGATGGAGCAAAACCAGGAAAGCTACTTGAGGTATCGGGAACAAGCCGCGGAAAATGGGGCCAAAATTCCGTCTGAAGCAGACTGGATCAGTTACCGGGCAAGGTCGAACCAATACTTCAGAGTTGGGGAGAATGTCGGGTTCAAGCGTCAGATCTGGGTGATCGCCGGATCGGTCATTACCTACGATAAAGGAACCATTCAATATGAATACGTGCTGGTCAAGCGGCAAGCGCTTCGCCGCAAGTCCCGCTTAAACAAGGCGATCCAAGGCGTAGCGTTGGAAGGCCGCGTGTTGAAACGGGCTAACAACATGGTAAAGGTTCATCTGGACATCGATAAGGAGCACGACGAATCGGGGAACTGGTGGTTCCCGTATTCGCCGGAAGGGAATAACATCTTTCATTGCCTGCCGGATGAAGGGGCGAGGATTAAGGTTTATTTCCCAAGCGGCATTGAGAAACAAGCGATAGCCATTAACTCGGTTCGTGGCGGCAGCGAGGAAATGAAGACGCGAACGGTTTTCCAGAAACCGACGACCAAAGTCTTTCATATGCCCGGGGATGCCAAGATGGAACTGGGCGATGACGGGGTGCTGTTTGAGAAAAATACGGTAAGCCTCAAATTAGATGGTGAAAATATTCGTTTATCTGCGGAAGAGAACATTGTGCTGATCGCGGTCAATACCGTTGAGCTGACCAAGACGGAATCGGCGTCCAAATTGGAATCGATTCGGATGAAGGCCAAGAGTGTCATTACGCACATGACGAATAAGGAGCAATTCGTTGAAATCGCGGGCAACCGGGTGCTCATTCAAAACAAAAAGGTGAACTTCGAGAAGGTTGACATGAACATCTTGGACATGCTGACGGATGAAGAAATCGAGGAGACTTATATTGAATATTTGTTAGAGAATGGGGCTATGCTCGAAGCCTACGGAGAAGCATTAACGAATAACGAAATCGTATATGATGATTATGATGCCTATAAGAATTTTGGTAAGGAAACTAAAAAAGTAGACTTGTCGCGAGAAACTGTAAGAAAGAAATTAACTGAAAAGATACAAAGCGATCCCGATTCAAAGAACACCGTGCGTAATGCCCTGAAAGGTCTAAAGGAAGCCGAGGCCCAGTCATATTATCTAAAAACAAATCGCCCGCCGGCAACAGACGGCAAAGGGGAAGAGAGAACAAATGATGAGATAAAGCAGGCTCACCAGGAATACGAGGCTGCCTATAAAAACTACAACATGATGAAGCGGGTTCAATATGATCTGAAAAAAGAAGCAGAAGGGCCGCCATCCTTTATGCTGGCGGAGAAAGCTCCGCCAAAGCAACAATTTCCGGGAATATTGGATGTTACCAAGGTGGTCGAGGAGGAACAATCACCAGAATATGAAGCGCTGAAGGACGAAATGCGCAAAAAAATGAACGGGGAGACAGCAGAAAAATTGACCCCGCTCGCCCAAGCAATGAATGCGCTAGGCCAAGGCTTGGAAAATAGCGATTTCTGGCTGGAGAACGTCATTCCCAAGAAACCGGATTATTTCAGCAAAAGGGATGAAACGGTTACCTACCTCTCGCGACTGAACTTTCTAAATACGGTTACTGTTCCCCAGAAACAAGCCGCAGCGCTCGGCATATTATTCGGTGTTGTCGCCATCGTGTTGGCGCTCCCAACGATGGGGAGTTCCTTGTATATAGCAGCCATTGGAGCCGCAGAAATCGCAGTGGGTGCCATGCAGATTAAAATAAGTTCAGATAAACTACGTGATCTGAACGCAGGGAACAACTATAGCAGTCCGAAAGTATTCGGGCTGGATCAGGAAGCAGTGAATACGGCAGATATCGTGGTAAGTTTAGTTGGCGTATCCGTCTTGTTCAAACCCAACTTGAAAGCCGCCGATACATTTAAGGATAGCCAAAGACTAGCGGCCCTTAAAGAAACCGCAGGTAATAAATACGCAAACTTCAAGAATACAATGAAAGATGCTAATATTAATCTGAATCCGCGGAATTATAATCTGGAATGGGAAAAAGCACCAGCGTTGAATACCGGATATGGTTCAGTGGGTAGGGGATTTGGTAGATTCCGTCTTGATCGTGTTGCGGACGAGCCGTTTATTCAGTTTAGTAGTAGCAGTGGCGGGGGCGGAGCGTTTGATGTAGCAAATATCGACTTAAATAAAATTGGTACTGGAGCGGTTGGTAACTTTCAAAACATTAAAGACTTAAATGACTTTATAACTAGGATACCTGCTAATGCTAAACAAATTCCTTGGAGGCAAGTGCCTGGAGGGGCTAAAGATGGAGTGAAATTCAGATGGGTTGATGGAACAGGAAAGACATGGGATGTTCGTGCACACAGTATTGATCCTACTGCACCGCCTGGAAGCAATGCTGCAAAAGGATGGATTTATAGAGTAGAAGTTAAACAAGTAAACCCAAAATGGAAGTGGACAATGGACTCAAGCGGGAACTTTCATAAAGAGAATGTACTTAGAGAGAGCAGCCCTTACTATAATGAGTCAATTGCTAATGAAACACATATCCCGTTTACTCCATAAATAAGTGAGGCGGAAAAATTGAACATAGAAGAACTTGAAGCTATACTTTCAGGTAAGGATAATGAAGAAAAAATAGAAATTTTAAGCCATCTTTGTGATATTTTCGAATCTTATAACACTGCAATTGATAATTTTGAAGATATAATTTTAACATTGCTTAATTTTGGGATCAAAGAAGATAATTTAGAATTAAAGGAGGAGATATTTAACACATTACTTACTGCAGCAACTTATAAAAATATTGATGGAATCAACTTTGATTTTTTAGCGGATAATCTTGAAAATCTGCCGGATGAATGTCTCCACTCTGCATTAACGACATTAAGCTTCACTTTTAAAAAGAAGTACTTGTCCTATTTGACCAAGTATCTGAATCATAAGAATGGAAGTATTAGAGCAGATGCAATAAATGCAATAAATGAAATTGAAGGATATTGGGCAAAAAGACAAGGTAAATAGTGCTTTGGTGTTTACTTTGTATCAGCAAGAAATACAAAACAACTAACAACCCGAAATGTCAAAAGGCACCAGATACCCTGTAAAACTTAAAAAGGCTTATTCCGTCTGAACCAAAAGAAGGAATTAGCCTTTTTACATAAAGTGGTTTTTAGCGGGAAATTAGATGACTAAGGTTTATTTATAACGCGAACAACAAAGATTGTACAATACAACCTATACACCAAAAAAACTACTATACCTTTGGGATACAGAATTAAAGGAGTAGAAAGTTGAGCAACGAAACGCCAAAGTACGAAAACTTCAAGTATTTTATAGAAAGTTATTTTAATTGGAGTATGGATTATGCAGATTTAGATAAGTTGATTGAAGAGTTTAAAAGTCGAGAATTACCTATATATATCAGAGGCCTATCTCAAGAAATTAATGTAATAAGTGAGCAATGTAATTGGAGTGAAATAAAGGAGTTTATTTACTTAAATGGTAGAAGAGATTTGAGTATAAAAAGAACTCAAGATATGATAGAACTATTGCAAAAAAAATTATTAGAAGAAAACACAAACTATACTTCTTAACGTAAATTCTTGTTAAATCGTTTAGACTAAATTTCAAAGGTTTATTCCAACTTGAACTAAGAGGAGGAATGAGCCTTTTTTCTATGAGAAAAATAAAAAGTGGAGTAGGAAATGGAAATAACTAGTACTAAAAAGGCTAGGTTTAAAAACTCAAGTACAATTGAAGTATGAGGCAATAGGTGATGAAAGAAGGGTCCAAAGACGTCGTTTTCCATGATGTCGGATTATGGTGGGGCGGAATGCGTTTTAGGATTTAATCCTGTACTTAAATAAAACCATCTTCATCAAAAGGAGGTTTTTTATGTTAAACTTCAATAGTTCTTGCTTCATCCTGCAGCCAAAACTATGCAATGGGATGAAATTAGAAGTCAACCAACAGATTATTTTATCAATATAAACGAAGAAAGGGTACAGGATGAATAGAATTAATTGATTCTTTTTATATTGAAGGTGCAATTGAAATTAAGTATTATGAACAGGAAATTATAGGAATTAAATATTGGGACTTGATTGATCAGCTTTGGAGTTACTTTATAAATATGATTGAAGAATATAAGATGAGTGGAAAGACAGAAACGTATTTTCCAGATATGCCCGTTAAAATAGAGTTAATAAAATTACAAAAAGGTATGATCAAATTCGTAGTAGCCGAAAATTCGTTCGTCTTTTCAGAGAGAGATTTTCTTTCAGAGACATTAAATAATGCCGCTCTATTTTTTGAGAGAATGCAAAGTTTAATTGATGATGTGGACTATACACATGATTTATAAGAGTATCTGAATTGAAAAAAAACACTATAAACCGATTTGAATATGAAGTTTTTTGAGATCAGATAATAAAAGGTCAATCATATTACACCATTGATTACCCCTTTTTATTATCTAAGAGTCTAAATTGTACAGAAACAATATTGGTCCTAATTGAAATTTCCGACCCCTTTAATGATTACATAGTTGTTAATGATAGAGAAGGGCCAGAGGTTCCTGAGAGGACGGGAGAATTTACTCATACATTTAAAATTAAACCAAATTTAGAAAAAATCGTAAATGAAAAAAACTTGAAGAGCCATTTCCTAGATCATAAAATTATCTTGGAAAAGTTTTTTGGAAAAATATCCAAAATGGTCACAAACACAAGGTACAGAGTTTTTGGAAGATATCAAAAAAATAATAGATGATGGATCTGTTAAGTACGAAGGCTTAGGAACATTAAATAAAACTATGACTGATCCATCCCATATTTATAGAGGAAACGGAATGACGGTTGTCATAAAACAAAATGGGGAATTTCATACTTTATTTGAATCTGGTACTTGAATGGATACAAAGATTCTAATAGTAGACTAAACAGGAGTTTAAGTTATGATAACTCTATTAAAAAAGATAATACAGGAAAATTAATTACATTGAAGATTTCTATCTTTCTGGTTTTTTTGCAGATGATGAAGAGCCTAAAATATTATATCCAAATTTATCATATGTCTACATTAAATTTGAGTCTGAGTATATTGAACTAGAACATGATAAACATGATTACAAAATACATGTTAGGGTTGTAAAAAAATTCAAACCTAACTATGAGGATGAAGGTTACCCAAATTGTATTTCTTCAATCACAAATCAAGTTCTAGTTTCGTCGGAGAAACAAAATAGAATAAACAAAATGATATTTTATGGATTGGAGGATATTGGTGATAGCTTGGTTTGTGATGCGCTTGAATTAGTCGTTGAAGGACAGACTATTTTCTTTGATCCTGAATTTCTTCGTGATATTACAATTGGTGGTGAGAGCCAAAAACAATGTTGGAAAGAAAATTTTGAAGAGTTTATCTTGCCTCATGTTGGAAACTTTCCAAAGAAAACATGTATTGAATTTGATTATTAAAGGCATTGCTGGTTGTTGGTATATAAAATTCGGCTTATTCCAATTTAAACTAATAGGAATAAGCCTTTTTACTATACCTAAGTATGTTCGACTTAACCGTAACCTAATAATATAGGAGTTCCTTTTGGAAATTTTGCTGGTTTAAAATTGGCTGTCGCTCCTGTTACCTGTCCTAAATAACGTTAGCCTACAGCTATATTTATTTAGTTGTCTTCCATTACAAGAAGTTCATGCAAGCTGATGTTGAGTGTTTTGCAAATCTGTTCCAGAGTATCGAAATAGGCGGCATTGACTTTATCGGAGCAGAGATGACTAACCGTACTTGGTCGGATATTCATTCTGCGGGCGAGTTCTCGCTGACTCATTCCCCGTTCTTCTAGGATTTCTTTTAAACGAAGCCGGATTGGCATTGATTAATTTCCCCCATAACGTTTTTTCGTTTCAGCTATTAATACTTTCTTCATGATATCATGAAAATTCTCTTAAATGTAACGGTGTACCGTGATACAATAAAAATATGATACGGAATGCCGTTACACTACATAATAAATCAACTACTTACAACGTGATTCTCTCCTTCAAGTACCAAAATACCCCTGAAAGGAAGATGGAAATGAAAAGCATGCTGGAAGCATTATATTGTGGTGAATTTCGCCCGGAAGAGAAGATCGTCCCGAGAGATTCCGAGTTCCGTAGAATAAGAAGAGAGATATCCGAAGCCAAAGGAATGTGGAAAGGGAAACTGTCTACCGATGATTTCAACCAGCTTGAAACGCTGCTCGATTTGCACAGACAGACCGAGTCGATGCAGGCTACATCTACTTTCATAAATGGGTTTCAACTTGGGGCGTTAATGATGATGGAAGTGTACGCAGCTAAGGAAGAGCTTCTTTATGGGTGAAGATAATTTGCGGTAACACTCGGCACTTCTAAAAGCTTGTTTCTACTTTTAGGGTGGGAGCAAGCTTTTTTAGCTATGAGGTAAAATTGGTTTAGGCTATTTATGTTCGTACCAGGTATTCAATATTACCGTAATATTAAACGTTTGATTACAAGGCTTGCATACTAGTATAATAATTTTATCGTAGTATATTAGGTAAGGTGAGAATGTCAACAACTCATGACTATAGTCACGAGCTTGTCTCTGCCTACATCGTAGACAGTGCTTGTGTTTTGCACATGCCTTTTAGACTTATTCCTAACCGGTAGTGCAAACGCACCTCACGGTGCTCCTACCTTAGCGTGCTGGAACATAAGGACGGTTGACCTCGCCCCTACGACAAGAGTTATACTCCTGCTGTAACTGTACCGATGTACTCTATTCCTTTGCGGTACAGATTCATTGCACCAATTCTGTCATCGTTAGAACAATAGTGACAGCTTCGGCATTCAAAGGTATGCGTCTTTTTGTTTCGATTTGCTCGTTCAATATGTCCACATTTCGGGCAGGTTTGAGAAGTATATTTAGGATCTAATGCGATGACTCGTTGTCCGTTCCGTTGAGCCTTATATTCTAACAGTTGACGGAACTGGTGAAATGCCCAGGAAACCAACACATAACGATGGCGCACACATACTTTTTCAGTTACTGAACGAACATGGTTTAAATTTTCGATCACAAAAAGAGTACTTTTCGGATAGGTTTCAACGAGTGCCTTTGTTATTTGATGGTTCACATCGGTAACATAACGGTTTTCTCTTGAACCGATTTGCTTTAGACGTTTACGGGCAGAGGGGCTTTGTCTCATCTGAAGTTGTTTGCGTAAGGCTTTATACTGACCTCGTTTGTGTTTAACCGTTCGTCCAGGATAAAACGTCGTCTTGTTTTGACTGTCGTAGGTTGTGGCAAGAAAGTTCATTCCGAGGTCAATTCCAACAATATGGTTGACATCCGCAAAATCTAATTCTGGGAACTCTTTGGTCATGGGAATGTGCAAGAACCATTTCTTATGTTTATAAACGAGCTTGGCCGTACCAAACTTCCACGTCCCATCAAAGAAGTGTTGCATTCCTTGTTTTTCGTAACGAAGCTTCAAACGTCCATCCAGTGTATTTAAGCTAAACATGTTAGAGTTCAAAGAATAATCTCGATTCCATACCAGATCATATTCAGGTAATTTGAATTTGACCAGGTTCCAATCGTGACCGCCTACTTGAGCAGATTTATAGCGGGCAATGACGGTTTTGATCACCGATTGCGCCATTTGACTTTTCAAACCAAAACGACTTCGAAGTTCTTGATAATACAAGTCATTGAGTGTACGCTGATTTAATTCTTTCGTTTTAAATACAATGACCGAAAGATAATTACAGGATTCACGATAGGCTTTTGTTGTTTTGATGAGCATTTCCGTATGTTCATGCGGGACATAGATTTGGATTTTCGCTGTAATAGTAGATATCCGATTCACCTCTTTTCACTAAATCTAGTATAGCATATGATCAAGTGGAAAATGGTTGAATCTTCATGACGAAAGGAGGAGGCATGGAGCTTTCGGCTTTCGAGCTACCGATGGGTAGCCCTCATGCCGAGCGCAATACCTCACACGACTAAAGTCTCGTGTCTCCATGCGCGGTTATGAATTTACCGAACATTTCCAAAAATAGAAACACTCTGTCCGATCACGCTTATCACGTTATTCGGGGGGCCATTGTTACGCTGCAGTTGGAACCGGGGCAGCTCGTATTTGAATCGGAGTTAGGCAGCACATTGGGGGTAAGCCGGACACCGATCAGGGAGGCTTTCCGCCGTTTGATGACAGAGGAATTAATCGAGATCCTGCCGCAGCGCGGCGCCCGAATCGCATATATGTCCAAGAAGAAGATTGAGGAGGCTCGCTTTGTACGTTTAAGTCTTGAGGTGAGCGCTTTTAAAGAAGCGGCCAGGAAGTGGAACGCAAACGATGCTGCCTTCGAGAAGGCGTATCAGCAGATCAAGGGGATCTTGGAAGAGCATCGAAAAATCATTGATGAACAAAACTTCGATAGGTTCCTTGAGCTTGATGAGAGTTTCCACAGTGCGGTATTGGAGCTTACGGGAAATTCCACGTTGATATCGATCATCAATCAAATGCGCGGTCATTTAAACCGCATGCGGTATTTAGAGCTGCTGGAAACGAAGCATATGAATCAGCTTGTAAGCGAACACGAGGCTATATTCGAAGCCATAACCGTTAATGATGAAGAGAAAACGGAACGACTGCTCAGAGAGCACATTACGTCGCTTGAATATTGCACACCGGATTTGGTTAAGAAGTACTCGCATTATTTTCAAAGCGTAGAATGAAAACAAGAACCGAAAGCGATATGCTCTCGGTTCTTGTTCTTTAACCTAAAGGTTCCAAAACACCCTCCGGCTCAGGCTCTCACTGATAATTCACTTCTTCCGCGAAGTAAATCTCCTTCAAACGATCCTTTATGCGTTGAATTTCCTCCGCTGTTAACGGAGCCGTTGGGTTTAGCTTGAAGTTCCTGCCGGTGACGTAACTTACATCCGTGTTCTTATCCAGGTTGTAGGGTGTCTTTGGAACCGGAACGCGGGTATAGTCGGTGAAATCAATAATAGACCATGCTTCGTCTCCATCTTCCTTGGATAAAATAATCCGCTGTGAGGCGTTTTCCGTCCACAAATAGCGCAGATTGGCCGGCGAATTATTGAAGTCCATAGCCGTCTTAATGCCGGAGCCTCTGAACATGAGCGTAAATTCCGCATGATCATTATTTGATCCGGCTGATGATTCATAAATCTGTTTCAGTCCGTCCACGCCCACAATCTCGACCTCGCGGTGGGCAGGGAAGTGATTCACAAAGTTCTCCCAGATTTGCGACATGTTATGGTTGCTGGCAAGCCAGTTGATGTCCAAAATAATGGACATGTAGTTTACCGTATTTATACGTTGAAACGGATTATCTAAATATTGTCGTGCTATATACAGTTGTGGTGCCGCATCCGTTTCATTCACATACGGGTCGCCCGGATGGAGAGTCCAGCGTGAGGAATCTTGGGTATAGCGTGATCCAATCGGATCAATCGTAATCGAGTTCATGAATACGGTACCGCTATTATCAGTAAATCCCTGCGCAGGGACCATTGGATTGTCCTTATTGGACCAGTAAGGCATCAAAGGCGAACCCTCGCCATACATGCCGTTCACATTATATTGTGTAGCCGACCATCCCATCGCGGAAGTGATCTTAAAGTGATCTTTAAGCCATTGGGTTTGCTCGGGATTCACCGTAAAGCTGGTCAGTGATTTAGGCAGATACTTCCGATATTGGTCCGTATCCATGCTTTCAAACACCGAAGGTGATCCCAGCGTACCGGATTGGTGCAGCTCATTAAGCGCATTATAACGATACATATACAACCACTCGTTCATCCGCAATTCCCAAAAAGGGAGCTCATACAGGTTATTCGGATACCCGTCCAGAATACCGACTTCATCACCATACTGATCGACGTATTCCAACACCTTTTTAAGCTGCGGGCGATTCGTTTCTACGAAAACAAATCGATTTTCCATAGCCCAAGTTACTTTTATGTTAGGGCCAAAGCGGTCCATCAGCAATTGACGAGCCTGCTCGATTTGCTCTACCGTGGTCGTACTGCCCGGATCTTGTCCCTGCAGCATTAGCGAGACAGCAAAATATTGTTTTTGGCGTTCTCCGGGTACTACCGTTAATTCGGCATCGGATATGAAGTGAATTCCCTGGGATGGCGATTCAACTTCGATCTTGAACGGAATGACGGAGTTCACTGCAGGAATCAGATGCAGGTTGGCGATGTGCCCATCCTCGTCAAATATTCCCCTGGAATCCTCGATCCGAAGCTTCAAGTCCGACGGTAACTGACTTGGTGGTATAACCTCTCCCTTGGCATTCTGAAATACATAGGGCATACTCCAGGCTGCAGGGTCTAGAGTAGGGGACTGCGGAATGGTATACGTGGCCAAGTATACGGATTTGATTACACTCGGGTCCTCTGCTGGAGGAGCTTTTCCTTTTACGATCAGCTTGGTCTGGGCTGTAAGTACCTGATAGGGCTTGGCAACGGTGATTTTTATCCCTACAGGAATGAAGCTGTCAGCCGCCGGAATAAGCTCGGCATGGGCGATTTTCCCTTGTTCATCAAAAACCCCTAATTCATCGCTAAATGCATAAGTAACATTTGTGACGCTGGCCGCGGGAATGCTTACCGGCCGCCCCTCCTTGTAGAGCTGAAAGGACAGCTGATACGAAGGATACGTTTCCGGTTGATTTACCAGCTCCGGCGCCTTGATGACGACCTCATCCGCCACAAAATCCACAGGAGGATCACCTACTGGAAGCACCGGTGGTTTAGACGGATTTGTTGGCGGTGTCACCGGTGGTGTCACAGGCGGGTCGAGACCAGGCTCCGGCGGTATCCCTGGCTGTTCCGGCTTCGGCTTTGTTGGTGTTGCCGGATCTGTCGGTGTTACCGGACCGGCCGGTGGATCAGGTCTGGGACTATGGCTTCTGGGCTCCGCGATTTGCGGATTCGCACGCCGGCCGCTAATTTCCGGCGCCAGATCGACCGCTGCCGTATTCGGTTCAGGCGGGCTGGCCGGCTGATTCGCCATTGCAGCTTCATTTCCCGATGCATCCATTAAACGCTTGGCCCGATCTCTCAGATCGTCACCGCCAAGCCATACCCGATAAGCAACCAGCGTAGCGTCCTGCCGTGTCACAAAATGTTTGGGATGGAAATAATGATTCGTATCTCCCTCTATCAGCTCTAATTGCTCCATCAGCCACACGCTCGTTTGCGCATAGTCCGATATATCGGACCGGTCCACAAAGCTGGATATACCGGGGGACGGGATATCTTCAGAAACCCCGAAATACCTGGCGTACCATACGGCCATATCCTGGCGAGTCAGATTGCGCTTGGCGCCGAATAATTGGCCGCCGATTCCTTTAGTGATGCTCTCTTCCTGCAAGACCCGTACATAAGGGAGAGCCCATGGGGACACATCGCGAAAAGAAGCTAGCTCTTTGTTAGTCGGTATTCGCTTTAAGGTTTTAGCGAAAATGCTTGCCCATTCCTGCCGCGAAATCAATTGCAAAGGCCGAAAGCTCCCATCCTTATAACCAGTAACGTAACCTTTGGCAGCCATGGCCTCGATCGCATCGGCCGCATAGGAGTGTTCAATATCGTTAAAGGTTCTGTCCGCAAAAGCGGGAACACTATGCATACAGAACAGCCACACCGCCAGTAGACCAGCCAGGTAACGCCTAATCCGGTTTAATTTTTTTTCACACTTCATTATTTCAGATCATTGCACCTCCTCTACGAGACAATACCGAATTACTCTTCGGCTGCACCCCCATGTCAATTGTGAAAATTAGCACTTTTTTTCAAACGACTTTTCATTCCCATTACAAAAAACACCAAACTGTATATACTTGGATTATCGGAAGAATCTCCCTGGGAGTGAATAAAACCAGCAAAAAAAGTGGTTTTAGAAACATACCTTTTAAAGCCATAATTCCCTATCACTTAACAATGGTTTTCATTGGTAATTGAGTGTTTGAGAACCCTTATAAACGTAATAATAGCCGTTTGAAATTCCATCTTGCGGATAAGCCGCAGGATCTTCGCTTGTTACTTGACCTGCAAACTCTCGATTTATAAACGCAGGTTCTCCTTCCTCGATTAACGCTTCAGCGGACATTCCACTGATCGGCCTTACCGTACTGGACCAGAACGTAACCAAATAAACATCGTCAGCATTAAACTGATATCGTCCTTCACTTGGTGTCCCCTCATAAAACAACTCTGCCAAAGCAGCCGCTTCCGACCCTCTCATGAAAATGCGAATATCATCGGTTCCGTTCCAGCGGTGGGGGATCCCGCCCCTTGGATTGACGTATTCTACAATTTCCGGCTCCACATCGCGAATAAAATCAACAACCGTATATTTATAAACCCCTTCCGTTACACTCACGGTTGCAACCCCAGTTGTTTTCCCCGTTCTATAGCCGGTGTACCCTCCGTATACATTTGGGGTTTCGCCGATCGCGGCAAAAAACGTTTTCTGATCCATAGATCCTGCTCTTCCGGGTACTGCGGTGAGTCTATAGGTCCTGACTTCCGTGCCCTTATACTTATCCCAAGCGTATTCTGCAGCCGCATAAGATACTCCGTTATTCCAGCCCGCAGATACCGCCATAAGAATGCCAATCATCAAGAATAATCGCCATTTTTTCAACATCTTTTTCTCTCCTTTTTTTCTCTAAATCCACGCAAATGATCATTAGCATTATAGCGTTTCAATAATTCCGCTAACAGTTAAATTTTAGAAGAAAAATAGGAGCAGGGGGCAAAAGAACTATTTTTCGGGGAGTGACAAAATGATCACAAACTTCAACTTGTATACTAGCATAATGTATGCTAGTATTTCACTTAAGGCTGGCCTTAAGAAGTCTGTACAGATGAAGCAGTTATAAGAAAGCGCTTTATGTTAATTGGAAAAAGCAATTTGTGCGGCGAAGGCGGCGATCGGCAATTTCACCCCACGGCTGGCCGTACATATTGACGACGGATTTATGGCCTGCTCGGGCGTTTAATAAACGAGTGGCGACAAAATTCCATAATTGAAAGGAGTCAACAGCGCATGTTATCTAAAGGGCGTGGCATCGTTCTGGTTTTGCTGTTTTTGGCGGGAGTTATTAATTACTTGGATCGCTCGGCTTTCTCCGTCGCAGCTCCATTTATTCAGAAAAGTTTTCAGCTCAATGCGGCTCAGATGGGCCTATTATTTAGCAGCTTCTTTATTGGTTACGCTCTCTTTAACTTTATAGGCGGTTTCTTGTCCGACAAGTTCGGCCCGAAAAAGGTGCTCGGTTATTCCATGACATTCTGGTCGCTTTTTGCCGGTTTAACCGCCGCTACCTTCAACTTTGTCTCTTTGTTTATTGCGCGCGTATTGTTTGGGATGGGGGAAGGTCCGCTCTCCTCCTCGCAAAGCAAAATGGTAATAACTGGTTTCCGAAGAAATACCGGGCCAGAGCTTTATCGATCTCCATGGCCGGAACCTCGCTGGGCGGAGCCATTTCGGGTCCTATCGTCGGGATTATTGCTTTGACTTGGGGCTGGAAAGTATCCTTTGTCCTGATTACGATTATAGGTCTGATTTGGACGGCGTTCTGGCTCAAATGCGTGAAGGATGCTCCGAAGGACGTTGCAGACGATGAAGCTGATGATGAAAAAGAGGTACAGCCTGCTCCGGCCGGCAAAACCAAAACCCCGCTCTCTTTTTATTTGAAACATCCGACGGTTTTGTTTACGTCGGTAGCGTTTTTTGCTTACAACTATATCTTGTTTTTCTTCCTGACCTGGTTCCCGAGTTATTTGATTCAGGCCAGGGGCCTGGACATCAAGGAGATGAGCTTTGCCACGATGATTCCGTGGACGGTTGGATTTCTCGGCTTTGCTTTGGGCGGCTTCATTATCGATTTTCTTTACAAAAAGACAGGCAATGCCATGTTCTCCCGCAAAGTCGTATTGGTCACATGTTTGCTTGGCGCTGCGGTCAGTATCGGTTTTGCCGGTCTGGTCAACACCACGGCTGCCGCGGTTTCATTGATGGCAGCGGCGGTATTCTTCCTGTATCTTACAGCGATTACGTACTGGGCGATTATTCAAGATACGGTTGAAAAAGAGCGGGTGGGCGGCGTCGGCGGCTTCATGCATTTTCTTGCAAATACATCCGGCATCATCGGCCCGACGGCTACGGGAATGCTCGTGCAAACGACAGGTCATTTTACAAGCGCTTTCATTCTGGCAGGCGGGCTGGCGGTGATCGGGGCGTTGTGTGTCGCTTTTTTCGTAAAGCCCATTAAGGATAAAAAAGTGAAGCTTGCCACGGAACGGACGATTGCTTAAATAAACCTAAATTATAAGGGAACGGAGTGAGTGGATTGAAAGCGATCCAAGTTGTGGAACCGGGGAAAATGAGACTGATCGAAAAAGAAATGCCGCGGATTATTCACGGTAACGAGGTGTTGATTAAAGTTCGTATGGTGGGCATATGCGGCTCCGACATGCACATTTATCACGGGACTTCTCCGGTAGCCACCTACCCGCGCGTAATCGGCCACGAGATGGCTGGGGAAGTCGAAGAAATCGGCGCGGATGTCCACCGGCTGTTACCCGGAGATAAGGTGGTCATGGAGCCGATCGAAACCTGCGGACAATGTTATGCCTGCAAAGCCGGCCGCAAAAATGTGTGCGCCAAGCTGCAGGTGTACGGAGTTCACAAGGACGGCTCCTTCCAGGAATATATCGTCCTTCCCGAGCATTTAGTGCATAAAGTGGACCATCGCTTAGCTTGGGAGGAGGCGGTTTTGGTCGAACCGTTTACGATCGGTGCCCAAGCAAACTGGCGTGGCGATGTCCGGGCTGGAGATTATGTTTTTGTTATGGGAGCGGGTCCGATCGGATTGTGTGCGCTGCAGGTCGCCAAACTCAAAGGCGCGGTGTGCGTGATTTCCGACTTAAGCGATGAGAAGCTGGCATATGCTAAGGAAGTTGGCGCCGACTATACTTTGAATCCGCTTACCGATAATGTGGCCGACGAGATTAAGCGCATAACGGGCGGATTAGGTCCGAACGTAACGATCGATGCGGTTTGTACGGAAAAAACCTTCGAACAGGCGGTGGAAATGACCTCTGTGGCCGGACGGGTCGTCGTTCTCGGCTTTGGCGAGACCCCTTCGCAAATACCGCAGCTGCCCATTACTAAGAAAGAAGTAACCATCGCGGGCTCCCGTTTGCAATCGGGCAAGTTTCCTGAAGTGATAGAATGGTTTAACAGCGGGAGGATCGCGGTGAATTCTTTTGTCACGCATCGTTTTGCGTTGGAGGATTTTCGTGCAGCGATCGAGCTCATCGAAACCCATCCTAACCAAGTTCGGAAAGTGGTCCTGGAGCTCCATACGAAATAGAGAAGTCCAGAATAACCACCTGGCCAAGCGGGCCGAAGGCTTGGGAGAAACATCTGTCATATCCTGTACAGCACGGGATTTACAGATGTTTTTTGTTTTTGTCCGCGTGAATAATATTCCCACCCCCTATTCAAATCCGCCGCTTCCAGCCGATATAGTTAAAGGTGCGGGGAGACTCGAGATTACGACAAAAAAGGGAGAGAACGTAGTGAAGAAAGTTGTAAATTTGTTTTTGTGTATGATGTTGATCGCGATAGCGACAACGGCATGCAGCCTGCCGGCAGCGGGGAAACTTACGGGGGCGGCCGGTGGAGACGAGGTGAAGGATACGCTTAAGTATAACGATTACATTGACCTTAGCAATCAGATTAACGGTGGGATGTATGACCTTGTTTTCACCAGGTATGTGGAGGAGTTCGGTCCGGAGAAGGAAATTTACATCGATGACAGGTTTGACGGGTACAGCACAACGCCGTTTATTCCGACCGTGATCGAGAGTGCCGGGAAAACATTGGATTTTGCCTCCGCCGAACCGTCTTATGGTGCAACGGATGAGAAAGTAAAAGAGTTAATGCCGATTATCATAGATTTGATGAAAACGAATAATGACATTCAAAACTACTACACGGCGAAAACCTATGTCGATGACGATTTTAAACAAGGCCGCGAACTACATACGCGTTTTATTTCATTGTTTGAGAAGTACATAGAGGTGGGGCAGCAATTCAACGAAGCATTTGCGGAGATCACGAATGAGCGCAAGTATGCGGATGCGGAGAAGCTGAAGGATGAAGATATGCTGATACGCTACTACGCGATGAGCATCGTATTGCGGGCACAGGAGATTCAGGAAGCTTTTTACAATAAGGGAGTCGGGGACGAAAACGTTTTGGATTTCGATGTTAAGGAATATGAGGAATTGTATCAGTTGCTGACCGAGGATATCGAGCATTATTTTGAGTATTCCAAGGATGCCGATCAACGGAAGAAAGAGGGATGGTCAAATCTCGAAATATTCCCGACAAGCATAGAAGGGGTAAAAGTAACGGCAACCGACATTCTCAGAATTTTGCGGGAACAGGATCCGGAGATTAACAGCGACACGGAAGGCAAAGTGACGACAGGCGGGTCTAATGCGATTTTGTCGACGTTTGACCGCAAGGTCTCTTTCCTCGTGGATGCCTACAATACCACCAGCAGTTTAGCGGGCTTGAATTAATTCGATGAAAAGCGTGAGATCAAGGTGGGGGATTGTTGTATCTTTAAGTCTTCTGGTTGTACTGCTCTCGTCCTGCCAGGCGCCGCTGGAGCTGGTGAAGATCATCCGGCCGGAAGGAACAAAGCCGGCTGCCTCCACCCAGGAAGAAAATCCCGGAACGGAAGCGGCGGCACGGAAATATGCCGGCTATAGCGCCCTGGATATTTATATCCATGGCGAAATAGCCGATGTTCTGGAACGGTACGGAGAACGGTTCGGACATAAGGAAAAATTCGCTCTGCGCAAAGAGGCTCATCTGGAGTGGGGCGTAAATCTGGAGCTTAAAGAGACCTATAAACTGGCGGAGTATACGGAATTGGCCGCTAAACAGCCTGCCTTGCCCGAGGTCGATGACGCCGTAACGAAGCTTGCTCCGAAGCTGGAGGATCTGGTCAAGATGCTTGGCGAAATCGATACTTATTACAGGTTCAAATTTTACGTCGATGACAATTTTGCGAAGGGGAAAACGCTGCATGAACAGCTGCAGGTTCTGCTGAAGGATTGGGAGCCGCTTGCGGAAGACTTCACGGTTAATCTGCATCCGCACTAATGAAGCAGCGAGAGCTGGATCTCGCCGATTTCAAGGCAAACGATCAGATGATCCGGTACCATGCGCTTGCATCGATCATGGCAGCGGAAGCGATTGAAGACGAACTGATCAGGCAGGGCGTGACATCGGAGACATTAAACGGCCTCGATGCCGCATCCTACCGGGTTCTGTACGATCGGCTTACAGAAGAAGTAGCCCAGTATATCGCCTTGGCTGACGATCCGGAGCGGGTAAAGCAGGAAGGGCTGGAGACTTATAATTCGTATGGAAATATGCTGAAGCATAAAATCATGCTGGTGAAAGCCTCCGCCACCGATTTGCTGCAGCGGGCCGAGCAATCGCGGACGTTCGATGAACACAACAAAGACGGCACGCCCAAGGACTATAAGAAGAAACTGCAAGAGGCTATTTTGGAATATGATGTGTTTGTCATTGGACCTGAATAAGGGTTGATTCTAAGAAAGGAAGTTTTTGCATGATTATTTGGAAAGGGCTGGGAATATTAAATATCGTTATCCCAGGGGTTTTGTTTTTTATTGTCAATGGTTTAGTGTCCCTTCTGGGGCTTGACATAATAGATGCCCGGCTGCCGCTGGCTTTTGTGTTCATCGTGTCGGGAGTGATTATCTGGTATATAGGAAAAGCGCTTAACGCCGATGCGGGTAAAGTGCTGGTTGATATGGAAACGGGGCAACGCTACCAAATGGGATTCCGGCATAGTCTGTTTTTTATCCCTATGCATTACTGGGGCCCTATCGGCCTGGTGATAGGATTTATTTTGATTGTTGCAACGATATTTACGTAGGGGTAACTTCGCTTTACATGAGCAATTCTTTGAACACCACACTATGAGCAAGTTGCTTCTATTGTGGTGTTTTTCTTTTAACGGTGAGTAGAGTCATCAGAGTGTAAGCAATTTCTAAACTAGGAGTTCGCGTCGCTCTTTCCCAAACTCCGGCTTACTTGGTCATTGTTGAATGGAATAGTTGCAAAAAGTACAGTTACTTATCCGCAAATGCTGGCACAGCGCTTGTTTAAGTGTAAAACCTGCAATTATTCCGCTATATTTCGAAGAAGAGGCAAAGAGACCAGGAAATAAATGTATGAAATGCAATTAAACTAACGATTAGGCAAATGGATATGAAGTTAGTTGTATGATTTGCAATTAATGGTCAGAGCCGAGCCGGTCAAGCACACTAAATTTTTGTTTTCGGAAGTGCTTATGCTCGGGATGTTTTCCTCGCGTTGCCCACTTATCTGAATAAACGAAAATAACCCGCCCAGGTTAGCTGCCAAGGGAACGGGTTATCTTCCGTATTATCTTGGAGGTTTCCCACCCAAATGTTGTGCAGGGAGCCGATGGCACTCGACTCCTTTATTTATTGTTATCTTAGCATATCGCGCCGTATTACCTCAATTACACAGGTTAAAATAATTAAAAGGAACCGGAAAGCGTTGTAATTTTCTGAGAGTCAATAGTTTGGAATATGTTATAATGGTTAAGAAATATTTATGTAACACTATTAATGCTTAGGGGAAAATGAAATGTTAAACAAGTATAATGATATCCCGTTATATGTTCAGTTAAAAAATAAATTACGTGAAAAAATCTTAAATGGCAGTTTAAAAGAGGGTGAAGTGTTGCCTTCGGAAAATCAGTTAATGAGAGATTTCGGTATTACACGCAGTACCATAAGAAGAGCCGTTGAAGAATTGGTGAAAGAAGGACTTGTGGAAAAAGAACAGGGGAAAGGTGCTTTTGTAAGGCTGCGTCAAACCAAACAGAATCTTTGGAACTTTCAAGGGTTTACCGATCTGTCCTTAAAGAAGAACCAACAACCTGTTACTAGAGTGCTGAAAAAAGAAATTGTTATAGAAAACAATATTACCTATTTTAAACTGGAACGTGTACGTGGAACAAAGTTAAATGACAAAACAAGATGGTTGACCATCGATCAATCCATGCTTCCTCTTGAACTATTTAAAGGTATTGATCAGTTTGATTTTAATAGTACTTCTCTATATCAAACCTTACGTAAGGAATATCAAATATTTCCACATCATGTAGTTTTGGATATCAACCCCATTATAAGCAATGATGAAATGTGCGAGAGATTGGAGCTGGACAGTCCAATTCCTTTGCTTGAGGCCAGAGGAACTGTATATAGCAAGGACGGCATGGAGATTGAAAAAATACACATTATTTATGGACCGCATTTTCAGTTTAAATTAAATCAGTATATATAATACGCTTGACAGATCGTCAGGCGTATTATATTATCGTTTTAACTTGTACGAATAACCGAACGAGTTAAAAGAGGGAGGTATTTTATGAAGGTACTAGGTATGTTATATGGTATGGCAATAGGAGACGCGCTTGGGATGCCTTCTGAGCTGTGGAGCCGTAAAAAAGTGAAATCTCATTTTGGTAATATTACTGAATTTTTAGATGGTCCAAAAGAAAATGACGTTGCTTGTAATTTTACTAAAGGACAATTTACAGACGATACGACACAGGCACTGCTTATTTTAGATGCTTTAATTGAAAATGATTTTATTCCTTCAGACACTTTAATTGCTGAAAAACTCCTGAATTGGGCAATCCGAATCGATGCTTTTGAAAATAATATATTAGGTCCAAGTTCAAAAATGGCTCTCCTGGCAATTAAAGAAGGAAAAGATGTAGAAACATTTACGAGCAAGGCGCTTACAAACGGGGCGGCAATGAGGATTGCTCCCATTGGTGCCTTATTCTCGACAGCTCAATCTAAAGAGTTAGCGCAATACGTATATGAAGTGAGTAAAGTAACTCACTCGACTGATGTATCCATCGGCGGTGCGGCCATGATTGCCTATGCTGTAAGCGCTTCAATAGAAGACAAAAACTGGGAGCAAATTATTAAGGGAGCTCTCAATATCTATGAACTGGCTTCAATGAATGGGGCGGAAACCTTTGCGGCCTCCATTCCGGAGCGCTTGAAGCTTGGCATTGAATTTGCTGATAGATACCAGGATGACGAAGAAACTTTCACACAGAAAATTTATAATGTCATTGGTTGCGGTACAATGACAAGTGAATCAGTTCCGGCTGCACTGGCGATTGCCTATTATGCGAAAGACCCGAATCGATGTGCTTTAATCTGTGCAAACCTTGGCGGAGATACCGATACGATCGGCGCGATGGCGACTGCTATTTGCGGAGCAAAATATGGTTACGATGCGATCCGTAAAGATTGGATTGAAACCATTGATCGTGAAAATAATGTAGACTTGAAAAAATATGCTCATTTGTTAGAATCCCATAAGTCACAATTTAAAGGGGTGTAATTCATGGAGAAAGAGCAGACAATTATTCTTCAAGATGGTGAAAAAACGGGTAAACCGCGGGATTTATTTTTTATGTGGTTTGCAGCGAACATCGGAATATTAGGAATTGTATACGGTGCAATAATTGTAAACTTCCAATTAAGCTTTTTTCAGTCGATTTTAGTCGCCCTTCTCGGGCCGTTGTCTTTTGTACTGGTCGGGTATGCGAGTTTGTCCGGACGTGACAGTGGGGCGCCAACCTTCGTCATGTCCAGAGCAGCGTTCGGCTTTAAAGGTAATTTCATACCTGCTTTAGTAGGATGGTTTGGCCAAGTAGGCTGGTTATCGGTGAATGTCACGACCGGTACTTTGGTGCTCCTGTCGATCTTTAATGAATTCGGGTTAAATACAAGCACACCTTTAAAATTTATAGCCTGGTTAATCTTTGCGGGTTTGGTATTGGCGTCCGTATCGTTTAGCCAGGAAACACTGGTTAAAGCCCAAGCTTTCTTTACTTATATTTTTGGCGGCCTGACCATTATCGTACTGGCTTTCCTCATACCGAATACGGATTGGCACCATCTTTTTGGCTTGAAGTCCGGATCATGGATTTCCAGCTTCTTGCCGGCCTTGATGTTTGTCATTATAGGAACAGGACTTACTTGGACGAAGGCGGCTTCTGATTACAGTCGCTATCAAAGCAGAAAGAATTCTTCAAGATCAATCATCTTAAATGTGACCGCAGGAGCGTTCATTCCCCTATTTCTAATTATTGGAACAGGCGTTCTATTAGCGTCCAAGGTAGATGGACTAGCGAGTGCTGAAAATCCTATAGAACTAATTGGAAGCGTTTTACCGGGGTGGATGACCATTATCTATTTAATTGCCGCGCTTGGAGGAATAACTCCTATGTGCTTTATTGGACTGAAATCATCAAGACTCATTCTTGCTTCGTTTAATTTAAAGGTTAAAGACTCCACTGCCATTTCTATTCATGCTGTCCTAATCACAATTATCCCACTTTATGTACTTGTTGTTTCCAACAACTTTATGGGAAATTTCCAAACCTTTTTAAGTTACTTAGGTATTGGTTTAGCCGCATGGATAGCTATATATTTAATTGACTATACTTTCTTAAGAAGACGCGCCGGATACAGCAAATCATTGTTGGAGGATTCTTCGTTCAATCCGTTTAATGCTGGTGGTGTAATCGGCTGGATTTTAGGTGTCAGTGCGGCTTTGATCCTGAAGAATTTTATTGAATCCAGTTATTACATCCCCATTACTCTATTAATCAGTGGAGGTTACTATTACATCTCCATACGAGCGAAAATTAAACAGACGAGTGAGGTTATATATGAGAAAGATTAATCGTAATAGGGTACTGCTTATTGGAGGCGTTTTCATCGATGTGATCGCGAAAGTTCAGCACGTCCCTGAAACGGGACAGGATATTCCGGGCGAAATGATTGACCGTATCGTGGGGGGATGCGCGTATAATGTGGCCAATGTTTTAAAGCAACTGGATGTCGAATATGATCTAATGGTTCCAATCGGCAGAGGAATTCACGCTGATATTATAAAAAAGGCGTTTAACGAAGAAGGGCATAAACTGTTCATTGAAGATTCCAGCAAGGACAATGGTTGGAGCTTATCGCTTGTAGAAGAAAGCGGGGAACGTACCTTTATTACCTTTAATGGAATCGAGGAATATTGGAAAGACGAATGGTTCAGTCAGATCCATTTTGAGGATTATCGCTATATTTATTTGACGGGTTATTCCCTTGAGGGACAAAAAGCCGATGTAATTCTTAATCGATTATCTAAGAACTCATCCGGCGGCAAAATCATCTTTGATCCGTCTCCGCGCATTTCTGTCATTAAAAAGGAGCACTTGGAAAAACTTTTTGCATTAAGGCCTATTGTGCACAGCAATCTAAGTGAAATTCTGGAGCTCACCGGCGAACCGGAGCTTGAACAAGCTGTTCGAAGATTACATCAATCCACCCAGAGTGAGGTTGTTGTTACGTTAGGACCCAAGGGCTCATTTTGTTACAACGGTGAACACATGATTACTCTTGATGGGAAAAAGGTGCCTGTGGTTGACACAATAGGAGCTGGAGATGCCCATACAGGCGCATTTATTGCCTCATTGCTTCATGGTCAGTCTTTAGAAAAAGCATGCGAACAAGGGAATGAAGCAGCCGCACAAGCGGTACAGGTGCAAGGCGGAAAATTTAAGCTAAATCCGTTTTGCTAAATTAGATAGGGACGAAATTGTTGAATCATTAAATCCCAATCTCTCATTTATATAACTGAGAGGTTGGGATTTTTAATAATGGAACTACCCAGCGAAAGTTCTTGAACGGTCAACAGTTTGAGGATGTTTCCATAATTATCTATAATGGGCCTTGGATGCATGATTAAGAAGGAGACAAAAGAACAAATAATGAAAAAAGACGACTTTGGCAACCGAATGAAGGGGTATGAGAACGTTTTTAGACAAACGCTTCCTCAGCGGCTCCCGGTGATCATTCGAATCGATGGCTCCCATTTTCACACCTTTACGCGGGATATGAAAAAACCGTTCGATGAAGCGTTAATCCAAGCGTTTTGGGAGACCTGCAAGTACTTGGCGCAGAATATGATGGGCTGCAAGTTGATTTATCATCAAAGTGACGAGATATCGATTCTTTTGACCAATTATGACAAGCTAACAACACAATCCTGGTTTGAAAATAATCTGCAAAAGATGGTTTCGGTTTCGGCCTCAATGGCTACCGCAAAGTTCAATGAGGTCATTAAAGAAGCCTATCCGGATAAACCGCTGGCTACTTTTGATAGCCGGGCTTGGGTGCTTCCTCATGATGAAGTCACTAATTATTTTCTCTGGAGACAACAAGACGCGACTAAAAACAGTATTTCGATGGTGGCTCAGGCCAACTTTCCTCACGAGGAACTGCAGGGGTTGGACGGGGGAAAACTTCAGGATAAGCTGTTCTTGGAGAAAGGCATCAATTGGAACGACTTGCCCGTTTGGCAGAAACGCGGGGCATGCATTACCAAGCAGTTCTATAAAAAAGGGGAAGCGATTCGCAGCAAATGGGACGTAGACCTCAATACGCCGATTTTTAGTCAGGATAGAGAGTACATCAACCAATTCGTGTATTTATCAAAGGATGAATAATTATGGAATGTGTTATTTTCATCGGAATTCAGGCTTCCGGGAAATCAACATTTTACAAGGAAAAATTCTTTAAAACCCATATGAGGATAAACCTCGACATGTTAAGATCCAGGCATCGGGAGAATGTTTTTCTGGAAGCCTCCCTTCGTACCAGCCTGCCCTTTGTAGTGGATAATACGAATCCTGCCGTGGAGGATCGGAAAAAATATATCGAATTAGCTAAAAAACATAAATTTAAAATCGTGGGTTATTATTTTGAACCCAATTATGATTTATCGTATGAGCGAAACGAACAGAGGCAAGGGAAAGAAAAGGTCGCAGAAATAGGGATCAGAAGCACATTAAAAAAATTGCAGCCCCCTTCATATAGTGAGGGATTTGACGAGCTGTATCTAGTGAAGTCGCATAGTGATGGGTTTGTGATTGAAAAGATGACAAAGGATTGAAGGTAATGATAAGACAGAGCTATATGTTAACCAAAAAGAAATAAACGCGGAGGGGACCCGGATGGAGGAGCAACCGTTATTTAGAATCCTTGTAGATGGAAAATACGGCTTCATTAACAATAAGGGAGAAATCGTGATTCCTCCTATATACAAGATGGCAAGTGATTTCTGAGGGTTTGGCCTATGTATGGAGTTTTGATAACAAAAAGGGCTATATCAATTCGAAAAATGAACTGGCGATAGAACTAACGGGAGATCATGATTATGAGGGGAATTTTGAGAATGCGCTTGCCATTGTAGGTACAAATGGTATATACGGTTGTATAAACAAAACCGGTCAGTATGTAGTGGAGCCGATCTTTGAACGAATCATTGGGGTTAATCCCAACGGGACATTTTCAGCTTTAATCAATTGGAAAAGCGGGACTATATGATCTGCAGAGTAATGCAATTATCGAGCCTGATTATTATGATTTTATTGATGCCTTTTCGGATGGATTAGCTTTTGTATCTTTAGAGGGTAAAGATGGATATATGGATGAAACAGGAAATGTAGTGATTCCTCCGCAATTTTCGTCCGTTTCCCCGTTTTCCGAAGGATTGGCCGGTGTCTCGATCGATGGAGACAAATATGGGTTTATCAATAAACTCGGGGAATTCGTAATCCCGCCCCAATACTACCAGGTTAAAGATTTTAGTGAAGGTCTGGCGGGGTTTCGCTTCAAGACAGGAGGGAAGTGGGGGTACTTGAACAGCTTGGGAGAAGCCGTGATCAGACCCAAATTTCAAACCGTGTGGGCATTCGTTGACGGATTGGCTCCGGTGGAAAGTAAAGACAGGTACGGTTATATCGACAGAAAAGGGCGATATGTTTTGAAAAATGTGTTTAATACTGCACACGAATTGAAAAGTGGACTCGGTTTGGTCACTTATGATGGCGAGTGGGGTTACATTGATCGGTACGGTCACTGGGTATATAAACCTAACCCGGGTTAACGCAGGGGCCAAAGATATGGATTTGTTGGAAGAAGGAGACTAGTCGAATGCTCAACCCCAAAAAACTCAATATAGCGTACAAAAGATACAGTAAAAATTTTGTGAATGGGATCAAGTTTGAAGATGTCAAAGAAGATTATGATGAGGACAAAAGCGAAGTCGTTGATATAGTAGAATCAAATAATACAAAAAAAGATCACATATTGCTGATCGATTTAGACTCCATAGCTTCCTATTACCTGTCCCAATGGAAAAACGACGTATTGATTACCGGCGGGAAGCGGCCGGAAGGTTTAAAGCACATGCAAATGGCCGTTTTCTATCAATGCATGGCGCAGGATCTTTATAAAGTCCGGTATCCTAAGATGATGACGGAGTATACGTTTAGAGAAGTTATCGTCGCGTTAATTCATTTCACAATGTTTGGGTGGGAGAAAGAAGAAAGTATACTCTTTGATTTTATAGTAAACCGTCTGGGCGGGAACATTCTGGACGCCGATGATCCGAACACACACGTGTGGTTTTTGATGGAGTTGTATTTGCAATATAGAAAAAAGACCGTCGCAGGAACCGATCAACACGTACATACCGTTGTGAAGCAAAAGTTGAAGGAGGCCGGACTGCCGTACGATTCGATACCGGATGACCTGGAGGTGTATCGGCACGTATTGGATCGATGGTCGACATCCGACCCAACGGAGATCGCGCAATTGATCGGCAGCATGTCATTATTCCATTCGGTGCAGGCTTCTGAAATAGGGAATTTTCATGAGTTTGGCGATTATCGATATGGATTTTATCCCTACGAAATTTTGTTCCTGATTCATGTGCGGAGAATGCAGGGCTTGCCGATTCCCGAGCACTTTGAAGATTTTTTAATGAACAACCCGGAAGCCAAAATGGAGATCAGCAACCCTGAACCTTACCCGGAGTGGGACCCGATGCTGCGTCTGATCGATCATTTCTACCGCAAGAATTACCCCGAGTATATCCCTAACCAACATGGGGAGCTGTTTCGATAATCATAGTAATCATCCTACATAATCCACCAGGAGGACTTCAGAATGTCAGAAAAAGCGCTCATCCCCCTTATTTTCGAGGAAGATCAAGACTTGTTAAATAACCCCGAGATACTGGATAAGTACTCGGACTTAGTAGATTACGGATTTGCTACGAAGCGATTTCTCTATCTCGATCATCGAGGCGAAGAGAATCAAGAGATTGTGAACTATATTTTGGATTATGAATTCGCCCATAACCTTGAATTGGCTTCCGAAGAGGAACTCGAGGAACTGGGGGAGTTTGCGTATGAATATGTGCCGGAAAAGATCAAAGAAGTGAACAAGCTTATTTCGCCCAAAGGCTACGGCTTATTCTATTATCCAACCGGCGGCGACTTCTGCGCCCTGTTTATATCTAACTTGGAGCATAAATCCAAATTGCTGGAAGTTGAAATCGTGGACGATGAATGGACGCCTATCCAGGAAAGATATATTCAGTATTTTGAATAAGTTTTGGACGGCAGAAGGTCTGAATAGATTTTGAGCTGGCTAATGCTTAATGCGGGCATAGAGGAAGTATTTAAGGATTACAAAGGCTGTCCGAAATTTTTCAGGGAAATGCTGGAGGTCCTTAAATATGGACACTGTCCTTGCGGTTGGTATGGAAGATGGCCGAAAGGCACGCTTTATGTGTATTAATCCGGAAGCGATGGACAACTTCGAAGGCTACTGGTCCACAAAAACCCTGCACAATTGAGTTTAGCTGAAATGGAGAGCATCCATAACCATATTGCGAAACATATCGGTGCTCCCAAGCTTGTGAACCATGAAGTGACTTCCGAAATTGTATATATCGATATTTTTTTGGTGCCTGCAATAACGCAAGAAGTTACTACACGTTAATTACTTCAGGGATGAGCGCGTTACCGGCAAATACGGCTGACGACGAGGAGGAGTGGAAATATACCGAGCTGCTTATGTACTTACCGTCAACTTGGGATGTATCCCCGGCAGCATTAGTCGATCCCCAAAATTATTGGCCGCTTGCCTGGCTGAGGAAACTGGGGAGGTTTCCACACGAGAATAAGACATGGTTCGGGCAAGAAGATTCGATTTTTGGTAGCCGCCCCTTTTTACAACGAGGAAGTTAGCTTTTTACACCGTTATGGGTTCAATGATTTTCTGGACAAGCTGGATCAGGCTGGTTTCAGCGATGTATTGGATTTAGAGCGAGAAAACATGTGCCGATAGGAGCGTCAAACCATGGAGCATAAAGCATTTCTATTTAATACAAAAGGTTTTGAGCAGGAGCTTTGCCGTCTCATCATCGCTTGCGGCGAAAAAAACGACCCCGAGCCACTACGCGAGTTCATTACGAACCGCATGGGGCGGGTTCGCTCGGTATATACGGGGGAGCTGCTGGATCATGATTGGGAAGATGAATTAGAGGTCGGAAATGTGCAGGAACTCGCCGACTTTTCGATGACTTGTTTTTACGACCCGGAAGAGGACCACGGACTTGCGTATGCCTGGGACGATTTACTGGAGAACTTAAAAGAACTTCCTGCAAGCTTCGACCATGAGTACGTTCTGCTTGGCCGCCCGGTTGGGGCGGGAACGTTTCAACTGGATCCGGGAGGCATGGGCATGGGATTTGTTCAGGCGGATGATGTTCCATCATTACTCAAGGGCCTGATTGAATGCAGAAGCACTTTTGCGGAAAAAGGGATGTCTTCGGATGGAGCTTTGAATAAGTCCGGCTTTTCCGAGTTGATTGAAGCTTACGACGAGTTAATTCTTTTGTATAAAAAAGCGGCGGAGCACCATTTCGGACTGCTGTTTACTTTTTGAAAAGTTTACCTGCGTGCGTGACTATACAATCACCACTTCCGGCTCGGGGACAAAACCGTAGTGTTTATAAATTTCCTCCTGCACCAGTTTTATCAGGTCCAATACATCCTGTGCCTTCGCGCCTCCGCGGTTTTGAATGACGTTGCCGTGGGTAGGGGAGATGATCGCTTTGCCGCGTTCCGTGCCTTTGAGGCCCAGGCTCTCCACAAGTTTGCCGATCGGCTGTCCGATGGCGTAATTGTTTTTGAAGACCGAACCGCAGGATGGAAAAGAAAAGTGATGTTTTCCCGTCCGATCCGCGATGATTCCTTTTAACGCGGCTGAAGCCGCAGCGGAAGAGTTCGGTCTTTGTTCAAATTGCCGGATAAAATAAGCCGAGAATTCCGCCAGGCTTGAAATGCTCAGCGACGGTGCGGCCAATTGCTTGCGGCAAACGGCGATAGTGGCGGGGGCGACCGGGCGGGAGGTCATTAAATCGGCGCCGACAATCACCCAGGGATGACGCTGAAAAATCGATTTTTTGTAGGCAAACTCGCAGTCTTGCCCCGCAATCGCCTGAATTCCCCGGCCAATCGCCGTCAGGTCGATGTAGTACACCGTATCCAGGACATCGCAGATCTGGCGGTCAAAATACTTGGCATTCATGTAGATTCCGCCTCCCAGCGTGCCGGGCAGCAAAAAAGTAAACTCGAAATCCGGAAGCCCCCCATATAGTCCAAGCAGCGCCAGCAGCGACATCGGCGTACCGGCGGAAACATACAGCCGTTCTCCTTTTATATGGAAATCCACCTGCTCCCGCAGGGAAATAAATAACATTTCTTTGCTTGGCTGGTCCGGAAAGAGCAGATTGGAGCCCATGCCGAACAAAAACGGCAACAAACCGCTGGCCGAAGCTTGCTCTAAAGCGGTCAGCACTTCTTCGGCCGTCTTCGGAGCGGCCAACCAGCGGGCGTCACCGCCGATATCATAAGTCGAGAAGGAAGCCAAATTTATATTTGAAACAAACAGTTCCGATTTCATTTGCACTTGAAGATTTCTCCTTTGGGTCAACAATAAAGAATCGCATACCATTATATTACGACCCGCCCCAGGATTGAAGCTTTTAACGAGAAATTTTCCGCTACCTAAGCCGTCTTATGGCTGCTCTAATGAAACAAGTCGCTGCAAGGAGGAGAGCGGCCGCTCCGAAAAGCGCGTATTTTTCGCCGAAGCTGCCTTGGGACATGGAGAACAGATACAGTTTACCGGCATATTTGTCGCCCGCCGTGTTCAAAGCGTAAAAAATAAGCGGAATCATGTAGCCAATCACGGGAACATAGCTGATTCCATAAGCGAACAGACCAAGCGCCCCGAGAAACAGCGCGCCGCAGAACGTGCCGGCAACATAGCGGACCAAAGGAAACTCGCTGCCGCTTAAAGCCATGGCGCAAGCGAAGCCGGCGATAATCCCCAGCATGAGCAGGACGGCGGTTGACAGCCGGACGAGTAAAATGCCGGTTTGCGAGACAGGCTTCGTCTCCGTCAGATCCCGGATGTCCTTGTCTTGTTCCGGTGCAAAAATCGGGACAAGCAGTACGATGCCGATCAACGCGATGAATCGCTCCAGCCGGATCGCGGCCGCCGCCGCGTCCAGATACGAAATGCCGAACAGGGCAGGCGCGAGCGCCGGAACGAGCAGGGCGAGCAGCAGATGGGGCAGCACGTTACGCTTCAGATTGGACCTTGCGATGAACGAATAGGTTTGCCAGGCCGAAGTTTTTTCCATGCAGCTTCCCCTTTCTTTTGAGCTCGTAGATTCGGCTTGCTGCCGCAACCAGCGCAAGCGCCAACAGCGTATAGCCGATCCGGTTGACCAGCAAGACGCCGATATTCGCCAAGAAAACCTCCGTATTGCCGATCGTATTATGGCGCAGCATCAGGTCGGCCCCGTATCCGCCTTCCATATGCGTTAGACCGCTGTTGAGCGCGATTATCCACCACAGCGCTTGTGCGGCGATCGCGACGGGCGAGTCCGTCAGTTCGGTCAGCAAAACGCCGACGGCGGCCGCCGCCATCAAGGTCGGCAGCAGCCAGCCGAGGCTGTATTTGATGAAGGCGAGCCGATCGATGGCGTATCCGGCGTAATCGCCCGCCGTCAGCACCGTGGCGTATCCGGCAAGGGCGAGCACAGGCAGGAACATCACCGCCACCATAGCCGCATAACGGACGAACACGACCGCCAGGGACGAAGCCCGTCTCGAATAGACGAGTTCCCGCATACGGGCCCGGCGGTCCTGCATGCCCAGCGCAACCGCCACGAAAACGGGGAAAAACGCCAGCACGATGCCGAGATAATCGCAGAACAGCCGCGCGAGCGCTCCGGTTATCCGGTCTTTTTCCAAGATGACGTTGAACTCGGCCAGCGCATCTTCATATGTTTTGCTCGTTTGGCCGAACTGGATTAAGTCCGATGCGGCGTATTTAGAGCCGCCGCCGATAAGCTTGTCCGCCTGTTTCATCAGCTCTTTAAACCGCTCGTAGGTCGGCTGGCCGTCCGTCAATTGCGATACAATCGCCTTCATTTCCGCTTGCTTGGCGTCCCCGAGTTTTACGTTCTTGTAAAAACGGAAAGGAGGAGGATACGCAATATACGCGTTCGCCGCGAATTCCCCGGCCAAGCAAGCGGCCGCGCCGTTCATGATCAGCCCCGGGTCGTCGACGTATTTCATGCCGTAGCTTTCGCGCCCCGGCTGGGGCGGCTCGATTTTGGCCAGCTCCGTGCCAAGCTGCGTATATCCAAACAAGAGCAGTACCGCGACATAGATCCAGAACGTCCAAGTTTTCAGCGTCTTTTTACATTCCTTCCTGAACATAAGCCGTCCCTCCCTGATCGGTTTGGGCCCCGTGGTCGCGCATGAGCAGCATGTAGCCGTCCTCCAGGTCCGGCTCGCACGCCACCGCGTTCGCGGTCGGCTTCCGGTCGGCCAACAGCCGGACGCTGGCCTGTCCATCGAACATAGACATGCCCGTGACGACGAACGTTTCCCTAAGCCGCTCCAGTTCCGGGCGTGGTACTACCGCATTGTACACTTGGCCCGCCGCGCTGCCTGCGAGCGCCTTCACCGTTCCCCGGTACAGCAGCTGGCCGGCTTCCAGCACGGCGATCTCCTCGCAGGCCGCTTCGATGTCGCCGATGATATGCGTCGACAGCAAAACGATCCGCTCCCCGGCCAGTTCGCTCAGCAGATTGCGGAAGCGGATGCGCTCTTCCGGATCGAGCCCGGCCGTCGGCTCGTCGACGATCAGCACCTTCGGCTCGTGCAAAATCGCCTGGGCGATGCCCAGCCGTCTTTTCATGCCGCCGGACAGCGCCTTTACTTTCGTATGGCGGATGTTAATCAAATTCACCCGCTCCAGCAGCAGCGGGATTCTCTTTTTGCGGGTTTCGCGGGTTAGCCCCGATAAAACGCCGAGATAATCCATTGCCTCGTACACGCTCATATTCCCGTACATGGAAAAATCCTGCGGCAAATAGCCGATAATGCGGCGGATTTCCTTGGCGTTTTCAAGCGGGATGCCGCATACCGTCACGTCTCCGGTCTTTTTGCGGAGCAGCGTAGCCAGCGTCTTCATCAGCGTTGTTTTGCCTGCGCCGTTGCGGCCGAGCAGACCGAACATGCCTTGTCCGATCGTCAGGCTTATATTTTGCAGCGCCTGTTTTTGGCCGTAATCCTTGTTCAAGTTGTGAATTTCGATGTTCATGTTTCCCACAAAAAAACTCTCCTTCCATTAGCTTCAAGGAGAGTATATAGAATACGATTCAACTTTTTATCAACTTTCGGTTGTGCAAAGGAACTTGGCCGTTACCCTAGCGCCACCTTGCCCTCTGTTGCACCAGCTAAGCCAGCCTCCGTGTCGTTCGCACAGCGTTTTGCAAATATAGAGGCCAAGGCCGAAATGGGCGCGGCCGGGCTCCACCGCCCCTTCCCTGAAATACGGCCTGGCCGCTTCCCGCAGCGCCTCCGCGTAAAGCCGTGCCCGTCGTCGGCCACTTCGGCGATGAGATGGGGATCTTCCAGGCACAGCCCGATTTCCACCCTTTCATGGGCAAAACGGAGGGCATTGGACAGCAAATTTTCCACCACCCGGAGAACGACCTGGGCATCTGCGCAGACAGACTCCGCGCTTATCCGGTTCACGATGCTGATCTCCACGGCCGACTGGGCCTTCAGCGCCTCGGCCGCGGAAGCGATCTGCCCGGTCAGATCGGAGACGCGGATCTTCTCCGCTCTAATCTCCACATCCTCCAATTTGTTCGTTTCGCTCATCGTATGGACGTAGCTTTCCAGCCTTAGCGTATGCCTTGAGATGGAGGATAACGTGGCAAGAAGCTTCTCCTGCCCGACTTTTCCTTCGGGAACGTACTGACAAAGGAAATCCGCATAACCCCGCAGCACGGTGAGGGGCGTCCGCAAATCATGGGCAAAGGCGGCGTTCAGGCGCTTGCGCTCCTCCATCATCCGCCACAGGCTGCGATTGTTCTCCTCCAGCGCCTGACGCATCGTTTCCAGCGAAGCGCACAGCCTGCCCATTTCGTCTTTTGAGTCGTAACGCAGGGAGAAATCCAGATCGGACTCCGCTATTTTGTGCGCTGACCGGTTGATTAGCGCGATCGGCTTTTTCAGTTTGTTGCGGTAAAACAAAAACGCGGCCAAAAGAATGCCGCCCCCGAAATATACGGGGATGGTTGCGATTTGGGCAATGTGAACGACCACTAGTTTGGCCTGATCTTGCAGGGTATATTCTTCGACCAGATCGGGGACGCCGATGGACATCGGTACTTCTCTGCCGGCATCGTCTCTGAACACGGTGTATTCGGTTTTATCGTAGCGGCGGGTAATGTCACCCTCCGTTTTAGACAGGAGTCCCAATGTTACAGCAGTCAAGAACGTAGCCAGCAGCATAAAAAAAATCGTATAGATGACCAGCACTGTCCGGATCGAAAGGTTATTCCAGAAACGTTTTACCCGATCCATTTGTATCCGACCCCCCATACGGTTTCGATGCAGTTGGGACATTCGGCCGAAGCCAGCTTGGCGCGGATTCTGCGGATATGCTCGGCGACCACGGCGTTGTCTCCCTCGCTGTCGAAGCCCCACAGGCGCTCGTAGATCCGCTCTTTATCGAACACCTGACCGGCATTTTGGGACAAAAAGGCGATGATCTCGAATTCTTTTTTCGCCAGCGGAACCGGTTCATTGCGGTAAAAAACGGCTCGTTCGCCATAGTCGATCACGAGATCGCCTGCGAATTTCGCCTTGGAACGGGAGTGGCTCCGCTCCTCCCGCCGCAGATGCGCAGCGACTCTGGCGCCAAGCTCCTCGATGGAGAACGGTTTAACGATGTAATCGTCTCCACCCGTGCGAAATCCGATGATCTTATCGGCATCCTCCGCCTTCGCCGTTAAAAACAGAATCGGACAAGCGGCGAACCGGCGGATTTTCGCGCATACCGCAAGTCCGTCCATCTCCGGCATGTTGATGTCCAGCAGCACCAGGTCTGGGGATTTTTCCATTTGCTGTAGCGCCTCGTAACCGTTGCCCGCGGTCAGTACGGAATAACCGCCCAATTCAAAATAATCCTTCAGCAGCGCGACGATATCCGCTTCATCGTCAACGATTAGCAGTGTCTGGCTCATCTTGTTCACCTCGCACCTTTAAGCATACCATCAAGCATATCATCGAACGATCAACTTTTTATCTATAAAGTAGTTGAATTATTGATTATGTGATAGGACGGACGTGTGTGAGGGGAGCAGACGGCCAGCGTTTTTGTGGAGGTCCTGGGAATAGCGGTAAAAAAGGTCCTTATTTTCGCCCCAAAAGGGAGTACAGCAAAAATAGAGGAATTTTTTTCCTCTATTTTAGAAAGATGGGGGCAAACAGGCGCTTTTTTCTAGCTTAGCCCCCGAATAACGGAAAAAAATTCCGCTATTTTGCGCAGGAGGGGAGAAATCTCAAAATAACGACAAAAATTACCTCTATTTCCGGCAGTCTAAACCCAGAGGACTGGTTTACGCATCGGAGGACCGCCTGAGCGAATTCTCACCGTATAATTTTGCAAATAGCCTGGGGACAATAATTGCGCTGTTTTATACAAAACGCCTTGCGTATAATGATCTGCAAAGAGAGAGACTTTTGATAGTTCCAGTAAACAACCTCCATAAGTGCGAGGGAACTACCTCTTAGGAAAGCGGGTGGTGAGGCATACTTGACGAGCGCAGTTCTTCGATCCTTGCCTTGCTTCAGAAGACCAAAGCGTATATGCCGATTCAAGAATTGATGGATAAATTCCATGTCTCCAAGCGCACCGTTTACTACGATATGGATAAAATCAATGACTGGCTGCGCGAAAGCGGGCTGGCCCCCGTCGAATACGTTCGCGGAACGGGGTTTCTGCTTCCCGACGCGTCGCGGACGCAGCTTCCGGCCAAAGCGCAAACCGTGCAGCCGCAGCAATACTATTTGTCCCGCAGCGAACGCAAAGCCTTGCTTTGTTTGCAGCTGATTTACCGGAGCGGGCCGATGTTTCTGCACGATATGGAAGAATTGCTGAAGGTTAGCCGGGGCACCGCCCATGCCGAACTGAAGCGGCTAAAAGCCGAACTTGCCGGATACGGGCTGACCCTCGAATTTGACCGTAAGCAGGGCTACTTGATCCAAGGCAATGAAAAAGACCTCAGAGCCGCTATGTCTCATTTTCTGTTCGAGCTGCTGCCGTATGGCGACTGGAATAACCTCTCCGCGACCATTGACGGATTGATCCACGCGGACCTGTTCAAAAGACATTTCCCGGCATTCCGGGAAGAGCAGATGGCTTCGGTATACGGCACGATCGTTTCCGGCGAACAATTGATCGGCATGGAGCTGACGGATGAGACGATCCTCCACCTGACGATCCGGCTCTGGCTTTCCGCCACCCGGCTCACGCAAGGCAACGCGGTCAAGATGGACAAAGAAGAAAAAGCGGCTTTACAGGAAACGCTTCAATACAAAGCAGCCGCGCAAATTGCCGAAAAGCTTGGGGAGCTTTTCTGTGTCGGCATTCCCGAAGATGAAATCTGCTACATTACCGTGTACCTGCTCGCCGCCAAGGTGAACCGGGTGGAGGTGGAGTCCGACACGCTGGAGGCCAAGCGGCTGCGCCAGGCGACAGAGGAGATGATCGGCCTTTTCGAAACAAACGGCTGCGTTTACTTCCAAGACCGGGAAGCGCTCAAGAAGCAATTGTTTCTGCATGTCAAATCGGTTTTTTATCGGACCAAATACGGACTGAACATCGAGAATCCGCTGACGGAGACGATGATGAAGGAGTACCGGGAAGTGTACGAGTTAACCCAAAAATCGATTCCGCCGTTGGAAAAGGTATTCGAAAAACCGATCAGCCGGCACGAGATAGCTTACTTGTCGATGCACTTCGGCGGGTGGCTGCGGCGGGAGCAGGCCGAGCCCGTTCCGCGGAAAAGGGCGGCGGTCGTTTGCGTCAGCGGGATTTCGGCATCACGGATGCTAAAAAATCAGCTGGAGCAGCTGTTCCCCTCGATCGACCTAACCGCCGTTCTTTCGCTCCGCGAATACGAGAAGTTCAAGGGCAAGGTTGATTTTCTGTTTTCCACCGTGCCGCTGCCCGGGAGCCCGGTTCCGGTGTTTATCTTGAACGCGATTATGAGCGATGCGGAGAAAGCGCATCTGCTGGGGCAAGTTGCCCCTTACCTTGAGCACAGAGCCGGGCAGCAGCCAGGGCTTTCCGCGCAAGCGATCGTCGAACTGGTTGGCAAACACGCAAAAATTACCGATAAGGAAGCATTGCTTGAGGATATACAACGTTATTTGACGGCGGCCAAAGGACCGCCGGCGCCGAAAGAATTCAAGCCAGCGCTGGGCGAGCTGTTGACTCCTGCGCGGATCACGATCCGGGAAGAAGTTTCCCACTGGCGGCTGGCGATCCGGGTGGCGGCCAAGCCTTTGCTGCAGGACGGCTCGATCACCGACAGGTATGTGCAGGCCATGATCGACAAGGTGAATCAATACGGCCCTTATATCGTCGCCGCGCCCGGTGTGGCCATCGCCCACGCCAGGCCGGAGGACGGGGCCGCCAGAGCTTCCATGGCGTTGCTGACCATCCGCAAAGGGGTGGCGTTCAGCAGCCAGGCCAGGCATCTCGTAAAACTGCTGGTCGTCGTTGTCGGAATGGATGGGGAATCCCATCTGAAGGCACTTTCGCAGCTGGTAAACATGCTCGTTGACGAACAGAACAGGCAGGTATTGGGGAATACTGATAAAAAAGCGGAAATCACCCGGATGATTTTACAATATTCCGCGACTTGATGGATAACCTAAGGAGGAGTTTTTGAACATGCATTTTATGGAAAAGGGCCTCATATCGCTTGATATCGAGGCAGAGGACGCGGAGCAGGCGATCCGCGCGGCCGGGCAGCTGCTGGTTGACAGCGGCGCTGCGGAAGGCAGCTACGTTGAGGCGATGGTGTCGGCATACCGCAATAACGGCCCGTATATCGTCATTGCGCCGCATATCGCTTTACCGCATGCCAAGGCGGAAAACGGCGTCCGGGAAGCTTCGGTTTCCTTCGTCCGGCTGCGGCGCCCGGTTGCGTTCGGGCATCCCGAGAACGATCCGGTGGAGCTTGTGTTCGCGCTCGGCTCTTCTTCCAGCTCGGACCACATTGCCTTGCTGCGCAGACTGACCACCCTGCTCAATGATCCGGCTAACGTAGAAGCGCTTAAAGAAGCCAAAACCGCCGAGGAGATCGAGTCGATCATCCAATGATAACGACCGGAAGTCCGGCAGCGGAAGAAACTATATTACGGGAGGAATCAGCATGAAAATTTTATGTGTTTGCGGGTTAGGACAAGGAACGAGTTTGATTTTGCGGATGAACGTGGAATCGGTTTTAAAAGAGATGGGCGTTCAGGCGGATGTGGAGCATACGGACGTATCCACCGCTTCCGGCATGCCGGCCGATTACATTATCACCAGCAATGAGCTGGCGCAAAGCCTGCAAGGGCACGCGGGCAAAATCGTGATCGTCAACAATTACTTTGATTTGAAGGAAATTGAACAAAACTTGAAAGAAGCCATGTAAAAATGAGCCTATGCTTCCGAAGCGAAGCGAGTTTTGTTCGAAGTTTGTAAGGAAGTAACGCTCACAAAACTTTTAGGGGGATGGCTCCATGAACGTTATTTTTTGGATAGCCAACAATATTTTCGGAACGCCGGCGATTCTTCTTGGATTCATCGTGCTAATCGGTCTGCTGCTGCAGAAAAAAACGACCAGCCAGGTAATCAGCGGCACGTTTAAAGCGGTGATCGGCTTTCTGATCATTTCGGCCGGCTCCGGCGTCATCGTCGGCGCGCTAAACGTGTTTGAACCGATGTGGAAGGAAGTTTTCGGTCTGCAATCGGTGAGCTTGGGCCAATTTCTCGGCCAGGAGGCGTTTAACGCCAAATTCGGCAGCTCCGTGACCATGGCGATGCTGCTCGGTTTTCTGATTAACGTGCTGCTGGCCCGGTTCACCAGGTTCAAATACATTTACCTGACCGGGCACATGATGTTCTGGACCGCCACCATTTTTGCCGGGATCGTCGTTCATACGGCGGGAGGAGCGGTCCCTCAATGGAAGCTTGTGCTTTTCCTGGCGGTTATCCTGGGGCTCTACTGGACGTTCCAGCCGGCGCTGACGCAGCCGTTTATGCGCAAAATCACCGGCAACGACAATATCGCCCTCGGCCACACCTCGGCTTCGGTTGCTTTGCTGGGCGCCTTGTTCGGCAAATGGTTCGGCAACAGAGAGAACGATTCGGAAAAAATCAAAGTGCCGAAAGGGCTTGAATTTCTGCGCGATTCCAACGTCATTACGGCGCTCAGCATGGGTGTCCTGTTCTTTATCGGCGCGATCATCATCTCCATAAAAAGGACGCCCGGGGCCCAAGAATTGATCGCCAAGGCGGGAGAACAAAACTTCATCATGTACTCGATCATTCAGTCGCTCACGTTTGCCGGCGGGATTGCGATCGTGCTGCTGGGGGTACGGATGTTTATCGGGGAACTCGTTCCGGCGTTTAACGGGATCGCGACCAAAATCGTCCCCGGCGCCAAACCGGCGCTCGATTCTCCCGTCACCTATCCTTATGCGCCCAACGCGGTCATTCTCGGCTTTATCGGAGCGTTTGCCGGCGCGTTGATCTGGCTCGTTGTGCTTGGCAACACCGTGGCTTATATTTTTGTGCCGACGATGATCGTTCTGTTCTTCCACGGCGCCACCGCGGGCGTGTTCGGCAACTCGACCGGCGGGGTGCGCGGCGCGCTGATGGCCGGATTTATCACGGCGACCATCGTCGCCTGGGGCCAATTCATCATGGTCCGCTATCTGATCTCCTCGACCGTACCGGACACGGCGATGTGGGCGGCCGATTCCGATATGTTCATTCTCGGACCGATCATTCGGCTGTTGGCCGGGCTGCTGTTCTAAAGATTACAAATACAGGAGGAACATCACCATGACTTTCGTACGAACGCTTGACGCGGATATCGCCCCGGAACAGATGGGGTTCACCTATTCCCACGAGCATATCGTGTGCCGCCCGGCCCATTGGTCGGAGCGCGGCGAGGACGACTTATTGCTGGACGATCCGGAAAAATCCAAACTCGATGTGCTCGATTTTAAAAAACACGGCGGCCAGACGATCGTCGACGCGACGGCGGTCGATTACGGCCGGGATGTGCCGGCGGTCCACCATATTATGAAGGAAACCGGGGTGCGCATCATCGGTACCGCCGGCTTCAACAAAAGCTTTCTCTGGGACGCGAAGGTCAAAGACGAGCTGAAGCCGATCATCGGGAGCTATGAGACCTACTATGAATGGATCGAGGCCAAAAGCATCAACGAGCTTACCGATTTTGTCGTCCGCGAGGTGGAGGAAGGGCTCGAGGGCACGCCGTTCAAAGCCGGCCAGGTTAAATTCGGCACGGGTTACAACCGGATTACGCCGCTGGAGGAAAAAACGCTGCGCGCCGTCGCCCGCGCCCATCATGAGACCAAGGCACCGATCCATTCGCATACCGAGGTTGGCACGATGGGGCTGGAGCAAATCGAGCTTTTGCGCAGCGAAAACATAAACTTAAGCTACCTTAGCCTGGGCCATATGGACCGCAATCCGGACCCGTACTACCATGAGCAAATCGCCAAAACCGGCGCCTTCCTGTCCTTCGACGGCATCGCCAAAATCAAATACGCTCCCGAAAGCACGCGGATCAGCCTGATTCTCGAACTCGTCAAAAAAGGTTATGAGGACCAGATTCTGGTCAGCGGGGACACGGCCCGCAAAACCTACTACAAGCATTACGACTATGGGCCGGGGCTGGAATATATTATCGCCAAGTGGGTGCCGCGGTTTATTGATGAAGCCGACCGGGCCGGCTTTGACGGGCAGCAGCTGATCCATAAGTTTTTCGTGGCGAATCCGGCAAGATGTTTTGCCTTTAAAAAGTAGGGGGGCGCGACAGGATGATTTTTCAAGACGAAAACGCCTTCGACATCGCGGAGAAAATCAAGCGCATGCCCTGCGCCATCCTGCCGATCGGGGCGGTAGAGGCGCATGGCCCCCATCTGCCTTTGGGCACGGACAATCTGCTGGCCGAGCGGCTCGCTCGCCGGCTGGCGGAGCGGACGGAGAGCTTCGTGCTCCCCACGCTTCCTTACGGCCAGGTGTGGAGCCTGCAAAATTTCCCCGGCAGCATCAACGTCTCCAACGAAGCGCTGATCCGGATGCTGTATGACATCGGGGAAAGCCTGTACCGCCAGGGCCTGCGCATTTACGTGATGCTGAACGGGCATCTCGGCAACGCGGTGGCGCTGAAGGAGGCGGCCCGTCTGCTCTACAAAGATTACCCGGAGCTGAAAGTGTATTATTTCTTTTATCCCGGGTCAAAGCAGGCGATCGAGCGGGTGCGGGAAACCCCGGCTTCGCACGCTTCCTATTTTCACGCCTGCGAGCTGGAAACCTCGTATATGCTTTATTTGGCCGGCGAGTATGTGAACATGGACAAGGCGCTGAACGACGTTCCGAACATCGGGATCGAGGCCGATTGCACCCCGACGCCATGGGAGGAATTCACCGCGACGGCCGTGCTCGGCAATGCGGCGATCGCCACCAAGGAAAAAGGCGAAGCGGTCATTGAAGCGACTTTGAACACGATGACGGCCATGATCGAGGGGGCCAAGCAGCGATTACAAAGCGGGAAGGAGCAGTGATTGCCGATGCTGCATACTTATTTTGACCATATCCGCCGCATTTTGCAGCAAGTCGAGGAGCGGGAGGCGGAGCAAATCGGCCAGGCAGCCCGCAGGACCGCGGAAACGATTATGGACGGCGGCATCATCCATCTATTTGGCTGCGGGCACTCGCATATTTTGACCGAGGAAGTGTTCTACCGGGCCGGCGGGCTGGTGCCGATTCACCCGATATTCGTGGAAAAGCTGATGCTGCATGAGGGAGCGGTCCGTTCCTCCGAGCTGGAACGCCAGAACGGGCTGGCCGAGGAGTTCATGCACGGGCAGGATATCCGGCCGGGCGAGGTGATGTTCGTGCTGTCGACCTCCGGCCGCAATCCGGTTCCGGTCGACGCGGCGCAAATCGCCAAGCAAAAGGGCGCGTTCACGATCGGCATCACTTCGCTGGAATATTCGCAAAGCCAGCCGTCCCGGCACGTGAGCGGCAAGCATTTGTTCAATTCCGTCGATCTCGTCATCGACAATTATTCGGTGAGGGGCGACGCCGTGCTGACCCACCCGGACTTGGCGACCCCGTTCACGCCGACTTCTACGGTGATCGGGGCGGCGATCCTCAACGGCATCTTCGCCGAGGCGATTCGCTATATGATCGAGCGGGGCTACGAGCCGCCCGTTTATTTAAGCGGCAATATCGACGGCGCCGACGATCACAACCGGCGGCTGATCGAGCGCTACCGGAACAGAATCCCGCTGCTTTCCTAAGCGGGGATACACAGGACGCAAAATATCCTTTACCAAAGGGCTTGTTTCTACTTGATAGTTAAGTAGTCAAGCCTTTTCTTTGTTATGGCTGCATTATTTGATAAAATGAAAGCGTTCAACCAGCTACTTGTAGTGTTAAGCTGAAAAATCCCCAGCCTTCAAAAATAGCGGAACGTTATGAAATGGGGATATCGCAGAAATAGCGACATTTTTTTTCCGTTAGTACTCCCCCAAGTTTTTTCAACAGGTAAGATAGCTCCAACTTTACTGTTTGTCGGTATTCTTAAAATTTATAATGAACCGCAGGTGAGCGAAGTTGATTATTAGCGCCAGCAGAAGAACGGATATCCCGGCCTTTTTCGGAGATTGGTTTATGCGCAGAATTGCCGAAGGGTATTTTCACCGGGTGAATCCGTTTAATTACAAGCAGGTATCGGCCTTTAGCTTATTGCCCGAAGATGTGGACGGCATGGTGTTTTGGACTAAAAATCCCAAACCGTTCATGAGGCACTTGCCACAATTGGACGATAAAGGCTACATGTACTATTTTCAATACACACTAAATGATTACCCGGAAATTTTTGAGCCTAATTTGCCCCCCGCTGCGAGCCGCGTGGACTATTTCCGCGAGTTAAGCGAGCGGCTTGGGGCCAACCGGGTTATCTGGAGGTACGATCCGATCATCATCAGCAATGTCACCCCGGTGGGGTACCATTTTGAACGTATGGAACGTTTAGCCGCCCAACTGGAGGGGTACACCTATCGATTGGTGATAAGTTTTATGGATTATTACGGGAAAACGGTGGCGAGATTCAAGAAACTGCAGCAAAACCATGCGGTGTTATGCACCGATATTACTTTGCCCGATTATAGAGAACAACTGGACGAATTTGCCGCAAACATAAGCCGCATTGGCGCCGCTCACGGTATTTCCGTGGAGACTTGCTCGGAAGCCGCCGATTTGGATCACTGCGGAATTCGTCACGGCAGCTGTATTGATGCCCGGCTCCTCTCGAACATCATCGGGCGGGATATAGCCTCTGTCAAAGATAAAAATCAGCGGGATACTTGTCTTTGCACCGCAGCGGTGGACGTGGGCATGTACAATACGTGCAGGTTTAACTGCCAGTACTGTTACGCGGTTCAAAGCGAAAATGCCGTAGCCAAAACTTTGCAAAATCATATCATCGACAGCCCGTCTCTAATTTATAAATACAGTGAGGATTTGAAAATTCACAACAAAAAGACGTCGAATTAAGACTCAAGCTAATAATCAGTGCTCGACAGTCAAGCCGGCAACCAATCGCGGCAAGAAGTGTCGGAAGGGCGTTGAAGCTTGAGGGGCGTTGAAAGCTTGAGGACAGGGAAGGCCGGCGGGTTGGTCGGCAGATTAACACCCGCTGCCCGGACTCTTTGCACGATTATCCCGTTTGATCAGAAAGCAAAGAAGCAGATAAATTCAGGAGAATGAGATATATGTGTGAGAAGTAGATATGTTTGGGAGAAGAAGATATGTTCGAGATCTTTAGAAGGTTTAGGAGAAGGAGTAGGAGAAGTGAAGCAGACCTGACGGGAGGAATGGGGCAAGATGCTTCAGTCCCAAGGCTATATATGTACTCTTCATAAATAACCGCTTCATTTTTTCCTTATTCTCTTTTTTCTTTATCCCGTACACAGCCTTCCCACTGCCCTCTGAACGAAAGGGATAATTGTGCAAGGCAGCATGCAAGGACACAAAGACACGAACGCTATAGACAGCCACCTCATCATGTCCAATAATGCGATGGAGGAATTGCCACAGCCTTTTCGCTTCCCGTATGGGGCGGAAGGGCTGTTATTTTTGCTGGAGTCCGTATTGGTGATATACAATATAAAAATACAGAAAGGAGATTTTGAAGTGATCATAGACGACCCGATTTTTGGCGAGCTCGAATTTAATTATATTTGGTCAAAAGACATGACTATTGATTTTTTGGGGAAACAAACCGAAATAGCCCTTATAGTTGATGGAGATGAGGATGGTAAGTTTGGGGAAGAACAATATGAGGTCTATACCTCGCTTATGCGTGACTGGGACAACATACAACACCGCGTGTTGCAGCCGATTTTGGACTATTACATAGAAAGAAGACAAGAGCTTGGTTATGATGTTGGATTTAATGAAGGTTACGTCATTGAAGTGGGATTCCAGGATGTGGTGATGTGAAAGTTAGCATATTAAGAAAGAAGTTGTGATTCGGATGAAATACAAATTAATATGCGGGTTGTTTTTGCTAATATTGTTAGTTGCCTGTAATGCCGGCCGAAGTAAAGAAAATATGGTTGTTGAGCCCAAAGCTCCGGCAAAAATCGAATTGCAAAATTATCAGGGATCATGGACAGATAAAGATTTTAATCAATACACGTGCAGTGATTGTCTAAATAGCGTAGAGATATTCGTGAATGAAAATCGCGAAAATGAAGGGACGATTAGCATATTCTTATATAATCCAGGCAGAGTGACGGATTCAACGGCTGATTTTCAGTTGATGGGTAACAAGGCTGATTTTATATTTGATGATGACGCGGGAAAGGGGAAGGGAACCGTTACTTTTTTAGAAGATGAAATACATATTCGGCTAAGCTTGAAGCAAGCGATTGATGAGTTGAATGAAGTATATGATAAGGAGAGAATACTCGTTAGGGATCCTTATCAGGGATTAAAACGATACGATCCTCTCGAGCTTACTAAAGATTATTTACATTTGAAGGATACAAGTCTTCTAGAGCTTAACAGCAGTGCGGAATACAACGAAGAACTGGAAGCCGGCCCGGAAATCGAGATCGTGAATAAAAAAGATGAATCGGGCAAGGTAATAGAAATGTACCAAGTGAACACGTTGAATAAAAAAATTGAAGAGCTGGAGATGTGAGTTTTTTTAAAACTGGCGGTGAAGGATGAATCGGATCGCTCGCGTTGCTCACTGTATATTAAACTTATTGTAGCAGATAGGGTATAGGAACTTTGTAATATTCCAAATTGATTTTTATCTTTATTCCTGGAGGCGCTTATGGAAATAGATTTAAAACGAGCCAGACTCGAAGAATTAAGCGATATCGCCTATGAGGTGCATTTGGGACAATCTCAAACGTTTAATTATCTTGATATAATGATCTTGAAATTTATAGGGGAATACGGGTACGGGTCCAGCGGCAATACGGATGCCGCGTTTATGCGGGCGATCGGGAAGGCGTGTTTATCGGCGTGGGAGCCTGCGGCGTTGATTTTTGATTTCAGCGCTTGACGTACGCTTGGGGGGGACAGGCTCATGCAAGTTTTTGACATCGGCGCCGATATATATTTGGACGCCCCGTTTCCAATGGCGCTCATCGTTGGGGAGGGCTGTGAAGAAGGCATTAGAACACTGCTGTTAGGTACGGAAAGCCACAAGACGATTGAAGAGACAGCTGGGTTTTCAAAGAGTTCAGCCATAGCTGGGTATACATTGAGAAGGAGTTGCAACGTTATGAAGGGGCGCTTTAAGCCGCATTCATATCTGAAAGGGAGGGCTTCGGCTTGTTAAAGCAAGCAGAACGGTTATGGAGCTTGATTATTGAAAAGGGAACGGCTAAGGATGCCGGTTTTCAGGAAGCGCTAAAGCTGCGGCCCGGTGCCGGCGAAGCGGAGTTCGAGAATGCCGAGAAGGCGCTTGGTTTGAAGCTTCCCGAGGAAATGAAAGCTTTCTATCTAGTACATAATGGGCAGGGCTGGGATCTGGAATCTGAACCGTTCGTGAGGAATTTGACGCTCAGCCCGCTTGAGGAAATTGTGGAAAATTGGAACTTCCTGCGGGAAGAGTTCGATCCGGATGAAATGGAGCCGGACATTGGGCAAGAAATCAAGCCGCTGCTATGGAACGACAAGTGGATTCCGATCGCGTCGAACGGCGGCGGGGACTATCTGTGCCTGGACATGGACCCGGCGGAAGCGGGCCGTCCTGGACAGGTGCTCTACTTCTGGCATGATTGGGGGAACCGTTCCGTGGAAGCGGACAGTCTGTTTTCTTTTATCCAAAGCTGTCTAGAAGAAGAGGACGAGTAGACGAGCGGTACAGCACGCGGCCGGGCCGCTTATTCTAATAAATCGCAATTCTGAAAGGAGAACGATGATGTCCGAAGCTGATACTGTCCCAATTTTACAGCGATACGCAAACGGAAGAACTGAAATGCCGCATCTGGTGGAGGTTGGCGGAGCGGGGGATCGACATTTCCGGACGAATCAACGCGCTGCTGACGAATTTTCATAATTATAAAACCCCCGAACTGGCCGGCAACAGTTTGCTGGCTTTATGGGCGGCCTTGCGAAAGGGCTTTTTTGACTCCCCGATCCCGGATAGCGACAAAACCTGCCGGATCTGGCTGTGGCATTTAGTGACGGACCTTGTGTTCAAGCTGAAACCGAAATATGACGAAAATACTCGTTTAGGGAGCGTCGGCTGCCTGCTTGAGGCCGCAAGCATGTACCCGCAGACGCAGCGGCTGATTCTGGAGTGCATGGAAAACTGGGGGATCAAGGAGCCGAAACGGCCGCGCGGCGATTTTCAGCTGGATCTTAAGGAGCTTTACGGCCGCTGCCGCAATCATCTTGGTACCACCTGCCTGCCCGATAATTACGTGATTACGAAAAAAGGAATTATGATGACGGCGCGCCAGTAAATAAACTTGGAAACAGCGGTTCTCCAATCACGGGGGAATTGCTGCTTTACTGTCTTCTTGTGCGCTCGCGCAGAGTCCGCTCGGCCTGCTTCTTGAACTGCAGCGGAGTCTGCTGTTCATATTTGAAGAAGACACGCGAGAAATAGGCCGCGTCCGAGAACCCCAGATCAATCGCCACCCGGTAGACCGGCAGGTTGCTGTTTAGCAGCATATCCTTGGCCCGGTTGATCTTCTGCACGGAGACGTATTCGGTAAAGGTGACCCCGGTGCGGCTTTTGAACAGGCGGCTGAAATATTGCGGATTCAGGTGAATGAAGGCGGCAACCTCAGACAAAGTCAGTTCGCTGGTAATGTGCCGTTCAATATATCGCAGTGCCGTCTTAATCAGATCTTCGTCCGGCTTGGGAGCGGCAGGGATAGTCTCTGCGTCCATAGCTTCGCCCTGATTCAAGGACAGGATCGCCTTATCGAGCGCAGATTTGAGCTGGTGGGGCGGCACTGGCTTCAGGAGATAGTCAATAACCCCACACTGCAGTGCTTCGCGGGCATATTGGAAATCGCCGTAGGCCGTCAGAATAATCGTCTTTGTCTGTGGGAATCTGTGGATAATCTGCTGCTGGGCCTCCAGCCCGTTTTTCTCGGGCATGCGGATATCCATCAGCAGAATTTGCGGCCCCAACAGCTGTACCTTGTGGACCGCCTCCTCGCCGTTGAGCGCATCCTCCACCACCTCCAGGTCCAGCGGCAGCCTTTGAATGATTTTGCGCAGCGCCATTCGCTCCAGTGGCTCATCCTCAACAATCATCAGTTTAATCACAAATGTTCATCCTCCATTCGGATCGGCAGATGTTCCCTCAAGCAGGGCAGGGTGATATGGACCAAGGTGCTGACATCCGGCTCGCTGCGGATACTTAAGCCGTACGATTTGCCGAAATAGCCGCGCAGCCGTTCATGCGTGTTGAACAGTCCGATCCCCGTATGTGTGCCTTTGTCCTCATCCCAGTTGGCGAACGCACGCAGAATATCCGGATTAAAGCCTCTGCCGTTATCCGCAACGGTGATGACAATCCGGTTATCCGGGGTTCGGCAGCCGCTGATTCGCACGGTGCCGCCGTCGCGCTTCTGCTCCAGTCCGTGTATGAAGGCATTCTCCACCAAAGGCTGCAGCACCATCGACGGGATGCGGTAATCCATAATCTCAGGATCGACTTTAATCTCATATTGAATCCGGTCGCTGTAGCGCAGGGTCTGGATGTAGAGATATTTCTTAATCGACTCGATTTCCGCGCGGATCTTGGGGAATTCCTCCACATTCTTCAGATTGTAGTGCAGCAGGTCGCAGAGGTTGTAGATCAGTTCTTCGGTTTCCGGGGCATTTTCGATCAGGGCCATACGGGCGATCGTGTTTAGTGTGTTGAACAGAAAATGCGGATTAATCTGTGCCTGAAGCTGCTTCAACTCCATCGTTTTGGCTTTCCGCTCCAGCAGCAGATTCTCGCGGCTTTCCTTGAGAAATTGCTCTTGCACCATTTTTTTCATACTGATCTCGGCTATATAGTTTGCAACAAAAGTGTCGAAATTGACCGAATCCTCCAGGTATTGGCGGCTGACGAGCGGAATCTGCCCAATCGCCTCCCGTACCTTCTGCAGCGGCAGCCCGAATTCAACGGAGATGCGCTCGGCGTCAATTTTCGCACGGTCCGCTTCATCCGTCAGCACTTGCCCGCCCAGCACCGCCCCCAGAAAATAACCTTCGGCAATGATCGGCGCCACACAGTCCTGCAAACCGAGATGACAGCGGTAGATTTGCGGTTTGCGGTGTTTCATCGCCAGCTTCCCTGCCTCATAGTCGCAGCTGATGCATCTCCGCTCTCCTTCGCTGGAAGAACGCACCAGCTTGCAGAACGGGGAGAAATTGCTCCACGCGCCCATCGGATTACCTTCTGCATCGATCGTAATAACGGGAAACATCACGATTTTGGCCAGCTTCTCCTGTATGCTCTTGAATGCTTCCACTTCGATAATGTCGGCAAGTTGAATCACTTCGGACATGGTATCGCCATTCCTTTCAGAGGTTTGAACACGCACTTTCACCGGATCCTGCTCCTCCGGCAAGGGGGCAGCTATCAAGATAGTGGGATTATGCCACAGCTTATTTGTAAGCGCAATCAATTATTGCATATTAACTACATGTAATTTTTTGCCATGTCATTAAAGTACAAGGCAGCGAGTCGTAATAATCCTGTTTCGCGTGGTTAAAGTCAAATATTTGCGGCCCCGTTCTTCGTACAATGGAGATGAAAACGCAAGTTTAAATATCTATGGAGGTGCGCAAAATTATGCGGCAGGAAGCACTCGGACTTATTGAAACAAAAGGGCTGGTCAGCGCAATCGAAGCAGCGGATTCAATGGTAAAGGCTGCGAATGTGACCTTGATCGGCTATGAAAAAATCGGCTCCGGTCTGGTAACCGTTACGGTTAGAGGTGATGTAGGCGCTGTCAAGGCGGCAACGGATGCGGGAGTAGCTTCCGCGAAACGGGTAGGCGAGGTCATTTCGGTACATGTGATACCAAGACCGCATATGGACGTTGAGAGAATTTTGCCAAAGCTGTCTGAACAATAAAACCGGGGTGAGCGTATGGATGAAGCGATTCTGAAGCAGGTGATTGAAGCGGTCGCCCAGGCAAGCCCCGGGGGTGTGCCTTCCGCCCCGGCAGCCGATGCTGCCGCAGGCTTTCCGCTGAACAACCAACAGTATACGGAAAAGAGGGAACAAGACGTGACAAGCCATTGCAAAGCGATAACGGAGTATGTCGGCTCAGCCATGGGGGATACCGTGGGCCTGGTGATCGCCAATCTGGACCGCCATCTGCATGAGAGCATGGGCCTGGACCCGAGATACCGTTCTATCGGCATCGTCAGCTCGCGCACCGGGGCAGGCCCGCAAATTATGGCTGCCGACGAAGCGGTGAAGGCGACCAACACGGAAGTGGTCTCGATTGAGTTGGCGCGGGACACCAAGGGCGGGGCCGGACACGGCTGCACCATTATTTTTGCCTCTGAGGATGTCTCCGACTCCCGCCGGGCGGTGGAAGTGGCGCTCAAAGAGCTGCCGCGCACCTTCGGCAATGTCTACCCTTGTGATGCCGGGCATGTGGAGCTCCATTATACAGCACGTGCGAGTCTGGCGTTGGAGAAAGCTTTTGGCGCACCGGCGGGCAAATCCTTCGGCATTCTGGTTGGTGCTCCGGCTGCGATCGGCCTGCTGATGGCCGACACCGCGCTCAAAACAGCCAATGTGGAGATTGTAACCTATGCCAGCCCGGATAAAGGCACAGCCCGCTCGAATGAAATTATCGCCACGATTACAGGCGATTCCGGCGCGGTCCGCCAAGCGGTGATCTCCGCTCGCGATGTGGGCGTAAGCGTATTGAGATCGATGGGCCATAACCCGGTATCGATGACACAGTCCAATCTGTAGGGCAGCACAAGCATACATGTAAAATGTTGAAGGAGTGGCTACCGTGAATGGGAATGCCCTTGGTCTGATTGAGGTGGTCGGTTATCCGGCGGCGCTGGAGGCTGCCGATACCTGTGTGAAATCGTCCTATGTCAAGCTGCTGGGGTACGAGAAAGCGAAGGACGGGCGGGTCGTGGTCAAAATTACCGGAGATGTGGGTGCGGTCAAGGCTGCGGTAGAGGGGGCTAAGAGCAGCGCCGGCAAGCTGGGGGCGGTTATAGCGGCGATTGTCATTGCCCGCCCGGCGGATGGGATCAGCCGGCTGGTCCATTCTCCTGAAACCGTATTCACCGAGCCGGGAGCGGAACAGATGCCTGGAGAGCCGCTGGAGGAAACGGCGGGCGGGGAGAAAGAGACAGCAGAGTCTGCTGCCGGTCGGCGCGATGCTGACAGCCCTGTTGCAGAGGAAGAAGTAACGAAATTTAACGAGTCTGGTGCTGAAGAACCCAATGCGGATGAGTCTGCAGGCGGGGAAACTGTAGCGGATCCGACGGAACAGGCGCCATGGGTCGAAGCTGCGGATCGGGAGTTGCAGCAGGAACCGCAGTCAGAGCCGCCAGTACCACAGCAAGAGCAGCAAGCGGAGCGATTAGACCGGGCTGAGGTCAGCTGCAATCTGTGCGGCGATCCGCTATGCGGGAGAATGAAAGGCCAGCCGGCCGCTCTCTGTCTGCATCACCGGCCGCGCCCAGTCAAAAGAAACAAGGATGGTCAACCATAATGGACATGAATAATCAGCTGGTACAAAGTCTTGCGGCGGAAATCGCGAGTACGCTTAAAGTAAAGGACCGCAGCTATAGCATTCCGGTTGGAATCTCCGCCCGCCATATCCATCTGGACCGCCAGGATATGGAGGTGCTGTTTGGAGCCGGCCACGAGCTGACGGTCAAAAGCAATCTGAAGCAGCCTGGTCAATTCGCTGCTTCGGAAACTGTCTGTATCGCCGGACCCAAAGGTTGCTTTCCGTGCGTTCGTGTGCTGGGGCCGCTGCGGCCGTCCAGCCAGATCGAAATCTCGCGCAGCGATGCTTTTGCGCTCGGAATCAACCCTCCCGTCCGCGACTCGGGAGATACGGCAGGCTCTGCGAGCTTGTGTGTGATAGGACCCAAAGGCATGCTGGTGATGAACAGTAAGACGATCTGCGCCAAACGCCATATTCATATGAGCGAAGAGGATGCAGCCCGGTTTGGGGTGAAGAACGGCGATTCAGTCACTGTAGAGTCGGCGGACTCAGGCAAGAAAATTATGTTTCATGATGTACGTATCCGCGCGGGCCGCGAGTTCGTGCTGGAGATGCATATCGATACCGACGAGGCAAATGCGGCGGAGGTGAAGAACGGAGACACCGTTCGGATCACCGCAGTGCGGCAAGGGTGAAGCCTATGGGCGCTGAGCACGGCATGGAGCGGGTCAATCTACTGGTTCGTGAAATGGAGCTGGCGATGGACGGTGCACGGCCTTTTGAAGATAAAGTTTTTAAGCTGCCCTATAAGGTCGGCGTAGACCTGGGTACTTCGAATATCGTGATAACGGTGCTTGACCAGGATGACCGGCCGGTAGGCGGGGCTTTGGAGAAAGCCCATGTGGTCAGAGATGGAATTGTGGTTGAATACGTCCGTGCGGTTACGCTGCTGCAAGAAATGAAGAAGCGTTTGGAGCGGCGCCTCGGCACGGTGCTGCACGAAGCGGCTACGGCTATTCCGCCGGGAATATCGCCCGGCAACGTAAAGGTGATTACGAATGTGGTCGAGGCTGCCGGCTTCCGGTTGATTCAAGTGATTGATGAGCCTGAGGCGGCAGCGAAGGTGCTGCGGGTAAGAAGTGGCGCAGTGGTGGACATCGGGGGCGGCACAACCGGCATCTCCATTATCAGGAACGGCGAGGCTGCGGCTTCCGCCGATGAACCCACAGGCGGCGTGCATATGACGCTCGTGATCTCCGGGAACCTGAATGTGGATTTCGCCACGGCGGAGCAGTTGAAGCATGACCCTGAGCAGCACCGCATGCTCTCCCCCATCGTGCAGCCGGTGATTGAGAAAATGGCCAATATTGCGATGAGCTACATTCCGCAGGATATCGAAACGGTCTATCTGGCAGGAGGCAGCTGCTGCCTGCAGGGGATCGAGAAGGTTTTCGCCAAATACACCTCGCTCAACGTAAGGAAGCCGGACAATCCGCTGCTGGTTACCCCGATCGGCATCGCCATGAGTGCGAAAGGAGACGGCCTATGTTGCCCGCCGAAGCCTTAATCCGCCGGATGCTGGAGTCGCTGCTGCCCGCACTGAGCAGGAGAGTCGTTGTGTTCCTCAGCGGAGGCACAGTGAACGAAGGTTGTGTAGCCAGGATACTGGCGGATTATCCGCTGTACCGCTACAGTCTCGTCATCGATGACAGCCCCGGCCTGCCCCCGCTGGATGAGACGCTGCTGTCCCGGTTGTCCGCACGCAGATTAAACGGGCTGGCCGAAATCGAGCAAGCCTTGCGCGAGGCGGAACTGGTGCTGATTCCGCTCGCCACCCGGGGCACATTAAGCAAGATCGCGCTTGGCATCGCCGACAGCCCGCTTACCGCCGGCATCGCCGCGGCGATCATGCAGCGCAAGGAGATCGTCGCGGTCCGTGACGGCTATGATCCGCTACATACCGTGCAGGCCGCTGCCGGGCTGGGCGGAAACGGGGCGTACAACAGGATGCTGCTGGGTTATGAGCGTACATTGCAGGACTTTGGCGTCAAGGTAGTCACACTCGCGGAGTTCCGCGAAACGCTGAGCACGCATGGATTGCAGCCGGAGGGAGCCCCTGCAGCCGACATTTCGCCAGGCAGCGGAAGGCCAGCCGATCTAAACCCGCCGAACGCCATCCATCTGCCGGATTCGGTCATTACTCTGGCCGATGTGCAACATATTTCAGGGGGGACGCTGAGCGCGCGGGAGGATGCCATCATCACACCGTTGGCCCGTGAGCTGCTGGAAGCTCGCAGGATAGAGCTCCGTTTTCTGAAAAAGTAAGTGAGCAACAAGCATAAGAAGCAGGAGGAAACGGCAATGAAGATTCTGGATCATGATCTGCAATCCATACAGGAGGTTCGCGTCATTCTCGCAGCCGCCAAGCAAGCCCAGAAGGTTTTGCAAAGCTACAGTCAGGAGCAAATTGATCACATTGTAGCGCAGGTGGCCGCGGCTGCGGAACAGTCCGCCGTCAAGCTCGCCCAAATGGCCCACGAGGAGACCGGATTTGGCCGCTGGGAAGACAAGGTCATTAAGAATACATTCGCCAGCAGACAGCTGTACCGGCATATTAAGGACATGAAGACCGTCGGTGTAATTGCCATCCATGAAACCGATCAGATCGTGGATATCGCCGTACCGGTCGGTGTGATCGCCGGGCTGATTCCATCGACCAATCCAACTTCGACAGTGATTTACAAAAGCTTGCTGGCACTGAAGACAGGCAACGCTATCGTCTTTTCGCCTCATCCGTCCGCACGCCGCTGCATTAGCGAGACGGTGGCCCTTCTCTCCTCTGCGGCGGTGCAGGCGGGAGCGCCTGAAGGCATTCTGGGCTGCCTGTCTATTCTCAGCATGCCGGGCACCAGCGAGCTGATGAAGCACCGCGACACCTCGCTTATCCTGGCCACCGGCGGGGAAGCGATGGTGAAGGCGGCTTACAGCTCCGGCACGCCTGCCATCGGTGTCGGCCCGGGCAATGGCCCGGCCTTCATAGAGCGGTCGGCGGATATCCCGCGCGCGGTTAAGCAGATTATCGACAGCAAGACGTTTGATTACGGGGTTATCTGCGCTTCCGAGCAATCGATTGTGGTGGAGAAGGAGAGCAGACAGCAGGTTGTACAAGAACTGCTGCGGCAAGGAGCCTACTTCCTGAACAGCGAGCAATCGGCCCAGTTGGGCTCCTTCCTGCTGCGGGGCAATGGCACAATTAATCCGCAAGCGGTCGGCAAGTCGCCGGAGAGGCTGGCGGCGATGGCCGGCTTCAGCATTCCGGCCGGAAGCCGGGTGCTGATCTCGGAGCAGGCGACCGTTTCCCGCAGCAATCCTTATTCCCGGGAGAAGCTGGCGCCTGTGCTGGCTTTTTATGAGGCAGAGGATTGGCAATCGGCCTGCGAGCGCTGCATGGAGCTGCTGGAAGGGGAGGGCAAAGGCCATACCATGACGATCCATTCGCGCAATGAAGCGGTGATCCGGGAGTTTGCGCTCCACAAGCAGGTGTCACGCCTGCTTGTTAATACTCCGGCGGCGCTGGGCGGCATTGGGGCAACCACGAATCTTCCTCCGGCCATGACGTTGGGGTGCGGTGCGGTTGGCGGCAGCTCCACATCGGATAACATCGGCCCGATGAACCTGCTGAACATCCGCCGCTTAGCCTATGGTGTGCGCGAGATGGAGGATTTGCGGGAGCCTGTGCCGATGTGTGCGGCAAAACAGGTGACGGCTGAGGCAGCGGCGGCATCGGCAGCACCGGCGGCGCCGGCAGCAATGAATGAGGCCCAACTGGAAGCGATCGTACAGCAGCTGCTGCGGCAACTAATGGGATAAGGGAGGAATCACAGCATGCATCTGGCTACAGTCATCGGCAAGGTCGTCTCTACCCAGAAATGTGAGAAGCTGATCGGCGCCAAGCTGCTTATGATCAAATCAGTGGACGAGAAGCGCAGAATGACCGGTGATGATGTGTTCGTTGCCATTGATATGGTTGGCGCGGGAATCGGTGACCTGGTGCTGATTGACTGGGGCAGTTCCATGTATGAGGACATCCGCTTATCCGCAGATATGTCCATTGTCGGAATTGTGGACGATTTGCAGACCGACGAATGACGTGGAACGGAGGCAGAGGAATGAAGCGTTTTTGTGTAAAGACGGAGGTCTATTTTGATTCAGGCGCGCTTGAATATTTAACACTGCTCGATAACCGCCGGGCACTGGTCATTACCGATCCTTTTATGGTGCAGGCCGGGTTCGCGGATACATTAATTCATATTCTGAAAACCAGTGTGGAGGATTACCGGCTCTTCACCGGCGTACAGCCTGATCCGCCTGTTGAGGCGGTGGCCGCCGGAGTGAAGGAGTACCTGGCTTTCCGTCCCGATCTGATCATTGCCCTGGGCGGAGGATCTACCATTGACGCGGCAAAAAGCATTCTGCTGTTTGCCCGCCAGCATGCCGGTAATGCGGATGACGGCGGCAAGCCGCTGTTCATCGCCATTCCGACGACAAGCGGCACCGGATCGGAAGTGACCTCCTATTCGGTCATGACGCTGGGCGACACGAAGATTCCGCTCGTCTCACAGGACATCATCCCGGATGTGGCGATCCTGGACGCCGCCTTTCTGAGAACCGTGCCGCCGCAGATTACCGCCGATACCGCCATTGATGCGCTAACGCATGCCATCGAAGCTTATGTGTCGAGCGAGCATTCCGATTATACGGATGCGCTTTGCGAGAAGACCGTCGAGCTGATCTTTGACTATCTGCTGCGCGCCTATCACAGCGGCGACGATCTGGAGGCGCGGGAGCGCCTGCACAATGCCTCCTGTCTGGCAGGCATGGCGTTTACGAACGCGGCGCTGGGCATTACCCACAGCATGGCACATACGCTGGGCGGGCATTTTCATCTGCCGCATGGACGGGCGAACGCCGTGCTGCTGCCCCACATTATCGAATACAACGCTGACCTGGAGAGCGGCGGTGAGAGCCGGGCGGCGACGCGTTATTGCAAGCTGGCCCGTCGCCTGCATCTTCCGGCGTCAACGGTGGCGGAGGGCGTGGCCAGCCTCGTTTCGGCGGTGCGGGCGCTGCAGAAGCTCACCGGCACACCGGCATCGCTGGAGGCGGCCGGCATCGACCGGGAGGCTTATGAAGCACTGCTGTCCGCGATGAGCCAGGCGGCGCTGAAGGACAAATGCACCGCGGCCAATCCGCGCGAGGTCAATGTTCAGCAACTGGAGCAGCTGTTTCGTAAAGTGTATTAGCGCTTAGTAAAGCGAGTTTTACCGAAGTCTGTTCAATGAGAGTTTTACCATAGTGATGCTAAGAAGTGATGCTAACAAAACTTGCAGGAGAGTGAGCCATGAAAAAGACGCTGCTCGGCGAATGCCTCGCGGAGTTCATTGGAACATTCATCTTTCTATTTATCGGCCTCGCGGCTGTGGTCTCGCTGGTTGCTGGGGGTTCGGACATCACCTGGGCGGAACTGACGCTAACCTGGGGGTTCGCGGTCATGCTCGGTGTTTATATTGCCGGTCATATCTCGGGTGCGCACCTCAATCCGGCGGTAACGATCAGTCTGGCCGTCTGGAGCGGATTTCGGCGCAGCAAAGTGATTCCTTATATTGCTGCGCAGATCCTCGGCGCATTTGCCGGGGCAGCAACTGTGTATGCGATCTACCGCAATATGATCCTTGCTTATGAGCAGGGGGCGGGGATTGTTCGTAGTACGGCCGGCGGCCGGGCCACGGCCAGTATGTTCAGTACCTTCCCGCAAAGCGGGCTGTCCCTGCTGCAAGCCGGTCTGATCGAACTCATCATTACTGCCGTTCTTATGCTGGTGATCCTGGCCGTAACCGACGGCCGCAATGGCGCCGCACCCCGGGCGGGACTGGCCGCTGTGTCCATCGGGCTGACTGTGGCCGTTCTGGGTATCGGCTTCGGGCGCCTCACCGGCTTCGCGATGAACCCGGCGCGTGACCTGGGTCCGCGCTTGTTGCTGCTGCTCTCCGGCTGGGGAACGAACGCCCTCGGTCCGAATCTTTACGGACTGATCGTGCCGGTATTTGGCCCGATTGCGGGCGCACTGGCCGGCGGCGCGGTGTATCATAAGCTGATCGCGCCCTTTTATCCGGCGATGCCGGCCGTGGTGCTGTCAGCGAAGGATCAGGACCAGCCGGCATCCTAACCGGGTGTTTCATGAACAGCTTATCAAGCATTATGAAAGCAAACTGAAGGGGGAAGCTATACGATGACAAAAGTGTATGATATGCCCAAATCAGCACCAGTGACCGGCCGGATCGGCCATCTGATCGACAACCTGATGTCCGGCACGCCGGAGATCGAAGCCGAAAGAGCGGTCCTGATTACGGAATCTTTTAAGCAAACCGAGCACCTTCCGATGATTATCCGCCGCGCCAAAGCGCTGGAGCATATTTTGCGGAACATGACGCTGGTGATCCGGGACAAAGAGCTGATCGTGGGCAATTTGACCGTCAAACCAAGAGGCTGCCAGATCTTTCCCGAATTTTCGAACCGTTGGCTGCTGAGCGAATTCGACACGGTGGCCCGCAGAACGGGCGACGTGTTTACGATCTCGGATGATACGGTCGGCAAGCTGAAGCAATCCTTTGAATATTGGAACGGCCGCACGGTGCAGGAGCTGGCAACCTCCTTCATGTCTCCCGAAGCGCTGACGGCGCTGGATGCGGAAGTTTTTACGGTAGGCAATTATTATAATAACGGCGTTGGCCATATTTCTGTGGATTATGGAAAGGTGCTGTCCAAGGGCTTCAAGGGCATCATCGAGGAGGCGCAGCAGGCCAAAGCGGAGGCGGACCGTTCGTTGCCGGATTATATCAAAAAAGAACAGTTTCTGAACGCGGTGATCATCTCGGCGGAAGCGGCCATCCAGTTCGGTAAACGGTTCGCGGAGCTGGCCAAGAATCAGGCCGCAGCCTGCAGCGACGGTGTCCGCCAGCGGGAACTGCTGCAGATTGCCCGCAATTGTGAGCGGGTTCCGGCGAATCCGGCATCCAGCTTCAGCGAAGCGGTACAGTGCTTCTGGTTCGTGCACATGCTGATCCAGGTGGAATCCAACGGGCACTCCGTGTCTCCGATGCGTTTTGACCAATACATGTATCCGTATTACAAACAGGATATCGAGCGCGGTACCCTTCGCCATGAAGAAGCCCAGGAACTGCTGGACTGCCTGTGGGTGAAGCTGAACGAGGTTAACAAAATCCGCGACGAAGCCTCAAGCAAAGCTTTTGGCGGATACCCGATGTTTCAGAATCTGGTGGTCGGCGGTCAGAATGAGGAGGGGCTGGACGCCACCAACGAGCTGTCCTTCGCCTGCTTGGAGGCGACGGCCCATGTGAAGCTGCCGCAGCCTTCCGTCTCGATCCGCGTCTGGAACCGCACACCGGATGAACTGCTGCTGAAGGCAGCGGAGGTAAGCCGTCTGGGGCTTGGACTCCCGGCTTATTACAACGATGAGGTCATCATCCCCGCGCTGGTCAGCCGTTCCGTAAGTCTGGCGGATGCGCGCGACTACGGCATTATCGGCTGCGTCGAGCCGCAAAAGGGCGGAAAAACCGAAGGCTGGCATGACGCCGCATTTTTCAATCTGCCGAAGGTGATGGAGTTTGTCATCGGCAACGGTACCGTCAATGGCAAAAAAGCCGGGATCACCACCGGAGACTTCACCTCCTTCACCTCCCTGGATGAGATTATGGAGGCTTACCGCAAGCAGATGGAACATTTCGTCAATCTATTGGCTCAAGCGGATAATGCGGTGGATTATGCTCATGCGGAAAGAGCGCCGCTGCCGTTCCTGTCCTCCATGGTGTATGACTGCATCGGCAGAGGCAAATCGCTGCAGGAAGGCGGCGCCTTCTATAACTTCACCGGACCGCAGGGCGTAGGTATTGCCAATGTAGCGGATGCCATGTACGCCATCCAGAAGGTGGTTTTCGAAGAGCGCAAAACAACGTTGTCGGAGCTGCAGGCAGCGCTTGAACGCAATTTTGGCCTGGCCCGGCCGGCTGCTGCTACAGCCCCCGCTCCCGTCTCGCCGGATACGTTAACCCAGGAGCATATTATTGAATTGATCAAAAAGTTCCTCCTGGAAGGCAACCAAATATCGTTAGCCCAGTTGGGCGCGCAAGCGGATGTAAAGGTGGATCTCGGCAACAGCCGGAGCCAGGGCCAAGGCAATGACGCCCGCCTGCGCGAGTGGCTGATCGCCGCGCCGAAATACGGCAACGACATTGAGGAGGTCGATGAATTGGCCCGCCAGGTAGGACTTGTCTACTGCCGTGAAGTGCAGAAGCATGTCAATCCGCGCGGCGGCACCTTCCAGCCCGGACTGTATCCGGCCTCGGCCAATGTGCCGCTGGGAGCCGCTACCGGTGCAACGGCGGACGGACGGCTGGCGGGCGAACCGCTGGCCGATGGCGTATCGCCGGTATCCGGCCGGGATACCAGCGGACCTACGGCTTCGGCCAACTCGGTCGCGAAGTTGGATCATCACATCGCCTCCAACGGTACGCTGTTCAATCAGAAGTTCCATCCGTCCGCGCTGAGCGGACCGGCGGGACTGGAGAAGCTGGCGGCGTTGGTCAGAGGATTTTTTGACCAGAAGGGGATGCATGTGCAGTTTAATGTGATCAGCCGCGATACACTGCTGGAGGCTCAGCGCAACCCCGAGAAATACAAGAACCTCGTCGTCCGTGTGGCTGGCTACAGCGCCCATTTCACCACACTCGACAAGAAACTGCAGGATGACATTATTAACCGGACGGAGCAGACGATGTAACTATATAGATCAGGAGGCCCACCATGAATGAAGTCATTTGGGAAGCCAGGGGGATGGTCAGCGAAATTCAGCGCTTCTCGCTCCATGACGGTCCAGGTATCCGCACAATCGTATTTCTGAAGGGCTGCCCGCTGCGCTGCAGCTGGTGCAGCAATCCCGAAACCCAGGCTCCCGGCAGCCAGCTGATGGTTCAGGAGGACAACTGCGTCAGCTGCGGACGCTGCGCCAATGTCTGTCCAGCGGGGGCCATCAGCTATCAGCCGAAGGTGACGGTTAACCGCCTAAGCTGCGTATCCTGCGGACTTTGCAGCGCCGAATGCGGCAGCGGGGCGCTGACTATGAACGGCAAAGAGATGAGCACCTCTGAGATTGTGTCCATTCTGCGCAAGGACGAGGCTTATTACCGGCGTTCCGGCGGGGGGATTACCCTCTCCGGCGGTGAACCGCTTTATCAGAGCGACTTCGTTCTGAACCTCCTTCGCGCCTGCAAGGATCAAGGCTGGAACACAGCGATTGAAACCACGGCCTTCTGTAATCCGGCCGTGCTGGATAACGTGCTGCCGCTGCTCGATACGGTTTTGCTGGACATCAAGCACATGGAGGACAGCAAACACTATGAATATGTGCAGCAGTCCAACTCGCTGATTCTGGAGAACGCCCGGCGGATTGCCGGGCAGGGGGCGCAGATGATCATTCGCGTTCCCGTCGTTCCGGGCTTCAACGACACCATCCATGAGATCGCCGCCATCGCCTCGTTCGCCGCGGAACTGCCGGGGGTGCGGGAACTGCATCTGCTGCCTTTTCACCGGCTGGGCGAGAATAAATACACCTATCTGGGTACGGAATACCATATGAAGCATCAGACGCCACCTCCAAGCGACGAGATGGAGAGCCTGCGCCATGTGGCGGAAGGTTATGGCTTGCGCTGCCAAATCGGAGGTTGAATTAAAAAAGAAGTACGTATGAAAGGAAGAGCCGTTTATGAAGGTGCTGGTCATTAACAGCGGCAGCTCGTCCTTGAAATATCAGCTGTTTGATATGAAGGATGAATCGGTGCTTGCGAAGGGAATTATTGAAGAGATTGGAACGGAGCAGGCGATTCATCGTCAGGATAATACACCGCCGCTGCCTCCGCAGACCGGTCTGCGGATCCTGGAGCATAAGGAGTCCATCACCCATATGCTTGCGGCGCTGATGGATCCGGGCAACGGGTGCATCGCCTCGGTGCGGGAAATCGCGGCAGTAGGGCACCGGATTGCCCATGGCGGCGAATTCTTTTCGGATTCGGCACTGGTGGACAATGAGGTGCTGCAGGCGGTAAGGCGCAATATCGAGCTGGCGCCGCTGCACAATCCGGCCAATCTGAAGGGGATCGAAGCGTTCCGCCAGCTGCTGGGCGAGGAGACGCCGATGGTGTGCGTGTTCGATACCGCTTTTCACCAGACGATGCCGCAGGAGAGCTACATGTATCCACTGCCAAGAGTCTTGTATGACCGCCATAAAATCAGAAGATACGGGTTCCACGGAACCTCGCATAAATATGTCAGCTTGCGCCTTGGCGAAATTACCGGCCGACCCCTCCAGGGAACCCGTGTAATCTCCTGCCATATCGGCAACGGAGCCAGCATTACCGCCATTCGGGACGGGAAGTCTGTAGATACCAGTATGGGCATGACCCCGCTGGAAGGCCTGATGATGGGAACCCGCTGCGGCGATATCGACCCGGCGATCATTCCCTTTGTGATGGCCAAAGAGAATCTGGGTCTTGGCGAGATCAACTCGCTGCTGAACAAGCATAGCGGGCTGGCCGGCGTCTCCGGCCAGGGCTCCGATTTGCGCGAGATCATCCGCTGCGCCGATGAAGGCCATGAGGGAGCCAGGCTGGCGCTGAATATGTATGTACAGCGCATTCGCAAATACATCGGCTCCTACTGCGCCGTGCTGAACGGTCTGGATACGCTGATCTTTACCGGCGGGGTCGGCGAGAATTCCGATTATATTCGCGCCAAGGTGTGCGAGAGTCTGACCTATCTGGGGCTGGAGCTGGACCCGGAACTGAACCGGTCCCGCTCGCCCGGCGAGCGCAAGATCAGCACCCCCGCCTCCCGTGTGGCGGTGCATATCATCCCCACCAACGAAGAGCTGATGATTGCCCGTGATACACAGCGGCTCGTCCAACAGCGTGCTGCTTCTGCGGCCGTGCACCGGTCTGTCCCAATGTGATGCGGCCATTGTCAAAAAACCTTGTCATAACGGTTGTTTGCCGGTATGACAAGGTTTTTTGCACGCCTAGTAAATGATCCAGAAAAAACGTGATAAATCTACGGGTCGGGTGGAGGTACTATCCAAAAAAATAGCGGAACTTTATGGTCTTATTTTCCGAATGGAGCCTGTTCGTCCTGATTAGCGGAATTTTTTGGCCCTATTGTTCAATGGGTGCTGCGAAAGGCGGCCATTCCCCTGTGATTTGAGAAAATAGCGCCATAATTTTCCTTTATTTCTCTCCGAAATGGGATTTCGCCGAAATAGAGCCATTTTTTTCCCTTATGTTTCCGGCTGAGTTTTTTAGCAAGCTAACTTTTGCAGTTCAAGAGAAGCCGCCACCATGCTCCATTATTTCAGGAACAGCCTACTAGCCAAGCCAGGGCTCAACTGCCGAACTCTTAATTAAACCGCAAAAGGGAAAGCAAAACAAAGTAGTTTCCACGCACAGCAATCTATCTTTTTTTGATAGAAAAATTTTTAAAAAATTTTTATCAACAGCTTGTCCCCCAGCGGGCCCTGGTATGATGCGGGATTGCATCGATTTTCCACATTATCCACAGGGGATTTGGGTGCGGTTTGGGACGTTTACCAGGTTGACAACACAATATATAGGTATTAAATTAAACAAGTACACCAATATGTTGTTGTGAAGCGAATTTTGGTGTTTATCTCATTATATCAAATACTTACCGGGTAATAGAAGAAAAGTGGGGGAGTAACAATGCTGATTGCCTATGATTCCAAAACCGGAAACGTGAAACGGTTCATCCAGAAGCTCGATTTGCCCGCCGTGCAAATTGACGAGAATATGACGCTGGAGGAGCCGTTTGTGCTGATTACATATACGACGGGGTTTGGACAGGTGCCGGCAAAGGTCTCCGCTTTTCTCGAGCATAACCATCAGCGGCTGCTCGGTGTAGCGGCCAGCGGAAACCGCAACTGGGGCGAGCGTTTTGCCCTGAGCGCCGATTTGATCGCCCAGCGCTACCATGTTCCCGTGGTGGCCAAATTCGAGCTGTCGGGCACGAAACAGGATGCGGAAAGATTTAAGCAGGAGGTGAGCCGGGTTGCGGCATATTGAACTGAACAACATGTTGATGAAGCGGGACGAGAGCGGGTTCTTCCAACTGGAGAAGGACCGGGAAGCCGTCGCCGAATTTATGCAAGAAGTCGAACGCAAAAGCGTGACCTTTTCGAGTACGACCGATAAAGTGCGGTACATGATCGAAAACGATTATTACGAGAACGTGTACGAGCAGTATACGGAAGCCGAGGTCGAACGCGTATATGCCATTACCCACGGCTATCATTTTGAGTTTCCGTCTTATATGGCGGCGTCGAAGTTTTATACCGACTACGCGCTGAAGACGAACGATAAATCCAAGTATCTGGAGCATTACCCGGACCGGGTAGCGGCGGTGGCGCTGCACCTCGGCCGCGGCAACGCGGAGACCGCCAGCCTGCTGGCCCGTTCCATGATGGAGCAGCGGCTGCAGCCGGCGACGCCGACGTTCCTGAACGCGGGCAAAAGCCGGCGCGGCGAGATGGTGTCCTGTTTCCTACTGGAAATGGACGACTCGCTGAACTCGATCAACTACGTGCTGAACACCTGCATGCAGCTGTCCAAAATCGGCGGCGGCGTAGCGGTAAACCTGTCGAAGCTGCGCGGACGCGGCGAGCCGATCAAAGGCGTGGAAGGCGCGGCCAAAGGGATCATGCCGGTGCTGAAGCTGATGGAGGACGCTTTTTCCTATGCCGACCAGATGGGTCAGCGCAAAGGATCGGGCGCGGGGTACTACAACATTTTCGGCTGGGACGTTGCGGAATTTTTGGACAGCAAAAAAATCAACGCCGACGAACGGATTCGCTTGAAAACCTTGTCGATCGGGCTGATCGTGCCGAACCGTTTTTATCAACTGGCCAAGGACAACGAACCGCTTTACGTGTTCGGTCCTTACAGTGTATATAAAGCTTACGGCACTCATTTGGACGACATGGACCTGGACGTGATGTACGACAAGCTGCTCGCCGACGAGCGGGTTAAGAAAAGAAAGCTGATGAGCGCGCGCGACATGCTGACCAAGATCGCCACGGTCCAGCTGGAATCCGGTTACCCGTACATCATGAACAAGAGCAACGCCAACAACCAGCATGCGCTGAACAAGGTCGGGAAGATCAAAATGTCCAACCTGTGCACGGAGATCTTCCAGCTGCAGGAGACGTCGGAAATCGCCGATTACGGGCAAGCGGATGCGATCCGCCGCGACATCAGCTGCAACCTGGCTTCCCTGAACATCGTGAACGTGATGGAGCGGAAGATGGTTCGCGAATCCGTGCACGAAGGCATGGTGGCGCTCACGTCCGTCAGCGACATGACGCATATTTCCAACGCTCCCGGCGTTGCCAAAGCGAACCGGGAAATGCATTCCGTCGGGCTCGGCGTGATGAATCTGCATGGATTTTTCGCCAAAAACAAAATCGCCTACGAAAGCGAAGAGGCGCGCGATTTTGCCCGTACGTTCTTTATGATGATGAACTATTATTCCCTGGAAAAGAGCATGGAGATCGCCGTGCAAACCGGAGAAACCTTCGCCGGATTCGAACAATCCGACTACGCTACAGGGGAGTATTTCGAACGGTATCTGAATACGGACTACCGTCCGCGCACCGGCAAAGCGGCCGCTCTGTTCGAAGGCATGCACATCCCGTCCCCGCAGGACTGGGCCGAACTGAAGCAGCAGGTGATGAAAAACGGCTTGTACCATGCTTACCGTCTGGCGATTGCGCCGACCGCCAGCATTTCGTACATTCAGAACGCCACCTCGAGCGTGATGCCGGTCGTGGAGCAAATCGAAACCCGGACCTACGCGAACTCGACGACGTATTATCCGATGCCGTATCTGAGCCGGGAAAATATTTTCTTCTATAAATCCGCTTATCAGATGGACCAGTTCAAGGTGATCGACCTGATCGCGGAAATCGTGCCGCATGTCGACCAGGGCATCTCGACGATCCTTCACGTCAACAGCAACGTGACGACCCGCCAGTTGGCGCGTTACTATCTGTATGCCGCGCATAAAGGGCTGAAGTCGCTGTATTATACCCGGACGAAGAAGCTGTCCGTGGAAGAATGCCTGACCTGCTCGGTATAAGAGGTCTTTTTGAACTTGCACTATAACGAAAGACTTAGAAAGGGATGAAAGATCGGCGATGTGCGCATTACGAGCTGTAAACTGGAACCGTCCGGACGACGATTTTACGATGATGTTCTGGAACCAGAACATCATGCAGTTCTGGACGGATGACGAAATCCCGTTGTCCGACGACAAAATGTCCTGGATGACGTTAAACGATGATGAAAAAGACGCATATATGAAGGTCCTCGGCGGTCTGACGCTGCTTGATACGGTACAGGGCGGCGTCGGCATGCCGCAGATCATGGAGCATGTGGAGGGCCTGCAGCGCAAAGCCGTGCTCGGCTTTATGGGCATGATGGAGCAGATCCATGCCAAATCGTACAGCAGCATTTTCACTACGCTCGCTTCCAATGAGGAGATTGACGAGATCTTCCGCTGGGTGGAGCAGAACCCGATGCTGCAGACGAAAGCGGAGACGATCCGCCAGTACTACACCAACATCCGCTCCCCGAGAGAGCTGTATTTGGCGATGGCGGCCTCCGTCCTGCTGGAGAGCTACTTGTTCTATAGCGGATTCTTCTACCCGCTGTATTTGGCCGGCCAGGGCAAAATGACCTGCAGCGGCGAAATCATCGACCTGATTCTGCGCGATGAGAGCATTCACGGCGTGTACGTGGGCGTGCTGGCCCAGGAAATCTACGCGCAAATGAGCGAAGACGAGCAAAAAGACGTATACGAAACGCTGGAAGGGCTGCTGCACTACCTGCACGCCAACGAAGAGCGGTATACGGAGCAGATTTACACGAAAATCGGACTGGTGGACGAAGTGAAAGTCTTCCTGCGGTATAACGCCAACAAGGCGTTTATGAACCTCGGCTTTGAGCCGCCGTTCGAGGAGGAAGAGGTTAACCCGATCGTGTTCAACGGGATCCGTACCGACACGAAGCAGCACGACTTTTTCTCCAAAAAAGGCAACGGCTACGTACGGGCGCTGAACGTCGAGCCGCTGACCGACGAAGATTTCAATTTCTAAGCCGACGGGCTTTTTAAATAAGAACAGGGTGTTTGCTCCCGGAAGCGATCTTACAGCGGGAGACGCCCTGTTTTTGCTTGCAAGCGTAAGCTGTCTGAAAGTTAAGCAACCTGACTTGAGGAGTGAAAGTTACTTTTGACGACGATTTGGAGCATATTGGGCATCGAACCGACGCAAGACAAGCAGCAGATCAAGAAGGCCTATGCCAAGAAACTGCGGATGGCTCACCCAGAGAACGACCCAAGAGGCTATCAGCGGCTCAGGGAGGCTTTTGACGCGGCCATAAAGCAGGCCGGCATGCCGGAGGAGCATGATTTTCCCGGATACGGCCAGGACCTGAAGACCGGAGTCGCGATCGGGACGAAGCAGGAGGGGGAACCGGCCCCCGATTCGTTGGCGCTTTTTGAACAACACCTGCATGAACTTTACACGGATTTCAAGCGCCGCGTCGATCCGCAGGAATGGAAAATGCTAGCGAACCAGGATTACATATGGGACGTAGGGGCGCAAGGCGAGCGATTCGACGCGCTGATCCGGTTTCTGGACGAACATCGGCATATGCCGGCGAACGTGTGGAAAGTATTGGATGAACTGTTTTTGATCAGAGAAAACTTTGAGCACGGGTATGACTACTTTGACGATGAATTGATGGAATTTGTGACCGGACAGATTAGCGGAGGCCTGGCGATGGGCTACGAATGCTTCTTGAACCGGGAGCTGGCGATCGACTTGGAGGCATATCTCGGCTTAAGACAAGAGGCGCAGCTCAGTCTGATGGATGGCCGGCTGGAAGACGCCGGGCGGGAGCTTGCCGCCGCCCATGCGCTGTTCCGGGAGGACCCGGACCTGGAGTTAATGCGGGCCAAGCATGCTATTATGGCCGGGGATTCCGGCGCAGCGCTGGCTGTTCTCCATCAGGTCGTCCGTTTGAACCCGGAGGCGCGGGAAGCTTATCTGCTGCGCGGGAGATTGTTATTTGATCGGCGGCAGTACCGTGAAGCGCTGCAGGATGCGGAGTATTTGCTGCAGTTTTCTCCCACGCCGCAGGATGCGTACTGCTTGGCTTTGGAATGCCGGGAGGTTCTCGGTCAGGTTGAACAGGCCTGGGAGGACGGCAGGAAGCGCTGGGAGTTTGAGCGGAACTCTATACACTATCGTTTCTATGCGGTGTGGTCGCGTTTTAAAAACCGGCATCTATTCCCCCAAAAATATAGCAGGCTGCCGTTCAAGGTTCGGCTGCGGATGTGGCAGTTTGAACTCCTAATGATGCTGTTTCTGTTCCTGGGGCTAAATTGGCTGTACATTCTGCTCTATCTCGTCTGCCGGTTTACGTTTGGCGCCGGTTCCGCTATCGCCGCGATTTGGCTGGCAGTCATGTTGTGGAATACCTGGAAGACGGCCAAAATCGCCTGGATGCGGCGCATCTGACCGAAGGAGGGCGTTTTTAGATGTTACCCAAGTACAGTTTTTTTAGGCGCAGACGGCTGAATCAGTACTTTCGCTGTTTGTCGGCTAATTGCTTTGATGGGATTATGGCAGATTATTTTAATTTTTATGAATTCACCTGGCTTAACCGCTGGTTACGTAAAGGTGTGATAACCCTATCTCTCAAAAAAAATGAGGTTGCCAATGCGGAACAGTTGAAGGACAGGATTCGTACGCTGCTGGATGCGGATGCCGACCTTTACCGGGAATACCGCCGGATTCATAGAATCCTGTTCGTTTTACCGGAGGCGGCGCGCAGCAAATATATCGAAGCCCGGCAAGGCGGCGGCGATCATGCCAAGCTGGTGCTGGTGAATCACTGTCTGCACCAACTGCCCTCGGGCAACATTGCCGGGTACGGGGCCGCCTGGGCGGTCGCCTTAAGCCGAATCGGCCGGGCCAAAGGCTGGCTGACGGCCGAGGAAGCCTGGCAGTACAAGCTCGCGGCAGCCCGCTTTGCCCAAAGCTGCTACGATAGCTGGGGAGAGTTCTTTATCGCTCACTCCATCGGTTCTCTCTTTTCTCAGCCTAATCCGAAGCTCAAAGAAACATTGTTGGTGACGGGCATGGTTTCTCTAATGGAGGGAAGCTCGCTGCTTTACAGGAAGGCCAAGTGGGATATGAATCTGGAGCCGGATTGAGCGGGCGGTTCATCCTCCGTCTTAATATGCATTCCGCCGTTATTGTAGCGCCGGGGTGTACCTGTCGGATCGAAAGCCCGTTAAGCCGGAAGCAACCGCTCCAGCAGCTTATCGAATTTATTGACGCTCAAGATTTCATGCGTGACGAACTTCCCGTCATAGTACAGGGCAAAGGTTGTCCAAACCGCGGGGGCCTGCTGGGCCTGTTCTTTGGATGTGATCCGGCGGGCGCGGAAGGGGACGCCTTTGGCGCGGGCCGCTTCCCGCAGCTCCTCAAGCATGCCGGCCGCAAACGGGCATTGGGCCGTGTAATAGATCGAAACTCCTTCTTCCGGAACGGATGCCTGCTTGACGTGCGGTTTGAACGCAGGAGAAGCGGCGGTTTCGTTCCAGGTTAAAGCCAGCAACTGAAAATAAGGCTCGGCCTCATCCGCCACTATAAACCCCATATGCTCAAAAAAAGCCTTGTCGCTCAGATAAGGCAGCTTTTTGCTTCCGGCGATATGCACAATGCCGTCCATGCCCCGGGCCGCCGCGTCCTCCTTGCACCGCTCCAGCAGCTTTGCGGCATGCCCCTGCCCCTTATGCCTGCCCGACACCCAAAGACAATTGATGAACATATAATTGGGAGCATCGATGGGGATCCAGGCCTGATCGGCCGGCAAATATTCGATGAAAACTTTGGCCCGGTCGTCCAGACGGTAAAAAACGAGGCCCTCGTCCATTCGTTCCTTCAGCCAGTGCTTTTTCTCATTGACGGCCGCTTCATACTGCTTGGCGCCCAATGCGCAGCAAATGTGTTGTTCGTCGATATTTTGCTTCGTAATTTGCAAATATGCCAAGTGGACCAGTCCTTTCCGCGGATATCTTATCTGGTTTTTTCTATCCAGTATAAGCTTTGCCGTTCGTTAAATCTATGAAAAAAAACAGCCTGCCGCACGGCAGACTGTTTGCCTTGCGGTTATTGGCAAAGCCCATTAATGAAAAGTAGAGCGAAGAATGATCACCAGCAAAATGTACAATACGAGAATCGTGCCTGTTGACGTCCAGAAGCCGTAAAGGCCATGAACAGGTGCAACATGGACCGGTGCAATATGCACAGGCGCGACATTAACAGGCGCAACATTGACGGGTCCAACATTAGCGGGACCGATATTAGCGGGACCAATATTGGCGGGTCCAACCGCGCCGGGCCAAACATTGTTTAAGGAGCTCATTTTTGGTTCACCTCGATATATTTGGTTATCAGCTGATTTCACGTTATCTTATGTCGGGCGTTCGTCTCTGTCCTGTGCGGCGGCCCAGAGGGCGAAAAAACTATAAAATGGGCTTACGGCCGGCCGGCTTCGGCGCCGATCGGCGGCGTAAATACGCCGGGATGTTTCCTCGGCGGCGCCAAAATGAGCGCCAGCATCAGCAGGAAAAAGGCCAGGAAGTAGGGAGAATACGACCCGTGCATCGCCCCGGCGGCGATCGGCCCGATAAAGGAACCTAGCGACGTCGCGATCGACTGAAGGGAAAATACGGTGCCAAGCCTTTGTCCCCCGCTCAGGTCGATAAACAGGGAAGAGAGCGCCGGAAAGACGATGCCTTTGGCCATGCCCAGGACGAACAGAATCGCCGGCAGCGGGATGAAATCGAGTGCGGCCAGCGCAAAAAAACAGAGCGCAACACCCAGGATGCCGAAGCTCGCCCGTTTGTAAGGCGACAGTTTGCTAAGAAACAGCATCGAAAGGGTGACAAGCGCCCCCAGGCTGATGATCGAAAAATAGAGGCCGGTGTGCATGATTTCGGAAGCCCCGCCGGTTTGCAGCGGCAGTTCGAAAAACAGAATACCCTGGGAGCAGGCGACGGCCAGCGACAGAAGGTAGTAGCGGAGCGGAATGACGTTGAGCTTGAGCGGGATCCCGGAGGAGGCCGTTTTCGGCTCCAGAGCGGCTGGTTTGCTCGTTTTCGCGGGCTCGTGAATGGTGATCATGGCGATGACGCTTGTTGTGATGAGCAGCCAGCCCAGCATTTGAAACGCGAGCGAGAAGCCCGACTGGGCCACAAGGAACGCGCCGACCGCCGGCGAGACGACGGAAGCGATCGTGTGCATCACCCCGTGGCCGGCCATCAGTTTCCCCTGCTGTACCGGATTATTGGACAGCGAAGCAAGCATCGCCAGGCAGGCCGGCGACAAAAAGGCCAGCACAAAGCCGCTGATCGAGCGTATGACGAGCAGCTGCCACGGCTCCGTCACATGCGCCTGAAGCAGCAATAGTACACCGGCGGTAAGCAAGCTGAAAATCATGTATCTCCGGCTGCCGTGCCGGTCTACGCCTTGGCCGGCGATCAGGTTGCCGGGCAAATGCGTTAAGGAGTAGATCCCCATCATCCAGCCGATAAACGTCGGCGCCGCGCCGAGGGACAACGCAAACGGAGTCAGAATCGGATACTGGGCGTGCAGGTCGAAGAAAGCGAGAAACATAAAGAAATACAGCCAGAACGCGATTTTCATGCGTTAGCCCTCCTCTCTTGGATAGTAACGATGCTCTACTTGTACTACTTGTACGCCTGAAGGGATGAAGTTATGTCTAAATGGCGGAAAGCTTCCTGCTTTTAAGCTGCTTTTCGTTCTGTGAAAATTGAGGAAAAAAACTACCTGATAAACGCGGTCTGGCTTGCTTGAAAGTACGTCGATAGACGTTTTTCTTATGTTCGTTAGCTGCCCGGAAACGGGATAAGGTTATAATCGAAGGATAGAATTACCGGAACGACAAACGGAACGGCCAACCGGGACGACGAACCGTCGTCCTTCAAAATAACGGCACTTTATGTACTTATTATCCGGAGCGAGGCATATTCATCCCCATTAACGGCATTTTTGGTCCTTATTTTCTTATGAAGGGTCCGGAACGCGGGCATTTCCTTGCAACGGGGGAAAATAGCTGCATAAAATACCTCTATTTCTCTCAAATGGATGGATATCGCCGGAATAACGACATTTTTTGTTCTTATGTTTTCCGCTGGAGTTCCTCCTCATTCGTCCTGCCAGCGTGTTGGCAGGTTGAACGGGTTAGGAGGTAAATGTAGCCTGATTGCTCTCCCTGTATAAAAATGTATGGCAAACATGTACGGCCCCACAGGGACTAAAGGCACGTCTTCTTCAGCCCCTGTATTATGATGGCAAAGGGGTTAAGCTGACACCGGCCTGGGCCATCATGTATAATGGTAAGGCAACCGTGTTGTTGCCGAAATAACCGGGCCGGCCAGGGAAGAACTCCGCCGGCAAAAACGTGTAGGAGTGTTTGCAAATGATGGACGTGCAAGTATGGACTGAATTTTTGAAAGAGAACTGGCTGGTCATCGTCGTGGCCCTGGTCATCCTTTTTCTGGTGCTGAATTTCGTCAGAACCGTCGTCAAATGGGCGCTTGTATTGGTGATCGCGGCTTTTATCATTATTTACAGCGGCATTTCCCTTAAGGACATCGGCAACGCGGTAGCCACTGTGAAGGAACAGGCCGTGAATATCAGCCAAAGCGAAGTTTTGAATATGATGAAAAAAGAAGCCAAGGAAGCCAAGCTGACGCAAAACTCGGACGGATCGTTTACGATTTCCACGCCGAATTTGGAAGTGACCGGCACCGAGGGGAGCGATAAAGTGAAGGTTTCGTTCCACGGCGTGTCCATGGGAGAATGGTCGGTGAACGATACGCTGAAGGCCTTTATTCAAGAGGCGCAGCGCAATTCCAAGTAAGCGGCGGTTCGAATTGCATCTGCATTTTTCGGAAAATTTATCGTTAATATATATGCCGCGCCGGCAAATCATCAGGATCGGGGGGTGACATGATGGAGGATTTGCTGCAAAGTGTGCGGGAATACAACTTCATATCGTTGCTGCTGCTGTTCATCCTGCTGGGATCGATACTTCAGGGCTTGCTGCGCGGGGCATCGCGGTCGGCCGGCCGCTTGTTTTCGCTGCTCAGCGGGGGCGTGCTGTCGCTGCTCGGGATTGCCGCCGCCATCCCGCTTACGTTGTGGATTTCTCCCAAGGTGCAGGGGTGGCTGGCTATGCTGGAGATACCGCAGCGTGAGCTGGCGCTTTGGGAGCAGGTGTTTTATACGTTCATCATGGCGGTAAGGGACTTTCCGCTGATGCGTTTTGCCGTCGTGTTCATCCTGATGTACTGGCTGATCCGGACGATTGCCGGGCTGGCTGCCGCGCTTTTCGGCGGCGGCTCCTGGTTCGGGCGGCTGTTCTCGGGCGGAGACCGCCCGGCTTCGCTGCTGAGCCGTTTGGCCGGAGCATGCATCGGCGGTGTGATCGGGGCGGCGCGCTGCCTGATGGTTATCGCCGTGCTTTTTATCGCCGTGACGTTGTTTCCGAACAGCGGCTTCAGCCGTTATGTCGAGGCGTCCCCGGTATACCAGCAGGGGGCCCGCACCATCATTGAACCGCTGACCGGCAACCTGATCAAGGAGAAGCTGCCGGTGTTCACCCGCAGTGTGGAGGCGGAGCTCAGCGGAATTCTGCAGCAAAAATACGAGCTGATCGACGCCCATATCCCGCAGGATATCGAGCTGGCGGCGGCCGAGATTACCAAAGGCGCGGATAGCGACGAGGAGAAGGCCCGCCGGTTGTACGACTGGATCGGCACGAGAGTCAGCTACGATTACGATAAAGTGAAGGACTATGAGGAGAAGGGGATCTGGCACGAGCAGACGCCGCAAATGACGTTTGAGACGAAAAAAGGCGTCTGCATCGATTACGCCCGCCTGTACGCGGTGATGGCGAGGTCGCAGGGCCTGGACGTCAAGGTCATCACCGGGCTCGGTTATGACGGGCAGGGCGGATACGGCCCGCATGCCTGGAACGAGGTGTTTTTGTCTGCGCAAAACGCCTGGATTCCGCTCGACGCGACCTGGGCCCAAAGCGGGGACTGGTTTAATCCTCCGGCCTTCAGCGAAACCCATATCCCGGATAAATTAATCTAACTAGGAAGTACGCATCTAAAATTTTTTTCCGGAGGCGGGCGAAAAAAGTTGGAACCGGGCCGTAACTTCGACGGGCCCTATTTCGTTAAAGTTATATAATAATAAGTTTCCGGCGGAGCCGAACAATTCTATAATCGTGGAGAAAAACTGCCGTTAAACGCGGTCTGCCTTCCCAGAAAATACATCGATAGACGTTTTTCTTATGCAAGTATAGAAGAGTGTAGACTTATCGATCCGATTTTTGAAAGGAAGAAGGTAGGGGAAACGCAATGAAAAGTGTCTACATGGACGATCCGCGCAAGCAAGAAGCGGCGATGCAGAGACATTTTAATATTCGGCTAAACCTGTTTTTCTTTAGCGCTTTTGCGATTTTTACCGTGATTATCGTTCGCCTGGCGATTTTGCAGTTCGTGGAAGGCCCGACGTTGTCCAGGCAGGAAAGCAATCTGCGGGTAAAGGATGTGCCAATGCCTCCGATGAGAGGTTCTATATTGGCTGCCGGTGGAGAAAAGCTGGCTTATTCGACACCGGTTCAATCTTTGTATTTGACTTTGCAAAAGAGCAGTTACAGCCAGGACAGTGAATCGGGAAAGAAGAATTACGAGGAAGCGGTGGCTTTAGCCCGGAAATTGAAAAATGCGTTTGCCAGATACGGAGCCCCGGACAAGGCCATGTCCGAAGAGGACATCCTTAAAGCGATGGACCTTAATTTCCAGACCAATAACGGTTTTGTTCCAAGGCGAATCAAAGCGGAATTGACCCCTAAAGAAGTTGCGTACTTTATTGAACGCAAAAGCGAATTTTCGGGGATTGACATCGTTGAGGAGAGCATCCGCCACTACGACAAGGACAGAGTAGCCGTGCAAACGATCGGTTATCTTAAAAAGTTTCAATCAACAAGGGATTTGGATTGGTATGACCCGATCAGGGAAGCAAAAAAAGAGGATCCTTCCCTGCAGTATACGGAGGAAGAGCTTGTCGGTTTCGACGGCTTGGAATTGTACTATCAAAATGAATTGCGGGGCAAAAACGGATTTAAGAGCGTCCCGATCGATCCGCGCAATATGGCAAACGGGATTCCGGAGCTGACGCCGCCGGAAAAAGGTTATGATTTGCATACAACGATCAATAAAAATGTACAGCTCGCCGCCCAGCAAGCCATCATGGACCAAATCAAATGGGTACACACGCATACGGTGTCCGGAAAAGTGCATCCCCATGCCAAAACCGGTTATGCCGTCGCGATGGAAGTGGATACCGGCAATGTGGTGGCGATGGCCAGCATGCCGGATTACGATACGAACTTATGGCAGTCGGGCGGGGTTTCGACGGAAGATTGGAACAAAATTATGGATAATTACCGAAACGGGACGATAACGCCAAACAGTTCGGGACGTTCGGGACATAATTTCGACTCCACCGTTTACCTTGGTTCGACGATCAAACCTTTGTCCGTGTTAGTTGGCTTAAACGAAGGCCTGTTTACGACGAGTGATCGATACAACGATACGGGGATTGCCTATTTCGGGAGAAATGATTCGTCAAGCGTGCGAAATTCCTCAAGACATGTGTACGGCCGAATTACCCCTAGAGAGGCGATCATTAAATCCTCCAATACGTTTATGGTCGATATGGTGGGAGAAAAGCTGTGGAAGAAATATCGCGACAAAGGGATTGGCATTTGGGACGGCTATATGAAGCAGTTTGGCCTTGGCGTACCCACGGGCGTGGATCTGCCTGAGGAATTCCGGGGCAGGCTGGATTATACCGACGAGTCGGAAACCTCCTTGGCGCGGTTGGTGTACTCTTCCTTTGGGCAGCAAGCCAAATACACCACATTGCAGCTTGCCCAGTATACGACCACGCTTGCCACCCGGGGGAAGCGGATGGAGCCGCACCTGGTCAGCAAAATTACCGATTCCGAAGGAAATGTCGTCAAGGAGATCAAACCGAAGGTGCTAAACGAGGTGAAATTTAATGACGCATACTGGAAAGAAGTAATTGCCGGGATGAGCACCAACGTGTCGTCCGCTTTTTCCGGCTTCCCGTATGACTTTGCCCGTAAAACGGGGACCTCGGAGCAAGTGGGGGGCAAAGAAAAGAGAGATAACGGCGTATTCATTGCCTTTGCCCCGCGCGAAAATCCGAAGCTTGCCGTCGCCGTCGTCATTCCTGAAGGCGGTTTTGGCGCAAACAGCGCCGCCCCGGTGGCCCGCAAAATTTTCGACGCTTACGATCGGGAGTACGGCCTCGACGGGGTGCCGAAGAAAGCGGAAAATCAAACAAGCAAATAAGAGCAGGTAAAAAGAAATCATGCTGTAACTTCGCTACGATTCTTGCGTTATGTTAATATAGATAAGGCCGACAGTTGCCTCGATCATGCCGATAAACGACTCATCAGGGGAAGAAAGTAGGGGAATCGCAGTGAAACGCGTCTACAGTGAAGATCCGCGCGAACAAGAAGCGTCGATGCAGAGACATTTTAATATACGGCTGAACATGTTTTTCTTCAGCGCATTTGCCATTTTTACCGTCATTATCGTGCGGCTGGCGATTTTGCAGTTTGTGGAAGGCCCAACCCTGTCCAAGCAGGAAAGCAGTCTGCGGGTGAAGGATGTGCCGCTGGCGCCCACGCGGGGCACGATCTATGCGGCCGGCGGGGAGAAGCTGGCGTATTCCACGCCCGTCCAGTCTCTCTATATTACTTTGCAGAAGGATTACAGCAATACGACGGACAAGGGGAAAAAGAACCGTCCGGAAGCGCTGGCCTTGGCGGATAAATTAAAAGAAGTGTTCGACAAATACGGCAAAGCGGATTCCAAGATGACGAAGGACGCCATCATCGAAGCCATGGACCTGGATTACCGGAAGCAAAACGGATTTTCGCCGCGCCGGATCAAAATGGATTTGACCAAGGAAGAGGTCGCATATTTTCTGGAGCGGAAGGATCAGTTCCCGGGGATTGATATCGTCGAAGAGAGCATCCGGCATTACGATCCGGATACGGTAGCCGTGCAGACGATCGGGTATATCCGGAAGTACTCCAATGCCTCGACGAACCTCGATTTTTATAAACAGATCCGCGCGCAAAAAGATGCGCCGCCGGATATGCAGTACACGGAAAACGAAGACGTTGGTTACGACGGGTTGGAATTGTATTATCAGAGCGAGCTGCGCGGCAAAAACGGGTACAAAAGCGTCCCGATCGATCCGCGGAACATGGCCACGGGCATCCCGGAGATCACGCCGCCGGTGAAAGGAAACGACCTGCACACGACCATCAACAAAAACATTCAGCTTGTGGCCGAACAAGCGATTTTGGACCAAATTGCGTGGGTGCATACGCACCCGGTGTCCGGTGAAGTTCATCCCAACGCCAAAACCGGGTATGCCGTCGCCATGGAAGTGGATACCGGAAATGTGGTGGCGATGGCCAGCATGCCGGATTACGATACGAACGTCTGGCAGTCGGGCGGGGTTTCGCCTGATGCTTGGAAGAAGATTTCAAGCAATTATATGAATGGGACAATTACCCCATTTAGTTCGGGACGGTCGGGACATGATTTCGAATCTACCGTCTTGCTTGGATCCACGATTAAACCGTTGTCCGTGTTACTCGGCTTGAACGAAAACTTGTTTTCGACGGACTCTTATTATAATGACACGGGGATTGCCTATTTCGGGAAAAACAATTCGTCGAGCGTCAAAAATTCACATAGAAGCGCATACGGCTTAATTGATCCGCGAGCGGCAATCAAGCATTCCTCCAACACCTTTATGGTCAATATGGTTGGGGAGAGACTTTACAATAAGTACGGCGCCAAAGGAATCGATGTATGGGACGGCTATATGAAGCAGTTTGGCCTTGGCGTATCCACGGGCGTGGATCTTCCGCAGGAGTATCTGGGCAAGCTGGAGTATATGAACGATAAGGAAACCGCCTTGTCCCGGCTGGCGTATGCTTCCTTTGGGCAGCAGGGGAAATATACCACGCTGCAGCTGGCGCAGTATACGGCGACGCTTGCCACTAGAGGCAAGCGGATGGAACCCCATCTGGTCAGTAAAATTACCGATTCCGCAGGAAATGTTGTTAAGGAATTTGAACCGAAAGTACTCAACGAAGTTAAATTTAATAATGCATACTGGAAAGAAGTTATCGCTGGGATGAGCACTGACGTGAACTTCGCATTTTCCGGCTTCCCGTATGACTTTGCCAGAAAAACAGGAACCTCGGAGCAATGGGGTGCCGGAAGAAATAGAGATAACGGCGTATTTATCGCCTTTGCGCCGCGCGAAAATCCGAAGCTCGCTGTCGCTGTAGTGATACCGGAAGGCGGCTTTGGCGCTTACAGCGCCGCGCCGGTGGCCCGTAAAATTTTCGATGCCTACGATCAGGAATATGGCCTCGACGGAGTGCCGAAGAAAACGAAAAATCAGCAGACGAACGGCCAGGCAGTTGAGAGCAACAAGGCGGAGTAAGCACCCCAAAATTGAAAAATACATGGATCAGCGATCTTTTCACAACATCGTTTGGGAGCAGGTCGCTGATTTTTTTGCATGCTTAGGAGTTTATCCGGAAGATCCGTACGAACGGGAAGCAACAAATATGGGATAGGCCTCCTTCCCCTCTTTGGATCAATATTTTTAGAAGTTACAATCTCGATACAAGTCTTCTGAAATCCGAAACAAGATCCCTCTATAATAAAATCCAACGAAACAAAAAGCGTTGAGGAGAAAATCATGCGTAGAAATCATCTTTTGTTTAGACTCCTAGTTTTGGCCGGATTTGTAATTGCTCTGATCTATGCGGCTATTCCCACCCACTTGTCCGGCAAATCAACAGTAGAAACTGCCGTTCCTTCTTTAGTGGCCAATCCTATAGAACAAAAACAACCTGTTTACCTGCCGGTTCCTGCTCCTGCTTCGGCTCCCAAATCCAAAAAAGTAGTGGCCTTGACCTTTGATGACGGACCGGACGGAAAATATACCGGAAAAGTACTTGATATTTTAAGAGAACAAAAAGTAAAAGGTACATTTTTTGTTATAGGTGAAAGAGTCAAGCAATATCCTGAGGTCTTAGAGCGCATCGTTAGTGAAGGGCATGCCCTGGGCAACCATTCCTGGAGTCACCGGAATTTAGCCAAGATCAGTGAAAAAGAAATGCGCGAGGAAATTACAAAAACGGATGAAGCCATTAATGAGGTTGTCGGATTTGTACCGGTGCTTATGCGCCCTCCTTATGGAGCCAAGTCGGATCGAGTAGAGGAGGAAATCGACCTATTGGGGCATGCCATGGCCTTATGGAATGTCGATCCGCGTGATTGGGACGGCGCCTCCGCCTCTGACATACTTGAGACCGTCAAGTCCGGTCCTGAGGAGGAGGTCACTATCCTGATGCATTCTTCAGGAGGGAGAGGCGGAGACCTGAGTAACACGATCAAGGCGCTTCCAGAGATTATCGATTACTATAAATCAAATGGCTATGTCTTTGTCACTGTGCCCGAACTAAAGGGCTTGGAGAGTCAGGCGATTGGAAAGGACGAGTAATGCTATGGACATTCAAGATATATACCGATCTTATAAAGGTGAATAGATCAAGATAATAAGTACCCGTCAAAAGCCTTGATTTTACAAGGCCTTTGACGGGTTTTAGTTTCCGTTCCGCTACAAATCTTATTCATAACGCAGGGCATCAATCGGTTTGAGCTTGGAGGCCTTGAGTGCCGGATATACTCCGAAGACTATCCCGACCAGCACACTGCTGGTGAAGGAATAGATAATCGGCTCATAGGAGAATTCTATCGGCATGCTCGCAAACTTCTCCAGCAGTTTGGCTCCGCCGATTCCGGCGAAAATGCCGATGATCCCGCCAATCAGACTGATGAAGACCGATTCGGTCAGGAATTGGGTCAAAATATTGCTGCGCTGGGCGCCAATCGCTTTGCGGATTCCAATCTCCCGCGTCCGTTCGGTTACCGAGACGAGCATAATGTTCATAATGCCGACCCCGCCGATGATGAGAGAAATTATGGCAACCCCAAGCAGGAGCAGATTCATAGTATCATTCACTCCGGTGGACATTTGCATAATCTCGGATTGGGTCATGATTTGGAAATCATCCTGGTCCGCAGGTTTCAGCTTGTGACTGCTGCGCAGAAGCTGCTGAATCTCCGCCCGAGCCTGATCTATTTTATCAAATGTCACGGCAGACGCATTCATTTCCTGAATATCCATTTGCCCGAACATATTCATCCCCGTCGTGATCGGGATATAAATCTGTTTGTTCGTGTAGCTGCGCATCGCATCCGCGGGACTCATAATCCCTACGACCTTAAACGGGATATCCTTGATTTGGATGGTCTCTCCTATGGTCTTGGCCGATGACTGGCCAAAAAGAGTTTGAGCCGCATCGGAGCCGAGAATGGCCACGTTAACACGGTTGTCTTCCTCAATAGATGTGAAAGTACGCCCATAGGCCAGCGACTGCTTTTTGACGCGGTAAAAGGCTCCCGAGGTCCCCTCAATCTGCGCATTGAGCACCTGCCGATTCCACGTGACTTTCGCTGAACTCATGGCACTGGGCGCTACATCGGCGACGGAGGGGAGCTTCTTCATGGCTTTGACGTCCTCCAGCGTGAAATCCTTCGGCTGGGCCATCGTCATCCAATTGTCCTCATCATAAGGTATATATGGGTAAATCATGAGCAGGTTGCTGCCCAAGCCGTTAATTTCTTTCGTGATGCTGGCGGTCGTTCCGCGGCCAATCGCCATAATAGCAATAACGGCCCCGATCCCGATGATAATCCCTAGCATCGTCAGGACCGTACGGAGCAGATTGCCGCGCAGACTGCTCAGCGCTACACGAATCGTCTCCAGCATATTCATTCCTCTGCCACTTCCCTTCGCGCGATTCTCCGGTTCTCCACCGGATGATCCTGTTCTATTTGGCCGTCGCGAAAGTGAATCAGCCGCTTGGCGTACTCCGACACCTCAATATCATGGGTAACCAGTACGATAGTCTTGCCGTTGTCATTCAGATCCTGAAAGATCTCCATAATTTCTTGGCTGGTCCGCGAGTCCAGCGCCCCTGTCGGTTCATCCGCCAGCAGGATCACGGGATTGGTGACAAGCGCTCTGGCAATAGAAACACGCTGCTGCTGTCCGCCTGACAGCTCGTTAGGCTTATTGTACATCCGCTCTGCCAATCCGACATTCGCCAGCGCCTCCATCGCACGTTCACGCCGCTCCCGGGCCGGTACGCCCGCATAAAGCATGGGTAATTCTACATTGGCAAGTGCCGTAGATCGCGGGAGCAGATGAAATTTTTGGAACACGAAGCCGATCTTCTCATTGCGGATATACGCCAGCTCATTTTCACGAGCGTCCAGAATGGAGTATCCGTCCAGATAGAACTCGCCAGAGGTAGGCGAATCCAGGCAGCCCATCACATTCATCATGCTGGATTTGCCTGAACCCGACGGACCCATGACAGCGACGAATTCTCCTTCCGTAATGGACAGACTAACGTCCCGGAGCGCATGAATTTCCTGATCGCCTACATGATATATCTTTTTCAGATTTTTAATCTCCATTACATAATTCATGGGAAGACAGCTCCTCCCGAGGCATCCATCATTCCGGCGCCTCCCGGAGCAGGGATGACAACGGTGTCGCCCTCATTGACCCCCGACTTCAGCTCTACGCGGTCTGTAGTGTAGAGTCCCAGCTCGACAGGCTTAAATTCAAAGACAGACGTATTGGAAGGATCGGCGGCGACATAGACTCCGTCTGCTCCCCCGTCCGATTGGATGGCGGTCACGGGGACGAACAAGACATTTTCACGCTTGCTGAGCTCGATCGCGATATTCATAATCATTCCCGTCTTCAGCTTGTTGTCCAAATTAGAGATAGATATCTCCGCCGGATAGGCATTTACACCCTCCTCTGTAGCGACTTCGGGAGAGATGAAGGTGACGGTGCCCGCGAATTCCTCGCCAGGATAAGCCGTAGTAGTCAGAATGGCTTTCTGTCCGGTTTTTACCTTAACAATGTCACTCTGGTTGATCTTGGTCGCAATCTTCAGGTCATTGGAATTGGAGTTGTTCATTACGATGAACGGAGCCGTGGGGCTTGTCCCCACGTCGCCATTGACCTTGAGGATGACACCATCCCAGGGAGCTGTAATCTGAAGTTTGTTCAGCTCACTGCGCTTTTGCTCCAGATCGGTCTCAGCACGGCTAATGTCGATGCGCAGATTCTCCAGTGTATCCGCCTCCGGCGGGGCCTTGAGCTTTTTAAGCTCTAATTGGGCGGTACGGTAGGACAACTCCGCATCCTCAATGCTGCTCTCAATCTGATCGCGGGTCTTGCGTACCTGCAGCTCCGTAGCGTCATAACTGGCTTGCGCCTTCTCCCACGCTTGCTCCGCTTCCGCCATCTCCTTGGCGGAGACGGCCCCGGACTCGTTTAGGAATTTTTGATCTTCATAGGTTTTCCTTGCCAGTTCCAGATCGCTTTTGGCCGTCTTGAGCCGCTCCTCGGCCTCCTGAAGATCATAGCTTTTCTTGGCATTTTCCAGTGCTTTCGCGGCTTTTTGCACATTCAATTCCTGCAGTTCCACTTCGGTTTCCTTTGGTCCTTTGGTCGCCTCGGCCAGCTTGGAACGGGCCATACGCAGCGTATCCTCGGCATTCTGAATTTGCAGCTTTGCTTCCGTATCGTTCAACCGGGCCAGGAGTTGTCCCTTTTTCACCTGATCTCCGACCTTGACATTCACCTCGGCCAGCTTGTCCGTGCTGGTGCTGTTGAAGTTCAGATTCACCTCTTTGGAGGCTTTGACTGTTCCGGTGACGGACAGCGTCTCGGTGATGTCCCCGCGCTTCACGACGATCGCTTCGTTAGGGATCGCTGCCATCTCTGGCGCGGATTTATGCATTGAGCTATATATGGCAGCTCCGCCGCCACCGAGCGCGAGCAGCACGGCGAGGCTGATTATCCATTTTTTGCGGCGTTTCTTGCGTAATTGCTGTAGCGCGTTGTTCATTTGGTTCTGCGACATGTAACTTCCTCCTGAAAGTTTTGTGAGCATTGCTTCTTGAATCGGCTTCGTACAAAACTCGCATCGAAAGCATAAACTCAGTTTTGTGAGCGTTGCTTCCTGAACCGGCTCCGTACCAAAACTCGCTTCGGAAGCATTGGCTAACTGCTCCAAGGTTTGTTCAAGGTATAATTGGACTGGATCAGTCTCGTGGCAAGCTCGCTAATTTGCTGCTTCAATTGATCGACGCTCAGGCGAGCTTTGATCAACTCTAGTTCTACGATCAGGCCGCGTTCCCACTTCTTCTGAGCCAGTTCTAGGTCAGCCTGGGCAATCTTCAGATCTTCGTGCAGTTGTACGTATTTTTTCTGTTCTTCTTGCAGCGCGGTATAGAGAGATCTTACCGATTCGGCAAATTCGTCCTTGCCGTTGGTCAGCGCCTCATTAGCATTTTTCAAATCCAGCTTGACCATTTCATAATCTTCGGATGTTCCTTGGAAATTATAATAATGCAGACTAATCTTTGCATTTTTGACAGCGTCCTGCAGCTGCCAGATGGTTGGATTGTTTTGAAGCAAGCCTGTAATATGCGCCTCGATATTCATGGGCTCGGGCTCCTGGTAAACCGGATAATCCACAAGATGAAAAACCGTCCCCTTCGGCTTGTTCATCAAGGTGTTCAGCTCGTCCCTGGCCTTTTGCAGATCGGTTTTGCGCTCCTCCAATGTCCGCTCGGCATCCGAACGCGCCTTCGTGCTTTCGATCTTGCCCTTCTCCGAGATGAGTCCCCGGGATAGCTTGGCGATCGCAATGCGCTCCTCCAGCTTGGCGATTTGAGCGGACTCCTGAGCGACATTGACCTGATTCTCGGCTGTGATAATGGCGTAATAGGCCTTTATGGTCTGAAAATAAACCTTATCTTTGGCAAATTCAGTCTGCTTCTTGGCGGACAGGTAGGACAGATTAGCGGAGGTGTAGTCTCTCCAAGCAGCGTTGTTGGCTGTAGAATCCGATTCTTCCAAATTCGACGGAAGTTGTAAGTAGCCCAGGGCATTGGTGCTCTTTTTTAGCTCCAGATCTTTGCGTTCGAGGTCCTGAGCGGCTGTCTTCAAGGTGTAGCTGTTGGCCTGAGCCCATGCGTTGGCTTGGTCGAGAGTAAGCTCCTGCTGCTGAGCGCTGTCGCTTATATTGGCTGTCTGTGCTATATCTTCTATGTTAGACGCGGCAGCTGACGGCGCACTAAAGACAGCGGACAACGACAGAAACAGCACGGCTGCGGCTGCTTGATGTTTCATGGAGATGCTCCTTTCAAGATGGAGAAGTATAAGAGGATGAACTTGCATTATAACCTAAAATATTATAATTGGCAGTTGTATCCGTCTCGGTCGCAATTGTATCCAAGTTGTAAAATATGAGTATGTTATGCCGTGTTACCAGGCGCGGAACGTGAAGCGGTAAATCTCGCTTTTTTCCATAGAGCTGCTCACAACAAAGAGATTGTCGCCGTTCCATTTCAGATTGACAAAATTATCGATATTACGATACACCACCGTGTCCGACAATAACTTGTCGCCGTCAAGATAAGCCATGTGCAGCTCATTTTTTTGGTTTTCAAGCGCCGTAAAATAAGCAATCCGGGATTCATCTTCATTTAGGTCGAAGCTCCAGATGTTGCCTTTCATCAGAAGATCGAACCGCTTTGAGGCGGCTTGGTATATGAATAGCCCCGGCACCTTGTTCACAGTGCCCTGAACCAGTATATCGCCGTTCTTGAGCACTCTGAATTGCTGTATAGCCTCCGCGGGGGTGCACGCAACTGGATTGTTCCGGCCATTCACGGGAAAGCGGTATACCATGGTCGTGTTATTCCAGCCGACAAGAGTATAAAAGTACTGCAAATCCCGGCTGAACTCAATATTGAAGAGAATCCACACGTCATCCGGATTCCGGATATGATTCTCCTTGGCAACCAGCTTTATGATTTCTTCATCGCTGTATATTAAGCGTTTCTTGTCTGAATTTAAATCGATCATTTTGAATACGAGATTATCGTGCCCGATGTAGGCGTCGTTGCCGATATACTCCCGGTAAAAAGAATTGTCATCAGCCAGTTTCCGCCGCTGTCCGGATTTCATATTGTACTCATAGGTTGTTTGCTGTGCTTGCGGTGAGCGATATTCGGAAAAGATCATCTTCTTCCGATCGGGGCTCAAGACTACGCCGTAATCGGTGTTCGTCGCGAGATCCCTCACATGGTTGTCATCCAGTTTAAGCATGGAAATTTTGATGCCGGTATAAGAGTTTTCCGGCCGGTTCAGGATCAAGGTGTTTTGATCAGCGACTTCAAAATCGTAGATGGCAAAATCATTGGGCAGCTTGATTGCGGCCTCAATCTGAACCGTACTGTTTGGCGGAGGGGCGAGACGGCTGCTGAATTGCGCTTCCGGGAGAATGACCGTCCTCAGTTTGGAACCGTTCATGTCGAACAAACCGCCGACCCCGAATATGCCGCCGACAAAGGCGGCCAGCAAAATGGTCAATAGGAGCACATCGCGATGTTTTGTCCAGAATTCCCGGTTCTTCATGCCGGCCATTCTCCCGGAAGATGGATGTGTACCTGTGTCCCTAGGTTCACTGCACTTAACATTTGGACGGTTCCTCCATGCTGTTCTATTGTATTTTTTACGATGGACAAGCCGAGGCCTGCGCTTCCTCTCTCTTTTCTGTTCACCCCGTTCACCCGGTAAAACGGCTCAAGCACATGTTTCAACGCCTCTTCACTGATGCCTTCCCCCTGATCGCTGATCACGATATAAGCCGAATTGCCCGACCGGAACGACCGGACTTCGATCATCGAATTAACATATCCGTACTTAACAGAGTTATCGAGCACATTTAGGAACGCTTCCTTGAGCTTATGACGATCGCCCTGGATATGGAGGTTCTCCTCCAGTTCATAATGGATGGCGATATTATATTTGCCCGCCTTGATCGCCATGTCCTCGCAGGCTTCCCGAACGACCTTCGACACATCGATCCGTTCGAACCGATAGGCCTGCATCGCGGCGGACGCTACGGAAAATTCCAAAATATCCGCAACCATCGCGTTCAGGCGCCTGCTTTCATTAATAATGTAGTCCAAGCCCTTGTCGAAAAACGCTTTGTCCGTAAATCCATTATCCCGCAATATTTGGGCATACCCCAAAATGGTGGTCAACGGCGTTTTTAATTCATGGGTCACATTGTCAAAAAATAATTTGCTGCGCGCCTGCACCTGTTTTACCTCATCTCGTTCACGTTCAATCACGTCGATCTGCTCCCGCACGCGGTTGATCATGACATTGAAGCTGGAAGCCAGTTCGCCAATCTCGTCTTTCGTGGAGATGTTGACGTCCGCATTCAGGTTGCCCTGCGCCACTTGTACCGCGCGTTTAGTGAGCACGCGAACCGGTCTGGTAATTTGCCGGGAAATGAAGACGGATGCGATAAATACAAATACAAAAATGACCGCCGCCAAATATTTGACCGTATTTTGAAAGCGTAAATGCCGTTTGAACAGCTCCGTATAATTTTTCTCCAATTGAATAATGCCGATGACTTGCCGGCCGGACATGACGGGAAAGGACAGGCTGGAGATGAGCTTACCTTTCTGCATCGATGTGGAGTACGCGATCTGCGAATTGGCGGCAGACTGTATATCCGGCCGTTCGGAGGCAATTACGGCAGGGCTGGAAGACGCGTTATACGGAGAAGCATCCGGGTGATAAAGCGTAACCTTGCCGCCCGCCGCGGCCCCGATCTGCTCCTCCAGGTCCCGGCTTCCCGCCTCCAGCGACTTTTCGTTCAATCGTTTGTTATGAATCAGGAAATATTGATTGAGCGCAATGTCCAGATTTTTTTTGACCTGAATCATGTCTTCGTGCACTTCCCGGTACATGTTCTCTTCGCCCACTTTGTTTGAAAGGATGAGCAGGGAAGAGAAGCCGATAAATACGATGACCGAAAAAAGGGAAACCATTTTGAACTGGATCGTCCACTTCATGTCCGCACCTGGGTGTCCAATCTGTAACCGACGCCGAACACCGTCTCGATAATGGAAGCTCCTTGACCGTCGCCGTCCAGTTTCTTGCGGATGCGCTGCACGTGTATGTCCACTGTACGGGTGTCGCCGGCAAAGTCGTATCCCCATACTTTGTCCAGCAGTTCGGATCGCGTAAACACCTTGCGGTTATGGCTTGCGAGAAAGAGCAGTAAGTCGTACTCCTTGTTTGTCAGTCCTGTGCGTTTTCCGTCCTTCCAAACCTCCCGCTCGTCCTTGCGAATCTCGATGTGCTTCCCCAAGCGAATAACCTCTAACGATTCAATTTCCAGCGTCTCGCTGATCAGATCGATTCGGCGGAATATCGCCCGGATACGCGCCACGACCTCCCGAATATCGAACGGCTTGGTGATGTAATCGTCCGCTCCCAGCTCCATGCCCAGCACCTTGTCCAGCATATCCGACTTGGCCGTAATCATAATGACTGGCGTTTTCGCATCGGCTGACAGATGCCTGCAAATATCGAACCCGCTCATATCGGGCAGCATCAAATCCAGCAGCACCAGGTCGGGATTGAGCCGGCTTAACATCTCAAGCCCTTCCGTCCCCGTCGCCGCTTCGTGGATCACGAACCCTTCCTTTCGCAAAGAATAAGACAATATGTCACGGATGGAATCTTCGTCCTCAATGATTAATAATTGCTTATGTCTCATATTCCTTTTAAATCTCCCCTGCTCTTGCAATTCGTCTTCTTATATATTTTGAAGCCAAGGCGAACAATTGAACAGAGGTCAGAGCAAAAATTTACAACTTCGATACAAATGCCGCGAGTTTCGAAACATCGATCCTGTATACTCAATTAGTTTAGGCAGAAAACTATGATTCATCTAAACCGAAAAGCAAGAGGAAAAATCCTCTTGCTTTTTTGTATGCGCTGCGTGTAAAATTTGCATTAGGGAAACATTTTTATATCTAGCTAAAAAACAGGCATCAGGAAAACAAGTGTTCACTGGGGAAACAACTAATCCAAAATAAGGGGATGAATTGGGGAAATGAGCGAAAAGGACGAATGGAAGATCAAAAAAAGCCCGTTTCAGCGGGCCAAAATGACGCTGGGGATGCTGGCTTTAATCATTCTGGCGGCATGTTCGAAAGTAGAGGGGCAAGCCGATCTAACGCATCGGCACGATGACGGGACGCCGATTCAGGTCGTGTCGACGATCGGGATGATAACCGATGTGGTTCGGGAGGTCGGCGGGGAGGAAGTGGACGCAGCCGGGCTGATGGGCCCGGGCGTCGACCCCCACTTATATAAAGCGTCGCAAGGTGACGTGAAGAAGCTGGATGAGGCGGAGATTATTTTTTACGGCGGGCTGCACCTGGAAGGGAAAATGACGGAGATTTTCGAGAAGCTGGAGCAAAAGAAGCGGACGGTCGCCGTTTCCCAAAATATCGACCCTGCGCTGCTTAGATCGGGCGAGGATGCGGGGGGCTCGCAATACGATCCGCACATCTGGTTCAACGTCCAGCACTGGATAACCGCGACCGAAACGATCCGCGACACGCTGATGGAGTACGATCCAAAGCACGCCGAGGTATACCGGCAGAACGCGGAGGCCTACATAGGGGAGCTGGAGCAACTGGATGCCGAAGTTAAACAACGGATCGCGGAAATCCCCGAACAGGACCGGGTCCTGGTGACGGCGCACGACGCGTTCGGGTACTTCGGGGACGCTTACGGGATTAAGGTGATGGGGCTGCAGGGCATCAGCACGGCGGCGGAATACGGTTCGAGGGATGTCAGCAAGCTGCGGGATTTTTTGGTGGAGAATCAAATTAAAGCGGTGTTCGTGGAATCGAGCATTCCGACCAAATCGATGGAAGCCGTGATCGCCGGCGCCAAGGAAAAAGGGCATACGGTGAAGATCGGCGGGGAATTGTACTCCGATTCGCTGGGCGAACCCGGCGGCGAAGCGGATACGTACATCAAGATGGTCCGCCACAACGTAAACACCATCGTGGAAGCGTTGAAATAAGAAACGTCAACCGGACGGCATATTTATTTCAAATGAAGCGGCGGCCAGCGCTGCCCGAAGAAACGAGGCGATTAAAATGAAAGTGGTTCCGCTTGAAGTTGATCAACTAACGATCGCTTATCAGAAGAAACCGGTGTTAAGATCGGTATCGTTTCAGATTCCCGAGGGGAAGCTGATCGGCGTGCTGGGCCCGAACGGAGCGGGCAAGTCAACCCTGCTCAAAGCGGTGCTCGGGCTTATCCCGAAAGTGCAGGGGGAAGTGAGTATTTACGGCAAACCTTACCGGGAGCAGCGGAAAATCGTAGGGTACGTGCCCCAGCGGGAATCGGTGGATTGGGATTTTCCAACGAACGCGCTGGATGTGGTGATGATGGGCCGCTATGGTCATTTGGGCTGGTTCCGCCGGCCCGGCGCGAAAGAGCGGCAGATCGCCATGGAGTGTCTGGCAAAGGTCGGCATGGCCGACTACGCCGGCCGGCAAATCAGCCAGTTGTCCGGCGGACAGCAGCAGCGGGTGTTCCTCGCCCGGGCGCTGGCGCAAAACGCGCAGCTCTATTTTATGGATGAGCCGTTTGCCGGGGTGGACGCCACGACCGAAAAAGCGATTATCGGCCTTTTGCATGAATTAAAGGAACAGGGCAAAACCGTGCTCGTCGTGCATCATGATTTGGCCACGGTGAGGGAATATTTCGACCACGTGCTGCTGCTGAACGGCGAGCTGATCGCCGCCGGCCCGACCGCGGAGACATTCACCCCGGAAAATTTGCAAAAAACGTACGGCGGACGGATCGCCATGCTGCAGGATCTCGCGGCCGTACCGGCGGGGACGGTGTGATGAACATGCTGGTGAACCTGATCTCTTGGATCACGGATCCGAACATGCGGTGGATTTTGGCCGGATCGCTGCTGCTGGGGCTCGGGAGCGGTGTGATCGGATCGTTTGCTTATCTGCGCAAACAAAGCCTGCTGGGCGACGCGCTGGCCCATGCCGCGCTGCCCGGCATCTGCATCGCCTTCATGCTGAGCGGCGTCAAATCGGTGGGCTTGTTCATTATCGGAGCGGCCCTGGCCGGGATGCTGGCGACGTTCGGCATCTCCGCGATCACCCGGTATTCGCGCATTAAGCAGGACGCGGCGCTCGGCATCGTGTTGTCGGTCTTTTTCGGGATCGGCATCGTCATGCTGACGAAGATCCAGCACAGCGGCAACGGCAACCAAAGCGGGCTGGATAAATATATGTTCGGCCAGGCGGCTTCCATGATGCTGTCCGATGTGTATATGATGGGGGCGGTGGCGGTGCTCTTGATCCTCGTCAGCACCTTGTTGTTCAAGGAGTTCAAGCTGGTCAGCTTCGATCCCGGCTTCGCCCGGGGGATGGGGATGAACGCGGCTTTTCTGGAACAGCTGCTGCTGTTCATGACCGTGGTGGCCGTCGTCATCGGCATCCAGGCGGTTGGCGTCGTGCTCGTGGCGGCTCTCTTGATCACCCCGGCCGTGGCCGCCAGGTATTGGACGGATGCCCTGGGCTTCATGGTAATATTGGCCGGATTGTTTGGAGCGCTGTCGGGCGTAACGGGGACGCTGATCAGCGGGGCGTTGTCCAACCTGCCGACCGGGCCGGTGACGGTGCTGGCCGCCACCTCGCTGTTTTTGGTCTCGGCGCTGTTCGCGCCAAACCGCGGGCTGCTGGCAAAATGGGTCCGGCACTGGCGGAACCGCAGCGAAGTACGGCAGCACGTGGAAGGGGCGGTTATCCGCCAAAACGCAGGCGCCATGGAAAGGGGGGCGGAGTAATATGGCCGATGTATGGATTATTGTGACCGGCACGCTGGTCGCCGCTGCCTGCGGCATCCTGGGATGTTTTCTGATTTTACGCAAAATGGCGATGGTGGGCGATGCGATCAGCCACTCCGTGTTGCCGGGGATCGCGATCGCGTTTCTGGTGAGCAGCTCGCGGGATTCGCTGCTGATGCTGATCGGAGCGGCCGCGCTTGGCCTGATTACCGTTTTCCTGATTCAGGCGCTTCAGCACAGCGGACTGCAGTCGGACGCCTCAATCGGCATCGTATTTACGGCGCTGTTCGCGGTGGGCGTCATTCTCATCAGCCGCAACGCCGCCCATATCGACCTCGATCTCGACTGCGTGCTGTTTGGCGAAATCGCCTACGTGCAGTGGGACACTTGGGTCTGGAACGGCTACGACATGGGGCCGGCGGCCGTCTGGATGCTGGGCGGTACGCTGCTTGTCGTGCTGGCGGCGATCCTGCTGTTCTACAAGCAGTTCAAGCTGTGCGCGTTCGACCCGGCGCTTGCAGCCGCCGTGGGCATTCCGGTGGCGCTGTTCCATTATCTGCTGATGGGACTGGTATCCTTGTCCACGGTCGCTTCGTTCGAAAGCGTCGGGGCGATCCTGGTCGTCGGCATGCTGATCGTCCCGGCTTCCGCGGCTTATTTGCTGACCGACAGGCTCAGCGTAATGCTGCTCCTCAGCGTGCTGATCGGCGCGGCCAGCGCCGCCGGCGGATATTACGCCGCCAAATGGCTGGACGCTTCGATCGCCGGCTGCATGGTCGCCGTGGCCGGGCTGCTGTTCGTGCTGGCGTTTCTGTGTTCGCCGTCGCACGGCCTTGCGGCCCGGCTGAGCCGGCGCCGGCGGTTGAAGTCGGCCGCGGCCGCTTAGGATGGCGGCGACTCCCGGCTTTTGCGCGCCGTCAACGCCAACAACCACCTTCCATCTCTTTAAGAGAGAGCGGAGGTGGTTGTTGGCGTTCATGTTTGCGCGGGCCACGGGATTAGCGGTAAAAAAGGGCTCTATTTCGGACGTGTGAGGGACTTCGGCCCAAATAAGGGAATTGTTTACCGCTATGCTCGACGGATGGAGGCAGATGTACACTTTTTCCAGGGCCGGCAACAAAATAAGTACATAAAATTCCGCTATTCCTCCAAAGTGGGGGAGAATATCGAAAATAGCGGTAAAAATTACTGCTATTTTTGATGGGTGTGGCACTACGCGCGTTCTGTTTAAAGGACGCGCCGTCAGGCATTATCTCCCGGCTGGACTTACCGGATGTTCGGCGTGGACTCCCGAATGACCGGTTTGGTGTAGATATGGGACACCTGGTAGGGCTGATTCGGGTCCTTGATGCGCGAAAGCAGCATTTCGGCGGCTTTGACGCCCATTTCGTTGCTGAAAATATGGACTGTCGTCAAATGCGGTTCGACGATCACGGACTCGGGGCTGTTGTCGAAGCCGCAGATGACGATATCCTGGGGAATCGACAGGTTCCGGTTTCTCAGCGCTTTCATTACGCTAACGGCAATGTAATCGTTGGCGCAGACGAAAACGGAAGGAAGCTCCCGAATCGCGGCCAAGCGCGCGCCCATCCACTCGGGTTCGGAGAAGAACAGCCGGTCGTCGTCGACGATGCACTGGGACAAGTCAAGGACGATGCCGGCCTCGGTCAGCGCGCGGTTAAACCCGGCCCATCTTTCGTTGAAGCTGCGGCAATGGTTGTAGTCGCCGATAAAGCCGAAGCTTTTGTAACCGCCATCAATTAATTTCCTGGTAAGCTGATAGGTGCTGTGGTCGTTCTCCATCAGCAGCACGTCGGCTTGAAATTCCGGGTAGCAAACGTAAGCCGAGCAATCGATAAAGATAGTCGGGATGCCGAGCCCGGTGATAAGCTTGCTGTATTCCAGATCAAACAGCTCGATGCAGATGATGCCGTCCACATTGGACGCGTCGAAGTTGTTCGGCAGCGACAGCGATTTTTGCTCGATGTCCCTGACGATATGAATGGACAGGTTGTAGCCTTCGGCGCTGATTCTTTTTTCCAGGCCGCTGATCAGGGTTGAACCGAAATGGGAGGTGTTCGGCAAATTCTCCGTCAGCAAAGCGATGTTGCCCGAACTTTTCGACAAAAAGCTGTCGCTGTCCATAAAGGCAAATTGCTTGTATTTCAGCTCAATGGCTTTTCTGATTACTTTATTGCGCGTTTCCGCCGGGATGCTTTCGCTTCCGTTCAGCGCTTTGGAGGCCGTGTTGCGGGAGATGCCCAAAGCGTCGGCGATATCCTGAATCGTTACTTTTTCCTTCGCCATCATTTCACCTCTATAAGATCCTCGGGTCACGATGCATAAAAAGCGAGTATTTGCAAAGATTTCCTATCTCAAATGTATAATAAAACGAGAAAAATAGCAACATCAACTTTACAAATGAACAATTGATATTTACAATTTTGCATGATTACATTTGTCAAATTATTATGCTAATTTGTTAATCGATTTAAAACATGTGCGATCCGGAAAACGCTGTTTTGTACAGCTCAATTAACCGAGATTGTTTGATTCTAGAGTGTTTTGTGCGGTTTGAAATATGTTTTTGTGCAAATTTCAGAAATTTTTCTTAACAAATGCACAAAAATAATTTTACAAAATATATTGACTATGAAAGTTTCGTTTGTTAAATTGTAAATGCAACAGGGTGCAGACAATAAAGGATTAGTGTTAGTGAAAGCCCTTACTTCACAAGAGCTGTAAATTCAACGGGAGAACGGAGGTAACAAAATTGCAAAGCACTATAAAAGCCGGACAAAGAAGAACGGTGCTTAGGAGATCCCATGGACAAAGCCCCTTCGAATATTTGCGGAAATACGGCTTCCTCTACCTGCTGCTTGCCCCGGCCCTGATCCTCACCTTGATCTTCAAATACGGGCCGATGTACGGGGCGGTGATTGCGTTTAAGGATTTCAGTCCGATCAAAGGCATCCTCGGCAGCGATTGGATCGGACTCAAAAATTTCGACAAGTTTCTGTCCTCGCCCAATTTTGAAGTCATCTTTATGAATACGCTTAAATTGAGCTTGCTTGGGCTTGTGCTCAGCTTTCCCGTGCCGATCCTGCTGGCGCTGATGCTCAATCAGATCCGCCGGGCCGGCGTGAAAAAGAACATCCAGTTGTTTCTGTACGCCCCCAACTTCATTTCCGTTGTGGTTGTCGTCGGAATGCTGTTCATCTTCCTGTCGCCGACAGGGCCCGTCAACCAGCTGTTCGTCTGGTTTACGGATGAGCCGATCATGTTCATGTCCCGCCCCGAGTATTTCAGGTGGATTTATATTTTGTCGGATATTTGGACGGGAGCGGGCTGGTCCTCGATCATCTATGTGGCCGCGCTGGCCAACGTGGACCCGGAGCTGCACCATGCGGCCCACCTGGACGGCGCCAACCTGCTGCAGCGGATTCGCCACATCGATCTGCCGACGATCCGCCCGATTATGGCGATCGTGTTCATTCTCGCCGCCGGCGGGATCATGTCGATCGGCTTCGAGAAGGCTTACTTGATGCAGACGGCCATGAACCTGCCGACCTCGGAGATCATTCCGACCTACGTGTACAAAATCGGCTTGCAGTCCGGAGACTACGCTTACTCCGCCGCCGTCGGGCTGTTCAACTCCGTCATCAACGTCATCCTGCTTGTGACCGTGAATTTTGTGGTTAAGAAGCTGAACGAAGGCGAAGGCCTTTATTGAGTCATCTTTAATCACGAAGCAGGTCAAGAAGCGGATTCGGCGTCGAATCTTGAATTCAGCCGGGCCTTCCGTTGCTCACGTACCCAAAGCGTACGCTGCGCTACTCAGTCCCTAGCTTCATTCAACCTTCTCGGTGCTGAAAACCTGACTTATTGAACTCGCAACTGTATTGAAAGGAGCAAAACTGCCATGCCCATCAAACATTCGAAATTCGACCGTTTTCTGCTGGTTTTAAATGCCATCGGGCTAGCGTTTGCCGTCTTGATCGTGGTCGTCCCGCTGATTTATGTCGTCGTGGCCTCGTTTATGGACCCCTCAGTACTGCTTAGCCGCGGCTTGTCCTTCAACGTTAAGGATTGGACCCTGGACGGTTACGAGAAAATCCTGACGAATCCGGCGATGGTCCGGGGGTTCGGCAACGCGGTGCTGTACTCGACTTCATTTGCCCTGATCACCGTGACGGTGTCGGTTTTCGCGGGCTACGCCCTGTCGGATCATAGGCTTGTCGGCCGCCGCATTTTTATGACCTTGTTTTTGATCACGATGTTTTTCGGCGGCGGGCTGGTGCCGACTTACCTGCTGGTCAAAGAGCTTGGCATGATCGATACCGTCTGGGCGGTGATCATTCCCGGCGCGGTCAACGTATGGAACATCATCTTGTCGCGGACGTTTTTCAAAGGCGTGCCGAACGAGCTGAGAGAGGCCGCCAACGTCGACGGCGCTTCCGAGGCGATGATTTTCTTCCGCATCGTGCTGCCGCTGTCCAAACCGATCGTTTTCGTGTTGGCGCTGTACGCTTTCGTCGGCCAATGGAACGCCTATTTCGACGCGATGATTTACCTGGACAATCCGAACTTGCACCCGCTGCAGCTCGTGCTCCGGTCGATTCTGATCCAGAACCAGGTCGATCCCAGCATGATCGCCGATCAACTGGCCATGGCGGAAATGAAGCGGCTGTCCGAGATGATCAAATACGCGGCGATCGTGATTTCGAGCCTGCCGCTCGTCGTGATGTATCCGTTTTTCCAGAAATATTTCGAGAAAGGTGTTATGGTCGGCTCCCTGAAATAATGCCGGCTGCACATAAATGATTTGCCTAAAGCACAAACCTGGGAGGTCAAAAGACAATGGAAAAAAGCCAAAAAGTGAAATTCGCCTGCAAAGCCTTATCCGTCTCCGTACTTGCTTCCGCGCTTCTGCTGTCCGCCTGCGGCAACGGGGGAAGCAAAAATTCGGCCGCCAACGAACAGGATCCGAGCGGGAAGATCACGCTGAACATGATGACGCAAAGCTCGCCGCTGGCGCCCGCGGATCCCAACGACAAGCTGATTTTCAAACGGCTGGAGGAAAAAACGAACGTCCATATCAATTGGAAGAATTTCACCAAGGACGTGTTCGTGGAAAAAAGAAATCTCGCCATGGCCAGCGGCGATCTTCCCGACGCCATCTTCGACGCCGGTTACACCGATTACGAGCTGCTCAAGCTGGCCAAGGACGGGGCGATCATTCCGCTGAACGATCTGATTGAGCAGTATATGCCGAATTTCAAAAAGGTGCTGGAAGAAGCTCCGGAATACAAGGCGATGATTACTGCGCCGGACGGCAACATCTACGCTTTTCCGTGGATCGAAGAGCTCGGCAAGGGGAAGGAGCGGATTCAATCCGTCGACGCCGTTCCGTGGATCAATGTGGAATGGCTGAATAAGCTTGGTCTGGAGATGCCGAAAACGACGGAGGAATTGAAGCAGGTGCTGATCGCCTTCAAAACCCAGGATCCCAACGGAAACGGGCAGGCCGACGAAATTCCGCTGTCTTTTATCAACAAGCCGGGGGCCGAGGATTTGGTGTTCCTGTTCGCCGCGTTTGGCTTAGGGGAAAATCCCGATCACGCGGTAGTTACGAACGACGGCAAAGTCGTGTTTGCGCCTGCCGAGGAAGGCTACAAAAATGCCGTCAAATATATCAACGAGTTATACAAGGAAGGACTCATCGATGTCGAAGCGTACACGCAGGACTGGAGCACGTATCTGGCCAAAGGCAAGGACCATAGATACGGCCTCTACTTCACCTGGGACAAGAGCAACATTACGGGCGCTAATGACAGCTACGAGGTCATGCCGCCGGTAGCCGGGCCGGACGGTGAAATCAATGTGGCCCAAACGAACGCGCTGGGCTTCCATCGCGGCCGGATGGTCGTTACGAGCACCAACAAAAACCTGGAAGCGACGGCGAAATGGGTGGATCAGATGTACGATCCGATCCAATCCGTGCAGAACAACTGGGGCACTTACGGCGACGAGTCGCAGCAAAACATCTTCGAATACGACGAAGCGAGCAACAGCCTGAAGCACCTGCCGCTGAACGGAACCGCTCCGGTGGAACTGCGCGAAAAAACGAGCGTTGGCGGCCCGCTGGCGATCCTGGACAGCTATTTCGGCAAATATACCACCGTGCCGGACGACGCCAAAGAAAGAATGCAAATCGTCAAGGAGGTCATGGCTCCTCATATGAAGGCGGAGCAGGCAATGCCCAATGTATTCGATTCAATCGATGAGCTGGACCGGCTGACGACGATCGAAACGGACCTATTCGCTTATGTGCTGAGAAAGCGCACCGAGTGGTATCAGAACGGCAAAATCGATGAAGAGTGGAGCGGCTATTTGCAGGAGCTGGATCGGCTTGGGCTGCAGGAATGGCTGAAAATCAAGCAGGGCGGATATGATCGGGCCATGAAGAAGTAATCGGGAAGTAAAGCGGCATCGCACAAAGCATCCGTATTCAACGAAAATTCCGAGAAATAGAAAATGATAGGTATTTACAGAGATAGCCGATTTTATTACGGAGGCAAAAAGGAGAGACGCTGGAATGTCGACAATCGCCAAGCAAAACTACAGAGGCAGGTATCATTTCTCGCCGGAGAAGAACTGGATGAACGATCCGAACGGATTGGTTTATTTTGCCGGAGAATACCATCTATTCTATCAATATTATCCTCACGGAACGACCCATGGGCCGATGCACTGGGGCCACGCCGTAAGCGAAGACCTGGTTCATTGGGAGGAGCTTGACATTGCGCTCTTCCCCGACGAGAACGGCACGATTTTCTCGGGAAGCGCGGTAGTGGACTGGGGCAATACGACCGGCTTTTTCGAGGAGGAACCGGGGCTGGTCGCGATTTTCACCCATCACCTCGAAGCGGAAGGAAAACCTCCCGTGCAAACGCAAAGCATCGCCTACAGCAAGGACAAAGGCAGAACTTGGACGAAATACGCGGGAAATCCGGTGTTGAGACATGAACGCTTCGTTGATTTTCGCGATCCCAAGGTGTTTTGGCATGAAGGTACCCGGCGTTGGGTTATGATCATCGCTTGCGGGCAGACGGTATGCCTGTATCATTCTCCCGATTTAAAAACATGGACGTTCGCCAGCGAATTCGGCAGCGGGATCGGCTTCCATGAGGCGGTTTGGGAGTGTCCCGATTTGTTCCGGCTGGCGGTCGACGGCGATGCCTCCCGGCAAAAATGGGTGATGCTGGTCAGCGTGGGCGATCATCCCGCTTATGCGGAAGGGTCGAGAACGCAGTATTTTACCGGGGAATTCGACGGCGTGACGTTCACGCCCGATGAAGACTCGCGCGCGGTCCGCTGGCTGGATTATGGCCGGGACAATTACGCGGGCGTCAGTTGGTCCGATATTCCGGCGGAGGATGGCAGACGGCTGCTGATCGGCTGGATGAGCAACTGGAAGTATGCGCAGCTTACGCCGGCGGAGGAGTTTCGCGGCGCAATGACGGTACCGCGGGAACTTGCTCTGGAATCCCGGAACGGTGCGACCGTTCTGACGCAGAGACCGGCGCGGGAACTGGCGCGTGTGCGCCGGCCGGTGCTCAGCCTGGCGAATGTCGCCGCCGGGGAAGCGGAAGCCGCGCTGCGTTCCCTGCGGCTGGACAGCTGCGAGCTGGTTGCGGAAGCCGCGCCCGGCGCGTCCTTTGCCTTTAAGGTCAGAACGGGGGCCGGCCAGGAGACGGTTGTCGGCGTGAACGCGGCTTCCGGGGAGGTCTATGTGGACCGCACGAAGTCGGGGCAGCATGAGTTCCACGAGCAGTTTCGCGGCGTACACGCGGCCAAGCTGCATTCCGCGGGAGAAAAGCTCGAGCTGCGCATTTTCGTGGACCGCGCCTCCGTCGAAGTGTTTGCCAATGACGGGGAAGCGGTTATTACCGATCTGATCTTCCCTGGCCCGGAGGCCACCGGCCTATCCCTGGCGGCGGAAACGGACTTGGCGCTGAAGTCGCTGACGATTTATGAGCTGGCGCCGTAATTTAGATGGAGGCAGCGATGCCAGGGTACGGCGCTGGTATCCGTTACGATCGGCGGCGCTGCGGCCGATGAATGCGGCCATCGGCCGATGAAACATACAAGATGCGGGACCGCCTTGGACTGTATCGAAAAAAAAGGAGATCATCAACATGCGCATAGGAGCGATTGAAGCCGGCGGGACGAAATTCGTCTGCGGCATCGGCAATGAGCACGGCGTGATTGAGGACAGCATCAGTTTTCCGACGGAAAGTCCGGAGATCACGCTTGGCAAAGCGATTGCTTATTTGAAGGACAAACGGGTGGAGGCGATTGGGGTCGGTTCATTTGGCCCCATCGATCTTCGGCAAGACAGCCCCACCTACGGCTATGTGACCACAACGCCGAAACCCGGTTGGAGCCGGTTCGATTTCCTCGGCGCGCTGCGCCGCGAATTCCCGGTCCCCTTGGGCTGGGATACCGACGTGAACGCGGCCGCGCTGGGGGAAGCGGCGTGGGGGGCCGCCCGGGGCCTGAACAGCTGCCTGTATTATACGGTGGGAACGGGCGTGGGGATCGGCGTTTATCTGGAAGGCCGGCTGGTGCATGGGCTGGTTCACCCGGAGGGCGGCCATGTGCCGGTAAGGCGGCACCCGGACGATGATTTCGCGGGCCGCTGCCCGTATCACGGCGATTGCCTGGAAGGCATGGCGGCGGGACCGGCGATCGAAGCCCGCTGGAAAGCCAAAGGGCATGAGCTGCCAGGGAATCATCCCGCTTGGGAAATCGAGGCGTTTTATCTTGCCCAGTCGATTACGGGGGCGGTGCTCTTGGTTTCGCCGGAAAAGGTCATCCTGGGCGGCGGGGTCATGCAGCAGCCCCAACTCTTCCCGTTGATCCGGGAGGCGGTGCGCCGAAATCTGAACGGATACATAAACGCCGGCGAGATTTTGGAGCGCATGGAGGAGTATATCGTGCCTCCCGGCCTTGGGCAGCATGCAGGGCTTTGCGGCGCTTTGGCATTGGGGCTGAAGGCGTTAACCGGGCCGCTTCTTTCTTCTTAAGCGAAAGCGAAGAAAGCGGCGAAGAGAGCGTGCCGGAGGGAGGCGGTGGCCGTGATCCATGGCCTCCTGCGCCGGAAGCCAAAACAAGTTTGTATCTCTTACAGGAAAAGAGGGTGTATCATGGGCAAAGGAAAATCCGTATTATCCATCCTTTTGTCCTCCGCGCTTATTTTTGCCGGGCTTGATGCTGGGATGGTCCGGGCGGCAGGCGCGGAGACGGAAACGGGAAAGGGGGCAAAGGCCATTTTTGAAAGCGCAACCAAATTGGAGACGAATTTGACCGGCTGGCGAATCGAGGGAAAAGGCCGAATGGAGACGGTGGAGCAGGGGCTTCTGCTCGTCTCGGAGCCGAGGGAGAACGTGATGGCCCTGACGGAAACCCGGGCGGCCGATTTTATCTATGAAGCCGACGTCATGGTAACGGAGAGGCAGGCGGACGCCACGTTGGTATTCCGCTCCAATCAGGATGGGTGGTCCTCCTACATGCTTCAGCTCGTGCCGAACGCGGGATTGATCCGGCTAAAGGATGCAAGCGAAGACGGCAAGCTGCGGGAAGAACGGCGGGTGGACTTGGCCGAAGGGGAAATCTATCATCTGAAAGTCAAAGCCGAAGGAACCCGGCTTCAGGTATTTTGGGGGGACCGTTATAAACCGTTGATCGACGTCCATGACGGGGCTTATGCTTCCGGCTATTTGGGCCTGAACGTTTGGGACGGCTCCGCGCTGTTTCAGAACGTGAAGGTCAGCGAACTGAACAGCAATTTAGGCGCGGCGATCGCGAGTTTTGGAGTCTGGCAGCCGGACCTGCGGGGGGAGCTGGGAACGGCGGACGGTACCGGGCGGGCGCTGCGGCTTTATCAGGGGGCTGAGCGGGATCTCGTGCTGGAAGGAAACGTGTCTTTTGCCGCAGACCAGGGGGAAGCCGGTTTGCGGTTCAGAGCGAACGGGCAGGGGACGGACGGCTACGAGGCGGCTTTGCGAAAAGACGGCGGCCAGGTTTGGGCGGAGCTGAGAAAAGCGGACGGCCGCGTCATCGCGGCCTCGGAACGTGCTTACCCGTCGGCTTCCAAAGCAAGGCACCATCTGGAAATCCATGCGCTCGGGAGCCGGATTCAGGTCTATGTGGACGGATACGCCGAACCGGCCGTGGATGCCGTTGACAATAGCTACGCGGACGGTCACGCGGGATTTGCGGTATCCGGGGGAGCGGCATATTTTCAGGACGTCTATTTGACTGCGGCCAATGATTATTATACGGAAAAATACCGCCCCGACTACCATTATTCGCCCGCCCGCGGGTCGGCAAGCGATCCGAACGGACTGGTCTATTACGAAGGGGAATACCATCTGTTTCATCAGGACGGCGGAACTTGGGCGCACGCGGTCAGCACCGATCTCGTTCATTGGAAGCGCTTGCCTATCGCTTTGCCCTGGAACGATTTGGGCCATGTCTGGTCGGGTTCGGCCGTCGCCGATCTCCATAATGCCTCCGGCTTGTTCGCGGATTCCGGGGGCAAAGGCCTGATCGCCTATTATACTTCCTATAATCCGGACCGCCCGAACGGCAACCAGCGCATTGGGCTGGCGTACAGCAAGGATCGCGGCCGCACCTGGGAGTACGCCGCAGAGCGCCCGATCGTGATCGAAAATCCGGGCAAGCAGGGGGACGATCCGGGAGGATGGGATTTTCGCGATCCCAAGGTCGTGCGGGATGAAGAGCATAACCGCTGGGTTATGGTTGTGTCCGGCGGCGACCATATCCGCTTTTTCACTTCGACCAACCTGATCGACTGGACGCTGACCGACAGCTTCGGATACGGGGCTTATGTCCGCGGCGGCGTGTGGGAGTGCCCCGATTTATTCCAACTGGCCGTGGACGACACGGGCGAGAAAAAATGGGTGCTCATGATCAGCACGGGGGCCAACCCGAATACGCAGGGTTCGGCCGCGGAGTATTTTATTGGGGAGCTTACTCCGGAAGGTAAGTTCGTTAACGACAACCCTGCCGGCAAGGTGCTGGCGACCGATTACGGAAAAGAGTACTACGCCTCTATGTCTTTTGCCGGTATGCCGGACGGACGCAGGGTGATGCTGGCCTGGATGACGAACTGGGATTACCCGTTTGCTTTTCCGACCGAGGGTTGGAAGGGGGTTCTAAGCATTCCGCGCGAGTTAACGCTGCAGAAGACGGACAAGGGAATCCGCCTGGCACAGACGCCGATCCGCGAGCTGGAATCGCTGCGCGGCCAGCTGCTGTTTGCGGCGTCGGACCGCCGCGTCCAAGCGGATAGGGAGAATTTACTGAAAGGCGTGTCCTCAGGAGTCTATGAAATTGAAGCCGAAATTGAAATTCCTCAGGCCAGCAACGTGAGCGAATTCGGTTTCCGCCTCCGCGAGGGAGCCGGAAAGCGGACGGTCGTCGGGTACAAAACAAAAGAGAACGAGATCTACGTGGATCGCTCCCTTTCCGGCGACACCGGCTTCTCCGAGCGGTTCACCACGCTTCATCAGGCGCCGCTTCAGCCGGACAACCGGCGTGTGAAGCTGCGGATTTTCGTGGACGATTCCTCGCTGGAGGTATTCGGAGGGGATGGCCGCGTAGTATTTTCGGAGGTGATTTTTCCCGATCCTGCGCACCGTGAAATGAGCCTTTTTACTGTAGGTGGAGAGGTGAACGTGGTTTCCTTGAAAGTGCACGCACTAACAAACGTATGGAACGAGGCGGCGGAGAGCCAAACCTCCATCGTGATGGACACGAGTCCGCAGCAAATGGGGCTGGGAGATACCCGGACCTTGTATGCGGCGGTGAACGGCGGCGCCAAAGGCGGGCGCAGCGGCGGTTCGGACGGCAACCGAAATCAGCCGATCCGCTGGGAGACAAGCGATCCGCAAGTCGTGGCCATCGCCTCGTCCGATCAGCGGCAGGCGGTGATTCGCGCGGCCGGCCAAGGAGAGGCGGTGATCACCGCCTCCACCCCGAACGGGAAAGCGTCGGCCAGCGTTCCGGTGAAGGTGTTTGCCGGGGAGTTCCATACGAATCTGACCGGCTGGACTCCCGATTTGGCGGCATCCTCCTGGGTGGCGACGGAGAAGGGCATCCGCGGCAGCTACGGGAGCGACGCTCATTATGTGACGGAGGAGACGGCCGGGGATTTTGTGTATGAGGCCGAAATGACGCTGGCCGAAACGGGCGGTGCGGGCTCTATCCTGTTTCGGGCCAGCCGGGACGGGCGAAGCGGGTACTATTTTAATCTCGATCCGAATATGAAAGCTTTCCGTTTGTTCTACAAAATCGATGGCGCATTTGCCGAACGCCAGGTGCTGGCGAACGTGCCGGCATTCATCCAGCCGGGGAAGAAATACGCCATCGTCATCGAAGCGGACGGGCCGCGTATCCGGATTTCCGTGGACGGTGCCGGGATCATTGACATTACCGACGGAACGTTCGCGGAAGGGCATTTCGGCGTTCACGTCTTCGGCGGCGCGGCTTATTACCAAAACGTCAACGCCAGCCGGGCGGAGCAGGCCAAGCTGCGGAAGACAAGCTTCGTTAACGCCGGCGCGAACGCGTCGCTGTATGCAGCGAAAGCGGAAAACGGCGAGCCGGTCGCGCTGCTCCCGGCCGGGGCTGGGGAGGCGTCCTCCCAGACTTGGGTTTTGGTGCCGACCGGAGACGAGTCGGGCTCATATTCGATCCGCACCGCCGCGGGAGGCAAAGCTTTGGACCTCGATACCGGCCAAAACAAACTCCAGCTGTACGATTATCTCGGCTACGACAATCAGCGCTGGCTGCTTCGCGACAATGGCGACGGCACGGTAGCCATTCTGTCGCTTCACAACCAGCAAGCGCTTGAAGCTTCGGCGGACGGCGGCTCCTTGTACTTGAACGAACCGGATCCGGCGCTGGACCGGCAAAAATGGCGAGTGGCGGATACCGGCGCGCCATGATGCTTCTGGATTTTTAGCTGCCGCGGCCGGATCGTTTAAGGGCTCCCGAATAGCGGAGAAGGTTTCTTCCGCTTGGGAGCTCTGTTTTTGTTTGGATATTTGCGAGTAATGATATAGTTTATACTATATAAATCAACTGTCGGTGCGATCAACATGAAATTGGCAATTAAGCGAAGCGGTTGTTGCAAAGCGATCGCCCCACCCGAGCGTACCTGCTTCATTCTCCAGCTTTCTTGGTCCATTGTTATAATGGAATAGTTGCAGAATGTACAGTTACTTATCGGGAAATGCTGCCACAGCACCTGAATAAGTGTAAAACCTGCAATTACTCCGCTGCCTTTTTGAAGAAGAGACACAGAAACGAGGAAATCGATGTATGAAATACAATTAAACGGATGATTGATAAATGGATGTAAAGTTGGTTGTATGATTTGCAATTAATGGTCAGAGAGGGGCCGGTCAAGCACACTTTTGCCCGCCATCCGACCAGACGAATAAATAGGCAACGGTGTACTCTGTCTGTACAGCATCGGCAGTTTAGCCGATTTTGGTTCGGCGAAAGTTGAGTATATAAGTTGAACTAAAGAAATGCGGGAGTTAGGCAAAAGGATTTATACAACATCTGAATTTAATTGAATTAGAGATATGTTTCAAAAAACGGAACGGGAAGGGAAGAAAGTGAACGATACATCCGATAAACTCATGTTGACGGAAGAGGAAGTTCGTTACATGCTTCATGCCGCCGACAGCATCGCCGGTTGCGCGGGAAGAACGATGCTGGCCAAAATATTGAAGGGTTCCCGCGACAAAAAACTGTTGGCGCTAGGACTGAACGATAGTATAGCATACGGATATTATCGGCGGCTAACGATCGCAAACATCACTTGAGCGTGTAGACTGGATGATTAAAAACGATTTTCTGTCATTCAGTTGGGTTGGCGAAATGCCGGTGCTGGTGTTTACGGAGCGGGGGCGGGAAATCCAGCGGGAGCAGTTGGCGGACCTGCTGCTGTCGCAGTGGAAGGCTTGGGTGGAAGCCGGGATTCCCGTCGTGGATATGACCTACCTCAAGGACCGCGACCGGAGCATGATCTTACTGTTTTTGCAAAAAATCGCGAATTCGCGGGACGCCCGCTACATTCCTTTGCTGAAACAGTGGGAGCTTGTGGATTACAGGAAGGTGCGGCATGCCATTGGTCAAGTTATCGTCCACCTGCAGCAAGGGACAAACCAACCGCTCGTGCTGGAAGGCGCGCCGGTGGATGCAGGGGTGGGCGACGGAAAGCCGATTATCGGGGAACGGAAGAGCGAACGATTGAAATGTCGGGACTGCGGCGCGCGTTTTGACTGGACCGTAGAAGAGCAGGACAGTTTCCGCATGAGAGGGTGGGACCCGCCCAAAAGATGCCGGGAATGCCGGAAGGAACGCAGCATCACAAGACTCTTTGACTTTGATGGCTGGATATGATGCAATAACGGCTCGGAAGCTGCGACCGGCGAGTCTCCGGTTAGCCTGCCTGTTTTGCCGAAGCTTTGTTGGGATTCCGGGATTATGGTAAAATGGCGGTGTACTAATATAGGATGACCCGAAGATGGGAGGAGCTTTTTTTTGAAGTACAAATTGTTGGCGCTCGATATGGACGGAACGTTGTTGAACGATGAGCAGCAAATTACGCCGGAAACGGAAAAATGGATTCGCAAGGCGGCGGCGGCCGGGGTACATGTCTGCCTGTCGACGGGGCGGGGATATCATGAGGCGATCGCGTACGGGGAGCAGCTTGATCTGGGCACGCCGATGATCACCGTGAACGGGAGCGAAATATGGAGAACGCCGAAAGAGCTGCACAGCCGGGTATTGCTTGACCGGTCGCTTGTCGCCCGGATGCATGCCATTGCCGAGGAAAAGAAGGTATGGTTTTGGGCCTACTCGGTGGAAGGCAGCTATAATGAAACGAATTGGGTCCCTGAGGTGCTGGAGCGCAACCAGTGGATGAAGTTCGGCTATTTTACCAAGGACGACGAGGCGCGCCAGGATATCAAGCGGCAGCTCCAGGAGCTGGGCGGTCTGGAAGTCACCAATTCGTCGCCGTACAATTTGGAGATCAATCCCGCGGGAATCAGCAAAGCGAGCGGCATTCGCACCGTTTGCGATTGGTTTGGCCTCGATTTGTCCGAAGTCGTGGCGGTTGGGGACAGCCTGAACGACCTCGCCGCGATCGAAGCGGCCGGGCTCGGCGTCGCTATGGGCAACGCCCAGGAAGCCGTAAAGGCCAAGGCGGACGTGGTAACGGCCACGAACAACGAGGACGGCATCGCGCTGATTATCCGCGATTATATTTTAACGGGAGAGTGAAGCTGTCGTGATGACCATGACCGTGCTCGGATGGATTTTGGTGATATTGCTGTTTGCCATCGGTATGGCGGGGGCGGTATATCCCGTGCTTCCCGGCGTCATCGCCATCTATTTCGCCTTTTTTGTGTACGGCTGGTTTTTCTCCTTCGAGCCGTTCGGGCCGCTTTTCTGGATCGTGCAGACGTTGATCGTCGTTGTGCTGCTGGTCGCGGACTATGCGGTCGGAGCCTGGGGCGTGAAAAAATTCGGCGGCAGCAAGCTGTCCGTCTGGCTCAGCACGATCGGCATCATCATCGGACCGTTTGTTATCCCGGCGTTTGGGCTTGTGATCGGGCCGCTAGTCGGGGCGATGCTCGGGGAGCTCATTAGGGGCGAGTCGCTTTCCAAGGCGTTTAAAGTCGGGATCGGCTCGGTCGTCGGCCTGTTCAGCAGCATCGTCGTCAAGGTGATTTTGCAGCTGGTCATGATCGTCGCGTTTATTATCTGGATCATGGCGGCTTAGCTTTGCGGCGGATAGGCCGGCGCCAGGCTTCTTGCTTTTAGAACGTTATAATCATCGCAGAAATGGACTTATTCAGGGGAGCGAAAGAAGGAATCGTTGTTGTCCAAAAAAGAATCGTTTATTAAAGGCACTTTGATTTTAGCGGGGGCGGCGCTGATCGCGAGGGTGCTCGGATTGTTTCAGCGCGTGCCGCTGGAACACATTCTCGGCAGCGTCGGGAACGCCTCCTATTCGCAGGCGAACAATGCTTATTTCATGCTGCTCACCTTGGCCACGGCCGGCATTCCCAGCACGTTAAGCAAAATGGTTTCCGAACGCCACGCCTTAAACCGGCCCGAGGAGGCCCGCCGCGTCTATCACGCCGCGCTGATCTTTGCCGCAGCCGCCGGCGTCATCATGTTTGCGCTGCTGTTTGTTATGGCGCCTTATTATGCGCAAGCTGCCGGCGTTCCTGAGTCGGTGGTGGCGATTCGGGCGCTTGCCCCGGCGCTGCTGCTGTTTCCGCTGATCGCCATCATCCGCGGTTATTTGCAGGGGCGGAACATTATGATCGCCGGCGGCATCTCTCAAGTCATTGAGCAGATCGTTCGTGTGACGACAGGCATTGTTTTGGCGTTTATGCTATACGACTGGGGGTTCTCCGGAAAGGATATCGCCGCAGGGGCAACCTTCGGCGCGGTGCTTGGCGGCGTTGCCGCTTTGATCGTTATGCTGTATTTCAGCGTAAAAATGCTGCGGCAGGACCGGACCGAACGGGCACAGGATGCCAAACCGGAAGAAAAGCTGCCGTTTAAGCGGATTTATGCGGAAATTTTCAAATTGTCGATTCCGATCGTGTTGACTTCGCTGGCGGTTTCGGCCGTCAATTTTATCGATAGCTCAATTGTGGAGCCGTTGTTAAGAGGCCAAATCGGTTCTGAACAAGCCACCTATATCCTGGGGATATTGGGTACCCGGGCGCAAATGATCGCCGGCATTCCGCCGATTTTGGCCATTGCGCTTAGCCAATCGCTGGTGCCGATAATTTCCGCGGCCTACGCCCGGAAAGATCAGGAGCATTTGCAGCGCCAGGTTACGCTGGCGATGCGGGTTTCGGTGCTTACCGGCATGCCGATCATTGTCGCGCTCGGTTCGGCGGCTTATTCCGTGAACGGCTTGCTGTTCAGTACGCGGGACGGCAGCGGCATCGTGGCCTTGCTGACGTTTATGACGATTTTTCAAATTACGATGATGACCAGCAACTCGATCCTGCTCGGCGTGGGCAAAGCGAACCAGTCGATGGTTCACGTCGCGATCGGGGTTGCCTTAAAGCTGGCGGCGAGCTATATCCTCGCGCAGTATTGGGGAATTTACGGCATCGTTACGGCGACGGGCTTATGTTTCCTGGTCATTACGCTGCTCAATGTACGGGCGATGAAGCGGATCGTCCCGTTCTCGCTGATGGGCGGCCGTTGGCCGGGTTTTCTGGCGACGCTGGTCGTGCTGTCCGTCGTGGGCTACGGCCTGAATCAGGCCGGTATCCAAATGGAGGCGCTAATGCCGGCGCGGGTCGCCTTCTTCCTGACCTGCTGCATCGTTGGAGCGGCCGTGGTCGCTTTGTACCCGGTCATGCTGATTCTGCTGCGGGTGGTCCGCAAGGATGAACTGGCAGGTTATCCGAAGCCGCTGCGGAAACTGCTGTCCCCGCTCATGCGCCTGCAGCGCGGCGGCGAAACCGCCGTGGGGAAATAAGTAGTGGCGGCGGGCAGGGTTCGGGCGCTGCTAACGCGCCTTTTCCAGGTGCGCGTTCCCGTGCTGCAGGGGGGCTGGTTAGACCGTGCGCTGCCTTTGGACAAACTTTTACCACCTGGCGGTGCGAGGCAGCATTGAACGCGGCCGCGCTGGAACGGACCGACCTGCGGCCGCGTTGCCGACCTACGGCCGAACCTGGGCGTCCCGTTAGCCGAACCTAGGCGTCCCGCCAGCCGAACCTGGGTGTCCCGTTAGCCGAGCCTGGGCGTCCCGCTAGCCGAACCTTGTCCCGCTAGCCGAACCCGGGCGTCCCGCTAGCCGAACCTGGGCGTCCCGCTAGCGGTAAAAAAGGGCGCTATTGATAGAGTTTTGCGTGTTAACAGGAAGTTAGCGGAATTTTTGGGCGTTATTTTTGTGGGATTGGCTATGAAAGGACCTGTTTTAGCAGGCGGCCCCTCAAATAACGCCTTTTTATTCCGCTATTTCTTTATGGCGGGCAAACTTTGGCGAAATAAGACCATAATTTACCGCTATTTAATAGCGTATTATTTGAACTTAAGCGTGTTGGTGTGCAACCTGCGACTATGGTGATCTCGAGCAACTGTGCAGATGTAAATTACCTATGTCGCGTTTAGGAGCAATGCCAACTAGTTTTGTTTATGATAGAAGTGTTGCACGCAAATTGCGCAAATTGGGAGTTTGTTCATCTTAATGAGCCGCGCCAACTTTTAGGAGTCGCCGAGCGCATCGTGGAGCAGCGCCGTTTCGAGGATGCCGCCCCGGTGCTCGCGGCTGATGTCGCACAGAAACGGCCGCTTCGGCGCGCTGATCCCGTCCAGCGCGCTGTGGTCCTTGAGCCAATCCTCCCGGGATATTGGCTCATAGGGCGTATCGCCCCAAGCGCTCAGCAGCTTGGGGCTGTAGAGACGCTCGCCCGCCGGCAGCGTCTCGCTTTGAAGAAGCTCTGACGCCTGCCTTGCGGCGGTCAGAGCTTCTTCCTTATTGGCCGTGAACAAGTCCGGCCAATAATCCGCCCGCGAGCCGCTGTGCGGCACGCTCGCGGCGAACCGCTCCGCGCCGCAGCGTACGGCGCGGTAGCCCATCAGCATCGCGTATAGGCTTTTGCCTAACGCGATGCGGGCGGGCAGGCTGCCGAAGTCGGAGACGACGCGCCCCGCAAGGCGGCGCACCTCCCACCCGGCAGCCGGCCCCGGCTCTGGAGCGGCGCCTTGCGCTTCCGCAGCGCCGCTCCCCGCGCCGGCGCGTCCAGGCAACGCCGCGCCTTCCGCGCTGTCCCCGCCGAAACAGCGCGCTTGCGGAGCGTCCTCGCCGGCGTTGGAACAGTACGCTGCCGCTCCGCCCTCGCCACCGTCGCCACCGATGTCCGTCTCGTACCCCGCGGCGGAAGTATTCGCGCCGGCCCTACCCGGCGTGACCCCACCCGGTGCGGCCCCACCGGCGCCAGGACCGTTCCGGGCGGTGTTTCCGGCTCCTCCGTCGCCTTCGCCTCGGCTGGCTTCGGCCTTCGCTCCGCGTACGGCAGCCGCTCCTTCAGCCGCACCAGCATCCGGCCCCAGGCTTTCTCCGGCGATCTCGCCCCGAGTTGGTCCGGACTTTGCTCCGGCAGCGGCGGGCGCAGCCGCAGGTCCGCCCTCCTGGGCGCCGGAAGCCGTTCCGGCGGTCTCAGCCGCGCCACCATTCCCGCCTTCTTCCCGTTCCAGCAGCGGAAACACGACTTGATTCAACCCGGCCAGGCTAAACAGATGAAACTTGGTTTTGCCCGTCACGTGTTTTTGAAAATACGGATGGCGCACGACCCGCTTTTCGATGTAATTTTGCTCGTTGATGATCAGTCCGACGGTGAGCAAGGCGCTGCCCCGGTCAATCCAAAAACGCTCCCAAAACGGCCGCATAAACCGCGATACATGAAAATACGGAAGCAGATGGAAGTGGCTGGCCCCGCGTTCCCGGCTCTTCATATAAAGCAGCAGTTGGGGGTAAGCGTCCTGGAAAATAAGCGCGTTGTTTCTCTCCAAAAACCGGTAGTTCAACCGTATCTCCTCGGCATCGATGATGTCGGCCATGCGGCTGCCGCTTAAATCGGTCATATTCCATCCCGCATTGCGGGATACCATATGGGCCAGGAACGCCCAATGCAATTCGGGATACGCCTCATAGCAGGCCAGGTATGCCGCGGTGCGGGTGATATTGCTGACACCGGCCCGGCTCGTCTCGGCGGCGATCTCCTCGGTCAAAGCCAGATCCTCGGGGCTCCAAAACGGCTTCTCCGCCGGCCGGGAGGTTACGCCGCGCCGCAGCATGTCCTCGATGTCGGCGATGACGGTGCGGGCGGCCGACTCGTTCCAGTCCAAAGCCAGCGCTTCTTCCCGCATCCGTGAGGAATCGGCGAATTGGGCGGTTTTATTTTTGACGATGCTTTTGACGATCGCGGGCAGCCGGTTGATCAGCTTTTTGGCGCTTTCGGGCAACGTGTTGTGGCGGCGAGGCTGTGAACTCATGGCGGAGGGGTCCCTCCCCTTATTTCAAATTTATTCATCCGGTATCCGGACTTCTGACGAAAACGATTGGACTAACGGGCCGCAGACTTTTCAATAAACATCCTTGCTTTGCCGCACCATCCTATGGTGAAAGGATGAAGGCGTGAATTTCGCGTGCCGCGCGCCAGAATTAGCCGCCCCTCCATCCTTCATTGGAGAAATCCACTAGATTGACTGACGGCTGGATAAATCCGATGGAATAAGCGAAAATAAGCCTAGGATAAGCGAAAATAAGCTAAGCCTAAGCCCGTCATGGCGTAAACTGGTTCAGCGCAGCAGCGTGTAATCTGGGGGGCGTTTGGTTCAAACCGGTGTGGTTTAACCTGTATGATCATCGTTATATCGTGTTTCGCCGCTTCCGGGTCCATCGATTGAGCGTCCGGCCAGACAATCGGTATTTACTTGCAAGTATGCCCAAAAAATTGACTTCCACTCCCGGATTTGGTTGACTTAAGGGGAGAGAGGAACAGAAAGGAAGGGAAGCTTAGATGAAAAAAGTTACATCTCCCGGAGAATTTCAGGTCAGCATCCAATCCAGCAGCCTGGTGATCGCGGTTTTTAAAGCGGACTGGTGCGGCGATTGCAAATTTATAGATCCTTTTATGCCGGAGGTCGAGGAAAAATACGCGGACCGGCTAACCTTCATCGAAGTGGATGTGGATCAGGTCGGCGAAGTGAGCCAGGAGCAAAACATTCTCGGCATTCCGAGCTTCGTGGCCTATACCGACGGCCGCGAGCTCGTTCGCTTCGTCAACAAGCTGCGCAAATCGCGCGAGGAGATCGAGCAGTTCATCGGGCGGGCGCTGGATGTTTACCATACGCTGCATGATACGCCGGAGAGAAGAGATCTGTGAAGAGGTAAAGCCGCCTTCAAAGCCGGTTTTAAAGCAGCACGCCTATTGCATACGTGCTTAATCAAGCCACCGCCCCGGCCAACCGGGGCGGTGGCTTCTTTTTTGTAACTTTTTACGCAGGTTGCCTATGAAAGAGGTTGCTTTATCGGTTATAATGAGAAGGATATGTCAACCGAATGAAGATAATGAAGATACAAAGGTGTGAACCATTTGAATACGAGACAATTAAAATGGCTCAGTTATGCTTCCTGCTTGGTGATGTTTCTGGCTACCTTGGGGGGCAGCGTCGTCACCAAAACGGAGTCCGGACTGGGCTGCGGCAATGAGTGGCCGCTTTGTCACGGCAAATTCGTGCCTGCCCATACGATCGCTTCGCTGATCGAGTATTCGCACCGGGCCGTGAGCGGAGCCGCCGGGCTGTTGTCGCTGGCGGTGTTCGTCGCTTTCTGGCTGTACCGGAAAAACCGCAGGGATCTCCAGCTCTTTTCTCTCCTGGCTTTGATTTTCGTGATGGTGCAGGCGTTCATGGGAGCGATGGCCGTCATCTATCCGACCTCCTCCTACGTAATGGCGCTGCATTTCGGTTTTTCGCTGATCGCTTTCGCCAGCTCGATTATGCTGGTGCTGGGCATCCGCCAGGAGGAACGCAGGCAGGCGGGATTCGCGCCAAAGGCCAGGGTGTCCAAAGCCTTCCGCAACCTGACCTGGATCGCAACCGGTTACACCTATATCGTCGTTTATCTCGGCGCCTACGTCAGCCATACCGATTCGGCGGGAGGCTGCAGCGGCTGGCCGTTATGCAACGGACAGTTGATCCCGGGACTCGCGGGGGGAGAGGGGATCGCCTTTACCCACCGGGTGGCCGCCTTCCTGCTGCTGCTCGTCATCGCCGCGCTTGGACATTTGGCCTTCTGGAAGCATCCCGATCTTCCCGAGATACGCAAGCTGGGGCTGGCCGCGACGCTGCTGGTCATCGTTCAAGTGTTCACCGGGGCGAGCATCGTGTTTACGCTGAACAACTATCATGTCTACTTGTTTACTTCGCTGGCGCACATTATCGTGCTGGCTGCGTTGTTCGGTGTGCTTTGTTACCTTAGCGTCCGCACTTGGCAGCTAAGCGGGAGGAACTCGGCCCTGGCCGATGCGCGCAAAGCGGTATAGGAGGATTGATCAACCATGAGTTATAAGAACTTGCGTCAATGGATCGATGCGCTGAAAAAAGAAAACCAGCTGGCGGTTATCGATGTTCCGGTCGATCCTTATCTGGAGCTGGCGGAAATCCACCGCCGGGTCATTGAGGAAGGCGGTCCGGCGCTGCTGTTCACGAACGTGAAAGGAACCCCGTTCCCGGTGGCGACCAATTTGTTCGGCACGGTGCGCCGTGTGGAAATGGCGTTTGGCACCCGTCCGGAAATGCTGGCGAACCGGCTGGTCGACGCGATACATAAGCTTTTGCCGCCTTCGCCGAAGGCGCTGTGGAATGAGCGGGGATTAATCCGGGAAGTGCTAAAAGTAGGGATGAAAACCGTCACCAAAAGCGATGCCCCGATTTTGGAGGTGTGCCGGACCGAAGCTCCGCTCAAGGATTTGCCGAAGGTGACCAGCTGGCAGGAGGATGGCGGCCCTTTCATCACTTTACCGCTCGTATATACGGAGAACCCGCTCCAGCCTAAGGAGAACAACCTCGGCATGTACCGGATTCAGCTGTACGACGATCAGACGACAGGGGTGCACTGGCAAATTCAAAAAGGCGGCGGCTTTCATTACCATGAGGCCGAGAAACGGGGCGAGCCGCTTCCGGTTTCGGTGTTTCTGGGCGGCCCGCCGGCGATGATCGCTTCGGCGATTTCCCCGGTGCCCGAGCATTTGTCCGAACTGCTCGTCGCTTCGTTTATTCTCGGCGAAAAGCTGCCGATGGTCGACAATCCGCTCGGCGGCCACCGGATTCCGGCGGAATCCGAATTCGCCATCACCGGGCTGGTGCCGCCGCATGAGCGCCGGCTGGAGGGCCCGTTCGGCGATCATTTCGGGTATTATTCCCTGCAGCATGAATTTCCGGTGCTGCACGTAAACCATATGTGGCACCGCAAGGACGCGATTTATCCGGCGACGATCGTCGGCAAGCCGCGCCAGGAAGATTATTATTTGGGCGACTTTCTGCAAAAGCTGCTGTCCCCGGCTTTCCCGATCGTCATGCCGGGCGTCCGCTCGCTCTGGACCTATGCGGAAAGCGGATTTCACGCGCTCAGCTCGGCGGTCGTCCGGGAGAGCTATTCCCGCGAAGCGCTTGTCTCGGCGCTGCGGATTTTGGGGGAAGGGCAGCTGTCGTTGACGAAGATTTTGATGCTGACGGACAAGCCGGTGGATCTGGCCGATTTCCGCCTGCTGCTTAAGACGGTGCTGGAGCGCTTCGATCCGCGTACGGACTTGTTTATCCTAAACAATACCTCGCATGATACGCTGGATTATACCGGGCGCAAGCTGAACCACGGCAGCAAGGCGATTCTGATCGGGGTCGGAGACCCGGTGCGCGAGCTGCCGCAGGCTTACGACGAGGGCGAGATTGCCGAGATCGAGCGGATCCGCGTTTTTCATGACGGATGCCTGGTCGTGTCCGGGGCGTCTTACGAGAAGGAGCCTAAGCTTGCGGAACGGCTGCTTGGCCGGCTGCGCGAACGCGGCACGAGCTGGCCGCTGGTCGTCCTGGTCGATGACGCCGACGCGGCGACCCGGAACCAGACCGCCTTTTTATGGACGGTGTTTACGCGCTTTAATCCGGCGGACGATATTTTTGCCGCGGCCGAGGTGCGCCAGCATCATCTGGCCTATACGCTGCCGCTGGTCGTCGATGCCCGGATGAAGCCGGGGTATCCCGACGAACTGTTTCCGCGGGAAGATATCGTGTCTTTGGTGGATGAGCGCTGGAAATCTTATTTTTCGTGAAACGGGGACTAACGAATGCTGCGAAGCTTACTTGGCGAACCGCCGAGACGAAATGAAGGCCGGCTGGCCGAGACGTTGGGCGCGATGGCGCAAACCGTGAAGCTGCTGCAGCGGGAAATGAAGCGGCATCAAGATCCAACCCATGATTTCCGCAAGCTGGAAGTTTGGATGCACGGCCTGATTACCTCGTTGGACGAGTTGGAACAGTGTCTGTTTGCCGCGGCTTTTTTCCGCAAAAAAGTGCGGACCGGTTTCGTGGACGATATGGGCTCGGACGAACGGGAGAATTATGCGCGGTACGTCTTTTTTTACAAGGACGGGTTTATTCGGGTGTTTTCCTCTCTGGACAAGCTGGGCACGGTGCTGAACGAGCTGTTCAATTTGAACACGTCCAAGGTCAAGACGCATTTTTCCTACTTTACGGTGCTGCGCCAATTTGCTCATCTAAAGGTACATCCCGAGCTGGGCGGCAAGCTGACGGCGATCAAGGAGGAGTACGGTGAGGTGCTGGGGGTGCTCAGGCGCCGGCGGAACACGGAAATCCATTACATGAACTCGGAAATGAAGGACGATCTGTGGCAGCGGCACCAGGCCCTTTACGGGAAGATCGAACTGGAGGATCTCGACCGGCATCTGCGGGATTTGGAGCAGGGTTACCGCATGGTTTGCGAAACCTTTTGGACCGTTTTCGATTATACGAACCGGCGGTGGAAAAAGGTCACAACAAGCTGACTTCAAATGAGCTATTTTTCCTTTGACAAAATGCGAGAAAGTCTTTATACTCAACAATAGTTTCAGAAAGCGTGAAATAGTTTCATCCAATTTAATATTTTTCTTATCGAGAGAGGCGGAGGGAAAGGCCCGATGAAGCCCAGCAACCGATTCGACCAGGGTGTTTTCGCGGGTAACCGCGGAGCTTGGCGGATGTCATGGTGCTAATTCCTTCAAAACCGATGGCTGCAGTGGCAGATTGGTTTTGGCAGATGAGAAGGCATTGTCTTTACGTAAAGAGAGCCCTTTGATTCTGTCAGGGGCTCTTTATTTATATAAGTGCGTGTTCAAAAAGTCGGGTTTTCAGGACCGAAGCGTATGCTTCCGAAGTGCGTTTTTTCAAAACGCTTGAGTTGGATGAAGCCAGGGACGAAAGTAGCGGAGCGTAGACAGATCTACGTGAGTCAAATGTTTCCGAAGGAAACATGCTTCGGAAGCATCCGCTTGGAAGGCTCGGCTGAATTCAAGATTCGATGCCCGATTTACTCCCTGAACTACTTCGTCATGGAAAGACGACTTTTTGAACAACCTCTATAAGCGGAAACGGCATGGAAAAGGGGGTTAGGAGCTTGATTGAACTCAAAGGCATCACCAAAATTTACAGCGGCAAAAAAACGTCGACCACCGCGTTGTCGGGCCTCAATATGAGCGTGCAAAAAGGGGAAATCTTCGGCGTCATCGGCCACTCGGGCGCCGGCAAAAGCACGCTGATCCGCTGCATCAATTTGCTGGAACGTCCGACGCAAGGCGAGGTATGGGTCGGCGGCGTGGAGCTGACGAAGCTGGGCAAACGCGAGCTGCAGCAGCAGCGGCGCAAAATCGGCATGATTTTTCAGCATTTTAACCTGCTGTCGTCGGCTACCGTTTATGATAACATCGCTTTTCCACTGACGCTGATCGGAACGCCGAAGGCGGTCATTGCGGAAAAGGTGAACAGCTTGCTAACATTGGTCGGTCTGGAAGAGCACCGCCATAAATATCCGGCGCAGCTGTCCGGGGGCCAGAAGCAGCGGGTCGGCATCGCCCGGGCGCTGGCGAGCGATCCCGATGTCCTGCTGTGCGACGAAGCGACCTCGGCGCTCGATCCGCAAACGACGGATTCGATTTTGAAGCTGCTGCTGGACATCAATAAGAAGTTCCATTTAACGATTTTGCTCATTACGCACGAGATGCACGTCATTCAAAGCATCTGCGACCGGGTGGCGGTCATTCATGAGGGCGGCATCGTCGAGGAAGGGCCGGTAACCGAGGTGTTTCTGAAGCCGAAGCATCCGGTCACGCGCGAGTTTATCCACCGGGACGCCGCCGGGGAGGAAGGCGTCAAGCTGGCCGCTTCGGTGCCCCGTCCGGCATGGTCCCGGCTGGTGAAGATCACGTTCCTCGGGGCAAAGACGTATGAGTCGGTATTGTCCCAGGTCGTCCGGGAGACCGGTGTGAATTTCGCCATCCTGCAGGGGACGATCTCGACGATCAAGGAAGTGCCGTACGGGCAGCTTACCGTTTCGTTTGAAGGCGCGGACGCCGATGTCGACCGGACGCTGTCGCTCCTGAAAGCGCGGGATCTTGATGTGGAGGTGATCGGGTAATGTGGAATGTGGATTTTACCGGGGTGGATTGGCCCGAAATGGGTACCGCTACGATCGACACGCTGAAAATGATGGGGTACGCCTCCTTGTTCACGTTTTTGATCGGGCTTCCGCTCGGGGTGCTGCTGTTCACCTGTTCCCGCTCGCCGTCCGCGGTGCTCGGCTGGATTTACCGGATTGCCTCGTTTATCGTCAATATCCTGCGTTCGGTTCCGTTTATCATCCTGATCGTCGCCTTGATTCCGGTGACCCGGGCGATCATGGGCGTTTCGACCGGCGTGGAAGGGACAATTCCGCCGCTTGTGATCGGGGCCGCTCCGTTTTTCGCCCGTTTGGTGGAAACGGCGTTGCGCGAGGTTGATCGCGGGGTGATTGAAGCGTCCCAGGCGATGGGCGCCTCATCGTTCCAAATCATCCGCAAGGTGCTGCTGCCGGAATCGCTGCCCGGCCTGATCGCCGGGATGACGATCACCGTCGTGACGCTCGTGTCCTACACGGCGATGTCGGGCATGGTCGGTGGCGGCGGACTCGGCGACCTGGCCATCCGTTACGGTTACTACCGTTACGAGTCGGGAGTGATGCTTGTCTCTGTCGTATTCATGGTCATTCTGGTGCAAGTGCTGCAAATGCTGGGCGACCGGCTGGTTATCTTTTTTACGCGGAAATAAGGAATTACCCAAATAGATATGAATCCTTATTCAAAACACATTTTAAGGGGGAAGAACTGCAATGAAAAAATGGACTTTATCTTTGCTTACGCTGGCGCTTGTATTGGTACTCTCGGCGTGCGGCAGCAACAACGCGGCAAATAATGGTGCGGGCAGCGCTGCAGGCGGAAACGCCGGTACGACGAATGCCGGGGCTGCTGAAGGCAGTTCGGAAAGCGGGGACACGAACACCGCGGCTGAACCGGTGAAACTGGTCGTAGGCGCAACGGTGCCTCATGCCGACATTTTGCGCTTCATCGCGCCGAAGCTGAAAGAGGAAGGCGTTGAGCTTGAAGTCAAGGAGTTCACCGACTACGTGCAGCCTAACGTACAGCTGTATGAACAAGAGCTTGACGCAAACTATTTCCAGCATCAGCCATATCTTGACGAGCAAAACAAGCAAAACGGTTTTGACCTCGTTCCGGTGGTAGGCGTTCATGTTGAGCCGTTTGGCGCTTACTCGAACAAATACAAATCCGCCGACGAAATTCCGGACGGCGCGAAAGTCGCGATTCCGAACGACCCGACGAACGGCGGGCGGGCGCTGCTGCTGCTGCAGAAACAAGGCTTGATCAAGCTGAAGGATGACGCCGGCATCTCGGCAACTGCAAAGGACATTACGGAAAATCCGAAAAACCTGCAGTTTAAAGAAGTCGACGCGGCCATACTGCCTCGTCAGTTGCCTGAAGTCGATCTGGCGCTGATCAATACGAACTATGCGCTGGAAGCCGATTTGAACCCGACGAAGGACGCTTTGTTCATTGAGGACAAAGACTCGCCGTACACCAACATTTTGGTAGCCCGCCCGGACAACAAAAATTCCGACGCGATCCAAAAGCTGGCCAAAGCGCTGACTTCCGACGAAGTCAGAACGTTCATCAACGATACGTACAAAGGCGCGCTTGTGCCGGTATTTTAAGCCATTGTTATAGTTATCCCGCTGCGAGAGCAGCGGGATTTTTCTGTTATTGGCGACTCCTGCACGTACCTGTCTGGTACATTGTTGAATAATTGTAGAATGTACACTTATCTACTAGGATATGTGGTTATATGAGTGTTAAATGCAAATCCTGCACTTAAATCTGTGTAATCCCAAGGGACGACGGAATTGTTTGGGTGTAGTTGCATGATATGCAATTAAAGCATATGACTCAGTAACTTTAGTTAAATCTAGTTGTAACTTTTACAACTAACCGTTCAAATACGTGTACCGATAGACGTGTCTTTCACGTGATTTTAAATTTGTCCAACATTTGTACACCCTCCAAAATAAAGGGGAAAGGGATGAGTTTGCAGAATAACATGCTCAACCGGAAACAAAGTTAACCGATGATATTTATCTAAGCGGGATGACTGGCTTTGCACAAAACGCAGAACGGTTTTGCCGGAACTAGTTCTTAAAAGGAGGTTGTTGTCCATGGGTTCGGTTCAACCCGGAGCTTTTCAAGGTTTTTTCCCCGAAACATTGACGTTCCTGGAGGAAGTGCAGCGCAACAATTCCAAGCCGTGGTTTGAGGAAAATAGAGCGGTATATACGCGGTTTTTGCTGGAGCCGATGCAGTCGTTGGTGGCGGATTTAAGCGAAGGTATGCTGGACATCGATCCGATGCTGGAAACCCGGCCGGCCGTCAATAAAACGATCTCGCGCATCCATTGCGACACCCGTTTTTCGAAGGATAAGCTCTTGTACCGCAACACCATGTGGATTACGTTTAAACGGCCTTCCAAGGAATGGAGGGACGCTCCGGCGTTTTTCTTCGAGCTGCATCCCGATTCTTATCGTTACGGCATGGGATATTACGGCGCAACCAAAGAAACGATGGACAAGCTGCGCGAATGGATCGATGCTGAGCCTGAGCAGTTTCAACGAGTCACTTCATTTTTCAACTCGCAAAATACGTTTGTGATCGAAGGGGAGCGTTACAAGCGAATTCTTGATCCGGCAAAATCCGCTGAAGTGCTGAACTGGTATCAGCGTAAAAACTTGTATTTGGTCCATAACGAGGTCGTTAACGACAAGCTGTTCAGTTCCGGGTTGGTCCGGGATCTTGCGTCCGGCTTCAATTTATTGGCGAAATTGTACCATAGTCTGTACAAGCTCAAAACAATGTAAAGTCTTTGGCCGTTTGTAGGAACACGCCAAATCTTTTATACTTGAAGTAAACGTGCAGTTTGGGAGGAGGAGTAGGAACGTTGCTGGGTAAGGTTGCCCTAATCACCGGGAGCGCCAAAGGTCTCGGAAAAAAGACGGCGCTGACGCTGGCCGCGCAAGGCTGCAATATCGCGCTGAATTACGTACATAGCGAATCGGAAGCGCTCTCCCTTCGTTCCGAAATCGAGCGGATGGGCGTGCGCTGCATCGCGGTGCAGGCGGACATATCGCATGGAGAGCAAATCGAAGATCTGGCCCGGCAGGTGAACGAAAGCTTGGGGACGATCGACATCCTCGTCAACAACGCCGGTCCTTTCATCCGGGAGCGCAAGCTGTTCGCCGAATACAGCCAGGGGGAAATTCTGGAGATGATCAACGGCAATCTTGTCGGAACGATGCTGCTGGATCATCAGGTGCTACAGGGCATGCGGGAAAAAAGCTGGGGACGGATCATTCACTTCGGCTTCGGGCACGCGGCGGAATCCCGGGCCTGGCCGCACCGCGCGGTGTATGCCGCCGCCAAAACGGGACTCGTCTCCTTTACGAAGACGCTCGCTGTCGAAGAAGCGCCGTACGGGATTACCGTCAATATGGTATGCCCCGGCGACATTCGCGGGCGGAACAAGGAGATTTCGATCCGCGAGGCGAGGGAGAAGCAGGACGGCGAAACGCCGCTCGGCCGGCCCGGCAGCGGCGAGGACATCGCTCGCGTCATCGCTTTTTTGTGCCATCCGGATTCCGATTTCATCACCGGGAACATTATGGACATTTCCGGCGGGCTGGACCCGATCCGCCCGTGGATCAAACCTATGTAATGCATAGCGGCAAATAAAAAAAACTCGGCCTCGCCGGCTAAAACCGGTCGGGCCGAGTTTATTATTGCATCATGATGGTCTTAGAATACTTGGACTACCTCTTCCACGCCTTCCACTTCTTCAAACAGGGCGCGTTCGATCCCCGCTTTGAGCGTGATGGTGGAGCTTGGGCAGCTGCCGCAGGCACCCATCAGTTTCAGTTTGACGATACCGTCCTCCACGTCGACCAATTCAACGTCGCCGCCATCGCGTTGCAGGAAAGGACGCAGTTTGTCGAGCACTTCGGAAACTTCGTCATACAATCTATCTTGTACATTTTCGCTCATCTATGTTCAACTCCTTTCTTGACTTATTATAATACAGAATAGATAAAATTTAAATGCTTCTTAAGCGGGAGGCCGAAAAGTGAAGCCGATTATTGAATTTTGTGCAAACAATGCCGGTTTTGGGACCGGCGAGGCGATCCGCAAAGTGCGTGAATTGCAGGATTGCGATGTTTACGAATACGGCTGCCTGACCAACTGCGGTACCTGCTTTATGTTCCCATACGTGCTGGTCGACGGGGAGCCGGTGGAGGCGGAAAACGCCGACCGGCTGTATGAGCGGATTCTGCTGAAAATTAAGGAATCCGCGTCCGCGGACTAACGCAAATTACATCAGGCACATTCCGGGGTTATCCAATATGATGCTTGGACATCCACAGCACGCCGCTTTTGAGCAGGCGCGGGACGCGGCCCTTCACCTGCGTTTTGCCCATGAGGCCGAAACCGGCTTTTTTGCCCAAGGAGCCCAGCGTCCCTTTCAGCTTGATCGGGTGCAGCCGGGGCTGTTCGCCGGGCCACAACGCGGAGGCGACTTGAGCGATTTGATGGCCTTGTCCTTCGGCCGCCTGCGCGCTGGGCGAAAACGGCAGGCTGGCGCAGTCGCCGCACACGAACACTTCCGGATGCTCCGGAATTTGATGGTATTCGTTCAGCAGCACGCGGCCCTGGCGATCCTTGGCCACATCCAGCGCCTGTACGATGTCGACGGGGCGGATGCCGGCCGTCCAGACGGTGACATCGGAAAGGATGTCGCCTTGTTCATGGTGAATGACCCCGGGTTCGAGGGATTGAATCGCTATATGGGACAGCGTTTCAACCTCATGCTCATGGAACCATTTCTCCACATATTCCGAAAGCTTCGGCGGAAAAGCGGAGAGCACGCGCGAACCGTGGTCAATGATGGCGATGTTCAGGTCCGGCCGGCTTTCCCGCAGCTCGGCGGCGACTTCGACGCCGCTGAGTCCGCCGCCGACGATGTTGATTTTACTGTACGGCTTCGCGTTGTTCAGCCGCAAATACGTTTCGCGAACCGCGGCGAACGACTGGATGGTGTAAGAATACTCCGCCGCTCCGGGAATCCCGTGGAAATTGTCGGTGCATCCCAGGGCGATCACCAACTGGTCATATTCCAACGGTTCGCCGTCTTGAAATAAAATGCGCCGCTGCTCCAAATCCACCGAGGCGACTTCCCCGAATTTGATCGTAAGCCCGGGATAATCGGGAAAAGAAACCCGCAATTCATGGTCCGAGGCGGTTCCTGCCGCCAGGGCGTAGTATTCGGTTTTTAAGCTTTGAAAGGGCATTCGATCAACGAGGACGACTTGTATGTCCGAAGGGATGCGGCGGCCTTTGAACAGCTCGTGAATCACGGTCGTTCCGCCGTACCCTCCGCCAAGAACAACGAACTGCTTCTTCATTCGAATTCCCCTTTTGCCGGAACTTTAGGCGCAAGGCTTGATCCGGTCTTTATTCGTAAACTTTGATTTCGTTGTAGAACGTGTCCCGCTCCACCGGGATGCGCCCGGCCCCTTTGACGAGCCAGATCAGCTCTTTCAGCGTGAGCCCTTCCGGCGTTTGCGCTCCGGCTGCGTGGCTGATTTGCTCCTTCAAAATCGTGCCGTGCACGTCGGAGGCTCCGAACGTGAGGGCGACTTGCGTCAGCTGCACGCCGATATTGATGAAATACGCCTTGATATGCTGGATATTGTCGAGCATCAGCCGGCTGATCGCGATCGTTTTGAGATCCTCGTACGCGGAATTCCGGCGCATAATGCTGGCGTTTTTGTTGCGCGGCTGCATGGACAGCGGAATAAACACGCTGAATCCGCCGGTCTCGTCCTGAAGCTCGCGGATTTGAATCATGTGGCGAATCCGGTCCTCATACGATTCGATCGATCCGTACAGCATCGTCGTAGGCGTTTTCATGCCTAGCTCGTGAGCGGTCCGGTGAACGTCCAAATACTGCTGGACATTCGCTTTCTCCACCTTCATTTTTTCCCGGTATTGGTCGGATAAAATTTCCGCGCCGCCGCCGGTTAACGACTGCAGGCCGGCTTTTTGCAGCTCCACCAGCACTTCCTTGGTGCTGAGGCCGCTAAGCCGGGTGAAAAACTCGATTTCCGCCGCCGTATACGCCTTGAGCGTCACATCCGGAAAACGCTCCTTCAGCGCTTTGAGCGAATCCACATAATATTGAAAAGGAACATGATTATTATGCCCACCTACGATATGGAATTCTCGAACGCCGGGGGTAATGTGCTGCTCCACGAAAGCAACCATTTCCTCGCCGGACAGTGTGTATGCTCCTTCTTCGCCCTGATCTTTGCGGAAGCTGCAAAACGCGCAGTGCGACTCGCATACATTCGTAAAGTACAGGCTCATATTTTCGATAAAATAGACCTTTTTGCCGTTTTTCCGCAAATTGACCTCATTGGCTAATTGCCCAATAGTCAATATATCGTCGCTTTCATATAGATAGACCCCGTCCTCCAGAGTGAGGCGTTCCCCGCGGCGTACTTTATCGGCAATTTCCGCCATTTTTTGCTCCGTGTTGGGGGTGACGACTGTGGACATGACATTCCCTCCGTTTCCAACGATTCTGACAATGAAACCACCATCCTATTATAAACCTCACTTTTTAAGGGGGCAATAAGCCTACCCCTTGGAAAATGATTCGGCAATGAGAAATATCGCATTTATCGGATTTATTGGATTTGTTGAGCGGATTCGGGTTGTGGAGTATAATTTCTTATAAAGGAGTGTGAAAAACATGATTACGATTAGCGACAGCGCATTGGCGCGGATTAAAGATATGCTCGCTGAGGAGGAAACGCCGAACATGTTCCTTCGCGTCGGGGTCAATCCCGGCGGCTGCAGCGGTTTTTCATATGGCATGGGACTCGACGATCAGGAAAGCGAAGACGACGTGTACATGGATGTCAAAGGGCTTAAAGTGGTGGTCGATAAGGAGAGCATCCGTTATCTGAACGGGCTGGAGATCGATTTCAAGGAATCCGGCATGAGCGGCGGCTTCACCATCCACAACCCAAACGCCATCGCCACCTGCGGCTGCGGACAGTCGTTCCGCTTTAAAGATGAGGAGGGGCAGCCGCAGCCTTGTGATTGAGGAAAGGCGTAGCGGCGCGGTTTCCATTTGTTGATCCAAGCGCAAGCCGAAACGGAAACCATTGCTCAAATGAACGTTTGGGGATGCGGCTCGCGGTGCTAAATTGAGCGTTATCGACCCCGATTAACTCTGTACATTAACAACCTCGAAATCAGTGTTTTAGGGTTGAAGATCACGGCCTCTACTGCGTAAATACACGCTTTGGAGGTCGTTTTATTATGTCGTTAAAAAAACGGGAGAGACGCGTTCCCAGGGGCCTGGACAGCCGCGAGTACCCACGAATCACACTGGACCCGCTGGACTTTGTGATAAGCGCTAAAAGGGCTGAGGGGCTGTGCGAAAGGACGCTTGTTGATTACGCCTAACCTAAAAATCGGTGCTTGATTAACGGGTTAATCTTGAATGATTAAGCTATTCGGAACATTTTCTACGCTAACGGTTGTCATCGGGCTTATTCGAGCGAAAAAGCAGTGGTTTCTATATTTAACGGTTGTCATTGCACTTATTTAGGCAAAACTGCCCCATTACTGCCGATAATACGGGAAATAGGCTCGCTGGCAACCGTTACAATTTGTACTCGCTCGTTTTTAGCCAAATAGCGTTGCCCGCAACCGTTAGATTTTTTTCGCCCTCTCAAAGTCAAAGCGATATTGGCGCAGACGAACCGCCACGATTTCGTAGGTTTCCAGAATTACGTCGGAATCGTGACGTTTTAGACAGCTGGCTTCGCATATCGGAGTTGTTGCGGTTTCTGATATTGATATTTTCGGCCGTGATTTGTCGGGAGATTCGGTCGGGCGAATCCGTGAGGGAATAAATTAAACTTAACATCATCGGTTATCCGCTCTTTCAGAAACAAAAAAGCGCAGACTCAATGCAAGGGATTTTGCTCCGAAGGTCTGCGCTTTTTAAAATTAAATTGACTTAATTATACTAGATGGTCGGTGGATGGTATGTACGAAATTGCACTTAATAGGTTCATTTATTCACTTTAGTGAAATAGATCATTTTTCACTATCAACCAGCATTATGATCTTGCTTATATCGTTAGTTCCCAATGCTTCAGCTATTTTAACAATATGTTCAAAATTGATGTTTTCCCGCTTTCCGTTGACTAATTCCGAAAGAGCAGCTCGCCGCACGTTTGACCGCGTCGAAAGTTCATTTAATGACATACCTCTTTCTGCGAGAAGTTCCCCAAAAGTGACCTTTACTTTCAATGCCATAAAATTGCCTCCTCAAAAGTCTTGACTGTACGTTTATACGTACAGTATAATCAAACTAAGAGTTGTACGTATTAACGTACAATCAATAGTATACATTGTTATTTCGCAAAAAAACATAGTTTTGCGCTACTTTGTCGCACCCATTTTAGATTTAGGAGGCGAAGGCCATGTATCGCGGAGGCCGGCGGATAAACGGGCGACTATATGTCCGGACACGCGGCGGAAACTGGATTGATTTAAGGTTAATTATTTCAAATTTAAGAAGGGCGTAGCGGCATTGGAGGGATGATTCGAGTGAACTTCGTAAAAGTAACGGAGGTTTGCGAAGACCCTGACGGTTTAGGCGAAACGAGCGTACTTGTCTACGATGGGGTCAAATTAAGCGGAAATATCGCGGTCTACGTGGATCGATCCGGCACAGGCACGTATCTCGTTGTTGAGAGAGTCATTGAAACGGAGAGCGGGCTGCGGACGGTCAGCGATCCCGGTAGCGTATTGTTTGACGCCAATCTGCCGCAAAAGCTAACGATTCAGGAAATCGCCGCTATGACTGCGCTCGAAATATTGGAGGTGCTTGCATATGCCGGAAACCATTGATCTTGAACGCGTTTTGGTCGTCGATGGCTATTTCTGCAGCGATCCGCTCGATTATGATCTGCACCGGGCGTGGCTAATCCGCGACGACCTGGCGCTATATTTTAGCGGTAACTATCTTGTTTTGCGCTGTGTCACGCGTTATGCCGACACCGCAAACCATCCGCGCCTTTACATTTCACGCGAGATCAAGTATTCCGTTCGGGTCGCGAAGGGGATCGAGCAGACGGACGAGATTGTCGCGGAGGTGGCCTCCTGCCTGCTGCGGATGTCGGCGCTCGACTTTCTTGTCGAATGTGTTATGAACGATCCGGACGCCGGGGAAGAGTTCAGAGTTGTACAATAGGGCTGCGCTACCTGATGAACCTACGCGGCTGCAACGGCTCAAGGTGCGCCAACACCGCAAGGGACCTTTTAGGAATATTTATCCACCATTTTAAGCAAATAATTTCGAAATTCTTCAACATAGGATTTGGGCTCTACGATTTCTAAATTTGTACCGAAGCTTGCTAAAAATTGAAATCCAATACTGTTTTGAGGAACATGAACGGTTGCCAAAAAAAGTTCAGAACTATAGTTTTCAATACTCTTTCGACCATACCTTTCCACGAAATGATCTTTTATGCTGGGCGAAATCAACGCTTTTACAGCGACTAGTTCCGGTTGATAACTGGCTTCATGTTCCTGTTCTAATGAAAAATCTCTAGGGTTAAATGTTTTTTCATCCATATGAAGATGATCGATCCGAGATAATTTAAATGTTCTATATCTCATGCGATGCAAACAGAAGCCTTTCAAATACCAACTCGTTTCGCTAAAATGAAGCTGGTATGGCTCGACCATTCTATTCGTTTTCATGCCATTTTTATCGATATAATTAAAAGTAATTAACCTTCTCGCTAAAATTGCTTCTTGACACTTCTTCAAGGTTTGAAGAATTTCAGACCGGCCCTCCCAATCATAAAATGACAGTTGGATTGAACCTTTCGGCGACAATGGGCTAACCATGGCTTCTATTTTTTTTATAGTCACTGCAACTTCTTCGCTAATAAGAATTTGTTCCAATCCGCCGAGCGCAGTCAATATATTCTCCAAGTCGGAGCTGCTTAAAAGACGTTTATCAAACTTGTATTCATCCATAATACCATAGCCGCCATGAACCCCGTTGACAGAATAGATGGGAATGTTTGATAAACTCAGTGTTTCCATATCACGAAGAATCGTTCTTTTGGAAACGTTAAATAATTGTGTGAATTCTTTGGTTGAAACCACATCCTTTTTCAGCAATATCATGATGATGGATATTAATCGCTCAACCTTTTCCATATTTTCTCCTTCTTTTTTGGTTCAAAACCGAGATCTGTGCTTGACAAAATAAATTATGATAGCGTTTGTGTCTTGGTATCCCTGCGTGCTGCTTTGCACGATTATCTCCTTTGTTCAGGGGGGGAGAAGGTGGGGGCTAATCACGGTCCTTTCATTTTTCACGGTGTCTTCGTCAGGTCTGCTTCACTTCTCCTAAACCTCCTTCCACAAACCTGTCTAACGATTCGAACATGTCTGCTTCTCCCAACATCATTTACTTCTCCTGAAGAATTTATCTTCCTCTCTGTTTCCGGATCAAACGGGATAATCGTGCAAAGCGTCCGGACAGCGGATGTTGAACTGCCGATATTTCTTACCATGATCGGTGTATTTTATTTATAAATGGTGACATACTTATGTCACCTCTTATTCATTATACTACATTCATAACAAGAAGGAGGGTTTTGCTTTATGTCAGCTATTGTATATTTAAACTTTGATGGAGTTGCAGAACAAGCGATTGATTTTTATTCGAAGGCTTTAAATGCGAAAGAAGTTAAAAAAGTAAAATTTAAGGATTTCCCGCAAGATCCAAACTATCCATTGCCGGAAAATGAATTAAATATGATCATGGAGTCTTCCGTCGAATTTGCAGGCGGGAAAATCATGATATCGGACATTTTGCCTTCCATGACGGCGGTAATGGGGGAACTAGTGAAAGGAAATAATGTACTTATTAGTTTGGTCAATGATGATAAACCAACATTGGAAGAATACTTTAACCATTTATCTGTTGGCGGCCATGTTGTGATGCCGTTATCCAATACGCCTTGGTCTTCGTGCTTTGGAATGCTGGTTGATCAGTTCGGAGTTTCCTGGAAATTTAATAGTGACGCAGATCAGTTCCTTGATAACGTAATTTCAAACAAACAGTAACTCATTCTAAAAATGGTCTTGCAGCTGAAGACCATTTTTTTATGTACCCATTAACTTAAACAGGTATATATGGATCATCAAATTAGAAAGGAAAAGGGATTTTAATGATGGAAATTGAAAATTTAATTCAAGTAAAATCGAGAGGAGATTTAAGGATCTGGCTGCAGGAAAATTGCAAGATTGAAAAGTTCTGCTGGGTGTTGGTTAGTATGAAGCCCACCCCTGATATGTTGTTATATTTGGACGCCGTAGAGGAAGCGTTGTGCTTTGGATGGATTGATGGGGTCAAAAAGAAAATATCTGAAACGGAGCTGGCGCAGAGACTGTCTCCTAGAAGTAAAAAAAGTTCGTGGACTGAATTAAATAAAGAACGTGTCCGCCGCCTTGAAAAGTTGGGGTTAATAAGAGATGAGGGAAGAAAGGTTCTTCCTGATATGAATCCGGATTCTTTTAGAATAGATAAGGGGATAGAGCAAAGGCTAAAAGAGGAAAGGCAAGTATATGAGAATTTTATGGCTTTTCCTGATCTTTATAAAAGAGTTCGGATCGACACAATCCAGAGCGTTAGAAATCAGCCGGAATTATTTATGAGTAGATTAGACAAATTCATAACAAACACGAGAGAAAATAAAATGTACGGTCAATGGAATGATAATGGTCGCCTACTGGATTATTAATATCCCCTGGGTTAGTTTCACCAGGTAAAACGGGTTATGTTTAAATGGCAGCAATACTCCGCGCTTTACGTGAAGGACAAGAGGTGATAAACGCAAAACTAGACGCACGACCGTGACTATATGTACTTAGCGTAACCAAACTGTCCAACCGCCGATTGGCTCAGTTTAATCGGGAAATTTTATTGGGATAAACGCAGAAAAGCGCCGCGATTAAACGGCGCTTTCTTTATGTTGCAATATACGCGAGACAATACCGGCTCCAATCGCCTGCATAGCCGATTTTACGAGGTACTGGCCGAGAATGGCTGCCGGAACCGCAGACCACGGAAGGATTCCGGCCCCCAGCGGAGAGAGTCCGATGATGACAAAAACCGCACTATCGACCGCGCCGCCAACCAAACCGCTGTATAGCACACGTTTTGCCAGACTGGCTTTCAGACGCGTAAATATCTCGGTATCAATCGTTTCGGATAGCGCAAAAGTAATCGCGCTGGCCACGGTGATGAGCAGCGTGTCGCCAAGCAGGGCCGACGAAATTGCGGACAAGACTAGAGCAGCTAAAATTACCAAATATGTTGCGCGGCGTCCAATCCGTTTTTGCACCAGGTCCCGAAGAATAAACGTCGCACCTATCAGAAACGTCCCCATCGGAACGATAAACGGTCCCCAAGCCAGGGGAGAAAAGGCCGCCGTTATTACGTTTGCACTGATAATGGCCAATAAATACAAGATGACCCGGATCAAGCGGCCTCACCTAACCTTTCGTATTTTTTCGTGCATAGCCAAGTATACCATCTTCTTTATGCTGCGTCTCCGCCGTTTCGGCATGCGGCTGAATAACTAAAATAAAGGCGCGGGTTCTTTAGTTGAGAACACCGCGCCTTTTGACTTAATAGTATTCGCCTGGATTGCCCAGGTATAATGTTCAGCTTGTCCAATGTAATCCTCCTAGTCTCAATTTAATCCATGCGTTTACCGGCCTGGCACAACGTTCTGATTGGAATTATCCAATTGATTGGGAAAATGACTTATAAGCCATCCGGCTGATTGGATAATTCCAATAGATTAGGTTCGGCAGAGGGCAAAACAGGCGGGTTGCGTGAATTCTATTGGATTTTTCCAATGAGAGTTCAAAATTGCGGGCGATTTCAATCGATCTATTGGATATTTCCAATTAAAGATGGAGCCAATGAGAAGCGAAGCTACTGGAGCGACGGCCCCCCTACTTCACTTCCTCCAGCAGCTCGGGCGAATCGTTCCGGACGTTGCCGACCTTCGGCGAGACCGGATAGGCGCGCATTTGGTCGGCATCGTAGGGCCTGAGCAAGCGGAGCAGGGCAGGGACGTCCGCATGGTCGCGGGCCAGCCACTCGGCCTCGTCTTCCCGGTGGAGGATGACCGGCATACGGTTATGGATTTCGGCCATCAGCGCATTGGGCTCCGTAGTGATGATCGTGCAGGTGGCGAGTTTGTTCCCGTCCGCGTCCGCCCAAATATCGTAAAGCCCGGCCAGGGAGAACGGGCCGCCGTCCTGCAGGACGATCCGGTACGGCTGCTTAACCCCCTCCCGCTGCTGCCATTCGTAAAAACCGTCGGCCGGGATGATGCAGCGGCGGGAAGCCAGCAGGCGGGCGAAGGAAGGCTTTTCGGTTAACGTCTCGGCCCGGGCATTGATCATTTTGCTGCCGATTTTATCGTCCTTCGCCCAGGAAGGCACCAGCCCCCAGCGCAGTTCCCCCAGCCGGTTGCCCGTTTTGCCCTGGATGATCGCGGGGATAAACTGCATGGGAGCGGCATTGTACCTCGGCATATAATTGAAGATTGCCGATTCCTGGATAAGGTAATGCAGCATTAATTCATCGATCGGCAGTGTAATCGTAAACCGCCCGCACATATCGAATCCCTCCCGCAGGACTATTCTTTGGATGATCCGTTTACGCTTTCCTCATGACCCGCGGCCGCGGCGTTCGCCTCCGGCTCGTACAGCCCCGAACGCCGTTCGAACCATTGGAACAGATGCGTGCAAATGACCTTGAGCACGGCGTATCCCGGGACGGCTAAAATGATGCCGAGCACCCCAAACAGATTGCCGGCGGTCAGGATAACGAAAATGATCGTAATCGGATGGATTTTCAGCGACTTGCCCATAATTTGCGGCGAAATAAATTTGCCTTCGATCAACTGCACGACCGTCCAGACGACAATCAGCTTCACCAGCATGATCGGCGACGTGACCAGGGCGATGATCAACGCGGGCGTAATCGCAATCGCCGGCCCCAAGTACGGCACGATGCTCGTAAACGCGGCGATGATGGCCAGCACAAGCGAATAGTCGAGCCCGATAATCAGGAAGCCGACGTACATCAGCGCCCCGATGCAGAAGCTGACGATAATTTGCCCGCGGATATAGGAGCTGATCTGGCCGTTCATTTCCGTCATGACATGGTGGGTTTGCTGGCGCAAACGGACGGGTACGAATCGTAAAATAAAATGCGGCAGTTTTTTGCCGTCCTTCAGCAGGTAAAACAAAATAAACGGTACGGTGACGATCGCCAGCACGACGTTTTTGACTGCCCCCAGGAAGCCGCCGATGCCGGACCAGGCGCTATTGAGCAGCGCGGTAGCCCGTTCGGATAATGTGTTGCCGAGGTCGTTCGGGTTGAATCCCGTCGATTCCTGGAGCTGATAAAAGAAATCGCCCCCGATCAGATCCTCGAATTGCCCCTGAATTTCGGTGCTGTATTGCGGAATATTTTCAATCAGGCCGGTCACTTGCTGCTTCACCAGAGGAACGACGCTCATGATGACCACCGTGATGATCCCCGCGATGAAAAGATATAAGGCGGTAATGGTGTAAACCCGCCGGACTCTTTTGCCCTCCAGCCAATCCACAAGCGGATTCAGCAGGTAGTAGATCGCCCCTGTCAGCAGGATCGGCAGCAGTACCGTTTTGAGCAGCACCGTGACCGGTTTGAACACAAACGAGATTTTGGTGAATACGAAAATATTCAAGCCGATAAGCAGCAAAATTAGCAGAAACAGCACAAAACGATTGTTGATGAATAACTTTTTGAACCGTTCGCTCCAAAGCTGAGTGGTTCCCATGCAATTTTAACCCCCTGTAATCCTGACTCAAACTAACATTAAAATTTTATTTATGTAGAGTAATACGTATCAGAACGATTTGGTTCCAAAAAAAATGGCGCCGGTAACGTCCTGAATCCATGATTCGCGGCCGGGGGGGCCAGCTTGCATGCTAGAAAAATTGACGGTTAACCATCATTACGATCATGCCGGCGGCGACCAGCGAAAAGACGATGCAGCCGATGCCCAGTCCTTTGCGCGAGCTTTTGATCATTTTGAACCCGGTCAGGAACAAGGCGACGGTAATCGCCGCCAGGATCAGCGACATCGCGATCATCGCAAACCAGTACAATACTTGAAAAAATTTAGCCTCAAACGATTGCCCCGCATCCAAAACTTTCATTCTCCTCTCTTGATAGGGTGTAATCCATTGTTTTCCTCATCATATACGCTAATTCCCCAAAATTGCAAAAAATGCTTCCGCAAGCGGCCGCCCGCGCGTTTCTGAAGGGCGGACGGGAAAAGAGGCGGGAAGCCTCGGACAAACATCCAAGAATATCTCTCTTTCTTTGAGTAGTATATCGTATAGTGCGAGAAAGGGGATGGTGTAATGGCGGGAAGACAGCTGGCCAATAAATGGCTGAAAACCGAGGCGCTACTTAGCAACGCGGACGTGGCCCCCCACATACCGCTTACCCGATTGTACAGCGCCGACTCCCTGAAGCAAATGCTGCATCAGTTTGGCATGGTCGTGATCAAACCGATTCGCGGCGGCGGGGGATACGGCGTAATCAAGGTCACTTATGCAGGTGGGATTTACGCTTTTACCTATATGTCAAAGCGGAGAGCATTTTCCAGTTTCGAGGCCATGTATCGGGCGTTGAACCGCGCCAAAGCCGGGCGGAAATATATCATTCAGCAAGGCATTCATCTGGCCACGATCTCCGGACGGCCGATCGACTACCGGGTCAAAGTCGTCAAAAGCAACGGAACTTGGGTTTATCGCGCCATGGTGGGACGCCTCGCCCGGCCGGGACTGTTTGTCACCAATCTCTGCAAAGGCGGAACGATGTTAAGCGCGCGCGAAGGGCTGGGACGGTCGTTGGGCCGGAAAGCGTCCGTCCGCAAACGCCGGGAAATGCGATCGCTGACCAATACCTGTGTGCGCATTTTGGAAAATGCTTTTCCGGGCATCGGGTCGCTCGGGTTTGATTACGGCCTGGACCACAGCGGCAAGATATGGATTTTTGAGGTGAATACACGACCGCAGTAAGAAAAGAATCGAAAATCTATGATTCTCAAAAAAAATTTTTGGTAGAAAAAACGGTGCGGCTATCCTGTGAATAACTTTTATCCACATTATCCCAATACATTTTTCAACGCTTTTCGCCGATTAATAACATGTTATTCACAGGATTTCCACAAGCTTTTGTGGATAACAGGAACACTTGTTCTACTAAACTTTTCCTGTTATGATGAGGAAAAATATAGAAAGGATGTGTGACTAATGGCGCTGTTAACGGATGAGCTGCTCCTGGAATCCTACCAAAAAGCGACGGAGTTGCAGTTGGATCGGGAGTTTATCGCATTGCTGTTAGCAGAAATCCACAAACGCGAATTGGAGCTGGCCGTGTCGTCCGTCGTGCATTAAAATGGGACAACTTATTCACAGCTTGGATGTACCCCGAGTTATCCACAACTTTTAAGGCGCTTGCCAAGCGTTCACATGATAAATATAAGCTTCATGACAATGCGGACATTGAACGACATGTTCGCAGCCGGACGGAATGCTCGCGGAAATCGCGGAGGTGTATTGATCCGCCGAACCGTAAGGGCTGTAAGGCCCGACGTAGTCTTCTTTCCGTCCGGCGTTCTCCAGTACGTGTCCGCAATCGGGACAGGTGGCGGTTAATGGCGCCAAGCCGTTGCATAGCGGGCATATAAATGGCAAAGGGTATCTCTCCTTTACGGCAGAATATTCCGTATAGGTAAGATACCCTTTTGTTTGCAATCTCATGTACGGATTACAGTTTCATGTTGCTGCTGTGGCCCGGAGACAGTTTGGCGTCCGGGTCGATATACACCTTGGCGTTGTTGACCGCGGTTGGCGCTTCGCCGAAGCCGACGGCGATCAGATCGAGTTTGCCGGGATATGTCGTAATGTCTCCGGCGGCAAAAATACCGGGAATCGAGCTTTCCATCCGCGAATCGACGACGATCGCGTTGCTTTCGATGTCGAGCCCCCATTCGGCGATCGGCCCGAGTGAGGAAACGAAGCCGAAATTGACGATGACGTCATCGACGGCGATCTCCTGGGTTTCCTTGGTTTTGACGTCGGCCAGAGTGACGCGTTCGATACGCTCTCCGCCGTGCAGCGCGGCGATTTCCGTCGGCGTGATCACATGCACGCGGGAGTTCATGAGCTGCTCCACGCTGTGTTCATGAGCGCGGAATTTGTCCCGGCGGTGAATGAGCGTCACTTGCTCGGCGATCGGTTCAAGCATGAGCGCCCAGTCCACGGCGGAGTCGCCGCCGCCGCTGATCAGCACTTTTTTGCCGCGGAACCGGTTCATGTCGCTGACGAAATAATGAAGGTTCGTTTTCTCGAACGCTTCGGCGTTTTCGAGCTCCAGCCGGCGCGGTTCGAAGGCGCCGACGCCAGCGGTAATAATGATGGCGCGCGCCTGATGCACGTCTTTATCGGTCGTTACCACGAAATGGCGTTCGTCCTTCTTTTCGATTTGGAGCACTTTCTCCTCCAGCCGGATATCCGGCTGAAACAGCTTGAGCTGCTCGTTCAGGTTGTTGATCAGCTCCTGACCGGTGATCTTGGGGAAACCGGCGATATCATAAATATATTTCTCAGGGTAAAGGGCAGCAACCTGCCCCCCCAGTTGAGGCATACTTTCGATAAGTTTGACGGAAGCCTTTCTCATTCCTCCGTAAAAGGCGGCGAACATGCCTGCAGGACCCCCGCCGATGATCAGCAGGTCGGTAAAATCACCGCTATTGCTTTGGGATGACACGGATCAAACACCTCCAGATGGTTTCTCTTTTATAAATGTCATTTCTACTTTATTATAAACGCCCCGCTTCGACTTGCAAAGGAAAGGGCGGGCAGGCCGAAAAACGTCAAGAAAAAGGCGGAAAGTCCCGCAATGGCGCGCAAATTAAGACTTGATCTTTTATGTAAAAGCCGATATTATTCAAATGTATGTACATTTATATGTGACGAAAAAAGTACATTTATGAAAAATACTGCTCCATTGTTTTGATATTCATACAGACAACGTTTAAACTTATTGTGACAAATGTCGCAAAATTTACAAATAAAACGGCCAAAATTAGATAGAGGCTATTTTTTTATTTGAATATACGTGGATAGAAGCTTTTCTTATGTGTGAATTTTCACATTAACATCATTGGGTTAATAAACAAATATAGAGTGCTTACATTTGGAAGGAGAACAAGTTCATGAGTACCATACCGAAGATCGTGATTCTTGGGGCGGGTTACGGCGGTATTCTAACCGCGCAGCGTCTGCAGAAGGAATTGAACTACAACGAAGCGGACGTTACCCTGGTCAACCGTCACGATTATCATTATTTTACGACCCATCTGCATATGCCCGCGGCGGGAACCGATTCGATCGATCGCACCCGCGTGGCGATTTCCAAGCTGATCGATGAATTCAAAATCGATTTGGTGAAATCCAATGTTCAGGAAATCCGCCTGGCCGATAAGAAAGTCGTGCTTCAGGACGGCACGTTGTCATACGATTACCTTATTATTGCGCTGGGCGGCGAACCGGAATCGTTTGGCATTCCGGGGCTGACGGAATACGCGATGACGATCCGCAGCATCAACTCCGTGCGCTTGATCCGGCAGCATATCGAATATCAGTTTGCGCTGTACAAATTGGATGAAACCCGCACCGATCGTTTGAATTTCGTGGTGGGCGGCGCCGGGTTCAGCGGCATCGAATTCGTGGCCGAGCTGGCCGACCGCATCCCGCGGCTGTGCAAAGAATACGACGTCGATCCGAACCTGGTCAATGTATACAATGTGGAAGCGGCACCGACGGCGCTTCCCGGTTTTGATCCCGAACTGGTCGATTACGCGATGGAAGTGCTCCGCAAGAAAGGCGTCCAGTTCAAAATCGGCGTGGCGATCAAGGAATGCACGCAAGACGGCGTGGTTCTGGCCACGGGCGAAGAGATCAAGTCGGCCACGGTGGTTTGGACCGGCGGTATCCGCGGCAACCGGCTGATTGAAGCGGCAGGCTTCGAAACGGCCCGCGGGCGCGTAAAAGTCGACGAGTATTTGCGGGCGCCGGGACATGACAACATTTATATTATCGGCGACAACTCGCTGTTTTTTAATCCGGAGGGCCGGCCGTATCCTCCGACGGCGCAAATCGCCATGCAGCAGGGCGTCACTTGCGCGCAAAACGTCGTAGCTTCAATCCGCGGCAAGGAGATGAAGAAATTCGTATTCAGCCACAAAGGAACGGTGGCTTCCCTCGGCAAAGGCGAAGCGATCGCTTCGGCGTTCGGCAAGAAATATAAAGGCTGGGTGGCGGCCCAGTTGAAGAAACTGGTGGATATGCGTTACCTGTTTATTATCGGCGGCATTCCGCTCGTGCTGAGAAAAGGCAGATTTTTCTAAAATGCGCCACTGCAGCGTGCAGGTGCGCGGACTGTTGACCCGGGAGGAGCTGGACCGGTACAATGCGCTGATGGAGGTCGGCTCCTTCCTCGAGTCGCAGCAGCGCTACGACTTGTCGTATACGATTCAGAAGGAAGTCGATATCCTGATCCTTCCGGCGATCGAGCGGCTGAAGGAGAAAAGCCGGGACCGCGACCGGGCGACGGCGGAATTTCTCGAATCGCTGAAATCCGGGGATGAAGATGAATAGAAGGAGGGCGTGCTCATGATGTTAAAGGGCGCGCCTTTTTTTCGTCCGGGGCTTTTTGCATTTGATCGGCTATTTTGCGGCATTTTTGGTGAGAAGGGACTGCACTTTTGCAGTTCGTAGTGGCAATGGAGGGAGATAGCGGCTGGTACGACGAGGATAAAGGAAAAGGGATATGGGACGTAACGGCGAAACCGCCCGCAAAGCCCCATATCCCCCAGTATTCCTTTTTATAAATTGCTTGTTACATCTTCAGCATTTCGTCAAGCAGCTCGGCGTTGAGCAGATTGCCGACGAAAAAGCTGCCGAATTCGCCGAAGCGTGCGCTCACTTCGTCGAAGCGCATTTCGTACACCAGCTTTTTGAACTGCAGCGGGTCGTCGGAGAACAGCGTAACGCCCCATTCCCAATCATCGAAGCCGACGGAGCCGGTGATGATCTGCTTCACTTTGCCGGCATAACCTCGCCCGATCATGCCGTGGCTGCGCATCATGGCGCGGCGCTCCTCCATCGACAGCATGTACCAGTTATCGCTGAGGTCGCGTTTTTTGTTCATCGGATAGAAGCAAATATGCTTCGCTTTGGGCAGAATCGGCTGCAGGCGGGCCATCACTTCCGGATTGGCTTTAGGGTCGCCGTCGCCGGAGCCCAAATAGTTGCTGAGCTCGACGACGCTGACGTAGGAATAAGCCTTTGTCGTATATTCCGCGAACGTCGTTTTATTAAAGGCCGTTTCCAGCGCGTTCAGTTCCTCCATCGTTTCCCGGAGATGCATAAACACGATGTCCGCTTTCTGGCCGACGATCGAGTAGACCGCGGTGCTGCCCGTTTTATTTTGCTCCATGTCGTTCCATTCCTGCAGAAAATGATGCAGTTCCTCCAGGGCGCCGGCGCGTTCTTCGTCGTCCGCCGCTTTCCAGGCTTTCCAGTCGATCGTGCGGAAATCGTGGAGGGCATACCAACCATCCAGGGTTAATGCCGCTTCGTTCATTTATAATCACTCCCAGATCAATTTCTAAACGCTATCAAAAGTATGGAAATTACACTCCCCTTATTGTAGCGCATGGTTGGCAGACGGGGCAAATCAGTTCATCAATATTTCATCCAAAGTTCATTGCTTCGTTACATTTTTTCTAGTAAACTAACTACTAGCTTGAATTCGTGTGATTTATTTTATAGTTCACATTTTGAACTACCGTTTCAATAAAGGTTCGAACAGTCAGGTTTGGAGCAACGGAGCGACCGACTGAATTCAAGATTCGATGTCGAATAGGCTCCCTGCTATTGCTTCGTGATCGAAAGATGACTTTTGAACTACCTCTTAGAAGGGTGGGAGAACGATGGGCTGGCTCATCGTATTAATTCTGATGGTTTTGTTTTTCGTCATGATGTTCGGCATCGGTTTTATCTTGAACATGCTGATGAAAACGACGTGGTTTCCCGCATATATTTTCATTTTGGTCATTTTGCCGATCGTCGTGTACACCTTGTGGAACCATGATAAAAGCTTCGGCGTTTATTTGGCCTCGTTCCGGCTGGTCGATTACTTGACGGCGCTGGCCGGGCTTGGCGGAGCTATCCTCAGCGGGTGGACGATCCGCAAGCTTCGGCAGGCCGGATATAAAATGTTTTAAGGCAAGAAAAACTACCTCTAAACGCGGGCCGGGCTTCCTTGAAAAGTATGGCGGACGATACGCAGGAGAGAGGGGAAGAGGAATCTGCAGGTAAGGGACACCAGAGTCGTTATTTGCGGAAAAACGGAGGTTTGCAAAATATAACGGACACAGCTGTACACAGCTGACCTTATTTACCTCACTAGCGTTGCATTAACTTTTGCTAAACATTTCCCAAAAAAAGCTACCCGGAAATTTAACGGTTGCAGCAGCGGCTATTTTCCGAAAAAAGACCTTTTCTAATTTCTAACGGTTGTAAGCGTCGTTATTTGCCTGAATCTAAGCCAAAATAGCCGGATATCAGTGGAATAAGCGCTATGACAACCGTTACAATTTGAAATCAACGTTTTTGGCACAAATAACGCTTGTGGGCAACCGTTAGAGCGTCTGTCCAAAGTTTGGAAGGTGAAGCCGAAATTCTCGATGCTTCTGCTGATGGCTGATAAAAGGAGGAAAGGGTTCTCGGGGTAAAAACCGAAAAGGGGAATGGATGTGGGGGGGAAACCCATACCTATTCCCCTCGCGAATCCAACGTATGGGATTGCGCATGCAAAGGACCTCGCCGGCAGTGAGGTTTTTTGCGCTTTTTGCGCTGGCCGTTAGTTCTTCTGTCCCATTTTCCATTTCTGGTATTCGAGGAAGTCCTTGAACTCTTTTTTGCTGACGCCCGAAGTCATCGCTTCCTGCACCAGCTCCCACCATTCCGGGTCAAGCAAGTCCTCCGCAGGGCGGTCGCCGTACAAGAGCAGGTGGATCGAAACGTTTAAAGCATCGGCGATCTTCTCGATGAAGGAAATGGAAGGATTCGTTTGAATATTTCGTTCGACATTGCTCAGGTAGGATTTTGCTACATCCGCTTTATCCGCAAGCTCGGACAAGGAATATCCCCGATCCTGGCGGATTTTCTGAATGCGTTCGCCAATACGTTCTGCCATGTAGCCGTCGCCCTTCTATCAGAATAATTTGATGCCATTATATCAAAATATACGTGATAGGACAAAGGCGTATAGTCGGAATTACGTTAAGTAAAGAACACCTTAACCCGAGGAGCGGGCCAAGGTGTTCTGCTTCGGTTTGACGGCTGAATTATTTGACTTCTCCTGCGCCCTGCTTCGCTTCGAACGTCCATTTCAGGTTCAAAGCGTCACCTTGGAATTCGTTTTGATCCTGGCCGTTATCCTTGAATTCGAAGTTGACGATCAGGTCGTCGGTATCGCCGGCTTTCAAGCCCCCATGCTCTTCGAACCAGGCCACCCATTTGTTTTCCACGGCGTCAGGGGCTTGATTTTGCAGGTCATACAGCGTGGTTTGGTAAATGACGGTTTCCTTTTTGTCGATGTTCTTCAAAAATCTAACGACGATATGTTTGCCGAAGTCATCCGTGTTTTCAGGAACCCCCGGCTTATTCACAACCGTATAGGTCGTTTTCAGCAATACCTTGGCGATGTCGAGCGTGCCGTCGTTTTTCAGCTTGAACGTACGGGTGGCGGTATCCCCCGGCTTAAGATTGCCCACGTCGATGATCGCCGTCGGATCGGCGTTGAGATCCAAGGTGCCTGCGGCGAACGTACCGGTCGTTTCCACGGAATCGCTAAAATAAGCGAACGTTCCTCCGCCGATCAAAGTCAATCCAAGCGCTGCGGTGGCTACTCCGAAACCTAATGTCTTTTTGATACCCATACAAAATTCCTCCCTTATTTTAAATGATTTTTTATATTGCATCCTTATGAAGTCATAAGGAGAGCAACCGAAAGTTAGAAACAAGCGACTTACTGTGTTATGGGGCCTTGGCGTCCGGTTGGGATGCGTTCGGGTCCGGCTTCTTGTCTTCCAGCGCCGAAATGGCTTTCCATAAGGAGGCTAAGGCATACAGGAACAAAAGCGCCCCCGGGACGATCAACAGCGTGACATTCCCCAATTTCGTCCCGGCGAAATTGAGAACGTATCCTGCATAAGGGACGTTAAAGCCGGTGTAAACGCCGGTGACATTGGCCGGATCAACCGGCTCCAGGTCGGGGGCATCGTTGTTGTCTCCTTTGGTCCGGTAAAGGACCTGACCGGTTAGCTCATTGCGGGCGACTTCGACGATGCGGTGGGTGATCAGTTTCTGTTCGTCCGCCCGGAAGGTGATAACATCGCCGGCGGTAAATCGGGTCATGTCGCCTCCGGGCTTAATGGCCACGATGGAACCGGTGGGTATGGAGGGTTCCATTGAGCCGGACAGTACCGTTTTCAACTGATAACCGTAGAAATTCGGTTCATTGCCGGACATTTTCGACATGACGGCTGAGCCGGCCACGGTAAAAAAGGCAGCCGCCATCAGAACCGTCAGCGCATTTGCCAACCATTTTCGAATCCGCATGACTCATTCACCGCCTTTCTGATCATTTGCGGGAGAGGGAGAGGCATCGGCACCGGCATCTGCGGAATCCGCGGAATCCGCGGAATCTGCCTGGCCAGGCCCATCTTGATCCAAATTTTGGCCGCCGGGTTGCCCGCCTTCGGCCGGCGCGCCATCTTCGGAAGCCGGGGGTTCTTCGGGCTGCGCAGGACTTGGGCCGGCGGCAGACCGTTCCGGTTGAGGCGGCGATGGTTTGTTCGCATGCGAATCGTTAGGATCGGCGGATTGTTCAGCGGAGGAGGTAGGTTCGTCCCCGTCGCCGCCTTCGCTATCCGCAGGAATCCGTACATCCCCGCCGCCGCTCTCTCCAGCCGTCGGAGTCTTCTCGTTGCTGGCCTCTCCAGCCAGTGGAGTTTCCCCATCGCCGGTCTCGCTAACTGTTGGGATATCTCCCTCGGCCGGCGTTTTATCCTTTACCGCTTGTTTGTCTCCCGGCGGAGGCGTTTCGCCATCGCTCGGGTTCCCGGACCCGTCCGGGGCGGCCGGTTCCTTCTCACCGGCTTGCTCTTCTTGTTTGGCCTGCTCTTCCTGCAGCTGCTTCTGCCGCTCGATTTCCGCCGGCCGCTGCGCTTCCGCCTCCGGCAACAGCTGCGCTCTCTGTGCCTCCAGACTGGAGATGCCGGCGGTCAGACCGGCTATGGCCGACTGCAGGGAAGCTTGTACGCTTTCAAAATAAGCGAGCAACTCTTCTCCGGCGGGATCCCCATCGATAGCGACCCGGCCATCGAAAAAGGCAGCGGTTGCATAGCTATCGGCCGCAAAGCCGTCGGACGTCAGCGATCCTAATTGGTGGACGGAACGCAAGTAGCTTAGGATTTCTTGCAGCGTCCCGCTTAACGAGCCTGAATGTAATCCACTGCGCTCCAAAAGGTCGGTGATCCGGTCCAGCAGCGTCGTTTGCGACAGTTCGGCGCAATTCGGCTCCAGCTCGTTCAGCGAGGTTAGCAGTTCATGAACCGGCGCGGAGGCGGCGGCAAGTTCCCGCTGCAGCTCCTGCCAAATGGACTGATTCAAGGCCTTTTGCTGCTCCAACTGCTGAATCATGGCGTTCAGTTCGCCGATTCGCGCCGACAGGCCGGCCGCGGCCGGCCCCAACCGGCTGCCGGCCTCGAATTCGTTTGTTCCTTCGCCGCCATCGTAAACCAAATCGGTAGCGGATGGATTATAGGCAGGAGGGGTCACGGCAGAGCCTAGCAATCTTCCTTTTAATGAAGCGGCCCGTTCAAGGTGTTCAGCCAACAGCGACAGTTGGTTTTCAATTTGGCTGGGGAATACCCGGCATGCCTTAATTTCCGAATGATCCTCGCGTACGCTGGTGAATTCCCCGAAGGTGGTGCCGACTTGCTGCGAGGTCCACAATAACAAGGTAGAAAAAATCAATCCGGATTGCAGCGTTTTCACCATCTTTTGTTTCTTCCGGTTTTTGCGCCGTTTGCGGATCGCGCCGGTTCGGGATCTTCGCAGAAAAGGTTCCTCCTTTCCAAGGGGGTCGGCTCGTTCGTTAATATGTTCTTTATTAAGAACGAATTCCGTGACTCAAATATACACGAAATTCCCAAAGAAAGGAAACCCGCGAATTCGCTCGATTGTTCTCAATAATGAACAAATATCTTGAATTATCTTGGTATTATGCCCGTTTACGTTTATTATTTATAAATTTCGTTCTTTGTTAAGAACAGAACTTTGTTTTGTGACTTGCATCAGTGAATTTACTAAAATTTACAACAAATGTAACAATTAAACAATAAAATATAGCTTTTTCCATCAAATTTACGTGCTTGGCCTACGCGGAACGACATACTTTTCAGATCGGGGACATTATAATAAGAACTAAGGAAGCTTTCTGGCTGAAAGCCCGTAATCCATTGGCACAAAGTCTCAGATCTAAGGTAGGGACACTAAAATGGCTGGTCTGTCCGGGGACAAGCCTAAATAATGATCTTAGGAGGGGATTGTTGTTGAAAAAATCCGCCCAGGTTATTGTTCGTGACCGGTGCCCCGGGGAAATCGACCCTGAATGGGTGGTTCTGCTCGCCATGGCCAAGGATGCGGGGATATCCATCGAGGAGGTTCGGCGCTTTTTGTCGGGGGAACGATCAAATTATGCACAATGGCATTTATATCATAAATAGCTCTGAATAGAGAGCTGGCGAATCGTCCCCCGAGCGGAGCGGGACGGTTCTTTTTTTTTCGGCGATTTTTGTTCGGAGGCAAAAAGGGGCGTAAAACGCGGCGCCAGCGCGGTGCGAGGGGAAAAACGGCGATTTTTGTATGCCAAAGGCGATTCAGGGCGAAGCCTTTTATGCTAAAATAGATAAAGTCTATTTGTGCGTGAGAGGGAAGGGGCGATAAAGCCGTGCGCATGAACAACATGCTGCATTTTACCGAAAATCACCGTTATTGCGTATACCGCGACTTCAGTCTCAGCCCGGTGGACGGAAAGATGCTGGCCATGATCTACCAGCCGATGGTCGGGGCGTTTGCCGTGGCGTTGTACCGGCTGCTGGCGGAACAGGTTCCGCTGGAGCAGGTCGGTTATTCCAAGGTCGAGCAGCAGCGGAGGCTGTTCCTGACGCTGGGGGTGGACCCGAGCGAAAAGGGGAGGAAGTTCCTGATCGAGCAGGCTTCCAAGCTGGAGGCCGTCGGCCTGCTGCAGACCAGCCGCCTGTACGTACCGGACAGCGACGATTATATGTACGAATACGAGCTGCAGGCGCCGCTGTCGCCTGCAGAGTTTTTCAGAACCCAGCATCTGACGCTGCTGCTGCGCGACAAAATCGGCAAATTTGCCGTCCTGGCGCTGCGGGAACAGCTGTTCAGCAATGAACCGGAGGCTTGGGCAGGCGTAACTTATAACAAAGAAAATATTTCCGTGCCGTTTTACGATATCTTTGAGTTGAATACGCACTCGATCGATTACGAGCTGGAGCAGGCGATCGCCGAGACGTCGATCGCCCGGCAGCCGGGCGTGCTGCTGGGGCCGGAGGAAGAGGCGATCAATTACGCCGACATTATTCTCCGGTTTCCCCGGGAGTCGCGCAACCGCCCGTTTGTGGAGGCGCTGCGCTTTGACCCGGAAGGCATGGGGATCGTGAATTACATCGCCCGCAAGTACGATTTAGGCGTGCAGGACATCTGCCGGCTGCTCGACGAGGACGGCGTGTTTGATCCGGCCGGAGCCATCCTGCTGGACGAATTGCAGTACAGGGCCAATTTGCAGTTCCGGCAGGGAAAACGGCGCAAGGAGGCGCGCGAGGTTGCGTACGGCAAAATCGTCTCGCTGCGCGGGGGAGAAGCGGCGGGTTCGGCGGCCCAGTCCATCAGCCATCCGGAAGAGGTGGCGGTGCAGATGGAGTATTACGTGGATGTTCCGCCGCAGTTCCAGAGCAAATGCGATGTTCATCAATACAATATGATGCTGCGCAACGAGCCGTATACCCGGCTATTGAAGACGTTTTTTCCGGGGACGGTGCCGGACAACCTGCTCGATATTTTTGAAAAAGTCGATTTGAACTATAAGCTGCCCGGCGAAGTGATCAACGTACTTATCCATTATTTGATGTCGCTGTTAACCTCCGGCGGGGAGCAGCGGATCAACCGCAATTTCATCGATGCGATCGCGGCGAACATGCTGCTGAAACAGGTCGACACCTATGAGAAGGCGGTTCAATACATTAGGGACCAGGCCAAGGTCAAGGATAAAGCGGCCGGCAACGCGGCGGCGGCCGGGGGCGCCAAACGGGGAAGATCCTACGCCGGCCGGAGCGCGAAGCCGAAGCCGGAGATTCCGATCGTACAGCAGTCCGGGGATGACCAGGCTTTGTCCGAAGAGGAATTTGCCGAGCTGATCAAGATGGCGGAGCAGATGCAAGCCAAAAAGCAAAAAGGGATATGAATCATAACGGGCCATGGGGGCCGGGGAAGGTGAATGCGACATGGAATCGCTGGGGGAACTGCTGTCGCAAATGAAAAGCTCGCAGCTAAGGCAGCGCTCGGAGGAACTGGCCGCGAGACTCATGAACGATCCGCTGGTCTGGGAGCTGCGCAGCAGCCATCCGGAGCTTGAACAGCAGCAGCTGATGCGCGGCATGGCCAAGCTGTATCAATATGTGAACGACCGCCGGCACTGCGAAAACTGCCCCGGGCTCGCGAATTGCCCGAACGATTTTCCCGGGCATTATACGAAGCTGGCGGTGGAGCAGCTGGGCGGCAAGCCGGAGCTGGTGGATCTGCAGGTTCCCTGCGGCAAGCAGCTGCAGTATGAGCGGGAACTTTCCGTGAAAAAGCGGATCCACAGTTTTTATGTGGATGAACGGGCGCTGGAGGAAGGCTACAGCGAAGTGGAAATTATGTCGAAGGACAGCTTGCGGGCTCCGGCCGTTGCCCAAGTGTTCCGTTACATCAACGAGATTAGGGAACAAGGCCTGAAGCCTAGGGGGCTGTACCTGGAAGGGCATTTTGGCACGGGCAAAACGTTCCTGATGTGCTATCTTTTGCACGAGCTCGCCAAAGAGGGATATTCCGGGGCGATCGTGTATATGCCCGAATTCGTGGAAGAGCTGAAGTCGATGCTGCAGGACAGCGACAAGCTGCGTGAAACGGTGGAGATGATGAAGCAGGTGGATCTGCTCATTTTTGACGATATCGGAGCGGAAAATTTGAACCCTTGGGTGCGCGATCATGTTCTGGGTTCGATTTTGAATTACCGGATGAACCGCAAGCCGACTTTTTATACGTCGAATTATTCGCTGAACGCGCTGGAGAAGCATTTAAGCTTCACGAGCAAGGACGGGGAAGAGGCCCATAAAGGCCAGCGGCTGATGGACCGGATCGCGCCGTTTGTGGAGGTCGTCCAGGTTCGCGGGACGAATAAGCGCGGGCGGTCTTGACAGGAAGCTTGGCAGGGGGCGCGGATTAAACGGCTGCGGCTTGGGGCCGAGCGTGAGGTGAACGGCCGCATTTTGGCCGCATCCTTGGAAGTAACCTTGTCAACTCCGGACCGGATGCCTGCCCTCTAAGCGCCGGACGCGCCATAAAACGGCTGGGGCTTCCATCCGCCAAGTGCACTTAGCTTGCCGCCGCCGTGGGGGGCGGTCCACGTTTGCTGAGGCCGCGGAGATAACGGTAAAAAATTCCGCTATTTTCGCCAAGGTAAGGGCTTGGCATAAAATAGCGGAATTTTTTACCTCTATTGTTGCCGGATGGGGGGAGAAAGGCGTTTTTTTCAAGCTTAATTAGAAAATAGGGACCGAAAGTTCCGCTATTTTCTAAGCGAAGGGCAGCACCGCAGAAATAACGACATAAATTACCGCTATTTCCGGGAGGGGCCGGTGCCTTCCCGAACATCGGCAAAAAACCGGACTTCCCGAAGGAAGTCCGGTTTTTTGCCGCCGTGCCGTGCCGTAGCGAGCGTCAATGCCGGAGGTATGTAGGCGCTTCAATTAACCGGCAATAAATTTAATGATAACCATCCCGAAAAAGATCACGATCATTAACGTCAGCATGCCGAAGAAACCGTTCATCAGATCGAACAGGTCGTTGCGCGGTTCTTCGTTAATATGCTGCCGTGGATCGTTCGCATGCGTGTTTGCATCCATAGCGATGGGGCCTCCTCGCGAATTTATCGTGTCGTCAACTACATTTGTCATAGACAATTCGTTTTCAGGTTATTCTTAGTATAACCAATCGCTTTTCACTTTGTAAAGAAGAAGGGATGGGCGGAGCACTTTCTTTTTTTTAGTGGGATGTGGTATAATTGGTTCGGCAGCTGTCGCTCAGGGAGAGATCCCTGAAAATGTTCATCTTGGAACGTTTTACCGGCGAACGGTCTGCATCATTCTCACATTCAATCCAATTGCTGGGCTGAAGCAGCAGGTATTTGACGCGCTCCCAAGCAAACCTATAAGGAGGAGAATATCATGGCCATTGTTAATGTATCCGATCAGTCTTTCAATAGCGAAATTGAAGGACAAGGTCCGGTTCTAGTTGATTTCTGGGCTCCCTGGTGCGGTCCCTGCAAAATGATCGCTCCGATTTTGGAGGAGTTGTCGGCAGAAGTGGGGGACTCGGTGAAAATCGCCAAGCTCAACGTGGATGACAATCCGGAAACGGCTTCCCGTTTTGGCGTAATGAGCATTCCTACCCTGATCCTGTTCAAAGACGGTCAACCGGTCGACAAAATCGTCGGGTTGAACTCGAAAGACACGCTGAAAAACCTGATCGCCAAGCATCAATAAGACAGGGATAAGGCGATAGGGACTTTTGCTGCGCGCCTTGGATTACGCCTCCGGTTTCGTCCGGGGGCGTTTTCTGTGTAAGCGGTGTACGCCTTCGGGCGGCGCGGATGTTTTTCTAAATTCCATGCGGGAGGAGGATGAAGGGCGTGGACTCATTTGTCAACGAAGCGCAGGGGCAGGAGCAGGAGAAGGCGTTGGAGGCGATTCGCCACAAGCTGGCGTTGCTGCCGGATTTGCCGGGCTGTTATTTAATGAAAAACAAAGACGGCAAAATCATCTATGTCGGCAAAGCCAAAGTGCTGAAAAACCGGGTCCGTTCGTATTTTACCGGCAGCCATAACGGAAAAACGCAGCGGCTGGTCTCGGAAATCCGCGATTTCGAATATATCGTAACCGGAAGCAACATGGAGGCGCTCATTTTGGAGTGCAACCTCATTAAGCAGCATCATCCGCGTTATAACGTGCTTTTGAAGGACGACAAAACCTTCCCTTATATCAAAATTACGAATGAACCGCATCCCCGGCTCGAGGTGACCCGGCGGGTGCTTAAAGATAAAGCGAAATATTTCGGTCCGTACCCGAACGCGTATGCGGCCCAGCAAACGAAAAAGCTGCTCGACCGCATGTATCCGCTGCGCAAATGCAACGTGATGCCCAAAGAGGTGTGCCTTTATTACCATATGGGGCAATGCCTGGCGCCATGCGTGCAGGAGGTTCCGCAATCGACCTACGACGATATGACCCAGGAAATAACGTCGTTTCTGAGCGGTGGGCACGAGGAGATCAAAAAAGAGCTGGAGCGCAAAATGCATGAGGCGGCCGAGGAGCTGCAATTCGAGCGGGCCAAGGAACTGCGCGACCAGATCATCAATATCAACGCGCTGATGGAGAAGCAGAAAATCACGATGAAAGACGCCAAAGACCGCGACGTCTTCGGCTTTGCCGTCGACAAAGGCTGGATGTGCGTGCAGATCCTGTACATGCGGCAGGGGAAAATGATCGAGCGGCATGCGTCGGTATTCCCGTTTTACGGCGATGCATACGGAGATTTTCTGTCGTTCGTCACGCAGTATTACAGTGAAAATCCGGCCTTGCCGCAGGAGATTTTGCTGCCGGAGATGAAGGAGGATGCGGAGGCTGAGGTCGCTCGGGCTGAGGGGGATCCGAAGCGCGGAGCTGAGCCGTTCGGGGCTGCGGCTGAGCGTCGCGGCGAAGACGGAGCGGAGCCAGAGCCGGTAGGCCTGGGGCCGGAGGCCGCGGCTGGGCAAGCTGCGGGGCAGGAAGGCGCGGACGGTGCGGTACCGGCGCTGGCTGCACTGGCGGGGCTGGCTCCGGCAACGGAAGGCGCGGACAGTCCGGTGCTGAGTCCGGGAGTCCAGGCCGTGCCGGCCCCAGCGCCGGAAGGCGAGAACGGCCCGGTGCCGACGCCAGGGGCGCAAGCGGGGGAAGCCATGCAACTGGAAGGCGAGGCTGGCCCGGTACCAGCGCTGCGTGGCGAGAACGGCCCGGAAGCTCAAGCCGGCCCGGAAACCCGGTCCGCGGAGCAGCCGGCGGCGCTGGATTCGGCCTCCGGAGCGGCGGCGCTGCAGGAATGGCTTGGCGTCAAAACGCTGGTGCCGCAGCGCGGCCTGAAGAAGCAGATGGTGACGATGGCCTTGGAAAATGCGCGCGTGGCGCTCGACGAGAAATTCCGCCTGATCGAACGGGATGAGGAGCGGACTTCGAAGGCGGCGGAAAACCTCGCGCGGGCGATCGGCCTGGAGAAGGCGTCGCGCATCGAGGCGTTCGACAACTCCAACATCCAAGGGACGAACCCGGTATCGGCGATGGTCGTGTTTATCGACGGCAAGCCGGCCAAGAAGGAGTACCGCAAATACAAGGTGCGGACCGTACAGGGACCGGACGACTACGAAACGATGCGCGAGGTGATCCGCCGCAGGTACGAACGGGTGCTGAAAGAGAACCTGCCGCTTCCCGACGTGGTCGTAGTCGACGGGGGCAAAGGGCAGATCTCCGCCGCGACCGACGTATTGGAAAACGAGCTGGGCCTCTATATCCCGGTGTGCGGCCTGGTCAAGGACGCCAAGCATAAAACGGCGCAGCTGATGGCTTTTGACCCGCCCGAGCCGATTCATCTGCCGCGCGACAGCCAGGAGTTCTACCTGCTGCAGCGGATTCAGGATGAGGTGCACCGCTTCGCCATCACGTTCCACCGTGAGCAGCGCGGCAAGTCGATGGTTGTTTCGCGGCTCGACGCGATCCCCGGCATCGGGGAGAAACGGCGCAAGGCGCTGCTGAAGCATTTCGGCTCGCTGAAAAAAATCAAAGAGGCTTCAGTCGAAGACTTCCGGCCGCTTTCGATCGGCGACAAGCTCGCCCGCCAAATTATCGACGCCCTGCGGGACGAGGACGTGCCGGAAGAATTGTAAACTACGGCCAGTTTTGGAGCCATGGCTTACCATGATCGCAAGGAGCGGGAGCGTGATAGGGATCCAAAGTCACTGGCGGCGTTGCATTAACTTTTGCTCAAGCTTTCCCGTAAAAGCTATCCGAAATCTAACGGTTGCAGCAGCGGCTATTTGCCGAAAAAAGACCTTTTCTAAATTCTAACGGTTATGAGCGCCGTTATTTGCCTGAATCCAAGCAGAAATTACCGGTTTTCAGCGAAATAAGCTCCATGGCAACCGTTACAATTTGAAATCAACGGGATTGGAACAAATAGCGCTTGTGGCAACCGTTAGAATATTGGTTTGCCCAGAAAAGGTAACTTTCCACAGATTTAAATGCAGCGCTAGTGCCAATTGCCGCTATTTTGCGGAAACAAATGCAACGCTCACTCCTCTCTGCTCCTTAAACCAAAAAACCGTCGAAGCAAAAATTGCTTCGACGGTTTTTTGCGTTCTGCAGGGTCAACCCTCTTCACAGCCGCCTAAGGCTGCTGCAGCAGCTGCGGAGATTGCGGGGGCTCCGGCTGCTGCGGCTGCAGCGGCGGTGGACCCTGCGGCGGACCCTGCCGCTCCTTGCCCGGCGGGTTGAACAGATAGATGACGTAAGCGACGATCGCCGGCAGGGCGATGTAGACCAGACCGGCGGCGATGTTCACCGCTCCGCCCATAAACATCAGGCTCAGCGCCATAAGGATGCTGTCAAAGATCACGTGCGAGAAAACGACGGTCGGAAAGCCGTAGCGCAGGAAAATGAAGCTGAACAGCAGTCCGATAAAGGTCAACTCGATCGGCCGTGAAATGACCGGATAGATCGGATACAGCGTATGGCCGAAAGCCCAGATCAAGGTCGTCAAAAGACTGGCGATGAACGTGCTGCGGAACAGCTTTTTCAGCATCGGAATGCCGAACAGCCGGTAAACGGCTTCCTCGCCGATCCCGGCCACCCAGGCGAGCAGCGGGAACAGGAGCGGGTAGACCATGTTGTACGGCGATTGTGTCGCATCGGTCGTCGACCAGGTATGAATCGTTCTTTCCAGAATGAAGAAGACAACCGACTGCACCCCGAGCAAAATTAAAGCCCACGCATAACCGTCGGCCACCGCGGTCAGCACATGGCGGCCGTAACCTTCCTCCCTGGACCGCGCCCACAGATTGATGCCGTTTTTCCGCCACAGTCCGTCCCCGCCGACGAGCGAGAAATATACCGAGGCGGCAAGAATCAGGGTGACGAGTCCTTGAATCACGAACCCTACCGTCAGCACGATCGGATCGAGCCCGTCCTTTTCAAACACAGGCAGCATGTTGACCGTCCCGATGACGGACAAGACGAAGTAGGCGCCGGCCAGAAAAATCCCGCGTTTAAAAGTGGTATGCGCCCGCGTCAGCGCGCTGTATACGATGGCCAGGATGCCGAGCACAAATGTGAACAGGGCGTATCCGGCAAAGGTAAGCCAGTTGGCCAGCCGCGTCTGCCCGGCGACGTAATCGGCATGCGACTCAGGAACGGAGAAGTAGCTTTCGAATGACGATACGGCGCCGTATTCGTAGCGGATATCGATCGTCGCTTGCGACTCCCCGAGCTCATCCCCCTTGATGCGATAGAGCAGACCGACATCGCCCTCGCCCGACACGCGCTCAAGGCGGGCTGGGTCAAAGCCGAACGCGGCCAGATAAGGCGCGGCCAGCCGCTCCTTCTCCTCCAGCGTCAAATCGCCCTCCCAGGTGCGCAGCGAGTCTGGCGTTTCGGTACCGTAGTCCAGCATCATCTGCTTTTTCGCATTGCTCGAGGAAACGATTTCCTCGAACCCGACCACTTTGCCGGTGGTCATGTGAACGTCGACGGTCAAAGCGCTAAACACATCGTTTGGTTCGTTGAAACGGACGCGAAATACGTCGTACGGAAATTGCTTGTCATACGTCTTCAGGAAAGGGGCGAGCAAATCCGCCTTCGTTAAATAACCGTACAGATCGGAGCGCGATTCATAGGTAACGAGCGCTTTTTCGGGATGACCGGCCAACTCGATGTTCAGCACCGACTTTGCAAATTCGATAGCTTTCGTTCTGGCCTGCGATTTGGCGATGACGTCATCCGACTGTTCCATCTGCAGCGTGTCGGAAGCGGTTGTCGGAAAAATCTGGACGATGAAGAAAATGACCAACCCGATCAGGGCCATCAGCCAAAGCGTTTTTGTCTTCAGCCTGCGGCTGGACGGTTTCATAGGTGAAAACATTACAAAACTCCTTTAAAATTTTTTGTTCTCAAGTATGATTTTGCGCGAAGTACATCACAGTAAAGATAACATAGTGGAATTTCCAACGCCAGTTGAAGGCAAAAATGATGAAAAGATGCAATAATCCCGTTATACCCTAGCATGGCTCAGATTGGACGGCAAGAAGATCGGGGATTTGCCGTTTCCAGCCCTTTTTCACTGTTTTTAATCAAAATGAACCTTTGTAGTGGAAGCCAATAAGGATTATAATCCATTTGACGAAAACGGAATGAAAACAATTGAAAAAATATTAAGGCCTAATTTCGATTTCGAAAACGGGGGAACCGATTTTTTTGGGGTGAATTTCGCGCGATTGTGGCGGCAGCCGGTATGGCTGCCTTGGTCGGGCGATTAGGGCAACTGTGCATGCCCGAATCCGTCAGCTAACCTCGTAGGCCTCCTGCAACAGGAACCAAACACCGAAAGGCATTGGATTTCCAGTGCTTTTTTCTTTTGTTCTTTTTTCACGACAACAATGGGGTGAATGAATTGTCTTTCAAAAAAATCAGCTTTTCCCCGCCGCAAATTTTGGTGTTGGGTTTTGCGCTCATCATTTTGCTGGGATCGCTGCTGCTGATGCTGCCGATTTCCAGTGCGGCCGGGGAGACGCTGCCGTTCGTCGACGCGCTGTTTACGGCGACTTCGGCGACATGCGTAACGGGACTGGTCGTCGTCGACACCGGGACCTATTTTTCCACGTTTGGCCAAATCGTAATCATGCTGCTGATTCAGGTCGGCGGACTTGGGTTCATGACCATGGCCACCTTGTTTTCGCTCGTGTTGAAACGGAAAATCTCGCTGAAGGACCGGCTGATCCTGCAGGAGGCGATGAACCAGAACACGATGGAGGGGATCGTCCGGCTGATCCGCAAGGTGCTGCTGTATTCGCTGGTCATTGAATCCTGCGCGGCGCTGCTGTTCGCGATTCGCTGGGCGTTTGACATGCCGCTGGGCCGGGCGCTGTACTTCGGCGTTTTTCACGCGGTATCCATGTTCAACAACGCCGGGTTTGACCTGTTTGGCGAATACCGGAGCTTGACGTTGTACGTGGCCGATCCGCTCGTCAACTTCGTGGCGATGTTTCTCATCGTGTCCGGGGGCATCGGGTTTATCGTGCTGTCGGACATCATTGATTTCCGGCGCCGCCGCAAGCTGTCGCTGCATTCCAAGGTGGTGCTGTCGATGACGTCGGCGCTGATCGTGGTCGGGGCCCTGGTCATATTTATATTCGAATTCACCAATCCGCGGACGCTAGCCCCGCTCGGCTGGGGCGGGAAATTTTGGGCCGCGCTGTTCCAGTCGGTGACGCCGCGGACGGCCGGGGCCAACACGGTCGATATCGGCGAGCTGCGGCAGGCTTCGCAATTTTTTATGATCATCCTGATGTTTATCGGGGCTTCGCCCAGCTCGACCGGCGGCGGGATCAAAACGACGACCTTCACCATTCTCGTCGGCGCGGTCATCTCCATGATCCGCGGACAGTCGGACCTCGTCCTGTTCCGCTACCGGATGGCCCAGGAACGTATTTTCAAAGCGGTCACCATCACGATGCTCGCTTTATTTCTTGTGGTGGCCGTCGCCATGGTGCTGTCCACGACCGAGGACGCCAGCTTCCTGAGCATTCTGTTCGAGACGACCTCCGCGTTCGGCACCGTCGGGCTTACGATGGGGCTTACCGGGAAACTAACGGTAATCGGCAAAATCCTCATCAGCTTTACGATGTTCGCCGGAAGACTCGGGCCGCTTACGCTAGCTTATGCGCTTGGACCGAAGAAAGGCAAGGAATTGTACCGCCATCCGGAAGGCAAAATGATTATAGGATAAGATAAGGGGACTTGAGATTAAACATGAAAATGCAGCAGTTTGTAGTCATCGGACTGGGCCGGTTCGGCTCCAGCCTGGCTCTGGAGTTGATGGACCTCGGGTATGAGGTGCTCGGGATCGACCGGGACGAAGAGGTGGTAAACGAATTGAGCGACCAGCTGACGCATGCCGTCGTGGCGGACGCCACGGACGAGGAAGTGCTGAAATCGCTGGGCGTCCGCAACTTCGACTGCGGGATCGTCGCGATCGGTAACGATATTCAGATGAGTATTTTGGCGGCGATTTTGCTCAAGGACTTGGGGATCAAAACCGTGGTCGCCAAGGCGCTCTCCGTCTTGCACGGCCGCGCGCTGCAAAAGCTTGGCGTGGACCGGGTTATTTTTCCGGAACGGGATATGGGCGTCCGCGTGGCGCATCAGCTCGTGACTCCAAATCTGCTGGATTACATCGAATTGTCCAAGGAATACAGCATCGTGGAAATGAACGTTCCCGCTTGCCTTGACCGGAAAAACCTGGGCGACATTAACCCGCGCGCCCGTTTCGGCTGCAGCATCGTGGCCATTCATCGCGACGGAAGCATCCTGGTGGCGCCTACCGCCATGGATCAGCTGCAAGAAGGGGACATTATGGTCATCATCGGATCGAAGAAAAATATCGAAGAGTTCGAGGAAGTCATTAACGAGTAATTATTATCGGGTTATTAAGAAAAAAGAGTTGGTTCACTTTGGATGGTTGGGATGTGGCGGAATGGAATCGGCTGTAACCGAAGCGATACATCATTTTCTGATCTTAATTTTATTCGTTATCAGCGTTGGCGTAGTATCGGGCAAACTGGCGGCATGGCTAAGGCTGCCGGATGTGGCGGTGTTCATCGCCGTCGGGATGCTGCTCGGTCCGGGGCTTGGGCTGATTCATGAACAAAGCGGATCGCTGATCAATCAATTGATATTAACGGTCGGGTCGGCGCTGATTTTGTTTGACGGCGGGCGGAATTTGCGGCTGAGCGGGCTTCGCAACGTATGGATTACGTTATCGCTGCTCAGCGTACCGGGCGTGGTGATTTCGACGATCGTCATGGGCGTGGGTGTTCATTACTTGTTCGGCGTTGATTGGATTTTTGCTTTTTTGGCCGCGGCGGTCATCGCCTCCACCGATCCGGCTTCGATCATTCCGGTATTCAAGCAGGTAAAAATCAAGGAGCGGGTCCGCGAGACGGTGGAGAGCGAATCGGCGTTTAACGACGCTACCGGCTCGATCTTGACGTTTTCGCTGCTGGCCGCGGTGGCCGGCGGCGGGGCGCTGGACGTTGGCGCCATGTCCTGGGAGTTTGTCAAAACCGCGCTCGGCGGAATTCTTGCCGGACTGATTATCTCGGGCATACTGACTTATTTGGCGGGACATGCCCGCCACGGCTATTTTCGCGACTATTCCACAATCGTCATGACGGTCTGCGCGTTATCCTCATACTTGATCGCCGATTTGCTGCATGTCAGCGGGTTTATGGCTACGTTTGTCGCCGGGGTGATCTGGGGAAATGCCGAAACGTTCGGTTTGTCCCTGAAAGACAATCATGTGGAAATGAGCTCTTTCGCTGAAAATATGACGGTTATGATGCGCATGCTGATCTTTGTGCTGCTGGGCAGCCAAGTGAATTTTGCCACGCTCGGGCAATTTTTCTGGCCAAGCCTGGCGGCGGTGCTGATCTTGATGTTTGTGGCCCGCCCGCTGTCGGTGCTGCTGTGCGCCTGGCCCGACCGCAAGGTGAAGTGGACGTGGCGCGAGCTGCTGTTCATGTGCTGGGTGCGCGAAACCGGGGTGATCCCGGCCGCCTTGTCCGGCATGATTGCGGGGATGGGAATCGCTCATTCCAACGTGATTACCGGGCTGGCTTTTATGGCGATTGTGCTGACGATCATCATTCAAGCGAGCACCACCGGCTGGGTCGCCAAAAAACTCGGTTTGGAAGTCAAAGAAACCGCCACCGGAAAGCCGTAAGGCTTGGGTGGCGGTTTTAGTTTTCAATAGTCTAACTTGAAGGCTCTAAATTAGCTCGTCAGATTCAGCTATTCCAAATTCAGCTTATCCAACACCCGCTTGATCATTACCGTCGCTTGAGAGCGTGTTGCGTTCCCCTGAGGCTGGAAGGTATTTGTCGTCACCCCCTGGATAACGCCGGCCTTTACTGTTTTGGCTACAGCTTCTTGATAACGAATCTTGGAGGCATCCTTAAACTTCTTCAAAGCCTGTGCCGGTGTGCCGTTTAAGGTAGGCTCATATTTGCCATAATTCAGGGCACGCACCATCATCAAAGCCATTTCCTCACGGGTAATATACTGATCCGGTCTGAATTTCCCGTCAGGGTATCCTGTAATGATCCCGGCCTTGCTGGCAGCGCCTATGTAGCCCCCGCGCGTATCGAGCTTCACGTCCGGATAAACCTGCGCTTCCTTTATATCTGTGCCTAGTCCCAGCGCTTTGGCGATGTACTCCGCGAACTCTGCACGCGTAATATTCCGGTCAGGCTCAAATGCGTTAGAATCGCTTTTACGTGGACTGACTACAAATTTCGAGGTCAGCTCATCAATATCCGCTTTTGCCCAATGCTTCCCGGTGTCCCCATAATTAGCAGTACCTGAAGCTGGGCCAACGATCAGGCCGCCTGAAGCTGCTGATTCCGCCCCCGCATTGGACGATCCTGACCCCGCTTGTCCGGAGGCAGATCCCGAACCGGATGCCCCGGCTCCGCTATTCGCTGGATTGCCGCCAGGATTTCCGCTAAATACCAGCGTCCCGTTGCTTGCGGAAATTTTAGACGGAATTGGAATGATCGTCTTGTTGACTGTGTCGTATTTCACTAACGTTGCATTTGCAGATGTTACCTTACTGCCGGTAATGCGCAAATAAAGCTTCCCTGCATGAGAAATATTAAACAAATGGGTAGCCGCGTTAAGATTAGACGCATCTGATTCAGAAACCACAATGATTCTAATGCGTATAGGATTGCTTGCCTGGTTCACGTAAACCCCATTTATAGTCATCGGTATGGAAATCTGGTCAGGCGAAACAAATTCCAGTTGAATAATCAAGTACAGCGTATTTAAAGAATCTACACTTAGTGTCCCGTTATTCAAGGACTTGGCAATTTGCGCAAACGGAATCTCCTCGACCGGCAGCTCATACATCGTTTCATTGTATTTAATTGAAAATGAAACAAGCTTACCGCGATTGTAACCTTCATACAGTGCGCCAAGCGGGATAGCCACCTCAGCGGCTTTCTCCGTCGCCGGCACCTCAAAAATTAACGGTTCGCGTTTGCTTTTATTCGTATTTATGGAGATCAAGAATTTAATGGCTTCTTGCAGTTGTGCTGCGCCGATTGTATATCTTGAGATATTTTGCCCGCCAACCGATACACTGCTTGATGACTTAGCCGTACTTAGATTTAGCAGATAACCGCCAAGTCCGAAGTTAGAGCTGGAAATCGCCGTTACAAAGGACGGCATGCCTTGTGCAGCTGGCGGCTCTGATCCTGTGCTAGCCTTGCCTTTTACAACATAATCAATGTAATAGCTCCCATAAATGCCGTCCAAGTCCTCAATTGAATCCGCACCATCGACAAAAGAAACGGTAACATTATCGTTCTCCGCCAGCGATGAAGCCAAAGTCAAAATAACCTGGCTGCCGGCAATTTCAACTCGGGTGATCCGCAGCTCTGACTGATTTACACGCACAATGAATTGATTTGGATTCAATTTTTTGCTTTTTAGCGTTTTATTATAAGTAATGGTAATTGTGTTCCCTTTGCCCTCAATACCTATCAATGATAATGTTGACTTACTGCTGGTATTGCTCACCTTATAGCTGCTGATTTCCGCAAGCGCCTGCCCAGAGCTAAGGACTAGCTTATTACTCGCTTTCGGGGTGTACGATAATTCCACCAAATCACTTGCTTCAATAGCTGTCACTAATTCGATATACAGATAGCTTCCGGAAGAGTATACCTTGGAAATTTCTCTTTCCCGCTGGTTAACCACCACCTTGAAGCCTGTCGTTGCGATGCTGTTATTTGTGCCAAGCGGCTTGCTATATTTTAAAATAATCGTATTATTCGTAATCTCTCCACTTTGAAGGACAGGAGCCTCGCTGCTATTCTTGTCCGTCTCCGTCTCGTATAAACCCTCCCAGCCGTTCATATATACAGCCCCTGTCTGAGCATCCGCTGCGGCACCCGCACCAATGTACAGATAATACCTGCTTCCCTTGTCCAACTCATGAACAGGCTTTATAAACAAACCTGAACCGGAGGCTCTAACCTGAACAGCCAGTTGCGCATCATTTTCTTTTTTCTTAAAAACTATGGCGGATTCGTTATTAATCTTAATGTTGCGATTAAAAATCATCGTAAACTCGGTATCCACGGGAATGTTCGTACTTCCCCCAAGTGGTGTCACACCTAACATTTGCAATGGCGAAGTCTCTTCCGCCGCACCAGCATTGACGGTATTGTTAGTACTGCCGGCGGCTGTCTCGGTTTTTGTTGTGAAAAAATACTGAACAGCAGGGGAGGCAATGCTCCGGTTCTCCGCATCCACAAAATTGCCTTCTTCAGCTTGTACAACGTATGTCGTGTTATACTTTAACTGCGGCAGCAGCAGTGTAACTTCATTCGTACCCTTCCCCGGGCTCCCATCACTAAGGACCGTCTCGATATTGGACAAGGGTTCCTTACCTTTTTCGGACACTTTAAGCGAATCCTTATTGATCTGTACCTTGCGGTCAAATTGCAGCTTAATAGATTTAGTTGCGGCTGGGTCAACATTGCTGGCCCCATTTTGCGGATTCATCGTAATCCGAATTCCGCTAGCACTGCCGGCGGCGTGTATCATTGATGCCGGCGCCGCGACCCCAAGCAGTAAATTCAGTACTAAGATTGCAATGATCCCCGTTGATAGCTTTCTCTCCATTTTGCGTTTCTCCTCTCAAAAATAACCTGCACTCTATATTATCGGCTATTTGCCCTTCCTTGTTGCGAAGGATTTGAAATATTGTGCACTTGTTAATTCTCCGCATAAAATTACAGCGACAGCTCCTCCACCAGACTTTCCCGAATTTGCGTAAACCACTCTTTCGTTTCGCTGGTCAGCTCCGATTTCTCTCCGTAAATCAGGCAAGTTTCTCTACGGGTCTGCTCCAGTTCGGGGATCGGCACGGACACCAGCCCGTTGTCCCGCAGCAGCGGCCTGCGCAGGTACGATCTGGGGAGCAGGGAAGCCGCTTTGCAGATCGGCAGCAGCCGGACGATCGCTTCGAAAGAGTCGATCTCCATGCGGACATCGGGGACGATGCCGTAGCGGCCGAACAGGTCGTCGACCAGCCGGCGGTACCAGGTTCCTTTGGAGAAAATAATCATGGACCGGCCGTTCAGATCGTCCATCGAGGGATGGCCGTCTTGGGTTGGGGATGCGAGTTCATGTCCCTTGGGGACCACAAGCTCCAGGTGGTCCTGAAACAGCGGGATGCATTTTAACCCGGCTTCGCTGATCGAGGAGGCGACGACGCCGATGTCCACTTTTTTGTCGCGGACGTGGGAGACGATCTCATGCGTTTTCCCGGTGACGAGCTTGAGCTCGATGTCCGGGAATTTGTCCATCATCGCCTTGACCAGCGGGGGCAGCGTTGTCTGGATGGTCGTCAGACTGGCGCCCAGCGTAACGACGGTGCGTTCCGCCTTTTTGAAACGGGAGACGGCCTGCAGAAAGTTTTGATGGCGCTGCCGCTGTTCCAGGGCGTACAAATAAGCCTCTTGACCGACACGGGTCAACTCCAGGCGTTTTCCTTTGCGGTGAAACAGCGCAACCCCCCATTCATCCTCCAATTTTGCGATTTTTCGGGAAAGTGCGGGCTGCGACAAATTGAGCAGCTTCGACGCTTTGTTTAAACTGGATTGCTCCACGACGGTGGTAAATACAAGCAGTTCTTCTAACATGGGGTAACCTCCTTTTTTCGGGAAGAAAAAAATAGGGCTCGACAATTGGCGCGGATTATTGACGGACAAGTGATCGGACTATACCGGACTATACCGGACTATACCGGACTATACCGGGCTATATGTGAAAAGCTGCTTATGTGCTTTTTGTATAACTATTAATAACTATATTGCAATTCCATTATAAGATAAAAAGGAGTAACATGAAAAGTGACACAAGATGTTCACATGTTACTTTTGTAACATAGTAAAGTAGCCTTGATGTTGTGGGATATATCATATCCAAACTGTAGGGCTGTATTAATCGATTCGTCGATTATTGTTGAAAATGCGCAAGTTCAAGGGAAGATGGAAACTAGAAAGGGGTACGCGCACTTATGAAAGGGTTTTATTCCAGAAAACTTCATTCGCTGCTCGGAGTCATTCCGCTGGGGTTTTTCATTCTGGAACACATGATCACCAACTTTTCGGCGGTGGAAGGCGGAAGCCAGGGATTTAAGGAAAGCGTGGCTTTCCTGAACAGCCTGCCGCTCGTGCTGGTGCTGGAGATCTTCGGCATCTGGCTGCCGCTGCTGTACCACGGTGTCTACGGATTGTATATCGCCTTCCAGGCGAAGCCGAATAACGGGCGGTTCCCGACGGAACGGAATCTGCGGTATTTGCTCCAGCGGATTTCGGGTGTAATCGTCTTTGCCTTCGTGATTTGGCATTTGTGGGAAACCCGCGTTCAAGTGGCGCTGGGCAATGTCACTCATGAAGAGCTTGGCGGGGTTATGCACAGCATCGTTACCCAGCCGGTTTTCTTCCTATTGTATCTGATTTCGGTCGTGGCGGCGTCCTTCCATTTCGCCAACGGGTTATGGTCGTTTATGGTCAGCTGGGGCATCACCGTCGGCCCGCGCGCGCAGCGCGTTTCCTCATACATCTGCATGGGGCTGTTCGTGATCGTCGCGCTGATGTTCGTCGGCTCGCTGTTCGCTTTCCGCGGGGCCGAATTCCAGGCGGAAGGAACGGCTTTGCTGGAGTCGGCGAAGGCGCTGCTGGCGTAACTGCTGGCGTAAGGACGAAGATTATGATTTTTGGCGGCGATATCGCGATATTTTGGGGAGCATAGCAAATCGTAACGCTATACAAAACTTTTAGGAGTTGAAATACAATGGCTAAACAAAGCGTAATTGTCGTTGGCGGCGGTCTGGCCGGGCTGATGGCTACGATCAAATCGGCCGAGGCGGGCGTGCCGGTGCATCTGTTTTCGCTTGTGCCGGTGAAACGTTCCCACTCGGTGTGCGCGCAGGGCGGCATTAACGGGGCCGTGAACACGAAAGGCGAAGGCGACTCCCCATGGGAGCATTTCGACGATACGGTATACGGCGGAGACTTTCTGGCCAACCAGCCGCCGGTCAAAGCGATGTGCGAAGCGGCGCCCGGCATCATTCACCTGATGGACCGGATGGGCGTTATGTTCAACCGCACCCCGGAAGGCTTGCTGGATTTCCGCCGGTTCGGCGGGACCAAGCATCACCGGACCGCTTTTGCCGGAGCGACGACGGGACAGCAGTTGCTGTACGCCCTCGACGAGCAGGTGCGCCGTCATGAAGCGGCGGGGCTGGTCACGAAATACGAGAACTGGGAATTCCTTTCGGTCGTGCTGGACGATGATGGCGTATGCCGCGGCATTACCGCGCAAAACCTGCGTTCCATGGAAATCGTAACGTTCGCTTCCGACGCGGTGATTTTGGCGACGGGCGGACCGGGGATTATTTTCGGCAAAACGACCAACTCGGTGATCAACACCGGCACGGCCGCCAGCGCGGTATACCAGCAGGGTGTCCATTACGCCAACGGCGAGTTCATCCAAATTCACCCGACGGCGATTCCGGGGGACGACAAGCTGCGGCTGATGTCGGAGTCGGCGCGGGGCGAAGGCGGACGGATTTGGACGTACAAAGACGGCAAACCGTGGTACTTCCTCGAGGAAAAATACCCGGCTTACGGCAACCTGGTGCCCCGCGACATCGCCACCCGGGAAATTTTCCACGTTTGCGTTGATCAGAAGCTGGGCATTAACGGCGAAAACATGGTGTATCTCGATTTGTCGCATAAGGACCCGAAGGAACTGGACGTCAAGCTCGGCGGCATCATTGAAATCTATGAAAAATTCATGGGCGACGATCCGCGCAAAATTCCGATGAAAATCTTCCCGGCGGTCCATTACTCGATGGGCGGCATGTGGGTCGATTACAATCAAATGACCAACATTCCCGGGTTGTTTGCGGCAGGGGAATGCGAATATCAATACCACGGCGCGAACCGGCTCGGGGCCAATTCGCTGGTCTCCGCCATCTACGGCGGCATGGTGGCCGGACCGAAAGCGGTGGAATATATCCGCGGCTTGAAAAAATCGGCCGACGACATCCGTCCGGACGTGTTCGATCGCTATCGCAAAGCGCAGGAGGACAAATTCGAAGGCCTGCTGAACATGAACGGGTCGGAGAACGCCTACGTTCTTCATAAAGAGCTGGGCGAATGGATGACGGACAACATGACGGTCGTCCGTTACAACGACCGGCTCGAAGCGACGATCAACAAGATTAAGGAACTGAAGGAACGCTACAAGAAAATCAACATCAACGATACGTCTCGCTGGAACAATGCCGGGGCCGCGTTTACCCGTCAGCTGTGGAACATGCTGGAGCTGGCCGAAGCGATGACGCTGGGCGCGCTGCTGCGCAACGAAAGCCGGGGCGCGCATTATAAACCGGATTTCCCGAACCGGAACGACGAGGAATTTTTGAAGACGACGAAAGCGACATGGACGCCGGACGGCCCGCAAATCTCGTATGAGGACGTGGACGTCTCTTTGATCCCGCCGCGGATTCGCGATTACTCGAAGGATAAATAGGAGGGGATAGCCATGGCGATGGCGGAAACGGAAGCAGCCGTAAAACAAAAGTCAGGCAAAAAAGTCAAATTCATCATTACGCGCCAGGACGACCCGAACTCCCAGCCTTATACCGAGGAGTTTGAGCTGGACTATCGGCCGAACATGAACGTGATCAGCGCTTTGATGGAAATTCAGCGCAACCCGGTAAACCAGAAGGGCGAGCACACCGCTCCGGTATGCTGGGAGTCGAACTGTCTGGAGGAGGTTTGCGGCGCCTGCTCGATGGTCATCAACGGCAAACCGCGCCAGGCATGCGCGGCGCTGATCGATCAACTGGAGCAGCCGGTGCGCATCGAACCGATGCGGACGTTCCCGGTCGTGCGCGATTTGGTGATCGACCGCAGCCGGATGTTTAACGCTCTGAAGCGGGTGAAAGCGTGGATTCCGATCGACGGTACGTACGATTTGGGGCCGGGTCCGCGCATGCCGGAGAAAAAACGCCAATGGGCGTATGAGCTGTCGAAGTGCATGACCTGCGGCGTCTGCCTGGAGGCTTGTCCGAACGTCAACGAGAAAACGGACTTCATCGGCCCGGCGGCCATTTCCCAAGTGCGCCTGTTCAACGCGCACCCGACCGGCGCCATGAACGCCGACGAGCGCTTGGACGCGCTGATGGAAGACGGCGGCATCGAAGGCTGCGGCAACTCGCAAAACTGCGTTCGCGCCTGCCCGAAAGGCATCCCGCTGACCACTTCGATCGCCGAGATGAACCGGGACACCACGAAGCGTATGTTTAAGCGTTGGCTGACGGAATAGGGGAATTATTTATAGGTATTATAATAAAGCAGGGGAGCCATGAGAGTGGTTCCCCTGCTTTATTATTAATAATATTTCCAAGATTTCCGGGAAGCTTCCCGTGCAAGCTTCCCGGAAATCTAACGGTTGCAGCAGCGGCTATTTTCCGAAAAAAGGCCCTTTCTAAATTCTAACGGTTATGAGCGTCGTTATTTGCCTGAATCTAAGCAAAAATAGCCGGATTTCAGTGAAATAAGCACGATGGCAACCGTTACAATTTTAAATCCGCGTTTTTGGAACAAATAGCGCTTGTGGCATCCGCTAGATTATTGGTGTGGCTAGAAAATATATCTTGTCAGATCGGATTTGATGCAACGCTAGTGCCGTTAGCGTCCGCAGATTTGGCCGGATGGGTGGTAAAAGTGTGCTTGACCGCTTGGCACTAACCACTAATTGCAAATCATACAACTAACTTTACATTCTTTACTCAATCATTCGTTTAATTGCATTTCATACAATGTTTTCCTCGCTTCTTTGCCTCTTCTGTAAAAGATAGCAGAATAACTGCGGGTTTTACACTTAATCAAGTGCTGTGGCAGCATTTCCGGATAAGTAAATGTACATTTTGCAGCTATTTCATTCAACAATGGACAAAGAAAGCCGGAGCAGGCAGCAGGTACACTCGGGTGGGGAGCCCCCTTTACTATAACTACTGAACGAGATAAATTTTCAGCGTAACTGAACAATTTTATCATAAGGCGTTTTTCGTATTTCAATCTGTATATTTACAAAACCTATGAATACATTTCATATTCAGCTTACCTTTTGCCTTTAGTCTTTATTAGGATAAAGACTAACAAGGAGGAACTCATGAAAAAGAAGGTGATAGCCGCTGTTTTAGCGTGCGGCATGCTGATGTCCAGCTTTAACTTTACCGGTATCATTGTGCCGGCGAAGGCGGATGCATCAGATGAAATGAAAATATTTATCTCCGAGATTTACCCGGATGACAAATCCAATCAGAATGTAATTGAGGGAGCGGGCGGGGCGGACCTGTTCGAGTATGTAGAGATCTACAATCGCTCCGGTCAGCCTCTGGCCTTCAACGAGGAATATGCAATTCGGTATAACTACAACAGCGGCGTCAAAAATCTGACGGTAACCGATACGGTATACGATGATCCGAATACCGTAGTTATTCCGGCAGATAGCCCGGCGGTACTGTGGGTGAAGCGGACAAGCTCCTCCATTACCGGGGCGGCCGCCAATCTGACCGCAGCCGATTTCAGGCAGTATCATTCCGTGCCGGATAACGTGCCGGTTTATGTGCTCAAGGGGCAGGACGGATTAAACAATACGGACCGGGGACTTCTCATTACCCGCAAAGGGGATGCCTCCGTGGTCATCAGTGAGTATTACTACACCGCCGACGATGTCGGTGACGGAAAGAGCGTGCATCTGCAGCTTCCTTCGCGCGGAACGGCGATGGTCCCGTTGGCCCGGGAAGCGGCTCCATCGGCCGGCCGGGTCGAGCCTGCGCAGCTCACGGCAACAAACAATCGCATTCCCCAAATCGATCATACGCCAATCGCAACGGCGGACCGGTCCCGGCCCTTAACCGTGACGGCCGGCGTGTACGATGAGGATGGGGATTCGCTTACCGTCAAGCTGTATTATAAAACGGCGGCGAACGGTTCTTACAGCGAGCTGCCGATGGAAGACCGGGGAAGCGGCTTGTTTGCCGGCGAAATTCCTTCGGCCCGCCTTGGAGGGGACAAGCTGTACTATGTGCTGGAGGCGGGCGACGGCATCGAGTGGGCCAGATCTCCGGAATATGAGACCGTCCTTACCGGAGAAGTGTCCGATGCGGATATTCCCCGCATTTTGATCACCGAGCTTCTGCCGAATCCTGCCGGCGATTACCGGTATGGAAGCGGGAACCAGTACGAGTATCTGGAGTTATACAATAATTCCGCTCAAACTCTTGACTTGAAAGATTACACGCTATGGTACCTTTATCCGGGAACGACGGCTCCGAAGAAATGGGTCATTCCGCAGCACACCAGCATTGAGCCCTACAGCGCGGCCGTCATCTGGTTTGCCAAGGAAGCGGTGGCCAACGGCAAAGGCTATACCACAACCGCCGATTTCAACCTGCATTTCAACAGTACGCTGGCGGACAGCGACATTATTTTTTACGACAATTCGCAGCCTTCGGACTTCAATCTTCCGAACGCTACGCACCGCGGGCTGGCCCTGTCATCCCCGGACGCTCCGGACCAGTACATAGTGGAAGCCTGGTATGATTCAACCGCCACCGGCAGCCCGGACCGTCTCGTAAACGATGTCCGCAATGCGGTGATCCGCTATGCGTACCCGCTAACCGGAACGGCTATGGTGAGGTTGGATAACCGGATGTACGCCAATCCCGGCAGCATTGATCCTGGTCAAGTGCCGGCCGTGGACGGTGTGGATATGGTCGCGCCTACGCTGCAGCACGAGCAGACCGTATACAATCTGGGAAAAGGCCAGGCCTACAACGCTACGGTAACGAGCGACGAACCGCTGGCTTCCGCCCAAATCTTGTATGGAGCGTCAACGGAGGAGCCGATGCTGTTCACGGGCACGCAGCCTCTTACGCTGACAGGAGAGGACGGAGGCAAGTATATCTATAAAGGCAGTCTGTCGTTCGATGAGCCGGGCGTTTACCGTTATATCATCGATGCGGCGGATGCTGCGGGCAACCGGACAAGAGTGCCTTATAATTCCAGAGGCGGCATGCTGACCGTAAATGAGAGCGGGACAGGCACTGAGCTTCCGGACCCGGGCTTATCCATAGAGGGCGGAAGCATGCTGAAAGGAAAAGCTTCCTTCTATGCGTACGGCCGTCAGGCTGCCGAGAGCATCGAGGTCCTTTTTAACGGCCAGCCGGTGCCCCTGCGCAAAACATTGCCGGGCAAAGCAAGCCTAGGCATGCAGACCCGCGGCGTCGACCAAATCTATCAGGCTTCGGTCAGCGCGCTGGACCCGGCAGGGGAACCGAGCTTCTTCAGCCGCATTCTGCCGAAATACACCAATGACGCCTGGTCCATGTTCGACATGCCGGCGGATCTGTTTGTGACCGGCACCGTCGTTTCGGTGCATACCGGCAACGAAAACGCGCCTTATCAATTAAAGGATCATGACAAGGTGTTCGGCAGCAACAATCATGATGACTTTGAGGTGAAAAATGTTCACCTGGTGCTGCCGGACGGCAGCGTTGTTAAGCCCGATAAGGTATTGAACTATTTGGGGAACCTGACGCAAACCACCGTGGATTACAGAGAAGACACGTATTACGGCTTCGGCGACGCGGATTATGGGAGCAACCCCAACAAACCGATGATCAGCGATTTTCATTTCCCGGTCCCGGACGACAAATTCACGGCCCGGTATGCCGAATTGGACACTGCAGCCGTCCAGGACGGAGTTTATCCGTTGACGATGACGATCGGCGGACAGGAGATCGACGCTGTTCAGGTTATGGTGGACAACACGGCGCCGGTGATTGAGGGGATTTCTTACGGTGACGGACAGCTGCTGGAAAACTCCATGTTTCTCAAGGGGCCGTTTACGCTGAATGTGCTGGCTTCGGACAATTTGAGCGGCGTAGGCAAAATTGAAGCCGAACTTGACGGAAAAGCCGTTGAATTGCCGTATGATTCATCCTCGACTCTGCTGAGCGCAGGCGAGCACCGGCTGAAGGTGACCGTCTACGATGGAGCGGGGAACACGGCCGTCCTGGAAAAATCATTCCAAATCGAGGACGAGAAGCCGCTTGCGCCCGGCGAGGTATCGCCGGCTGACTTTACGGACAAAGTGCCGACGAACGCCAGACTCCGGGCCAATGTCAGCGATCCTGGCGGCGATGCCATGGATGTCCGCTTCCTTCAAGGGGACAAATACGATTTTGCCAGACCGGAGGGAATCAGCGGCTATACCGATGTTGCGGACCGTGAGCCTCCGTTGGTGCTGAACCCGGACGGCGAGACTGAAATCGGAGCGGCCGAGGCCGGTGAGATCGCCTTTGCGGACGGAGAGTATCTCGTAACGGACACCGACTCCGGATTTCCGTACCACCGCTTTGAAATTGAATTGAAGGAAGAGATTCAACCCGCGGACAAGGTGGAGGTCTATTGGAAGGGCCGGACTCTGCCCGGACGCATTGTAACCTTGTATGCCTGGGATTACGATGCGGGCAAGTGGACTGCGCTGAAAGCGGAGACCGGCCAGAACGCCGGGGCCGATATCATCCTGACCGCCGAAATTGAGGCCGGACGGTATGTCCGTGACGGGCGGATTCAGGCCATGGTGCAGGATGAGGTCAAGGGCGCCAACGATCCTTTTACGATTCTGTGGTTTACGGATACGCAGTATTATGCCGAGTCCTACCCCGAAATTTTTGACAGGCTGGGCGACTGGATTTCCGAAGAGTATAAAAAAGGCACTTTTGCTTACGCCATTCATACGGGCGATATCGTCAACGTTGCGAACGATGAGCGGCAGTGGGCGGTAGCCGACCGCAACCTGAAAAAGCTGGATGACGCGGGCGTGCCGTACGGAGTCCTTGCAGGCAATCACGATGTCATCATCGACGGTGTCAATTATTCTTATTACGGCAAATATGCAGGAGCCGACCGGTATAAGGATAATCCTTGGTACGGCGGGGAAATGGACAACAACCGGAATCACTATGACCTGTTTTCGTTCGGCGGCCATGATTTTATTTTCCTTTACATTGGCTTTGGCTTGGAGGATACGCCGGAGACCGTGGCGTGGGCCAACGAAGTACTGCGAAAGCATGCGGACCGGATTGCGGTCGTCGGCATGCACGCTTATCTGGAATCCAACGGTACCTTATCCAATATGGCGCAAAATGTATTCGATCAGGTGATCGCGCCCAATAAAAATGTACAGCTTGTGCTGAGCGGACATTATCATGCGGCTAAACGGGTCGTGAAGACGGTGACGCATCCGGACGGTACAAGCAGACAGGTGATCGAGATGCTGGCGGACTATCAGGGAGGGCCAAACGGCGGCAACGGCTATCTCCGGCTTCTGAAGTTTGATCCGGCAGCGGGTACGCTGGATGTGGATACCTATTCGCCGTATCTGGATGACTATAATTTCTTCGATGATGCGACCGAGGACTTTACGGAGCCATTTGCGTTCAGGGATATCCAAAAACGGGTGGCTACCGATTATTTTGCGGTTAATGTGTACAAAGATGCGCTGATCGGGGAGCAAAAGGGAGTAATCTCCGGCGATGTTGCTTCCGTGCCGTGGAACGGGCTTGCGCCAGGCAAAACCTATTATTGGTACATGGACATTACGGACGAATACGGCGCCTCGACGCGCAGCCCGATTTACCGCTTTACTACAGTCAATAATGGAACTACCCCAACGGTTCCGGGCGGCAACAACGATGATGACGACGACGATGATGACGACAGAGGCAACGGCGGTAGTGGAAACGGAAATCACGGAAAAAGTTCCGGAAGCACGGGCAGCGGTGGGGCCGTTAGCTCAGCGGGCAATGTCAAGCCTGCTCCATCCGGCTCCGGCACGATCATTGCTCAAGCGGCTATCGACGGAAACAAGGCTGTTGTCTCCATCACTGAAGAGGAGCTCAGCGCAGCCTTTTCCAATGCCGGCGCAGACGCAAGAGGGGTTAAAAAGGTGTCCGTTGTACTGAGCGACAGCGGCAACCGTTTCGACGGCGAAATTATCACGCAGCTTCCGTCCGCCTTCTTCAGCGAAACGGATGGACGGAGCCGGATTGAGCTTGTTACGCCGCATGCCCGCGTGACTCTGCCCGCGGAGATGCTGAGCCGTACCGGTACGGCCGGTCCGATCGTGGAACTGGTTGTCCGTCCCGGCGTTCCGGCCGGATTATCGCCGGAAATGCTGGGGCTGATCGGCGGCAGACCGGCCATCGAGCTGGCGCTGCGCATGGACGGCAAGGACATCGACTGGCAAGGGAGCGTGGCGGATGTTGCGGTGTCCGTTCCTTATACTCCTGGTGAACACGAGCAGACCGACGGTCTTGCGGTGTGGGAAATTGACGCAGGCGGCCCGGCAAAAGCGGTGCTGAACAGTCATTACAACAAGGATTTGCAGGCGGCAGTATTTCATACCGGCCGGTTGGGCCATTTTGTCCTTGGGGGCAAGACGGTATCCTATCAGGATGTGAGCCCTTCAAGCTGGTATGCCCAAGCCGTTAATTACCTGTCGGCAAGGGACGTCGTCAAGGGAAGCGGGGAAGGACGTTTTCTGCCGCGAAGCGACATTAGCCGCGCGGAGTTTCTCGTGATGACCATGAACGCTTTCGGAATGGAGCCGGCGGCAGGCGAGGACGCAAGCAATTTCGCGGACGCAGGCAACCGGTATTACAGCCCGTATTTGGCGGCTGCAAAGAGCATGGGACTGGTTAAGGGAACAGGGGATAACCGGTTCAGGCCGGAAGCGAAAATTACCCGCCAGGATATGGCCGTGATTCTTCATTCTATCATGGCAGCGGCGGGAACCGAGCTGCCGGCGGATAACCCAAGTACGGCTCGGAGCTTTAGCGATGCCGGAGATATTGCCGATTATGCGCAATCAGCCATCAACGATATGCTGGGGACCGGCCTGATGCAGGGAACCGGCGACGGCCGTCTTTCTCCGCAGCGCTTTACTAACCGGGCGATGGCGGCGCAGGTCATTTACAATTATCTTATTAAAAGCAGAGAAGCCATTTCATTGGAATAACTCTTTTCCAGTGGAAGAAACGCCCTGCAGGCCAGTAGCTTGCGGGGCGTTTCCTGTTTTTTTCAGGGGCAGATACGGGTGAATTATTCCCCGGAAAGCAGGCGATATCCGATTCCCGGCTCCGTAACGATTAACTTGGGCTGGGTCGAATCTTCTTCTAGTTTCTTGCGCAAATGTCCGATATAGATTCTCAGGTAGTGACTTTCGGACTCATCATGATGGCTGCCCCATACTTCTTGAAGCAGCTGCCGCTGCGTTACGATCCTCCCGGCATTCGAGGCGAGGACTTTCAGCAGGTCATATTCTGTTGGGGTCAATTTTACCCGCTCTCCATTCATTTCCACAATCCGTTGTGCCAAATCGATGGTTAGTCCACCAATCCGAAGCACGGGTTCGTTTGCCGATTTGGCGGCATGGCGCAGCGCCACGCGAATTCTGGCCACCAGTTCTCCCATGCTGAACGGTTTGGTAACATAATCGTCGGCACCGCTGTCCAAGGCCGCGATTTTGTCTTCTTCTCTGTCTTTAGCCGTTAGTACAATGATTGGCACGTTTGACCAGTCTCGTATGCGATGCAACACCTCCATACCGGAGATGTCCGGCAATCCGAGATCCAGCACGATCAGGTCCGAATGAATCAATGAGGCTTGCAGCACTCCTTCCTCCCCCGTGGACGCTTCATAAGTTGAATACTGATGAGCCAGTAAAGTCACCGTCAGCAGCTTGCGAATTTGGGGTTCGTCATCGACAATTAGGATACGAGCTCCAAGCTTACTTATGGTCATCCTCCTCCATTTCTTCAAAATGCCCTTCGCGCGGCTTGCTAAGGGGAAGTGTAATTGTAATGACGGTGCCTTGCGGCTGATTCGGCTTGGCCGTAATGGTTCCATTGTGCAGCTCCACGATTCCCTTGCAAATGGCAAGTCCCAATCCCGTGCCCGTCACTTGCTTGGCGGCGGCCGAACGGTAAAACTTTTCGAAGATCCGGCCGTAATCGTCACCGGCAAGTCCGATTCCCGTATCGGAAACAAGGATAACAAGCTTGTCGTCCTCGGGCCTTACCGTTATGAAAATCTCGCTGTAATCCGGACTGTATTTGATCGCGTTGCTGACTACATTAACCAGCACTTGCTCGAGCAAAACTTCATCCCCCATTACCATAGGAACGGACGCCGGCAGGTTTACCCGCAGCTTTCGATGCTGCTGAAAATCTTTGACCTGAGCCAAGGTGACGCCGATCAGATCTTCCACATCGCACCAATTTTTTCTAAGACGCAGCATGCCGCTTTCCAATTGCACCATGCTGAGCAGGTTTTTGACCAATCTATTCATACGGAGGGCACCGTCCCGAATGGTAAGCAGCAATTCCATGCGATCCTCCGAAGAAAAAAGAGAATTGCCTTCAATAAGGCTGGTCGCCGAGCCGATAATGGCCGCTAACGGAGTACGCAACTCATGAGAAACAGAATCTAGAATCGCGGTGCGAAGCCGTTCCGATTCGGCCGTCAAATGAGCGATTTTGGCTTCTTCCGCCAGCTTCATGCGGGCGATGGCGGTGGCCGCCAAACCGCCCAGGGCGTCCAGCATCCGCTGTTGCTCGGCGGTGAGCCCGCTTTTCCGATCCTGCAGATTGAGCGCCAATACCCCATGCACGCGGTCCTCGGTTCTCAGCGGCAGGTAATGGGCTGGAGAGTCTCTTAAGGTACGGGTTCCATTGCCGACCGCTTCGCCATGATCAAACGCCAGCTTCGCCATCACTTTTTCCGTTTCGCCCTGTCCCCAATCGCTATGAACCGAAGAGCAGTGGGCTAGCACTAAATTATTCCGTTGATCCGGCAAAAAAATCGCAATTTCCGTACCGATGGTTTGCGAAACTTGCCGGGAAACATTACTGAGCAGGGAGTGAATGTCCGCGATATCGCTCATTTGCCGGCTGAGCACGTAGAGCGCGGCGGTATGCTCCTCCCTCTGCTTGGCGTATAGCAACTGCCGTTTCAGCTTTACCGCCAGGCTGGCCGTTAACGCGGCTACCGCCAAAAAAACGCCGAACGAGATCAGATAGCGCAAGTCCGCGATCGTAAAACTCAGAATTGGAGAAACGAAAAAGAAATCAAAGGCCAGGACCCCCATCATTGCTGCATAAAGAGCAGGGCGCAGGCCCCAGACGACGGAACTCCAAAGCACGGGCAGCAGATAGAGAAGTGCTATATTGACCGAATCAAACGCTAGTCCGAACGGGTGCATGGCGCCGGTCATGAAGGCGATGAGCAAAGTGATGCTTGCATAAGGCTTCCATAGCATCCACATCGATTTCAACTTATCCATTAAACCACTCCTGTCCGTCTATGCTCCCGTTACTACTATAGTTCAGGGTAATGTAAAAAAGGAATAAAATAAACCGTTTATAGGCGTAAAAATTCCGTAAAAATCCACGAAATGCCATATAATCACGAGTATTTGCGAGGAAAATGAAGCTCTAATATTTTGAGAGCGCTAACTTCATCTTAAAGTTTCTTTTTTTTACGGATATGCCGGCTGCGTCGTTTTACAACCATTTAGCTAAGGAGTAAGATACGATCCATGAATTGAATGGCCATTCGATTCTAAATGGATATGCCGATCGACGAAACCAACGTGCCGAAGCTTGTGTGAGAGCAGACCGATCGGAACGGTTGGAGCGGAATCATCGGTCTTATAACGCTGAATCCTTGAAAGACACAAGGAACGGGGGAACCAACGGAAGCCGCAACCCGGCTTCATGGGGTGAATCGCTCGGCACTTTCAAATGCCGGGCGTAGGGCGACTCTCACGCCCGAATCCGTCAGCTAACCTCGTAAGCGTGTGGAGAGGCAACATTTTGTCGCGGACCGGTCGGGACGACTGCAAGAAGCCGCGGAAAAGGTTCCTCTTTTCCAAGGCTTCTTTTTTGCTGTCTTCTTCCTTGATCCGGGGGAGCAGTTTATGGAGAAAAGCGACCGATTAACTGTTGGAGGAGTGTCGTGATGCTGGATATTTGGATGGTGCTAACGTTGACCGTTGCCTTAGCGCTTATAGTTGGATTTGTCGTTTGGTGCGGTAAAACGGTGGAGGATACGGGAGGCGAACGCGAATGACCATCGTGTTGATTTTTACGTGTGGATTGCTGGTCTATCTAATCTATGCGTTGCTTCATCCGGAAAAGTTTTAACGAGTTTTGTTTATAGTGCGAGTTCAAAAAGGAAAGATGGCTTTTTGAACAACCTCTAATAGTGGGAGGAACGGTCATGGATATACTGCAAATCGTAATTGTGATCGGTATTTTGATGCTGATCGCCAAACCGCTCGGTAATTATTTGTACCACGTTTTCTCTAACGAGCCCAATCGCACGGATAAAATATTCTGTTGGGCCGAGAAACCCATTTATGCGGTCATCGGGCTGAAGCATCGCGCAGGCATGAGCTGGAAGCGGTACGCGATCAGCTTCATCGCAACCAACTTCGTGCTCGCCGCGGTAAGTTACTTGCTGCTGCGGGTGCAGAGCGGCTTGCCGTTGAACCCGAACGGTATCGGCAATATGGAGCCGACGCTGGTGATGAACACGGTGATCAGCTTTATTACGAACACAAATCTGCAGCATTACAGCGGCGAGACGGGGCTTTCGTACTTCTCGCAAATGGCTGTGATCATGATGATGATGTTTACGTCGGCGGCTACGGGTCTTTCGGTCGCGGTCGCGTTTGTCCGGGGCGTTACGAGCAAGGGAAAAAGCTTGGGCAACTTCTTTGAGGATTTCGTCAAGGCGCATACGCGGATTTTCTTTCCGCTGGCGTTGATCGTCACGCTCGTGCTGGTCGCGCTGCAGGTGCCGCAGACGCTGGATCCTACGCTGACGGTAACGACGCTTGAAGGCGCGAGTCAGCAGATTGCGATCGGACCTGTCGCTTCGCTGGAGTCGATCAAGCATTTGGGCACCAACGGCGGCGGCTTTTTCGGCGCCAACTCGGCGCATCCGTTTGAGAATCCGAGCCCGCTGACCAATGTGATCGAGATCCTGTCGATGTGGTCATTGGCCGCGGCGCTGCCCTTCATGTACGGCAGATTTGCGAAGAGCCGCAAGCAGGGTTGGGTCATTTTTTCGGCGATGATGGTCTTGTTCCTTTTGTTCCTTACCGTTGCTTACACCGCCGAGAAGAGCGGCAATCCGGCGCTGAACGCGCTTGGCATCGACGCTTCGCAGGGCAGCATGGAAGGGAAAGAGGTGCGCTTCGGCATCGCGCAATCCGCGCTGTTCACTACCGTGACGACGGCGGCGACGACCGGCACGGTCAACAATATGCACGATACGCTGACCCCGCTTGGGGGGCTGGTGCCGCTGGCGGAGATGATGCTGAACGTCGTATTCGGCGGAAAAGGCGTCGGGCTGGTCAATATGCTGATGTACGCGATACTCGCCGTATTCATCTGCGGACTGATGGTCGGCCGTACGCCGGAGTTCCTTGGCCGCAAGATCGAGCCGCGCGAGATGAAGCTGATCGCGATTGCGATTCTGGCGCACCCGTTCATAATCCTGGCGCCGGCGGCGATCGCCTTCCTGACCGATCTCGGCAAGGGAGCGATTTCGAATCCCGGCTTCCACGGCATCACGCAGGTGCTGTACGAATATACATCGGCGGCCGCCAACAACGGCTCCGGCTTCGAGGGGCTGGCGGACAATACGCCGTTTTGGAACATAACGACCGGCCTGGTGATGTTTTTCGGGCGGTATATATCGATGATTGCGATGCTCGCCGTCGCCGGATCGTTGACGCGCAAGCAATGGGTGCCGGAGACGATCGGCACGTTCCGTACGGACAATGCGCTGTTCAGCTTCCTGCTGATCGGCACCGTCATTTTGATCGGGGCGCTGACTTTTCTGCCGGTGATTGCCCTAGGGCCAGTCGCTGAGCATTTGACGATTCGTTAAGTAAGAATATGAGGTGAAGCTGCCATGAACGATAAACGTAAAAAAAGCATGTTCTCCGGTCCGCTTGTCGCACAAGCTTTGAAGGCCAGCGTCATCAAGCTGAATCCGGCCGTTATGATGAAAAATCCGGTGATGTTTGTCGTCGAGGCCGGCACGGTCATCGTACTGCTGATGACGGTGTTTCCCGGTTACTTCGACGCGAAGGACCGCATCGGCTTTAATCTCACCGTGTTCGTGATCTTGTTGTTTACGGTACTGTTCGCCAATTTCGCCGAAGCCTTGGCGGAGGGCAGGGGCAAGGCGCAAGCCGATACGTTGAAGCGGACGAAGAAAGAGATTACCGCGAACAAAGTGGTTGGCAATGGCGTTAAAACGGTGCCTTCGACGGAGCTGCGCAAGGGGGATATCGTCGTCGTTTTCCAAGGGGAGATGATTCCCGGCGACGGCGAAGTGATCGAAGGGCTCGCCTCCGTCGACGAGTCGGCGATTACCGGCGAATCGGCGCCGGTGATCAAGGAAGCGGGCGGCGATTTCAATTCCGTCACCGGCGGAACGCGCGTCATTAGCGACCGGATTAAGGTGAGAATTACCAGCGATCCCGGCGAGACGTTCATCGACCGGATGATTGCGCTTGTCGAAGGCGCGAAACGGCAGAAGACGCCGAATGAAATCGCCCTAAATACGCTGTTGATCAGCCTGACGCTTATTTTTCTGATCGTCGTCGTAACGCTTGGGCCGATCGCTTCTTATGCGGGTATTCATTTGGAGATTCCGGTACTGATCGCCTTGCTTGTTTGTTTGATCCCGACGACGATCGGGGGCCTGCTGTCGGCCATCGGCATTGCCGGCATGGACCGGGTGACGCAGTTCAATGTGCTGGCGTTGTCCGGCAAAGCGGTTGAGGCTGCGGGCGATATCAACACGATGATTCTCGACAAAACCGGAACGATTACCTTCGGGAACCGGATGGCCAGCGAAATCATACCGGTTGGAGGCGCGGGCATCGATGAGGCGGCTGCCTGGGCGGCGGTATCTTCCGTGCAGGACGAAACCCCGGAAGGCCGCTCGGTGCTGGAATGGATGAAGAAAAACGGGAAGTCCTATGACGCCTCGCTTGGCGAGGGGGGCGGCTTTGTTGAATTCAAGGCGGAAACGCGGATGAGCGGCGTCGATCTGAAGGACGGACGCCAAGTGCGCAAAGGGGCGGTTGACGCCATTCGCAAATGGGTGGCTTCCCAAGGCGGATTGATTCCGGAGGAGTTGGAGAGACAGGCCCATCGCATCGCCTCGGAGGGCGGGACCCCACTAGCCGTGGCGGTCGACAAACAGGTGTTCGGCGTCATTTATTTGAAGGACACGGTGAAGCCCGGCATGCGGGAACGGTTCGATCAGCTGCGCGCGATGGGCATCAAGACGATCATGTGCACCGGCGACAATCCGCTGACGGCAGCGACCATCGCCCGGGAGGCGGGCGTCGACGATTTTATCGCCGAGAGCAAGCCGGAGGATAAAATCGCCGTGATCCGCCGCGAGCAGGCCGAAGGCAAGCTGGTCGCAATGACCGGCGACGGCACGAACGATGCGCCGGCATTGGCGCAAGCGGATGTCGGGCTGGCGATGAACAGCGGCACAACCGCGGCTAAGGAAGCGGCCAATATGGTCGATCTCGATTCCGACCCGTCGAAGATTATCGAGGTGGTGGCGATCGGCAAGCAGCTGCTCATGACGCGCGGCGCTTTAACCACGTTCAGCATCGCCAACGACATCGCCAAATATTTTGCGATTATTCCGGCCATGTTCATGCTGGCCATTCCGGAAATGGCCGCCTTGAACATCATGAAGCTTGGCTCGCCGCTTTCGGCGGTGTTATCGGCTTTAATCTTTAACGCCGTTATCATCCCGCTGCTGGTTCCGCTGGCGATGAAGGGCGTCGCCTACCGGCCGATGAGCGCCTCGCGCCTGCTTAGCCGCAACTTGCTCGTATACGGCTGCGGCGGTGTTATTGCCCCGTTCATCGGCATCAAGTTGATTGATTTGCTCGTTCATTTGTGGATTTAAGATGGCTTTTTGAATAATATCTTTAATGAAGAAAGAAGGAACCGGCTATGAATAATATTGCGCAAGAGGGGCGGGACGAGCGCTCCGGGGGAGCGGTTTTCTGGATTGCCCTGCGCGCCAGTCTGTTGTTCATCATCCTTTGCGGTATCGTATATCCGCTTGTCAGCACAGGCCTCGCGCAACTGCTGTTCCCTGATCAGGCGAACGGCAGTTTATTAAAAGATAAGGACGGCAACGTGGTCGGCTCCGAATTGATCGGGCAGCCGTTCACCGACCCAAGTTATTTCCAGGGACGTGTATCGAGCATCGATTACAAGGCGGAGGCGTCCGGTTCAAACAACTACGCGCCTTCCAATCCGGATATGCTTGCGCGGACGCAAGCGTCAATCGAGCAATGGCGCCGGGACAACCCGGATGTACCGATCGATCAATTGCCGATTGCCCTTGTCACCAACTCGGGTTCGGGACTTGATCCGCACATTACACCGCAATCGGCGCTGGTACAGGTGCCGCGGATCAGCAAGCTAACCGGGATTTCTACGGCTGAGCTGGAAACGCTGGTGGGCCAATATACGGAGAATCGCGATCTTGGGGTATTCGGCGATAGACGGGTCAACGTGCTCAAACTAAACTTGGCTTTGAAAGAGATGCTGAAGAAATAACGATACGACAGAGGATTAATTGATGGTGGAGCGGTCGTTGATCCCAGCTCGGGAGGTGGCCAATGAGTGAGCGGGTTTAGGCGAAAATCGCCGGAAGAAATTTTACGATCGATTTCGCAGCTGCGGAAGGGACGGCTCAAAATCATAATCGGTCCGGTTAGCGGTTCGGGCAAAACGTATCATATGCTGAACGAAGGCAAGCTGTTAAAGCAGCAGGGGCTCGATGTGGTTATTTGCGCGATATCGACCATGCAGCGATCAGAAACCGTGCAACAGACGATGGAGCTGGAGCGTGTGCCGAGCATCCACTGGCGGAAGGATGGCAAGGAGTTCAAGGACTTGCCGCTTGAAGCGATCCTGGCCCGCAATCCGGAAGTGCTGCTGGTTGACGGCCTCGCTCATCGCAATCGCAAGGAAGCGAAGTTTAAGACGCGCCTGGAAGACATTCGCTACTTGATGGAGCGCGGGATCAGCATTATTACGACGATTAACGTATATGAGCTGGATGGAGTGGACGAGATTGTTTATAAGCGGACGGGAATTCGGGCGGAAGAAACGGTGCCTGCGGATACGCTGGAACTGGCTGATGAAGTGCGGCTTATCGATGTTTCGCCGGAGACGATGTTGAAGCGGATTGACGAGGGGGTGCTTGGCGATCAAACGCTTCCGGCGCTGGCCCGGCGCGGCAATCTCGGCATCTTGCGGGAAATTTCGCTGCGGCTGATGGCGGAAGGGGTTAACGATTCGCTTGAGAAGCATCGCCAGGAGCTCGGGTTGGTCGGTCCGTCGGGGGCGGCGGAGCGGATCCTTGTTTCGGCGCAATACCACTGGAACGGATCGCTTTATGTGCGCAGAGGGCAGCAAATCGCCAAACGCTTGAATGGCGACTTGCTTGTAGTTACGTTTGTCTTGTCCGGACGGAAATTATCGAAGGATCAGCAAATGTTCAAGCGTTCGATCCGGAAGCTGGCGGAGAAGATAAACGCCGGATGCAAAGAACTTCCCCTGCCGCATCTGCGCAAGCTTCCGTCCATGCTCGTACGCTATGCCATTCAAAATAACGTCACGCGAATTGTGATGGGGCATTCCCAGAAAAGCCGCCGGCAGGAGCGCTGGCAAGGTTCCATCGCAGGCAGGGTGCTGAGAAAGATGCGGAATGTGGACGTGTTTTTAATGGCGGATCGCGCTAAGCATGAGGGAGAGCGGATACTGCCGATCAAAGCGAAATCAAGCGGCGGGGCAGAGCCGTTCCGCAGACTTAGCTCCAAAGAGATAGAGAGGAAAATTGAAACGATCCGCCGCGGAACGTTTAAAATATATATCGGTGCCGCTCCAGGTGCGGGCAAGACCTATAAAATGCTGCAAGAAGGCAACAGTTTGCAATGCAAAGGAATCGACGTTGTCATCGGCTTATTGGAGACGCACGGCCGAAAAGAAACGGCGGAACAGATAGGTGAATTGCCGCTTGTGCCAAGGGCGAAAATCGCCTATCGGTCGGCGCAATTGGAGGAGATGGACACGGAAGCCGTGATCGCCCGCCATCCCGAAGTCGTGCTGGTCGATGAACTCGCGCATACGAACGTGCCGGGCAGCCGGACCAAGAAAAGATACGAGGATGTCATCCGTATATTGGAAAGCGGTATTTCCGTTATTTCTACGCTTAACGTGCAGCATCTGGAAAGCCTGAACGACGCGGTGGAGCAGTTAACCGGCGTCCGCGTGCGGGAGACGGTGCCGGATGCGATACTGAAAATGGCGGATGAGGTCGAACTGATCGATGTGACGCCGCAAATGCTGCAACAACGCATGCGGGACGGGAAAATCTATGCTTTCGAAAAAGTGGGTCTGGCGCTGGGGGCGTTTTTTAAAATCGGCAATTTGATTGCCTTGCGTGAACTGGCGCTCCGGGAAATCGCCGACGATGTAGACGAACGCTTAGAATCATGGGATCGCAACACCACGCAGCGCGGACCGGGGCATAGGCAGGAGGTCATCTTCGTCTGTGTAGACACTGGTCCAAGAGCTGAACGATTAATTCGCCGCGGCTTCCGCATCGCCCATCGGCTCAAGGCGGAATGGTACGTCCATTATGTACATCGCGGCGCGGCCATATCCGATGCCGATGACCGGAGGTTGGAGAAGTTGCGCCATTTATGCGAACGGCTTGGCGGAAGGATGGAGGTGTCCGCGCTCGGGAGGCATAGAAATATCGGTGAAGCGTTGCTGCAACGAATGGGTGAAGTGCGGGCCACCCAACTGATCATCGGGCAATCCCGCAGGCCCCTATGGTATTCGCTGGTTAAGGAAACGGTTGTCCATTTCATGCTTCGCCGGGCCCGCTGGATCGATATGTTGATCGTGGCTGATTTTGAGCGGGCGGTTTCCGAGGAAGGGCTTCAATAACGTGTAGCTGACAAACAGCAGGCGATTACGGCTGCCAAACAAAAGGCGGACGGAGTCGCCTGTGCCCTTATAGCGCATAGAATTTGCAGCGCTTACATTTTTGCGGATTGAAGTTGCAAAAAGATGTACTAAACTTTTTTAATGCAAAAAACTATAATCAAAATACGAAAGGGGTTACATTTCATGAAGGAACGTACACAACGAATATTTGCGAGATTTTTAAGAGTAAATACACCTTTGACTTTTGAGGACTTGAGCAAAGAATTCCGCATTAGTGAACGTACTTTACGAAACGAACTGGCGCTGATTAATGAATTTTTGGCTGAACATCAATATCCAATGGTTACTACTGCCAGAGGCAAAGGGATGAAATTGATCCTGCCTGATCAAGAATCCGAAAAGTTATTGGCGCAAGTCGGCGGCAACAGGGAAAAAGATTATTACCGGCCGGATGAACGTTTCCTTGCCTTGCTTTTGGATATTGCGGATACCGCAAAAACTACACTGTTATACGAAATGGAAGAGAAGCTGCAGGTATCCAAAAGCACGTTGGATGAGGATATGCGCAAACTTCGTCAATATTTAAAACGATATGCCATTTCAGTAGTGAGTTTGCCGAAGCAAGGTATAGTATTGCAAGGGGATGAGCGGTCCGTACGATCTATGCTGTACGATGTGATTAATCGTATGACGGATATTGACCAACTGATGCGGTATAAAGAAACAGATACCGTAAATAAATTCGTATTGGATTATTTGGACAAAAGGGTATTGCGGATTCTTGGGGAGCATTATGATGAAGTGTTGAAAAAGTCCAGAGTGGAGATTAATCATCTGTACCGTAACCAGATCATTTTATTTTTAGGGATATGGGTAAGACGTGTGCGGGAAGGAAGTACCGTTAGTGAATTAACAAAAGCAAGAGCGGAGATCGAAGCAGGTCCGGTAAGAAATTTCGTAGATGCGATTTGTACGGATTTTTCCTTAAATCCATCGTTAAATGAAATTAAATATATTACATTCACGATCGAATCGTTTAATCCCAAAGATATGAATAGTTCATTGGATTGGGTTGCAGCACAATTGTTAACGATCCAATTAATAGAGCATGTGGAGAAAGTAACGGGCATTCCCTTTTCTCAGGAAGAAGAAGATTTGTATGAAGGGTTGTATAAGCACATCACAGGGTTGTTAAGCCGGGCGAAAAATGATTTACAGGTCGTTAATCCATTAAAAGACACGATTAAAGAGTCTTATGCGGTCATTTATAATGCAGTAGCTTGCTTTAGCAAGCGTATAGAGGATTATACCAAGAAAACATTATCGGAAGACGAGATCGGCTTTTTGACGGTATACTTTTCCACTTCGGCAAGCCGGATGAACCAGGAAGAACAATATGTTTATCAGGCGGTCGTCATTTGCAATCATGGAATTTCAACCGGAAAGTTGTTGGCCGCAAATTTAAAAAAGCAATTCAATATCGAGATTGTCGCGGTTTTGAGTTCGTATGAATTAGCTTTTATTGACAAGTTGGATGTAGATTTGATCTTTACTTCGATTCCGATTGAGTACCCCAAAAAACCGGTTTTGCTGCTGAACCCGATTTTAAGGGAAAGTGACAAGAAAGAAGTGAAAGCGTTTTTATTTGAATATAAGGATAAAAGAAGAACAATTTCCAATAAACTGGATGCTACGAAGCTGATGCAGGATGTTCTGGAGTTGATTGTAGACAGCGGCGGCACGATAACTCCTGAAAGCTATCAGAAAGTAGAAGAAACTTTTAAACAACATTATTTGAAAATTAATACAAGGGAGATACAACCAATGCTGCAGGATGTTTTGAAGGATTCCAACATCTTATTAAATCAAGAAGGCCAAGACTGGAAGGAGGTGATCACGAAGGTTGCATTGCCTCTAGTAAAAGAGGAGATCATTGAAGAACGATATATAACCGCCATGATCAAGTCTATTGAAGAATTCGGGCCCTATATCGTGGTAGGGAAGCACTTAGCGTTAGCCCACGCGCGGCCGGAAGACGGGGTGAATAAATTAGGCATCAGCGTCATGACGTTAAAGGAACCGGTGAATTTCGGCCATCCGGATAATGACCCTGTGAAAATCGTTTTTTGCTTAGCCGCAGTGAATTCTCATTCGCATATAAAAGTGATGAAAAGTTTGGTTGAGTTGATTGACGATACAGAAAAATTAGACAAGTTATTTGCCGCAAAAGATGTGAAGACATTTAATCAGGCGCTGCATGGGGATACCCCAATTCAGGATATACAGCAGCCAAAATGATTTGAAAAAAGGGGAGAGCGGAATGCAAAAAGTAAATATTTTGTTTGTCTGTGGAGCAGGCTTGGGAAGCAGTTTTGCTTGTCAAATGGCGGCTGAGGACGTTTTAAGAAAGTTGGGGGTTGACGCCAAGCTGGATCATAGCGATATCTCGTCCGCCGTATCGATGAAACCGGATATTATCATGACCGCGCAAAACTTCCAAACTCAATTTGAGAAATTCTCCATTGATCCCAAACAGACGACAATTATTTATTTGAAAAATATTGTATCCAAACAGGAAATTGAAGAAAAAATCACCCCGGTATTACAGGAAAAGGGTGCTTTAGCTTAATCCATTCCAAAAAGAAGGAGGGGGAATATGGGAGTAGTCAACTTTATTATCCAGAATATTTTGACACAAGCATCCATCACCGTGGCGTTGATTGCCATGTTAGGGTTGATTTTGCAAAAGAAGTCGGTAGGACAAGTGATTTCAGGTTCGTTAAAGACGTTGTTAGGGTTTATGGTACTGTCGGCGGGTTCCAGCATTATCGTCGTAAGCTTAACCTATTTTGGCAAGATTTTTACCAAAGGCTTCCACATGCAAGGGATAATTCCTTCGATTGAAGCGATTAACGGTCAAGCGATGAATGAATTAGGCCTAGGTCGGGATATCGCATTAACCTTTTTGGCGATCTTTGTATTTAACATTTTAATTGCCCGGTTTACGAAATGGAAATATATCTTTTTAACCGGTCAGGCGATTCTTTGGATGTCGACGATGACAACGGTGTTTGGTTACTTTGCAGGTTTGCGCGGCGCCGCATTGATATTGGTCGGCGGCTTCATTGGGGGCGTCTTTGCCGTAGCTATGCCGGCGATCGCACAACCGTTTGTTCGCAAGATTACCGGGATGGATGAAATTGCTCTGGGGCATTTTTGTACGATTGGTTATGTGCTGGAAGCCGGTGTAGCGAAACTATTCGGTGAAAAAGGCGATAACAAAAAATCGGTTGAAGATTTGAAATTACCTGCGCAATTCGAGTTTTTGCAAGACACGTATCTGTCATTGATGGTAGTGATGGTTCCTCTTTATATCATTACGGCAGCGTTTGCGGGTCAAGAATTTGGTTCTACCTTATCGGGAAGTACCAACTATCTCATGTTTGCGTTCTTACAGTCCATTCAGTTCGTAGTAGGGGTGTACGTCTTATTAGCCGGGGTTCGCTTATTGCTGGGTGAAATTGTTCCGGCATTTAGAGGGATCGCCATGCGCCTGGTTCCCAATGCGGTGCCTGCGCTGGATTGCCCGGTATTGTTTCCGTACAGCCCTAATGCAGTTATTGTAGGGTTCATTACAACTACGATAGGTTCAATTATTGCCATGTTCGTATTGCCGGTCTTTGGCTGGGCTATGATCTTGCCGGGTATACTAACGAACTTCTTCGCGGGCGGTACCGCCGGGATCTTCGGCAACTTAAGCGGCGGACGCCGCGGGGCGATTATTGGCGGTATTGTCCATGGTTTCTTCATTACGCTGCTGCCGGCGCTGTTGGTTACCATTTTCAATAATATGGGCTTTGTCAATGCAACGGCGACAGATGTGGATACCGTAGCGGCTGCTTTACTATATGCCTGGATCATTGGTCCGATTCTAAAAGCATTTTAGGATTCGAGCAAGAGACAGCGGGAGGTTTGCGTGATGTTTGGATTTGGCAAAAAGAAGGATAAAGAACCGAAAAAAGCAGTGGCGGCAGAAGCGGTATTAACCGCGGAACGTAAGGAAGAATTATTGCGCACTATCTCCTTGAAGAAGGAAGAAGTCAATCGAATCACCGGAGAGCAACAAGCAAAAGTTTATGAAGAGATCGGCTTAGCCTTTCATGAGCTTGGTGAAGAGGATCAGGCGATGGAGGCGTTGGAAAAAAGTTTGCAAGCGAAAAAATCGGTTGGAGACGGTTATAAGATTTTATTGAAGCTATATAACAAGAAACGTGCGGAAGCGGCAAAAGCAAATGATGAGGCATCGTTGCAGATCTATTTAAAGAAGATGGATCAAATGATGCAGCTTTCCAAAGATGTTGCGCGCGGTTTGCGATAAGATGGGGAGGAAAACGATTTATGTATATCACATTAAAAGAAGCGACACGCAGAGCGGAAGCATTAAATTACACGGTTGGCGCATTTAACGCCCATAATTTAGAGATGTTGCCCGATATGATCCGTGCGGCCAAAGAGCAAGGGGCCCCTATTATTATTCAAACCAGCATAGATACCGCGAAATATGTCGGTCATGAAAATTTCGTTGCCGTATGCAAGTCCATGGCCACAACAGAAATGGTGGATGTGGTGCTGCACTTGGACCACGCAAGAGATTTCAATGATATTAAAGAGGCCATTGACAAAGGGTATACATCGGTGATGTACGATGGTTCTCATTTGCCCTTTAAAGAGAATATTATGAAAACCAGGGCGGTAGTGGATTATGCGCACCGATATGGTGTGTCGGTAGAGGGTGAATTAGGGACGATTGGCGGTACTGAAGAAGGAATCCATGTAGATGAAGATAAGCAGATTTATACGGATCCCAAAGATGCCGCAGAGTTTGTTAAAGCAACAGGGGTGGATGCCTTGGCCATTGCCATCGGTACTAATCACGGTCAATATAAATCCAAAACCGAAGTAAATATACCGCTGTTAAAAGAGATCCATGCGGCAGTCGATGTGCCTCTGGTTATTCATGGGGGTACGGGGGTTGACGAAAAGGATATTCACGAATTAATCGATAATGGAATCCGTAAATTTAATGTAGGTACCGAGTTGTTGGTAACATGGACGCAAACGGCAAAGGAAACTTTTAGAGACACGAAAGTCAATAAGTCATTGCGTCACAATATTATCCCGTGCAATCAGGCGGTGAAAGAAATTGTAAAACATAAAATAGGTATCTTTATGAATAAAGAGGGTCATCTCAATACAATGAGGTGATCGGTATGGATAGGGTTCTGATCTTATTGGCGGGACTGCCGGGAACGGGAAAAACCTATCTCAGCCATATCTTGCAAAATTTCTTTGGTTCATTTTATCTGCTTTCCCAGGATGGTCTGAAGGAATATTACTCCGATTTGCTTGGCTTTCATAATTTAGAAGAAAAGCGGGAAGTAGAACGGACAGCCTGGGCAAACTACTATGAAATCATGGAACAGCAAATGCAAGCAGGAAGCAATATCATCTCTGATTATCCTTTTAGCCGGAAGCAGAAACCCCATATTCAGAAATTGGCGGAAGGATACGGTTACAGGGTGCTGACCATTCGATTGACTGCCGATCTGGATGTTTTGTATGAACGCCAAAAAAAGCGGGACTTGGACCCGGCCAGGCATTTAAGCCATATTGTAACTTCATACAAAAAGGGGCAGCATCTGGCCGATAGAAGCAAAGCGGATCATTTACTGACTTATGAAGAATTTATAAAAAGATGTACGACAAGAGGATATGACACGTTTGAACTGGGGAAGTTATATGAAGTAGACGTAACGGATTATACGAAAGTGAATTATTCGAAGTTGCTGGAAGATATAAAACGGTGGGAAGAGTCCGAGAGAAGCTTTAATTAAGGCACGTACAAAGGTACGTGTCCTTTTTGTAATTGGCTGGCTGGTTGGCGAAAAAAGCCCGCTGCTTTTTATCGCAACGAGCTAACAGCGGAATCATGATTTTGAGACGTTTGATAGATTGGAAAACGATTGAGAAATATTTTTGTGTCGCAAAATCTCAATTTTGAACTTATTGTTCGAGATTCTACTTAATACGTTTATACGAAAATTCACAAAGAAATAAAGTATAGGAACTATGATATACTTTCATTAAAAGCTCATGAAATGAGGTGTTTTTATGAATTGGGCGACAGTTAGAAACAAGTTTCCGGACCAGTGGGTTTTATTGGAAGCCATAGAAGTTCATTCGACCGATGGAAAAAGAATTGTTGATCGTGTATCGGTAATTAATACCTATGATGAAGGTAAAAAGGCCTTACAAGAATATAAATTAATCCATAAGAAAGAGCCAAATCGAGAACTTTATGTGGCACATACAAGTAAGACAAAGAAGAATATTCAATCAACACACGACCCGACCTAAGATTAGCACTGTCTAAGGCCGGGTCGCGTCGTAGACGCGGGAACTTTATGTTGAAATTCGTGCAAATAATGAGTGCCGGATTTAAGGAGTGAAAAATGAAAAAAATAATCTTTTTATTATCGGCAATCTTTATTATTTCTAATGTCGCTTGGGGTTTTATGTATTTTAAGAGAATTGATGCACCGTCAAATATTAGTGTTCAAGTGTACGATCTTCGTGGTACAGGGAATTGTGGGACATTACCGATTACAAAATCATAGTCTCGCCCAATAAAGTTTTGCGAGGACATGGAAAATTAGCCTACAAAGGTGATCCAAAGAATGTTGAAGTGTATTGTTGACGCATTGTATAGAAATAAAGGTTCGGCCGAATCAAAAGTTCTTTTGAAGTCATTGGAGATGGGGATCCACAGTATTCAAAACACATATGGCAAGAAGTACATAACGATTGAAGAAGTAAGGGAGGAAGAAGGCAGACAAGGCATGTTGAGCAGGCTTTTTGGCAGATGATTTTTTAGCTGATGATTGACTGAATTCGATAATGAGTGGCGGAAGGAGCCAGTAAGTTAACTGTCAGAATAGAATGTAAACAATACTGATAAAACTTAGGAGCAATATAAATGACTATGGATTTATCCACTCTCGAAAAGAGGTTAATAGAAATCATCAAATTATCTCCGATTTTAGTCGAGGTATTTGAACTGAATCATAAATTAAATTTAAGGGAGTATTACATAGGTGCCGGCTGTATTGCACAGACAGTATGGAACTATTTGATAGGGAACCCTTTAGAATATGCGATTAAAGATATTGATATTGTATATTTCGATATTGACCTAACCTATCAAAAAGAAGATGGAGTCATAAAATTAGGTCAAGAAAGATAAATTTGGAATTGACCTTAAACCGTATTTAACATTAGAGGACGCTATTGATTCATGGCCAACAACCAGCACTTCTATAGGAGTTAGACTTGATGAGAATGCAGGTTGGAAAGTTTATTCACCTTACGGTCTTGAGGATCTTTTTCAATTAAAAGTAAGAGCTAATAAAAAACTAATTACACAGTATATTTATAAAAACAAATGTGATAAATGGAAAAGAAAATGGCCTGAATTAAAAGTTATACCTTGGTAGATACTCAACGATTAGGCAGATTCTATAGCGAAAAGAGGCGTTTAGGTGTGCTGGGGAACAATGTCAGGGAAATTAAGGCAACTGATTATCATGATATTTATTTGCTTAATCAAGATTTTAATCCGAATTTGCACCTATTTTCCGAAGAGAAAGTAAAAAAGAAGATTCAAATCATTATAGAGAATACTTTTACAAAGGATCAAAAAAATTTCATAAAAAAGTTTGCTGACTAAAACCTAATCAAGCAATGCAAAACCAAAAAAATCTAAAACAATCTAAAACAATGGAGCGGATCGATATGGCTGGATTTGATGCTTTTACAAAGAAGAGGCTGGAAAAAATTCTCGATCGATATATTGAGGAAAAAATCCCCCAACACCTCAAGGGTGAATTTAAGATCATTTATAAATTTAGAGGGAACACGGTTACTCTTTCACAAGATAGACCCTCGTTTAGGCCCGGACAACGCATTGAATTACCGATTGCTCAATTTAGATATGAAGAAAACAAGTGGAAGATCTATTGGAAGGACAGTAAAGATAAGTGGCATTTCGTGGAAGATATAAAACCGATTGAAGACTTTGAAAAGCAATTAAAAATGCTTGATAGAAACGAATATGGATATTTTTGGATGTGACTACAACTGTGTCCGAAACTTTATTTTGGTTATTTATTGTTGCCATCATTGTTTTTGGTGCTAGGTTTTCAAGCAATAAGCCAAACACACGTTCTCTAATCAAGCTAAAAATCACACCCGAACCGCCTTATTTTTTCCTCATCTTTTTTGTTTTTTTCTTCCCTCTTTTTTTGAATCCTTGCTCTAGCCCCCACCCCTGCTCTCTGCTCCTTAACGAAGGGGATAATCGTGCAAAGGCAGGCAGCAGGCAGGGACACCACGACACAACCTCTTTAGACAACTCCCTCACCTGGCGTCGATTTGGGACACGGATCGAAACGGCTACGGTGCAAAAGGTAGATACGCTGACCCCGCCGGATCGTGGCGCCTCTACATCGTTGACGCTTCCTTAACGAAGCAGCCCAAAAAAGCCGGGAAGACACTGTCCGCCTTTGATTCAGCGTCAACTCCGGCAATGGATTGCTGCTTTCCCCAGCTACATCAAGGCTTGTCTGCCGATTTTTTGCTGCGAAAGTTGAGTTATAAGTGCGAAGAAAAATATTCTTTAGTAATTAAGGAAGATGCCGTTGTTTAGGAATGCACAACATGCGTGAACTGAGCTCCCGCTCTTTTTTTCAGGGCAAGTTTTTTCATATATCAGCGCTGCTAGCAACCGGCGAGCGATGCGGTCTCTCGGATTCAGGAAGCATTAAGGTGAAGACGGCCGCTCCGGCCAAAAGAACGAGCGAAAGATAGAACGACGGACTGTAATTTCCCGTTTCGCTATAAAACAATCCGGGCAAATAAGCTCCCAGGGCAGAGCCGATTTGGTGGCTCAGGAATAACCAGCCAAGAATAAGGCCGACGGAATAATTTTTAAAATACTTCGTGGCCAAGAGTTGCGTCGGTGCGACGGTCGCAAAATCGACCAATCCGAACAAGACGGCAAAGATGAGCAGCAGCACCGTGTTATGGCTAAACAAGAGTATACCAATCGATATTGCCCGCACGGCATATAAGATGAACAGCATTTTGCGGCTGCTCCAGTGATCGGCGACTACGCCGGATATCAAAATACCGATGATGTTAAAGCCTGCAAGTATACTGACGGCAGCGCTTGTAACGGTCGTTGAAAATCCGTGATCATGAGCGATCGGAATCAGATGGGTGTCCATCAAGCCTGTTGTAGTAAAACCGCAGATAGCAAACGGCAAAATCAGCAGCCAAAACTTCCTCATCCGGAAAGCCGTCCATATAGAAAACGTGGCGGAAGGCTTGTTTTCATCGGCTGCGCCTTCTTCTTTCCCCGATCTGCCAAGCGGGGTCATCCCTTTCTCTTGGGGACGGTTCCGCAAGAACAAACCTACGGTAGGGAAGACAACAACGACTAAGAAAGCCCCCAGAATAATGACGGCCGACTTCCAATCCAACCAATGAATCAGCATCAGCGAACCAGGGACAAGCAGCATCTGACCGGCCCCGAAGCCTGCTTCCATCAACCCGAAAGCAAATCCCCGTTTTTCATTGAACCAATTCGTCACGACAACCGTTGCCGCCACATTGGACGCTCCCCCTACACCAACGGAGATCAAGCCGTACAGAATAAACAGCTGCCATGAATATTGGATAAAAGCGGTGAGGAAGATGCAGATTCCAACAAGGAAAGTGCTGACGGACAAAATCATCCGGGCGCCCCAGCGATCGATCAGCTTCCCCGCGATGGGTTGGGATACTCCATAAATAATAAAGCTTAGAGTAGATATAAGCGAAACGGTTCCCCGATCCATTGCAAAATCTTGTTCCCAAGGTTCAATAAAAGCGCCAAAGGACAGGCGGACCCCCTGTACGGCCAATAATGTTAAAAATGTGATCGAGACGATGACCCACGCATAGTGGATTTGTAGTTTCGGCTTCATAGCAAACTCCTTCACGGCAGCGTTTTTATACAAAGTCGGTTCCTGCGCTTTTCGAACTTTTCATGAACTTCCATATGAAGTACCAATCTTTCCACAAATCGCCGACCTATCCATAATATAAAATATATAGTTGACTTGGTCAACTATTATTTCGAAAGTTGAACTTAGAAACTTGATAAAGACTCATTTAACGTCCGTTTCACCGTAATAAGCGCCCCGAAGACGCTTGTTACTTATCGATATGTAATTCGGAGAAAATAACATAGTCGGTTTGAAGAAAGGCTTGGGGCGTAGAAAAAGCAACCCAGGTCCTTTGTTGCATTAAATAAATCCGGCAGCCTTGGACGATAAATAAGTCCTAGGCTGCCGCTGGTTTAGCAGACTATCGTTTCCTTATTTACAAAAGACCATTTTATTTAGCCTATTGTCTAATAATAAGAATGTCGCGAGGCGGTCTTCCAGTTCTTTGAATTTGCGATATTTCGGTGTTAGTAAGATTGCGGCCTACCAAAATTAGAGAAGATGTGACGTTGTTGAAATTGAAATTACCCAAGTTAGCCACATTTTGACTGCCACGGAACACTCGGAATGACCCCTGAAAGTTAATTCCCGAAAACAGTACAAGTGTTACTTGGGTGCTTTGCACAACATTTCTGAGCCGGAAGCTTGAAAGCGCATTGTCAAACCGAAACGCTCCAAGATCACGAACCGCAACCCCTCCACGTCTGAAAAGGATCCGGCGGCCAGAAAAATTGGTACCTGACCAAAGTGCAAGGCGTACATCACTGTTTGCCAACTATATCACTCCTTTTTTAAGGTTGATATAGTGTATTGCAGTTTTTAAGAATGGTATAGACAAATAGAGCAGGGGAGTAGTTTGAATTTTACCAACTCAACGTGAATCTAAATCTAGCCTTTCGTTAATTGCCGCGTGGTAGATGCGTATCGCAGGGGGAGGGAACCTCCCCTTAAAAATGAGGAGTCAAACATTATAAATCATAAGTATCGAATTCGAGAGGGCGCTCCTATAATTAAATTAAGCTTTTGAAAGCGAATACAAAATGCCGATGGCTTCCAAAACAACGTGCTATAATAAATAGCCGAATCCCATTTTGAAGCCTGAAGGTGTGAGCTATGAATTCTATTTTGCGAGCGATTGCAACGCGTCTTCGAAGTCTGCGTCTTGTTCACAAACTGTTTATCGGATATATCCTGCTCATTTGTATTCCTTTTGCCGTGTTTGGGTTCGTCTTCTACAGACAAATGTACATGAACCAGTTGGATCACTTTAAAAGCGGCAAAACGCAAATGATGGAGCAGGCCTACCGGAATCTGGAGGTGGATCTTACCAAAATTGAGGCGATGTACCCGCTGTTTCAAAACAACACCAGTCTCATTGACTATTTGGGAGGCTTCAGCGCCGGGGATTGGGACCAGGCGTACATTTATAAAAAAGAAATCGGCCCTACTTTTTCATTTGCTTATATATCCAATCAGCTAGTCGATAAGATAACGATGTATAAAGCCGATCCCAAAGTGCCTATCCTTGCTCCCGAAGTGGAGGATATCGCCAGATTTTCGGATCAGCAGCACGCGGAAGCGGAGGCCGTGGATGGGCTGCCTCCGAACAAGGGGCTGTGGGTGTACGGAGCGTCCGGCGACCGCGATCTTTTGCCGTCCATTCGCTACTTGCACAAAATGTATAACACCAGCTACACGCGCACCGTCGGCTTGCTGCAATTGACCTTGAACGACGGGCTGATCAAGCAGTTTTTTAATACACAGCAAAGCAAGGATGAGGTATGGCGGATGGTTGCGGACGCCAGCGGCCGTGTACTGTACGAGGACCCGGCTGTGGAGCTTGATGAACAAGCCAAAAGCGAACTTCTGTCCCGGGTTCCCCAGGCCGGCATGGCCAGCTTTTACACCAAGGACCGTCGTTATCTGATCGGCGCGGCGCGAATCGAACGCTTTAACCTTACGCTGGTGGAGGTTTACAAAACGCGGGATGCGCTGAATATCGGAAAAGAAGCCGGGTTAGCCGTCGGTATTGGCCTGCTGCTGCTGACGCTGTTGTCCGTCCTCTATTTTACGATCGCTTCGTCGATCACATTGCGGATTGTGCGTTTTTCGCGCCATATGAGAAGGGTCGATGATCCGAAAAACGCGATTTACCCGGTCGACGAAGGCGGCGCCGATGAAATTGGCTATCTGATTTCGGCATACAACTCAATGATCCGCCGGGTTGACGAATTGAAGCAGGTGGTTACGCAAACGGAGCTGCTTAAGAAAGAAGCCGAGATCAAAATGCTGCAAGCGCAAATCAACCCGCATTTCTTGTACAACACGCTGGAAACGATGTGCATGCTGGCGGCCATGAACGACGACAACGAAGTCGCCGACATCGGCTGGAAGCTGGGGAAGCTGCTCAGGTACAGCTTGTCCAAAACCAAAGATGAAAGCACGCTGGGCGCAGAGCTCGAAAACGTCAGGCATTACCTCGATATCCACCGGGTCCGGATGGGCGATAAGCTGATCGCCGATTTTATGATCCATGAGGAAACGCTGCTGCTTCCTTGCCCGAGGTTTATCCTTCAACCGCTTGTGGAGAACAGCATTCTTCACGGATTCAAGAACGTTCGCGGACCGGCGGAGTTGCGGCTGGAGCTGCTGGCCGAGGAGTCGGGGGTTCTGCTGAGGGTATCCGACAGCGGGTCCGGCATTCCGGCTGAGCGGCTGACCATGATCCGCGAGGTGCTCGAAGGGCGGCTGCCCTTGGCGGAAATCTCAGCCTCCGGGGGGATTGGGTTGCACAATGTGAATGAACGGCTTAAGGCTTTTTTTGGCAGCGAGGCAAAATTGAATGTCCAAAGCATCGAAGGACAGGGAACCGTGATAACGTCTTATCTGGCCAAAGGAGGGCGCCGCCATGCTTAAGCTTATGATCGTTGACGACGAAGCCATCATTGTCAAAGGATTGCAGCATGTCATCCGCAGGATGAAGACGCCGTTTACGGATATCGTCGGGGTCAGCGACAGTGTGGAGGCGCTGCGCATGGCCGAGGAATTCAAGCCGGATCTGTTGATTACGGATATTCAAATGCCGGAGCTGAGCGGACTGGATTTAATCCAATCGGTTTCGGAAAAGAAAGCCGCTTCCAAATTTATTATTTTGACCGGTTACGAAACGTTTGATTATGCGAGGAAGGCGATACGTCTTCAGGTTGCGGATTATTTGCTCAAGCCGGTGGACCCGCAGGAGTTATCCGGCCTGCTGAACCGGTTGTCGATGGAGATTGTAGAGGAGCGAAGCCGGGGGCAAGCGGCAACGGATGCGGAAGAGCCTCCTGAGGATCAAGACAGCAATCATAACATTCGTAGATTCAAAGATTTTATTCACGGCAACTATATGAGAGACATTTCGCTGGAAGATGTGGCCGACTATTTGAACCTGCATCCGAGCTATGTGTGCAGTCTGCTGAAGCGGGAGACCCATCAAACCTTTGTGCAATATTTACGCGGATTTCGGATCAACAAAGGCAAAAAGCTCTTGCGCGAGCTGCCGAATCTTCCGCTGGAACAGGTCGCGAAGGCGATAGGCTTTAGGAGCCAGGCGCATTTCTACAAAGTGTTTAAACAAGAAAGCGGGGTTACCCCCGGAGACTACCGGAATATGAAAGATTGAGCCGAAAACCCGGCTTTATGAACTCGCATTTTATTTAAACCGTAAGGGGTGTGGTTTGTGAACGTAGCGAAAATCGCGGCGAGGGCGGCAAAGCCTGAACTGGGAACACGTCCCCGCTTCGCTGCCGTCTGGAAATACCGCTGGCTGTATGCGTTTATGCTTCCGGGCATCCTCTATTTTATTATTTTTAAGTATGTTCCGCTTTGGGGCTTGATTATGGCCTTCAAAAATTACCAGCCTTACGCGGGGCTTATGGGAAGCGAGTGGGTGGGATTCGCGCATTTCCAGCGTTTCTTCGGCATGGATGAATTCTGGCAATTGTTTCGGAATACGCTCCTGCTCGGGTTATACAACACGATTATCTACTTCCCGATCACGATTGTGCTCGCCCTGCTTTTGAACGAAATAAGAAAAGAGGCCTTCAAAAGAGTCGTGCAAACGCTCGTTTATGTGCCGCATTTCCTGTCATGGGTCGTGATCGCCGGGATCTCCTATGTGCTGCTGTCCACTGAAAACGGTATCATCAACAGCGGAATTACGGCTCTGAGCGGGCAGCCGGTTGAGTTTCTGACCAGCACCGCATGGTTCCGCCCGCTCATTATCCTTCAGCTCATTTGGAAAGATGCCGGATGGGGAACGATTATTTTTCTGGCGGCGCTTGCGGGCGTGAACACGCAGCTGTATGAAGCGGCCAGAATGGACGGCGCCAGCCGGTTCAGGCTGCTGTGGCATATTACGCTCCCGTCCATTCGCAGCGTGATTGTGGTGCTGTTTATTCTCCGGATGGGCACCTTCCTGGATCTTGGCTTTGAACAGATCTTCCTGATGCTGAACGCGATCAACCGCGAGGTCGGCGAGGTGTTTGATACGTATGTGTACCGGGTAGGGCTGCTGCAGGGACAATTCAGCTACAGCACCGCCGTGGGCCTGTTCAAATCCGCGATCGGTTTTATCTTGGTCATTTTCGCCAATAAAATCGCCAAAATGTTTGGCGAAGAGGGGATCTACTAGAAAGGAGGGGCGGCCCATGCATACGCATTCTACCCTATTAAGCCGGCTGTTTGACGCCTTTAACTATGTGCTGCTGAGCCTTGTGGGGTTGGCCATGTTTTTACCGTTTGTTTATGTGGTGATCACTTCATTTTCGAATCAGAACACCGTGTGGCCCACGGAATTTTCCCTGGAGCCCTACCGGTATATTTTCTCCACCCATACTTTCATGCAGAGCATCGGAGTATCCGTATACATTACGCTGGTGGGAACGTTTCTCAGCTTGCTGACAACCGCGCTGATGGCGTATTCGCTGTCCTACAAGGTTCTGCCCGGGCGGAGCGGCATCCTCCTGATGGTCCTGTTCACGATGGTGTTCCAGGGAGGGATGATTCCTACGTATTTCGTCGTCAAGAACCTGCACATGCTGGATACGACCTGGTCCCTGATCATTCCGGGGATGATCAGCGCGTTCTATTTGATCGTGATGCGCGATTTCTTCTCCAGCGTACCGCCCGAACTGCTCGAATCCGCGAAAATCGACGGCGCCCATGAACTGACGGTATTGCTCCGGATCGTATTTCCGCTGTCGCTTCCGGCTCTGGCCGCGTTTGGATTATTTTACGCGGTGGGTATCTGGAACCAGTATTTCAACGCGATCCTGTATATCAATAAACCGGATTTATGGCCGGTCCAGGTGATCCTCAGACAAATCGTGATCCTGGCTTCCGCCGGACTCGGTTCGGGAGACGGTGGAGAGAGCGTGGCCTACTATGGGCAAGGGGTCAAAATGGCCGTGATCGTCGTTTCCACGCTGCCGATTATGATCGTCTACCCGTTTCTGCAAAAGCATTTCGCCAAAGGCGCTTTGATGGGCTCCGTGAAAGGTTGACGAGATTGTTTTATTTAAAAGTGCGTGTTCAAAAAGTTGGGTTTTCAGGACCGAGAAGGTTGAATGAAGCTAGGGACTGAGTAGCGGAGCGTAGACAGATCTACGTGAGCAACGGAAATGTTTCCGAAGGAAACATGCTCCGAAAGCATATGCTTGGCCCGGCTGAATTCAAGATTCGACGCCCGATCCAGTCCCTGAACTACTTCGTCATGGGGAGACGACTTTTTGAACAACCTCTAAAAAGGGAGGCATTAGGTATGAAACGTAGAAATAGATTATGGAAAAAGTCGGGAGCCGCAGCGCTCATTTTGGTTCTGGCCGGCTCGCTGCTGGCCGGGTGCGGCTCCGACAAGGCAAACCAAGCAGGCTCCGGCGCGGACTCCGGTTCCGGTTCGGCTAATCAGCCGCTTAAAATCAAGATGACCTTGAATTTTGACGGAAAGGAAGTTCCGCAAAAAGATAACGAAGTCGAGCGGGCGATGGAGCAATACACGAACACCGAACTTGATCTTACCCACATCTCCAGCAACGACTTCTGCACCAAGCTGCCGGTCATGATCGCCTCCGGCGAGCTGCCGCAGGTGCTGGCGAGCTGCGGCGCGCCCAATCAGTCCTATCTGATCACGGCCGCCAAAAACGGGGCCTTCTGGGATATTACGGATCTGATCAAAGATTATAAAAATCTGGCCTCCATGCCTCAGCTTGTCTACGACAACGTATCCATCGAAGGTAGGGTTTACGGGATTCCGCGGTTCCGTCCCGTCTCCCGGTATACTTCGGTTTACCGTCAGGACTGGCTCGATCATCTCGGCATGCAGCCGCCTCAAACGCTTGATGATCTATACCAAATGTTAAAAGCGTTTACAGAGCAGGACCCCGACAAAAACGGCAAAAACGATACCGTAGGGGTTACGATCATGATCAGCAACAACAATATCTCCTTTGACCTTAGCTCCGCTTTCGGCGCGCCCAACAATTGGAGCGAAACGGACGGAAAATTCGTGAAAGCGGAGGAGACGCCGGAATACCTGGAATATCTCAAATTTATGAAAAAGCTCTACGATGAAGGGCTGATGAACAAAGATTTTGCCTCGATCGATGTCGGACAAAACGAAGGCAACCTGGAGAACGGCAAAGCCGGCGTGATTAACGCCACGACCAACAACGTGCTCGGCTTTCAAACCCGCGTCGAGAAAGTGAACCCCGCGGCGAAGCTGGATTTCGTCAGCGCCCTGGAAGGGCCGCAGGGACGGCGGGTGGCGGCGGACCGCGGCTCCAACGGCATTCTCATGTTCCCGAAATCGAGCGTGAAAAGCGAAGCGGAGCTGAAGCAGCTGCTGGCTTTCTTTGACAAGCTGGCCGACAAGGAAATGGCGGACCTGCTGGAGTGGGGGATCGCAGGCAAGCACTACGAAATCAAAGACGGGAAGGCGGTTCGCCTCAACCAGGAGCTTTACGATAATGAGGTTTCCTTCCCCTACAACAAACCTCTTGTGACGGTGCCTTTAACTGCGATCAAAACGCCGGGCGACCTTGATCCGATCTCCGAGAAAGTGCTTCAGGTCGAGAAGGAAAACGAGCAATTCGCGGTCAAGGACCCTACGATGAGCCTGGTCTCCGATACATGGGCGGAACGCGGCGCGGAACTGACGCAAATCCTGATTGACGCCAAAGTGAAATTTATCATGGGCAAGTTGGATGAGAACGGCTGGAAGCAGCAGCTGGAGAAATTTAAGCAAGCGGGCGGCGACAAGGTGGCCGAAGAGTATGCCGCCGCATTGGCCAAATCGAAATAGCAAAAGCGGAGGTATTTCCATGCAACGGCTAAGCCATCACAGTGAGGTTTACAAATGCTGGCTGCGGTACCCGGCGGTCAACGATCCGGAAAAACTGAATGAATACCGAAAGTGGTGCGGGGAGCTTGTCTCCCCGGCCGCCGCCGGCATCGTGCTTGAATCGGCAATTGAGGAGCTTCACCTTGGCATTCTCGCGATAACCGGTTCGAGTCCGCAGGATCGACAGTCCCCCACCGCAGCCCATTATATTTTGCTGGGCACCTGGGGGCAGTCGGATGCGATCGACGAAGCTTTATCCTCGCTATCCACTTCATCCGCGGATAGTTACATACTCAAAACTTTGCCTTTGGACGGGCGGAAGTGCCTGCTCGCCGCCGGGCGATCGGACCGCGGAACTTTATACGCGGCTTTTCATCTGCTTAGGCTTATGCAAATGGGAAGCGCGCTCGAGGACCTGGATATTCAGGAAGCTCCCATGGACGGACTAAGGATGATCAACCAGTGGGACAACATGGACGGCAGCATTGAACGCGGGTACGCGGGGCAATCGATCTTTTACGAAAATAACCGTATCGTCGGCGATCTTTCCCGAATCAAGGATTATGCCCGGCTGCTGTCCTCTACGGGAATCAACGCGATATCCATCAACAACGTCAATGTTCATCAACACGAATCGCTGCTCATCACGCAGCCGCAGTTGTCCGAAGTGGTCCGGGTTGCCGAGGTACTGCGCAGGTATGGCATCGCGACGTTTCTAAGCATTAATTTTGCAAGCCCGATGCAGGTTGGAGATTTGCCCACAGCCGATCCGCTTGATGAGGGGGTCAGAGCGTGGTGGAAAAATGCGGCCAAGGAAATTTACCGGGCTATTCCCGATTTCGGCGGGTTCCTGGTCAAGGCGGATTCCGAATCCCGCCCCGGGCCGTTCACGTACGGCCGCAACCATGTCGACGGGGCGAACATGCTGGCGGAAGCGCTGCGGCCTTACGGCGGCACCGTGATATGGCGCTGCTTCGTTTACAACTGTCAGCAGGACTGGCGCGATCGCAGCACGGACCGGGCCCGAGCCGCCTACGATCATTTCACGCCGCTCGACGGTCATTTCCACGACAATGTGATTTTGCAGATCAAAAACGGGCCGCTGGATTTTCAGGTCCGCGAGCCGGTATCGCCATTGTTCGGGGCTTTGCCTTCGACGAACCAAGTGCTGGAGCTGCAAATCGCTCAGGAATATACGGGGCAAGCGAGGCATGTCTGCTATCTGGTGCCGCAGTGGAAGGAAGCGCTTGAGTTCGACACGTTTGCCCGCGGCGAAGGCTCCACCGTGGCCAAGGCAGTGTCCGGCTCGCTGTTTGGCCGAAGGCTTGGCGGGATCGCGGCCGTATCCAATATCGGGAACGACGCGAACTGGACGGGACATGTTTTGGCCCAGGCGAATTTATACGGATTTGGCCGTTTGAGCTGGAACCCGCGGCTGACCGCGGAACAGATTGCCAGAGAGTGGATTTATTTAACGTTCGGCACCGAGCCGAGGCTGGTGGAGACCATTCTGAACATCCTCTTAAACTCCTGGCGGGCCTATGAAAACTACACCGCCCCGCTTGGCGTCGGCTGGATGGTGAATCCGGATCATCATTACGGGCCGAACGTGGATGGCTACGAATATTCCAGGTGGGGCACCTATCATTTTGCCGACAGGGACGGCATCGGCGTGGACCGGACCGTGAAGACGGGAACCGGATACGCCGCCCAATATTATAAACCGCATGCGGACCGTTATGAATCGCCGGATACGTGCCCGGACGAATTGCTGCTGTTTTTCCACCATGTTCCGTATACCCATAAGCTGCATTCCGGCAAAACGGTTATTCAACATATTTACGACACGCATTTTGCCGGGGCGGAGCAGGCGGCGGACTTTCTGGAATCGTGGCTGACCCTGGAAGGAAGCATGGACGCCCGGCAGTTCGAGAATGTGCGCGGCCGTCTTCAGCAACAAGCACAGCACGCCTTGGAATGGCGGGATCAAATCAATACGTATTTTTTCCGTAAGTCCGGTATTGCCGACGAACACGGGCGTACGATCTATTAGAGGTCGCACTATTATTAGGAACGGAAAGAGGGCGAGAGGCGATGAATAAGAAGAGACGGTTTAACGACGGTTGGGAATTTGCCAAAAGCGGTCTGGAGACCGCAAGTCCGGGCGAACTGAGCTTTAAACCGGTCGATATTCCTCATGACTGGCTGATCTACAATACGCTGGATCTGTACGAAAACAGCATCGGCTGGTATAGGAAAACGTTCACGTATACAGGCAGCGATGAGCAGGTATTGTTGGCCTTCGACGGGGTTTACATGGACTCTACTTTGTATGTGAACGGGCAGCAGATCGGGGAGTGGAAATACGGCTATTCCTCCTTCGAGCATGAAATCACGGAGGCGCTGGCAGCCGGGGAAAACGAAATTGTGCTCAAGGTTGTGTTTCGAAGTCCCAACAGCAGGTGGTATTCCGGCGCCGGGATTTACCGCAATGTGTGGCTGAAAACGCGGGGCCGCAGCCATATTGTCACGAATGGGATCTATGTTTCAGCCGCGCGGGACGGAGACGAATGGCAGGCGGATATCGAAACCGAGTTAAAGCTTGATCGGGATGCGGTGCTCACTCATACGCTTTTGTACAAAGGGGAGATCATTCAGTCCAGTGCGGAACAGGTCTCGCCAGGGGCAGGACACAACGATTCCGCCGTCATTCTGAACCTGCAAAAGCTGACGGTTCCTGACCCGCAGCTTTGGAGCACGGAAGCGCCGCATTTGTATACGCTCGTGACCGAGCTGCGGCCGGCTGCGGCGGGAGCGGGCGGCTCCGCCGGCGGCCCGGTTATTGAAACCGTTGCCCAATCCGTCGGATTCCGGGAGATCCGCCTTGATCCGAACGCAGGTTTCTTTTTGAACGGGAAACACATGAAATTGAACGGCGTTTGCGAACACCACGATCTCGGCGCTTTGGGAGCGGCGTTCAACAAAGAAGCCTTGCGGCGGAGATTGCGGATTTTGCGGGAGATGGGCGTCAATGCGATCCGGACGGCCCACAATATGCCGGCGCCTGAGCTGATGGATTTGGCGGATGAGATGGGGTTGCTGGTCGTGTCCGAAGCTTTTGACATGTGGGAAAGACCAAAAACCGCTTACGATTACGCACGCTTTTTCAAAGATTGGGCCGCTGTGGACGTAAAGAGCTGGGTCAGGCGGGACCGCAACCACCCCAGCCTTTTGCTGTGGAGCATCGGGAATGAAATCTATGATACTCATGCAGATGAAAGAGGGCAGGAAATCACCAGGCTGCTGATGGCGGAAGTGCGCAAATCCGATCCGAAGCAGAACGCCCGGGTGACGATCGGCTCCAATTACATGCCTTGGAAAAATGCCCGGAAATGCGCGGATCTCGTCAAGGTCGCAGGCTACAATTATGCGGAAAAATACTACCGCCAGCATCATGCCGAGCATCCGGACTGGATCATCTACGGCAGTGAAACGGCTTCGGTCGTGCAGAGCCGGGGCGTGTACCATTTCCCGTTCGAGCAGTCCATTCTGGCCGATGACGATGAGCAGTGCTCGGCGCTCGGGAACAGCTCCACCAGCTGGGGGGCGAAGTCGGCGGAAGCTTGCATTTTGGCGGAAAGGGATACTCCGTTCTCCTTGGGGCAGTTCATTTGGACCGGGTTTGACTATATCGGGGAGCCGACCCCGTATCATACGAAAAACGCCTATTTTGGGCAAATTGACACGGCTACGTTCCCCAAAGACTCGTATTACATCTATCAGGCGGAATGGACGAATTACAAAGAGCGGCCGATGGTGCATCTTTTTCCGTACTGGGATTTCAATCCCGGGCAAATGATCGATGTCCGCGTCTGCTCGAACGCCCCCCGAGTGGAACTGTTCTGCAATGGCGTGACCGTGGGGAGCCGCGAGATCGACCACAAGCATGGGCAAGAGCTGGCCGGATGGTGGAAGATCCCTTATCGTGAAGGGGAGATCAAAGCCATCGCTTATGATGAGCACGGCCGGGTGATTGCGGCCGACGTCCGCACCTCTTTCAAAGACGCGAGACAAATCAAGCTGAAGCCGGATAAGGAATCTCTGATCGCAAACGGAACGGATCTTATTTTCGTGGAAATTACGATGGAGGATGAGGACGGGCGGCCCGTGGAGAACGCGAACAACCGGGTGTTCGTTGAAGTTACGGGAGCGGGCCGGCTGGTGGGGCTCGATAACGGAGACAGCACGGATTACGATCCGTACAAAGGGTTAAGCCGAAGATTGTTCAGCGGAAAATTGATGGCGATCGTTGCGGCCGGTACTGAGCCGGGCACAATCCGGATGAAGGTGAGTTCAATCGGCATGGACAGCCGGACGCTGGAGTTTGCCGCCCTGCCTTGTGCGGAAGAGGAGCTGCGGGGAATCTCCGCTCAACAGAGTAATCGGGAACTGCCTATCGTTATGGGAAACCCGGACGAAATTCCGCTGCGTAAAATCGAATTGCTCAGCCGCTCGGGACAGCATTTGGACGATACGAAATCGATGGTTGAGGTTGAAGCGAAACTGTACCCTCACAACACTACCTATACGGAAGTGGAATGGAGCGTGGTCAACGATGCCGGCATTCCTTACAATCTGGCGCAAATGGAGGACAATGGCCATATGGCGCGAATTACGGCGTTAGGGGATGGAAATTTTCGCGTTCGGTGCACCAGCAAAAACGGCAGCGACAAAATCAAGCTGATCTCCGAGCTGGAGTTTACGGCCTCCGGACTAGGCATGGCGGGTAAGGACCCTTACGGCTTTATCTCCGCCGGGCTGTACGACTACAGCCAAGGCGAACTCGGCAACGGCAACGAAAGAGGCGTAGCCACCAGCAGGGATGGGGAAACCCGGGTCGGATTCCGGAATCTCGATTTCGGTTCCCATGGCTCGAATGAGATTACCATCCCCATCTTTGCCTTAACCAGCGAACCTTACCCGCTGCAGATTTGGGAAGGCATGCCGGGCGAAGCGGGCAGCGAGCTGCTGGCCGATGCCGTGTACCAAAAAGAAACGAAATGGAACGTGTACCAGGAGGAAACGTTCCGCCTAAACAAGCGGCTCCGCGGCATTACTTCGATTTGTTTTGTGCTCAGGCAGAAGGTTCATATCAAAGGTTTTTATTTTACCCGTCAGAATCGGGCCTTTGCGCAAAACGCCGCCGCGGACTGCGATCACATCTATGGCGATTCCTTCAAGATCGTGGACAGCCGCGTCGAAGGCATCGGCAATAATGTCTCCCTGGAGATCAAGGAGATGGACTTTACGGCGGAAGGCGCCGCAAAGCTGGCCGTTTACGGACATTCGCCGATCGATAAAAATACGCTTCACGTGCGGTTCTCCGGTCAGGACGGCGAAAGCCGGCAGCAGCTGATCGAGTTTGCGCACACCGACGGTTACGAGGTGAAGGAGTTTCCTTTGGACAAGGTGACCGGCGTGCAGAATGTGACGTTTATCTTTTTGCCGGGGAGCCGTTTCGACTTTGGCTGGTTCCGGTTTGAACGGTAATTCGGAGAGGAGAGAGCTCCAAAAATGAAGACGATTGTTAACCCGATCTTGCCCGGTTTTAATCCCGATCCTTCGATCATCCGCGCCGGTGACGATTATTATATCGCCACGTCAACGTTTGAATGGTTTCCCGGCGTTCAGCTTCACCATTCCCGCGATCTCAAGCACTGGCGGTTATTGCCGCATCCGCTGACGCGGACCAGCCAGTTGAACATGCTGGGCAATCCCAGCTCCGGCGGCGTGTGGGCGCCGTGTCTAAGTTACAGCGACGGGATCTTTTATCTCGTATATACCGATGTAAAAAGCCATATCGGACCGTTTAAGGATTCGCACAATTATCTGGTGTATGCTTCCGATATTAAGGGGCCGTGGTCGGAGCCGGTCTATCTGAACAGCAGCGGCTTTGATCCGTCGTTATTCCACGACACGGACGGCCGGAAATGGCTGCTCAACATGGTGTGGGACCACCGGAAAGGACGAAATCGCTTCGGCGGGATCGTGATCCAGGAGTACGATGAGCGGCAGCGAAAGCTGGTTGGGCCGGTGCATAACATTTTCCGCGGGACTTCGCTTGGCCTGACGGAGGGACCGCATCTTTACCGCCGCGGCCGCTATTATTATCTGCTGACCGCGGAAGGCGGCACCCGCTATGAGCATGCCGTTACGATGGCCCGTTCGGAGTCCATCCTGGGACCGTATGAGGTCGATCCGGCGAATCCGATTCTGACCTCAAGGTTTAATCCCGGGCTCCCGCTGCAGCGGGCGGGACACGCGGATCTGGTGGAAACGGCCGCGGGCGAATGGTATATGGTTCATTTATGCGGCCGGCCCTTAAAGACGTCCCGTATGTGTAATCTGGGCCGGGAGACGGCGATTCAGCAAGTGGAGTGGACGGAGGATGGCTGGCTGCGGCCGGTGAGCGGAGGTTGTGAGCCGGAGCTTACGGCCGCCGCCCCTGCGGATTTGCCGGAGCATCCTTTTCCCGAGCAGCCGCCGCACGGTACGGGCATCGATCATTTTGATGGCGAGACGCTTGCCGTCCATTTCAATACCCTGCGCGTACCGGCGGACGAATCGTGGCTTACGCTGCGGGAGCGGCCGGGGTATCTGCGCCTTCGCGGACGAGAGTCCTTCTCTTCCGCCCATGGCCAGAGCCTGGTGGCCCGCCGGCAGCAGGCGTTCACCGCGGAAGCGGAGACAGCGGTAGAGTTCGAGCCCGAGACGTATCAGCAAATGGCCGGGCTGGTCTACTATTATAACGCCCGGAACTGGTATTATTTGCGAATCAGCTGGGACGAAACGTTGGGCAAAAGCCTCGCTATCCTGACGAGCGACCAGGGGGTATACGATGAGCCGCTGGATCAGGAAATATCCGTGGACGGATGCGAACGGGTTTATCTGAAGCTAACGCTTCATTATGAGCAGGCTCAATTTTACTACTCGCTTGACGGTTCCGCTTGGACCGCTGCCGGGCCGGTGCTGGATGCCGGACGCATGTCTGACGAGAACGCGGAGACAAAGCGCGGGGGCGTCTTGCTGGATCAGGGGTTCACCGGCGCGTTTATCGGCGTTTGTGTGCACGATTTAAGCGGGCGCAGGCTCCATGGGGATTTTGATTATTTTGCGTACCGGGAGTTTGGAGATTGAGTTCGGCATATATCCCACTATTGTATAAGAGGTGAGCACTTATGGCGGCAGGTACAATGAAAGCGGCGATCATGGACAAACCGTTGTCCATCGCCGTCAAGGAGATGGAAATTCCCGTTCCCAAGGAAAACGAAGCGCTGATCAAAGTGTATTGCATCGGCATATGCGGATCGGACGTGCATTATTACGAGCACGGCAAAATCGGCCGTTACGTGGTCAAGGAGCCGATCGTGCTGGGCCATGAATTGGCCGGCGAGGTGGTGGAAGTAGGCGTTAACGTAACGAATGTAGCGGTGGGCGACCGGGTGGCGGTGGAGCCGGGGGTGGCCTGCGGCCATTGCGATTATTGCAAAAGCGGGCGCTACAATTTGTGCCCGGATGTCGCTTTCCTGGCGACGCCTCCCGTGAACGGCGCGTGGGCGGAATACATTGTGATGCCCAGCGATTACCTGTTTAAGCTGCCGGATACGATGAGCTACGAGGAGGGCGCGCTGCTTGAGCCGCTGTCCGTCGGCTTTCACGCCTTGCTTCGCGGCCGGGCCAAGCCGTTTGACCGGCTGCTGATCACCGGCCTCGGCCCGATCGGCCTGCTTGCGGGGCAGGCGGCGAAGCTGTTCGGCGTATCCGAAATCTACGGAACGGATATGGTGCCGCTGCGGCGGCAAATGGCCCTCGACCTGGGCTTTACCGCAGCGCTTGATCCGGCCGGCGAGGATGTACGGGAGCGGCTTGCCGAGCTGACGGGAGGAGAGGGGATCACCCTCATCGTCGAATCGTCGGGCAATGCCAAAGCGATGGCCGATACGATCAAGCTGGTACGGCGCGGCGGAAGAATCGTCTTCGTCGGCTTGCCCGCTTCGGACACGGTGCCGATGGATATGGGCCAACTGATCGACGGCGAGATCGATGCCTACGGCGTTTTCCGCTACGCCAACACGTACAAGCCGGCGATTCAGGCGCTGCAGCATTCCTCCGCCGAGATGGAGAAAATCATCACCCACCGCTATGCGCTTACGGACATTAAAGAAGCGGTGGAAACGGCGCGTACGGCGAAAGAGACCAGTATAAAGGTGATGATCTATCCGAATATGTCTTAAGCAATGTATAATACCCCAACCTAAGATAAGAGTTATCTAGGGCTGGGGTGTTTTGTGAATACCGGATCGTCATATGCATGATGCCACCTCTCATTGGAAAAAATCCAATAGATTGACGGTATCAATCGCAATTTGGTACTCTCATTGGAGAATATCCAATAGAATTTGCTCCAATCGCCTATTTTGCACGGTGCAGAGCCAGATCAATTGGAAATTTCCAATCTAACTTCCGTATCTGCCATTGAGTTTCCAATTCAATTGGATATTTCCAATCAGAACGTTGTGTCAGAGTGGAAAACTTCCCGACTTTGACAGCGACTTCATGAATCAGTTTCAATAGTTTGCTCGTTTTTCATGGGAAGAAGGAAGGTTCGATGGGATCAAAAGTTACAGACGGTTATAGCGGTTGGCCTGATCATTATTTTTTGAAAAAAAGAATCGGGGGCGAGAACTAAGGTGGAGATTTGAAGTGAGAGAAATCAAATTAACAGCGCATCAGTTTGAAGAAATAGTCTTTGCCAGTGAGCATACGGGACATGAAATGAAATATTATTTTGATTTGTAGGCCGGGGAAGTAGAGATGTTGGGAGATTACATTGACAATGATCCTGAGCTTGAAGAAAGAATTGAGGAAGAATTTGGAGAGCGCTATATCAGAGTGCCACAAATTGAATCATGGCAATCGTTCGAGGATATGGAAGAATTCACTGAAACCATGACAGACAAGAGAATGAAGAACTCGCTTGAACGTGCTCTAAGTGGGGGAAGGGGCGTTTTTAGAAGGTTTTAGGACACTTTATCGGAGGACGATGATTTGTTGAAAAGATGGTATGATTTCAAGGATCAAAGAAATCGCGAAAGAGTATTGAAGATGTTTGAAGAAGAAGAACTCATCAAACTGATTATTGAATGAATGGAATGAACTTATTGATAGATGTATCGGGAATGCAACAACGTTATGGGATACCGGTTCAAATTAACGAGGAGGGAACGTTGTGCTTGCGTTTAGATTCACTCAAAAACTTTTAAAAGATATGAAGGTAGATCCAGTTGACATAGGTGAGGTTGATCCGCTATTTTGTTGGCATGTTAATATATTGCAGCTAAAAAGAAAACATATCATCTTTGTCAATAACTCAAGTCGATTATGTTTGATCCTCGATGGGATTCGGAGTTCGCAATTAAGCAAACTGCAGGAAAAATTCAAGTCCGAACTTAAAGAATATTTACAGCTAGAGGGGATAAAGAAAAGTGTGGTTGAACAATATTTATTTGAAGCCGGGGAGGTTAGTATAGGAATTACCAATGATAAGAGTGTTTAGGGGACGATGACAGAAATGTCACGCTATAGCAGAAATGCAGAGTTTGATCACACTTTTGACCTGAGTGCCTGGCTACAAGCCCATTGATTATCAAAAACCCATTAAAGTATTCAAGGATGCACTAGAAAGAAAGTACTCATGACACGGCCGGTCAAAATAGTACAGATAAAACCTTGGTTTACCACACTTCTAAAGATCAGGTTATTGTGAAATTAGGAAGAATGTTGGTCTGAGGAGATACATTTAATCCATCCACCGAAAAAAATTGCGCCTCCCGGGACTTGCTGCTATACTTTGCGTATGATATGTGATTGGGGGTAGGACCGGTGGCAATACTGAATTGCTCATTAGCTAGGGAGTCCTCATGCAAAGCCTGATTTGGGGCGATACTTTGCGTGGGGCGTGATAGGATGAATTGGATCGCCCAAACTTAAACTTTATCGTTTCTAATAACAGGCGTTGCACCTTATTGATCATCTTTCAAAATAAATAAGGGGCTGAAAGCTATGAGTACACCATTTATTAGAAACCACCAATTTAACGTGATTAAGAAACAAGCGGAATTTCTTCAGAAAACTTTGCGAACCGTTGCGGATCGGAGTGTCTTGGAAACCGTAAGGTATAGTGCCGTAGCAAACATTGTTGAAGCATTTCCGGTTCTGACGGAGGAGCAGCAGAAGATGCTGGGACAAATCTCGACCTTCGAGACGGCCTATGATTTCCAGAGATACCTTAGCGCCCTGGAAGCATACGTGGAGCCTTTTCCGCCGATTACGCCGAAGCAAATTCAGAAGCTATTCCCTAAAAATAAGAAGCTGAAAGTGCCGGATTTACAGTCCATCGACTTTCGATTTGTGACGTATCTGAGTTGGGTGGATATCGCCACGAACAAGTTATTCATAGTATATCCGTACGAAGGACGGTTCGTCGGCATCGAGGGGAGAATTACGCCGATCAATAAGAAGGGGTACTGCCTGTTCTGTAATCGGCATCAGGAACTTGCCTTCTTTTCGGTCAAAACCAAGCCTGCCAACGTTTCGCCGGATAATATTTCGCTTATGGGCAACTACGTATGTATGGACAACCAGGCATGCAATCACAGTATTACCGATACAGGATCACTGGAGAAGTTCATTCTCTCCGCAAGTAAATAAATTGCCATAACCAGAAATAGGCTGCCGTTTAAGGCAGCCTATTGTGTTAGTAATGAGTGAATCTAAGGCATTGTGCTTACAGCATGCAGAAAGGAAGTGAAACCTTATTAATAAATTATTCACCAAAGCTGTAATTGTCGAACCGAGTATTGAGTGTCCTACATGGATAAGTGAAAAGATTGAATATAAAGCGTTTTAATATTATCTGGGCAAAGTGATGAATCCGATGTTGAACTGTTTTTGACCCATTTATTTCTTTATAACGGGATTGCTTTGGATCTTTGGATTGATCTTTAAAGGACTCGTTTAATGAATCATTTAATGAAGAATTGGTTTGTACAAGAATAAGATTACGAGAATTAATAATCTGAAAGGAGGAATAATTTCATGCCATATCATGAATTTATAGTTGGGGATGAACGAGCACCTTTAGAAAATGTGACATGGGATAAAAACAAAATTGTTATTAATGGAATTGAAGTTTTGCCTCAGGTTTCAATAAATGATGATTTTATTAATTATATTAGTGATACTCTCGCATGGATTAAATCTAGGGGGCCGAGTGATGCCTTTCATGGATTTGGATTGGATGTATATGGATATACGATTATCCGGGATAAAGAGAATCTGAATACTTTTAGGAATATTATTTCATCTTGGAAGGAACTTTTTTTGAACGCTCCTCCAGAGTTTATTATTACCGGAAATTACGGTTGGGAAGCAGGGTCAGATGAAGGGCGCTACGAAAAGATATCAGTTACGCGAAATGAATTAATCGAATCATTAAGCAAATTAATAGAGGTAATAGACACCGCCTTAGAAACTAATCAATGTGTTATACACTTTGGAATATAATAAAATAACACAGTTGCTTCTAAAGAATATTTTTCCGGCAAGCACAACTAAAGAATGAAAAAATAGTGCCGTTCATATGTATTTTGTATTTGATTAGTTTTATGGAGAATTGTGAGGTATCAATATAATGAGAGCGTATATACAGGCAGACAAGAATGGGGATTTCTACAATGTAAATGCATTTATCGCTAATGAAGACTTCACTTCTTTCGGGTGGGAGAGAGATATGAAATTGGTCGAGCGACGGGCATTCTCTTGGAACTTATGGCATCAGCCCTTTAAACTATGCAAAATTTCTTTCGGCTAGATGGTCGGAATTAACAGGGACTACAGACTATTTAAAAAGCTTATAAATGTAAATGGAGGCTAATGACGATGATAGTCAAAAGAATAGTGACCAACATCCATACAGAGCAGATTGAAAAAGCTAAGTACTTTTATCAGGAAGTATTGGGACTAAATTTATTAATGGATCAGGGTTGGATTGCCACATACGGATCTGATGAAGCAATGAAAGTACAAATCTCTTTTGCTTCAGAGGGAGGTTCTAAGACTCCTACACCTGATTTATCCATTGAAGTTGATGATGTCGATTTTGCATATAAACGAATGAAGGAATCTGGATTTCCAATAGAGTATGGGCCTGCGGATGAGCCCTGGGGGGTTAGGCGATTTTATGTTCGAGACCCATTTGGGAAATTAGTAAATATTCTTGCCCATCGGTGATTTGAGCATTTGAGCATTAAAAATCAAAGAACTAGGGAGGGTGCCCTTATGAATATTTACTTAGAGTACGGTGATACAAGCTTTATAGGGTTAGTCAACGCTCAGAATTACAAGTCCTTTGTAAATGAAGACTGGGAGTTGGTAGAACTGCTGCAGCATTTTAGTAGTGAAATGATAAACGAAAATATATTAGTGTACCAAATGACAAACGAAGGAATTGAACATTCATGGAATATAGATGTAATCATAGGTCCGGAAACGGAAATAGCCGATGAAGAGTGCTTCAGGAAGGCAGAAGGATACATAAAAGTAACAGACAACAAACTTTATATTGTGGACTATGATTGTTTGACGATGTCGGCGCAATCAGTATTATAATGTAGATGAAAACAAGTTTATTGGCAGAAACGATACTGACATTAGGATGATTGTAACGATAATTATTATATACTTGGAGCTTTTAAAAAAAATGAATTAGTAGGGTCAGTTATGGGGATTATTTTCCAGGATATAGCAGGGGAATGCAGACCTTTTATGGTAATTGAGAATGTCGTAGTTTCCAATCGTGTTCGTAAACAAGGAATCGGGAAAAAATTGATGACAAATATTGAAACAATAGCTAAGGAAAGAAGCTGTTATTATATAATTTTTGTGTCTGGTGGACATAGAAAAGAAGCACATGCTTTTTATGAGAAATTAGGATTTAAAGATGAAAAGGTTGAAGGATATAGAAAACATTTTTCTTAAAGGGTACGTTTAAGTGAAGAAGATATTTCAAATATTTCAAGTCGGAGGTTGTATGAAAACATATATTTATATGGTGAGACATGGAGAGTCCCCAAAAACGGAAAATAATGAGAGAACTCGCGGGCTGACGGACAAAGGATGGTCTGATGCAAAAAGAATCACGGAAATACTTAAAAATGAAGGAATAGATGTATTTGTATCGAGTCCTTATAGGAGAGCCGTGTTAACCATCGAGGAATTAGCGAAGTGTTATGATAAAGAAATATTACTTTTTGAAGAGTTAAGGGAATTGGAATTTTCAAACGAAAATCGGATAATGACTGATCAGGAATTATATCCCGAAGTAAATAAGATGATCGGTGATCCCGACTATTCATTGCCTGGAGGAGAGTCCAGTGCGATGTGTATGAACCGGGCTATTGGTGTTTTGAAGAAGATAATAGAGGAAAACCAAGGAAAAAAGATCGTAATTGGCACACATGGACTGGTCATGACATTAATGATGAGATATTTCAACAGTAAGTACGATTTCGATTTTTTGTTAAGCACAACGAAACCGGATATCTACCGGATGGAGTTTGAAGAGGGCAGTTTAATGGAAGTAAAGAGAATATGGAATTGAGGAACCGGGTGGAGTTGTTCTTATATCATTATTTTGAATCAAGTCACGGACCGTTCAGGAATTTGTCAGGGTTAAGTATGGAAGATGCTGAAGATGTCATGCGAAACCTTAAAGAGAAGGGCGTATTCGCGAGCCAAAGGTCGGAGGATTATTTAACAGTTAGGAGAGATTTAGAGAATAGGGCTCGCAAGATGTTTATTCAGAAAGGCGGAAAACCCAGGAGCCGTTTTCCCCATTATTTGACGTTAGGTCCATGTGAATGGCTTAAAAGTTGGTATAACGAGGCCAAAGAAGTAATAATCCCATTGGATGATATCGATGAGGATACTATTAGTTTCACCTATGGTGATTTGTTTCCAACCATGAGGTTTCTGGATGGGAAGCCATACCGGGAACAAGTATATACGAAACGTGAGATATTTTTGATTATTGAACAGTACGGGTATCCCCAGCAATGGAATAAGGATGGCAGTAAGGGACCGGAAAGGTATATCGAGGTTCAGCTTTGGGATGAAGAAATAATACAAAAGTACATTAAGAAAAACGGTATGTGAAAAGGAGAAATCTATGCCAAATACATTAGAGCAAGACATAATATCAACATCAGAAAGCTTCACCAAAAATTTTGAAGATAAAGGAAATTTCAATTTTAGCATTGAAAGCCTACATGATGTAGATGATCTTCTTGATGAACTATGCGATTTTGAATTGGATGAAGAACATTTGGATTCAGTCTCTTCTATGGTAGGATGTTATATTTTCGAAGTTGCTAGAAGGAACTGCGGCGGGAAGTACTATTGGGTGCAAGATCGAAAACAACCGATTCTAATTACGGGTGAACCGGATTTTTCAATTTCATTATTAGCTTTTGATAAAGTGAGGGGAAGAATTCTAAATGGAACAGAAGATAATATCCCTTTTTACTTTAATGGTTATGTCGAGGCGGTTAAAAAGGGCAAAGAAACAGGATACTGTGCAACGATTGTTTGAACTTGCCGGACTAAAGGGGAAAATAATCGTAGAGGATGAACATTAATGAACGAGTTGGAAAAAGCCATAGAACTCAGGCAAAGCGGAAAATTGGAAGAAGCCAAGTCATTGCTGCTTGATTTGATAGCGCAAGATCCTAAGAATCCGTCCGTTTGGTACCAGTGTGCTTGGGTACATGATGCTGCGGGACAAGAAAGGGAAGCGGTCCCGTTTTACCAGAAAGCCTTGGAGTTGGGACTCCAAGGAGAGGAAAGACAAGGAGCATTATTGGGTTTGGGAAGTACGTATCGAACACTTGGAATGTACCAACAGTCCGAGAAAATATTTGAAGAAGCGATAAAAGAATATCCGGAATCAAAAGAGTATCAAGTCTTCCTGGCAATGGTTAAATACAATCTTAAGGAACACAATGCTGCAATGGAAATTTTATTAAGTTTATTGGCTGAAACAAGCAGCGATAAAGGGATTCAAACCTATAGGAGAGCCATTCAATTTTATTCAAACAAGTTAGATCAGGTGTGGGAATAGGATCATGGCAGCCATTAGGGAATACTTGCAGGACAATGCACCGGAAAAATCATTTGTAGGCTTATTTGCATCCCAAGGTAAAGAGCCATTCTACAATAAATATGGTTTCCATAAACATGACGGAATGACGGGAATGTTCGGCGTTATTCATGAAATTGAAATAAGATGACGTTATTGCATAAATCTAAAAAGAAATAGGGGGACGTTATATATGATAACGGAACATCCTCGGATCATTTTAATTACGGGGATTATGGCGAGCGGAAAATCGACGGTGGCTCAACTGCTTGCTGAACGGTTTGGAAAGTCGGTCCATTTACGCGGGGATATGTTTCGAAAAATGATTGTCAATAACCGCAGTGAGGTAACGCCGAACCCGGAAGAAGGTGAAATAGAACAATTGCTGCTCCGGCATAGGCTAACGGCCCAAGCTGCCGATCTTTATTTTGAAGCAGGGTTTACCGTGATTGTTCAAGATGTTATCATTGGCCCCATGCTGCAAGAGTTTATATCATTTGTCCGTAACCGTCCTTTGGATGTGGTTGTTCTTTGCCCCAATAAATCAGTTGTGGCACAAAGGGAAGCTGCGCGAACGAAGAAAGGATATGGAATTTGGACCGTAGAAGCATTAGATAACGTACTGCGGAAGGAAACTCTGCGAACCGGAATGTGGTTAGATTCCTCTAACTTAACACCCGAAGAAACCGTTGATGAAATTTTGGGAAACCTCATTTGGAAAGAATAAATTGAAAAATAAGTGATTTTGCGAGCATTCTTTAGGAGATGACGAAGTTGTCCAAAGTTGAAATGACAAATATGTGCATGATTTACGATAAAGACAAAGGCAAGGTTTTAGTACAGAATAGAGTTAAGTCATGGAAGGGGATAGCTTTTCCGGGCGGACATATCGAAGACGGCGAAAGTATTATAGATTCTACAATCAGAGAAGTTAAAGAAGAGACAGGGTTATCGATCAGTGATTTGGAGCTATGCGGAATCATTCATTGGTTTAATGATGAAACCGGCGATAAGTATCTGGTTTTTTGTTATCGAACGGAGAAATATAGCGGTGATTTATTGGCTGAAACGGAAGAAGGCCGATTAAGTTGGGTAGATGTTAAGGAGTTACCCTCGCTTCCCCTTGCGGAAGGGTTTAGAGAAAGGCTGCCCATGTTTAATGACAAGAAATATTCCGAGGGATTCGGACTATGGAATAAGGCTGCAAGTGAGATGAAATGGCAATAGAAGGAGGATATTATGGAAGTATCCATTGAAAAACTATCAGATAAATTATCCGCGCCCTATGATTTATTGTTGCTCGCAGATCCCTCTAAAGCTATAGTTGATGATTATTTATCGAGAGGTATTTGCTATACGGCTTCGTTAGAGGATGAGGTAGTTGGTGTATTCGTTATTTTGAGGACTCGGCCGGATACGATTGAAATTGTAAATATAGCAGTGAAAGAGAACTATCAAGGTCAGGGACTAGGTAAAAAAATGTTGTCGCACGCCATACAAATCGCCAAAGAGATGAACATCAAAACGGTTGAGATCGGCACGGGCAATTCAAGTGTTTCACAGCTGGCCTTGTATCAGAAGTACGGTTTTCGAATCGTTGGGGTGGATCGCGATTTTTTTGTAAGACATTATGATGAAGAGATTTATGAAAACGGGATCCAGTGCAGGGATATGATCCGTTTGCGGATGGAGATTTGATACTGGCGCTAAAATGATGTCAATAAACCTTAATGAGGAGACTTAAGATTTGAAGCCAAATGATAAATATCTGATCAAGCTTTGGATACCGGCAATTATTATCGGCTTGTTAGCCATATATAGTATTTTCGCAAGCGGAAATTTTGGTATTATCCTGATCCCCGTTGTTGTCGCGATTGTATTTATGGTACTTAAAATTAGGAGTAAAAATGGTGTGGCCAAAGCGCTTCAACATGAAGATCCATCCAGGTTAATAGACACGATCGTAAAACCATTGAAATCTTCCAATTCTCAAAAGAAAACAGCGGAATGTTTGATGGCTTACAATACGGCTATCTCATATGTATTATACGGAGAATACAAGCAGGCCGAAGACGTGATGAGCAGGGTGGATTGGGCCTCCAAAGAGCCGATGTTTCAATCATTGGACCGGAGTATTAAGAGTTTAATTCACTTGTTTAGCGGCAACATTCATTTAGGGCTGTCCGAAGCCCGTCAAGCGAGAGCTTTAGCCACGACATCAGCGTTTCCGGGGGCTCAAAAAAGTATCGATACCTATGAGGCGTACATACAAATCGGGCAAATCCTTGCCGGGATATGTCATGACGAAATGTTACATAGTTTGGAGGCAAAGCAGCAGAAGCTGCCGCTTATTCCCGCTTTGATTGTCGCATGGGGGTTAGTGAATGGATATCACGAGAGAAATGAACTGGAGCAATACCGCCGTATGGTTGAATTTTGCGAAAATAACGCGCCCCATTGTCATCCATTAAGACGTTTGGTTTCTGTAAATGGGGATTAGGGAGACACTAGTGTGCAGGTGCAACCGTAAAGCGAATCCTAACGGACTCCAGCGCCGCTATTTCGATGAAATCAACAGTTTTCAAAGTGTAACGGACACCACAGACCTTATTCGGCATTTTTGAGCACGTATCCGGCCATTTTCGAGCAAATAGCGCCTCCCCAGTCCGTTAGAAATCAGAGCGGCGATTTTTCAGGCAAATAAGGTCGCTCCTGTCCGTTAGCCTCGCCCATGCGGCCGGATCTGCCGTTTAGAGTAGCCTGTCATCCGCTCCATGGTCCACCGGGGCTAAAATGCCAAAAAACCGGACGAAGGTGTCCGGTTTTTGCATGTTAGGCGATCAAGCAACATCCGCCGCAGTCCAACTGGAGTCCAACCGCAGCCAACCGCGGCCCCACTCTCCCCGAGCCGAAATCCATTAAGCGGATTGCGCAGCAGTACCAGTACCGCTTTTTCTTAGGAGCAGGTAGCACAACGTAAATGACAAGACAATCGCAATGATCATGCCGGAGATGGCATATACGAAATATGGCCCGATGTAAGCCGGAATGCTAAAGATGCTCGAAAGTACGTATCCATACAATCTGACGCCAAAGAAACTGATAAATGCCGAAGCGACGGAACTGGCGATGATTGCTGATAGAAACGCTTTTTTATATTTTGCCAAAACCCCGAACAGGGCGGGCTCCGTGATGCCCAGCAGTCCGGAAATCGCGGCCGAGACGATAATTGACTTCTCTTTTGGCGTATTGACTTTGAAGTACACGGCGAAGGTAGCGCCTACAATGGAGAAGTTGGCCATACACATCATGGGCATCAGCATATCGTAGCCCTGGGTGGCGAAATTTTGCAGAGCGATGGGAGTCATGGCATGGTGCATCCCCGTAAATACGGCCAGCGGACGAATCGCCCCCACAACAACCCCGGCCACAATAGGCGAGATATCAAACAATCCTTGAACGACCCAAGCTAACCCGTTCCCCAAATAGATTCCGATGGGACCGATTACCGACAAGGCCAGAAAACCGGAAATAAACAGCGTCAAAGTAGGCGTAACAACCGTTTTGAGCACTTCCGGGATAAATTTGTTTACGATTTTATGAACATAACTCATCAACCATACCGCAAAAATAATCGGAATGACCGTACCTGTGTAATTAAAAACAGGGATCGGGATGAAGCCCATAAAAAGAAATTGCGATATTTCGCCGGCTTTGGCCGCGTCCACCATCGTTGGGAACATGATGGTGGCGGCGATGGCGATCGCCAAATATTCATTGGTTTTAAAAATTTTAGCTGCCGATGCCGCCAGGAAGAACGGTAAAAAGGTAAACACGCCGCTGGCCATCATGTTGATAATTTGCACGGTTTGGCTTTGATCCGATATGATCCCCAGCGCCGACAATCCGGCAAGCAGCCCTTTGATCATACCGGCCCCGGCGATCGCAGGCACGATCGGACCAAACACTCCCGATACGATATTCATAAATACCGTAACGAAATCTTGTTTCTTTCCGGCTTGTCCGGCTTCGGCGGGGTCCTTGTCGGAAATCTTTAAATCACCGGCCAGAACATTAAAATATTCGCTGACTTTGGGACCCAGCACGATCTGGAATTGATCGTTGTTAAATTGCGCGCCCAAGACGGGATCCAGCTCTTTGATTTTCTCGATGTCCACTTTGCTTTTATCTTTTAAAGTAAACCGGAGCCTGGTCATGCAATGCCAAGCGTTGTCAATATTGCCCTCCCCGCCGACCCTGGAAATGATATCCTGTACGACTTGTTCTTTACTCATGCAAAATTCTCCTGTCTGGAATAAGTTTTGGTTCCGTTTACAACCTGAATAGTAACACAAACATTCTTTGGATAAAAGCAGTCCAAAATTCAATAATTTTTCTAATAAACGTTGATTTGACAAGGTTTTTGTGATGTAAATATTAAAATTGGACTGGTTTATTTTATTTTTGAACGCTTTTTGCCGACCAAATTGATTCCCCGCTTTAAACATGTTTCAATGGACTAAGAAATTACAGAAAAGAGGAATAGCATGATCCCTTCCCTAATTACCGATGTTGAATGTTTTGTGGTTAAACCCGACCGGCATAATCTCGTAGTTGTTAAGGTAACCACGGATAGAAACATAACCGGATATGGCTGCGCGACTTTTCAACAGCGTCCCAAAGCCGTTCAAGTGATGGTAGAAGAGTACCTCAAACCCATACTAGTGGGGAAAGACGCTAATCATATTGAGGATTTATGGCATATGATGATGGTTAACGGGTATTGGCGCAATGGACCGGTCACCAATAATGCCATTTCCGGCGTGGATATGGCCTTGTGGGATATCAAGGGGAAGCTTGCCGGCATGCCTTTATACCAGCTGTTTGGCGGAAAATCCAGGGACGCGATTCCCGCTTATACGCATGCGGTTGCCGATAACATCGAAGACTTGTATATAGAGATCGACGGCCTCTTGGAACAAGGGTATAAACATATCCGCTGCCAGCTTGGCTTCTACGGAGGGAATCCGACACGTCTGCACGTCCCGGAAAATTGCACGGAAGGGTCTTATTTTGATCAAGACGAGTATATGGAAACAACGATAAAGATGTTTTCATTGCTAAGGCAAAAATACGGCAATCAGTTCCACATTTTGCATGATGTGCATGAGCGCCTTTTTCCTAACCAAGCGGTGCAATTTGCCAAGGAAGTTGAGCGGTACAAGCCTTACTTTATCGAGGACCTGTTGCCGCCCGATCAGAACGAATGGCTGAGCCAGATTCGGACGCAAACTTCAACGCCGATTGCCACCGGGGAATTGTTTAACAATCCTTTGGAATGGAAAAGCCTGATTGTCAACCGGCAGATCGATTTTCTTCGCTGCCATGTCTCGCAAATCGGCGGAATTACGCCCGCGCTGAAGCTCGGAGCCTTATGTGAGGCTTTCGGCGTCCGGATCGCTTGGCACACTCCGTCGGATATATCTCCGATTGGCGCCGCTGTCAATACGCATCTTAATATACACCTGCACAGCGCGGCCATCCAGGAAAATATTCCGATCAAGGAGCGTACGCGCAGCCTTTTTTCGCCGATTTTTGATGCCAGAGACGGTTATATCTATCCGATCGATTTGCCGGGTATCGGAGTGGATTTCAATGAACCGATGGTCGGAAAATATCCCGTCGAGTATAGAATGCATGAATGGACGCAGGCGAGAATACCGGACGGGACGATCGTGACACCTTGATGAGCGCCCGTTCTTATTGCGTTCTTCTTTTATGATGCTCATTGTTAAACGCCGTAAAATAGGTGCATCTATAATCGATGGCGACAATTTCGCTGGTTTCAAAAATTTTGCCGTTGCTTAAGATGCCGCGGCTTGAGATTTTCATGGCCGGGCTTTTTCTTTTTTGCTGCAAGAGCATGGCTTGTTCTTTATTTAGCGCGATGGCCTCGTAAGTGTTGAGATAGTGGGAGATGGTATATTTGTGCTTTAACACATACGATTGGATCGATTGTTCGGCATCCTGAGGCGTAAGGGTGGGGAACAGCGCGACCGGCAATCTGGATCTCTCAATTTGCATGGCGCGATAATTCACGATTCTTAACCTGCAGTACACCCATACTTCATCATTGCCGGTAATTCCGAAAATTTGCTGGTCTTCGGGACTGGCCGGTTGTTTTTGCAATTCGATGACTTTGGATTTTATACTAGAGTAGGGGTTTTCGGTCAAAGAATTGTAAATTAACGGACTGGTTTGCAGATTTTTATTCAAAAAAATACCCGAGCCTTGAATGACATTCACCATGCCCATGTCTTTAAGCTTTTTAATCGATTCTTGGATCGTATATCTGGAAACCTTGTATTGTGCCGCCAGTTCCCGCTCGGTTGGCAGTTTCCAATCGGGATAATAGTTCTGGTAGATTTTGCTCAGCAAATCGTTAATGACAAATTCTTTCTTGTTCATGAAGGGCTCCTCCTAAACGCATGAATCAAGGCTGTTGATTTCCCCTCAAGTATAACTCAGATTCATAGATTAGATCAGGAGGTAAAACAGATGTTTTTTAAACGCAAGAAAAAAGAGGAAAACCTGCCGTACCTGGATATTCCATCCCCTCTGCCGGGGAAAATCATACCTTTGGATCAAGTGGAGGATGAAGCTTTTTCCAGCAAAGCGATGGGCGAAGGGTTCGCCATTCTTCCCGATTCGGGCAAGGTTGCCGCTCCATTTGCGGGCAAAATCGCCCATATCATGGAGAAAAGCAAACACGCCGTTTTGCTTGAGCATGAATCCGGAGTTCAACTGTTAATTCATGTCGGCATGAATACCGTGGCGCTGAAAGGAGAGGGATTTAAAGCCCATGTAAAGAGCGGCGATCGGGTGAAAAAAGGACAGCTCCTGCTTGAGTTCGATATCGATTTGATCCGCCGGGAGGGATACTCCGTCATTACGCCCGTTGTCGTTCCCGCGGGACAAGAGGCCGTCAAGAGCATCGAACAGATTGATATCGCTCAAGGTTCGCTGGAGGAAACGGTTCTGCGGATTCATTTCTAAATTAACCCTGGAAGGGATGGGGCGGGATGAACATGGGTGAGGCTGAAAAATACCATGTGTTAGCGAGAGGAATTATCTTATCCCATAATTATTTGCTGGTTGCTCATTGTATCGGGATGGATAATAATTCTTGCCGGGAGGGCATGTTGAATTTAATTTTATTGGATTCCTATCGATGATATGGAATTACATCATCTTTTGCCCGCTCCCATCCGGAAAGTGATTAAAAACTACGCAAATCAAGTCAGAGGCCCCTACTTTGAAAGCACATTTGAAGTATAGCAAGTCAAAACCCACTCCAAGGTTTTCGAACCGAGGGTGGGTTTTTGTATTTATGAGTACAAGGAATCTGCGTAAAATATGCATTTACTTATCCGGATATGTAGCCAAACACTTGCTTAAGTGCAAATCAGTGCATTTCATTTTCTCTAAATTTTCATTCTATAGCGTTCGTGTCTTGGTATCCCTGCATGCTGCTTTGCACGATTATCCCTCTTGTTCAGGGGGGAGAGGGGGCTAATCACGGCCCAATCATTTTTCCCGGTGTCTCGCCCCATTTCTCCCGTCAGGTCTGCTTCACTTCTCCAAACCTCCTTCTCACAAACCTGTCTAACGATCTGGAACTAATGATCTCGAACATGTCTGCTGCTCCCAAACCTATTTTCTTCTCCTGAATTTACCTTCCTATCTGCTTCCGGATCAAACGGGATAATCGTGCAAAGCGTCCGGACAGCAGATATTGATCTGCCGATATTTCTTGCCACGATCGGTTACCGGCCCTCCCTGTCAAGCGGCCTTGCCCGGCTTCCTTGAAAGTACGCCGGTAGACGTTTCTTGCGCGCACATCACCCCCGCTCCGCCGCCGCTTGCAGCTCCGAACCCCGGGGCTTCTTCTTGTACTCATTTGGCGTAACCCCCACTTCTTGCTTAAACAGCTTGGAAAAATACGAGTAGTTGGCGTAGCCCACCTTGTTCGCCACCGCATAAACGGACAGATTGGTCGTTTTGAGCAGCTGCTTGGCTGCCGAAATGCGGACCTGGATGACATAGCTTCCCAGCGAAACGCCCGTTTCTTTCTTGAACAGCCGGGCCAGGTAATCCGGGTTAAGGTAGACGACTTCCGCCAGGTCGCTCCGGGTCAGCTCATCCCCGTAATGGGCGTGAATATACTGCTTGATTTCCTCGGCCACGGTTTTCGGCTCGGCGGCGAAATTGCGGTAGGCCATGGCGGTGTTGACCAAATACTTCACATATTCCTCCATGTCCTCAAGCGAGTGCAGGGATTGCGCCAGCAATTGATCATTGGCCCGCCCGGCGTACAATTTATGCGCTTCGATGCCTTTCATCTTAAGAAAAGCATACACCAGCTGCACGATATCGAGCCGGAACAAACTCAGGCTGGCGGTGTCCAGCTTCCTGTGATTCAGCCGGTCCCGGAGATACCGGGACGTTTCCTCCAGAAACGCGGCGGGATCATTTTGGTCAAGCAGCTGCTCCAAACGCGCTAAATCCGGCGGAGCATATTCCGGCCTGCTTGGCGCATAATCGCGTTCGGCCAGGTAGATTTGATTGCGGGTTTTGGCCAGATTTTCGTTCATCGCCACAAGTTGATGCAGGACCGGGCCGATACCCTCCAACTTCCCGGACAACCCAAGGCAGCAGCAAGCGTCGCATTTCAGATATTGGCCGGCCCGTTGAATCAAGCAAGCGCACAACCGCTCCAGCGCCGCCGTTTCCGGCGGCCGGTTCCATTTCAGGATGGCGATCCAGTTGTAGTCTTTGTATTCCAAAATAGTTTCGACGGAAAAACGCGGATCATCCTGCAGCAGCTCATACAGCACATTAAGCAGGGCGAAATCGAACAGCCCTTTCTCCTCCCGGCCCATGCTGCCGCTAAAGGGAAACAGCTGGATCAACACCGGCTGAAAGAGATCGGTCATACGGTAGGAGAGAGGCTGCTCCTCCATCGCCTGGGCCACGGCCGCCGGCTTGACGGGTGCGGGTACGCTTAAGCTTACCAGCTTGCGCCAGAAATACTCGACGATTTTGGCCTGGTTTTTCTGCCAGAAGTATCCCTCCTGAATCGCTTTTTCCTGGTTCTGCTGCTCCTTCGCCCGGGCCGCCGCCTTCTGAATGATCAGCATCAGCTTGTCGAACTCGATCGGCTTGAGAAAATATTCGAAGCTCTGCAGTTCGATCGCTTTTTGCGCATAGTTGAAATCGGCGTAATTGGTCAGAAAAATGGCCTGAACGGCGTATTGCTCCTCCCGGATCCACGCCAGCAGTTCCAGCCCGCTGCCCTGCGGCATTTCGATGTCGGAAATGAGAATTTGCACTGGGTGCTCTTGCAAAATTTCCCGCGCCTGGGCCACGTTGTTCGCCGTATATACGGTTTCGATGCCCAGCGCCCCCCAGTCGATTTTCTTCTCCAAGGCAGTAACGACATAATAGTCGTCGTCCACAACCAACGCGTTCATAAGGCCACACTCCTGTTCGTTCCCGCCGCCACGTTGGCCGGGAGGGATAAAATTACGCAGGCGCCGCCGTCCTCCTTGTTGAAGAACGATACTGCCGCTTGTTTATCGTAAAGGGAGTCCAGTCTCTGCAGCGTGTTCATGATCCCGATACGGGTGCCCGCCGTTTGTTCCAAGGAAACCCCGCTTTGCAATTTCTCCAGAATATCCGGCGGGAACCCGGGCCCGGTATCGGAGATGCGAATCACGAGGCGCTCTTCCCCGGCGTCCAGCTGCAGGCCGGCCGCAAGCTCGATCCGCGCTTCCGCAACCCGGGACACCGCATATTTGACCGCGTTCTCCACGAATGTCTGCAGAACGAGCGGCGGGATTTCGGTTTCCGCCAAATTTTCCTCCTGTTCGATCCGGTAGGCCAGGGCATTTTGATAACGGTGCTGCTGGATCTCGAGATAAATCCGCACATGCTCGATTTCGTCCCCCAGCTTGACGAAGTCCCCGTCGTTTTGGAAGATGTAGCGGAAATATTTCGCGGTCGACAGCGCCATCCGTTCGATTTCCTCGTGCATTTGCATTTGCGCCATGCTGTAGATGGACGTCAGGCAATTCAAGAAAAAATGCGGCTTGATCTGCAGCTTCATATAATCGAGCTGAATCCGCTGCTTTTCCAGCTCCCGTTCGTACAGGTCGATTTTGAATTTTTTGATCTGCCCGATCAGGTTTAAAAACTGCTTGTTCGCTTTCTCCAGCTCAATGATTTTGCTGCCCTGAAACTCCAGCGGTTCGCCTTCTTCTGTCCAAAACGCCAGGTTATAGGAAAAGTTTTTGATCGGCCGCAGCACCTTGTTCCGGAAATACAGCAAAATGAACCCCAGGCTGCAGGTAATGATCACGGCCAAAAGCAGGATCAACAGCTGGGCGATCATGATTTTTTCAAAGGTTCCGAACTGGATGACCAGCTTGACGTGAAAAGTAGCGTTCGTGAACTGCCCATTCACTGTCGTTCCGGCCTGGAACAGGCCCGGGGAGGAAGAGGCCTGCGGAACATCGTTCAGCACCTGGCCCCTGTTGGAAACCGGACTGGTGATGCTCTGTCCGTTCTCGGCGATCAGGGACACGAAGCCGTTCTCCCCGAGATTTATCTCGCGCAGGGGGCGGATCAGGTTATCCGCGGAAACCAGGCTGATCATGTAGCTGTCGTAATAAGGCACAATGTTCGTAATGTAAAACTTACCGTTGACCCGAACCGGCGTCCATTTGGAATAGAGCTTTTCGTAAACGTTCCGATCCTGCCTGGCGTTGGCGATAATCTGTTCCTTCAGCGCCTGGTAATCCGAATAGGAGATGCTGATCGGAGCGCAATTGAGAAAAAACGACTGCTTCTTTAAATACACGAAAAAATTGTATTCCTGTCCGTAATTTTTTTGCAGCTCGGTAAACCGTTTATGCAGATTTTCGTTCGCCTCGAAAAACTCCCGGCTGTTCATCGGGCTCGTAGTCATCGCCTTCAGGCTTTCGTCGTTGGCCAGCGTCCACCCGGTGTAGTGATTGATGTAGGCAAAGTCATGGTTGATGCGGTCCAGGTACAAGCCGGCCGTATCCTGCAAATACCGCGTGGCCTGCTGTTTGACGATCGAGATCGCGGAAATGCTGATGGCAAAGTCCAGGATAAGAACGATGAAGGAAATCAGAAACATGATGTTCACGTAATGCCGGAGCGGATACTGTTTGTTTTCCGTTGGTTTGGCCATGGCTTCCTAGTCGCCGCATCCTTTCCCGCGCTTAGCTTTTCTATGAATGCGCTTTTACGGAGGTTTAACCCTATTATAAAACCTTTGGCCGAAAAAAGAATACGTGAGTCCATGCGGTTTGCGGGAAAAGTCCGGAAAGTGCAAACGAAGGTCTGAATTGCATTATGATTTTTCCGGCCGTAACCATTTATACTGAAGGTGTCCAAAACTACTTACAACATTTGGATTCACAGGCTAAAATACACTTTCGAGGATGGGAGCAGGCGGCTTTCATTCTGAAACGGGGGATGATGCATGAAAAAGCTGAACGACATGGGGCTGGAAATTGCTGAAGATCCGTACCGAAGCGTACAACCGGTATATAGGTGCGGAATAAAAGGAGATGGTCAAAATGGCAAGACGTTTTAAGGCGTTTACGGCATCCGTAGTGGCGGTGCTTATGGCAGCGGTATTTATGGCGGGCAATTTCGCGTATATTCAGCCCGTCCGCGCGGCGAGCCTAGAGGGCGTAACGCAGGCCGCCGGCCCGGTCCCGGACGGCTCGCTGCGGGTCCACTATCAGCGCGCCGATCAGCAATACGGCCATATGGGCCTGTGGTTGTGGGGCGACGTAAAGACGCCGTCCGAGCAGGCCGGCAACTGGCCGGGCGGGGCGGCCGCTTTTGACGGCAACCAAACCACAAGCTACGGGGCTTATCTCGACATCCCGCTCAAGGATAATGCCGCTCATCTTAATTTCATCGTGGTCGACAAGACGAACGGGGTCAAGGAGGGCGGCGATAAGTACGTCGCGTTGACGGCGTCGGGGCCGAAGGAAGTATGGATCAAGGAAGGTTCGGATGAGGTGTATCTCCAGGAGCCGTCCGGGCCGCCTACCGGCGGGCCGGAAGACAGTCAGGCTAATTTTCCCGCATGGTCGCAGGATTCCGTGATTTACGAAGTCAATGTCCGGCAGTTTACGAAAGAAGGCACTTTCGCGGCGTTCGAAGCGCATTTGCCGCGGCTTAAGGAGCTTGGCGCGGAGATTTTGTGGTTGATGCCGATCCACCCGATCTCGCAGGAGAAGCGGGTCGGCACGTTAGGATCGTATTATTCGGTCGCGGACTATAAGGCAGTGAATCCGGAGTTCGGGACGATGGACGATTTCCAGCACCTGGTGGACAAAGCGCACGACATGGGCTTTAAGGTGATGCTGGATTGGGTGGCCAACCACACCGGCTGGGATCACCCGTGGATACAAAATAAATCGTGGTACGTGACCGACGCCGGCGGCAACATCGTCGCTCCGGAAGGCTGGTCGGACGCCGCCGAGCTGAATTACGACAATCGCGACATGCGCGCGGCGATGATCGACGCCATGGTTTATTGGGTAAGGGAAGCGGACATCGACGGCTTCCGGGCCGATTTCGCCTCCGGCGCGCCGCAGGATTTCTGGGAGACGGCGCGGCGGGAACTGGATCGAATCAAGCCGGTTTACATGTTGGCCGAGGACGATACCCAAATTGGATTGCTGCGGCAAGCCTTCAACTCGAACTATAATATGGGGCTGTTCTACAATATCATGAAGCAGATTCCGGGCGGGGGAGTCAGCGCCGCGGATGTCAAAGCTTTTTTGGAGGCCCAGGCGAAAAAATACCCTAGAGGCGCTTACCCGATGAATTACATTACCAACCATGATGCGAACTCGTGGGAAGGCACCGCCTCCGAAATGTTCGGCGGAGCGGAGAACCTGATGGCCGCGCTTAGCTTTACCGTGCCCAGCATGCCGTTGATCTACTCAGGCCAGGAAGCGGGCCTGAACAAACGGCTGCAGTTTTTCGAAAAGGATGAGATCGACTGGAGCGATCTGTCCAAGCAGGATTTTTATAAGCGGCTGATTCAAACCAAACGGGAAAATCCGGCGCTGTGGAACGGCAATGCAGGCGGGCCGATCAAATATTTGGCGGCGGACGACGGGCAGGTGCTGGCGTTTGAGCGGGAGAAAGACGGGAACAAGGTGTTCGTGCTCCTCAACCTGTCGGGGACGGCGCGCACGGCGGCCGTTCGGGCCGGAGCTTCCGCCGGCCGCTATTATGATGTTTTCGGGCAATCTTACACGGATATCGGGGCTGAGCAGAGCTTTACGCTGGCGCCGTGGGGATATCGCATTTTCGCAAAGTCCGAATAGTGACAATAATAGTCCAGTTTACGTTATCGCCCTCTTCCGGCCGGGAGAGGGCGATTTTGTGCGAGCGCATGATCAGGCGAAAAAAAGTCCGGTTAGCGCCTGTTTCCGGTCCGGTAAACGCGCCAGGCGGGGCTTTATACTTAGGTTGTTGGAAGAGTAAGGAGGGGATGTCATGAAATCCGGTTCTCCCGGCCTGGGGCGGACGCTCGGCCGGGTCAAACGCAACGGAGGACTTTATTTGCTGCTGTTGCCCGCGTTTGTGCTTACGCTGCTGTTTGCGTACAAACCGATGTACGGGGTGCTTATCGCCTTCAAGGACTACAGTCCGGCTTTGGGGATCGGGGACAGTCCGTGGGCGGGATTCAAGCATTTCGAGAAATTTTTCAACTCGTATCAATTTTTCACGACGATTAAAAACACAATTGTGATCAGCCTGTACAGCATCGCCACGTTTCCGATTCCGATCGTGCTGGCCTTGATGGTTAACCAGATGCGCCCAAACCGGTTCCGGCGTTTTTTCCAGACGGTCTCGTACATGCCGCATTTCATCTCGACGGTCGTTATGGTCGGGCTGATGCTTATATTGCTCTCCCCAAGCACCGGGCTCGTCGGCAATCTGTACAAATTGTTCGGCGCCGAAGCGCCCGATCTGATAGGCTCGGCCGCCTGGTTCAGCAGCTTGTACGTCTGGTCGGACGTGTGGCAGCATGTCGGGTGGGACAGCATCATTTTTATCGCTGCGCTGTCCACGGTCGATCCGAGCTTGTACGAGGCGGCCACGGTCGACGGGGCCAGCCGCTGGCACAAAATCCGTTACATCGATCTTCCGATGCTGATGCCGACGGCGATTACGCTGCTGATTTTGCGGGTCGGCGGACTGCTTGGGGTCGGGTTTGAAAAGGTGTACCTGATGCAAAACGACCTGAACATTACCGCCAGCGAAATTTTGTCCACGTACATTTACAAAATCGGGCTGCTGAGCAGCCAGTACAGCTTTTCCTCGGCCGTTAACCTGTTCAACACCGTGATCAATTTCTTGCTGCTCATTCTGGTGAACCAGATCTCCAAAAAATACAGCGAGAACAGTCTTTGGTAAAGGAGGGAAAAGAACATGGAATCAGGGCATCCGGAAGCAAGTCCGGCCGCGCAGCCGGTCAACAACCGATCCTCCGACAAGGTGATGGAGGTGGCGCTGTATGTATTCGCGGTCTTGTTTCTGATCATTTTGATGTATCCGCTTTATTTTATCGTCGTCGCCTCCTTCAGCGATCCGTCCGCGGTGGCGAACGGGCAGGTGTGGTTTTATCCCAAGGGCTTCACGCTGGACGGGTACAAGGAGCTGCTGAAGCACGAAAATATTTGGATCGGCTACCGGAACACGATTTTGTATACTGTAGTTGGCACGGCCATCGGCCTGATCGTCAACGTTTCGGCGGCTTATGCGCTGTCGCGCAAAGACCTCGTTGGACGGAAATTTCTCTCTTTGTTTTTTATCTTTACGATGTTTTTCAGCGGCGGGCTGATTCCTACCTTTCTAACGGTCCGCGATTTCCACCTGTACGATACGTTTCTGGTCATGGTTCTGCCGTTTTCCGTCATCGTGTACGACATCATCGTCGCCAGGACCTTTTTTCAGTCGAGCATTCCCGAGGATTTGTGGGAGGCGGCGCAAATCGACGGCTGCGGCAACCTCCGTTATTTCGTCCAAATCGTGCTGCCGCTGTCCAAGGCGATCATCGCGGTGCTGGGACTTTGGATCGCCGTCGGCTACTGGAACTCTTATTTCAATGCCTTGATTTATTTGAAAAATCCCGACCTGCATCCGCTGCAGTTGATCCTGCGGAACATTCTGATCACGAACCAGATGCAGTCCGGCATGGGCACCGGCGAAGCCGCGCAAATCGCGCTCCGGCTGGCCAACCTGATGCGCTATTCCGTCATCATCGTCGCCACCGTGCCGATCATGTGCGTATACCCCTTCCTGCAAAAATACTTCAACCAGGGAGTCATGATCGGCGCGGTAAAAAGTTAGTACAAACCAATGATTAAGGGGGATGCTCTATGAACAAACAAGCCGGTAAATTTGCGGCGAAAAAATGGGTGCCGCTGCTGCTCGCGGCTGCGCTGGCCTTCGGACTCGCCGGCTGCGGCGGCGGCAATGCCGGGAACGCTGGCAGCTCCAAGCCGGACGCGGCGGGCAATTTCAACAAGGAAGGCCTGCCGATCGTAAACGAACCCGTAACACTTAAGGTGCTAACCATGCGCTGGGGCAATATGGGGGATACGTTCACCCAAAACCAGTGGCTCAAGGACCTGGAGACGAACACAAACGTTAAAATCGAATGGCAGGTCGTGTCCTCCAACGACTGGGGCGAACAGAAATCGATCATGCTGGCTAGCGGCTCGCTGCCGGACATCATCCTGGGCGATCAGACCTTTTCCGATTCCGATATCGTCAACAACTTAAGTTACTTCCGCCCGCTCGACGATTACATCGACCAGTACATGCCGAACCTCAAGGCGGCGATGGAGGAGACCCCGGAGCTGAAAAAAATCAGCACATTCCCGGACGGCAAAATCTACTCCCTGCCAACCCGGCTGCCTTCGCGCCCGAAAACGAAAAACCAGCCGGTGATCAACAAAGTCTGGCTCGACAAATTGGGGCTGCAGGTTCCCGATACGGTCGACGATCTTTACAACGTGCTGAAAGCGTTTAAGGAGCGGGACCCGAACGGCAACGGGAAGCAGGATGAGATTCCCTATACCGAAACCGGGCTGGCCCCGGATTTCCTGAATCCGTTCGGCATCACCGACATCAACGCCAACAGCATGCTGGTGAAGGACGGCAAACCCGTCTTTTACCCGGTCAGCGAGGAATACAAGGAAGGCCTCAAATACGCGCATAAACTGTACGCGGAGGGCTTGATCGACAAAGAGCTGTTCACCCAGGACGCCACGATGACATCGGCCAAGCAGCAAAACGCCGATGTTCCGATCGTCGGGTTTACGAACCAGTGGACGCCGGACGCGGTATTCGGCAAATGGAACGGTCAATACGCGGCCATTCCGCCGCTCGCCGGGCCGGACGGGAAACGTTACAATCCGGGCAATCCGAACGGGATGAGCTTTAACCGCAACGAACTGCTGATCACGACGTCGTGCAAATATCCGGAGGTGGCCGCCCGCTGGGCCGACCAGTTCTACACTAACGAAGCGAGCATTCAAAATTTCTGGGGCGCGATCGGCACGGTCATCCGGAAAAACGACGACGGAACCTACACGCTGATGGACCCGCCCGAAGGCACCAGCGCCGATGCCTGGTACTGGGAGCAGTCTTTGCGCGATTTCGGCCCGAAATACGTCAGCCCGTCCTTCGAGAAAAACATCGTCCTGAACCCCGAAGCCGGCGACGGTCTGAAGCTGGAGATCGACAAAATGGGCAGCGAATACGTCACTACGCCGTTCCCGAACGTCATGTATACGGCCGAGGAATTCCAGGAGCTGCCGACCCTGACGACCGATATCGACAGTTATGTGGCGGCGATGCGCGCCCAGTGGGTTACGAAAGGCGGCATCGATGAAGAATGGGAGGCTTACGTGAAGAAGCTGAACGACATGGGCCTGGACAAACTGATGAAAATCCGCACCGCCGCGTACGACCGCTATATGAACGTGAAATAAACGGCGGCGCGGCTGTAAGATTATAACGCCTTGACCTTAGAAGAGAATGATCTAAGGTCAGGGCGTTTTTCCGTGTGATGGTATCGGGAGTACCTCGAATGCTATACTGTTAAATGAAGCCGGATCTGCGGCAGTGACCGGGCGGCAGAATCCCCACGGCTTCAATATTGCGGTCGATGCCGCCAATCTATTGGATTTTTCCAAGCGGGATGGTGCATGAAAGGCTGAAGCTAGGACGGTGGTTTGTTTGCTATCCAGACTCGTTAACCTCATCCCTCGGGATTGGCTCGTTTATATGTATAAATACATGCCGTCAAAAAAATTCAAAAACTGGGTCGTTTACCGGACCCAGCATAAATTTATGGTTGCCGTCGTGGGCGTGATCACCAATGAGAAAGGGCAGGTGCTGCTGCTGAAGCACGCATACCGCGAAGATGAGCCGTGGGGCATACCGGGAGGCTGGATGGAGCTGGAGCAGCCGGAAGCCGCGCTGGTCAGGGAAATTTATGAGGAAACCCGATTCAAGCTGCAAATAACGGGACTAGCCAAGGCTATTTATGACAAGAAGCCGGCAAAAGTCGATCTCGTCTTTAGAGGAAACATCGTTGGCGGAACGTTTACTCCCAGCGTTGAAATCTCGGACTATATGTTCTGTGACCCGGGACGCTGGCCACAAGGTCTGCCGGCGCAACAAAAGAAACTGATTCTGGACATCCTCGCCCGCGATTAAATTCCCCCAAAAACAAGAAACCCCCGCCCTGAGATCAGAGCTCGCGGACGGGGGCCGCTATTGCCTTTTTTTCACTACCTGTGTCAATTGTCTTTCACATTGGCGTCCAATTCCCGCAGCGCCTGTTCCAGCACCTGGATGGTAACCGGGTCCGGAAGCCGGTAATCGCTTGGCACTGAGGATACGACTTGGTCCCAAACCTGACCGTCCACGATCACAAGTTTCTCGGTATCGCCGACCGGGCGTGCAAACCACCGGCTGTATTTGTCGCCGCTGACAAAAGAATGTTTTTTCATCCGCGTGCGCCTCCTCTGCGTTTTTGGATGGCGTATTCGTAAACCGCCAAATAATGATCGACCATCTGATTCAGGTCCCAGTGTCTGGCGGCCCATTGCTTGGCGTTCGCCCCCATGCGGAGTCGAAGCTCGTCGTTTTCCAGCAGCATTTTTAAATGATTGCCTAGAGAGTCTATGTCTCCTACCGGATATGTCAACCCCGTCTGCCCGTGGGACACCATCTCCGGCAAGCCGCCGGAATCGCTGACGATCACCGGCAACCCGGCAAGCTGCGCCTCGATGACCGATAAAGGCTGGTTGTCGAGCAGGCTCGGCTGCACGAAAATATCGGCCTGCTGCAGCATTTGCGGCACGTCCTGGCGTTTTCCCCAGAATACGACGTCGTCCTCCAGGCCCAACGCTTTGATCTGGGCGCGCAGCTTCACCTGCATATCCCCTTCGCCGACGATCCAGCACACCCAGTCGCTCCGCTGCTTCTTCAGTCCGGCGAGCGCACCGGTCAGATGATGCGGCGCCTTCAGCTCGATCAGCCGTCCCGCGAACATAATCACTTTCTTGCCTGCCGGCTTGCGAACGTCGGAGGCTTGCTTCATCCGGTCTGTAAAAGCGGCTTGATCGTAACCGTACGGATACAATCTTAGCTTTTGGGCGGGGACGTTGAAGTCCTGGATCAGCATGTTTTTGAGCCAATTGTTGGCGACGATGGTCGCTTCCGGCGAAGACGCGCCGAAATGTTCAAGCGCATGAAAATACGCTTTGGCGACGGGGGTGGTGGAGGATTTGTGAATGGTGCCGAATTGGCGCTCCACTTCTCGGGCCACGCTGCCGTGCAGCGAAGCGACCAGCGCCGCGCCGCCGGACCGGACCCGCTGGATGCAGCCGGAGGCGATGACGTCCTGGGCGTGAATGACGTCGTAACGCTCTACGTTTAAATATGCGGCAGCTAACTCGAACATGTACCGTTCTAGCTCCGTATATAAAACGAGCTGGTTCCGGTGAATGAAGGGATAAGTTTCTTTGCTCAATTTTTCCGCAAGCAGCGGACGAACTTTGCTTTTATGGAACTTGGCTTTGCCGATGATCGAGACGTTAGGGTCCCCCGGATCGCCGCCATTCCCAAGGAGATCGACTTCGTGGCCGCGGGCCTGCAGTTGTTTCTGCAGCTGCTGCATAAAAGGCCAAACGCCGCCGACGTGAGGAACGGCCCAGTAAGTGGCTAACAGGATTTTCATATTCGCAGCCTCCTCAGTTTAAAAATCCGCCGTTTCTCAGCATCTGTTCGATTTCATCCTTGGTCATCAAGCCGGAAGAGTTCGAAGAATAGGACTTCTCCTGAGCCCGGGGGTGTGCGGCATAATGCCGGGACAACTCCTTGTTGTCCGGGGAGGGGAGGACCACGAAATACCGTTTGCCGTCTTTTTCGTACAAAACCGTGTACTTCACCTCATGATCGGAAATCAAGTGCTCGTGCAGCTTCTCGCCGGGGCGGATGCCGACAACCCTAAGCTCCGTGTCCCGTTTGCCGTATTTCTCCACGATGACTTCCGCCAGGTCGGTAATTTTGCAGGCCGGCATATCCGGAAGGAAGATTTCCCCGCCGAGCCCGTCGGTTAAAGCGTCCAGCATCAGCTCCAAGGTGACGTCGCCGGTGACGAAATAACGGGTCATCGCTTTGTCGGTAATGCCGATCCAGTTGTTCTGGCGGATTTGGTCTTTGAACAGCAGCACCACACTTTCGCTCGTTCCGATCACATTGCCGCTGCGGACGGAGATAAATCTCGTATGAGTGCTGACCGAGTCGGCGTACAGCACCAGCTTTTCCCCGATCGATTTGGTGAGCCCGTAAAAATTGGACGGATTCGCGGCTTTGTCCGACGAGACGTTGATCACTTTTTTGACGTTGCCGCGGATCGCCGCCTCGATCAGGTTTTGGACGCCCAGTACGTTGGTTTTCAGCGCTTCAAGCGGCTGGTTCTGGCAAATGTCGACATGCTTCAGGGCCGCCAGGTGAAACACATAGTCGATCCCGTCGCACGCTTCGATAAGCGCGTCCTTATCGCGAATATCCCCCACTTTGAAGGTTAATGCCGGATGAGCCAATTCGCGGTGCATTTTAACCTGATGGGATTCGTTGCGGGAGTATACGATGATTTGGTCCGGTTCGTACGTCAGAAGCTTTTTCACCAGCCCGTATCCCCATGAACCGGTTCCTCCGGTCACCAAAATTTTGCTGTTTTTAATGATGTCTCTCACTGTTCTCCCCCCTCGTTCAAATTGGATACGTAACGAATTCCGTGTAAAATCTGTTTCCATTGCTGGTCATTGCCGCTCCATTTATCGAGATCGGACAGCTGAATGGCGCAGACTTTCTCGAGCGGCCAGTTGAGTTCTACGATGCCCCTTACCTGTGTGTGATTGACGAGCAGCACCCGGAAATCGTGTTTGACGGCGCGGCGCAGCGTCTTCTCCAGCAGCTTGGCTTCCTCCAAAGTGCCTTCGGTGCGCACGAACAAAATCCGCCGGCTCGTAGAGAGTTTGTGCAAAAACCGCTGGATGCGCCGGTCATATTTGGCCTTCACCTCAGGATAAGCGGCAAGGTCGGCGACCGTATTTTTGCCTGCTTCGAAATCGTGGCTGGAAATGATGGAATTCGCGTCATCCGTCACCCAGATCATCCCGGTTTCCGTTACCCCGCCTACCCGTAAATTTTCCAGCTCCATAAATCCTTTGAACCTGGTGTCGATCAGCCGGCAGACATCGTCAAGATTCGGCGAAGCCACCCAGTCGAATACGCCGGCGTAGGGACGGAGATTGTTTTTCTCGAGCTGCAGCGAAGACAAACATAGGTCTCCCAAGCTGAAAACCGCATCGTAGCCGCCTTTTAAATCTGCCAGTTTCATCTCTTCATCTCCTTTCCTTGTTTCGTGAATTCTGCTCCTGCCAACCTGCTTTTCTATGAATCTGTTTCCCGCTCTATCACGCTCACCTCGCTCTATCGTTTTCTGATACTATGAAATGCAAGATTCTCTGCATCTGCTTGGGTGCTCATATGAACTTTTAAAAAAATTACTAGTTTTTGATTTTCAGAGATAAGCGTACAAGCACGGCAGTTCGATAGAAACATAGATTAATAGAGAACACGGAAAAGAAAGGAGTTGGCGATAGGGATGCCGGTAAAATTACTTGTGATCGGGGTTCCGGAGTCCGGTCTTGGAGAGATGAATTACCTGCTGGCGCAGCTGCTGCCCCTGCGCAAGGGAGAATGGGTGAACCAGTGGGAGGGGGACGTTCAAGAAGAGCTGTTGAAATTGAAATCCGGGGAAATCCGCTCGGGGCACCTCTACCACAGTGAGACGATAAAGCGGTTTTTGGATGCGCAGCGAGTTCGCCGGATATTTATGGTGAGGGATCCGCGCGACATGATCTTGAGCATGCTTCTCTCCATTTTGAGGAACCCCGAACATCCGCATCAATCATATTTCCGCCAGCATTTTAAATCGATGGATGAGCGTCTGCTCCGGATGATTAACGGTTTTATGGAAAGCCGGGCCGTCTCCAAGCAGTACGGAGAGGTGCAGATTGGCTATGGGGACATCAATGAGCATTACAACCGGTATTTGCGGTGGATGGACGATCCCGGTACCTTGACGATTCGTTATGAACAGGCCGCCGGCGATCCCAAGCTGCTGCACGGCGAGCTTGCGCGGGTCGTGGATTATGTGTGGCCCGATCTTCAGGAGGGGGGGCGGAAGTTCACGAAGGAGCAGTATCTCCAGCGGATCAGCCGCTTGAAACTGGTGAAGCCTAAACATCATTTGCCGCCAGGGAGATGGAAAAAGGCGTACACCCCAGAGACGATAGCCGCATTCAAAAAGGTTGCGGGCGAACTGCTTATTTACTTGGGGTATGAACAGGATTTTGATTGGTGAAAAAAGAAGCGGACCATGAGGTGGCCTTCCTGCAGGCGAGGGGAAGGCCTGTTTTTTAGGACTATATCGATAATTACGGTTATTTAACCGGAAGTGCAGTCGGGCATTTGTTTAAATTGCAAACTGAAATATGCCGTCAAAACCGTAAGACTCTTGTATGGATCCAATGGCCGGCGAGTAGTCTATAAACTTAAGTAAGTATAAAGATGGCTCAAAACCGAGATCAGTGCTTGACAAAATAAATTATGATAGCGTTCGTGTCTTGGTATCCCTGCATGCTGCTTTGCACGATTATCCCTTTTGCTCATGGGGGAGAGTTGGGGCTAGTCACGTCCTTTCATTTTTCCCGGTGTCTTGCCCCCATGCCTCCCGTCAGGTCTGCATCAACTTTCCTAAACCTCCTTCTCACAAACCTGTCTAACGATCTCGAACATATCTGCTTCTCCCAAACCTATTTTCTTCTCTGCTTCCGGATCAAACGGGATAATCGTGCAAAATGTTTAAAAAGAACTAAGAAATGATCCTTTAGCCAATGCTATTTGACAGAGTTGCCGAAAAAATAGGTGGGGAATATAACGCTCATAGAAAGTAGGGTGAATATATGAATAAAGATTTTCTTTACAGTAAGCCATATGTTCCAGGAATAATAGACGATACACCAGTGGATTTGGATATTGAATTGAAGAGATATAACGCTTTTCCTTTTCTTTGAACAGGCCGATTATGATATGGGAATATTTTAAATTGGATTGAACAAAATCCCAAAAATATTCCTAATGCAACAGGCCTGTCGTAGACTACGAGTTTCGGAGAGTCAATTGACCGTATCCAAAAAAAAGCATATAGTTGTAATATACATAAAATTCCAATACGAACAATATTGTGGATTTTATCCTCCATTACAAATAGGAAGGAGTGGTTAAATTGAACTCATCTACGATACTTGCAGAAGTTTTGTTATATATGAAACAAAATTATTTAAACACAAGACAGTTTGCTTTGAAACTGGATATTAACGTAGGAACGTGCAGTTATTTGTTAAATGGTGCTCGAACGCTAACCGCCGATCATTTGGATCGGATTACGGAAGTATTGGGATTCCCCAAAGGACACTTTTATGAAAACTATATTCATGAATATCTCCAAGATCTCGATCCCAACTGGCGCAGGATTGGTCCCTTCCTTCGTAAATGTGCGGAAATAGGCAAGTTGGACTGTATCCGGGAAACAGTAAGTTTATTATTAGATGATTTGACGTATACCACCCCGTTATTTGATATGGCGGAAGAGTTGTTCGAAAACGGCAACTATGCGGCAGCGGAAATACTGTATGAAAATGTGGCCATGAGCGAAAAAAGGCAGTATTCAGAACGCTTGGCCTTATGTGAATATCGGCTGTTCAAAATCCGGATCGGGGAAGACCAAGTGCGGAATCTCAAATTTGCCTACCAATTTGAACCCTTCGTTGACCGGCTGGATGAAGTCCGGCAGCTGGATGCCCTGAAGGATTTGGCCAACTTGTATCGTTCCGTTCGCCAATGGGATCGAGTTGAAGCATTAGCCCATGAGATGGAGCATAAAGCAAAAATATTATACTTTAACGAAAAACGATCCGCGGCAAAATTTCAGGAAATGCAGCGCAAATTAAGCAGGCCGCTGTTTGTATACATTGCCTATGCCAAACTGTTATGTGCTGATGTTTGTGAAGGTAGGAATGATTTTGAAAAAGCGCTGCAATATACTTATGAATACGCGGATTTAAGCTGGGTAAGAGAAACGGATGCGGATACCAAGCACTGGTTGGATTTATTTCAAAAGTGGTCGCAGGCCAATACCTATGCCAATAAACTTATGGGAGGCGATATCGGAGTTTTGCCGGAATATGTAGAGTATCTCCGTCAACACCCGGTAGAGATTCTACAGGGATTATTTAATATTTTGTATGCAGCTAACCGACATCAAATGGATGTGGATCATATCCTCCAACAATTTAGTTCGGAAATAGAAGCTTATGAACGTCAGCAAACAAATGATTTTTATATGAGTCAGGTGATACCTGATTACTTTAACAAGTTTTTGTACGATCTTACTTATTATTATGTGCGTAAAGGTGATTACGAAAACGGATTCAAATATATGATGCCGGGTCTGGAAAATTCAGTTATGATTAATAAAGAAGATAGTATTATTAAGTTTATGGTTTTATTTGAACAAGTTAGACACATAGCGTCTGAAGAATTATGTTTAAAGTACAAGAACATAGTTAGTGAGGTGCGTCAGGTCGTATGAAGAATAAAATAGCTATCGCAGCGGCTATGCTTGTATTTTTAGTTTTTGCTATTTCCGACGCAAGTTTTATTCATCAACCTACTGTCATAACCTATGGTCAACACGGTGGTGCGTAGATTTCATTAATCTCGATATATCCGGTTATGAGTTATAAGGCCGTCCCTAAAGTACTTGCTTGAAAAATAAAGAAAAGGCGATGCAGATGATTTTCTGCATCGCCTTTTCCCGTTAATCTATTGCCGCTTACCTGGCCGGAATCCGGTTGTTAATCGGACAAGCCCGCCTTGCTGAGCAGCAGATACAGCGCCGAGGCGGCAGTTTCGCGCGTGGCGGTGACGTTCGGGCGGAAGTAGGTTCCGCCGTCAGCGTCCACACCGCCGATGATACCGGCGGCCGTTAACGCCCCAACGCTGTCTTTGGCGTAATCGGCAATTTCCGCCGCATCGGTGTAAGCGGCGGCCGGCGAATCGGCCTGCGGCAGCTTGGCTCCCGTAAACGTCAAAGCTCTTGCCAGAATCGCCGCCATTTCCTGACGCGTTACGCTTGCGCCGGGAGCAAACACGTTTTGGCTTTTGCCGTGGATGATGCCGGCTTCATTAGCGGCGGCGATATCTTCGGCGAACCAGTCGGTCGTCTTCACGTCGCCGAACCGGGCGGCAGTGCCATGCGCTTTAAGGCCCAGCGCCCGTACAAGCAGGGATGTGAATTCCGCGCGGGTCAAGTTGCCGTTTGGCAAAAACTTGCCGGCGGAAGTTCCTTCAATGATGAACTTGCTTGCCAACGCCTGAATATGCTCCGCTGCAGGCGAACCGCCAATATCATCGAATTGAATCGTACGTGTGACGGCGGCGTACATGGAAAATCCAGGGCGGTTTACCGTGACCAGCGTCGTCTTGTCTTCCCGGGCCGTGAATACCGAAGCGACCGGTCTGACTTCACCGTTCTCTTCATAAAGGACTCCGGCCGTGCCCGGCTCAATTTGCCCCGGTACGGTGAACGCCCGCTTGATGAAGGTGCCGGCCGGCACCTTGAGCGGCGTGCTTCCGGCCTCGGCAACCCAGTTCGCTGCAAAAAGAACCGGCGTTCCGAGGACCGTTGCTCCGGGAGCATGCTCCGTAAAGGCGGCTTTGCCGGATTCGGACGGTTCGATGATCAGATCGAGCCAGGCGGAAGCCGGAGCTTGCCCCAGCAGGCTAACCGGCAAAGCCAAAGCGGAGCCCGCTGCGCTAAACACGATCACGCTTTGCGGATGCAGGGCGGCCAGCTGCTTGACTTGCCCGGCTGTGAACGACGCCTTGGCGTTTGTCACGTTTGTACCCGGCAAGCTAAGCACGATCGCGGCCGGCGAGCCGGATCCGGCCGAAGCCAGCGCGGCGCTCAGTTCGCTGTCCCCCACCGTGGCTGCCGTGACGCCGCCGTCCGCAGTCGTCTTGGCGGTGAGATTTACCTGCTTATGGCCCGGGGCAATGACAGCTTCCGCTACGGCGCTCAAGCTTGCCGAAGGTGCGGCGGGAGCAGCCGGATTCGTCACGGAACTATTGCCTTTGTCGCGGCCACCGCCGCCACCGCCGCCGCCGTTTCCACCACCGCCACCGCCGTTGCTTCCCGTGGAGTTGTCCACCCGGAAGGAGTTGACGTTGTTGTACATAATTGCCGTGCCATCCTTTCTCACGGCTATTTGATAGTTGCTGTCCAACTGAAGAGCGTAAATCCAAATTTTATAAATGCCGTCCTTCAGGTGCCGGGTGACCGGCTGGCCTTGACCATCGAGGATCAAATTGCCGTTCGCGTCGACGGGGTAATACGCGCTGCCGATTCCTTCGAAGGTATAAACCCCTGGCACAAAACGGTCGTTAATGTCCTCGGTAACCTGATCCCCGATCAGCCCGAGCAGTTCGTCATTCACATTGTACACGCGAATTTGTAAAAAATTCGTATCCGCGGCCGTCAGTTTAAAGCTCAAATCGGTCGATTTTTGCGTGCTGCGGTTCGGGTAAACGATGGAGTTCGTAACCTTGGCCTCCTGAATGCCGAATCCGTTCGCCGGCGGCTGCTTATCGACGTAAACCACAAATGGCAGATGCAGCTCCGGCAAGCCCGGATTCGCCAGGTTGACCTGTCCTTCATAAAATCCGCTTGCGGCATCGGAAGCCGCCGTTAAGGTCAACTGGAACGTAGCGTTCTCCCCGGCGGCGGCGGTCAACGCAGTTAGGTCAAGCGCGGCCTCCACGCCGTCATGACCGCCGTGCCACACAACAGATGCTTCATAACTGACTTCTTGGTTCGACGTATTTTTCAGCTGCAGGACATCGGTTTGGCTCGAGCCGGGAGCAACGACGCCGAGGCTTGCGGATGAGTTATAGTTCACGACATTTTTGCGGTTGAAATTCGGATCAAGGATCGTGATCGGCTCAACGGCCTGCAGCAAAGCGGGCGTCTCGACCGCGTTTGCCACATTGGCGCGCCCGGCCCCTTGCTGATATACCTTATACAAGCCGCCGTCGCCGTTTTCCAATACATCGGCGGTATTAGCTAATGCCGCGCGAACGTCAAAAGGCGTCCAATCCGGATGCTCCTGCAGGAGCAGCAGCGTCAAACCGGCCACATGCGGAGCCGCCATGCTGGTGCCGCTGCTGCGCATATAAGCCTGGTCGTACGCGGCGCCCTCCACGAGTTTGCCGTAGGCCGGATAACTGGACCTAATGTTGACGGCAGGGGCGAGGATGTCCGGTTTGATGCTCAGGTCGCCGTCGGCGTTTGGCCCCCAAGAGCTATAGGCGTACAAGGAGTCTCCCGGAACGATTTCCGACGGATACTCTCCGCTGAAGGTAAAATTCAGGGCGAGTCCGTCATTTTCCGTCAAGGCCCGGGCCATCGCGCGTCCGTCCTGTCCCCTGAGGTCAAAGGTCGGAATATAGCCAAAAGAATCGCCTTGAGGCAGGTTGATATGCCCGTCGTACTCATCCGGGATTGCATCGCTTAACTCGGCATTTTTGCCGCTGGCGTCAGCCGTGCCGTTAAAAATGGCGATAGCGACCGCTCCGTGCTCCTTGGCGTTGGCGATTTTGTAGGCAAAAGGTTGGGCGCCGCGGGAAACCAAAACCACTTTGCCTTTGACATCCAAGTCCGCGTAGTCTTCATCGCTGCCCAGGTTGGCATAGACGACCTCCAGTGGCTTCGTACCCAAAATGTTGCGAAAATCATCCTGCATCGTTTCCCATGCCATGACGTTAAAATTATAGGTTGCATAAGTTGCCGAAGTGGCCGTGGACGAAGCGGAGCCCGGCGAATCAGGCGATTCGGATAAATCGGCAAATTTGGAAGTCAGGGTGCCCGAATAATGCAGACTGTCGGTGTCTACGCCGCCGACCGCAATCGCCAGCTGAGCCGTAGCCGGCGAGCCCATGCTGTAATACCCCGGCCCGGCGTTGCCGTTGGCGACGACCGCCACGACGCCCGACAATACGGCGTTGTTGATGGCGACGGCATCCGGCGAATTGACGTCTTTTTCGGAGTCGGAGCCTAACGACAGGTTGATCACATCCATCCCGTCCTTGACCGCCCGTTCAATGCCGTCGATCACCTGCGCGGAGGAGCCGCTGGTTTGGGAAGGATTTTCCTGGCTTCTTCCCAGCACTTTATAGGCGTATAGCTCAGCCTCGTAAGCAACGCCTTTTTGCACGACGTCGCTCTCTGTATTGGCGGCCCGCCCTACGATCGTTCCGGCCACATGGGTGCCGTGCGAGGTCCCTTCAAACCCTGTGCCCAGCGGATCATCTTCTATGGGGATCGGCGGTTCCTCATAAGGGTCGTTGTCGTTGTAAAACGAGTCATAGCCGCCTTTATAAGCGCCTGCGATATCGGGATGCAGGTAGTCGACGCCGGTATCGATCACCCCGACCTTCAGGCCTTTTCCTGTAAGCCCTTTTTCCCATGCAAGGTCGGCTCCGATTTGCTTGATCGGATTGATTTCGAACGGAGCGCCTTCTTCTATTGCAGCCGTTTCCAGCGGAACCGGATACCATGTGCTGTTCTCATGGATCGATTTGATGCCGGGGATGTCCGCCAGCTTCGGGATTTCATTGGCCGGAATCGTAATTTCAAAACCGTTGAGCACGGTGTCGTACTGATAGTTGACGTCCAGATCCAGGCCTTGATCGGCTGCGGTATGTAAAAATTTCTGCTGTTCTTTGTTGACCGTAGCTTCCGTCGTTACTGCAGCCAAGGAACGCATGCCGGCTTTGGCTGCAAATTTTCCGGCCGCGGCAGGTTGGCCGTCAAGCTGAACGATAATTCTGACCGGTTCCTTGGATGACGTATCGATATGAGGCGATATGAGAGGTTCCGAAGCTGTTGCTGTTGCGGACGTTGAAACCTGACCGATTGACGGCAAGGGCGCCGAGCCCGAAGCTGCGGTTGTACCGGGGAAAGCTCCTGTGGCGGTCAGCCCCAGGGCAAGCAAATAGATGAGCCATATACGAAAACGAATTCTGCTTATCAACTCTATCTCCTCCCAGAAACAAAAATTGGTTACTCACGAGCGTTGCGGTTATTACACATGCATGAAGCCGATGGGACCGGGTATAACTCAATGCCCCCCCTTCTTATATGTGAATATAGTAGAAATTCAAGAAGATTCTACCATCTGTAAGCTAAATTAACTATATCACTCTAGGTACGTTTCTGAAAAGATAGAGTAGGCGGAGAATGGTATACTGAAATGGTACAAAGTGTTCCGTGAATCTAGCTTTTAGGGAGGGCAGCGCCCGATGCGAGATTTTTCGACGATAGCATATTTGCTGGAAGGAAACCCAAGGCAGCGAGAGGCTTACAAGATAATGACGGACCTGAAGATTATGGACCTGCTCGCACCCTTCCATCCCGTATTGGCCGGAACGATTCCGCTCGGCATCGACCTGCCGGCCAGCGATCTGGACATCATCTGCGAGGTTTACGACCACGGCAAGTTTCAGAGAGACGTGCAGCTAATGTTTGGCAGGTACGAGGATTTCCGGTGCAAGTCGAAAACTGTCAACGGTATGATGCGGACGGTAGCGAATTTTGCGGCCGGCGGGTTCCCGTTCGAAATTTTTGGCCAGTCCGTGCCGGTCACCGGGCAAAATGCCTATAAACATATGGTGGTTGAGCATCGTATTTTGGAAATGGCCGGACCCGCTGGGCCACGGGAAATTCGCAAGAGAAGGTGGCAGGGCATGAAAACGGAGCCGGCGTTTGCCGATTGGCTTGGGTTGCCCGGTGACCCTTATGCCGCTTTGCTGGAGTTGTACGATTGGGAGGACCGGAGGTTGGCCGAATTTGTAAGTAGGGGTGGTATGCATGATCAGTAAAAGCAACGCGGAGCATTACATCTGGGGGGAACGCTGCGACGGATGGAGACTGGTGGACCGGGAAGAAATGAGCGTCATTCACGAAAAAATGCCCCCAAACACCCGTGAAACCAGGCATTTTCATATCAAAGCAAGCCAGTTTTTCTTCGTATTATCCGGATACATGCACATTGAAGTCGACGGAACGGAACATCTTCTTCAAGCCCATGAAGGGATCGAGGTCCGGCCGGGAACTCCACATCAGGTGTTCAACAAATCAGAGCACCCGCTCGAGTTCCTCGTCTATTCGCAGCCGAATACGCGCAACGACCGGGTGCAGGCTTGATTCATAATTTTTTATGCGGGAGTTAAAAGGAGGAATGGGAAATGTTCAAGCATCACGCCGAGTCCATCGAAAAGCTCAAAGCCAAGCTGGCCGACAGAGAGGACATTTTGGCTTTATTGATATCGGGTTCGATTGCGCATGGATTCGCCAAAGCTTCCTCGGACGTAGACGTAATGATGGTCGTGTCCGACAAGGAATACGCCCGGCGCTTGAGTACCGGCGAGCTCACCTATTGGGAGAATGAAGTGACGGAATATGAATCCGGCTATGTAGATGGAAAATACATCTCCTACGGCTTCCTGCAACAGGTGGTGGAGAAAGGGAGCGAGCCTGCCCGCTTTGCTTTTGAGGGGGCGATCCCTTTTTTTTCGAAGGTGGACGGGCTGGAAGAACTGCTCGCGGAGATTGTCCGGTATCCGGTGGAACGGAAGCAGGAAAACATAGCCCGCTTTTTGGCCCAACTGGAGGCGTGGAAATGGTACTCCGCGGAGGCATTCAAGCATGATAACCTTTATTTGTTGCAGCATTCCGTCAACAATTTGGTGCTGTTCGGCGGACGTTTGATTTTGGCGCATAACGAAATGCTCTACCCTTATCACAAATGGTTCCTGAAAGTACTGGAAAATGCGCCGCATAAACCGCACGATTTGCTGGGGTTAATCGACCGGATGCTTAAAGCGCCGACGGCCGATCATATCGAGGAGTTTTACCAGTCCGTCAAGACGTTTACCGATTGGGGAAGCGACGGACGAAGCTGGCCGTCGCGGTTTATGGAGGACAGCGAATTGAACTGGCTGCACGGCTATACTCCGGTCAACGATATCTAGCTTAGCGAAAAATAAAGGAAAAAAATGTTTCTATTTCGGCGCGATCATATATTTTAAATATAATAGCGGAATTTTATGGCGCTATTTCCCTGAATCGCAGGGACATGGCCCCCGTTTACCCTACCCGTTGGAAAATAAGACCATAAAATTCCGCTAATGGTAACAAGCGTGCGCAAATTCGGAAAATAAGAACATAAAGTTCCGCTATATTCAAACGCTAATCCAGCCCAGGCTATAGTCCAGGCAGAGCTTGTGATCAGAAAAAGGGACGCCAAATTTTTCATCAATAGTATCGACAGCGGCGGTAAATTAGGGTATACATAAAATCATTAATAAAGGAGGCGAAGCGAGGAATGGACTATAGATATCCGATCGGCAAATTTGAATTTACGGGGAAAATTTCCACCGCCCAGCGGGAGCAATGGATCCGGGAAATCGAGACCCTGCCCGCGAGAATGAGGCAGGCGGTCGAAGGGCTTAGCGAGGATCAATTGAACCTGCCATACCGGGAGGGAGGTTGGACGCTGCGGCAGGTCGTGCACCATGTGGCCGACAGCCATATCAACGCTTATACGCGGTTTAAGCTGGCGTTGACGGAAGACAACCCGACGATTCGCCCCTATTTCGAAGACCGGTGGGCGGAGCTGCCGGATTCCATGGCGGATATTGGGGTTTCGCTGGCCCTGCTTGAGGCGTTGCACCAGCGATGGGTGATTTTGCTGAAAGCGCTGAGCGAAGCGGATTACGAGCGGACATTCCAGCATCCCGAATCGGGCACAACAACCAGTCTGGCTTATAATCTCGGCACTTACGCCTGGCACGGCAATCATCATCTGGCTCATATTACGTCATTAAGAACGAGGCTGGTTCTTTAGACACTATAGACAGAACGGGAACGGAGAATCCCGAAGACTTTGGAAGGCGTTGGACAATGAAGACGATCTCTTACCGGAAATCCGTGGCATGGGGCAAAACGCTGGGCAGCTTGCTTTTTGTCCTCGTCTGTCTGTTTTTGCTGTACGCGGCTATATTTATAGATGTTAGCCCGGTCCGCCTGTTTTTTTGCATCACTTCGGCCATAATCGGGTTGCCGTTTTTCGGGGGCTATTTCGTTGCGTGCTTCCCCAGAGCTCTGCGGTCCGATCCGCGCCTGCTCACCTATGATCAGCGAACGATTTCGGATGGAACGCGCACCGTCGCTTGGCCGGACATTTCGGGCATCAGCTACAATGGTCCCTCGATCCGAAAGTGGTTGCTCCCTCAGTTCCCGGAATTGATTTTTCACCTTAAGAACAAGGAAACCTGGACCGTGAGCACTTATTATTTGCTGACCGATACCGAAATCCACGCGGTCATGAAGCTTTTGCGCGGCCTGATCAGCCGAAACGGAAAAGAATAGTCCGCTAAACCGCCTATCTTTGAAATCGGCGCTTGGCCGCCGGCTGCGGGAACGGCCGGCAGGCGGGCCGTCGGCCGTCGGTCTTCGGTCTTCGGCCATCAAAATAGCGGCGTTTAATGTACTTATTATCCGGGCCCTGGCAGATTGATCCTCACTAGCGGCATTTTATGTACTTATTTTCCTATGGATGGTCCAGAACAAGGGCATTTCCTTGCAACCGGGGAAAATAGCGGCATAAAATGCCCCTATTTCTCTCAAATGGTCGGCTTTCGCCGAAATAACGACCATAATTGTTCTTATTTTTTCGCTGGAGTCGCTTCTTTTTCTTCTTAGGCCGGGTCGCCTGTTTTTTGCACATATTTCCCTACTTTACAGCATGTATTCCCTGCATTACAGCATGAACTCCCCAGCTTCACAAACCGTCTCGTTCCGACTTCAGCCAGACAGCCGCCCGCTCCCGCAAGCTCTCCCGGACATCGAGCACCCGCTGATTTTCCGAACCTCTCCATTTTAGTTTGAGATTGCGCCGCTCCAACATAAACCGGCCGTCGATCAGCACATCGCAATAGGCGAGCAGCTCCGTGCGGGAGGCGTCGGCGAGGATCTCCTCAAACGTGTAGCCCGACCAGATCCAGATGTCTTTGCCCGGGCATTCCGCCCGTACCCGCCGCACCAAACCGAGCAGCCCGTCCACGTTCTGAAACGGCTCGCCGCCGAGGATGGACAGGCCCGCCACCCGGATGTCCTCCACCTGTAAATCGGCGATGACCTGATCCTCGAATTCCCGTGTATAGGGGACACCGTAAGCGAAATTCCAGGTGGCCGCGTTGAAGCAGCCTTTGCAATGATGGGTGCAGCCGGAGGTGAACAGGGAATTGCGCAGCCCTTTTCCGTTAAGCACGTCGAATTTCTTATAGTCCGCGATATGCATAGGCGGCCGTCACATATGCTTGACGCGAGCGAGCACTTCCCGCTGCTTGCCCGCGTTAAACGGACGCTGGCTCGGCTCGGACAGGTAGCCGCAGCAGCGCCGGATGACCGAAGAGGTTTTGGGGTTGCGGTTCCCGCAATTCGGGCATTCAAACCCCGTGTTGGTCGCTTCGAATTCCCCTTCGTATCCGCACTCCAGACATTTGTCCGTCGGGGTGTTCGTCCCGAAGTAAGGCACCCGCTCGTAGGCGTAGTCCCACACCGCTTCCAGCGCCTCGGGATTTTGCACCAGCGAGTCGAACTCGCAGTAGGTGATGAAGCCGCCGCTCGCGTGAACGGGATACGCTTTTTCGAATTCGATTTTTTCGAACGGCGTTACCTTTTTGGCCACGTCCAGATGGAACGAGTTGGTGTAATAGCCTTTGTCCGTAATTCCTTCAAGCACGCCGAAACGCTGCTCGTCCAGTTTGCAGAAGCGGTAGCACAGCGATTCCGCCGGCGTGGAGTAGAGGCTGAAGCCGTACCCGGTTTCATTTTTCCATTCGGCGGTCTTCTCACTCAAATACCGCACGATGTCGAGGCCTTTTTGCCTTAGCGCGGCGTCGTCGAAGATGTGATTGCCGTATAGCGCCAAGATCGTCTCATGAATGCCTATATACCCCAGCGAGATGCTGGCCCGCCCGTTTTGCAGCAGATGGTCGATCGTGTCTTCGGGCTGGAGCCGACTGCCGGCCGCGCCTTCCATGTACAAAATGGGCGCGACCTTGGCTTTGACGCCCCGCAACCGCTCGATGCGGTACATCAGGCCTTCCTTGCAGACTTCCAGCAGCTCGTCCAGCAGCTTGTAGAAGGTCCGCTCCGATCCCTTCGCCTGAATCGCCAGCCGCGGCAGATTGGCGGTAACCACGCCCATGTTGAAGCGGCCGTCATGCAGCTCCCGTCCGTTCTCTTCATAAGCGCCGAGGAAGGAGCGGCAGCCCATCGGAAACTTGAACGACCCGGTGATCGCTTTGACTTTCGGCACCGAAATGATGTCCGGGTACATGCGCAGCGTGCTGCATTTAAGCGCGAGCTCCTTGATGTCGTAATTCGGATCGCCCGGCCGCAAGTTCACCCCTTCTTCCAGGGCGAAAATCAGCTTGGGGAACACCGGCGTTTTGCCGTCTTTGCCGAGCCCGCGGATGCGATTCTTCAGAATGGCGATTTGAATCTGCCGTTCCTCCCAGCTTATGCCCCGCCCGAACCCGAATGTGCTGAACGGGGTTTGGCCGTTGGCGCTTACGAGCGTGTTGATTTCGTACTCCAGCGATTGGAACGCGTCGAAGGTTTCTTTTTCCGTCAGCTTTTTGGCATAGTCGAAGCATTTCGGGTAACGTTCGTGCAGCTTCGTATTTTCGTAGGAAATATCGAGCCCGGCGATCGCCGCGCCATCCAGTTCATACAGCCACTCCAGGCCGTTCTTATAATGTTTGGCAAAAGACTTCGCCACATAAGGCGCCAAAATTTTATCGATTTCGTTAATCGTGTTCCCGCCGTAAATGTGGCTGGCCACCTGGGCGATGATCTGCGCCGTGATCGCCGTTGCGGTCGTGATGGAACGGGGCGTTTCGATCTGCGCGTTGCCCAGCTTAAAGCCGTTTTCCAGCATGCCTTTGAGGTCGATCAGCATACAGTTGTAGATCGGAAAATACGGGCTGTAATCCTGGTCGTGAAAATGCAGGCTCCCGCTGTTATGGGCTTCGACCACCCGTTTGGGAATCATGTAGGTCTGGGCGAAGTCCTTGGCCATGATGCCGGCCAGCAGATCCCGCTGCGTCGGAATGGTCGCCCCGTCCTTGTTGGAGTTTTCCTTGAGCACTTCTTCGTTCGTCAGCTCCAGCAATCCCAGCACCTTTTTGTCCAGACTGCTGCGCTCGCGTCTTTTCAGCGTGCGGATTTCGCGGTAGCCGATATACGCTTCGGCCGCGTCTTTTCTGCGGCTGTTCATCAAGGCGGACTGCACTTCGTCCTGAATATGCTCGATATCCACCTTCTCCAGCTTGGAGATTCTGGCGGTCACTTTGTCGGCTACCTTTTGCGCCACGTCCATGTCGATTTTCTTCTCCGTGCTGTTCATGGCGGCGCAAATCGCGTCGATGATTTTTTGCTGGTTAAAGGCCACTTCGGACCCGTCGCGTTTAATGACTATCGTAACGATCACCCTTTGTTCTTTGTTTTGCTCGGTGAGTATAGCACACCCGGCCGGAAAAAACGGTGATGTCACGCACTGTGCATTTATAGTTTAATAATAGTTAGTATCAGGAAAATCAATAAGAAAGGACGTTTTTGGATGGAGCTAGTCAAAATATCCCAGTATACCGCCCTCAGGCTCGAGCACGCCAGAAAAGCGGGCATCAGCGAAAGCCGGCTGCTGGACGCCGTCAACTTTCGCGATCCGGCCGTTTTTCGCGAGGCGGAAACGGAAGATTTCACATACGGCGATATTTTCAATTACGCGGAGGAACATGGGGAACCGCTGCAGCAGGCGCTTCAGCACGGTTACCGGATGACGTTCAACACCCGAAGCGGGCTGAAGATCTGGCTGGAGGAAGCGTTTCGCCTCGATTCCCGGTCCGATTTTACGGTGGGAGAAGGCCGGATTGAAGGGCTGCGGCTCACGGAAGCGCAGCTTGGCCGCTTAAAGCAAGCTTTGGCCGTCAATTGGGTGATCGCTTCGGAACAAGCGGCGGCGGACGGGGTGGAAGTGTCGCTGTGCCTGAGGGCATTGGCGTGAAGTTTTGCCGACGCCCTTCGCCCGAAAAGGGTGCAGGCAATAGCGGTAAAAAGGGCTGAACTTCGAAATCGTGCTTGGCAGCCGGCTATTAAAGCGACCAGCCAACGCCGACCTTCAAAATAGCGGAATTTTATGCCCTTATTATCCGGATTTCAAGCATGCATCCCCATTAGCGGAATTTTATATCCTTATTTTCTGATGAACGGTCCAGAACGCGGGTATTTCCATGCGACGGGGAAAAAATAGGTACATAAATTTCCTCTATTTCTCTAAAATGGACGGATATCGCCGGAATAACGCCATTTTCTGCCTTTATAGCCAAATTGCAAGGGACATGCCGGGCCGAGGCCTGCAGGCATGTCCTTTTGTTTGCCGTTCGCTGCCACTTTGCTTCCGTTACAGCACCAATCCCCCAACGATGCCCGCGGCGATGCCGATCACAACGACCGACGCAAACACGAACATCAGCGCTTTGCGCGGGAACGAATGCGCCACCATCAGCATAGACGGCAGGCTGACCGCCGGCAGCGTCAGCAGCAGGGCGGCCGCAGGTCCGGCGCCAAGGCCCAGCGCGGTAAACGATTGAATGATCGGAATTTCGGCCGCCGTCGGGATGACGAACAGGGTGCCGACGATCGCAAACACGAGGATCGCGAGGAAACCGCCGCCCAGTTCCACCGGGAACAGCGTGTTTTGAAAAGCGCCGAGCACGAGCACGGACAGCAGGTAGGCCGGAACGACGTTCAGGATCATCAGCCCCAGGCTTTTCAGCCAGCGCAGCGCAAACGGCGTTTCGTCCTTGCTTTCGGCGGCTTCGATTGCGGCCGGAGCGGGAACCTCCTTGCCTCTGGCGAACCGGTTTGCCAAGTAGCTGATCCCAAACGTCATCAGGATCCCGAACACGAGCCGGAGCAAAGTGAATTTCCACGACAGCACGAACGTCATAAAAATGAGCGTCGCCGGATTCAGCACCGGATTGCCGATCCAAAAAGCGAGGCTCGCGCCGACCGACACGTTTCTTTTGCGCAGGCCAGCGGCGATCGGGGCGGCGCAGCAGGTGCACATCATCCCCGGAAGGGAAGCGACGCCGCCGAGGAAGGTGCTTTTGAAGCGGCTGCTGCCCAGCACCTTGTACAGCCATTGGGCCGGAAGCAGCACCTGTACGAGCGAGCCGAGCAGGATGCCGAGCACCGCCGCCTTCCATACCGACTTGAAGTAGGCGAGCGCATAATCCGCCGCGGCTCCCAGCGACGGGGCCGCCGCCGTGTCCGAACCCAAAATCGAGGAGCCGATCGAGTGGCTGGTCGCGCTTTTGAGCGCTTTTTCATAATAGGGCCACCACTTGACATAACTTAAGCCGGCGATGGCTACGATGAGAAACAGAATCACGAAAAACACGGTCTTCCGGTTGAAAGAACGCGCCGAATGGAAGTGTTCGCTGTTTGAAGAAGTCATGATGTCCTCCGAGTATCCATAAATTTTGCACAAGCTATAGTATAACACAGTTCCGCTCCGCCGGATGGGCAAGGTCAAAGGGAGTTTGGCCTAGGGCAGGCGGGCAAATAAGATAAGTTGCCTTTTTCCCGGCAGCTGGAGTACGATTTATAAGAGAGAAACGGTTTTCGAAACCAACTCGCAAGGGAAGGATAGTGAGGATCATGTCAACGATGGATTCCGTTAAGTTAACTTCTTTATCCAGCAAAGGCGGCTGCGGCTGCAAAATCGGCCCCGCCGACCTAATGCAGGTTATCCGCAATCTGCCGCCCGCGGAACCGAATCCCGATCTGCTCGTCGGCCTGGACACGAGCGATGATGCCGGCGTATACCGGCTGTCGGATGATTTGGCGCTGGTGCAGACGGTCGATTTTTTCACGCCGATCGTGGACGACCCGTATTCGTTCGGGCAGGTGGCGGCGGCGAACGCGCTCAGCGACATTTACGCGATGGGCGGAAAACCGCTTACCGTGCTTAATATAGTAGCTTTTCCGATTTCCACGCTGGACAAAAGCATTTTGGCCGACATTTTGCGCGGCGCGGCCGACAAAGTCAGGGAAGCTGGGGCCACCCTGGTCGGGGGCCACTCCATCGACGATAAGGAGCCCAAATTCGGCCTGGCCGTCACCGGGCTGGTGCATCCGGACAAGATCAGAACGAATGCCGGCGCGAAGCCGGGGGACAAGCTGATCCTGACGAAACCGATCGGAGTCGGCATTATGACGACTTCGATCAAGAAGGACCAGCTCAGCCAGGAGGAGACGAAACGGGTGACGTCCGTGATGACGACGCTGAACAAAACCGCGGCCGAGGTCATGGAGCCATACGAGGTCCATGCCTGTACCGATGTAACCGGCTTCGGGCTGATGGGACACGCCCTGGAGATGGCCAAAGGCAGCGGCGCCGGGATCACGATCCGCAAAAGCGCGGTACCCGTGCTTCCGCGCGTCAGAGAGCTGGCGGAGCAGGGCTTCGTTCCGGGCGGCACGAAAAATAATTACGCTCATGTGGAAGCCGACATTTCGTTCCCGGAAGCGATGGATCAGACCGACCGCTATATTTTGTGCGATGCGGTAACCTCCGGAGGATTGCTTATCTCGGTGAGCGCGGCGCAGGCGGACAAGCTGCTCGCGGCCTTGGTGGATGCAGGCGTGGAGGCCAGTCTGATCGGCGAAGTGACGGATGGCCCCGCCGGCCGGATCGTTGTCGAAGTCTAATGAAGCGGCCGAGATTAACATCAAGAAGGGGTTTTTGAACATGTTTCAGGATCTGAGCCTGGAGGAATGGGTAGAGCAGCGGCAGAAGGGCCTCTCGCTTATCGACGTCCGCTCGCCTTCGGAATTTGCCCAGTCCACGATTCCGGGCAGCGTCAACATCCCGTTGTTTGATGACCGGGAACGCGCCGAAATCGGGACGTTATATAAACAAGTCAGCGCGGAGGCCGCCAAGCAGCGGGGACTGGAGATCGTCTCGGCCAAGCTGCCGGGATTTATCCGTAAGTTCGCCGAAATTCCCGGCCGGAAAGCCGTATTCTGCTGGCGCGGCGGCATGCGCAGCAAAACAACGGCTACGCTGCTGTCCTTGATGGACATCCATGCCTATCGGCTCGCGGGGGGCTACCGGGCTTACCGGCAGTGGGTCGTCGGCACGCTCGAAAATATGTCCTTCGCCCCGCAAATGATCGTGATCCACGGGAATACGGGCAGCGGAAAAACGCTGCTGCTTCGCACGCTGAAGGAGAAAGGGTACCCGGTGATCGATCTGGAGGAGATGGCCGGGCACCGCGGCTCGGCGTTTGGGCAAATCGGCCTCAAATCGCGCAACCAGAAGATGTTCGATTCCCTGCTGGTCGATGATTTGCTCCGCTACCGGGACGAACCGTATGTACTGATGGAGGCGGAGAGCAAGCGGATCGGCAAAGCGGTGATGCCGGAGTTTCTCGCCGCCAAAAAAGAGCAGGGACGCCATATTCGCCTGGAGCTGCCGTTGGAGGTGCGCGTCAAGATTATTTTGGAAGATTACGAGCCCTGGAAGCACCCGGAGGCTTGTCTGGAATCTTTCCGGAAAATCAAATCGAAGATTCATATCCCGGTGGCCGCGGAAATCGAGTCGTGTCTGACCTCCGGGAAATACGACCGGGCAGTGGAATTGCTGCTGGCGTATTATTATGATCCGCGTTATGCGCATACCGAAGATCAGTACGCCGATGCGGAGTTTACGGTCGTCCGCGCCGCATCGGTCGAGGAGGCCGCGGCCGAGGTGGAGCGGCTTTTGCCCAAACCGGCTCCGCTGGCCGCAAACAAGCCGTAAATGAGAAACGTGCCGGCCCCCGATCGGGCAGGAATAATCGGTTAAAAAGGAGAAGTCCTTAGGGCTTCTCTTTTTTTAATCCCAAATTATGAGGTGCGAATATGGAAGATACCTTAACGTTAAAAGAACGGTTAATAGAAATCCGGAAAAATAACTACCAGGCGCCGTCTTTTGCCCCAGTCTTTGATGTTACTTTGTCAATGATGGATCATATCGGGGCTCCCGATCCTTTTTTGCGCGATGAATTGATCTATACGACCCTCCAGCATTGGGTGACGCAAGGGATGTATACCTCGGACCAGCTTCTTCAATTGCTCCACATCTGCCTCGACAAGCATCACCTTTTCTATAAAATCGGGGAAAAAGGCACCGATTCCGTGTTTACGCGTTCGTTTTCCGTACTGCTCATCCCGTTGATCCTGTTTGCGGACAGGCAAAATCCTTTTTTGCGCGGCGGCGATACGGAAATGATCAAAAACGAGTTGGTGGCCTATCTCCTGATGGAAAACGATCTCCGCGGATACACGGGGGACACGGGCTGGGCCCATGCCATGGCGCATGCCGCCGATGCCTTTGAGGACCTGGCCCGCTCGGAACATATGCGGCAGCCCGCGCTCGTGGAAATATTAAATACGCTTCAAGCGAAAATATGCAACCATCAGTACACCTTTATCAACGAAGAAGATGAGCGCACCGTTGCCGCCGTCGTTACTGTCTTGGACAGAAACATACTTGCCGATGATGAGATCGCGGGGTGGATCGAGCGCTTCGGGACGGCTCCGAAACCGGGCAGGTTTCCCGATGACCACGTCCTTGGCACGAACGTTAAATGTTTTCTGAGAAGCTTGTATTTTCGCGTCTTGAACCATGAGGCACACCATAAATACACGGATATCATTTTAAAAACGCTGCGGCGGTTGGAACCGGCGGGGGAGTGACTTCGCCTGTTCCGCCGTTTTTTCGCTCTTTTCGCGCAAGGGTTTATAACTCGAATCTAACTATTTTTACCATAGAGCCGTTTCGAGCCGTGTCACAAATCGACGCCAGGTGAGGGGGCTGTCTAAAGGGTTCTATCTTGGTGTTCGTGTCTTGGTGTCCCTGCATGCTGCCTGCCTTTGCACGATTATTCCTTTCGCTCAGGGCAGGGGATGGGGGCTAGAGCAAGGATTCCAAAAAAGAGAGAAGAAAAAAACAAAAAAAAGATGGGGAAAAAATGAGGCGGTTCAGGTGAGATTTTTGACTTGATGAGGGAACGTACGTTTGGTATAATGAAATAAATGGAACTTATGTTCGTGTATTCTTGATTTGGGGGCGAGCGGGCATGGAAGTCAATACGGGAACGGAACTTCAACCATTCAGCAGCCGTTTTAACAGCGAGCAGGCCTGCATGGAGGCGCTGATCGCGATGAAGTGGCCAAACGGCTTCGTCTGCCCGCGCTGCGCTCACACCCGGTGCAGCCGTCTGACTTCCCGGCATATCCCTTTGTTCGAGTGCGGAAAGTGCAAGCATCAAACGTCGCCTTTGGTCGGCACGATTTTTGAAGGAACGCATCTGCCTCTGGTGAAGTGGTTTCAGGCGCTGGAGTTGTTCCTGCTTGAGGGCGGCATCTCAGCGCTGCGGCTGCGCCAGGTGATCAGGGTCGCCTACAAGACCGCTTGGTCGCTGCTGCACAAAATACGCCATGCCGTGGGGGAGTTTGATGCAGATCAACTTAATGGGTCCTTGATCCCCTGCCTTGATCTCTGTCTTGATTTCCTGTCTGGTCTGTTTCACCTTTCCTAAACCTGATTCCTTTCCTAAGCCCGTCTAAATTGTCTCGAACCGATCTGCTTCTCCACCCAATATTTTTTCTTCTCCCGAGCTTGTCTATTTCTCTGCTACCCTGATCAAACGGGATAATCGTGCAAAGACTCCGGACAGCGAGTGTTGATCTGCAGTAGAAGCTCGTCACACTCGCTTTACCAAACGAAGTAGTGTTTTTCTATTTTGCAAACCGCCTAACTTAATTCTTTGAAAACCTTCAGTTCAAGGACTGGTTTAGAACGAATCAGGGTCGTTGGAGTCCGTTAGACCCTCCTGCGCATCTAAGGTATGGGAGTGCACGACAAAGGACTTCGCCAGCGGCGAGGGTTTTCTTAATGCAATTTATTCTTGAAGGCCGTTGACTCTCCTCTTGGAGGAGGCTTTATGCTGTAAACGAGCCGGCAAATGCAAGATTCGGAAAGGAGGGGAGAATCAAATGCCGTATACCGTCAAAGAAGTTTCGGCCTTATCCGGCGTAACGGTTAAAACACTGCATCATTACCATAAAATCGGCTTGCTCCTGCCGTGTGAGATCAGCGAGGCGGGATACCGGCTGTACGGCATGAAGGAGCTGGAGCGCTTGCAGCAAATTTTGTTCTACCGCGAGCTGGACTTGCCGCTGGCGCGGATCAAGCTGCTGCTGGAGGGAGAGCCGGACCGCGCGGCGATTTTGTCGGAACAAAAAGCGCTGCTGCATGAGCGCAAGCAAAGGCTGGAGACGATGATTCAAACGCTGGAGAAATCGATCCGCGCTGCGGAGAAAGGAGAAACTATGAACGGTCAGGATATGTTCAAAGGGTTTGCGAGCGAGGAAGAATGGAAGGAGGCGCTGCGGGAGCAGGATCGTCATTTGCAGCAAAATTATGGAGTCCGGCTGGTGGACGACGGCCCGATCGATGTCCCGCAAATGAACGAGCAGGCGGCCGAAGCGGCGGCGTTCATGAACCGGATGGCCAAAGGCCTGCGGGAAAACGCAAGCCACCTGGACGATTCGATTCAAAGTTTGATCGCAGGGCATCTGGCTTTTTTAAATGAGCACGGGCATACGGTCACGGCGGCCGATTTCGCGGGCCAGACCAAGTTTTTCCTAAGCGACGAGTTCCACCGGAATATGCTGGAGAACCAGCAGACCGGGCTGGCGTATTATCGTACGCTGCGGCGGAAGCTTTTGCTTCGCGGCAGTAACGATAGTTTATTCTCAATCTCAATTGCTCTTTGGCCCCTGCCAAAGGGCTTTTTACATTCCGCGGGATTATTTTGCCCGGGACTTATGGTAGAATCAGGGTACTACGGCTTAGAACAGGCCGGTTTGGGAAAGGAGACGAATGTATGCTGAAAATGTTCCAATACAACTGGCAAGTCAGGGACGAGTGGTTTGCCTGGTGCGAAGATCTGCCGGAGGAGGAGCTGCGGCGGAAGCGGGTTGGCGGCGTTGGAAGCATTCTGGAAACGCTGTTTCATATCGCCGACGTGGAATGGAGCTGGATTCGCGTGATTCAGGGGAAGCCGGATTTTCAGGAGCCGCTTGAGCAGTATAATACTTTGGCAAAAGCAAAAGCGTTGTCGGCCGAGTTTCATAAGGAAGTGGCGGACTTTCTCGACACGTGGACGGACGATATGGAGGGGCTCCCGGTCACCGATGGAACCCGCCATTTCACCGCCGGGGAAATCCTCCGGCACGTCATCGCCCACGAAATTCACCATATCGGCCAGCTGTCGGTGTGGTCCCGCGAGTTGGGACGGGCTCCCGTTTCCGCCAACTTTATCGAGCGCGGCATCGTGTAGACGCATTTTTTTGCAAAAAGGGCATTCTATCCTTATATCCCAATTTTGGCTGCCCCAAGGAGGAACGACGTTTGCGACAAAACATTCAGGTGCCCTTTGGATATGAACCTCCGGCCCCCAGCCGGAAAGGTACGGTCATTTTTTACGATTCCTTTATGCGCATTGCGGATGAGGACTTGGAATTTGCGGCCGCGGAGGCGACCCGCCGGGCGTTTGCCAAGCTGGTGCTGTACCCGCTGCATGAGCTCACCGTGAAGCGGATGTCGAATGAGCAGGCCGGCCCGTTTTACCAAAGAGAGGATCGGCTGCACGCGTGGAAGCGGGAGCGCGGCGCCGCGGATGTGGAGGTGCTGGTGGAAGGCTGGGAGGGGAAGCGGAAGAAATATACACCGGCGGATGCCGCGCTTCGGTATTTGACGGAAAAATATCCGGCCCCTTATTTTTTGTACATGACGCCGGACATGGCGAACCGGTTTGCGGGGTTTTCTTCGTTCGAAGAATGGATCGTCAAACTGAGATTATTGTTGTCGGATAACCTTGCCGTCCCGCATCCCAAGCTAGAGAAATACAGGCATCGCTGGGATGTTGCGGGCCAAACCGAAGCGGTGCCGGAGCGGCCGGCGGGCCATGATGGAATAGGAGGGGGAAGAGGATGAAAACGATATGCGTATATGCCGGCTCAAGGTTTGGCAAGGATGAACGGTATCGCGGCGCGGCCGAGCAGCTTGGGCGCTATTTGGCCGAGCACGGCTTCCGCCTCGTTTACGGGGGCTCCAAGCACGGGCTGATGGGCGCCGTGGCCGATGCCGCGCTGGCCGGCGGCGGCGAAGTCATCGGCGTGATGCCTACCGGTTTAATTCACGGCGAAGCGGCCCATCCCGGCTTGACGGAGTTCATTGAAGTCAAGGATATGCACGCCCGCAAAGCGAAGATGAGCGAGCTGGCGGACGGCTTTATCGCCCTGCCGGGCGGCTTCGGCACGCTGGAGGAGCTGTTTGAGGCGCTCTGTTGGCTGCAGATTGGAATCCACCGCAAGCCGATAGGCGTGCTGAACGCGGCCGGTTATTACGATCCGCTGCTTGGGCTGGTGGAATCCTGCATCGATGCGGGTTTTGTCAATGAAGGCCACTTGTCGCTGATCAATATGGCCGAGGACCCGGGCGAGCTGATCACCCGAATGCAAAATTTTGTGCCGGCGATCGCCGAGACCAAGTGGAGGCAGGAATGATGACAGGTTACCGGGGCATGGTCGTAATTTTGCTGCTCGTTCTGATCGTTACCGGGTGCGCCGGCCGTTCGGGGACGCCCGGCGGCGGTTCGCCGTCAGGCGCCGCCGGCGGGACGAACGGGCAATCTTCCGCCGGGGGCGGCGGGGCGGATGTGCAGCCGCCGGCGGACGGATCGGGCGGGGCGGGGAACGCCGCGGGCTCCGGCGAATCCGAACCGGCGCCCGCTGATCCCGTCCGCGATCAGCTCGGCAAGCTGAGCACCGACGAGAAAATCGGCCAGTTGGTGCTTGTCGGCATGGACGGCACCGAGATCGGTCAAAACGCCCGCGACTTGATCGAAAAGGAACATGTCGGCGGATTTATTTTTTACAAGGACAATATCCAGGATAAAGCTCAGGCGCTCGCGTTGTTTAACGCGCTCAAAGCGGCGAACCGGGAGCAGCCTGTCCCGCTGTTTCTGAGCGTCGATGAAGAGGGCGGGCGCGTCAGCCGGATGCCCGGGGAGTTTGCGAAGCTGCCGGCGATGCGCGCGATTGGCGATACCGGCAGCGAGGAGCTGGCCGGGCGAATCGGCGGAGTCATCGGCAAGGAGCTGTCCGGATTCGGCCTGAACCTCGATTTTGCGCCGGTGCTCGACGTCAACAGCAATCCCGACAACCCGGTCATCGGGGACCGCGCGTTTGGCGAGAAGCCGGACATCGTCAGCAAGATGGGCATTGCCGTCATGAACGGGATCCGTGAGCAAGGCGTCATTCCGGTCGTGAAGCATTTCCCCGGCCACGGCGATACGGCGGTTGATTCCCACCTGGGCTTGCCGGTGGTGGAGCATGATCTGAACCGGCTGCGCAAGCTGGAGCTGGTTCCGTTCGCGCGGGCGGTCAAGGAAGGCGCGGACGTCGTCATGATCGCCCATCTGCTGCTGCCGAAGCTGGACCCCGACCATCCGGCTTCTTTCTCCGAAGCGGTGATTCGCGGTTTGCTGCGGGAGGAGCTCCAGTTCGATGGGACGATTATTTCCGACGATATGACGATGGGCGCGATCGTCAAAAACTACGACATCGGCGAGGCGGCGGTGCAGTTCCTGCTGGCCGGCGGCAATATCGTGCTCGTCGGGCACGATTACGATCAAGAGAAAGCGGTGATTCAAGCGATTCGCGAAGCCGTGGCTGCGGGAAAAATATCCGGCGAAGTGCTGGACGACCGCGTATACAACGTGCTGAAGCTGAAAGCGAAATACGCGCTGGACGCAAAGCCGGCATCCGGTCCGGACGTAAAGGCGATCAACCGGGAAATCCGCTCGCTGCTGGAGGAGAACGGGCTTAAATAGCCGCTTGATCCGGGTGATATTGATACCGGGTTAAATCGATCCGGCCGTGCGGCAGTATCTCAACGTCCTCCGCTTCCAGATTCCAGACCTGCTCCTGGAAGGACTCCTCGTCCTGCAAGGCAATCTGCCCTTGCCCATTGACGACGCGGTGCCAGGGAAGCCCGTGCTTGCGGCTCATGCTGTGCAAAATCCGCACGACCTGCCGCGCGGCCCGCGGGCTTCCGGCGCAAGCGGCGATCTGGCCGTACGTCATCACCTTTCCGGGCGGGATGGCGGCGATAACTTCAATCACTTTGGCTGTAAACGGCTGCATGATGCATACTCTCCTTCACATCGTATTCATTGTTTATTTTTTGGAAGGCTTGAGGTGGTTCGTATGGAATCTATTTTATACTCCGAAAGGCTGATCTTGAAAGAGCTTGGCGCGCCGGATGCGGAAGCCGTCCTCGATTATTTGTTCCGGAACAGGGAGGTGCTCGCGCCCTGGGAGAGAACAAAAGAACCCGGATACTACACGCTGGAATACCAGCGCGAACTGCTTCATCAGGAGTCGGTGAAAATACGGAGCGGCGACCTGTGCAAGTGGTGGATTTTTCGGAAAGAGGAGCCGGAGCGGGTCATGGGTTCGGTTGCTTTGAGCAATATTGTGCGGGGCGCTTTCCAATCCTGTCATTTGGGATACGGGCTGGACGGGCAAGAGCACGGGAAAGGGTATATGACGGAAGCGGTGCGCCGGGTGACGGAATACGCTTTTGCCGAGTCGGGGCTTTATCTGCACCGGATCGAAGCCAACATCATTCCGCGCAATCGGGCCTCCCTGCGGGTCGCCGAGAAATGCGGCTTTTACGATGAGGGCTTGGCTTACAAATATTTGTACATCAACGGGGTGTGGGAAGATCACATCCATATGGTGCTCAGAAACGAAGCGATGGAATAGGCGCCCGCCGGCTCCGTCTCCCGGTCCCGCCTCCCGCCAGGCCTCGATACGCCGTAACAATTTGCGCGCCCGCATCGTTTATTGATTATGCAAACCAAGCAGGAGGTGCGTAAATGCGGCAGACTTTCAAAGAGCTGGGATACCCCGTCAAATTGTACTTGTATATCGCCTTATTCGCCGCGAGCGTGATCGGCATGAGATATGTCGTTGACACGCAGCTGCCCGGAGGAGGTCGTCCTCCCTACCTGTTTCTGATCTGGAACACGTTTTTGGCCTGGATTCCGCTGGCGCTGGCGATTGCGCTTGATTTGATCAGCCTGATTCCGTCCCGTCCGGCCAGATGGGGGCTTATGCTGCCGGCCGGTTTGATCTGGCTGTTTTTTTATCCGAACGCGGCTTATTTAATTACCGACATGCTCCATCCCTTCAACCGGTATCCGATCCCGGAAACCGGAAAATTTTGGATTGACATGTCATTTTGGGACCATCTGTTTACCTTGTTTTTTGTCGCGCTGCTCGGTTTGGCGCTCGCTTCCGTTTCCCTCGCCTCGGTCCACCAGTTGGTCCGGAAAGCCTGGGGCGCCGCCGCCGGGTGGATGTTTGCAATCGCGGTACTGCTGCTAAGCAGCTTCGGCATTTATCTGGGCCGTTTTATCCGCTGGAACAGCTGGGATTTGCTGAAATCCCCTATGTATGTGGTGCGGGAGACGGCGGCTTACTTCGCCGATCCGGGAAATGTTTCGCATGCGCTGGCGTTCTGCAAGTGGATATTTATCATAACGTTGTTTTGTTATGTCGTATTGTACGGGGCCGGGGCGATGCGAAAGCGGGTGGGGGAACTTTGAGCGGCATCAGGCAAAGGCTGCGGGAGCGGTTTCCGGTGCTGGAGAGCGACCGGCTTGTCTTGCGCAAGCTGGAGCTCCGTGACGCGGACGCTTTATACGACTGCATCACCGATCCGGCCGTACGCAGGCATGCGGCGATCCGTCCGGACAAGCTGCAGTTTCCGGAGCGCTTGTTCCGTTATTTCGAAGAGTCTTACCGCAGTTTGCGGGATCTTCATTTTGCGGTGGAATACAAACGGGAAGGGCGGTTCATCGGGCTGTGTTCCCTGCAATACTTAAGCTTGGACGGCCAAAAAGCGCGGATCGGCTATATGCTGTCGCCGGCTTATTGGAACCGGGGGCTGGCAACCGAGGCGGCACAGACTGTGCTGGGCTTTGGGTTCGAAACGTTGGGACTGTCCAGCATCGAGGCCCGCTGCAGCAGCGGCAACCCGGCGTCGGCACGCGTGCTGCAAAAATGCGGTATGCGCTGTGAAACGCAGATTCCGCCCGCCGGAGGGCGGGAGGGGCAGGGGGAAGACTTGCTGCTGTATATCGCCGAGCGTAATCCGCTCCTTTAACAAAAGGAACGATATTTGTTACACAATTGAAATATAGCTGTGATCAAACCCTAATAGAAAGAGGGTACACTTATTACATGACCCCCTTTTGAATATATATTTTCTCTTTTGGAATCCGGTGCATGCGGCGCGGATTCTCTTTTTTTTGTCCGGATAAGTTACAGCGGCACGGACACCTTTTGTTTGTTTTTGAAATACACCCACTCGCGGAAGCCGATGTCCCTAAGACGCGCGGCGACATCGTCCCATTCGTCGGCGACGCGCTGAGGGATGTGGGCATCCGATCCGAATGTGACATCCACGCCAAAATGCAGCGCGCGTTCGAGAATGGCGTCCGCAGGATACCAGCCGCCGCTCAGCTTGGTTTTTCCCGAGGTGTTGATCTCGATGGCCACCCCGCTTTCCGCGATCGTTTTGAGCGTATCGTCGATCGCCTCCGCGGCGGGAATGTCCGAAAACGCCGGATAGTTGCCCTTCATGGCGTCGATATGCCCGAGAATTTGGAACATTCCGCTTTGCGCCGATTGCCGGATCAAAGCGTAATAGGCTTCTTTCGTAGCGATTTTTTCCTGCCGGCTGAGGCCTTTCCAACGGTTTTTGTTGAAAATGCTCACCTCGCCGACGCTGTGCACCGAGCCGATCACATAATCGAACGGATACTGGTTTAGTGTATTCCGATAAACTTCGGCATGTTCCGGGAAAAAATCGGATTCGATCCCGAGCAGAACGTCGATTTTGCCAGCGTATTCCTTTTTCAGCTTCAACACTTCGTCGACGTAGCCGGCGAACTCCTTCTTGCCCATGGAGATCCGGGGGAACGGTCTGTCTTCCGGACTGCCGAAATACGGGGTATGGTCGCTGATGCCGATCACGGCCAAGCCGGCGGCGATGCCGGCCTCGATATAATCCCGGATATTGCCGTCGGCATGTCCGCAGCGGAAATGGTGCGTATGAAGGTCGAACTTCATGATTCTGTCGGCTCCTTTCAGTTAGGGACTGCCGGTTATTCGGAACTGATGAAATGCGTTTCCGGCATGCCCTTCAGGTCTCCGAGAAACTGCTGCATCGCCGAATTGACGTACCGGCTGGATTTATAGATGACCCCGACCGGGTGAGTGACCTCCAGCTCGGGGATCGGGACGATCTTTAGGGAACCCTGCTTCAGCTCCCGCAAAATTGACTGCTTGGAAATAATCGCCGCCCCCAAATTGATCTCCACCATCCGTTTGACTTCTTCGCTGCTGGACAGCTCCATCACGATATGGGGTTCGATGTCATGTCTCTTGAACACCTCGTCGATAAACCGCCGTCCTACAGTGTCGGGAGAGAGCATAATCAGCGGAACCTCCCGAAGCGAATCCAGCGAAGGGTTGGGAAGGCTGGCCAGAGGGTGCAGCGGCGAAACGACCAGCTCGAACGTATCGTAGTAAAGCACCGAAGACAACACCTGCGGGTTGTTTTCGATCAAATAACCGATCCCGATATCGACGAGCCCTTGCTCCACGTTTTGATAAATCAGGCTGGACGGCATGGACTGGATGGTCGTTTTGATCAGGGGAAACTGGTCTTGAAAATAGGACAAAATACGCGGCAGGATCTGGATAGCGATCGACGTCGTGGTCCCGAGTACGATATGGCCTTGCGGCGTGTGCTCCATATCGGACAGCTTCTGCTTGAGCTCCTCGACAATATCCAGTATCCGTTCCGCCTGCTCAAGAAATACCTGCCCCCGGTCGGTCAGCGTAACGGGTTGATTGCGGTCGACCAGCACGGTCCGGAACTCGTCCTCGAGGCTTTTGATCTGTGCGGACACGGCGGGTTGGGTCAGGTTTAGCAGTTCGCCGGCTTTGCGGAAGCTTTTGGTTTTGGAAATGGTGATCAACGTTTCCAACTGGCTGATATTCAACAGCATACCTCCTTTCCCGTAGGTTTGTTTTCCCTATAGAGGCTTCCTTTTGATTTTATTAATTATAGGTGATTTTCCCGAAGTAAATCAATGATCGGCCGCCTTGGGACCTGAAGCATCCTCCGTTATTATGTGCTATTCGACGCAAATCTTCGATTTTTAATGACTTATGAATAGGAATAAAGTATAATTAGCAATAACTAAAAGCTGGGTCTTTTGTATTGAATAAGTTATTCTCCTAGTGAAAAGGGGCGCATAATTTTGAAAGCAGAAGTGATAAATCCTTTTCTTGAATCAGCGCGTTCGGTCATTGAACAGGTCGTTCAAGTTTCTCCTTCAACTGGGAGCATGGGCGTCAAAGATGTGGTCCCCGTACAGGACCATATCTGGATTCAAATTGGCATGACCGGCCATTTCAGCGGTATGGTTGTGTTCGGCCTGCAGGAAAATGTCGCCCTCCGGATCGTATCGGCGATGATGGGCGGATTTGTGCTTACGGAAATGGACGAGATGGGACAAAGCGCGATTTCGGAGCTGGGAAATATGATCAGCGGAAATGCCAGCACGCTGTTGTCCAACCAGGGTTTTGCGGTAGATATTACGCCCCCGCAGGTGATCAAGACGGAAACGGCAGGCGGTTTCCTGCCGCGCAAAGCGCTGTGCATACCGCTGCTGATGGACGGCATCGGCGAACTGGACATTCAGGTGATGATCTCTTAAGATAGGATCATCCTGGTTTGAAGGGATGAATGACCATGTCTTTGAACAATCGGATCGTTGTCGTTACCGGCGCATCCAGCGGCATCGGCGCGCTGTCGGCGCAAATGCTGTCGGAGCGGGGAGCCGTCGTCGTGCTTGCGGCACGTTCGCCGGACAAGCTGAAACAGGTCGGATCGCGCATGAAGGGGCCGTATCGGCTGCTTGAAATGGATGTGGGCGACGATGCTTCGACGCGATCGGGATTTGAGCGGGTGTTATCCGAGTACGGGCGGGTGGACGTCCTGGTGAACAATGCCGGGTACGGCAAGTTCGAATACTTCGATCAAATGCCTTTGCCCGAATTTGCGGAAATGATGAACGTAAATTACATAGGAATGGTTCGTTGCGCCAAAGCCGTTTTGCCGTACATGAAATCGGCGCGCTCCGGCACGATCGTGAACGTGGCATCGCTGGCGGGCAAAATCGGCACCGCTAAATCGACGGCTTACACCGCCAGCAAACACGCCGTGGTCGGCTTCAGCAGCGCGTTGCGCCAGGAGCTTCGGCCGTACGGCATCAAGGTATCGACAATTAACCCGGGGCCGATCGATACGCCGTTTTTTGACCTTGCCGATCCGAACGGGGACTACGTACGCAACGTCAAATGGTTCATGCTGAAACCGGAGAAAGTGGCGAAAGCGATCGTCTCCGCCGCGGAGAAGGGCCGCACGGAAATCAACCTTCCCTGGATCGCCGGGGTGGGGACAAAATGGTACCAGATGTTCCCCGGCTTGGCCGATCGGATCAGCTACCGGCTGCTGAATAAGAAGTGACCATAACCTGCCTGTGAGGGCGGGTTTTTGTGTATATGAAAAGCGTCCGATTAAGCGGTTATGATTTGCCGTGGCGCGGAAGGCGCGGAAGCTGCGGAGATTGCCGGAAACTGCAGAAACTGTGCAAGATACGGAAGGCGTGGAAGGCGCAGAAACTGTGGAAGTTGCAGAAACTGCCGGAAACTGCTGAAACTGTGGAAGTTGCAGAAGTGTTGCAGAAACTGCAGAAGTTGCGGAGGTTACGGAAGCTGCGGACTGTGGACGCTACCGAAGACGCAGCCATAGCGGTAAAAAAGGGCGTTATTTTTGGCGAGCAAGATAGCTGGGGCAAAATAAAGGATTTTTTTACCGCTATTCTTAGCCAAAGGAGAGGAAAAGGTGACTTTCCGAAGGATTGCTGCAAAATAGGAGCAAAAATTTCCGCTATTTGGCGAACAACAAGGTGAATTTACAAAATAAGGCCATAATTTACCGCTATTTTTCCGGGACATCATCTAAGACGCATAAAAAAACATTGAAAAACAAGAAATATTTGGTACAATCTAACTACAGTTCCTTACATAAATAAACATATTTAGGGTTAATCGATTTTGAATACGCTTACACCAACTTTGTTTTAAGGAACTGTATATTCTGTTATGGAGGTGAGTAAAGCACGCCCCAAAATTCAAACGTTTGCACAAGGTGTTTGGCGCTTAAATGAGGCTAGGGATCAATATCGCTCGAAATTCAAACGTTTGCACAAAGTGGAAATACATCAGGATAAGCCAAAATCGATGCTTGCGAACCTAAATTATGAAGGAGGATCTTGCAGTGAATAAGAGAGTTCGGAAAATAACGGCCCTGTTCGTTGCCGCCATGTTTTTTGCGACATCTTTTTTTATCCATCCGCTGCCTTCCGCACAAGCTGATTCGGCTGCTTCAACAACAATATCCGCCGGACAACCGGCTTCCCTCTTCAATCCGGCAAACCCGGAGCTGATTGCCGGCGGCGCGGGTACGGTCGGCGTTCCGGAAGATTCCGGCAAAAACCCGACGTTCAATTGGGATAACGCCAACGTGTATTTTGTCTTAACCGACCGCTTCAAGGACGGGAATCCAAGCAACAATAATTCGTACGGAAGACCTTCCCGGGATGCGACCGGCAAAAATATTGGAACTTTTCGTGGCGGAGATTTGAAAGGGCTTACACAAAAGCTGAAAGAGGGGTACTTTACGGACTTAGGCGTCAATGCTCTCTGGATTACGGCTCCGTATGAGCAGATTCACGGGTTTGTTGGCGGAGGAAATGGGGGCGATTTTGCCCATTACGGTTATCATGGCTATTACGCCCTCGATTTCACGATGATGGATCGCAACATGGGGACTATCGAGGATATGCGTGAATTTGTGGACACGGCGCATGCCCAAGGCATCCGGGTTGTGCTTGACGTGGTGATGAACCATCCCGGCTACAACACGCTAAAGGATATGGAGGAGTACGGCTTCGGCAGTAAAACGGTCGGCGCAGACTGGGCTCCGGGCAATGGGCAAACCTGGCACAGCTATCACGATTACATTAACTATAACGACGCTTCCGCCTGGTCAAAATGGTGGAATACCTGGGTACGGGCCGGCATTGCCGGTTATGAGCCTGGTGGTTCGAACTATCTTACGCAACTTGTCGGCAACTTGCCGGACTTCCGCACGAATGTGACAAACAACATCGGGCTGGCTCCGCTTTTGCAAGCGAAATGGGCTAAGGAAACGGCGGGCTACGAGCAGTGGATCGTTCCGGCGGCGGTACCTTTAAGAAAAGATCTTGGCGTCGCTCCGGCGGATTACCTCGTCAAATGGCTTGCCGCCTGGGTTGAAGAGTTCGGGATCGATGGATTTCGGGCCGACACGGCCAAGCATGTGGAACTAAACCGCTGGAAGCAACTGAAAACCGAGGCCAGCGCGGCTTTGCACAGATGGAGGCAGAACAATCCTGACAAACCGGGCGCGGCTTGGACCGAAGATTTCTGGATGACCGGGGAAGTCTGGGGACACGGCGTCGGCAAAAGCGAGTATTTCAACTACGGATTCGATTCGGTCATCAACTTCAGCTTCCAGGATTCCAACATCAATTCCCTCGAGAGCATCTATGCCGATTACGCCGCAAAGTTAAATGCAAATCCGAACTTCAACGTGCTCAGCTACATTTCTTCGCACGACACCCGGCTGTATGACCGGGGACGGCTGACCCAGGCCGGAACGGCGCTGCTTCTGCTGCCGGGCGGCGTGCAAATTTTCTATGGCGACGAAACCGCCAGACCTTTTGGGGAGACCGGCTCCGACCCGCAGCAGGGGACGCGTTCAGCGATGAATTGGGACAATATCAACCAGAACGTATTGTCCCATTGGCAAAAAGTCGGCCAATTCCGGAACAAACATATTGCGGTCGGAGCGGGCCGGCACGTCAAAATCGCCGACAGCCCGTATACGTTCAGCCGGACGTACGCCAAGAACGGGATCGAGGACAAGGTTGTCGTGGCTATGAACGCCTCCGGTTCTACTGCGGTCAACGTATCGCCCGTGTTCCCGGACGGAACGCTCGTTCGAGACGCTTACACCGGAAACGAGGCGGTCGTCAGCGGCGGTACAGCGACTTTCACGGCAGGAGCCAACGGACTGATCCTAATCGAACAGATCGGGGAGTCCCCGCTGCCGCTGTTGTTCGCCGATCCTGCGGGAGGAAACTTTAAGACGGACACGCTCACGATTAAGCTGCAAGTGAGGAAGGCGGACAGCGGAAAATACACGCTGGACGGCAGCGATCCGCAGGGAGGGATCGCCTTCACCGACGAGACGGAGATCGCAATTGGCGAAAATATGGAGTTCAACGATAAGCTAACCTTGAGAATGCATGCCGTAAATGAAGATGGTGTTTCCACACAGCAGTATATTTTTACGAAAAAGGATCCGCATGCCGGGTTGAGCGTTCATTTCAAAAAGCCCGCTGACTGGGGAACGCCTCGCCTCTATTTCTATGAAACTTCGCCTAAGGTGGCCGAGCCTGCTTGGGCGGAAGCTCCGGTCATGACGAGGGGGACGGGAGACTGGTATTCCTATACGATTAATGGCGTGGATGGCGCTACGGTTATATTCAGGGATGACAAAGGACGACAAAATCCAGGACAGAACCAACCCGGCTTCCCGTTGGCCGCAGACGGCTGGTATGATGGACGGTGGCATGATTCGAATCCGGACGGTCAGGGGGATACGGAAGCGCCGACGGCTCCGACCGGCCTCCGCGCGATCGCGGTAACGGATCGGACGGTAAGCCTCGCCTGGACCGCTGCAACCGATAATGTCGGTGTGACCGCCTATGATATTTTCCGGGGAACAGAGAAAATCGGAAGCACGGAGGCAACCGCGTATACGGATACGGCCCTCTCGTCTGAAACCGCTTACGTTTATTCTGTCAAGGCGCGTGATGCCGCGGGCAATGTATCCGCGCCAAGCGATCCGCTGGAAGTAACGACCGAACCGGCGGGAACCGGCGGCAATCAGGTCACTGTATATTACAAGCGCGGCTTCAATACGCCGTACATGCACTATCGCCCGGAAGGCGGCGAATGGACAGCCGTACCGGGCGTACGAATGGAATCGTCCGAAGCAGCGGGCTACAGCAAGCTGACGGTCGATATCGGAACGGCGCAAAGGCTGGAGGCCGCCTTCAACAACGGCAATAATCAGTGGGACAGCAACAATCAGCGGAACTACTTCTTCGGGGTAGGCACCTGGACGTATTCCGGGAATGGCAAGATAACCGCGGGCGCGCCAAACCCGAGTGCTGGCAATCAAGTGACCGTTTACTATAAGGAAGGCTTCAACACGCCGTACATGCACTACCGTCCGGAAGGCGGCGAATGGACAGCCGTACCGGGCGTGCGAATGGAATCGTCCGAAGCAGCGGGCTATAGCAAGCTGACGGTTGACATCGGAACGGCGCAAAGGCTGGAAGCTTGCTTTAGCAATGGCAGCGGGCACTGGGACAGCAATAACGGTAAAAATTACTTTTTTGAGATAGGGACATGGACTTTCAGCAGCTATGGCAATATACGGGAGGGTGCGCCGACCGTCCCTGCGTCTGCCGAGGAAGCGGTGGGTTCCGCCGGCTTGGAGCCCAATCAAAATCAGACCGGGCCGGAATCACCGCCTCCGGATATTTTACCGGATTCGGAGCCAGCGTCCGAAATCGAGCCGGCGCCGGTCGTTCCCGAGCCGCCCGCTTTTGAAGCGGGGCCGGAAACATTGTCAATCTTAAGTGATGCCAAGCCCGGCGGTGTACTCCATGCTGGCGTAATTCATGTCGGCGACCCATGGGTAAGCCGTTTGTCCGCCTAGACAACCGAAGACCGAGTGAAAAATGCCCCTTTGCCATGAGCCGATCATGGCGAAGGGGTTTTCTTGGAATGGCGGGGGCGAATTAGCTGAATCAAATGCAAAAGTGCATTTCATTTTTCGTAAATCACCATTTTCATGCGAATGAAATGCACTACCATTTCGGGAGGTTTTGACAAAATTCGCCTGCACTTTTGCATTTCATAGAAATTAGCTTAGGACGCAGACCCGGATTTGGCATAATCCCTGGTTTGGTGGAACCGGGATTTTACACAATGGCGGGTTCACTCACAATGTCCGATTCCACGAAATTTCAGATTTCACATAATCCCGGAGCACCAGCATCCTTATATCGAAAGAAAAACCGCCGCCTAACGCGCTCTGTCCACCTGAAATGCACCGCGATCGACGTTTTTCATACGTTATTTATTTGTTGTGACCGCCGCATATCGCATATAATGAAAATATTAACATTCTAAGCAATGATCAAGAGTGGTTAACGATAAATGAAAAAGGATGAATGGATATGACAAATACGACGTTTGCCGGGCTTGGAATCGGAGAACTGTTGTCCGCGAAGCTGATGGACTACGGCATTACGGAACCATCGCCGGTACAGGCGGAATGCATTCCCGCGGCGCTGGAAGGACGCGATGTGCTTGCGCAGTCGCAGACGGGCACCGGCAAAACGCTGGCTTATTTGCTGCCGATCCTGCAGTCCAGCGATCCGGGGGCAAAAACGCTGCAGGCCCTGATCCTTGCGCCAACGCAGGAACTGGCCATGCAGATTTTGCGGGAGGCGGAGAAATACGGGGAAGCGCTCGGGATTTTGTCCCAGGCGCTGATCGGCGGAGCCTCCGTGAAAAGACAGCTGGAGCGGCTGAAGCAGCATCCCCAGCTAGTGGTCGGAACGCCAGGGCGGATCCGGGAGATCCTGGCCCTTCGCAAACTGAAGCTGCACGCGCTTAAAACCGTGGTTGTGGACGAAGCCGACCAAATGTTCAAGCTCGGGGGCGCCGCCGATGTGGAACATATTTTGCGCGCGACCCTGCGCGACCGGCAGCTGATGTTCCTGTCCGCGACGATCACCCCGGACATCCGGGCCCTGGCGGCCAAAGAGATGAACAACCCGGTGGAAATCGGAATCGAACCGGAACAGCGGACATCCAAAAGCCTGGAGCATATTTATTTCGTCTGCGAACCGCGCGACAAAATCGACACGCTGCGTCGGATCGTCAGGCATTTCGATCCGGCCCGGGCGATCGTGTTCATCAACCACACCGACCAGATCGCCGAAGTGGAAGGCAAAATGAACTACGTCGGCCTTAGCGCCGGCGCTTTGTACGGCGATGCCGACAAAGCGGCGCGCAGCCTTACGCTGAGGCGATTCCGCGAAGGCAAAATCCGCCTGCTTGTGGCCAGTGACGTAGCCGCCAGGGGTCTGGACATCGAGGATCTCGCCCTGGTCGTGAATCTGGACCCGCCGATCGACGCCGAACATTATGTGCACCGCGCCGGACGCACGGGGCGGATGGGCAAGCGCGGCCTGGCCGTCTCGATCGTCTCGCCGCAGGAAGAGTTCATCATGCGCAAGTTTTCCCGCGAGCTGGGCATTGAAATCGAGCCGAAGACGCTGTATCAGGGCGAAGTGCTGGGGCTGGAGGAGCAGCCGCCGGCCGGGAGACGCCGCCATCCGTCCGCGGGCAAAAAGGCGGGGGTGAGCGCTGTCCGCCGCCACGCGGCGGAAGGGCCCGGCGCTGCGTCCGGCGCCCGCTATCCCGCCGAAGGAGGGCGCAGGGGCAAAACCGCCGGGCGGGCGCTGCCGGAACGAGACGATCGCGGAAGCGCGGAGCGTTCGTCAGCGGGGAAATCCGGCTTCGGCAGCCTGCCCGTATCCGGGCGCAAGGCCGCAGCCCCCGCTTTGGGCGGGTCGGCCGGCGGGGGAGCGCGCAAGATGAATCCGGCGGGCGAGCGGAAGAAAGAGCGCCAGGAGGACCGTAAGAACAAAGGCGCGCCGCGGTGGCTGAAAAACAAAAAGCCGCACGGTTAAAGCGAATTTTATGAACCGATGAGTAAGATAGCGCAGTGAGCTTATCCAAGCTCCGCGTTTCTTTGTTGGGAGGAGTTCTGAATTGAGTGAAATGCCCGTACTGCAAGTCGAGGAGCTAAGCGGGGGATACAGCCTGGGCCGTCCGGTGCTCCATGACGTCAGCTTTGAGGTGGGGCCGGGCGAAATGGTGGGGCTGATCGGCCTGAACGGAGCCGGCAAAAGCACGACGATGAAACATATTCTCGGGCTGATGGCGCCGCACCGGGGCGGCATTTACGTCACCGGAAAGACGCGGGAAGAGGCGCCGGAAGCATACCAGTCCTCGCTTGCGTTTGTGCCGGAATCCCCGCTGCTGTATGAAGAATTGACCGTGAGGGAGCACCTGGAATTCACCGCCAGGGCTTACGGGGTCGGCCCCGAGGATTACCAAGACAGGGCGGAACGGCTGCTGAAGCTGTTCCGCATGGAGGAGAAGGCGGACAGCCTGTCGATGCATCTCTCCAAAGGCATGAAGCAGAAGGTGATGATTATGTGTGCCTTCGTCGCCCGGCCGCCGCTGTATATCATCGATGAGCCTTTTCTCGGGCTGGACCCGCTGGGAATCCGCTCGCTGCTCGACTTCATGCTGGAGATGAAGGAGAGCGGGTCGTCGATTTTGCTGAGCTCGCACATCCTGTCGACCATCGAGAATTATTGCGACCGTTTTATCGTTTTGCATCGCGGGAAGGTGATCGCGCAAGGAACGCTGGCCGAAATCGGGGAGCAGGCCCAAATGCCGGGAGCCGCGCTGGAATCGATTTTTTACGCTTTAGTGAAGGACGGAGCGTAGCCTATGGAACTTCGAGCGCTGCGGAGCCGGCGCAAAGCGGCGTTTTGGGGCAAGGTGCTCCCGTATTTGCCTTATGTGTTCCAAAGCGGTGTCGCCGTGCTGCTGCTCCTGCTGATCATTGCTTTTTCCGCCTGGTATACGGCTTTTTTGCAAAATCTTCCCCCCGGTCTGCCGGTTTCCTGGATCATGCTGCTTTTGCTTGGCCCGCTGACGGCTTATTCCGGGTTCCGGACCTATGTTGAGCCGGCGGACGTAATTTTCCTGCTGCCGCAGGAGACGCGGATGAAGGAATATTTGTCCCCCGCCTTTCGCAGCGGTATTATTTATAAGCTGATCGGGTTGTATATCGTGCTGCTGCTCGTTTGGCCGCTTTACATACGGAGCTCCGCAATCGTACAGCCGCTGTGGCTGATGATGCTCATCCTGCTGCTGCTTAAAGCGCTAAGCGCTTATGGCGCATGGCAGGAGCTGCGCATTACGACGGCGCGGGCCCGAACGGGCTACCGCCTGCTGCGCTGGTGCTTCATCCTGCTGATGGTCGCGGCTTGGCTGTGGCAGCCCGCCTGGAAAAGCGCGTTGTTTACGCTGCTCGTCGGCCTGAACTATGTGCTCGTGCTGCGTTTTCCGCTGAAGCATGCCGTGCCCTGGGACAACCTGATCGCGGCGGAAAAATCGAACGAAGCCAAGGTGCTGCTGCTGCTCGGCTGGTTCGTGGACGTTCCGGCGGAAGGGCAAAAGGTAATCCGGCGCCGCTGGTTGTCCGCGGCCGGCAACCGCACGCCCTGGACGCCTGCGGCCGCTTACCGCTACCTGCTGATCAAAACCTTCGTCCGCAGCGAGCTGCTGGGCATGTTGATCCGGCTGACGCTGCTCGGCCTCTTGCTTGTCGGCTGGAACGGGCGGACCTGGCTGGGCACGGTTTTGTACCTGCTGTTCGTATTTCTGACGGGAACCCAGCTGGCTTCCCTGCGCCATGCGCACCGCGATTCCCCGGCGGCTTCCTTTTATCCGCTCCCGCCCGGGGCCAGAAAGGCTGCCGCACTGCGCATCACCTCGCGCCTGCTGTTCGCGCTGGCCGTGCTGCTTTGGCTGCCGATGATCCTGACTCCCGGGGGAGAAGCGGCGCTTAAGTTCGGCAGCCTCGCCGCCGGCCTGGCGTTTGCTTGGGCGCTCCGCAGCGTTTGGTCCCGCAAATGGCGGGAAGAAGAGCTGGACGAATAAAGTTTGAAGCAAAATGGCCCGCACTCCTGCCGAGCAGGAATACGGGCCATGATTCATAAGATGATCTAAACGTAAAAATGACTATTTCGATTGCAGGTCCTGAACGCCTTGGTAGATCAAATCAAACAGTTCCTCCAGATTTTCCTCGGCGATGCAGGAAAACGCAATGCGCAGGTCGGTTCCGCCGAGCGCGATCGTGCCGACGCCGTATTGGTGAATCAAATGCTGGCGCAGCGCCTCCGCCGAAACGGTCTTCAGCTTCAGGCACATGAAATAGCCGGAGTTAAACGGGTAATATTCCCAAACGTCCCCGTACTTGCCGCTGTCCAGCAACGCTTTGACCTTGTTGGCGCGGCCTTTCATCGTCTTGAATTTCTCCGCCTTCTGCGCTTCGAACTCCGGCGACTGCAGCGCCTTCAGCACGAATGTCTGCGACGGATGCGGCCCGCTGGAAATGGTGGCGCGGATGATGCCGAGCGCCTTTTGCTCCAGGGCGGCGAGCAGCGCTTCGTCGTCCGCCGCGAATGTGATGAACCCGACGCGGAAGCCCCACACATATTCCTCTTTGGTCGCCCCGTCGATCTTCACCGGCAAAATCCGCGGATGCAGGCCGGCCAGCTTGCCGAACAGCGATTCCGTAAGCGAGTCCTCGAAGAACAAGCCGAAATAAGCGTCATCGGTGACGACGACCACGTTAATCCCGGCTTCCGCGGCGGCCTGAATCGCGTCCACAATCTCCCCGCCTTCCTTTGCGCCCGGCGTATATCCGGTCGGGTTGTTCGGGAAGTTCAGGATGACGACCGCTTTACCCTTGTCCTTTTGGGCGAGCAGGGCTTCTTTCAAGCCGGCGCTGTTAAACGTCATCTCATCGGTAAACAAGGGGAAGTTGACGATCCGGGCATGACGGCGGATGCCGAAAGTCAGCTCGTAGTTCTCCCAGTTTTTATCCGGAAAAATAACCGCGTCGCCCTCGTCCGCGAACAGGTCGGCGACGATGCTGAGCCCGTGGGTCAGCGCGTTCGTCGCGATCGGATTGCCGAAGCTTTTGCCCGCAAGCGACGGGTTCTCCTGCAGCATTTTGGCCCGCCAAACTTTGCGCAGCTCCGGTTTGCCCGCCGGCGGCGCGTAAGGGTACAAATCCTGCGGCTTATAAGCGGACAACGTATCCTGGATCGCCGCGAGGTGCATCGGTCCCCCGTTTTCCGTAGCGATGCCGATCGTGGCGTTATATTTTTTAGCTTGGGCTGAAGCTTCGGCGGACTGGCTCAAAATGCCTTCCTTCGGAAAATAAATTTCCTTGCCCAGCCCCGACAGCATGTCGTACACGTGGCTGTTCCCCGATTTGATGTTCTCGTTTAACTGCTCCGCAAGTGGGTTCATCACATTCATCCTTCCGATCCGTTTAATAATTTAGGGCAGTACCGTCTTAAACTGCCTAACATTATATCATTTCGGTCAGAACGAGTCACGATCTAAAACCGCCGCACCGGTCTATTTTTCGCGGTGAAACGGGCAGTATTTTTTCATATGCTCGATCGTTTCCGCGTCCAGTTCGCCGCCCCGCTGCCGCAGCCCTTCGACCACGGCGTCAAACTTCGCTTCGCTCTGATTTTGCCCGAATTTGAATTTGGCGGTCATCGTCTCCGGGACGATCCGGCATAGCGCCACCGCCTTGAGTTGGCCCGCATATTTGGGGTCGGCCGGATCGATCGGGTTATAGCCGCCTTCGGGCTGGAGCTTTTCCATAAACAAAGTGAACGCATCCGCTTTTTCCTGAAGGTTTTCGACCTTTTCCACCCTTCCGCGGACCATCACGCTTTTGAAAAAGGCCGAAGCCGGACAAGCCAGCAGCGGATCGGTAAAATAGGACGGAATAATCGCATACTCCTTCGCCACGGTGAAGCTGACCCGGGGATCGCGGGCTAGCTGCTTCATTTTTTCCCCGGCCAGACTGCCGTGAAAATAAAAGAACCGTCCGTCGTATACAAAATTCAGCGGAGTCACCCGGCTCCAGCCGTCTTCGCCGACGGTGCCGAGAAAGCCGTAGCTCATCTCCCGCAAAAACTCTTGGACTTCCGTTTCATCCTGCATCGTAAATTCTTTTCTGCGCATATGGTTCGCTCCCTGTTTGTTTTGATATTCAGCATACGCCGCAAATTGACATAAAAAAAGAACCAATTTACATTTAAATTAGTAGGCCAATTTAAGCGTAAGGGAACCAGTAGACTGCTCCTGAATGAAATAAGGCGAACGTTGGTGACGTCAGCTTCGACTTGTATGGAGGACAACGGACATGAGCGCCCTTATTTGCCTGAAAAAACGCCGGTTTGATTTCTAACGGACAGGAGAGTCGCTATTTGCTCGAAAAAGGCCGGATATGTGCACAGAAATGCCGAATAAGGCCTGTGGTGTCCGTTACATTTTGAAAACTGTTGATTTCATCGAAATAGCGGCGCTGGTGTCCGTTAGGATTGGCGAGTGTTAAGCGACCGGGAGGAGACTTTGGAGATGCCTGATTTTACGATAGCTTTGCAGTCGTTCAGCGATAAATACCGCTATAAATATTTAGCCTTGTACCATGCACTCCGTGACGCTATTCATAACGGGACGCTTGCGGAAGGAACGCGGCTGCCGGCCACCCGCGAGCTGGCGGCGATGTACGGCCTGTCGCGCGGGAGCGTCTCCCAGGCTTACGATATGCTGCACGCGGAAGGCTACGTCCGCACGATCGTGGGCAGCGGGACGTTCGTTACCGGGATGCTCGCGCCTCGGCAGGAGACCTCGGATCGCAAGGCGCAGGTTGTTTTGTCGCCATGGGGGCGGCGGGTGGTGTCAGTGATGGACAGGACCGGGAACCAAAGGGACGCCAGGCTTGACGGCGGGACGGCGGGGGACGGCGACGGCGACGGCCGTTTCCCGGGCGCGGCGGCCGCAGCCGTGGCTTCGCCGGAGCCGGCCGGCGTGATCTCTTACCGCGACGGCGGGCCGTGGGAAGCGCTGTTCCCGGCCGCCGAGTGGAAAAGCGCGCTCGCCTGGGCGGCGCGCGGCAAGTCCGGCGGCGCGGGCGGCGACGGCGGCAGCGACGCGGGCGTGAGCGGGGCGTACGGAGCGTACGGGGCGTGCGGGTCCGGCGCGGCCGGAGCTGGCGGAAGCCGCGCCGACACAAAGCGTGCGGGCCTGGACCGCGCTGATCCGGGCGGCGCGGCCGGGGAGAGCGCTGATCCCGGCCGCACTGGCGCGGACCCGCTCGGCGAGCTGGAGCTGCGCCAGGCGATCGCCGCACATTTGCGGCGCAGCCGGGGCATCTCGGCAGATGCGGAGCAAATCTGCCTGTTCAACGGCTCGATGCAGGCGATAACGCTGCTGACCCAGCTGCTGCTGGGGGAAGGCGAACCGGCGGTGCTGGAAGATCCGTGTTACTACGGGATCGCCCGGGCGGTCGCCGCCTGCGGAGGCGTGGCCGTCCCGGCGCAGCTGGACGGCCACGGCATCGTGCCGCGCGATTGGGACGCGCGGCTGCTGTTTGTGACGCCGGGGCGGCAGTTCCCGACCGGCGCCGTGCTCTCCCACGCCCGGCGGCGCGAGCTGCTGAAATGGGCGTCGCGGCGGAACGCGGTCATCGTCGAGGACGACTATGACAGCGAGTTCCGCTGGGGCGGCCGCCCGCTGGAGCCGCTGAAGGCGCTGGACCAGGAGGAGCGCGTCATTTACATCGGCTCCTTCTCCAAGACGATGTTCGCCGCTCTGCGGATCGGCTATGCGGTGCTCCCGCGCAGCCTGGTGCGGGCGCTGGCGAGCGCCAAGGCGCTCTACGAGCCGGCGCCCCCGGCGCGGCTGGAGCAGCGGGCGCTGGCCCGGTTCATGCGAACGGGCGGCTATGACCGCCATCTGCGCCGGATGCGGCGTTATTACGGCGCCAAGCAGGAAGTGTTCCGCACCCGGCTGGAAAGCGAACTGGGCGGCCTGTTCCGGCTCCAGCCGGCCGACGCCGGGCTGCTGATGTACGCGCTTTGGCGGAAGTCGCCGGAGGAATACCGCGCTTTTCAGGCCGCGGCGACCCGGCGGGGCGTGTTGTTCCGCGACGCCGCCATCTACCGGTTGACCCCGGGCGAGCCGGCCGCTTGCTTTTGTTTTGCCCATTTGGACGAGGAAGCGCTGCTCGAAGGGGTGAACCGCATGAAAGCGGCGTGGATAGATATTCAAGTGAACGGGAATTAAGGGTATAATAAGAGAATAAACATTCATTTTGAAGGATTTTTTTTTCGGGAGGGAAGGACATGCTTCACGTTTCACCGTCTTCGTTTATATTGAAGCCGGCTTTTGCCAAAATCGTATGCGAGCCCGGTTGGAAATGGCACAAGCGGGAAAAACCGCTGGATAATTACGACCTGTTTTACGTTTGGAGCGGCGAAGGAACGGTTGTCCTGAACGACCAGCCGATTCCCGTCAGCAAAGGAAGCTGCTTCCTGTTCCGGAAAGGGGATCATACGAGCGCCACGCATAATCCGCAGCGTCCGCTTGTCCTCACGTATATCCATTTCGACGTCAGTGAACCGGTGACCGAAGTGCCGGGACCTTACCGCGTGCTAGAAGATACCCTCGATTTTGAATACATGCTGTCACGTTATGTCCGCCTGTTTCTGGTAAAGGCTTACGCCGCCGAAGAGGAGGCGCGGCTCATCCTTAAACAGCTGCTCATTCAGTTGCTGCGCGAGGAGCGCCAGGTGCCGATGGAGAAAAAAGTCAGCAACCAGCTGCATGAGGTGATCCACGAGGTCGCCAACTACGTGCTCCAGCATCCTGGCTTGCCCCACAAAGTGCAGGACCTGGCGGCGCGCGCCGGGTTGTCCCCGCGTTATTTTTCGATCAAGTTCAAGGAAATCATCGGGATGTCCGTTCAATCGTACATCATCAAATCGCGGATCGACCGCGCCCAGCACCTGCTGCTGCATGCCGGCATGAACGTCACGGAGGTGGCCGACGCTCTCGGATACCGGGACATTTTCTTTTTCAGCCGCCAATTCAAGCAGTATACCGGCAAAAGTCCGTCGGAAATCAGATAATGAAAGCGACCCGGTTGCCTTAAGGATTTTTAAGGTATGCCGGGTTCTTTGCTATTTTTGCCGGATAATGCCGCCATTCGCTTTGAAGGCCTTGTCCGGTCTCTTGTCCGCGAACCTTCTTAAGATTAATTTAAGGTTGGCGACAGGGGGATGTAAGGATAGTCAGGTATGCTGATAAAAGAACTAGTAGAATGATCCGGAAATAGTATGGCTTATCTGCGGACAGGGGCCATGGATCACTTTGTTCTATATTAGTCTTGTGCTCAGGAGATGGCGTCCCCATAAAATAGAGGAACTTTAGGGTCTTATTTTCCGAAGTTGAGCCTATTTATCACCATAGGGGAACTTTTGGGTCTTATTTTTCGATGAATAGGTCGAAAGGCGGCCTTTCGCCACTAAATCATGAAACTAGCGCCATAAAATTCCTCTAATTCACGCAACATGGGGGACATCGGCTGAAATAGCGCCCTTTTTTTTCTTTATGTTGTCACCCGAGATCTTCAATAGATTATTTTGTCGTTTTCTCAAGTCTTCACTTGCCATTATGCTGACGTTATTTCCAGAATCGTCTACTAGAAAGAACGTGACCTTTATTCATAAAAGGAATGACATGATCATATGAAATCGCTTTGGAAGTTTGCCCTGCAATTTTTGCTGGCCCATATCGTTAGCGATTTAACCTATAGGCAGCTCGCTTTTTTTCGGCATCCACTCAATAATACATCCATACCCGGGTTCATATTTAAAACCACGCTCGATATGATATTATTTGTGATCGTTGCTGCCGTTGTTTTTATCGGGACCGAGAAAATCCGGCAGATGATCAAATGTCTCAATTAACCAATGAGCCTCAAACTGGAACAGTTATCGAAACAATACGGCTCAAAGCAGGTATTGGCCATCTCGCCTTTATCCTGTGCGTGCTGTGGTTATGCATCGGCTTAGTCAAAATCATCCTCTTTGTACGCTGCCTGCAGCATTAATCCGCGTCCTTGGGAGGCGTCTTCACCTTGGCGCCCGCGGCTGCAAAGCTTCCGAGCGGCTCGCCCATCCGGATCTTCCGTCCCGGTGCGAGCCCCGGCAGCGGGGCAAATGTGCCGTTTTGGGTCAGCAGCACCACGGTGGAGCCGAATTCGAAATAGGCGAGATCGTCTCCCTGGTTCCAGCTTTTCGCCCGTTCGTCGGTATATTTGATGCTGCTGACGTTCATCGCCCCGACTTTGACGAGCGCCACCTCTCCATGCTCATGGGAAATATACGTAATCAGCCGCTCGTTCCGGCATAACACCTTTTTTATATGGCGCATGCCGAAGTCGTTAACCGGATATACCCGGCCTTTGATATGCTCGCTTTCCAGCTTTTTGCCGGTGACGGGGGCATGGATGCGATGATATTCGGTCGGGCTCAAATATAGCACAAAAGCATAGCCATGCTTATACGATTCGATGCGCGGGGAACGGTTGAGCAGTTCCTCAACGGAGTAATCCTGGCCTTTCACGTTTAGAATCGTGCCGGAGCGGATTTCCCCCATAAACGTAATCAGCGCGTCCACGGGGCTGACCATGCCGCCCTGCTCCGCATGAACCGGACGCATGCCCGGCTTTAATTTGCGGGTAAAAAATTCGTTGAGCGTCCGGTATTCCCGCAGTTCTTTTTCCGCTTCATGCAGTGGAATTGCGTACGATTTTGCGAACAAAGGGATCAACAGCCGGCTGATTTCCGAATGGGAAAACTTTCCCATCAGCCTGCAAACCGATTTGCGGGAGGACAATTCCGTCATCCACTTCATCCATGCTGCCGCCAAGAAAGCAACCTCCTAATCTTGATGTGCCGCTTCCGCTTATCTTGACACAGAACGGGGACGAAATCAATATGAAAGCGGTTTCTCCCGCGCATTGAAACTTGAAAGTTTAAAATTTGTTCTTGATGCTTGAAAACGGTTGGTGTATGTTAAAGACAATCGCATACGATACGGGGGCTTGAGTGAATCAGGCTGAGATGGCAGCATATTCCGCTGCGGACCGTTAATCTGATCTGGATAATGCCAGCGTAGAGAATCGAATGTCCGGGATATACCTGCGTACATACCCGTGACCTGAGCGCCGCCTGAGCTTATTCTGGCGGTTTTTTGTCGTTTGCGAAAAATATATTTTTCGAAAAGGGGAGAAAAACATGCAAGAAGCAGCAACAAAACAAAGCGGCCGCGGGCTGAAGCTGAGCGATCTGCTGGTGACCGTGCTCGTGTCGGTCGTGCTTGGCGTAGTTTATCATTTCTGGAGCTCGGTGTATAACTTGTTCTCGCCGCTGTTTCCGCAGGCCGATGAAATCGTCTACGGAATGTGGTTTCTGGCTCCGACGCTCGTATTTTTGCTGATCCGCAAACCGGGGGTGGCGCTGATCGCGGAAGTGGCCGCGGCCCATGTGGAAATTTTGTTCGGCAGCGAATGGGGCGTTCAGCTTGTGCTGTACAGTGTGCTGCAAGGCTTGGGGGCGGAGCTCGTATTCGCGGCTTTCCGGTACCGAAAATTTTCCGGTTCCGTCGCCGCTTTGGCCGGCATCGGGGCTGCGGTAGGCTCCATCATTCCGGATATTTATTACGGATACGTGCAGGACTATGAAACCTGGCTGCTGATCGCCAAATACGCGATGCGGGCCGTCAGCTCCGCGCTGATCGCCGGCTACTTCGCTTACGGGCTGGCCAAAGCCGTGGAGGCCACGGGCGTGACCACCCTGCTGCGCCCCGTCGATCCCAAAGATTATGCGGCGCTGGATGATTAACCATGGAAACGGCCGTTGAAGTTTGCGATCTTAGGCTGAAATTTCCGGGGGAGACGCGGTTTGTGTTTAAGGATTTGAGCTTTCGGGCTTTTCGCGGGGAAAAAGTGCTCCTGCTCGGCCCCAGCGGGAGCGGGAAATCCACGCTTCTCCAGGTGCTGTCGGGGATTATCCCGCGGCTTGTGGAGGTTCCGATGCGCTGTGCGTCGCAGCGTTTGCCCCGCTCCTGGGGCTATGTGTTTCAGGATCCCGATACCCAGTTTTGCATGCCTTTTGTGGATGAGGAGCTGGCTTTTACGCTGGAAAACCTGGGGGTTCCCCGGCCGGAAATGACCGCCCGGATGGAGGCGGTGCTGGAGGACGTCGGGCTGCGTTTGCCCGAGCTGCACATGCCGATCCAGGCCCTGTCGCAAGGGATGAAGCAGCGGCTCGCTTTGGCTTCGGTGCTGCTCGGCGATCCGGAGGTTTTGCTGCTCGACGAGCCTTCCGCGCTGCTTGATCCCGAAGGGCGCGAGCAGATTTGGCAGTCCGTCAGCCGCATTGCCGAGGGCCGCACGCTGATCATCGTCGAACACCGGATCGAGGAAATTCTCGGGCTCGGACTCGTCGACCGGGTCGCGTTGTTCGGACCGGACGGCCGCCTGCTGGGCCAGGGATCGCCGGAGACGATTTTTGCGGAGTTCCGGCGGGAGTTAAAGGAGTTCGGCATCTGGTATCCCGGGGTTTGGACGGAGTTTCTGGCCGCGCCGGAGGGGCGGCGCCTGCTGGAGCCGGTGCCGGCTTTGGCGCGGAGCGGGGATGGCGGCGGTTCCTCCGCCGGGCCGCCGGGCGCTCCCTTGGGCACTCCCTCGAGCGCTCCGTTCTCGGCGGCCGCGTTCTCCGGCCCAATCCCCGCCCTCGCGCCGCTTGTCGAACTTAAAGGATTTCGCGGGCTGAGGATGGGGAGGCCGGTTATAGAAGTCGAACATGCTGCGGTGATGCCCGGCGATTTTATCGCCGTCACAGGACCGAACGGCGCGGGAAAAAGCTCGCTGCTGCTCAGCCTGATGGGACTGCTGAAAACGGAGGGCGAATACTTTCTGCGGGGCGTTCCGATGCAAGGGGGCAAGGTCGGCCGCCGCGTCCGCCGGCGCCAGATGGAGCGGGCGGCGCAGGAAATCGGCTTCGTTTTTCAAAACCCGGAATTTCAATTTGTCGCCGACCGGGTGGACGAGGAAGCCGCTTTTTCGCTTAGGGAAGGCGGGCTTTCTGCGGCCGGAATTCGCGGGCGTACGGCGCGGATTTTGCGGCAGTTCGGCCTGGAAGGGTACGAGGGGCGGCATCCCTACCAGCTGTCGCTGGGGCAAAAACGGCGGCTTAGCGTCGCCAGCGCGGCCGTGCGCGAGCAGCCGCTGCTGCTGCTCGACGAACCGACCTTTGGCCAGGATGCCGCAAACGCGTTTGCGATCCTTTTGTTATGCGAAGAGCTGCGGCGGCGCGGGACGGCGATCGTGATGGTCACGCACGAGGAGTGGATTGCCGCCACGGCAGCGACACAGCGCTGGGAAGTGCGGGAAGGGCGCCTGGTCTCCCGCTCCTACACGGAACGCGGGGCGGCAATGGCCGCGATTACGGCGGAGCCGGGAGGAACGGGCCTGTCCGAATCGGCCGGCTCCTGCGCTTCATCCGCCCCCGGCCGAGCCGCCTCCGGCTCCGCCCCAAAGGCGGTGACCCTGCGATGAAGCCGCTGTTGGCCCCCAAAACGAAAGGCTGGCTGCACCGGGCCAACCCGGCCTGCAAGCTGGCGCTGTTCGTTTTGCTGTTTCTGGTGACCTTGTTTACGCACCGTCCCGATTTCATGTTTTATCAAGCCGTATTGTTTACGCTGCTCCTGTTTCTGCTGAGCGGATACGAGCCGTGGAAAATCGCGCTGCTTGTCCTGCCCTTTCTGCTCATCTTCATTTCGTCTTCCTCTACGATGATTTTGTTCGGCAAAGGCGAGCACGAATGGTGGTCCTGGGGCCTCATTCGCATTTCGGAGGAGAGTTTTTACCGCGGCGTTCACATCGGGCTTAAGTCGGTAACCTTTGCGGCGGAAGGCTTGCTTTTCGTGCTGACCACCTCGTCCGTCGCCCTGTTTTACTCGCTGATGCAGCAGGTTAAGCTTGCGCCCAAATATGCTTACAGCTTTATGGCTTCCGTGCGGCTGCTCCCGATGGTCTGGGAGGAGCTGCAGATCCGCCGGAGCGCCCTGCGCATCCGCGGCGTGCGCACGCCGCGGGGACCGCGGGGCTGGGCCAAGCTGGCCCGGCTTTACGCGGTGCCGCTGCTCTCGCAAAGCATCCGCCGGGCGCACCGCGTGGCCGTGGCCATGGAGGCCAAAGATTTCGACGGCAGCCGGCCGCGCACTTATTATTACCGCTTCGCTTATTCGCGGTATGACCTGCTGGCGCTGCTCGTCATAGGCGCTGCCGTGGCGGCCGCCTTCGCGCTTTCACGGACGTATCCGCTGTTCGGCATTGCCGATGTCAGGTGAGCAAGGACGATCATAAGGCTTTTTCCTGCGGCAGCTTTGGCGCGGCCGGCCGCCCTTGCGGATGATCGAGCAGGTATCTTGCGTAAGACATCGGCTGACGGTACGTGTTTTTCCATATCTCGGTCAACCCGGCTTTGCGGAATCCGTAACGTTGGTCGCGTCCGTTGCATTCAATAAAGTAGGGACGCCCGCTCATGGTGAGGCCGATGTCGAGACCCAGATCGGCAAGCAGGGGCAACTGCTTGCCGAGATAACGGCTGATCGCCAGCGCCAGCGCCTCTGCATGGGCGAGGGCCGCGGAGGCTGAATGCGGGGACAAAACATGGACCAGCAGCTCTGCCGCCGGAATCACTTCCCCTCCCTTGGCGATGTTGCACAGAAAACTGCCTTTGCGGGCCACCTTGGCGAACAGCCCCGTGACGGCCCATTCGCCGAGCCCGCCGCGTTGGACGGTAACGCGCAAATCTATCGGACGGGAGTCGTATTCCGCCAGCGGAATGCGCTCCTGAACGAGGTAAGGGGTCTGCTGCAGCAAGCGCCGCGTCCAGAGCGGCAAGTCTCCTTGGGGAAGCTTGGCGGTTCGCCATTCATTTTTTTTGTCTTTGGACGCATAGATCAGTTCCCAGCTTTGCTCATTGCGGCGCAGCCGCATGATTCCGTATCCGACGGAACCGCGTATCGGCTTAAGCATCAGGTCGGAATATCTGGACATCATGGCGCGCAGTGCGGCCGGCTTGGCCGGAGCGGCCTCGGGCAAATAGCCGCGCAGATGCGGAGCGTTCCACAGCAGCCGGTGGATGACATCTTTGCCATAACGGTTGTTGACGTTGAAAATCGCGATGCCCCGGGAGATCAGGTTGCGGATCTGTTGGTGCGCTGCAGGCTCGGGATACAAGGCCCGGTTATGAATGACCGGCGGCAGGGGAAGGTCGGTGATCACGTATTCTTTGCCATTCGATACGTAGCCGGAGCAGGTTCCCCGGAACAGGTCGATATCGCCCAAGCGGAGAAAGCAGGGAATCAGGCCGTGTTCCCGGGCCGCCTCTTCATAATTGGAGATCGACTCCTGGCCGGTTTTTCGCTGCGGAATTCCCCGGAACATCCCGGAGTTCAGCAGTATTCCTACATAGTCCTGCTTCAAAGGTAGTTCCTCCTCCCTTGCTTCTTCCTCTAATCTATGTTGTCCCGTTCAAAAAGAGTGGACGACTGTTCTGCGTCAGCCGCCTGTTTTCGGGCAGGCTTCCCGAAACCCCGCTTTCTGGCCGGCAGTCACATTTACCGGGCGGGTATCGTATATTTAGGGTAGCGAAAGGAAGGAGGGGATCGTTCATGGAACGGGAAAAGACAGCGGTGATCACGCCCGGATCGTTCGCCGCGCCTTCAGGCAAAAGCAGTTCGGTGGAACGGATGATTGAAAAAATGGTCCCGCTCGCGGCGGAACATGTAAAAATCCGCATTTTTGGCATGGCGGACGGACATTTGCCTTCCCAGGGCTGGATCGGAAACGTTCCGATTTACCGTTTGCCCGGCGGGCGGCTCTATCTGGAGTCGATTTTGCGCCATTTGCGAAAATGGCGGCCCGGAACCGTTGACGTTCACAATCGGCCGCTGTTTGCTTTTCAGTTAAAAAGCCGCCTGCCGCTGGCCCGGGTGCTGCTTACCCTTCATTCCACCGCGTTTATTTCCCCTTCCTGCCACCCCAAACCCCGCATGCAGCAAATGCTCGAAAGCGTAGACGGGATTGTCGTGGGCAGCGAGTATTTGAAGCAGGAGCTGCTATTCCGCTTCCCCGGTCTTTTCACGCCGATTTGGGTCAATCCGCCGGGCGTCAGCCCGGAGGATTTCGTTCCGCGCTGGACGCCGGACGGAGAAGCGCTGCGCAGGGCGCGGCTGGCCGAAGGCGGGTGGGAAAACCGGAAGGTGGTCCTGTTCGTCGGCCGTCTGCTTCCGGCCAAAGGCGCGCACCATTTGCTGGCCGCGTTTCCGGGCGTGCTGCGTCAGGTGCCCGAAGCCATGCTGATCATCGTGGGCGGCAGTTGTTACGGCGCCAACCGGGAAACGGACTATGTCTGCAAGCTCCAAGCGATGGCGGAGCCCTTTAAGGACCGGGTTGTTTTTTTGCCGTTTACGCCTTATCCCAAAATCGCCGACTGGTACAATACCGCCGATTGCCTGGTCGTTCCGCCTAGCGAAGAAGAAGCGTTCGGCCTGGTCAACATCGAGGCGATGGCCTCGGCCGTGCCGGTCGTAGCGGCCCGTACGGGCGGAAATCCCGAAATCGTCGCGGACGGTTATTCCGGGTTTCTGGTGCCCGCGGCAGGGAGGGTTGGCGAGTTGGCGGACCGGATCATCCGGCTGCTGCAGGATGAAGCGCTGTGCAAAACGATGGGTCTGGCCGGATACGAGCTTGCCCGCAGCCGCTTCCGCTGGCAGCATACGGCCGAGCGGTGGGTCGAGATGATCTGCGCCGGCAGGGTCATTCCGGAAAACGCCCCGCAATGGAAACAGCAGCCTTAGCGGGAAAAAGCTTGATGCAGGTGAACTAGAAAAGACCTGGCCGCCGGCCAGGCTTTTTCTATGATATCGCGTACGTACCGCCGAATAATCGCAAAAGATACAGCTATTGTTCGCAAATGGAGCGGGGCGCTTGTTTAAATGCAAATCCTGCATTTAAACAAGCACGGTTCGCAGGGTCCGGCAATAATGTATGGAAGTAGTTGCCGGAAATGCAATAAAACGTGCTGATGCGCTTGTTCGCGGTAATCTAGTTGTACGTTTTGCTTTTGAGCGGAAATGCAATGTACAAATGTGCGTAAACCCGTATTTTGAAATAGCTCCCTAACCTGTTCTATCTCTGTATCAACGTAGGGGCAACATATAAGGACCCGGCCGCCGGCCGGGGTTTTTCTTGTCTGAAGAGCCGTGATAGCGGCGGAAGCGGCAGGGGCAGAGTGGCAAGTTCGGTCCGGAGGACAGCTGTACGTTTGCCGTTACAACGCCGACAGCATCACATACACTGTTGTATATGCTCCGGTATATCACGATCTGGGAGGAAAGAGACATGGTCAATAAACGCAAAATTCAAGGCCGCCTGAACCGTAAAAAGATTCAGAGCAAGCCGGCGATGCCGCGTTTGGTCAATCATCAGGACCCGATTGTTTCGATCATCATCCCGGCGATGAACGAAAGAGCCACGCTGCGGGACGTTCTGCGCGAAGCCGGACGATTGCATCCCCGCAGCGAAACGATCGTCGTCGCAAACGGCTCGACGGACGGAACGGCGGAGCTGGCCAAAAAAAGCGGAGCCCGCGTGATCCGATCGGCAAAGCCGCTTGGGCACGATGTCGGCAGACGCGTCGGTGCGGAGGCGGCCCGCGGGTCGGTGCTCCTGTTCATCGACGCCGACATGGTCATCCCGGTAAAGGAGCTGCGCCCTTTTGCGGAGGCGGTGTTATCCGGGGTGGACGTGGCGCTGAACGGATATTCCGGTCCGGTTGCCAGCAAAAAGACCCACCCGGTCGTGCTGGCGAAGCATGTACTGAACGGCATGCTGTCGCGAACCGATCTGAAAGGAGCATCATTAACCGCCGTTCCGCATGCTTTAAGCAGGCGGGGGGCGGAACTCATTGGACTTCAAACGCTGGAGATCCCTCCGCTGGCCCAGGCCAAGGCGGTGCTTCTCGGCTTAAACGTGCAGGCCGTCCACACCGTGCCCGTGGGCAGATTAAATCCGGTCAGGGCCCGGCGGCGAGCTGGAGGAAGACGTGAGGATCCGCTGACCTCTCTGGTTGTCGGCGATCATTTGGCGGCCGTGCATTGGCTGACCCTCCAAAAAGGGCCGCGCGGCGGTTACGGCGATCTCGGCCGTATGCGCGGCAGGGTGAGGTGGATGGAATGAATGCGAGAAAACAGGTAAAGCGCCGCCGCAGCCGCACATGGCCCCTGCCGGGACGGACGCGCAAAAGACGCCGCCCTAAACAGGCGCAGCCGGGCCGCGCAGCCGGACGGCCTTCAAGCGGCTATCGCTTTGGCCGCCGCCCTGGCGTTCGGCGGGACGGCCCAGGCCACGCCCAAACCGGCGGGGCGGCCCCTATGGCCGGCGAGAACCACCGGCTGGAGCTGGCGGCAGCGGAAGCGGGGACCCGTGCCGCCATATTGGACGGGGCCCAGGGCCCCGCGAATCCGGAGCGGATGCAGCAGGGCTTTCAAAGCTGGTATCTTGATCATGCCCCGGCAGGTTTGTCCTATCGTGAAATACTGCCGATCGCCCTCGCTTTCCGCAAGGGTTACGCAGACGCATCCGGGCTCGCGGACCCGTGGATTCCACTGCCGATAAAGGAGGGCGCAGCCGCGATCGTCACCGCAAGCAACGAAGAACGAACGCTGCCCGCCGTGTTAGCGGAGCTGCGCAAGCTGCCGCTTAAGGAAATCATCGTCGTGCTTAACGGCTGCAGCGATGGCAGCTTTGCCGCGGTGGAACGGGATCCCCGGGTGACGAAGCTGAATTTTCCGGAGCGGCTGGGTCATGATATTGGACGGGCGATAGGCGCTGCGGCAGCCTCGGAGCCTATTTTGCTGTTTACCGACGGAGATATGGTTTTGCCTGCGGAGGATTTGGCGGCTTTTCTGATCGCCGTCGACCAGGGAATGGACCTCGCGCTGAACAATCTGTCGCCGTATTTGCCTCCGTTTCCGCAGCAGGATGAGGTGACGCGCTGCAAAACGTTCCTGAACCACGCCTTGGGGCGGCCCGATTTGCAAGCCAACTCGCTAACGGCGGTACCGCATGCGATTTCTCGCCGGACGCTGCAGACGGTGGGAGCCGGGGCGTTGATCGTCCCTCCGAAGGCCCAGGCGCTGGCGCTCGCCCGCGGCCTCACGGTCGGCGCTCCGCATTCCGTCGACGTCGTGCGGAAAAACCGGATTCGCAGGGGCAATACCGGGGCCGGAAACGACGTTGCCCAAATGATCATCGGCGACCATATCGAAGCGCTGGGCGCGGTGATGCAGACGGAAGGCGTACGCCTGCGCCATACTACGCTGCCCAGGAACGAGCTGGCGAAAGCGAGGAATGCGCTGTGAGCGGAGGCGGATTAACCAACATTATCATACCGACCTACAACGGGCTGCATTTGCTTCGGCCCTGCGTGGAAGCGATTCGTAGGCATACGGAGGTACCGTATGAAATTATCGTTGTGGATAACGGTTCAGATGACGAAACCGCGCAATTCTGCCTACGGGAAAAGCTTATTTTGGCGGCATTGCCGCGAAACGAAGGTTTTCCGGCTGCCGTGAATCGGGGACTATTGATCGCATCCGGCGAGCAGCTTCTCGTAATGAACAACGACGTCATTGTGGCCCCGGGATGGCTGTCCAATATGCTGGCCGCCCTCGGCAGCGCGGACGATGTCGGCCTGGTCGGCCCGGTGACGAATTACGCCAGCGGCCGGCAGCAGGTCGCCGTCCCTTGGAAGGATCGGGACGATTTCCTCCGGGCCGCCGAGCGGTTCAACCGGTCCGATCCCGGCAAATGGCAGGACGTCCGGCGCCTGGTGGGCATGTGCCTGCTGTTCAAGCGGGAAGTGCTGGACCGGGTAGGGCTGTTGGATGAGCGGTTTTCGCCGGGCCATTATGAAGACGACGACTACTGTTACCGGGCGCGGCGGCAGGGTTACCGGCTGCTGATCTGCGGGGATACGCTGGTCTACCATGCCGGCAGCGCAAGCTTCAGAGCCTGTCATCCGGGAGGATGGAACGGGATCATCGAGCAAAACCGCAAAAAGTTCATCGATAAATGGGGAGTGGATCCCTGGCAGTTTATCTAGCTTATATCACTTTTTTTGGGGAGGAGAGTTCATGAAAGGTGTGATTTTGGCGGGAGGCACAGGAACGCGTTTATACCCGCTGACCCGGTTAATCAACAAGCATCTGCTTCCTGTCGGGAATCATCCGATGGTCTGTTACGGCATAGAACGGCTGCGTCAAGCCGGAATCACCGACATTCTCATAGTCATCGGCAAGCAGTCCGCCGGATTGTACGCGGATTATCTCGGCAGCGGCGAAAATTTTGGCGTAAACCTGACGTATCGCGTACAGGAGTCGGCGGGAGGCATCGCCGAAGCGCTGGAACTCGCCGAAGGATTTATTCCGCCCGGAGACAAATTCGTCGTACTGCTGGGCGATAACTTGTTTTTGGACGATTTGACCCCGTACGTGGAAAAGTTTAAGCAACAACCGCCGGGAAGCGCCCGGGTGATGCTGAAGCCGGTGGACGATCCCCGCAGATACGGCGTTCCGGTGTTCGACGTGGCCGATCCGAGCTTGATCGCCTACATCGAGGAAAAACCGAAAAAGCCGAAATCGAACTTTTCGGTCACCGGCATTTATATGTATGATGATGCCGTTTTCGGGATTATCCGCGGCATCGGCCGGTCGGCCCGCGGCGAGCTTGAGATTACGGACGTCAATAACCGCTATGCCAAGGCGGGCAAGCTGGAATACGACGTCCTTCAGCTGTGGTGGGGGGACGCCGGAACGCCGGAATCGCTGCAGGAGGCAAGCATCCGGATGCGTGGCGTCCTTCCCTGACCGTTATTGGACGCGAAAGGGGCGTTATGAGGATGGCACATCGCGCTCAAAAAGCCGGCCTGTCCCGCAAAACGCGGACAGCGGCGAGAAGAGCGGCGGGGGCGAAGCGCCCCCGCCCTGCCGGAAGGCGCGGCGGCTACGGCCGGTACGCCAGCGGAAAGCGCCGCCGTACCGCCGGACGGGGCAACGCGGCGGCGCGGCGGACGGCGGCGGGCCAGGGTGCTTACGCGCCGCAGCCAGCCAAGGCAACGGCTCCCCCGCCGCCCTCGCCTTCGCCGAAAGCGGCGGCGTCTTTCCCGGCCGTGCCTTTCCCGGCCGCCGAATCGGCGGCCGAGCTTTCCCCCGCTCCCGGATCGGCGGAGTTCGCAACCCGCGAGGAGGCCTATGCCGCCGGGTACCGCGAGGGGCTGTTCGCGGGCGGGGAGGCGAAGCTGGAGCGGCTTATTCCCCGCCATATGATGCTGCCCGAACTGACGGTGGACGATGTCATCGCCGCCGGATTCCATGCCGTCGCCGGGGCGTTGTCCCCTTTGCTGCGGGCTGCCGACGTGTTTGCGGCCGCCGAGCGGGCCCTTAGCGAAGGTCGGCCGCTGTCCATCGTGCGCCTTGGCGACGGCGAAATGCTGACGCTCGCCCATGACACCGTCCTCCCGGTGGAGGAGGCGATGCGCTGGGGCGCTTTTTTGCCCTATGCGGGCGTACAGCTGCCGGATCCGGCCGCGCGCGAGGCGCTTGTCGCCGCCGTCCGCGCCGCCGGCATCATCGGTATCCCCCAATCTCGCCATCCCTCCTATCAGGGCTTGCTGTTTCCGGTGTTTCGCCATTACGGCATCGATTACCGCACGCTGCAGCTCACCACCTCTACGATCAATTACGAGTTGAACGAGGAGGGGTATTTCGCCAGGCTGCTTAAAGGCCGCCGCGTGCTTTTGATCGGCGATAAGGCTTTCGCCCTTGCGAGAGTCTTGAGGCTTTGGGGAGCCGATATTGCCGGCAGCATCGCCCCGGTCAACGGGGTGGGCGACGTGCCGCGGGTAATGGAGCTTGCGCGCGGCATCCCGTTTGACCTTGCCCTCGCCGCCGCAGGAATCGCCGCCGTCATTCTCTGTGAACGCCTCGCTAGAGAGCACGGCAAGGTGACGCTTGACCTTGGGCATCTGGCCAACAAATTGATCAGTGGAGAGGCGGTTATGCCGCCGATTCAGGAGGTGTAGACGCTTGGCGCTCGGAAGAAACCGCAAACCGGGTAAATGCCAGGGGCTAAGCGGCCCCGATGTTAACCGCAAGGAAGACTCCCGGCGCGCTTATGAACACGGGTATGCCGCCGGTTACGCGCACGGGATTGTGGAAGGAAAACGTTCGTTCGGCGCGGGCTTTGAAGGAACGAGCATCATCATACCGACTTACAACCGCAAAGACTTGCTGGCCGAATGCCTGGACCGGATCGAGGCCCATACCGCTCCGCCCTATGAAGTGATCGTCGTGGACAACGGATCGGACGACGGCACGGTAGATGAAGTGCGCCGGCGCCGAAACCGGGTCCGTTTGGCCGTTCATCCGCAAAACCTCGGTTTTGCGCGAGCGGTGAATACGGGGCTGATGATGGCCAAAGGACAAACGATCGTGCTGCTCAACAACGATGTGCTCGTAACTGAGCGCTGGCTGGATCAGCTGCTGGGCTGTCTGAAGCTGACCGGGGCGGCGGCCGTCGGGCCGGTTACGAATTACATCGGCGGTGACCAGCAGATCGACGTGCCCTATGAGGACGTCGCCGAAGTGCCGGCTTTCGCCGCTGCCTATAACGCCCCCGATCCCCGGAAATGGCGGGAGGTAAACCGCCTGGTCGGCTTTTGCCTGCTGTTTCCGCGCAGTACGCTGGAGCAAGCCGGTTATTTTGATGAGGGATATGTTATCGGCAATTATGAGGATGACGATTGGGGGGCCAGACTGCTTTTGCAGGGCAAAAGGATGGTGATGGCCGGCGATACGTTTGTTCACCATTACGGAAGTTCCACGATGAAAGCGCTTGGAGCGCAAGGCTTTGAGCAAGTGAATGCCCGTAATCACGACTATTTTGCCGAAAAGTGGGGGGATCTGCACGGACTTCTCCTTCGCAAACCCGAGTCCCGGACGGGGCACGGGCAGAGGGCGGTTGATTTTTATCCTACGCATACGTACGTAAAAGGGTGGTCCGATACGGTGTATTGGCTGGAGCACGGGGTAAGGCATCCGGTTTCCGCAGCCCTGCCGGGAGTGACGGGGGGCGGCCCGCCCCCGGTCCGTCTGTCGGTTGTCGATCTGCTGCAAATTCCGGTTGGCGCGCCGCAAACCCCGGCGGAACCGCGGGCTGAAGAAACCGCCGGCCTGCCTGAAGGGGCGGTGGCCCGCAGCACCGATGGACGCTTATATCAGATCGACCGCGGCCAGCGGCGGGAAATCATGTCGGAATACGCCTGCCGTGTATGGAATCTGCGCTTTTTTCCGGAAATGGTTCCGTCCCATATTCTGCAGCAATATCCGGCCGGCCTCCCCATTACGCCCCCGCCCCGCATCATCAGCGAAGATTTGTAATGAAGATTTGCAAACTCATCCTGCTTGGAACGTGCAAATCCGTACCGGCATATGCTAATGCAGGGCACAGGCGGGCAGATCCTCGGCTATGTTGAGGATGCGGGTAGCCCATTGATGAGGGAGGAATGAGGGTGGAGCAGAAAATTACGGAGATCATCGCCCATATGTCCCACTCCCACCAGCAAATGGCGCGGGTGATTGACGCTGAACGGCAGGTTGCCGTGCGGATGGCTCAGATCGTGCACGCCATTCCAGATGCCGAACCCGCGTTTGAGGGAACGTCCGGGATTCTTGAAAATGCGGGACGGATCAACAAAAGCGTGATCTCTTATTTAAATGCCATCGCCGATTTGGAAGAGGCTATGGCTGAGAATTTGGGTGTTGTGATTAAGGAAATGAAAAGCCAAGATGAAGAGTGAAGAAGCGCGGGAGCGGGGAATGATGGCATGAGCAGGGAGCAGGCATATCTGAATATGTTGGATGCGGCCGCCAAAATTCAGTGGAATGTCGCGATGATTTTGGAGGCCAAGGCGGTTGAAGCGGAGAAGGTCCGGAATTGGGTACTCAACCACGTGCTGGAAAGCAGCTTTGAGGATCATGAGAAGCAGTTGTCCGACCCGCTTGATGTCCATGATCAGCTCGTGGAAGTGATCGAAGGTTTAACCAAGCTGCAAAACGGGCTGTGCAGCAATTTAAAGAGCTTATTGCCCGAAGAAGAGGAGGATTCCTTGTCCGGGAGCGGCGGCGGGTTCAGCGGCCTGTTTGGCGGCGGTTTTGATATGGAGGATTCCGACAAATGAGATCCGCGCTAAAGGCCGGAGAGGAAGCCAAGCTTCGGCTTATCGATTCCATCAGCCAAAGCCAGCAGGCCATGGCCCGGATCCTTGGCAGCCTGGCCGATGTGACGGAATTGTCCGGCGATACCGCCAGGCATTTGGCTCAAAACGTCGAGAAGCTGACGAAATATCAGGAAGCGATGGCCCGGACCGTCTGCGGGCTGTCCTTCCATTGCGTTTATTATGGAACTCCTTCGTTGCCCTGGATATCGGATTCATGTTTTGCCGCAAAAGATGCCGCCCGAGGAGAACAGGAGGATTGAAGTGATGGCAAAAACGAAAGTCCGGCGCAGCCGCCGGGTCAAATCCGCAGCGCTCAGAAAAGCCCGGTTAAGAAAAAAGCGTAAATTGACGTTAAAGCGGGGGCGGGGAGCCGTCCGCAAACGGGCCCGCAAAAAAACGATCAGGAGAGTGAGCCCTCGGCGTAAAAGGCTGAGACGCCGGCGGCGCGTGGCCGCGCTGCCGCTTCCTCCCGCGCCGGAGCCGGCCCCCGAACCGGCGTCCGAACCAGCGCCGGCGCCGCCTCCAATAACGACTCCGGAAGGAGCAGCCGCTTATGAACAGGCATATAACGGGGCTTATCAGGAAGGGTTTAATGCCGGTTTTGCGCAAGGGTATGAGGATGGACATAAGCTGACTTACAAAAACCAAATTTAAAACGGTGAAGGCTGAGTCTGAACCCCCGCTGCCTGTCTAAGGTAGCGGGGTTTTTTACATTATAGAATTTACAACTCAACTTTCGCAGCAAAAAATCGGCAGACAAGCCTTGAGGCAGCTGGGGCTAAAGTAGCGTGAAGTGGAGGGGCAAAAAGGTGTAGCCGCTCAACCCGCCCATCGTGAGCATAGGAGATCCTTTGTAAAACGTGCCGGTGGCATGATCTCTAAATCGGACAAGCAACTCGACCGCCTTGCTGCGATTTCGCTCAAACATGGAAGCAAGGAGTCATAGAAGAAGCGCCAACGATGTAGAGGCGTCACGATCCGACGGGGTCAGCGGATCTACTTTCTGCACCGTAGCCGTTTCGAGCCGTGTCCCAAATCGACGCCAGGTGAGGGGCTGTCTAAAGGGTCCGTGTCTTGGTGGTGTCCCTGCCTGCTGCCTGCCTTTGCACGATTATCCCCTTCGTTAAGGAGCAGGGAGCAGGGGGTGGGGGCTAGAGCAAGGGTTCCAAAAAAAGAGAGATGAAAAACCAAAAAAGATGAGGAAAAAATAAGGCGGCTTGGGTGAGATTTTTAGCTTGATTAGAGAACGTGTGTTTGCTATAATGAAATAAACGGAACTTATGTTCGTGTATTCTTGATTCGGGGGTGAGCGGGCATGGAAGTCAATACGGGAACGGAACTTCAGCTATTCAGCAGCCGTTTTAACAGCGAGCAGGACTGCATGGAAGCGCTAATCGCGATGAAGTGGCCAAACGGCTTCGTCTGCCCGCGCTGCGCTCACACCCGGTGCAGCCGTCTGACTTCCCGGCATATCCCCTTGTTCGAGTGCGGAAAGTGCAAGCATCAAACATCGCCTTTGGTCGGTACGATTTTTGAAGGAACGCATCTCCCCCTGGTGAAGTGGTTTCAGGCCCTGGAGTTGTTCCTGCTTGAGGGCGGCATCTCGGCGCTGCGGCTGAGCAAGGTGATCCGGGTCGCCTACAAAACAGCCTGGTCGATGCTGCACAAAATACGCCATGCCGTGGGGGAGTTCGATGCCCGGGAACTGCTCTCCGGAGACGTGAAGGTGAACAGCGATCAGTATGGGCGTAATCCGTCCCGGTGTCAGCTTTCGCATCCGTATGCCTCGGCGGTCGTAGCCGGCTGCACGGCAACGGAGTCGGGCGAGCCGGAGCACGTCAAAATCCGCCTGGTGCCGCATAAGCGGGGAGGCGAAAAGAGGGCAAACCGTCACGAACTCGATGCGTTCATCAATGGGCATGTGGATGTCCATACATCGGCGGTACAGTTGTTTCCTCAGGCCTTTCGGCTGTATGCGCCCTTGCGGAAAGTGGTGAGAGAGGCGTGGGAATCGCTGAAGAGTACGTATGGAGCCTTGGGACTGAAGCATCTGCAGGCGTACCTGAACGAATACACCGGACGCCGCCGGCTGCGCCTGTCCGGAGCGGAAGAAACGATGCGGCAGAAGTTACTGCGCATGTGTGTGGCGATTCCGGCGATCCCTTACCGCCGGCTGATCGCGCGCCAACCGAACCAGCCCCTTGCAGCCGCAGCCTGATTGTGGCGCTTGAACGGGTAGGGTTACTTGATGCAAAACAACTTAATTGGGTGTGGATTAGCATGAACAGTACAGGCATTGCTGCAGATGGAAGGGCTCAGGTTACAGCAAAATCACGGTCTTTTCGTTTCCTTCGCGTCTTGTCCTTGATCCCCTGTCTTGATTCCCTTTCGGTATGTTTTACTTCCTTTAAACCTGATTTCTTCTCCTAAGCCCGTTTAAATTATCTCGAACCTATCTGCTTCTCCACAAATATTTTTATCTCCCGAGCTTGTCTTTCTCTCTGCTACCTGATTAAACGGAATAATCGTGCAAAGACTCCGGAAACAAGTGTTGATCTGCCGCCCTTCCCCCCACTTCCTTATCCTCAAGCTTTCAACTCCCTTCCGCGTTTCTTGCCATGATCGGTTTTCGAATTAACCGTTATTTGCGGAAAAACGGAGGTTTGCAAAATGTAACGGCACAGATGACCCTACTTACCTCAAATCTGCCTGGACAAGCCGCCCTCGGGGACATCTGCGCAAAAGTGCAAACGCCAAAATAAGCGAACGCCCGTCGTCCGTATCCGGGAAAAGGCGGATTTTCCCGGGAAAAACGGAATGAGGCTAGGTTATTTCACGGGCGGCATTCGCCAATTTCTAAGGCTTCCGGGTAGTCGTCCATGATGCACGTGTCCCCTCGGCATATATTTATTAAGACCCAGGAATCCCACAAAGATAGGATGAAGAGTTTGATGAACGAGATGGCAAATGCTCCCGGCGAAGCTTATCAGGCCGGATATAATGAGGGATACCGTTTTGGAGGATGCCGGGCCGTTCTGGACCGCATTCCGGCGGTTTCCCGGGAAAAACGCGGCTGGCGCGTACTTTATGTGCCTCAAGGATTTGAGGCGATCGACGGCGGAGTGGCGGCTGCCCTGCAGGAAGCGGTGCACGAGAGCAGGGTCGCATCTCCGGAAACGATGCTGCAGGAGGCGGAGCAGTTCCGACCCGATCTGGTGCTGGTGATGAACGCGCTGCATGTGTTCCCCGCCGATCATGCCGAGCAGATTTCCCGGATCCGCGAGATGGGTATGCGCACGGCCGTCTGGTTCGTCGATGATCCTTATTTTACGGATGATACCCGCAATTTGTCGCTATTTTACGACGTTGTATTCACTCATGAGATGGAATGCGTGTCCCTTTATCGGGACGCCGGCTGCCGGGAGGTTCATTATTTGCCCCTGGCGGCGAATCCGCAGGTGTTCAGACCGGTGCGGACGGGTCCGGAGCATCGGTTTGACGTTTGTTTTATCGGCAACGCCTTTTGGAACCGCGTGGAGCTGTTTGATCATTTAACGGAGTTTTTGCAGGACAAAAAAGTGCTGATCGCCGGAGGGTATTGGGAGCGGCTGACGAATTACGACCGGCTGGCCCGGTTCATTCGTCCCGGCTGGATCCCCCCCGAGGAGACGGTCCCTTACTACAACGGCTCCAAAATCGTCATAAATATTCACCGCCCCACCTTGACGGGGCAGGACAATCGGAACGGCCTGAATATCACGGGAGGGTCCATCAATCCGAGGACGTATGAGATCGCCGCCTGCGGTGCGTTCCAAATCACGGATGTCCGATCCGACTTGACCTCCTATTATCATCCCGGTGACGACATCGAGACGTTTCGCGATGCCGCCGAGCTTAGGGATAAAATCGCGTATTATCTTGAGCGTGAACAGGAGCGTCAGCAGATCGCCTGGCGTGCTCTCTGGACGACGCGGCGCGACCATACATTCGGCGACCGGATCGGACGTCTTCTCGAAGCCGTCTTCGCCGACGGCAGCCGTTAACGATCAAATTTTTGAAGGAGTGACATTATGTTGACAGTACAATCGCCAGAGTCCGTGATCTTTGCCCCTGTAAGCAACCCTGCCGATCCGGCGCAGCTCGGGAGAAGCTCCGGGCTGCAGGACGGATACCACGAAGGATATTTGCGCGGCCGGGCCAGCGTTATCATGCAGCGGGAACGGCCTCCTTTTGCGGTGCGCAACGCCAAGGTGGTATATGTCGCTTCCGGGAAAGGGTTCCCCTATGCTCCGATCGACGAAGCGATTACGGCGACGCTTCGGACATTGGTTACCGAGGTGATCGTTTTCGAGCCGGGGCAGCTTCTCCCGGATCTCGCAAACGCATTGCGACCGGATCTCGTACTCGTGCTCGACGGCATGGAAATGCCGACCGAACAAATCGACGCGGTGCGGGCCATGGGCATTGCCACGGCCGTCTGGTTCACGGACGATCCTTATTATACGGATATGACCGTCGAACTTTCCTCTCATTATGATTTCGTGTTTACACTCGAGCGCAACTGCATCGATTTATACCGCTCGGCCGGCTGCAGCCGCGTGCATTATTTGCCTTTTGCAGCGCATACGGAGCATTACCGTCCAACGCTGACGCCGTCGCCGATCCGCCGGAACCTCAGCTTTATCGGCTCGGCCTACTGGAACAGGGTGACTTACCTGCAGCCGGTGATCGGCGATTTGATGAATTATGGCTTGGTTATAAACGGCATCTGGTGGGATCGCCTGCCGGAATATGCGCAGTATGCCGACCGGATCGAACTCGACAAATGGATGGGGCCGGTGGAAACGGCCGAAGCCTATAGCGGGACGAAAATCGTTCTGAACCTGCACCGCTCTCCGTTCGAGGAATCGGTCAACAACAATACGGCCGGCGTCCAGGCGGTGTCGCCGAATCCGCGGACGTTTGAAATCTCGGCCTGCGGCACGCTGCAGCTGGTGGATGCCCGCGATGATCTGGCGCTTTTTTACGAGCCGGGCAAAGAAATCGAAACGTTCTCTTCCCCTCAAGAGATGCTGGATAAGATCCACTTCTATCTGAACCATGAAAAAGAAAGACGAGAGATAGCGCTGAACGCTCTGGAAAGAACGTACCGCGATCATACGTACGCTAATCGCCTGGACGAAATGCTGCGTCACATTTTCGGATGACGGCAAGGTCCGGGATCTTCATAAACGGAGGTGACGGCGTTGCCGGAGCGAAAAAAGCTGTTTTTGTTCTCGCATGTGAGCAATGTCCGCAACATTACGGGGGCCGAAAAACTGTTGTTGTTTTTGGCCAAGAGGCTGTCCGCCAGCTTTGACTGCACGCTGGTCGTCCCCGGGGAAGGCCGGTTAACCTATTTGGCCCGGCGCAGCGGAATCGGCGTCCTGGTTTGCGATATCCCGCTGCTGTACGGGATGTGCTCCCCATATGAAGGACTGAACCGGGACGCTGAGGGGTTGATGGGCGGCAAGGCCGCCGAGCAGATCGCCGGCCTGCTTGCCGCACATCGGCCGGACGGCGTATTCGTCAATACCTGCGTCAATATCGTCCCGCCGGTCGCGGCCAAACGGCTTGGCATTCCGGTGGTGTGGCATATCACCGAGGTCGTGCGGGATAACGGCTATGCCGAAGAGCCGGTTCGCCTGATCGACTGTTACAGCGACCGGATCGTCGGCATATCCGAAGCGGTGTTAAGCCCCTTCCGCAGGCAGATAGCGGCCGATAAGCTGAACCTGCTGTTCCCTTCCTGGGAGAGTGGGGAGTTTCAGCCCCCCGGGAGTTGGCCGCAGCTGCGGCTGGGCAAACGGCGGGCATGGGGAGTCCGGCCGGAGGAGACGGTGGTTGGGTATATCTCCTCATTTCTCATCCGCGAAAAAGGCCCCGATCATTTTATCCAAGCCGCCCTGGGGTTGGAAAAAGCGTTTCCGCATGCCCGATTCGTCGTCATCGGCGGGGAGGCGGACCGCGCCTTCCACCGTTCTCTGCGCAAGCTGGCGGCTCAGGCGGGAAGCGGCCGCATCGTCTTCGTCGACCACGAGGACAGAATCGAGGCGGCTTACAGCGCCATGGACATTACGGTCATTCCGAGCCTGATCAACGAAGGGTTCGGGATGACCGCGATGGAAGCGATGATCTTCGGCAAACCGGTAGTGGCTTACGCCTCCGGCGGTTTGCAGGAAATTTTAAATGGTACGGGCAACGGGGATTATCTGGTTACGGCCGGGGACATCGCCGGCCTGTCGGCCAAAATATCCGGTTTGCTGGCCTCTCCCGACACGATTGCGGCAGTCGGCCAGGCCAATCGCATTCGGGTGGAGGAGGTTTTTGGCCCGGCCGCCTATATGGGCCGGTTTCACGAGTTTTTGGAGCAGCTGCATCGCCTGACCTCCGCTCCGGGAAATACTCCTGCGGATGGAGACCGGACGGCGGGGGAGGCTTCGCCCCCGGCTGCCGCCGCGGAGGAGGGGGAGCAAGCGGCGCCCCCGCCTTCGCTGTTGCCGGCGGCCGCGGAGCCTGCGCCTTCCGGGCATGGCGCGCCGCCCCGGCCCGCTCCTGGCGCAAAACGCCGTGCACGCCCCGCCAAAGCCAAACGCCGCCCGCGGCCTGCCGGGGTCAAGAAGCGGACGGGCGTTAGCCGTTCCGCCGGCAAGCGCAGGCCGGGTCCGGCGGCGCGAAAACATCGGCGCCGGACCCGGCCCGCGCGTTCCTCCGCGGGAAGCGTTCGTTCGCGGAAGCCCGGGCGGCAGCGCCGGCGTTCCGCTCCCGTACGCCGTCATCCTTAACGATTCTACAACAGGGAGTGAGAATGTGAAAATCATGACGATACTGGGCACCCGCCCGGAAATCATTCGCCTCAGCCTGATCATCCCGCTGCTCGACCGGTACGCGGATCGCCACGTCTTGGTGCATACCGGTCAGAACTTCACCTCCAGTTTAAGCGGTATTTTTTTTCGGCAGCTTGGTTTAAGGGAACCGGACTACTGCCTACAGGACCGCCAAACGACGCTCGGCGGCCAGCTTGCCGTCATGTTCTCGCAAATGGAGCGGATTTTGGAGGACGAGAAGCCGGACCGGGTGCTGCTGCTGGGGGATACGAACAGCGCCTTATGCGCGATTTTGGCCGAACGGATGGGGATTCCGGTCGCGCACATGGAAGCGGGCAACCGCTGCTTCGACCTGGAGGTTCCGGAGGAGAAAAACCGCAAAATCATCGATGCCGTCTCTTCGATCAACATGCCTTATACACAGCAAAGCAAGCAGCATCTGCTCGCCGAAGGGATCCCCAGCCGCAGCATCGTGCTCACGGGCAACCCGATTTACGAAGTGCTTCAGCATTATGAACGTGAAATCTCAAGCAGCGACATTCTGCAGCGGCTGAATCTGACGGGGGGCGATTATTTTCTGGTGACGGCGCACCGCGCCGAAAACGTGGATCGCCCCGCACATTTGCGCGAAATCCTGAACGGCCTGAACAAGGTCGCCGAAACGTACGGAAGACGCCTCATATGCAGCCTTCACCCGCGCACCCGCTCCAAGATGACGGAGGAATTGCGGATGAGCATGCATCCCCTCGTCGAGTTCCACGAGCCGTTTGGTTTTTTCGATTTCGTCAAGCTGGAACGCCACACCTGCTGCGCCTTGACCGACAGCGGCACCGTCCAGGAAGAATGCTGCATTATGGGGGTGCCGACCGTAACGTTGCGCCGGACGACGGAACGGCCGGAAACGGTCGATTGCGGAAGCAATATCGTCTCCGGACTGGACGCCGAAAGCATCCTGCGGTCGGCGGCGGCGATGATCGAGCTGCCTCGGGATTGGGAGCCCCCGCAGGGCTATTTGGCGAAGGATGTATCGGTAAAGGTTGTCAAATTTCTGCTTGGAGGGAAACGGCATGTTTGAGAATAAACGTATTTTGGTCACCGGGGGGACCGGTTCCTGGGGACACGAGCTCATCCAGCAGCTGCTTCCGCAGCACCCCCGGGAAGTCATCATCTATTCTCGAAGCGAATCCGCCCAGGTCGCCATGAACCGGCAATTCGAGGATCATCGGCTCAGCTTCTGCATCGGCGACATCCGCGACAAAGAAGCGTTGTCGACCGCCTGCCAGGGCGTGGACTACGTGTTTCACCTGGCGGCGTTGAAGCACGTGCCGGTTTGCGAGGATCAGCCCTACGAGGCGCTCAAGACCAATGTGATCGGCACGCAAAACGTCATCGAGGCCGCGCTTGAAAACGACGTGGACAAAGTGATTTACATTTCAACGGATAAAGCCGCCAATCCGTCCAATTTTTACGGGATGACGAAGGCCATCGGCGAGAAGCTGATCGTTTACGCCAATTTGCTGCGCGGCAGAACCCGCTTCGTTACGGTGCGGGGCGGCAACGTGCTGGGAACGAACGGCAGCGTCGTGCACCTGTTCAAGGATCAAATCCGCCAAAAGGGCGAAGTCTCGATCACCGATATGAATATGACGCGTTTTTTCCTTACGCTTCCCGACGCCATTTCCCTGCTGTTCAAAGCGTCGATCGAAAGCGTCGGCGGGGAAATTTTCGTCATGACGATGCCGACTTGCCGGATCGTCGACCTCGCCGAGGTGCTGATCGAGGATTCCGGTTTGCCGGACGTCAAGCTGGTGGAGCGGGGAATCCGTCCGGGCGAGAAGATCCATGAAATTTTGATGAGCGAATTCGAAAGCCTGTCGACGGTCGTCTACGACGAGCAATATCTCGTCATTTTGCCGACGATTAACATGCCCGAATTGAAGGAGCGCTACAAGCATTGCCCGCCGGTTTCCTTCACGAGCTTCAGTTCCGCCGACAATCTGATGTCGAAAGAGGAGATTCGGAACATCCTGCGGCGCGGGGGGTTCCTGTCATGAAGCTGCTGATTTTGGGCGGGAACGGGATGGCCGGCCACATTTTGGTGGACTATTTCCGGCGGCAGGGGCGGCACAGCGTGTTTTACACGACGCGGGATCACAGGGATCCGCACGGGCTGATCATGGACGCCGCCGACTGTGTAGCCGTCGAGAAGCTGGTCGAAGCGGTGCGGCCGGACGTCATCGTCAACGCGATCGGCGTACTGAACCAGTTTGCCGAGCAAGACAAGATCGCCGCGTATCACATCAACGGCTTCCTGCCGCACCGCCTTGCCCGGGCGGCCGATATTGCCGGCGCCCGGCTGATCCATATCAGCACGGACTGTGTGTTTTCCGGCACGCGCGGCGGCTACCGCGAGGATGACGAGCCGGACGGCACAAGCGTTTACGCGCTGACGAAAGCGCTCGGCGAAGTCCGGGCGCCCGGCCACGTGACGATCCGCACCTCTATCATCGGCCCGGAAATCCGCCCAGGCGGCATCGGGCTGATGCATTGGTTTATGAACAGCAAAGGGACGGTTTCCGGATACCGGAGGGTGCTGTGGAACGGCGTGACGACGCTCGAACTGGCCAAAGCCGTCGACGCGCTGCTGGACTCTCCGGTTTCGGGCCTGATCCATCTCGCCTATCCGGAGCCGATCAGCAAACATGATTTGCTGCTGCTGTTCCGGGAGATTTGGGGGCGGACGGATATCGCCGTCGTGCCCAGCGGCGAGCCGGTTCAGGATCGGACGCTGATCCAGACCCGCAGCGATTGGAAATACGAGGTGCCTCATTACCGCGAGATGCTGGAGGAGTTGGAACGATGGACGAAGGAGAAGCACTGCTAGGCCGCGCTATTCTCGTCACGGGCGCGGCAGGGTTTACCGGCGCTCACGCCTGCCGGTATTTTGCCGGGCTCGGCATGAAGGTCGCCGGGCTCGTTCACAACCGGATCCCGGATACGTCCGGCGCGGACGCGAGGATCCGGTATTACTCCTGCGATCTGCTGGACTCGCGGCAATTGCCGGCGATCGTTCGCGAAGCGGCCCCCGATTACGTGCTGCATCTCGGAGGGAAAAATTCCGTCCCCGAATCCTGGGACGACCCGCTGCTATACATGCAAACCAACGTATTTTCCCTGCTGTCCCTGCTTGAAGCGCTGCGCCCGTTTCCGGACTGCCGCGTGCTTATCGCGGGGTCGCGCTTATCGGTTCCGCTTGCGCCCCCTTACCGTCCGCCTCATCCCTACAGCTTGAGCAAAAGCCTGCAGAAGGCGATCGCCCTAACCTGGCAAGCGCTGTTCAACCAGTTCATCATGGTGGCGGAGCCGTCCAATTTGACCGGGCCGGGACCGTCGACGGGGATTTGCTCCCTGCTCGCCCGGCGGGTCGCCCGGGCGGAACTCGGTTTCACGGACGAACCGTTCCGGCTGTCGTCCCGGCTCGTCCGGCGCGATTTCCTCGATGTCCGCGACGCGGTCCGGGCTTACGGATATTTGCTCGCTTACGGCCGCAGCGGCGAGGAATATCCGGTATGCTCGGGGCAGGAGCGGAACCTTTTGGAGGTGGCGGAAGCCGTGCAGCAGCTCGCGGGGACACGGATTCCCCTGCAATGGGGGGATTCCGATCCGCAGCCCTCCGGCGGGGAGGCCAAACCGGCCGAACCGGAGTTTCTGTCCCGGCTGGGCTGGAAGCCGCTCATTCCGTTTTCCGCCTCGCTAACCGACGTCATTGGTTATTTTCGCGGCACGAAAGGAGAGTTTCGATGACACCGACGGTTTCGGTCATCATACCGTTCTATAACTGCCCGTACGTGGAGCAAGCGGTTAAAAGCGCCTTGAACCAGACCTACCGTCCGCTGGAGGTGATCGTGGTCGACGACGGCTCAACCAGTCATGCGGAGCGGCTTGCGACCTACCGTCCGCATATTCATTATCTGGGAAAAGCAAACGGCGGAACGGCCTCGGCGCTCAATCACGGCATCCGCCATGCCAGCGGGGAATATATTGCGTGGCTCAGCTCGGACGACGTTTTTTATCCGGATAAAATCAGCCGGCAAGTCGCTTTCATGCAGCGGCAAAACGCCGCCATATCCCATACGAATTTTCATTGCATCGACAGCGCGGGCAATGTGACGCGGCATCATGCCGTCCCGCCCGGTATGCTGCGGAACAACGCCGATTTATACCGGTGTTTTCTGCACGCGAATCCGGTTAACGGCTGCACGGTGATGATCCGGCGGGATCTGTTCGCGGCCGTTGGTTTGTTTGACGAGTCGCTGCCGTATACGCATGATCTCGATTTCTGGTACCGGGCGATTCTGAGCGGAACGTATTTTCCGTTTCTGAACGAATCTTTGACCGGCTACCGCTGGCACGATGGAATGGGAACGCTGCGGCACCGCGAGCAGATCCAGCAGGAGATCGTCCATACTCAAAACCGATACCGGGAGCGGGTAATCCGGATTTTGTCCTTGATGAACATGTGATCCCGGACTTTAACCATTCTAATGACATATAGAGATTTCAGCGCGAGAGCAGGAGGCTGACGCTTCCGGCCCTCGCGTTTTTTTGCGCCTGGGTTCGGAATTACGCGCTTGGCTCAAACCTCTTACTTTTTAAGAGAATATAGTAAACTACGAAACTTAAAAAATCTGAGAGGAGGTTGGCGGTGGCAATTCATAGAATTCAAAAATTTTCGCTTCGCGATTTTAAAGTTTACCGATATTCTTCAGGTTTGAACCGAAATCCCAAGAAAAAGGAGGGGCAGTATGAAACAAACCGGAATAAAGGGCGATCCCGCGGTGTTTTCCTTCAAATTCGTTACCGATTTTATTAAGCTTGAAGCCGCCAAAGGCCCTGTGATCGAAGCCAAGATTCGCGCAAAGTGGTTATCCCTCCTATGTCCTGCTGATTTGAATATCGCTTTCACTTTGCGGAAGGAAGATACTCGGCCGCAGGGAATGGAGTATGTTAATCTGGTTGCCATGAACGAACCCGGTTATTGGAATCACTATTTCTTCAATTCGTGGCAGTACGATCAAGAAACACGAAGCCGCGGCTGGAGCGTGGGACCTAATATCGAGTTATCCAAACCGCCGAAAGCCATGGTTCCCGTGGTGGTATATTCAGAGTTCCAGAAAAAGAATTTGCTCGACCGTTGGAAGGGGTATGATCCGAATCTCGTCACAATCATCCCCAATATAATTGATCGTACGTTGTTTTATCCGGGCCAGCGAGCGGGCCATCCCGTGGTCGGTTGGATCGGATACGATCACCCCAGCAAATATACGAAGGGGGCTGAAGTTATCCCCTATTTGGCCAAACGCTTCCCGGAGGTCACCTTTGAGATGGTCCATGCCGAACCCCCAAAATTCAAACATGAATGGATGAAGGAACCGTTGCCTAACGTTAAAATTTTGACCGCCGTTCCGCACTCCAGAATGCCGGAAATCATACGCCGCTGGCATGCGTTGGTATGCGGCAGCAAGTGGGAGACCGGAGCCACTCACGTGCGGGAGGCCATGGCCTGCGGCGTGCCGGTTATCGCGGCTAAAGTAGCGGCGCTGCCTGAAGTCGCCGGAAGCCAAATGCTGTTGGACGAAATGAAATGGGGGCATCCGCCGGCCACGAGCAGGCCGTACGAATGGACGGAGCCGTCGTTGAACAAGTACGCCGACGCTTTGTCCGTGCTCCTCAACGACTCCGCTAAAGCGAAACGCCTGTCGGAAGCGGCGATCCAGGAAAGCTTGCGGGGGGAACCCCAGGAAATTGCCAAGCTTTGGTATGCATTTATTCGCAAATGCCGCGATCATTACAGTAAATAAAAGGGGGTCCGTTTATGAGTACGCCCGTAACGGTATTAATGCCTTTTTACAACCCCGGGCGGTTTTTGCGCGAAGCTGTCGAAAGCGTCATCGGACAGACGTTTACGGACTGGAAGCTAATTTTGATCGATGACGGCTCCACGCAAAATGTTCATTCGCAAATCCAAAAATATCTTCAGGATTCCCGGATCAAGCTGCTTAAACTGGAGAAGAACGTCGGCCAATCCCAGGCGCTGAACCGGGGGCTTGAATTGGTGGATACGCCGTTTATCGTTCAATTGGACAGCGATGACAAGTTTTTCCCTCACACGCTTGGGGTCCTGGTCAACGAAGCGCGGAAGCAGCCGGAAGACGTCGCGGTATTCTCGGGAAACATGCAGGTGATCCATGAGGACGATCGGGGCAACCTGATGTTTACCACGACGAACCAAGGCCGTCCATTTACCGACAAATACGACTTTATTTTGGCCAACACGTCCTTGTGGCCCCGCTTTTACCGGACGAGCGCGATCCGCTTGGTCGGAGGGTGGCCGACGGACGACCCGTATGGCGGCCGGGTAATGGAGGATAAGCAGGTATTGCTGCGGCTTATTGAACGTTACCGGTTCCATTGGGTCGACCAAATGCTGTATATCCACCGCCGGCATCCCAACAACCATACGAATCAGGTCGCCTTATACGCCGAGATGGTGGAATGGTCCATCCGTCAAGCTTTGATACGATGGGGCGGGACATACGAACCCGTGTTTGTTACTTACGGGATTGGGTGGAAAAGGTTGGAGCGGCTGATTCCCGTCTCGCCCGGGGGGTAAAGCAGGCCGGTGCCGGCAGCCCGTCCGGCGCCCCCGCCGGCGAAGCCGCCGGACGCAATAAGCAAGCCGCCGGTTTCGCCGGCGCAAGGCCCGGGGCCGCGTCCTTCGACGCTCCAACGCCCCCGGCGTACATTTCACCGTATGGAACGGAAAATGCCGGACCCGGCACCGGGCCTTACACGGTTCCCGGGACAGCGCCAGGCACAGGACCGGGAACCTCAGTTTAACGCCCATTGATGTTTAGAAAGGTGGTTTCTAATAAATGAGTACTTTGGTAACGGTCTTGATTCCATTTTATAATCCTGCCGGCTTTCTCAAGGATGCTGTGGAGAGTGTTGTTAAACAAATCGAGAAGGGCTGGAGGCTGATTCTGATCGATGACGCCTCCACGGAAAACTACCTGCCGCAAATCGAACAGTACTTATCGGATTCACGGGTCGATTTAATCCGTTTGCCCCGAAATGTCGGCCAGTCCCAAGCGCTGAATAAAGGCCTGGAACTGGTGAAAACGCCGTATATGATACAACTGGACAGCGACGACTGGTTTTACCCGCACACGCTAACCGTGCTGCTGAACGAAGCTTCAAAGCTGCCGGAGGACATCGCGGTGGTATCCGGCAATATTCAGTATGTTTACGAGGACGCTTCCGGAAACCGGATCAAAACGGCGGTCTACAAAGGCCGCGAGTTTAAGGATATTTACGATTTTCTCCTGGCCAATTCTTCCGTCTGGCCCCGGTTTTACCGGGTCAGCGCCGTCCGTTCCGTCGGCGGGTGGCCGACCGACGATCCGTACGAAGGCAGGGTAATGGAGGATAGACGGATCCTGCTGCGGCTTATGGAAAAATACCGCTTCCATTGGGTAGATCAAATGCTTTATATTCACCGCAAACACGGCAAAAACCACACTGCCCTTCAAACCGAACGTTACGCGGAAATGACGGAATGGACCACTCTTGACGCTTTGGAACGCTTGGGAGGAAGATATAAACCGGTGTTTGCTCAAAACGCGGCCACCGGATGGAAAACGGTCGAGCGGTTGATTCCAATATCCCCCGTTCTCCCCGTTTCTTCCAAGCCGCAGCCGAGCTCCGCGCACCCGAAATTGGATTCATCCGTAAAAGCTCCCGAGTCCCCAGCAAACGTTCCCGAATCGCCAGCAAACGCTCCCGAATCTCCAGTAAAAGCTTCCGAATCGCCAACGAAAACTCCAGCATTACCTATAACAACTCCCGAAGCCAAACCAGCCTGGCAAGCCCGATCCGCCACACCTTCGGTTTCGCCGCTTCCGGTACCCCAACTTCAGGACCAACCTGCCGTCCCGGCACTGCAGCCTGTATTCGCTGTTCCCGCTTTCGAAGCGGTACCCGTGCCGCAATATCTATATATCAATGCCGGCCCGGGAACGGGGCCGTATACGGGTCCCGGTACTGCGCCGTACACAGGACCCGGTACGGCACCATATACAGGTCCCGGCACCGCGCCGGGAACCGGCCCGGGAACAGGGCTGGCTACATTATAGGAGGGATGAGAAATGAGCCTTGTTACCGTTGTTGTACCCACCTACAATAAAGCCGCTTATATCGAGGAAGCGCTGAAATCCATCGAAAATCAGACCTACCGGGACTGGAGGCTGCTGGTTGTCGATGACGGCTCAACCGACAATACGGTATCCATCGTGAAACGGGTCATGGACCCCGCTCGAACGCAAGTGATTGAACGCAAGCAGAATCAAGGCATTTGCCATGTACTGAATCAGGCACTGCAAACGATCCAGACGAAATATTTCATTCAGGTGGACGGCGACGATTGGATCGTCCCCGAAACGATTGAGGTTCTCCTGAACGAAATGGAACGCCAATCGGAGAACGTCGCCCTGGCTTATGCGAATACTTGCCATTGGCACGAGAAGAACGGAGTTCTCCATTATTTCAAAACCATGAAGCATCGGCCGTTTAAAGACCGCTACGATTTTGTGGTCTACGGCTCAATGGTGCAGCCTAGATTTTATAGAACGAGCTGCGTCAAAAACGTCGGCGGTTGGGAGATCGATGAACTGACGGGCGGCAGAATGCTGGAGGATCGGCGAATGCTGCTTCGCCTGCTGGATCAGTACAATTTTGTCCATGTCGACCGTGACTTGTATCAATTTCGCTATCATCACAATAATTTGAGTCAATTTCGAAACGCCGCAACGTATAACTTGTTAATCAAAATGTTTACGGACAAAGCGTTAAAACGCTGGGGGGACCGCTACCGGGCCGAAATGATCGGCCCGCCCCACCTTTGGCAAACCGTTGTCCTCACCCCTACAAACCAAGGAAAGGAGTAATCCTTTATGGGAAAAGTGACCGTTGTCATCACATTGTATAATAAAGAACGCTACATTGATCAAGCGATCGGCAGCGTGCTGCGACAAACGTATTCGGACTGGGAACTTCTGATTATCGACGACGCATCCACCGACGGGTCTGTGGCCAAGGCGCGCCAATTCAGGGACCCGCGGATCCGAATCGTCCCTCTGGCTGAGAATCTCGGGCAATGCCATGTTTTGAACTACGCGCTTACGATGATAACCTCTCCCTATTTCATGCAGCTTGACGCCGATGACTGGCTGGACAAAGAAACGCTCCGGATCATGGTAGAAGCGGCTGAGGCGAATCCGCATGCTGCGCTTTTTTACGGCAATCATCTCACTTATTGGCTGGATAACCAGGAACGCGTCGTCAGGAAGGAACCGATCATCCTTGAACAATACCAAGACCGCTATGACTTGATGCTTAAAATGAGCAACGCGATGGTGCCGCGTTTTTACCGGACGGAAGCCGTTCGGGATGTCGGCGGCTGGATGGCGCAGGTATACGGTGACCGGATAGCCGACGATGTCCAAATCGCTTTAAGGCTTGCCCGAAAATACCGTTTGGTCTGGATCAATGAATTCCTGTACCATCGGAGGAGAGACACGGAAAACTGGAAAAAATTCGAGCAATCGCGGCCGCTGCGGCGCCAATACCGCTATGAATTGTATAACCAAATCTTGCGGGAATGGGGGGACGAATACAAAGCCGATTGGGTGCCGCAACCGGACGGAAGCTATTATTTGCGCGGGTTTATTCGAAAATAGGATATTGGCTATCCAATGAAAAAAGCCGGGCCAAGATAATATCTTAGCCCGGCTTTATCGATATTTCAGCCTTGATTCATCACATACTGGTACGTTTCCTGCAATCCGCGGTACAGGTCGTACGTCGGCTTCCAGCCAAGCGATTCGAACGCCCGGATGTTGCTTAAGCAGCTGTGCCGGATATCGCCGGGCCGCTCGGGCTGGTGCACGGCCAGCAAAGGCTCGCCGTGAATATCCTGCAGTATCATGAGCAGTTCCTTAATCGAAGTGGGCAGGGCCGTGCCGATCTGGATGATCTGGCCATCGCCCTGCCGGACGGCGGCAAGGTTGGCTCTGACGACATCCTTCACGTACACGAAATCCCGGGTTTGTTCGCCGTCTCCGAAAACGACCAGGGGTGTTCCTTTTTTGATCCGGTCCATATAGATGGAGATGACGCCCCCCTCGCCTTTCGGCGTTTGCCGGGGCCCGAACACATTGGCGTAACGGAGGATGGTGTAATTTAAGCCGTACAGTTTGTGGAATACGCGCAAATACAATTCGGGCGTGCGTTTGGAGATGCCGTAGAAGGAAATGGGGCGGGCCGGATCCTGCTCGTGAATCAGTGCCGTCGTCAGCTCCCCGTAAACGGCGCAGGAGGAAGCATACACGACCTTTTTGACCCCGGCTTCACAGCATGCCTGCAAAGTATTCGCCGCTCCTACGATGTTTATGATCGCGTCATAGGCGGGATCCTTGACGGAGCGCTGGACGTCGACCTGGGCCGCCTCATGGAAGACGATGTCCGGCTTCAGCCGTTTGATCAGCCCGGCGGCCTCCTCGCTTTGGATATCCAGGGTGTGCAAAACCGCGTTTTTGGGCAAGTAGTCCCGGTTTCCCGTCGAAAGGTTGTCGATCACGTGAACTTCGGCGCCCTGAGCGAGCAGCGCTTCGGCCAGATGGGAGCCGATAAAGCCGGCACCGCCGGTGACGAGCATTTTCATGACACATTCCCGTCCTTCATTTGCTCGCGGAACCAGTCGATCGACAGCTTCAGCCCTTCGTCCAGGGAAACGGAAGGCTCGTAATTCAGAACGTTCCGGGAGCGGGTCAGGTCGGGCATGCGCACGGGCATATCTTCATAGCCGGGACCGTACGCTTTAGCGTAGGACACGTAAACGATCGGCGAGGAAGACCCGGCCAAATCGCGGATTTTATGGGCCAGGTCGCGGATCGTAATCGCGTGTTCGGAGCCGATATTAAACGCCTGTCCGTTGGCATGGCTGCCCATTGCGGCGAGCGTGCCCTCCACCGTATCGCGGATATACGTGAAACAGCGGATTTGCGATCCGTCATGATACACCTCAAGCGGCTGATTCCGCAGCGCGGCCCGGATGAACCGGGCGACCACGCCGCCGTACTGCGACGACGTCTGTCTCGGCCCGTAAGCGTTGAAGTACCGCACGACGGAGACCCGCAGTCCCTTCTCCGCATAAGCGAAACAGAGATGCTCGTCGATCGCTTTGGCTGTGGCGTAACTCCAGCGGTGGATGGACGGGGCTCCCAATACCCGGTCCGAATCCTCGCTGAACGGAAGTTTGTTGTTTTTGCCGTAGATTTCCGAGGTGGAGGCGAATACGACCTTAACCCCGTTTTGGTGGGCAAGCTCCAAAATATTACGCGTACCGTCGATGTTGCCCTCGATCACCTTGAGCGGATTTTCCACCGTGTTTTTGACCCCGAGCACGGCGGCCAGGTGGAATACGACATCGCAGCGCTCTACCAGGCCGCGCAGCAAATATTTATCCGTCACCGATCCGTAGATCATCGAATGGCGGTTGTTTTCCGTCGCTTCATTCAAAAATTGCAGTTTTCCGGTAGACATATCGTCCAGCGTCCAAACGTAATGCCCTTGTTCGAGCAGCCGCTCCACCAGATGGGAGCCGATAAAGCCGGCGCCGCCGGTTACTAATATATTCATCGTGGATATACACCCCGTTTCCTCTAAATTCAGATGACAATGATATTTTTGCGGTCCTCGATATTTTTGGTGGCGTTCCGGGTGTCGAATATCAAATGGGAAAAAGATGCGAGATTTTCATAGGAGATCGAAGAGTGGTCCGTTAGGATGAGCACGCAGTCGTGCTGCTGAATGTTCCGTTTGGTTAAGGCTACGCCGTCAAGGGAACGCCCGCCGACTTCGATCCGGTTGATATAAGGATCGTGGAAATTCACGGTCGCGCCCGCTTCCATCAGCTTTTGAACAATCGGCAGCGCCGACGATTCGCGCAGATCGTTAACGTCTTTTTTGTAGGTCACTCCAAGCACAAACACTTTGCTTTCCGCGAGCGGTTTGTTGGCGGACAGATGGCGGGTTACCTTTTCCACGACGTAATCCGGCTTTGACTCGTTCACCCGGTGGGCGAGCTCGATAAATTTCGAGTCTCCCCCGTACTGCTTCGCTTTCCACTGCAAATAAAGCGGGTCGACCGGAATGCAGTGGCCGCCGATTCCCGGTCCGGGATAATAAGGCGTAAATCCGTAAGGTTTCGTGCTGGCCGCTTCAATGGCTTCCCAGAGGTTAATGTTCATTTTTTCACACAGAATGGCTAGTTCGTTCATAAAAGAGATGTTGATCAGTCTTTGGCAGTTCTCGAGCAGCTTGGTAAACTCGGCCACACGCGGGGAAGAGACGACGACGACGCGGTCAAAGATGCTTTCGTATACGGCTTTGGCCGTTTCCGTGCATTTTTCGGTGACTCCTCCGAGCACCTTCGGGATCAGATGCAGTTCCTTCTGATCGGGGCCCGGGTCGATGCGTTCCGGCGAATAAGCGAGAAATGCGGTTTGGCCGACGACGAGCCCCGTCGATTCGATCATCGGCAGCAGCACTTCTTCCGTCGTGCCGGGATAAGTGGAGCTTTCCAGAACGATCAGCTGGCCTTTTTGCAGATAGGGTAAGGCGTTGTTCATGGCACCCCGCACATAGGTTAAATCCGGTTCAAAGTTTCGGTCCAGCGGAGTCGGTACGCACATAATGACCGCATCCGCCCGGCTGATGTCGCTGAATGAATCGCTGACATGAAACCGTCCTCCCGCGAACATGGCTCTAATCTCTCTGGACGTAAAATCGGATAAATAACTTTGCAGGTTTCTCAATTTGGCAATTTTACTAGCATCCACGTCGATGCCGTAAACGGTATGGCCATTCTGCAGAAATAGAGAAGCTAACGGAAGTCCGACGTACCCGAGGCCGATGACGGCGATGCTGGCTTTTGCCTGATTCATAGGTTTTCACTCCTTTTCTGGTAGATGGTATATCCTACTCAAGCAAGTCTTTCATTGATATAGATAGAAGTACCCGTGATAGAAAAAATGGTAGAATATCCTGCCGGCGCAATAGATTCGTATAGACGAAAATAAACGTGCTTGTCCTTCGGCAATTTGGTCGAATGTCCCTTACGGCGGATTAGGTAAGTACATAGGATATACGGAGTTCCACAAGGAAGGGCTGGGGACATGAATATTTTGTTAACGACTTATTTTTATCTGCCGCACGTCGGCGGGGTTTCGACGTACGTGGACACGCTGAAGCGCGAGCTGGAGCGGCTCGGCCACCGGGTGGATATTTTCGCCCACCATCCCGATATGCAGCATTATTACATGCCGAACAACGGGCGCACCTTGGTAAAATCAAAAGTGAAAGACCGCATCTATGAGCAGGTCTACGCCTACTACGAGCAGCAGATGAAGCATGTCGATCCGTGGATTCGCTGGCGGGATATCGAAAGGTACTGCTTCGAGGCCGCGGCGTCGGTATTCGGGCTGCAAAAATACGACCTGATCCACACCCAGGACATTGTGTCGACCCGGGCGCTATGGCGCGTCAAAAACAAAACGACGCCGCTGATTGCCACGATCCACGGTTGCTTGGCCACGGAATTCATCTATTCCGGCGAAGTCACCGGAAAAGACACGCTGCTCTGGAAATACGCCGCGGCCGAGGAGTTTTACGGAGCGATTTCCAGCGATGCCACGATCGTTCCTACCGATTGGCTCAAAGCGCTATCCATGAGCGAATTTGCCGTTCCCGGCAAGCATTTGCAGGTCATTCCCTACGGAATGGATGTCGAGACGTTCCTGAAGCGGCTGGCATCCGCTCCTGCCCCGGCGCGCTCCGAAAAAAAAGTTCTGATCTGCCCCGCCAGACTCGTTCCGGTGAAGGGTCACAAGCATCTGATTGAAGCGTTGGCCATGCTCAAAGGGGTTCGCGAGGATTGGGAATGCTGGCTGTTGGGCGACGGGCCGCTGGAGAGCCAGCTAAAGGAGCAGGTCCGGAGCTTGGGATTGGAAGCGCATGTGCAGTTTTGGGGTCCAAGGCAGGACGTTCCGGAACTGCTGAGCCAAGCTGACGTGTTTGTGCTTCCGAGCCTTCAGGATAATCTCCCTTTTTCCATTATGGAGGCGCAAATCGCCGGGAAAGCCGCGGTCGTATCGGATGCGGGCGGCATTCCTGAAATGGTGAAGCACGGCAAAACCGGGCTTGTATCTCCAGCCGGCCAGAGCGAACCGCTATTCCAAAACCTCCGCCGGATGCTGGAGAGCGACAGGCTGAGAACCCGGTTAGGGGAGCAAGCCAAACGGTGGGCGCTGGAGCATTGGTCCATCGAAACGATGATGAAGAAAACATTGAAGGTGTACGATACGGTGATGAAACGGCGGTTTGTGAATAGGGAGGGAGCATAAAGCATGGAGGTAAGCGCAGTCTCCGTTCCGAGACGGGGAAGGGTTGTGCCGCAGCGGGGAAAACCTGCGGCAGGGCGAAGCGGTCAGGTAAGGTTGATTCATCTCGGAGCAGTCAAAAAGATCGCCACCATCGAGAAAATTCAAGAGGAGAAAGCGCGCCGGAAATCCGCGGCGCAGCGGCCCAAACGGAAGTCGCTCAGGGCGCGGAAACTTGCGGCATGGAGAAAAAGAAAGGCTAGACGGAAAAGATGGGCCAAAGGGCAGCGGCGGAAAATTCACCGGAGATTAGCGCGTGTTGTCGTCCGCCGGCCGGCGGCAGGGAACCGCCGGCATAACGCGTCGGCGAATCCGGCTGCGGCGCCGGATCAGGCGGCGGGAACTTCGCCGCAGAACCTAGCGAAACCTGCGGGAGAACCCGGGGCACCTGCCGGAATTCGGCCCGCCGGAAATCCGGCCGCCGGTGTTCCGGCCGCGGGGAATATCGGAGGTGGAGCGGCTTTGACGCCGCCGGCGGAACATCCCGGCACGTTAAAACATCCTTTTGCCGCGGAAGCGCATCGCGGCTTGATCCACCTGCCGGATCCGTTTAGAACAGGAGGTGACCCGGCTGCCGCAGGGGTTGCCGTGGATACGGGGATCGGGCAGGTCCTGCCGCCCGGACCGGAGCCGGCGGAACCCGCTATTGCGGCAGACCCGGCAGGGGCGGCGGTTCCGGAGGAAATGTTCGCCGCGGCCGAAGTGGTCGCCGTCGCGGAGCCGCTTGTGCCAAGTCGACCGGGACCGGAGAGCGAAGTTGATTTCACACCCGCTCCCGTAGCCGTAATCGCTCCGGCCGAACGGGCCGCCCCGGAGCTAAACATCGTGCTGGAAGAAACCATGATTCCCGATCCCGCCTTCATTCATATTTTGCAGTCCGGCACCGAACCGGTCGAACTGGGCAATGAATGGAGACAGGTTGAATCGGATGAGTCGATCGGCTCGGTCCTTCGTCCGGAGACGGTTCAGGCGTTGGCCGCCGAGGTTTCGCCTCCGTCCATTTCCGAGCCTGCGGATGGAGGAAGCGAAACTGCGAATCCTGGCAGCGGCGCCGCGAACGAAGAATCGTAGAAGACTATTATTCTAAAACTATATATTTCCCCTTGAGGCTGGTTCTTATATATAAGTTGAACAACTGAAAAAAGCGAGTTAGGCAAAAGTGTGAAATGATTCTGAAGAACGGTACTGGTCGCCTTTGTGAGCGGATTTCTACAGCATTCGAATTTAGTTGATCATAGAAATCCGCGAACAACAGCGATCAAAAGAACATTTCACACGGCTGCCCTGATCCGTTCTATCAACAATTCAACTTATAGACTAATCGAACCGCCTCTTTTTTTGATTCGAACGGATGTCCCTGCCATTCTATTTTTCCTCGGAATATACTGACTAGCGTAGCAAGCAAGATTTTGAAGCAGATTATTTTGCAGAGGAGTTGAATGTCGTGTTCACAAGAAACAAAGGCGAAGACGCAAGTCAGGTTCTTCAAAAAATGCTGGCCAAAATTCCGCCTGTCTATCACGGGATGATTCCTTCCGACCTGTCGGATGAAGAAAAAGTAGCTTATCTCGAAGAACAGGAGCAGCGGGGAATTTTTAGAACGAAGCCGTTTTTTATGTGGCTGAACAAAGCTCCGGGTTCGGGGCTGTTCACCGGTCCGGGAACAGGCCCGGGAACGGGCCCCGGAACCGGGCTGCTGGGCGACAATATTACCCCGTACATTCCTTTTGGTCAACGCCAGGCGTATCAGGAGGAATACACCGGCGTATATTTCCACGAACTTCCCGACCCTGTGGTCATTAAGCCGGCCCCCGTACAAGTTCAGCCACCCGTCTATGAAGTGGAAGTGGATAAAGAATTGATTGACGAGCTGGATGAGGAGATGGACCTCGAAGACCTGTTGGAGGAAGACGAGGACAACGAGGAAGAAAGCCTGCAAAAATAAACGGGAGTTTAATCTAACCACCGGACATGATGTCTAGTGGTTTTTCTTTAAACAGCGCGGTTTCAGTTTTAGTGAAAGTTCAAAAAGTCAGGTTTTCAGCACCGAGAAGGTTGGATGAAGCCAGGGACGAAAGGAGCGAAAGCGTAGGAAGATCCTACGTGAGCAACTGAAATGTTTCCGCAGGAAACATACTTCGGAAGCATACGCTATAGGCCCGGGTGAATTCAAGATTCGATGCCGAATACGCTCCTTGTTCTTGCTTCGTGATCAAAAGATGACTTTTTGAACTACCTCTTATAGAAGGAGGAGGTCTTGCTTGAACATTTTGTTGGCCACCTATTGGCCGTTTCCGCATATCGGCGGCGTGTCGACCTACCTGAACATCCTTCGTTCCCGGCTTGCGGAAGCCGGGCATGAGGTGGAAATCCTTGCCCAGCATCCCGGCCTCGCACACTACTATCTTGTTCGCGGCGGGCTCCGGCTCTGGAAACAAGACTTTCTTCCGCAGGCGGAGGAGGCGGTGAAAGCCCGGTTCCGGCGGCGTAAAATCCCGCTAAGTCCATGGATGCTCTGGAGGGAAAGCGAAAAATACGCTTTCGAGCTGGCCTGCCGAGGGCTTCCTTTGCAAGACTATGATTTGATTCATACGCAAGATATTATCTCAACCTTTGTACTCCGCAAGGCCAAGCCGGGGCGTGTTCCTCTGGTAGCGACGATTCACGGTTGTCTGGCTACCGAATGGGCGGCAAGTAACGAGATTCAGGCTCGCTCTCCGTTGGAACAGCATTATCTGTCTTTGGAAGAATACTACGGCTCCATGTCCCCGGACGGTCTGATTTTGCCCAGCCGCTGGTTGTCGGGCAGACTATCGACGTTCGGAATCCGGCATCCCCGCGCTTACATTATTCCTTACGGCTTGAACCAGGAAGCGTACCGGGACAGGCAAGACAAGCAGCAAATGAACTTAAGAGTGTCTTCCTCGGTCCGGCCAAACAAAATCATTGCCTGCCCTGCGCGCCTCGTCGCCATCAAAGGACAAAAATACCTGATCGACGCGATGAAGCTGCTTGTGCAGAAGCGCAGCGACGTCGTCTGCTGGCTGATTGGGGACGGGATGATGCGCCAGGATCTGGAGCGGCAAACGAAGGAGCTTGGTCTTGAGAAGCATGTCATCTTTTGGGGCAAACGTCATGATGTTCCGGAGTTGATTGAAGGCGCCGACGTCGTGGTGCTCCCTTCGCTGCAGGATAACTTGCCGTTTACGATCATCGAAGCGCATAGCCTGGGCAAACCGGTCGTCGCTTCCCGAACCGGCGGAATCGTGGAGATGGTCCAGGACGGGGTCAACGGATTGCTGGCGGAACCGGGCAATGCCGTTGATTTGTACGAAAAGCTGCTAAGGCTTGTGGAGGATGACCGGCTCCGGGAAAAGCAGTCCGCCGAAGCGCGAAAACATGCCTTAACCGTATGGAACGACATGGCCATGCTCGGGCAAACGTTCGAGGTTTACGGGCAGGCAACCGTCAGCCGGCCGCTGCCGCTGCTGAGGCAGGACTTTGTTTCCAGGTTAAGCGATGATTACTGGGCGAATGCACGCCTGGCAGCCGGCCATATACGGAATTTTTCCATCCTATCCGGAACGGTGGCCGACGCCGAAACGGGTCTCCCGCTGCCGGACACCCCAATTCATTTGCTGGATACGGCCGGCGTCGTCCTTCGGAGTACGGCGAGCGGCAGCGGCGGGCAGTTTGAAATTTGCGATCTTCAGCCCGGAACCTATGAATTAGCGCTGTCCCACCCCCAGGCTGGGCTGAAGACGCGAAAAATCGCCGTTCTTTCGGCCGAATCAACCCGGATCGACATTTCGCTATAGAGGAGGGGATGAGGTGAGCAATCGGCTGCCTTTTTATTTATGGAAGCGACTGGAGGGTGAACGGGAGCATGACCGCTTTGGCGATGTGGTGCTTGCCGGAGACATCAATGGGGACGGGATGGACGAATGGATCATTGCCGCCAGCACGGCAACCTTTGTCGAAGACGAAGACGGTGTGAATCCGATCCCCCATTATTACCGGGGAAAAGTTTATGTATATTCGCACGACCTGAAGCCGCTCTTCACGCTGCAGGGCGATCGTTACGGCGACTGTTTCGGGGCTTCGGTCGCTTTGGGGGACATCAACGGCGACGGCAACCCGGAAATTATCGTCGGGGCCCCGCGGGCAAGCGCCGGTTCCCTGCTGGAATGCGGAACCGTATCGGTTTACTCCGGACGTACCGGGAACTTGCTTGGGAAGTGGAGCGGCGAAGAAAATTACGCGCGTTTGGGAGCGGCGCTGACTGTTTTGGATTGGAACCAGGACGGCATCCCGGATGTGGCGGTGTCTTCGCATAACTTGGACCCGAACGGGGCCGACCGGGATGGACGGGTGACCGTTTACTCCGGCCGGGATCATTCGATCCTGGAGAGCTGGGAGGGCAAGAACGGGGAAGGTTTGGGGCTTTCGCTCGCTTCCGGCGATGTGGACGGCGACGGCAAACCCGAGCTTATCGTAAGCGCGCCGCTATATTCCGGCGCGGATATGACCCGCAACGGACGCGTCTTGGTGTTTCGCGGCGGGGCGGCGCCGATGTTTGAGTCCAGAGGAAAGCGAAGCTATGACGAACACGGACGCAAAGTGGCCGCGTTCGACCTTGACGGGGACGGCATCGCCGATTTGGTCATCGGCTCGCCCAAAGCTGGGGGCGAATTTACCCGCGGCGGGGCGGTGGCTGCCTACAATCTGGTCTCAGGAGAGCTGGTGATGGAAAAGGAAGGCTGGTTTGGCCTTCAAGAGCTGGGGACCGATATTGTCCCGTTTGCCCAACGCGGGCAGGAGCCGGCCGTGCTTGCCGGATCGCGGGTCGGGGCCGCCTATCTGCTGGGCCGGGACGGCAAGCTGATTCACGAGTTTAACGGCGACGAAGCAGAGGTGTTCGGCCATTCCCTAGCGGTTATGTACGGGACGGACGAAGCGCAAATTGCGGTGGGCGCCGTTTCGGGCTTGAACCAAAACCGGTTTATGTCCGGATGCGTGTATTTCCTGTCCACCGAGCCGCCAGCCGCCAGTAAACGGGATGCGCCTGCGTTGCCTGAAGCCGCTGCGGCCGATTCCGGCGCAGCTTTACAGGCTCATTCACATCCGGCCTTCCCCGCGGGTGATATTCCGGCTGCGGCCGCGGCTTCGCCGAAGCGGATTTTGCTGGCGACCTACTGGTATTTGCCTCATGTCGGCGGGGTCGATGTCTATGTGCGTCTGCTGAAAAAAGAGCTGGAGCGCAAAGGGCATCAAGTCGACGTGCTGGCCCATCATCCGGATATGGCCCACTACTATCTTGTGGACGGAAACAAAAAGATCAATAAATGGAAGATCAAAAACCTGGTTTATGATCAAGTCATCCGGTTCTACCAGAAGTATTTGGCCCATGTCGACCCTTGGGTGCGTTATCGCGACGTCGAGCGCTATTGCTACGAACTGGCCGCCGCCTTGTTTGATTTGGATCAATACGACATCATTCATACGCAGGACATCATTTCCACCCGGGCGTTGTCCCGCGTCAAGCCGTCCCGCACCGCCCTGGTCGCCACCATTCACGGCTTGCTGGCCAAGGAGCATATGATTGCCGGAGATATTGAAAGCAAGGACAGTTTGGCTTGGAAATACGTGGCCGATGAAGAGTATTACGGATGCGTGTCGGCGAACGCCGCCATTTTGCCTACCGAATGGCTTCGCCGTGAAATGGTCCGGTTCTCCGTGCCCCCGGACATCTTCAGCGTCATACCTTATGGTATGGATTTCGCCGAATTCGAGCAAAGATCGCAAGCGCCGCTTACGGAGCCGCTTCCGCAAGCAGCGGAATTCACGATCAGCTGCCCGGCCCGGCTCGTCCCGGTCAAAGGCCATCGTACCCTGATCGGGGCGCTAAGCCGAATAAGCTCCGATCCGCGTTGGCATTGCTGGCTGCTCGGCGACGGAGTTCTTCGCGCCGACGTGGAACGCTGGATTTCCGAAGCCGGCTTGACTGACCGCGTCACCCTGCTCGGCGACCGCCGGGACGTGCCGGCGATTCTGCGGCAAAGCGACTGTATGGTGTTGCCTTCCTTGCAGGATAACCTGCCGTTTTCCATCATGGAGGCGCAGCTGTCCGGCACCCCTATCGTCGCCTCGAATGCCGGCGGAATTCCGGAGATGATCCGGCATGAGGAAACCGGATTGCTGTTCGAAACCGGCAACGATCGGGAGCTTGCCCAGCAGTTGACCCGCCTGATGGAGGATCAGCCGCTGAGACGATCTTTGGCTAAACGGGCCAAGGAATGGGCGAATCGGCAATGGTCCCCTGACACCCTGCTGGAGCGGACCCTGGCGGTTTATGATTTGGCGCTGCAAAGGGTGAGAACATGATGATTTTTTCCTTTACCGTATACGAAAAGCCGGATCCCGTTTTCTGGCAGAAGCTGGCGGTCAAGCTTCCGGAAGGCTACAACTACCCCGATCCTTGCTTTCTGCGAACGCTCGATCCGGAGCTCTCCAGCCTGCCTTATGTCATGAACCGCTCGTGCCTGACCCCGGACATAACCAAAGGGGACGAGGCTTTCCGGGCGTCTCTTCCCGCCAAGCTGCCTCCGGAATACCGCATCCCGGACACCGGATTAATCAAGCGCTTATGCGAGTTGTGAACGCGGGTAAACCTCTATAAGTCAGGAATGATGGTGTATGAATAAACGTGTGCTGTTCGTGTTTTACGTGCCGAGCGGGGGGATGGAAACCGTAAATCGCCAGCGGTGCAGGGCATTGCGGCGTTTTGGAATTGAGGCGGAATGCTTGTACTACAGGTGGGGAGCCGGGCTGCAAAACAAAACGGACTTTCCGGTTTATGTCACGGATGAAGACGATGAAATTCGCCGGCTTATCCAAACGCGCCGCTACGATTGCATCGTGGTGACGACGGATTACGCCAGCTTTCCCCGCTTTCGCAGACTCGGTTACGAGGGCAAGCTCGTGCTGGAAATCCAAGGATTCGGATCCGTGGATACCGCCGAAAAAGAGCTTCGCGCCGCAGTCCCGATCGTCCGTCAGCATGCCGCCGCTTTAATGAATCCGAAAACGCCTCATATTACGGCCTTGTTTCAGCAATTGTACCCGGCCATTCCGCAATTTTATTTAAATAATTGTTTTGACGCCAAAGCTTTTTCGTACCGTCCTTCGCAAAAACAAAAGGAACCCGTAGTCGCCTGGGTCGGACGGATTGAGGACAATAAAAACTGGCGGGAGTTTCTTTATATTGCCCATTCCTTGCTTTTTTATGACCGGAGCATTCAAATCTGGATGTTTGAAGACCATTATTTATCGAGCCCCGCGGAGCGCGGAAAATTCGAAAGTTTGGTGGACCGGCTGCAGCTTCGCAGCCGTTTAAAGGTTCGCTCCAATGTGCCCAATCGGGAAATGATCCATTATTATTCCTCCATCGGCGATTCCGGCGGATTCCTGTGCAGCACCTCCAAAGTCGAAGGAGCGCCGATGTCCATCATCGAAGCGATGAGCTGCCGCTGCCCCGTGCTGGCAAGCGGTTCGGACGGCGTCGTCTCCTGCATTAAGCATAATAAAACGGGGAAAAGCTATGTCCTTGGCGATATCGGCCAGGCCGTTCGGGAAGGGCGCGAGCTGATGCTGAACAAACCGCTGCGAAACGGGATACAAACCCAAGCTTTACAGCTTGTAAAAAGCGAATTTCATCCGGATAAATACAGCCGGGAATTTATGAACATGCTGCAAACCATTTAATATACCATACCGTCAAGAAAAACTGTTCCCTGCGTTAAAAGGGACGCTTTCGGGAACAGTTCTTTTTTTCCCGCTGCGGTGAAACTTCCCTGAATGTCGTTCACGGATGCGGCGCACTCTAACGCATGTAATCATACACATTAAAATCTTTGATGGGGGATGACTACATGCCTGGAGCCAAAAGCAAAATCGTGAATTTGTCGTTGTCCGCCGCATTGCTGGCCAGCGTGATCGGCATTGCGGGCTGCGGTGACGGCACAGCCAAGAACAACGTACGGACGCAAAGCGTTCGGAACAACAACAACCGGAACTATGATGTCAACTCCCTTCCCAACGGGAACCGTCTGTTTTCGCGTAGCGCGGGGAACGGTCAGGATCAGCGGATTCGCTCCTTGAGATACAGTCCTGCGCTAAGCAATAAAGTCGCCCAGCTGGGCGATGTGCAGACGGCTCATGTCGTCGTGACGGACCGCGACGCATATGTGGCTGTTACGCTCCACGGTAACAACAACGCCGCCACGGGGAATACGGCGGGCCGGACAAACACTTACGGCATGCGTTCCACCGGCATCGGTACGGGAACGACGAATCTCGGCGGACCTTACGGTGCCGGCTACGGAACGCGCGGCGCCTATGACAACGGGCTTGGCCGCGGGCTGACGGCCCCTAACGGAGCCGGCGGTCTTTTCGGAACTCGCGGCAACAATTTGTTCGGCATGGGTGGAACGAACACGACCGGCACCGGGACACCCGGATACGGCACCGCCGGAAATGGTCCGGCCGGCTATGGAACGACAGGTTATGGGACAACCGGAACCGGGACCATGTACAATGGCGCCGGGAATATGGGGATGAGCAGCGTAAACCGCGGCACTACGATTTACGGTACCGGCACGCGCAGCGGAGCCGGAACTTATGACGGTGTAGGCGCAGGCCGCTTTAATGTCAACGGCGCGGTTACCGATAACGTCCCTCAGGACGTTAAGGACCGTATTGCCCATGTCGTGAAGCAAACGGCCCCTCATATCCGCAACGTGTATGTTTCCGGGAATCCCGACTTCGTAACCAGCATGGGGAACTATGCTACCCAAACGCGCGGAGGCGGGACGCTGAACAACGTCATCGGCGATTTCCAAACGTTGATCAACCGGATTTTCCCGGGGCGCACCGGGACGATGACCGGCCCGAACGGGTATACGCCTACCGGCCCGAATGCCGGCATGGGCAACGGTACGAGAGGCATGACGGGAACCGGTGGAGGTCTTCGCACCGGCACCAACGGCGGTTTTTCGGGCGGCACGACCCGTTAACGGAGAAACCGGCTAAATTAAAGCAATGCAGGCTAGGCCCCCTTTCTCGCCAGAAGGGGGCCTAATTATTGTAGCCGAGAACCCGCAGATGGAATTTTACGTAATCTAACGAAGCTAACGAAATCTAACGTAATCTAATCGTACCGCCAGCGCGCTAATGGTTGTTAAAAACCAGGCGGCTTCATTTTTATGCTGATGTACTATGTGGTTTGCTCATAAGTATTTCCATTACATTAAGACATCAAGACTGAAGGTGATTCGTCGTTTGCTAGGACGGGTCGTTGAGATCAACTGCAAAAGTGCATTCTATTTTCCGTAGTTCATCCTTTTAGAGCGTTTGAAATGCAAAAATGCATCTGAATATCCGCGATTTGATAAAAAAGTGACTTTTAACCGGAAATGAACTGCACATTTGCATTTGAACCGCCTGTTTCAGGGAGTTTCGACGAAATTCGCCTGCACTTTTGCATTTCATGGTGGGATACCCCTTCCCTATATAGGAATGTGGCAGGAAGCCCTTCGACCCGTACAGGTAATAAAAGGGTTGTTTACTATATTTGCAGTTCTGATTAGTTATAATATGCGACTTGTAGTCAGACAGCCCTCTCCATCACGATTTTAAAGACTTATTCGGCTTCTTCGGCTTCGCCGTTTAGCAGCCGCCCTTTCACCCAAACCCGCTGCAGCTCCAGATCGCCGCTTACAAGCAGCAGGTCGGCTTGTTTTCCGGTTTCCACCGCGCCGGTCAAATGATCGATCCGGATCAGCTTGGCCGGGTTGCCGCTGGCCAGTTCGGAGGCACGCTCCACGGACAAGCCAACTTCCTGCACCAGATAACGGAAGCCGCGGATCATTGTCAGCGTGCTGCCGGCCAATGTGCCTTCGCTATCTTTGAGGGTGCAAACCCGGTCCTTCACAACGACCGGCAGATCGCCGAGCATATATTCGCCGTCCCCAAGACCGGCTGCCGACATCGCGTCCGTGATCAGCATCAGGTTGCTGCCGGTTTTCACGCTGGCGAGCAGCCGGATTGCGGCGGGGTGCACATGGATGCCGTCGGCGATAATTTCCGCGCTGATGCCGGGCGTGCTTAAAATCGTGCCGGCGGTGCCGGGCTTCCGGTGATGGAGCGGCGTCATGGCGTTGAACATATGCACGGAGTGGTTTAGCCCGACTTCATACGCGGCCATCATTTGCTCGTAGGTTGCGTCCGTATGTCCGGCGGCCGCCACGATGCCCCGCTTGCGCAAATAGCGGATCAGCTCGTGCGAGCCTTCCCGTTCCGGCGCGAACGTCACCTGTTTGATCAGCCCGGGATAGCGCGTATCCCATGCTTCGATCCATTCCCGGTTCGGCGGCACGATATGCTCCGGATTTTGCGCTCCAGGCCATTTCGGGCTGATAAACGGCCCTTCCAAATGGACGCCGACGAGTTGGGCATAAGGCATATCGCCCTGCATATATTGATGCACTTCCTCGAGTACGTGTTCGATTACGTGCTTCGGCATCGTCATCGTGGTGGCCAGCATCGAGGTCGTGCCCTGGCTGCAATGAAGCTTCGTAATCGCATCAAAGCCGCGCTGGCTGGGTGCGGAGAAATCCTCGAGCATGCCGCCGTGCACATGAACATCGATAAAACCGGGCAGCACGTAATGGCCGCTTGCGTCGATCGTTTCACATTCGGCCGGGAGCGAAAGCGGCGCGCCGGATGCGGAGCCGACATAAACGATGAGTCCGTTCTCTACGGCAACCGCTCCGTCGTGAATGATTCCCCGGGGCGTAACGACTTCGGCATGGGTCAGGATAAAATTCCGGCCGCTCATTATAGCCACTTCCCTGCAGCTTGATCTACGACGACAACGACATTGGAGTGGGTTTGCAGGAACGTAGCCGGGCATTTCGTCGTAATCGGTCCTTTCAGCGCCCGGGCGATCACTTCCGCTTTGTCTTCGCCTTTGGCCATCAGCAAAATTTGCTTGGCATGCAAAATGGAGCCGATCCCCATCGTGATCGCGTGCGTCGGCACCTCTTCGATGGAGTTGAAAAAACGCGCATTGGCCAGGCGGGTCCGTTCATCTAGCTTGACGATATGCGGCGGTCCCTGCAGCTCCTCGCCCGGTTCATTGAAGCCGATATGACCGTTGTGGCCCAGACCGAGCAGCTGCAAATCGATCTGGCCGGCTTCATCCAGCAGACGCGAGTAATCTTCGGCCGCTTTTTGCGGATCGGCTTCCACGCCGGATGGAACATGGGTGTTTTCGGGCAAAATATCGATATGGTTAAACAGCTTCTCGTCCATGAACCGGCGGTAGCTTTCCGGATGATCGGCCGGAAGGCCGATGTATTCGTCGAGATTGTAGGTCGTGGCCTGCTTGAAGCTTACGCTGCCCTTCCGGTAAAGCTCGATCAATTTCCCGTAAACGCCGACCGGCGTGCTACCGGTCGCCAGGCCGAGAATCGCCCGCGGATTGGATTGCAGCAGGCTGGCGATAATGCCTGCGCCGGTTTCGTTAAAATGGTCCTCGCTGCTTGTTTTGATGATGTTCAGCATAAGTTTTGCCCTCCTTGTGTTTTGCGGTAAATCTGCACGTTTTGATATGAACTTTCCAGCTTGGGAATATAGTCTTCAAACTCCAGGCTAACCATTCCCGTAAATAAAATATCGATGACATGAAGTTGGGCGATCCGCGATGCCATGTCGCCCCGGCGCATTCCTTCCTCCAAGGAGGAAGAAAATAACGCGATGTCCGCCAAAGACGCCAGGCGGTTTTGCCCGTATTGCGTCAAGGAGAGCGTCACCGCCCCGCTGTCTTTGGCGCAGCGCAGCGCATCGATCGTCTCCGGCGTTTCCCCGGAATAGGAAATCGCCAGCGCGGCATCGCCCGCTCCCAGCGAAGACGCGGAGGTGATCTGCATATGGGAATCGGCGAAAGCGGTGCAGTTTTTGCCGATGCGGATCAGTTTTTGATAGAAGTCCTGAGCCACCACCGATGAGGTGGCCACGCCGTACAAATCGATGCGCTTGGCCCCGCACAACGCCTTTACCGCCTGAGCCAGCTGGTTCATGTCCAGCAAGCGGGTGGTGTCGGTAATGGAGGCGAGGTGGTTCGCTTCCATGGCCTCGACGATTTTTTGCAGGTCATTGCCGGCAATAATGTCCTGATATTGCGTGTCCGCCGGTTTATGCGCCAGCTCTCCGGCCAGCTTCATCTTAAAATCGGGGAACCCTTTAAAATGAAACGTCTTGCAAAAACGCGTTATGGTCGAAGGGCTGACTCCGCACGTATTGGCCAATTCCGTAATGCCCAAATGAAGAACGGCCGCCGGCGATTCCAGAATATATTCCCCGAGTTTGCGCTCCTGCGGCGGCAGCGTGTCCAAATGGCTGGAGAGTGCGTGCAGTATTGGCGTCAAAAAGACCCCCTCCTGTAGATAGTGTGAAAATTATTTTTAAATATCATACATAATACATGAAAATCATTTCGATTCCATCATAATGGATTCTTCACCGGTTTTCAAGGCCGTTTGTTGACGAAAGCTGGAGAGTTTCCTTGAATTCTGCCTGGCCGCATAATACACTTAAATTAGGTTGGACCCTGTGGGGGGAGGAAGGAATCCTGTGTCAAAAGATGATCTCGACACGTACATCGAGCGTATCGAAGCCGCTTGGTCGAGCACGTTCCGCAAAATGAAAAGCGAGCTGATGCATCATCAGGAGCTGGGGCTGACCGGACCGCAATTTCACATGCTGGCGCTGATCGACCGGCAAAAGACGTGCAACGTCAGCTATTTGGCGGACAAGCTCGAGGTGAAGCCCAGCGCCATTACGGTGATGATCGACCGGCTCGTGCAAAACGGATATGTCGAACGCCGGCATGACGAAAAAGACCGGAGGTCGGTTCTGCTGTCGGTGACAACGCGGGGCGCCGAGGTATGCGAAGAAGCCCGGAAGAGGTCCCGGGAGGTGCTGAAAGCCCATTTGTCCGTATTGGACCGGCATGAGCTGGACGTGCTGGTGGGGATTCTGGAGAAATTCAGCAAGAACAAAAGGCAAGTAAGGGAGTAAGAAGAGGAGATGCAAAAGACCGCCGGAAGGTTGATCCGGCGGTCTTTTCGGTAAAGCAGGTGCGGCAGTTTCTTTCAATCGCAGGGAAAAACTGCCGCCAAAGCCCGGTCTGTTTCTCTTAAGGAGTGTGTTGGTAGACGTTTCTTTTATGTTTCTGCTTCTCCTGCTTCTCCCCGGCCAGCAAACGCCAAAGCACAAACAGCAGCAAAACGCTTTGCGGCAAAAACGTTTCCCAGGTCGGGTAGGCGCCGACCCATCCGGCGGCCGGCAGCCAGCTCCGGCTGTGCGCGGGGAGCACCCCCGCCACCTGCAGGGCGTGCAAACTTTCTCCCGTGAAGCGAATGACCAGGAAATAGATGAACAGGCTGGCCATCAGCATAAAAGGCTTGATCGGCAGCCTGACGCTAAACCGAATAAGCGCAAAGCCGAGCACCGCAAGCGCGGCCAACGCGCCAAGCATGCCGATCAGCAATTGGGACAGCTCGATGGAGGGGGCCATTCCGATATAAAAGACGGCGGTTTCCGCGCCTTCGCGCAAGATCGCCAGCCCCGACAAAACAAACAGCGACCACAAGCTTCCGCGCTCCATCGCGCCCCCGAATTGTTTGGCGATGTATTGGTTCCAGGCCTGCGCGCTGGATTTGCTGTGCAAAAAATGCCCGACCGCCAGCATCATGACGACGGCCGCCAGGCCGATGAACCCTTCCAGCAGTTCGCGCGCGCCTCCCGACACCGCCTGGGCGACGGCATAGGTAAGCACAACTGCCAACGCGGCGGACAACGCCAGGCCCGACCCGGCCCCCGCCCAAATAAACCGGCGTGCGGCCGGCTGGTTCGCCCGCTTCGCAAAAGCGAGGAGCGCGGCCAGCACAAGGATGGCCTCCAGCCCTTCCCGCAGCAGAACGAGCGCTGCGTCCCAGGCGGTATAGGAGGTTTTAGCGGCCAGAGGCTCCAGATCGCTCAGCATTTGGCTGATGATGTTCGCGGCGCGCATAAAATCGGGAGGGCTGGACAGCAGATAGCTTTGCGCTTCGGTCATACGGTTTTCCGTAGCCGTGTATGCCGCCGGCGAGGAAATCGAAACCTCGCCTTCAACGCGGGGCCACATGACGATGAAGGCCTGCATTTGCTCCGCCGCCCCCGCGGCATCGCCGGCAGCGGCCGCCTGGGCCGCCGCCTTAAGCAAAGCGATCGCATCCTTAAGGCCGGTTTGTCCGGCCGCGGGGAGGGCTGTGGCGGCCGAATCGTCCAGCTTGCCGCCGATATAGTTTTGCAGCAGATCCGCCAGCTTTTGCAATTCGCCAGCCGCCTGCTCCGTTTTCACAGGGTCTGCTTGCAGCGCGATGCGGACCAGGCTCATATGCGTCTCCACATCACTGTACACGCCGAAATGCCCGCTGCGGATCGGGCCCTCCATTTTGCTCCAGCCGTCCAAAATTTGCTTGAAGCGGCTTTGGGCTTCGTCGGGATTCCCGTTTTCCAGCGGCTTTAACGTGTTATTGACCATCTTCAGCAGCCGCCCGGCAGCTTCTTTTCCCATAGCGTCCGTTTCCGCCCGATCCCCGCCGCTTTGGATAAACTCGTTAACCTGCTTGGCTAACGTGGAGAGCCGGGTTTTGGCGTCGTCCGCGTCCTCGTTCCGGACCGCCTCCTTGGCTGCGGTCAACGCCTCGGAAACCGCCGCTGCCGCCTCGCCTGCCGGAGCGGAATCGATTTGTCCCCACGCTGCCTCGAACTTCTCCAGTTCGGCGGAAGCCTCGTCCCAATTGCCGCCGCCGGCTTCGACGAGGGCGCCGCCGACCAGCGGTAGCAGCGAATCTGATGCGGCGGACTTCGGCGTTTCGGCGGCGGCCCCGGCCCCGGACGCGAGGCAGGCGCAGACGGTTGCGAGCACCATAAGGCATACCGCGAGGCGCAGCGCACGGGAAGAAAGCCGGCGATCGCCCCGAAAACGTACCGGACTAGGCTGCGGCGCGTACGGTGTAATTGACATAAAACATGGCCCTCCTTTCCTAGATCAGCTGTTCCCCGATGTATCCGCCTTCGCGGATGCCGGGGAAGCAGGCGAATACGGCGCTGCCGATATGCAGGATATATTCGTTTAATTTATCGCTCTGCGCCAGCGTTTGCTGGATCGGGACGAATTGCTGCAGCAGGTTTCTTTGAAAGCTGATGAAAATAAGCCCGGCGTCGAGCTGCCCGGTTTTGGCGTCGATCCCCCCGGTGTAGGAGTACGACCGGCGCAATATTTTGATCTTCCCATCCATATGCGCCAGGCGCGTGTGGGAAGTCATCGGCAGGAGAGGTTGTCCGGAGGCGTCTTTGGCCGCAAGATCAAGCGGGGCGAATTCGTCGGCCGAGCCCAGCGGCGCACCTGTATCCCGGTACCGTCCGAAGGTTTGCTCCTGGTCGGCGAGCGACGAGCGGTCCCAGATCTCGATGCGCATCCGGATGCGGCGGACGGCCATATAACTGCCGCCTTCCATCCAGCCGGCACCGTCCCCGGGCTGCACCCAAACGGATTCGTTCATCGCCGCGGCATCCGAAGCGTCGGGATTGCCGGTCCCGTCCTTGAATCCCATCAGGTTGCGCGGCGTCCCACCGGACGGATCCACCGCGACCGTTCCCTGGAAGCCTTCCTGCATCCAGCGCAGCACGGCGGTGCCCCGCCCGATCCGGGCAAGGTTGCGAACGGCGTGGAACGCCACCTGCATATCGTCGGCGCACACCTGCACGGCCAAATCGCCGCCGCACCACTCCGGCTGCAGGGCGTCGCCGTTAAACGCCGGCAAGTCGGCGAAGGCGGCCGGGCGTTTAACGGCCAGGCCGAAGCGCCCGTCAAAAAAGGAAGGGCCGACGCCAAACGTCAGCGTTAGCCTGGATGGGGATAGGCCGGCCGCCTCGCCGGTGTCGGACGGGGGCAGGTTGAGCTTGTTGTTGCTGTCGCCGATCATCGCGCCTTTGGCCATCGCCGCCGCGGCTTTCGTCCAAGCCTGAAGCAGCTTGCGCACGTCGGCGGGTGAGCCGGTCGTCAGGTCGAAGGCGGCTAGGCAAAGGAAGTTTTGAGCCGGCGTGACGATGCCTGCCTGGCGGCTCCCGTAAAAAGGCACCCGGCCGCCCGCCGCCGCGGCTGACGATCCGCCTTTGCGGGCCAGCGCTTTTTGGGCCGCCATCACGCCGTACGCGCCGCCGCCTCCGAGCAGCAGGCCCAGTCCGCCCGCACCGGCCAGCTTCAACACATCGCGGCGGCTAAGCCGCTCGTTAAGCAGGCCGCCGCTTCCGGAGCCGCCGGCAGGATCGTCCGAGCTTTTTTGGGCGCCTTGCCGGACGTCTATTTTCAGGTCCGTTTTCTTCATCGTTCTAAACTCCCAAAAGCGTGCCCATGTTGGACAAAGGTTCGGCCAGGGCGTCTAGATTTTGGCTTAACTTGCGGACATCCTCTTCCTTGAGCTGATCGTAGTTCATATATCCTTTACCCTCTTTGAACTGGGCGAGCTCTTGCTCCAGGGCGGCAAACCGTTCGGCGATTTGCTTATCCAGTTCGGCGTCCTGCTTCGCCAGCTGCGGCGACAGCAGCTCGTAGATTTTTTTCGCGCCTTCCACGTTGGCGGCGAAATCGTACAAGTCGGTGCGGGAGTACCGCTCCTCTTCGCCCGTTACTTTGGATGTGGACACTTCGTTCAACAGTTCGACGGCTCCGGTAACGAGCAGGGGAGCCTGGATATCGACCGTCTCCACCAAAGCCCGCAGCTGTTTGGCGTCGCTGAGCAGGCGGTCGGCAAACTCCTTCTGCCCGTCCGTCGATCCGTCTTCCCACAGCGCTTTTTCGATACGGTGGAAGCCGCGCCATTCCGCGGCGTCGACATCACCGTCGCGCGCGTCAATGTTTGGATCGAGGTCGCCCAGCGCCTCGGCGATCGGCTCAATGCGTTCATAATGCATGCGGGCCGGCGCATACAGCGCTTTGGCCGTTTCGATGTCCCCGCCATTTACGGCTTCAACGAATTTACCCGTTTCGGTAACGAAAGCGTCGCATTCCTGAATGACGTATTCCCGGTATTGCCCGATGGCCGTTTGAAAATCCGGCTTGGCGGACTCCGCGCCGTTTCCGTTTGCGACGTTATGGCTGTCGGCGCCATTCCCGCCGGCCGCGCCGCCGCTCGCCGCACCGCCGCTCGCCGTCTGGGCAAGGCTGCCGTTTTCGGCTTGTTTTCCGTCCCCGCAGCCGGACAAAAGCAATGCCGCGGATAAGATCAAAGCGGTGGAAACCGTATAACGATAATTCATGATCAAAAATGCCCCCTTATCGGTTAACCTAAAGTTTCTTAGTCGAATGGCTATGAGAAAAAGCCATCAAAACTACGAATGATAATGATTATCACTTTCACCAACTAACATCTTAATCAGAAGCGATTTCGGCGTCAATAAAAATTTTAATTAAATGGGGCATCGCCGGTCTGGCGCGCTTCGGGCCGCCGGGTTATGATGTTATATACCATGTACCATGGCGTTCAAGTAGGGCATCGCCCATTTTGCCGCAGCACCGCACCATTACTACGGTTTCTTCATAAGATGTGTTGACTGTATCCCTTAACCTTGTTAAACCATAAAACCCGAGCAAGGAGGGGTGACGCATTATGAAGAGCAGCGATCGTAACAGCAAATTTCTGTTGACTCATCGTGAGCGGGAGGTTTTCGAGCTTCTCGTGCAGGATAAAACGACGCGCGACATCGCGGGGCAGCTGTTTATCAGCGAAAAAACCGTACGTAATCACATTTCGAATGTCATGCAAAAGTTGAATGTCAAAGGTCGTGCGCAGGCGGTTGTCGAGCTGATCAAGCTTGGGGAGCTAAAAATCTAACGGTATTCTATATGGCTGAACAGAAAACCGTAAACCTTCTTTTTCATTCCGTCTTTGAAGCGGGAGGGAGAGGAGGTTTTTTTGTTTTGTCGGGGGTGGCCGCTAGCCCTCCCTTTGAACCGACATATTGTCGCAAACAAAAAAGCCGTCCAGGTCCGGACAGCTTTTGTTGGATATTTGGCTTACAGCGACTTGAGGTAATGGACGATCGTCAGCAGCCCTTTGTCGAAGTTCTCCAGGTTGAAATGTTCGTTCGGGGCGTGCAGGTTTTCATCCGGCAGCCCAAAGCCCATCATGACGGCCGGGGCGGACAACACGCGCGACAGCGTTTCGACGATCGGAATCGAGCCGCCGTCTTTGGTGAACAAGGCGCGGGTCCCGTATACGGCGGCGTAGGCGTCTGCCGCTTTTTGCAGCATCGGGTCCGACGGATCGATCGAGAAGGCGCGGGCTTTTTCGGTAGCCTTGACGCTCAAGGTCGCGCCAGGCTGCAAATGCGCGCGCAGGTGGCGTTCGATCCGGTCAATCGTGGCCTGCGGGTCCTGATCTCCTACGAGCCGGCAGGTGATTTTGGCGTGGGCTTCCTTCGGCAGCACCGTTTTGGTGCCCTCTCCTTGGAATCCGCCCCACACCCCGTTCAGCTCCAGCGTCGGACGGGCGCCTGTCCGTTCCACGAAGGAATAGCCTTCTTCTCCGTACAGGGTCTCCAAGCCGAGGTCATGTTTCAACTTCTCTTCGTCAAACTGCTGCTTGGCGAATTCTTCCCGCAATTCCGGGGTCAGCTCGGGCACCCCTTCATAAAACCCTTCTACCGTAATGCGGCCTTTCTCGTCATGGAGAGAGGCGAGCAGAGAGGCCATCGCATGCAAGGCGTTTGGTACGCCGCCGCCAAATGTGCCGGAATGCAAATCGGTGTTGGCCGTATAAAGGGAAATCTCCAGTGCGCACAATCCGCGCAGGCCGATGCAGATCGCCGGTTTGCCCGGGGCCAAGAGCGCGGTATCGGAAATCAGAATGCAATCGGCCGCCAGCTTCTCCTGATTCGCTTCCAGGAAGGAAGGCAAGTTGGGGCTGGTGATCTCCTCTTCGCCTTCGATGCAAAACTTGATATTGACCGGCAGTTGCTGCTCCTGTTTGAGGAGCGCTTCCACCGCTTTGATGTGCATGAATACCTGCCCTTTGTCATCGGTGGCGCCCCGGGCGTACAGCTTGCCGTTCCGGATCGAAGGCTCGAACGGAGGCGTCTCCCACAGATTCAGCGGGTCTACCGGCTGGACGTCGTAATGCCCGTAGACCAGGATGGTCGGCTTGCCCGGAGCGTGCAAATGCTCGGCGTAAACTACCGGATGCCCGGCGGTCGGGTGGATTTCCACGCCTTCCATGCCGGCCCGGCGAAGCGCGTCGGCGATCCATTCGGCCGCTTTCAGCACATCGCCTTTATGTTCGGACAGCGCCGAAACACTGGGGATTTTCAGCAATTCCCCCAGCTCATTCAAATGTTGTTCTCGATGCTTGCTAAAGTAAGATTGGTAGTCCATCGTTTTTTGTTCCTCCCGAACTGGATTTACCAGTATATTCTACACCTTTTTCGCCAAGAACACGAATGACGGAAACAGGATTTTGGGGGGTTTTTGGCGGATAGCTTAAAAATAACTTAAAAATCGCTCTCTGTTTTTTTATCCTTATTTAAGGTATACCCCAACGATTTCTGTTAAAGTCAAGAATATGGTTAAAAAGTCTGCTATTTGAAGAAGGGAGTAAAGAACATATGGAAGACAAAGAGAAGAAGGAGCTGGAAGCGGCCGACGAGGCGGCGCCAAGGCCGGAGGACGAAACGGCGGAAACTGCAGAAACTGCAAAAACAGCGGATACAGCCGATAAGGCTGAAGGACAAGCCCGCGGCGCGGATGAACCGGCTGGGCAGCGTGAGCAAGAAGGCGAGGGCCAAACAACGGGCGGCGCCGTAGAGCTGACGAAAGCGGAATACGACCCGGCTCTCGGCTTGCAGCATACCGCCGAGGATGCCGGCGGGCGCGATGGCGGAGACGTTCCGGTGATGGAGGCCGAGGATTTTTCGGAGCAGGGAACGCCAGTGCAGACGTCAAATGGGGGCAAGCTTTGGCCGATCGTTTCGCTGGTGCTGGCCGTTTTGCTCGTCGTCGTACTGATCAAGCCACCGTTCGCGGCGAAAAAAGCCGAAGCGGTCGCTACGGTCAACGGCGTAGAAATTACGAAAGACCAATTGTATAACAAAATGGCGGCGCAAGGCGGCGAGCAGGTGCTTTCCGGCATGATCGACCAGGAACTGATCGACCAGGAAGCCAAGAAACAGAATATTACGATCACCGACGCCGATATCGACGCGGAAATCAAAGATACCTATATCGCTCAGTTCGGTTCCGAGGAAGCGCTGAAACAGGCGCTCGTTCAATACGGGATGACGATGGACAATTTGCGGAGCGAGATTGCCAATCAGCTGAAGCTGACCAAACTGCTCGAGCCGCAAGTGAAAGTCACCGACGACCAAATCAAGCAGATGTTTGAGACATATAAAGAATCCTTCAATACTCCGGAGCAGGTTCGGGCATCGATCATTCTTGTGAAAACGGAAGACGAAGCGAAGAACATCATCAAACAGTTGAATGGAGGCGCGGACTTCGCGGAACTGGCGAAGAGCAAATCGCTGGATACGGCGACGAAGGACAAAGGCGGGGATATCGACTTCTTTGCCCGCGGGCAGCAAGAAACGGCCATCGAGGATGCGGCTTTTAAGCTGGCCAAGGGCGAAATCAGCGATCCGGTGAAAACAAGCGGGGGTTATCAGGTTATCAAGGTAACCGACCGCAAGGAAGCGCACACGGCTACGTTGGCAGAGGAGAAGGAAAAAATCCGCAAAATGCTGGTAAGCCAGCAGGTTTCGCAAATGTCGGACGCCTGGCTGCAAAACCTTCACAGCAAATCGAAGATTACGAATACGCTCACGGACGCGAACGGCGCCGCTGCAGCGCAATAATATGAAAATGTCGCAAGTTTGTTGGATGGAGCCGCCGAAGCAATAACGTTTCGGCGGTTTTTTTCGAGTATAATAAGGATAGAGCAATGCAGTATCGGCTGGTGCTGTATGGGAGGCAAAAGACATGTCGGATTGGTATGAACGGAGCTTCGGGGAAGATTATCTGCTCGTCTACAAGCATCGGGATCAGTGGGGAGCCCGGCGCGAGGCGGAAAAGCTGATCTTTTGGCTGAACCTGCCGCCCGGCGCTAAAGTGCTTGATTTATGCTGCGGCATGGGGCGGCATTCCCTCGTCTTCGCGGAGGCGGGTTATGAGGTCACCGGGGTCGATTTGTCGGAGGTGCTGCTGCGGGAGGCGAAGCGGAACGATGCCAAGCGGATCGTGCGCTGGGTGCGGGCCGATATGCGGAACCTGCCGCTCGCGGGAGGTTTTGACGCCGTCTTGAACTTATTTACTTCCTTCGGTTATTTTCACGACGATCATGAACATATCCAGGTGCTGCGGGAGGTGGCGCGGATGTTGAAGCCCGGGGGCCGCTTTGTCATCGATTATTTGAACCCGGCTTATACGGCGGTGCATCTCGTGCCCCGGTCCGAACGAATGGACGAGGGTCAGCTCATCACCGAACGCCGCGTCATCGAAGACGGTTATGTCAAAAAGCACATCACGATTACAAAGGAGAATGGCCCGGGAGCGGGAGCGGACGGAGCCTGGGCAAGGGAATACATGGAACGGATCAAACTGTACTCGAAAGAGGAATTTGCCGTTATGCTGGAAGAGGCCGGACTGGTTTTGGAGCAAATCCATGGGGATTATGGCGAAGACGGCTATGACCCCGAAACGTCGCCTCGGATGATTTTGGCGGGTAGCCGCCCATGAAGACGATGCTTGCGATTCAAACCTGGGACAAAGAAGGCGTTATCCGGGTACCCTTGCCGATGGCTCCTCCGCTGCGCTGGGTGAACAGCTATATGCTGCGCGGTCCGGAGGGGATCACAATCATCGATCCGGGGCCGAGGACCGCCGAGACCGAGCGGGAATGGTTGCTCGCCCTGCGCCAGCTTGACATCGCTCCGGGCGATGTGGCGCAAATCATGGTGACCCATCACCATCCCGACCATTACGGACTGGCGGGATATTTGCAGTCTATAACCGGGGCGGCCGTCCGCATGTCCCGGCGCGCTTACGAAGAGACACAGCTGATGTGGGGGAAGGACAGCGTCATGAACGAGGAATTGCCCCGCCTATTCCGGCGCCACGGCATGCCGCCTGTTTGGAGCGGCCAGTTGCCGCCGCATCTCCGGAGCTTTTTTTCGCAGGTGACCCCGGCGCCCGAGGTTGACTTTATCCGGGAAGGGGAGGCGGTGGTGATGGGCGGGCGATGCTGGCTGCCGCTCGAAAGCGCGGGACATGCCCCGGGGCATTTGTCCTTCTATGACCCTGAGCGCAAGCTGATGTTTTGCGGCGACGCCGTACTGCCGCAAATTTCCCCCAATATCAGCTTTTTGCCCGGCAGCGACCCGCAGCCGCTGCAATCGTTCCTCACATCACTCGAACGGTTTGCGAGCTATGAGGTGAGGATCGCTTTTCCGGGGCATCGCCATCCGTTCGAGCATTTCCCTGAACGCGTCCACATGCTGCTGGAGCATCACGAGGAGCGGCTGGCGCGGATCGAAGGGCTGCTGCGGCCGCGGCCGCAGACCGGGTTCGAGGTTTGCGCCGCGCTGTTCGGCACCGACCTTGGCATCCACCAAATGCGCTTTGCCATGGCCGAAACGCTGGCCCATCTGGTCGAACTGGTACGCCGCGGGCGTGCCAGGGAGCGGTTGACAAGCGGGGAAGCCGCGGTGGAATTTCATCTTACGATGCGATAAACATACAAAAAGCGGCCTATGGCCGTTTTTTAATTTAATTTATAACTCAACTTTCGTAGATCAACACTTGTTGTCCGGAGACTTTGCACAATTATCCCTTTTAATCAGGCAGCAGAGAGAAAGACAAGCTTGGGAGAAGAAAATACTTAGTGGAGTAGCAGATAGGTTCGAGATAATTTAAACGGGCTTAGGAAAGGAATCAGGTTTAGGGAAGATGAAACAGACAGGACAAGAGATCAAAACAAGAGATCAAGGACCCATTAAGTTGATCTGCATCAAACTCCCTCCCCATCGTTTCAGCGTCTCGATCAAGCCGCAGCCGCAAGGGGCTGGTTCGGTTGGCGCGCGATCAGCCGGCGGTAAGGAATCGCCGGTATCGCCACACACATGCGCAGCAACTTCTGCCGCATCGTTTCTGCCGCTCCGGGCCGTCCTCCTTGCAGGCGCAACCGGCGGCGTCCGGTGTATTCGTTTAGGTACGCCTGCAGATGCTTCAGCCCCAAGGCTCCATACGTACTCTTCAGCGATTCCCACGCCTCTCTCACCACTCTCCGCAAGGGCGCATACAGCCGAAAGGCCTGAGGGAACAACTGCACCTCCGATGTACAGACATCCACATGCCCATTGATAAACGTGTTTAGATCGTGACGGTTTGCCCTTTTTTCGCCTCCCCGCTTATGCGGTACCAGGCGGATTTTGACCCGCTCCGGCTCGCCCGAATCCTTGACCGTGCAGCCCGCTACGACCGCCGAGGCGTACGGATGCGAAACCTGACACCGGGACGGATTACGCCCATACTGATCGCTGTTCACCTTCACGTCTCCGGAGAGCAGCTCCCGGGCATCAAACTCCCCCACGGCATGACGTATTTTGTGCAGCATCGACCAGGCGGTTTTGTAGGCGACCCGGATCACCTTGCTCAGCCGCAGCGCCGAGATGCCGCCCTCCAGCAGGAATAAATCCAGGGCCTCGAACCACTTGAGCAAGGGCAGATGCGTTCCTTCAAAAATCGTGCCGACCAAAGGCGATGTTTGATGCTTGCACTTTCCGCACTCGAACAAGGGGATATGCCGGGAGGTCAGACGGCTGCACCGGGTATGAGCGCATCGCGGGCAGACGAAGCCGCTTGGCCACTTCATCGCGATTAGCGCCTCCATGCAGTCCTGTTCGCTGTTAAAACGGCTGCTGAATGGCTGAAGTTCCGTTCCCGTATTGACTTCCATATTCGCTCGCCTCCGAATTAAAAATATACGAACATAGGTTCCATTTATTTCATTATACCAAACGTATGTTCCCTTATCAAGCCGAAAATCTCACCTGAACCGCCTCATTTTTTCCTCATCTTTTTTGTTTTTTTCTTCTCACTTTTTTTGGAACCCTTGTTCTAGCCTCCGTCCCCTGTTCCCTGAAAGAAAGGGATAATCGTGCAAAGGTAGGCAGCAGGCAGCAGGCAGCAGGTAGGAACATTAAGACACGAACCCGGTAAAGTCCAACGCACGTTCCTTATAGCGGCTTGTTTTATTTGCTATGCGACGAAGTTGGCGCACTCGATTGGCTGGTTGCCTTACAACAGTTGCTTGATTGATCAACGAAGCAGCCCCAAAAGCCGGGAAGACACTGTTTGCCTCCGATTCAGCGTCAACTCCGGCAATGGATTGCGGCGGCTTTTTTCAACTACATAAGGCTCGCGAATTCTCCGCATCAACGCTCGTCATCAAGCGTGTCCTCGCCGTGCTCCCGTTCGGCCTGCTTGCGGTGGGCGATCCGGCTGCTGGCTGAAGCGGCGATGGCGCCGACGATGTCGTCCAGAAATGTGTTTATCGGCCCGAGGGTTTTATCGTTCAGCTTTTCCAAAATGCCCGGCTTCAGCTTGTCCACATAACCGTAATTGGTAAATCCGATGCTGCCGTATACGTTAACGATCGAAAAAGCCAAAATTTCATCGACGCCGTACAAACTTTCGTCGTTCGCGATCATCTCCTGAAGTTCGGGGATAAGCAGCCCCTGTTCCGCCAGGACATCAAGCTGAATGCCGGTTAATACCGCGTTTTGCACTTCCCTTTTGGTCAGCACCTGCTCCACGTTGTGTACGCATTCTTCCATCGTCAGGTTCGGATAATATTTCTGCTGCAGGAACATCACGAGTTCCGCGATTTGTTCGGTCGTAACGCCCCGTTTGTGCAGCCATGCCTTGGTGGCGTCGGCGACTTTTTTGCTGTTCAGGCTATAAGGCGCTTTTTGTTTTGGTTGTTCCATCCCCATATAATATCCCTCGCTATCTGGTTCTTCTTGGCACAGATATGAAGCAGTTTGTCCACTTCCCGGAAAAATATAGTTATTTTTCAAAGAAGGGCTCGTATATATAGTAATACAAACCTAAGAAAAATGTTAGGGAGGAGCCAATAAGACGATGAATAGGAACCGCCGTTTTCGGAACACGGCCGCCGTCAGCGTATTAGCGTTCCCGCTGCTGCTGTCGGGATGCAGTCTGTTCGGAGCCAGCTCATCCGCACAAATCGATCCGCCGCCCGCGGACGTGGAGGCGCAAATGCTGGAGTCGATCGGCGCCGAGAAGGCAAGCTCGGAGCAGACAAGCTTCATGACGGAGAAGGAGCTTTCGACGGTTTATTTGGAGAACGAGCACGGCCTGATTGCCCCGGTGGCGCTGCATTTGCCGGAAGGCGACGCATCCTTGAGACTGAACCGGATGCTGGAAACGATCGTACAGGAAGGGCCGTACGACAGCCTGATTCCGGCTGGTTTTGCCGGGGTGCTTCCGGCGGGGACCGAGGTCAAAGCCGTGACCGTCAAGCAAGACGAAAAGCTGGCTGTCGTCGAATTCAACGGGGCGTTTGCCGATTATGCGAAGGAGGATGAACGGAAAATCCTCGAAGCTTTGACCTGGACGTTAACCGAAACTCCCGGCGTCGAGAAGGTCCAGCTCTGGGTGGACGGGGAAAAGCTGAACGAAATGCCGGTCGGCGGCACACCGCTGGATCGCCCGCTCAGCCGCAGCATCGGCATCAATTTGCAGCTGAACGACGGCTCCAGCTTGTCGCAATCGAGCCCGGTGGTCGTGTATTTTTCCGCGGCGACGCCGGACGGGGTGCAGTATTTTGTGCCGGTCACACGTTTTGTTCCCGCCGGGAACGACCCGGTGAAGGCGGCGCTTGGCGAACTGCTCCAAGGTCCGCAGCGGGGCGATGGCCTGGAAAGAGTCGTGACGGACAATACCAAACTGGAAAGCGTGGAAAAATCCCAGGATGGAGTCGTGACGATATCGCTGCAGGACGATATGTTTGAAGCCGGCGAGAAGCTTCCGGCGCAGATGATGCAGTCGCTCGTGCTGACCGTGGCGCAAAACGCCGAGGACAGCAAAGTGCGCATTTGGGTCAACGGGCAAAAGGAAGTCGTTGGCATGGACAACCAAAAATACAGCGAACCCGTCATGCGGCCCGAAACGATTAACGCCATTCCGCTGTAGACTCCAGCCTGATTTGAGGATGAAAACATGAACGAAAAACCCTGCGGCGCAGGGTTTTTTTATATGGCGAAAGGCATGCGCGGACCACGTCCGGAGGAATGGAATGATGCTTTTATGACCACACTTTGGTAGAATAGGAAAAGCATATGGACAGCAAGAAAATGTAGGAGGCCATCAGAATGAGAAGTAACGGACGTGAAGCGAACGAGCGCCGCCCGATGAAGTTGACCGTAAACGTCAACAAATATGCGGAGGGCTCCGTATATATTGAGGTCGGCGACACGAAAGTGATGTGTACGGCGACCGTGGAAGAGAAAGTGCCGATGTTTATGAAGGGGCAAGGCAAAGGCTGGGTGACGGCCGAATATTCGATGCTCCCCCGGGCGACCCAGACCCGGAATCAGCGTGAATCGGCAAGGGGAAAGCTGAGCGGACGGACGATGGAGATCCAGCGCCTGATCGGGCGCTCGCTCCGTTCAGTTGTCGATTTGCAGGCGCTGGGCGAGCGCTCCGTCACGATTGACTGCGACGTGATTCAGGCGGACGGAGGGACGCGGACGACGTCGATTACCGGGGCTTTCGTAGCGATGGCGCTGGCGATGCACAAGATCGTCCAAAAGCATGCGCTGCCGGTCTTTCCGATCACCGACTATATCGCTTCCGTCAGCGTAGGCATCGTCGGGCAGGAGACGCTTCTTGACCTGAATTATGACGAGGATTCCAAGGCGATGGTCGACATGAACGTCGTAATGACGGGCCGCGGCCAATTTGTCGAGGTGCAGGGGACCGGGGAAGAAAACCCGTTCTCCCGGGAGGACCTGGACCGGATGCTGGCGCTGGCCGAAAAAGGAATCCGGGAGATGATCGAGCAGCAGCGCGAAGCGCTTGGCCCCGTCGCCCTGCACATTCAAAGCGGCCAGCCTGGATCGGCGGTGTAAACGATGATTGAAGGACCGGTTATCGTCGTGGCCACGCGGAATCCGGGCAAGGTCCGGGAATTCGCCCATGCTTTGGAGGCCTTGAACAAGCAGGTGCGGAGCCTGGCCGATTACCCGGATATTCCGGAAATCGTCGAGGATGGCGAGACGTTTGCCGAAAATGCCCGCAAGAAGGCCAAAACGGTGGGCGATCACCTGGGACGTCCGGTGCTGGCGGACGACTCGGGGTTATGCGTTGACCGGCTGGGCGGGGCGCCGGGCGTTTATTCGGCCCGTTATGCCGGCGAGCGCGCTTCCGACGAGGACAACAACGAAAAGCTGCTGGCGGAGCTGGAGAAGGAGCGGCTCGGGGAAGATACCGAGCAGCCGCTGCTCAGTCCGGCGCGGTTCGTCTGCCATCTGGCGCTGTACGACCCGGCCACCGGGCGGTTCGTGGAGGCCTCCGGCGAAGCGGAGGGCTGGATCACGTCCGAGCCGGCCGGAGGCGGCGGGTTCGGGTACGATCCGCTGTTTTACCTGCCCGCCTACGAGAAGACGTTCGCGGAGCTCAGCCTGGAGGAGAAGCAGGCCGTCAGCCACCGCGGCGCTGCGCTGCGCAACCTGGCGGCCAAGCTGGTCCCGTGAGCGGCAGATGTTTTAGAAGCACAGTAATCGGGTAAACCGGTGCTGTGCTTCTTTTTCATATGAACATGAGGGGACAATACGGCTAGGGTTGTTGTATAAAATTGCCTCTGAGCAAAGCGCGTTTTCATCAAAAAACGCATCCGGGAGATCGCCGGGGGCGCCGTGGTTGTTGGCCGGGGACTTTAACGTTACGGATGCGCTTGTGGCGGCTGAACTGAAGGTCCTCCGGCAGTTCAACGGGAAAGCCGCGGCAAAAGATCCGACCAGGGCTGAAGAAATAACAATATAGTTGAGATTTTTATGTAAAATATTTAAGGTTAGGATAACGGAACTTTTTGGCACAAATCAACGAGTCTAATGGCGCAAGGCAGGGTGTGACAACGTAAGGAGCGAGGAGCATTGGTAAGCATTAAGGATATCGCGAAAAAAGCCGGGGTTTCCATATCAACCGTGTCATACGCCCTAAACGGCAGCAGCAAGGTGACGGATGAGACCCGCTCGAAAATTTTGGCGGTTGCCAAGGAACTGAATTATGTGCCGAATGCGGCGGCGAGAACGTTAAAGAAGCGGGAGTCCGGAATTTTGGGCGTGTTTTTAACGGATTTCAAGGGGGATGTTTACGGCGACCTGCTGGACGGAATGAAAGAGGTATGCAACGGCCGGGGTTACGATCTGATCGTATGCAGCGGCAAAAGGGCGCACCGGATGCTTCCCGAGCGGATGATCGACGGGGCCGTTATTTTGGACCAGACGTTTAAAAATGAAGAGCTGCTCAAGTATGCGGACCGCAACCATAAAATCGTCGTGCTCGACCGGGAGCTGGACCATCCCAACATCAATCAGGTGCTGCTGGACAACAAAGCGGGCGCCGCGTTGGCTGCCGAATATTTGCTGGAGCAAGGGCACCGGAAGATATATGTGGTGTCCGGTCCGGAGGGTTCGTTCGACTCGACTCAGCGGATGAAGGCGGTTAAAATGGTGGCGGACCGCGCCCGGGAAGCGGAATGGATCGAAATCGCCGGCGATTTCAAAAAAAGCGGCGGGGAGCGGGCCGCCGAGCAGGTGATCCGGGAATACTCCGGACCGGCGGCCGTTTTTTGCCTGAACGACGAAATGGCGATCGGCTTCTGGAACCGTTTGGAGGGAACCGGCTACCGGATCGGCGAGCATATTCATCTGATCGGCTTCGACAATATCGAGCTGACGAACTATATGCAGCCGCGCCTGGCCACGATCAATTACTCGAAACGCAAATGGGGGGCGCTCGCCGCCGAGCAGTTAATCAAAATTTTGGCGGGTGAGCAGGTTGAACACGAACGGATTTACGTTACTTTGATCAAAGGCGAATCCGTGGGAAAAATTTGACTTGGCTTGATTTGACGTCCGAGCCCGCTAAACCGGGAAAAACGGATTTTAAGGGAAAAAGAACGGGATTCACGGGGAATTGCCCCCGTGACCCGTTCTTTTTTGAGGTTACTGGTCAGTAGTTGTAAAAGGTACACTTATTCATCCGGATATCCAGTCAGTTCCGTTAGCGGAACTCGATGCCATAAGTTTTTAACCAGTGGTTAACCTGGGACAAATAAGCGAACAGCTGCGGTCCGGACATGAGTTGGCCGAACCACGGCAGGTTCGAGGAAGATTCCTCGGAAGCGGCGATGGAGCGGATTTTGCCGCTATCGATCAGCGGCAGAATCGGCGATGACGGATCATCCAAAATGGACAGCATTTCGCTGCGGACGGCGGTTAAATAGTTCGGATTATGGGTTTTGGGATATGGGCTTTTTTTGCGGTACAGTACGTCTTCCGGCAAAATGCCCTCGAGCGCTTTGCGCAGGATGCCTTTTTCCCGGCCTCCGGTCGTCTTGATCTCCCAGGGGATATTCCATACGTACTGCACGAGCCGGTGGTCGCAGTAAGGGACGCGAACCTCCAGGCCGGCGGCCATGCTCATGCGGTCCTTGCGGTCGAGCAGCGTCGGCATGAAGCGGGTGATGTTCAAATAGGACATGATGCGCATGCGGGCCCGCTCCCCGGATTCGCCTTCCAGCTTCGGGGCTTCGGCCACGGCTTCGCTGTAGCGGTCCGCGATATACTGCTCCGGTTTGATCCACTCGCGGATTTCCGGGGCCAGCAGATCCGCGCGCAGCCCGGTCGCCACCGACCAGGGGAACGTCCCGGAGTTCAGCAGCTCCTCGCGGTGGAACCAGGGGTAGCCGCCAAATACTTCATCCGCCGCTTCGCCGGAAATGGCCACCGTGGCCCCCTTTTTGATTTCCCGGCAAAACAGCAGCAGCGACGCGTCGATATCGGTCATGCCCGGCATGTCGCGGGCGACGGTCGAGTCGGGCAGGGCGGCGACAAGCTCGGGAGTGTCGAACGTAATCGCGTGATGCTCCGTGCCCAGTTCCTCGACCATCCGCTTGATCCACGGGCCATCCGCGCCCGGCTGGTAGCTGTGGGCTTTAAAATGTTTGTCGTTATCCACATAGTCGATCGAGTAGGTGTGCACCCGGCCTTGGCCGGTCCGCTTGTAGTAATCGACGGCAAGCGCGGTCAGCGCGCTGGAATCCAGGCCTCCCGACAGCAGCGTGCAGACCGGCACGTCGGAAATCAGCTGCCGCTCCAGCGTATCCTGCAGCAGCCGGCGGATGGCGGCGGCCGTCGTTTCCACGTCATCGGTATGAGGCTCCGCCTCCAGCTTCCAGTAGGCGTATTTCCGCAGTCCGGACCGGTTGTAAATCATGACGTGGCCGGGGCGCAGCTCCTTGAGATCCTTGTAGACGCCATGGCCGGGGGTTCGGGCCGGCCCGATGACGAAAATTTCGGCAAGCCCTTCCGCTCCCACGACCGGTCTGACTTTGGGGTGCTGCAAAATGGCTTTAGGTTCGGAGCCGAAAATCAACGTTCCGTCCACCTCGCTGTAGAACAGCGGCTTGACGCCAAGGCGGTCGCGGGCGAAAAAAACATGCTGTCTAACGCTGTCCCAGACGGCAAAGGCGAAAATGCCGTTAAGCCGGTATACGCAATCCGGCCCCCATTCGATATACGATTGCAGCAGCACCTCCGTATCGCAGGTCGTTTGGAACTTGCGGCCCCGCCGCTGCAGCTCGGCCTTTAATTCCGGCGCGTTATAAATCTCCCCGTTGTATACGATGGTGAACACCGCGTCTTCTTCATGGATGATCATCGGCTGGGCTCCGTTCTCGGGATCCATGACGCTAAGGCGCCGATGGCCAAAAGCGCAAGGGCCCGAAATCCAGGTTCCCTGCGCATCGGGGCCCCGTTTTTCCAGACAGGATGTCATGGTCTGTACAAGGTCCGATTCTTTGGTCAAATCCCGGTTCCATTCGATAAAGCCGGTTATTCCGCACATTTTTGCAATCTCCTTTCTGCATTGCTTTACGTTCCCCGCTTGCCGACCGGGCGAAAAGTATTAACAAATTATGCCGAACAAAGGCATAAAATGTCTGTCCATCATGGAAAACTATGACCGTCAAGCAGGAGAAAGGGGAGATATGGCGTTGGAAAAGAAACGGTACTACGTTTCCGTGCAGGGTCGTTCGGTGCTCGACGATCCCGGCGCGGCGGCCTATGAATGGGCGGTCGAGGCAACCTCGGAGGAAGCCGATACGTTAAAGCACCTGCTCGGTCAGCTTGACGAGAAGGAAGAAAGCACTTTTTTGGCCTTCACCTTTCCTTGGCCGGATACGCCGGAAGGCGATGTCAACCAAAGCTATCAAAGCGTTGTGAGCGGCCTGTTTCGGGAAATTTACCGGCTGGGCACGGCGGAGACCAGGGAGCAGCTGGAGCGGGCGGGGTACCCGGGCAAGCTCTGGCCCATTTAAAGCTCCGGGAAAGGAACGATACCGAGCATGTATTACATCAAAGACGCGGAATTCAGACGGATGGACGAGCATTTGGGGCGTCCTTGCGCCGTCATCCAGGTGCGGCCGGGGGCGGTAGGCGATCCCGATCTGTTCGTCTATATTGCCCGTTCCGATCAAGGCGCTGGCTGGGAAATCATCCGCATGATCCGAAGCGACGCCCAGCCGGAAATCGATTGGTACGACAACAACATGCACCAGGCTTATGCGGAAGTGGCCGAAGAAAACTTCGGGGATACCGGCTGGCCTGAGCCAGCTAAGCAGCGCCGGCTATTCCTGGAAAATTTGCTTGCCCACGAGGCGATCGCGGCAAAGATTAATGAGCTTCCTCCCAAATGACGGATTTTTTTGTAAAAACGGCTTTGAAAAAATAAAAAGGATGCGCTATAATAATTAACGCATCCTTTTTTATTCATATTTGTGTCCCAGTAGCTCAGCTGGATAGAGCAACGGCCTTCTAAGCCGTCGGTCGAGCGTTCGAATCGTTCCTGGGACGTTTCCTTCGATATTTCTCGAGGCCCGTAGATACGGGCCTCTTTTTAGCTTATAGTTGCTCACATCCAATCCCTGCGCACAAAATGCCGCAGACCGGCCGCAAGATAGACGAGGAAGGTGAAGGCGAGAATCAGGACAAACGAACCGGGCTCCAGCCTTGGAGAGAGAGGCAGTCCTTGCGGAAACATGGCATAATACGGCGGGGCGAAGGGGAACCATGCCCCGATAAATCCTTCGAAACCCGTAATGACGATATTCGGGATCACCGCCGAGATGCTGAACAACAGGGCGATTCCGAAAGATTTGAAACGGGTCGACAGGTAAATCTGCAGCATGGCCAGGGGAAAAGCTGCCAGCCATCCGCCGGTCACGCCGGTCAGCACGGTTTTCCAGGGAATAACGCCCTCTACATGAATGAGGTTTCCGGTTGCCAGGTACCCGGCCAAAAAGGCAAGCTGTGCGATCGCCAATAAAACGACCAGCATCAAAAACTTGGACAAATAGATTTTCCAGCGCGGAAACGGCAGGGTGAGCAGCTGCTTCCACGCTCCGTTTTTATGTTCATAGAAGCAGAGGAATGCCGCAAATATGCCGGCGAACAGAGGCAGAATAAACATCCCGTGTAAGGAAACCGCTTGAAAATAAAGGGTGGTCCAATCGGGCGCAAAGTAATCGGTCAAAGACGCGACATGTTCCGCGGCCAGCGCAAAGCTTGCCGTTATGTCCATGAGAACCAACAATAAAATCAACAGCCATCTGACTTTTCCGGCTTCCGCAAAAAATAAACTTAGCATATCCATCTTCCTCCTATTTGATCTCCATGGCGCGAAAGCCTACGGCTCCGCCCCAAAGCAAAACCAATCCTAACCCGGCTCCCAGCATGATCCAATGGGTATACCCGCCGATAAAAGGGCTGGCCATGGAAGGGTAGGCCCACGGCAGGACATATAAGAGTGTTCCGCCGAATCTGGCGATAAACAGACTGGAGATGGCGCCAAGCACGCCGACCGCCAGCGGGAATGTCTGATTGGAGAAGCGTAGCGACAGAAATAATTGTATTCCCAGGACCGGCAGGGACGCGCCAAAGCAGCCCAGGACCTGCTTAACCAAAAACGGGAAGGGAAGTGTCAAATCGGTGTAAGCGAGCCATATCCCTGCCGTTCCGCCAATAATGAGCGCGCAGCATCCCAGCATCAAGGCCCCGATCCAGATCGCCTTGGCAAAATAGAAAGCCGTTCGGTTGACGGGCAGGGAAAACAGCAGCTTTAATCCTTGCGCTTGATGCTCCGGTTCGGACATGGTGCTGCACAACAAGGAGATGGTCAGCAGCATCGTAAAGGACAAAAACATATACAGCACATTAAACCCCGTATAGACGCCAGCTTCTCCCTGACGAAAATACAGGTACCATTCCATGCAGCTGAACAACAGCAAAATTACCGCGCTGATGACCGGAATCCATAGGCAGATTTTTTTCATCTTCAGATACTCGGCGGAAAGCGCCCTTTGCATCATAAGCTTTCCCCTCTCCCCGTCAGCTGCAAAAAGATTTCCTCCAGGGATGCGGTGACTTCCTTGACCTGGTGTAAGGTGAACGGTTGAAGCAGCTTGAAGATGTCAGCTTGGCTCATCCGCTCGGTAACCGTAATCAGCAGCTGGCTCCCGTAGCGCTCGATTTCCGCCCCGCCGCCGGCAAGCACCCGGTACGCTTCATCGGTCCGGTCCGCAATAATCGCCAGCCGTACCTTATTTCTCTTTTCAAGCTCCTGAATCCGGTCTTGAAAAATCAATTTCCCGTTCTGGATAATCCCCACGTAGTCGGATACGGCTTGGATCTCGCTCAAAATATGGCTGGACAAAAAAATGGTTATCCCCTGTTCGCGGGATAACGACAGCAGCAAATGGCGGATTTCTTGAATCCCGGCCGGATCAAGGCCGTTGATCGGCTCGTCCAGTATTAATATCCGCGGCTTGCGGATCAAGGCTTGCGCGATGCCTAACCGCTGCTTCATCCCAAGCGAATATCCTTTGACCGTCTGCTTGGCATAGGGAGTGAGCCGAACGGTATCCAGGGCTTCGCGAATGTTGCTTTCCGGCAAGTCCAACAGCTTCGCAATCAATTTAAGATTTTGATAGGCCGATAAATGCCCGTAATAGGAAGGCGCTTCAACCAATGAACCGATATTTCGCAAAATGGCTTCGCGGTGATGCGAAAGCGAGCGCCCCATGATTTGAATCGTGCCTTCGTCCGGCCGGATCAAGCTGAGCAGCATGCGAATGGTCGTTGTTTTCCCGGCGCCGTTCGCCCCTAAAAATCCGTAGATTTTCCCTTCCGGAACACGCAAGTTAAGCTGATCGACGGAAACGCGTTCGCCGAAACGCCGCGTCAGGCCGCCTGTTTCAATGATATATCCGGACACAAGCTTCTCCTCCTGTTTTTCTTGTTATAGCAGGAGTATTGCGCATGAGTCTTTTTCTCAAGTAAACGAAAGTAAAATCTAAGTAAAATCGTATTATGGCGGCGGCAATTCGATCAGAATGGAGGTTCCGCGCTCCGGCGCGCTTTCCGCGCGGATCGAACCGCCATGCAGCTCGATCAATTGGCGGGCGATCGCCATACCGAGCCCCGACCCCTCCGCCGGCTGGTGCGTTGGCATTCCCCGATAATAGCTTTCAAACAGATTGTTCCGGGTTTGCTCGTCCATTCCCGTCCCATTGTCGGCAACCTGGATACAAAAAACAAGGGGCTTCTTGCTCACCGATACGCGAATTTCCGTGCCCGGAGGATTATGAATGACGGCATTGACAAGGATGTTTTGCATTGCCCTTTGCAGCAGCGCGGTGTCCGCTTCCAGAAAACATGTGTCCAACTCGGTTTCATAAGCAAAAGCATACTCTGCGGAGCGCGGAGAATTGGCCGTATCCAACGTTATGCGCCGCAGAAATTCAACCATTTCCGTGCGCGTTTTTTGCAAAGCGATTTTCCCGTTTTCGGATTGGAAGGATGCGTTTAAATCGTCGATCAGCTTTTGAATATGCATGGATTTTTGTTCGATCTTGGCGCCAAACGTTTTCACTTCGCGTTCGGACCAGTTGTACCGCTCGGCGGCAATCATCGAAGCATACCCCTGAATATAGGACAGCGGCGTCTTCAGATCGTGCGTGATCCCGGCCAGCCAGTCGCGGCGGCTTTTTTCCAGCGTCCTTCGGTCCGTTTCGCTTTGTTTTAATTTGTCCGTCAAAATCTGCATCTGGATGAGGAGGTCTTTGTATAAAAACTGTTTGCTTTTCTGAAAAATCGGGGTTCCGCTAAATAAAAAACCGGTTGCGGCAGGTTCCTGAAAAGTTCCTTGCGACAGCGCCTGAATCCAATGAACAATGTGCAGAATAGGCTTTATGATTAACAGAAAAAACAAGTAAGCCACAGCCGCCCCGGAAAGAAGCGTTGCGGTGTGGCGAAAAATTCCCCAGTCCATAGCCCGGAGTACGGGGATCGCTTGCTTGACAAAACTAAAAAGATTGGTAAGCAAACCTAAGCTAAGGAAATAAACCATCAATGGGATTACCATCAAGGCAAGGATTTTTATGCTCATTTTCAGCGAGGTTTTCATTGTCTGGTCTCTCCCTGTTTATGCGGGATGAATTTATACCCTAGTCCGCGAATGTTCTTGATATATTTCGGCACCTGGGCGTCGGGCTCGATTTTTTTGCGGATCTTGGAAATATGCATCACGACGGTTTTGTCATCGCCCATATTCAGCTGTCCCCATACGTTTTCATATAATTGGGCCGCGGTAAAAATCCGGTTCGGATGCTCGGCAAAAAAGAGCAGCAGCGAATATTCCAATGCCGTCATTTCCAAAGGCTGTCCGTTTCGGATCACTTCGCACGACTCGGTGTTGATGCCAAAATCCGCAAATTCCAATGTTTTTGGCCGTCCCTGGCTCAAACACATCTGCCAGCGTTTTAACTGGACCTTAATCCGCGCAACAACCTCCAGGGCGTTAAAAGGTTTGGTGATATAGTCATCGCCGCCCATGGCAAATCCCACGAGTTTATCGTAGTCCGAGGTTCTCGCCGTCAAAAAAAGCACGGGCGCCTCCGTTTTCTTGCGCAGTTCCATACAAAGCTCCAGCCCGCTCATATCGGGCAGCATCACATCAAGGACAATCAGTTGCGGCTCAAACTCTTCAACTAATTGCAGCGCCCTTTGCCCTGTTTCCGCCCGTTCAATGGATCGGAACCCTTCTTTGTTCAAGATCGTTTCCAACATATCGAGAATGCCGGTTTCATCGTCCACCAGAAGAATGCGTTGCTCCATCGTCGCTCTCCTTATTTATATAAACTAGGTAAAAAATATCATGTGTCATTGAAAGACACTACATGAAATGCAAAAATGAAGACATTAAAAGGAGCCGTACTTGCGATACGACTCCTTCGTGCAGTAGCCGCTTTTAAGGGCGGCAGATTAAATAGGGATGATTTAGAAAATTAGACCGCAACCTTCCCCTAGGGCGGTCAATTTCTTTTTGAGGTAAGTCAGCAAAGCTACACCTCCATGGCCTCACCTCCCTTTCCGGAAGATGCGCCGACCGCCCTTGCAAGCCTTTTCTATCACTCTTATTATGGATTATAGCATATTTTCCCATAGAAGCAGCATGGTGCCGCTAACAGGTTTGCAAGCGTACCAAAAAAGCACACCTTCTAATAGTTGAGTAACCATCAGTTAGTGTGCTTATCTTTAGTCAATTATGGAGCGGGTGAAGGGAATCGAACCCTCGCCTCAAGCTTGGGAAGCTGGCATTCTACCATTGAACTACACCCGCATTTTGCCGAGCAATAAGTATTATACACCTTTGCCGTGGGAAGATCAAGTATATCCTCCCACAGCATCCGCCAGGCGCGTTTAGAGAACGACAATCCGTCCGGAAGCAGCCAGCGAGCGCAGTTCGATGTTTAACTGCTCCTTCTCGTCAGGACTTAGCTCCAGAGACAGTCCATAATGGAACACGGCCGGCTCGATCTCCTCCTGCCAGCGAATTTCGCCGTTGTACACGCATAGGTGCTCGTTCAGTTGAACGTGAACGGCCGCCCGGATATGGTGGGTGGAAGCGTGCAAATTAAGGCCGGTCCCGATTCGGCATCCCGATTTGTTGATGTCGATGAGATCGACCGTTGCCGGCTTGCTTTGAAGAGGCATATCGTCGATATGCGTAATCTCCATCTTACAGGCCAAAGGCGGCGTCAAAGTGTAGCGAAAAGGATCAGTTCTTTTTGTAGACATCAAAATGATGGCCCCCAGCTCTGTCGATATATCTCAAATTATATCGAAATCCGGGCGGATTGTCTTCTTATAAATTTTAGAGATTGTTCAAAAAGCCATCTTCTTATCACGAGGCAGGTCAAGAAGTGGATTCGGCGTCGAAGTTACTCGGTCTCAGCGGCGCCCAGCAGCCCGCGGATATCCGGTTCGACCGCGGCCGGTTCGGTGCGTGCGCTGTATTGCTTGATGATCCGGCCTTTTGGGTCGATCAAAAATTTAACGAAATTCCATTCGATATCTCCGGTTTTGTAAGGCTCCGGTGTATTTTCGACCAAGTATCGGTACAACGGGTGGGCTTGCTCTCCCTTAACGTCGATTTTGCTGAAAAGCGGAAAGGTGACTTGGTATCGGGTCTCACAGAAAGCTTTGATTTCTTCCTCCGTCCCCGGCTCCTGTTCGGCAAATTGATTGCAAGGAAAACCGAGCACAACAAACCCCTGGTCTTTATACGTGTCATAAAGGCGCTGCAGGCCCTCGTAATGCGGAGTCAAACCGCAGGCGCTGGCCGTGTTTACGATCAGCAGCACTTTCCCTTCGAAAGCTTTAAGGGTCATGGCTTTGCCGTCAATCGTCCGAACTTCAAAATCATAGATGTTCATCTTCTCACCTTCCTCCGTAAAATATGGCGAAACATACGCCAAAACAGCATTCTTCTTTATTCTACCTAAATGGGGCGGACAACTCAATTTACGTCACCAACGATTATAGCTTCGATAGAAAAAACCTTCCACAGACTTGACATCTTATAAATTTTCTATTGTCTATCATGTAAAAATACTGTAAAGTTACTAAACAAGCCGTTTTTTTGTTCGTTTAGCGGATTTTTTTAACCTTCAATTGACCATAGTTCGATTGTTTGTCACAATTTCGCTTTACTTGAATGCAGCGAAGAAGTATCCGTAAACATGTGTCCACCAATGAAGGACTTATCGGCGGTGGTTTTTGCTGTCAAACAAGCAGCTATCGGGAAGGGGCATCCTGCTACTTTAACGAATTGCAGCAAGTTAGGGTACATAAACACTAGTCCTTTATATGTGGACATTATGAAAAATATTCATGAAGCTCCGCAAAATTTTTCAAGTAGCTGCAAGCTTTAATTTTTCATGAAAAGAGGCTATTACATGATTCAACCCATTTTGCAAATTGAGGATTTGCATACTCATTTTTTCACCGACCGCGGCGAAATCCCCGCTGTGGACGGTGTGAATTTGTATGTGAATCCCGGCGAAGTGCTGGGGGTCGTCGGCGAATCGGGCTGCGGAAAAAGCGTGACCTCGTTGTCTGTGCTCAAACTGATTCCGCAACCTCCGGGCAAAATCGTCGGAGGATCGATTTTTTTCAAAGGCCGGGATATCGTTCCGCTAAAGGAGCGTGAAATGCGTTCGATCCGCGGCAACGCGATCTCGATGATCTTTCAAGAGCCGATGACGTCCCTGAATCCGCTGTATACGATCGGGCAGCAAATCGGGGAAGCGGTTCGCCTGCACAAGGGGCTCAGCAAAAAGGAAGCCCGGGCGCATACGATCGATATGCTGAAAAAGGTCGGCATTCCAAGGCCGGAAGCGATTATCGACGAATATCCCCATCAGTTGTCAGGGGGGATGCGCCAGCGGGTGATGATCGCCATGGCGATTTCCTGCAGCCCGGAGCTGCTGATCGCCGATGAACCGACGACAGCGCTGGACGTGACGATCCAAGCGCAGATTCTGGACCTGATCCGGCGCCTGAACGAGGAAAACGGAACGGCTGTGATGATGATTACCCACGACCTCGGCGTCGTGGCCGAGATGTGCCATCGCGTGGCCGTCATGTACGCGGGGAAGGTCGTCGAGGAAGGCAGCGTGCACGATATTTTCAAAAACCCGCTGCACCCGTACACGCAAGGGCTCATCAAATCGGTGCCGCGCATGGATGAGCAGCGGAAACGGCTGTTTTCGATTCCCGGCAACGTTCCTGTGCTTAGCACGCAAATGCAGGGCTGCCGCTTCGCCGATCGCTGCCCGCATGCAATGCCGGCATGCCTCACGCAGCTTCCCGAGCTGCGGGAATACGAAACGGCCCACAGCTGCCGGTGCTGGCTGCATGAAACGCCACAGGAGGATGTCGTATGAGCGAACCATTACTGCAAGTAGAGCATCTGAAAAAATATTACCCGATCGGCGGGGGGATGTTCGGTAAGTCCAAACAGCAGTTCGTCAAAGCGGTCGACGATATTTCGTTTACGGTGCAAAAAGGCGAAACGTTTGGGCTTGTCGGCGAAAGCGGCTGCGGCAAATCAACCACCGGCCGCTCGCTGCTGCGGCTGATCGAACCGACGGACGGGCGCGTCATTTTTAACGGCGAGGATATCACCGCGCTTTCCCCGGAGGAACTGCGCAAAAAACGCAAAGATATGCAAATCGTGTTCCAGGATCCGTTTTCGTCGCTGGATCCCCGCCACACCGTACAGCGCATTTTGGAGGAGCCGCTCATTGTGCATGGCGTCGGCGACGCGAAAGAACGCCGGAACATCATCGACCGGCTGATCGATGTCGTCGGTTTGACGCAAGGCCATCTGCAGCGGTATCCGCACCAATTTTCCGGCGGACAGCGGCAGCGGATCGGCATCGCCCGGGCGCTTTCGCTCCAGCCGAAGCTGATCGTCGCGGACGAACCGGTCTCGGCGCTGGATGTTTCGATTCAGTCGCAGGTGATCAACCTGCTGCAGGATTTGCAGGAGGAATTCGGCCTGACCTACATTTTTATCGCGCATGATCTCAGCGTGGTGAAGCATATTTGCGATCGGGTCGCGGTGATGTATCTCGGACGGATTGTGGAGATCGCCGAGAAAAACAAGCTGTATTCCGCGCCGCAGCATCCATATACCCAGGCGCTGTTGTCCGCGGTGCCGGAACCGGATCCGGACAAAAAGCCCGAGCGGATTATTTTGCAGGGAGAAGTGCCAAGTCCGGCGAATGCCCCGGTCGGCTGCGCCTTTCATACGCGCTGTCCGATGGCGATGGACGTTTGCCGTTCGAAACGGCCCGACCTCGCGGAAACGGAAGCCGGCCATCTGACGGCCTGCCACCTGTTTACTCAAGAGGCATAAATGGTTTATAGCCGGCATAAACGTCCGGCTTCATATAAACAAACCCATATATATTCAATGTCAAGAAGGGAGCCACACTTATGAAAGCAAAGAGATGGAGCAGTGTCATTTTGCTATTGATGCTGAGCATGGCCGTTGCCTTGACGGGCTGCGGCGGCAACGGCGGCGGAGGCAACAAAGCCGCGGGCACAAATACGGGGGCGAACACGGGAGCGGAAGCTCCGGCAGGATCCGCGCAGGATACATTGATCGTCGGACGCGGCGGCGATTCCGCATCCCTGGATCCTTCGATCGTCACCGACGGCGAATCGCTTAAAATTACGCACCAGGTGTTTGATTCCTTGCTGGAGTACAAGGAAGGAACAACGGAAGTGCAGCCGTCCCTCGCCGAAAGCTGGACGGTTTCCGAAGACGGCCTCAAATACACGTTCAAGCTGCGCCAAGGCGTCAAGTTCCATGATGGAACCGACTTCAACGCCGAAGCTGTCGTCTTTAACTTCACGCGTTGGTCCGATCCGAAAAGCGAATACAAGTTTGAAGGGGACTCTTTCGATTATTATGACTCGATGTTTGGTCCGGACGGCAAACGCGTCATTAAAGAAGTCAAAGCTATCGACGACAATACGGTGGAATTCACGCTGAATCAGCCGCAGGCGCCTTTCCTGCAAAATCTGGCCATGACCTCGTTCGGGATTGCCAGCCCAACGGCAATTAAAGAGAAGAAGGAAAACTTCAAAAACGAACCGGTCGGCACAGGGCCGTTTGTGTTCAAAGAGTGGAAACGCAACGATTCGATTACCTTGGAAAAGAACCCGAACTACTGGAAGGAAGGGCTTCCGAAGCTGAACAAAGTTATCGTTCGTTCGATCCCGGACAACTCCGCGCGCTTTAATGCACTGCAAAGCGGTGAAATCGACCTGATGGAAGACTTGACCCCAGACGATCTGGCTACGCTGCAAAGCAACCCGGATCTGCAAAAAATCGAACGTCCGTCCAACAACGTGGGTTACGTCGGCTTCAACCTGAAGAAAGAACCGTTTAACAACGTAAAAGTAAGACAAGCGCTTAGCTATGCCGTAAATAAACAAGGAATCATCGACGCTTTCTTCGCGGGCCAGGCCCAGCCGGCCAAAAACCCGATGCCGCCGTCCCTATGGGGCTACAACGACAGCATTCAGGATTACGAATACGATTTGGAAAAAGCGAAGCAACTGCTGGCGGAAGCCGGCTACCCGAACGGCCTGCCGGGCGAGTATACGTTCTACGCGATGCCGGTATCCCGTCCTTACATGCCTGACGGCAAGAAAGTAGCCGAAGTTATTCAAGCGGATTTCGAAAAAATCGGCGTTAAAGTGAACATCGAATCTCCGGAATGGGCGACTTATATTGACGATGCGCAAGCCGGTGACAAAGACGACATCTACATGCTCGGATGGCAAGGCGACAACGGCGACCCGGACAACTTCCTGTACACGCTGCTGGACAAAGACGCCATTCCGTCCAACAACTACAGCTATTACGCCAACGATGAGCTGCACGAGATTTTGAAGCAGGCGCAAGTTGAAACCGAGCAATCGAAACGCGAAGAGCTGTACAAAAAAGCCCAGGAAATCATCAAAGCCGATGCACCGTGGATTCCGCTCGTGCATACGACGCCGCTGCTTGCAGCCAAAGCCAATGTAAAAGGATACGTTCCGTCTCCGACAGGGACAGAGTACTACAGCAACATTTATTTCGAATAACGGGCGTTTTTGTTAACGCCTCTGGCAGGTGAGCCTTAACTTGAAAGCCTATATTTTTAAACGATTGTTAATCATGGTTCCTGTCCTGATCGGAATGACGATTATCGTATTCTCCATTATCCATGCGATTCCCGGTGATCCTGCGGAAACCATTCTGGGGCAGAAAGCGACGGAGCAGTCCAAAGAGGCGCTTCGGGAACAACTGGGTTTAAACAATCCGTGGTATCAGCAGTACTTTACGTATATGGGAGATTTGCTGCAGGGCGACCTGGGGCAATCGATCCGCACGAGAGTGCCGATTTCCCAAGAGATCATGCCGTATTTGGCCGCCACCGCGGAGCTGACCATTTCGGCGATGCTGTTCGCCATCATCGTTGGGGTAAACGCCGGGATCATTAGCGCGTGGAAGCAAAACTCCTGGTTTGACTACATTTGCATGCTGATTGCACTCATCGGGGTGTCGATGCCGATTTTCTGGCTCGGTCTGATGGAACAGTGGATCTTCTCCTTGAAGCTCCACTGGCTCCCTTCGATCGGCCGCATGAATCAGCGTGATCCGGTGGAAACCGTGACGAATCTGTATGTGCTCGACACGATTATAGCCGGCCGTTGGGATCAGCTGTGGACGGTGATCAAGCACTTGGTTTTGCCGAGCGTGGCGCTGGGCACGATTCCGATGGCGGTGATCGCCCGGATGACGCGCTCGAGCATGCTGGAGGTCATGAATTCGGATTTTGTCCGCACGGCGAAAGCCAAGGGGTTATCGCAATTCGTCGTCGTTTACAAGCATGCGCTTAAAAATGCGTTTATTCCGGTGCTGACGGTCATCGGCCTGCAAACCGGGGCACTGCTCGGCGGCGCGGTGTTGACGGAAACGATTTTCGCCTGGCCGGGCGTAGGACGTTATATCTACGATGCGATCAGCTCGCGCGATTATCCGGTCATTCAATCCGGCATTCTGATCATCGCTTTTATTTTCGTCTTCATCAATCTGATTGTGGATTTGCTGTACGCCGCGGTCGATCCACGCATTCGCTATCGGTAAAGGAGGGAAACCATGGCTCAAATCACTGCAAGCACAGGCGGCAACTCCGCCATTCAGGCCGAAAAGGTTTCCGGGCCTTGGCGCGATGCGTGGAGAACGTTCCGCAAAAATAAAATCGCCATGATCGGTCTGATCATGATTGTGCTGTTTGTCATCATCGCGCTGCTGGCTCCCGTGGTCGCGCCTTATGATTTTAAGGCCCAGGAGTTGGGGAACCGCTTAAAACCCCCGTCTTCCGAGCATTGGTTCGGCACGGACGACCTGGGGCGCGACCTGTTCACCCGGGTACTGTACGGGGCGCGGATTTCCCTGTGGGTTGGCACGTTTTCCGTTATCGGATCGATTATCCTCGGCACGATTCTCGGGATTCTCGCCGGGTTTTACGGGAAATGGATCGATATGATCATCTCGCGCCTGTTTGATATCCTGCTCGCGTTTCCGAGCATTCTGCTGGCGATCGCCATCGTCGCCATCCTCGGCCCGTCGCTGCAAAACGCGCTGTACGCGATCGCGATCGTCAACATTCCGACGTACGGCCGCCTGGTCCGCGCCAAGGTGCTCAGCTTGAAAAACGAAGAGTACATTACGGCCGCGCGGGCGATCGGGATGAAGAACAGCGGCATTCTGCTGCGGCACATCCTGCCGAACAGCTTAACGCCGATCATCGTGCAGGGCACGCTCGGCATCGCCACGGCGATTATTGAAGCCGCCGCACTTGGCTTCCTTGGCCTCGGCGCGCAGCCGCCGGCACCGGAATGGGGTAAAATGCTGTCCGACTCGCGGCAATTTATCGCCACGGCTCCGTGGACGGTTATTTTCCCGGGGGTGTCGATCATGCTCACCGTGCTTGCCTTCAACTTGATGGGCGACGGTTTGCGCGACGCCTTGGACCCGCGGATGAAAAATTAATAGGAATCTTGATCATTTAGCTTAACTGCCGGGAGGGATCCCGGCGGTTTTTTTTGACATTATAGATTCATAACTCAACTTTCGTAGAGCAAAAATCAGCTTAGGCCCCTGCGTTGAAAGCTTGAGGATAGGGAAGTGAGGTGGGCGGCAGATCAGCACTCCTTGTCCGGGTGCTTTGCACGATTATCCCTTTTGATCAGGCAGCAGAGAAACAGGCAAGCTCGGGAGAAAAAAATATCCGTGGAGAAGTAGATAGGTTCGAGATAATTTAGACAGGTATAGGAGAAGAAATCAGGTTTATAGAAGGTGAAGCAGACCGGAAGGAGATCGAGACAGGAGATCAAGGACAGGACGCGAGGGAAACGAAAAGACCGTGATGTTGCTATAGCCTGAACTCTTCCGCCTGCAGCAACGCCCGCACTGTTCATGCTAATCAACACCCAATTAAGTTGATCCGCATCAAGTAACCCCCACCGTTCAAACATCACGATCAGGCCGCAGCCGCAAGGGGCTGGTTCGGTTGGCGTGCGATCAGCCGGCGGTAAGGGATCGCCGGAATCGCCACACACATTTGCAGCAACTTCTGCCGCATCGTTTCTTCCGCTTTGGGCAGGCGCAGCCGGCGGCGTACGGTGTACTCGTTCAGGTACGCCTGCAGATGCTTCAGTCCCAAGGCTCCATACGTACTCTTCAGCGATTCCCACGCCTCTCTCACCACTCTCCGCAAGGGCGCATACAGCCGAAAGGCCTGAGGGAACAACTGTACCGCCGATGTACGGACATCCACATGCCCGCCAATAAACGCGGTTAGATCGTGACGGTTTGCCCTCTTTTCGCCTCCCCGCTTATGCGGCACCAGGCGGATTTTGACGTGCTCCGGCTCGCCCGACTCCGTGACCGTGCAGCCGGCTACGACCGCCGAGGCGTACGGATGCGAAAGCTGACACCGGGACGGATTACGCCCATACTGATCGCTGTTCACCTTCACGTCTCCGGAGAGCAGTTCCCGGGCATCGAACTCCCCCACGGCATGGCGTATTTTGTGCAGCATCGACCAGGCGGTCTTGTAGGTGACCCGGATCACCTGGCGCAGCCGCAGCGCCGAGATGCCGCCCTCCAGCAGGAATAAATCCAGGGCCTCGAACCACTTGAGCAAGGGCAGATGCGTTCCTTCAAAAATCGTGCCGACCAAAGGCGATGTTTGATGCTTGCATTTTCCGCACTCGAACAAGGGGATATGCCGGGAGGTCAGACGGCTGCACCGGGTGTGAGCGCAACGCGGGCAGACAAAGCCGTTTGGCCACTTCATCGCGATCAGCGCCTCCATGCAGTCCTGTTCGCTGTTAAAACGGCTGCTGAATGGCTGAAGTTCCGTTCCCGTATTGGCTTCCATATCGGCTCGCCCCCAAATCAAGAATATACGAACATAGGTTCCATTTATTTCATTATACCAAACGTATGTTCCCTTATCAAGCCGAAAATCTCACCTGAACCGCCTCATTTTTTCCTCATCTTTTTTGTTTTTTTCTTCTCTCTTTTTTTGGAACCCTTACTCTAGTCCCCTTGCTCCCTGCTCCCTGGACGAAAGGGATAATCGTGCAAAGGCAGGCAGCAGTCAGGGGTACCACCAAGACACGGACCCTTTAGACAGCCCCTCACCTGGTGCCTACTTGATTGGCTGGTTGACTTACAACAGCTGCTCGACTTGACCAACGAAGCAGCCCAAAAAGCCGATCAGGGTCATGTGATACCGTCAGGCTGGGAAATACCGGGGAAATGAGCTGATAAGGTCGCTGGTGTCCGTTAGAGCGGCCTCCAAAGCTTAGGAAGAGCCTCCAGTCGTTCCAAAGTAGAAATCAGAGCCATAAAAGGGCGCCGTCAGGCGTTTTTCTTATACTCTCCTGATGCTTGGCTACTCTATGTCAACTTTCCCCCATCATTTTGAAGAGCATTTGAGGGAAGATAATATGATGTCAATTATTTTCACATATATTGGGCTTCCAGTTATAGTTTAGAGAATAAGATATAGCAAAGAGAAGGGCAGGAGGCGGCGAGATGGAAAAAAAGTTCAGAAAGGTGGCCATTGTGGGTTCCGGATTGGTCGGCACGGCTTGTGCCTATTCCATGATTAACCAATCCATCAGCGAGGAAATTATGATGATCGACCGGACCTATGACCGCGCGGTGGCGCATGCGCTCGATTTGTCTCATTGCATGGATTTTACCTCGACGCGCACGAAGGTCGTTGCCGGGCGTTTGGAGGACTGTCGTGACGTTGATGTGGTGGTACTTACGGCCGGAGCTAATCCGAAGCCGGGGCAAACGAGGCTGGACGTGCTTGGGGACGCGGAAAAAATTACTCGGGATATCGTTAGCCGGCTTGTGGACGGAGGGTTTGACGGCATTTTTGTCGTCGCAGCCAACCCGGTTGATATTGTTACGTATATTGTACGCCAGGTGTCAGGTTTTCTGCGGAACCGGGTGATCGGCACCGGCACTTCGATCGATTCGGCCCGGCTTAAAACGCTGCTGTCGGAAGTGTTTTCCATCGATCCGCGCAGCGTTAACGGCTATGTGTTGGGTGAGCACGGCGATTCGCAGTTTGTGGCATGGTCGCATGTGACGATCGGCGGCAAACCGTTGCTGCACATTCTCGACCAGCACAAAGAGCGTTTTCGCCATGTCGATTTGGACGAAATCGCCAAGAAAACGAAGGATGCCGGCTGGGAGATTTTTACCCGTAAAGGCAATACACAATTCGGCATCGGCAACGCGCTTAGCTTTATCGTCCGTTCGATTCTGAACGACGAGCACAAAATTATCGCCGTGTCCGCGGTCCTTGATGGCGAATACGGGCAATCCGGGGTATGCGCCGGGGTGCCGGCCATTATCGGCGGTGGCGGTATTGTGGAGATTTTGGAGCTGAATTTGGCGGAGGAGGAGCGGCATAAATTCGAGCATTCCTGCGGCATACTTAAATCTGCGATCCAAAGTTTGCAGCGGCGGTAATCACTTATAAGCCGGTTTAACTTTTGGGACATCCGCCTTAGTTTTGAGGCGGTTGTTTTTTTGACTAAGCAAGTGCGCAAGTCAGCCGGTCGGCGTAAGCCCGACGGTGGATGGCTCGCTCCTTCCTGCGGCGGTTCTACCTTTTTGCTCCCTGTTATATAGTTAGAAAAAATAAATGGGAGCGATGGGATCATGGATGGAATTGTCATCCGGAATCTGGCCGAGCTTGGACAGGACGGTTTAAGGCAGGCGACGGAAGTTTTCGTGGACGGCTTTTTTCAATCTCTGCAGTTTTTTTCCAAGGATCGGGCGAGGTTGGTTAGGGCGCTGGAGCACGCTTTGGTCAAGGAGCGTTTTTTTGTGGCGTTAATGGATGGGAAAGTGTTGGGTATTTTTGCGTTTTCCGCGGGCCGGCTGCGGGCGTTTCGGTTGGATCGGGACGTTTTGCGCAAAGAACTAGGCTGGCTGAAAGGAAGCCTGTTCCATGCTTTCGTCCGGCAGGAGCTGGAAAAGCCGCTGGGCTTGAAGGACCGGCAGTGCTATTTCGAAGCGGTGGCAACTGCGGAAGCGGCCAGAGGCAAGGGGGTTGCCACCCGTTTGCATGACCACCTTCACGCTGTTCTGGATTTTGATGAATATATTTTGGAGGTTGTAGACACCAACACGGCAGCGGTACGTTTGTATGAGAAATTGGGATATGCCGAATTTAAAAGAAAACCGCAAAGGTGGTTTCGGAAGCAGGCGGGCTTCAACGCCAGGATATATATGAAGAAACGCGCGGACAATTCCTCGTTACGGCAACATGAATAGTGTACCGGACAGGAACATACACTCGTAATATGATTATTGTCCCATTTGGTGTGCTCTCGCTGCCGATCAAGACTCCACCAGCTAACGCGGTTGGTTTACTACGGCGAACCTTCTCAAGAAGTTCTTATCCCTTTGTACGACAAAAAAGCTCTCCGAAGAGAGCTTTTATACGTCCCAGGAGGGATTCGAACCCCCGACCGACGGCTTAGAAGGCCGTTGCTCTATCCAGCTGAGCTACTGAGACAAAATAAAATAAAATTTACAAGCAAAATTTATTGTATCACAGGATGCTTGGGTTAGCAATATAAATTTTGCACTTGATCGCAGTTTTTTGGCTCAACCTCGATAAATCGGTGTTGACCACAAGACCTGGTGACCAATCCATTCTTGATTTAATAGAAATAACGGTGAATGCAACCGTTAGAAATACGATCCACTCGAAATGTTCGCTAGTTATCCGCTTGAGAGGGCCACTCGAGAAGCTGCGCCTTCCCGTATCATCCCCCATTGTTTCGGACCCAACTTTTTCAGCAACCTGTTGTTTATCGCCCCCTCGGTTTACCCGATGAATTTGTTGGACGAGGGGGGCGGCGGCGAGTTTAACTCCGGGATTTTTGCCTTGGACCGGGTCTATGCTATAATCTCAATTAATGCAGTGCGGAAGAAAGGAGGTGCCCTTATCAGCCATTTTCGACCCGATGAGAAGGACAACATCGTATTGTTTCCGAAAACGCTCGATTACTACCAAATCGAACTGACCCGGATGCTGGAAACCGAGAGATACGGGGAAGCCGCGGATCTTTTGCGGTTTCTGCTGCAGTGCCAGGGGGAAGATCCGCGCCACTATGAAGAATGGCGGGCACTGCTGGAGTGGCTTACCGACGCTTTTCCCGAGCTTCAGAACGGTTCCCCGGCCGCGGAGGATGACGGCTATGAGACGGAAGAAGCGTTGGCCAGACGTCATGTCGAGGCAAAGCTCGAACAGGATCAGGAATATGCCGGTAAACTGCTGAGCGCGGTAATAGATAAGCCGTTGTCCGAGCAAACCCTTTTGGCTTTGGACCAGCTTGCTTATTTGGATCGTCCGGAAGTGGACGAGGCGCTGACCGAATGGTTGCATCAAGAGGAGCTCCATCCGCTGCTTCAGTATCGGGTGCTGCAGACGCTGCGCCGCCGCGGCACGGTGGGGACGCTTGCCATCGAGCGCGCAGGGGAAAAGGTGGAGATTGACATCGAGTCGGTTCCGCTGAAACCCGATGATTTCCCTCCGGCCGTGCAGGAAGTGCCCGAAAGGGTGGGTGAGCAGACTCAGGTGCACGATCCAACATTGTTTTATTTTGCCCAGGAGCTGTGGTCGCAAATTGTGATGGGTTTGTACGGCGGAAGGGACTATCGTTCGCTGATCGACGGTGACGATACGGTTATCGACATTTGGGCGGCGGCGCTTCACCAACTGGTCGCGGACAGCCTGCCGGACGGCAAAACCGACGAGGAAATCCGCGCGTTGTACGGGATTACCGATGAACATAGGCTTCGGTTTGAGCAGGTTAGCCGGTCCATCCGCCAGGTTGTGGCGGTGAGCGGTGTTCAGGAAAGATAGGCGCGGGCGAATGACCGGCTCTACGATCGGCTTTACGATCGGCTCTTGTAAAAAGATGTATTGTTGTTTATAATATAATGGTTATTCTGATCGTGTTCATAGGGACAGCTATACTGGAACCATGATAGCTGTTTTATACGCGATTCGGTTTCAGTATTTTAGTATATGTGAAATTTGGAGGGGAAGGCATAAAATGAAAGCAACCTGGGAAAAGATAGAGAAGAACCTCGGCGTTCTCGAGGTCGAAGTGGAAGCGGAACGTGTAGCCGCCGCACTCGATAAAGCGTTTCAAAAAGTGGTGAAAAGAGCGAATGTACCTGGCTTCCGTAAAGGCAAGGTGCCTCGCCCGATCTTTGAAGCACGTTTCGGCGTGGAAAGTCTGTATCAGGACGCCATCGACATTTTGCTTCCTGAAGTATACAGCGAAGCCGTCGACCAAGCGGAGATTTTCCCGGTGGATCGTCCAGAAGTGGACGTTGAGCAGTTTGCCAAGGGGCAGCCGTTCAAGTTTAAAGCGAAAGTGACGGTTAAACCGGAAGTGAAGCTTGGCGATTACAAAGGCGTCGAAGTACCTGCGGTCAACGCGGAAGTTACCGAAGATGAGCTGAACGAAGAGCTTGAGCGTCTGCAGCAGCGCCATGCCGAACTGATTGTCATCGATGAAGAAGCTGCGAAGAATGGCGATATCGCTGTTATCGACTTCGAGGGTTTCGTTGACGGAGTTCCGTTTGAAGGCGGCAAGGCAGAGCGTCATTCCCTGGAGCTTGGAAGCAATTCGTTTATCCCTGGCTTCGAGGATCAAGTCGTGGGCATGGCTACCGGCGATTTCAAGGACATTACCGTAACTTTCCCGGAAACTTACCATACTGAAGAATTGTCCGGCAAGGAAGCTGTATTTAAAGTTAAAGTCCATGAGATCAAACGCAAACAGCTCCCGGAGCTTGACGATGAATTTGCGAAGGATGTCAGCGAATTCGATACGCTGGACGAGTTCAAAGAGGACTTGAAGAAACAGCTGCAAACCCGCAAGGAACAAGAAGCCAAGGGCGCCCGTGAAGCGGCTCTCGTCGACAAAATCGGAGAAAGCGCGGAAGTGGAAATTCCGGAAGCGATGATTAACAATGAAGTGGAGAACATGTTGCGCGATTTCGACAACCGTCTTCGTTCCCAGGGCATGAATCTGGAGATGTACCTGAGTTTCTCTGGTCAAACGGTTGACGATATGAGAGCTCAAATGAAAGACGACGCTCAAAAACGCGTTCGCAACAATTTGGTGCTGGAGCAAATTGCCAAAGCCGAAGAGCTCAAAGTGACGGAAGAAGACGTTGATAAAGAGCTGGCGGAAATGGCCGAAGCTTACAAACGCACGCCGGAAGAAATTCGCAACATTTTGGCGGCCAACCGTTCGCTGGACAGCTTGAATGATGAAATTCTCATCCGCAAGACGATCGATTTCCTGCTGGAGAACAGCAAAGAAGTTCCGGCCGATCAAGCGGAAGCGCCGAAAGCGAAAGAAGGAAGCAAACCGGCAGCCAAGAAAACGGCGAAAAAATCGACGAAGGCGGCCGAATCGAAAGCCGACGCCGACAAAAAAGAAGCGGAAGAGGCTAAGGACGAGGAATAGTCTCGCCGCGAGGCGTTCTCGGTTATAGACAGACAAGCCTCCCATGAGATACATCAAGATAAACGTTAGGGCACGTATACAAATGCGTGCCTTAATTTTTCATCATTTGCCGATACATTTATTTCCAATTGGCACCTGACAAGCCGGCGGTTATATAATGTGTAGAAATCAACATAAACTGTATCGTGTGAAAAATGACATGAGGCTTTGAACATGGTAGAATGTTTCTGTAAACCGAAAGTGAATCTGAAAAAGAAAAGAGGTTGGTCGCATGAGTCTGGTACCTATGGTCGTAGAACAAACGAATCGGGGAGAACGATCTTACGACATCTATTCAAGACTTCTTAAAGATCGCATCATTTTTCTCAGCAACGCTATTGATGATGAAGTTGCCAATCTCGTGATTGCCCAACTGTTGTTTTTGGCGGCCGAAGACCCTGAGAAAGATATTCACCTGTACATTAATTCGCCGGGTGGTTCTGTCACTGCCGGGATGGGTATATATGATACGATGCAATACATCAAGCCTGACGTGTCCACGATCTGCGTAGGAATGGCTGCGAGCATGGGATCGCTGCTCCTTACGGCCGGGGCGCCTGGCAAGCGTTTTGCCCTGCCCAACAGTGAAGTTATGATTCATCAGCCGCTTGGAGGCGTTCGCGGTCAGGCGACGGATATTAAAATTCATGCCGACTGGATTATCAAGACGAGACAGAAGCTCAACCAGATTTATGTGGAGCGGACGGGTCAGCCCCTTGAGAAAATCGAGCGTGATACAGACCGTGACTTTTTCATGAGCGCGGAAGAGGCTAAGGACTACGGGATTATCGACAAGGTCATCACATCAGCCCATTAAATCATAAAGGGGTGTTTACATGTTTAAATTCAATGACGAAAAAGGACAATTGAAATGCTCGTTCTGCGGCAAATCGCAGGAGCAGGTACGCAAGCTTGTAGCCGGACCGGGCGTTTATATATGCGACGAATGCATCGAGCTGTGCACGGAGATCGTGGAGGAGGAGCTCGGGCACGAAGAGGAGCTGGACCTCAAGGAAATCCCGAAACCGAAGGAAATCCGCGATATTTTGGACCAGTATGTCATCGGCCAGGAGCAAGCGAAGAAATCGTTGTCCGTAGCGGTTTACAATCATTACAAACGGATCAACACGCAAAGCAAGATCGAAGACGTGGAGCTGCAAAAGAGCAACATCCTGCTGCTCGGGCCGACCGGTTCCGGCAAAACGCTGCTCGCGCAAACGATGGCGAAAATTTTGAACGTTCCGTTCGCGATCGCCGATGCGACGTCCCTGACGGAAGCGGGATACGTTGGCGAAGACGTGGAGAACATTTTGCTGAAGCTGATTCAAGCGGCAGATTATGATGTGGAAAAAGCGGAACGCGGTATCATCTACATCGACGAAATCGATAAAGTGGCGCGCAAATCGGAGAATCCGTCCATTACCCGCGACGTCTCCGGCGAAGGCGTTCAGCAGGCACTGCTGAAAATTTTGGAGGGCACCGTGGCTTCGGTTCCTCCGCAAGGCGGTCGCAAGCATCCGCATCAGGAATTTATCCAAATCGATACGACGAACATTTTGTTCATTTGCGGAGGCGCGTTTGACGGCCTGGAGCAGATGATCAAACGCCGGATCGGCAAAAAAGTGATCGGCTTCAATGCCGTTAACGACGGTCAAAAAGAATTGAAGCCGGGCGAATATTTGTCGATGGTGCTGCCGGAGGATTTGCTCAAATTCGGGTTGATCCCGGAATTCGTAGGGCGTTTGCCGGTCATCTCGACGCTCGAGCCGCTGGATGAAAAAACGCTTGTACGAATTTTGTCCGAACCGAAAAACGCGCTGGTCAAACAGTACCAGAAGCTGCTTGAACTCGACAACGTCAACTTGACGTTTGAGCCCAAAGCGCTTGAGGCGATTGCGCGCGAAGCGATCAAACGCAATACCGGCGCGCGCGGACTTCGCGCCATCATCGAAGGCATTATGCTGGACGTGATGTACGAAGTGCCGTCCCGCGACGATATTGCGGACTGCGTCATCACCGAAAAAGTCGTTGTGGAGAAAACCAGCCCGGAACTGGCCAAGAAGAAAAATAAAAAGCAGGAAGAGAGCGCGTAAGGCTGATGCGGCCGGATAGCGCGACAAAATAGATGTCAAGGTTCTCCACCTTTGCGTTAAGGGTCGCTTCCATGAGCGTCCCTTTGCAGGGGTGGAGCTTTGATCGTTTGGGAGAGACCTGAAATGACATTCTTGAGACAAGATACGCGGCCGGTCAAAGTCGGAAATCTGACGATCGGCGGCAGCAACGAAGTCATCATCCAAAGCATGTGCACGACCAAAACGGCGGATGTGGCCGCTACGGTAGCCGAGATCCACCGTTTGGAAGAAGCGGGCTGCCAACTGGTGCGCGTGACGGTGAATAATGAGGAAGCGGCTGCGGCGATCAAGGAAATCAAGAAGCAAATCCACATCCCGCTCGTCGCCGATATCCATTTCAACTACAAGCTGGCGCTTATGGCGATCGAGAACGGCATCGACAAGGTGCGGATCAATCCGGGCAATATCGGCCGCCGCGAGAAGGTGGAGGCCGTCGTGAAGGCCTGCAAGGAGCGGGGGATCCCCATCCGGATCGGCGTCAACGCCGGGTCGCTGGAGAATCACCTGCTGGAGAAATACGGCTATCCGACACCGGAAGCGATGGTGGAAAGCGCCTTGTTCCATATCGGCATCCTGGAGGACTTGGACTTCCACGACATCATCGTGTCGCTGAAAGCCTCCGACGTCCCGATGGCGATCGCGGCTTATACGAAAGCGGCGGAGGCGATTCCTTATCCGCTGCATTTGGGGATCACGGAAGCCGGAACGCTGTTCTCGGGAACCGTGAAGAGCGCGGCCGGCATCGGCGCGCTGCTGTCGATGGGCATCGGCTCGACGCTGCGCATCTCGCTGAGCGCCGATCCGGTGGAGGAAGTGAAGGTTGCCCGCGAACTGCTCAAAACGTTTGGTCTGATTTCCAATGCGGCTACATTGGTGTCCTGCCCGACCTGCGGCCGGCTGGATATCGATCTGTTTTCCATCGCCAACGAAGTGGAAGCCTACATTGCCAATCTGAAGGTTCCGATCAAGGTATCCGTGCTCGGCTGCGCCGTCAACGGACCGGGCGAAGCGCGCGAAGCCGACATCGGCATCGCCGGCGCCCGGGGCGAAGGCCTCTTGTTCCGTTACGGCGAAATGATCCGCAAGGTGCCGGAAGCCGAACTGCTTAACGAATTGAAGAAAGAAATCGATCATATCGTGGAAGTGTACGAAGCGACCGGGGAAATTCCCGGACGCAAAGAACACCGTGCCCGCGTGAAATCATAACAATCCACCCGCAAGCTGCCGATGACAAGGCGGCTTGCGGTTTTTTTGATATCAGGAAGTATAACTTACGTTTTTCTTATTGGCCAACCTTCAAAATAGCGGAACTTTATGTTCTTATTACCCTTAGCCTGGCATGTTCATCCTCATTAGCGGAATTTTTTGTACTTATTTTCTTAAGAATGGTTCAGAACGTGGTCGTTTTCCTTGCGACGGGGAAAATAGCGGCATAAATTTCCCCTATTTCTCTCAAATTGACTGTTACCTCCGGAATAGCGACCTTTTTTGCCTCTATATTTTTCAGTGGAGTTTTTTCTTTTTCCAAACTCTCCGCAAAAACCTCGTTTTACCTTGGTGCGAAAAGGCTATACTACCAAGTATCAGTCAAAAGTGAGGGAGGCGTTCGTTATGGATTTAAATCTCATCCTGATGTCCGTTCAAATGTTTTTTGCCGTCGTGATCGGACTCTATTTCTGGAATCAGCTGCGCAGCCAGAAAGGGAACCGGGTGGCGGTGGACCGGGAATCGCGGAAGGAGATGGAGAAGCTGCGCAAGCTGCGGGCCATTTCGCTCACCAAGCCGTTGGCGGAGCGGACGCGTCCGGCCACGATGAACGATATCGTCGGGCAAAAGGACGGACTGCGGGCGTTAAAAGCTGCGCTGTGCAGCGCCAATCCGCAGCATGTCATCATCTATGGGCCGCCGGGCGTGGGTAAAACCGCGGCAGCGCGCGTCGTGATGGAAGAGGCGAAAAAAAATCCGGTGTCCCCGTTTAAGAGCGACGCCAAATTCGTGGAAATCGACGCGACGATCGCCCGCTTTGATGAGCGGGGCATCGCCGATCCGTTGATCGGGTCGGTGCACGACCCGATTTATCAAGGGGCCGGAGCGATGGGCGTCGCCGGCATCCCCCAGCCGAAACCGGGGGCCGTAACGAAAGCGCACGGCGGGATTTTGTTCATCGACGAGATCGGCGAACTGCATTCCATCCAGATGAACAAGCTGCTTAAAGTGCTGGAGGACCGCAAGGTGTATCTCGAGAGCGCTTATTACAATTCCGAAGATACGAATACGCCGGCGTATATTCACGATATTTTTCAAAACGGACTGCCCGCGGATTTCCGGCTGGTCGGAGCAACGACAAGATCGCCGCAGGAAATTCCGGCGGCCCTGCGTTCGCGCTGCATGGAAATCTATTTCCGCCCGCTGCTGCCGGAGGAAATCGCCCGGATCGCCGAAGACGCGGTGGGGCGGATCGGCTTTCAGCCTTGTCCCGAAGCCGTGGACGTCATTAAAAAGTACGCGACCAACGGCCGCGAAGCCGTCAATATGGTGCAGCTCGCCGCCGGGCTGGCCTTGACGGAGAAACGCGATCACCTGCTCGCTTCGGATCTGGAGTGGGTGGCCACCAGCAGTCAGCTTGCGCCCCGGCCGGACCGCAAAATCCCCGAGCGTTCGGAAGTAGGCGTCGTCAACGGGCTGGCGGTGTACGGCGCGAATATGGGAACGCTGCTGGAAATCGAAGCGACGGCGGTACCGGCGGAAAAAGGAAGGGGCACCTACAATATCACCGGTATGGTGGACGAAGAGGAAATCGGCGGGGGCAGCCGGACGCTGCGGCGCAAGAGCATGGCCAAGGGATCGGTGGAGAACGTGCTGACCGTTCTGCAGCGCATGGGCCTGCACCCTTCCAATTACGATCTTCATATTAATTTCCCGGGCGGAACGCCGATCGACGGACCGTCCGCGGGCCTCGCCATCGCCACCGCCATCGCCTCGGCGATCAAGCGGGTGCCGGTGAACCATCAGATCGCCATGACCGGCGAGCTGGGAATCCACGGCAAGGTGAAGCCCGTCGGCGGGGTCGTGGCCAAAGTGGAAGCGGCGTTCCAGGCGGGAGCGACGACCGTACTGATCCCGAAGGACAACTGGCAGTCGCTGTTCGAGGGGCTGGAAGGCTTAAGCGTCATCCCCGTCGAGACGGTGGCCGAGGTGTTCCGCCATGTGTTCGGTCCGGAAGCCGAGAAAAACTTGGGATTTTCGACCGGCGGGGAGCTGTTTGCCCCGACTCCGGCGCCCGCGCCGTTTTTGCACGCGGAATCCCCGTCGCAAGGCGGGACGATGTAGGCGCGCGTCCGCGGCTTGCCGGGAATGGCGCTCCGGGGGGCGGCTGCTGCTTAAGCGGCCGCTCCTCGTTGGTGTTTTTATGTAACATTTGCTAAAATAGCAATGATATCTAACGAGAACGTTTGGAGGTGCATAAGCGATGGGACCGCATAAATCAAAAGGCCGGCGCTTTCCTTTGCTACCCTTACGGGGCCTTCTCGTCTACCCGAGCATGGTTCTGCATTTGGACGTGGGCCGCGAGAAGTCCGTAAAAGCTCTGGAAAAAGCGATGGTCGAAGATAACCTGATTCTCCTCTGTTCTCAATCCGAAGTGAACATTGAAGAACCAACGCAAGAAGATATTTTTCGTATCGGGACCGTTGCGAAAGTCCGCCAAATGCTGAAGCTGCCCAATGGCACGATTCGAGTGTTGGTGGAAGGAATGGAGCGCGCCGAAATTATCGAATACCTGGATAATGACGAATATTACGAGGTTATCGCCAAGGAGCGTCCGGAGGAGGAAACGGTCGATCCGGAAATCGACGCGCTGATGCGCACGGTTTTAACCCAATTTGAACATTATATCAATCTGTCCAAGAAGGTCACGCCGGAGACGCTCGCCGCGGTATCGGATATCGAAGAGGCGGGGCGCCTCGCCGATGTGATCACCAGCCACCTGTCCTTGAAGATTAAGGACAAGCAAGAAATTTTGGAAACGATCGATGTCCGGAAACGGCTGGAGAAGCTGCTGGACATTTTGAATAATGAACGCGAAGTGCTTGAACTGGAACGGAAGATCAGCCAACGCGTCAAGAAACAGATGGAGAAGACGCAGAAGGAATACTACTTGCGCGAGCAGATGAAAGCGATCCAAAAGGAGCTTGGCGAGAAAGAAGGCCGGGCCGGAGAGGCCGAGGAACTGCGCGCGCAAATGGAGGAGAAGCGGCTTCCGGAAAAGGTCAGGGAAAAGGCTGAGAAAGAAATCGACCGGCTGGAGAAAATGCCCCCGAGTTCGGCGGAGGGCGGCGTAATCCGCAATTACGTCGATTGGCTGCTGAGCCTGCCGTGGCATGAAAAAACGGAAGACGACCTGGACTTGGCCAAAGCCGAGCAGGTGCTGGACGAGGACCATTACGGGCTGGATAAGCCGAAGGAGCGGGTGCTGGAATATCTGGCCGTGCAAAAGCTCGTCAAAAAGCTCAAGGGTCCCATCCTCTGCCTTGTCGGGCCGCCCGGGGTGGGCAAAACCTCGCTGGCCCGTTCGATCGCCCGTTCGCTAGGGCGGGAGTTCGTCCGCATTTCGCTCGGCGGCGTGCGGGACGAAGCGGAGATCCGCGGCCACCGGCGCACGTATGTCGGGGCCATGCCGGGGCGCATCATCCAGGGCATGAAGTCGGCGGGGACGCTGAATCCGGTGTTCCTGCTGGACGAGATCGACAAGATGGCCTCCGATTTTCGCGGCGATCCTTCTGCGGCGCTGCTGGAAGTGCTTGATCCCGAGCAGAACAACACGTTCAGCGATCATTTTATCGAGGTGCCGTTCGACTTGTCGAACGTGATGTTTATTACGACGGCCAACGCGGTGCACAATATTCCGCGCCCGCTGCTCGACCGGATGGAAACGCTGTTCATTCCGGGATATACGGAGCTGGAGAAGCTGCAGATCGCTACCCGCTACCTGCTGCCGAAGCAGAAGAAAGAGCATGGCCTTGCGGCCGAACAGCTGGAAATCGGGGAGGATGCGCTGCTTAAGACGATCCGCGAATATACGCGCGAATCGGGGGTACGGGGTCTCGAGCAGCAAGTTGCGGCGCTGTGCCGCAAAGCGGCCAAGCAAATCGTGTCCGAGGGCAAGGAGAAGATCGCGATCGGACCCGACGATATCAAAGATTATTTGGGCGTGCCGAAATACCGTTACGGCATCGCCGAACTGGAGGATCAGATCGGCACGGTCACCGGGCTGGCCTGGACGGAGGTCGGCGGGGAGACGCTGATGATCGAAGTCACGGTCGTTCCGGGCAGCGGCAAGCTGACCTTGACCGGCAAGCTGGGTGACGTGATGAAGGAGTCGGCGCAGGCCGCGTTCAGCTATACCCGCTCCAAAGCGGCGGAGCTCGGCATCCCGCTGGATTTTCACGAGAAAAACGATATCCATATCCATATTCCCGAAGGCGCGATCCCCAAAGACGGCCCGTCGGCCGGGATTACGATCGCCACGGCGCTCATTTCCGCGCTGACGAACCGTCATGTCTCTAAGGACGTGGCCATGACCGGAGAAATTACGCTGCGCGGCCGCGTGCTGCCAATCGGGGGGCTGAAGGAGAAATCGCTGGCCGCCCACCGGGCCGGCTACCGGAAAATCCTGCTTCCCAAAGACAATGAGCGCGATCTGCGGGATATCCCCGAAAGCGTCAAGGAAGAGGTCGAGTTCGTGCCGGTGTCCCATATGGATCAAGTGCTTGAGCACGCCCTTGTGGAGCATCCCGAAGTGCATTAACGCGGCTTAAGCTGCTGGGTTGTGATCCTGGATTAAGATCCTGTATAAGTTGAACTAAAGAAATGCTGGAGTTAGGCAAGAGTGGGAAATGATTCTGAAGAAACGGCAGTGGTCGCCTTTGTGAACGGATTTCTACAACTTCCGAATTTAGTGGAAAGAAATCCGTGAACAACAGCGATCATAAGAACATTTCACACGGCTGCCCTATCACGTATAATCAATAGTTCAACCTTATATTGCTCCAATAGCATATCACTGCGCTTGTAGAGAGGATTTGGAACGATGAAAGTGACAAAAGCAGAATTTGTGATCAGTGCCGTGGGTCCAAACCAATATCCCGACGACGCCTTGCCGGAGATCGCTCTGGCAGGGCGTTCCAATGTCGGCAAATCATCTTTGATCAACCGCATGATAGGCCGCAAAAATTTGGCCCGCACGAGTTCAACTCCCGGAAAAACGCAGCATTTGAATTACTACCGCATCAACGACCAGCTCTATTTCGTGGACGTCCCCGGTTACGGTTACGCCAAAGTATCGAAATCGCAGCGTGAAGCCTGGGGCAAAATGATCGAAAAGTATTTAATGGAGCGGGAAACGCTGAAGCTCGTGATCCTGATCGTCGATCTAAGGCATCCGCCTTCCAAGGACGACGAACTGATGTACGATTGGCTGAAGGCGTATGAGCTTCCGGTTTGCGTCGTGGCCACTAAGGCGGACAAGGTGCCGAAAACGCGCTGGCCGAAGCATTTGAAAATCATTAAGGAAGCGCTGGTCCTGCGGGCCGGAGATCCCGTCATCCTGTTCTCTTCGGAGGAAGGCATCGGGAAGGATGAGCTGTGGGGGCTGATAAACAAATCAACGGATATGGAAGGGATTTGAAGCAGTTTCCGCAGGAAAGTGAGCATGAAGCGGGATTTTTGCGGTTAAAAACGGCTGAATCCGGTTTTTTCTGAAAAATGGCGTGAATTCACGTTTTGGCCGCTGAGCAAACACTTTTGATCGTAGTGTATAATTATGATAAAGCGATTGTAAAAGAATTGAGGAGATTTTTATGGCTCAGCGGTTAGCCACAGAGTATGTTAACGCCAGTTTGCGTTTGTCGGAAGTTCAGATGTCGCAGTTTATTCACAAAGTGTACGATCCTCATGTGCGCCAGCGGGTGAAGGTGCTCGAAAACGGCGGGCAAGAGGTGGTGCTGGAGGATGACGGCGGGGAGGAAGTGCATCTGCCTTTTGACCGTAAAGACGGATATTACGTCTGTGAATTGTCTTTCCGCTTGGAACAACCCCATCTCACGAACGTGATGAGACTGCTGTTCGCGGCTTTCAAAGGCAGCGGCATGGTAACGAGAATTTATAATGGATTCATGATGATGTATTATTATCAGGAAGGCCGAGTTCGCAAAATCGTCGAATATTCCCGGGATTCCTACAAGCTTGTTTTTGAACTCAAGGATACGGCGGGAGAGCTGGCGCGCATCTATCGCAGCAATGAGGCGGAGATCGAGATTGACCGAATCCACAGGAATATCAACGCTTTGCTGGATGCCCGCTTTATCGCGCAGGATGCGGGGGAAGTGGAGCGGATCGACGCGGAATTGCGGGACTGCTCCCGGAGATTGTTTGTGCTGGAGGCTTGAATTTTTTCGGTTCGCCGGTGCGGCGGCAAGTCACCCTTGATCTGATAACGGCATAAAGTACTAAGGAAAGCTACCCGGATTATGGGTAGCTTTTTTCAGGTAAGGGCGGGGAGGAGGGATCGCGGCGCTTTTTTAAAAAAAAGGTTGCAATTGTCCCCGGGAGATGTTATTTTTAATCTCGTTGAAAAGAATATAGGAACCAGGATTCACTCAGGACATGGAGATGTTGCGAGAGATTTTTCCCTCGGGAAGTGAATGACGTAGGTCCTAGCGGATGAAATTTTTCCAAACATTTTATTCCTAGGAAGGGGGAACCGGAAGATGGAACATTCAACTTTCGGAAGACACGTTGCTGCTGATGTTTGGGGAGTCGACTTCGATGTACTGAACAACGCGGATCTCCTCGAAGCTCATTTGGTGGAAGCCGCCGAAGCTTGCGGAGCCACGGTGCTGTCCATACAATCGAGACAGTTCGAACCACAAGGCGCTACGGTGCTTGTGATGCTGTCGGAGAGCCATCTCTCGATCCATACGTATCCTGAGAGAGGGTTTGCCGCCATCGATTGCTACACTTGCGGAGAAATGGTGGAGCCCGGGTTGGCCGTCGATTACCTGGTGTCCGTTTTGCAACCGGAGAAAATTTACGCAAAGCAGCTGGTTCGCGGGCTGGGCGAACTGGAAGTCGAAGATTCGCCTGCCAAAAAAGCGGAATTTGCGTAATCCATCATAGATTTTGGAAATATGGGAAAAATAAGATAACCATGGAACAATTCCATGGTTATTTGTTTTGTTATCGCCGACTTCATAAATAATTCATAAAAAACTCACGGAAATGAACGAGTTATGGACGTCCTCTGTGATATAATTAACATAGTTTGTTTACGGTTGGTGATTGAACATCAAAAAGAAGGCAGGTGAACTTGCAATGCACATTGTCGTAGTCGGGTTAAACTATCGCACGGCGCCTGTGGAAGTCAGAGAACGCTTCTCCTTCGCGGAGAAAGACATGCCGCAAGCGCTGCAGGAGCTCTTACGCACCAAAAGTGTATTGGAAGGCGTTATTATCGCGACCTGCAATCGGACGGAAATTTATGTGGTGGTCGATCGACTGCACATGTGCGGGTATTTTATCCGCAGCTTTATGGAACGCTGGTTTGGGGTTCCGCGCGAAGAATTTACCCGCCATTTATATATGTATGAGGATGAACAAGCCGTACGCCATCTGTTCCGGGTCGCCTGCGGCCTGGATTCGATGGTGCTGGGCGAAACGCAGATCCTTGGCCAGGTTAAAAGCGCGTTTTTGCTGTCGCAGCGCGAGAAGGGGACGGGGACCTGGTTCAACATGCTGTTTAAGCAAGCCGTGACGCTCGGGAAACGCGCCCATTCGGAAACCGCCATCGGCGAAAGCGCCGTTTCCATCAGCTATGCGGCGGTGGAGCTGGGCAAACGGATCTTCGGCAGCTTTAGCGGCAAGCGGGTGCTGATCCTCGGCGCCGGCAAGATGAGCGAGCTCACCGCGAAGCACTTAAGCGGGGGCGGAGCGGACGAAGTTATCGTCGCCAACCGGACCTATGCCCGCGCCCAGGAGCTCGCCGCCAAGTTTGACGGCACGCCGTGCACGATGCAGGAAGCGATGGAGCGGCTGGCGGACGTGGATATTCTGATTAGCTCCACCGGAGCGGAAGGATACGTGATCACGTCGGCGCAGGTCGCGCGCAGCATGAAGCGGCGCCCGGACCGTCCTCTCTTTATGATCGATATCGCGGTGCCGCGGGATATCGAGCCGGAGATCGGCGAGCTTGAGAACGTGTTTTTGTATGATATCGACGATCTGGAGGGTATCGTGGAGAACAACTTGGAGATGCGCCGGGCCGAAGCGGTGAAAATCGATAAGATGATCGAAGAGGAAATGCAGGTGTTTGCGAACTGGCTGCAAACGCTTGGCGTCAAACCGGTGATCCGCGCCCTGCAGGAAAAGGCCGCCCATATTCATGAAAGCACGCTGGACAGTATGTTTAATAAGCTGCCTGAGCTGGATGAACGCCAGCGCAAGGTGATCCGGCGGCTGACCAAAAGCATCCTGAACCAGATGATGCATGATCCGATCAACCGGATCAAGGAAATGGCCGGCGGGAAACAGGGGGCCGAAGCGTTGGAGATGTTTACGCAGATCTTTGCGCTTGAGAAGCATCTGGAAGCGGGCGCGGCCGCGCCGTCGGGAGAGGAAAGCGCCGCCTCCCTTGAAAACGAAGATGTCGGGCCGACCGAAGCGCCTATTGTGCGCGAAGCCGAACTTCCTTTGGCGAAGGTGCCGGTTTAACATTTGCATAAGGGAGAGAAACGGCCCTCGGGAATGCCCTGAGCCCTCTGCTTGGTTTTTCGAATTGCATGGCTGGAATTCGAAAAGAAGCGGGGGGCGCGGGGCTTTTTCTTGTGCGGAGAAGCTCGGTTTTTAGGCTGGCAATGGCAAAATACGGCAGGGTAGGGTATGCTATTAACGTGATGAACCAAATGTCCGGGAGTGGATAAAACGATGCCCCATTATATGCCCGTTATGTTGAATTTGGAAGGCCGCCGCTGTGTGATCGTCGGCGGGGGTACTGTCGCCGCACGCAAAGCGGCCGCTTTGACGGAGGCCGGCGCGGTCGTTACGGTGATTAGCCCCGGCGTGACGGCCTGGCTTCAGGACCGCGTTCGGGAAGGGGAGATCGCCTGGTTGGCGCGCGAGTACCGGGAAGGGGACCTGAAAGGGGCGTTTCTCGTGTTTGCGGCTACCGATTCCCGGCAGGTGAACGATAGTATCGTGAAGGAGGCGGAAATGCTCGGGATTCCGGTAAACGATACCGCCGACGGAGCGCGGGGAAGTTTTATCACCCCCAGCGTCGTCCGCCGCGGCAAGCTGGTGATCGGGGTGTCCACTTCGGGAGCGGGACCTGCGGCGGCCAGGGAATTATGCCGCGAGATCGACCGGCGTTTTGGCGATACATATGAACAATATGTCGAATTTCTAAGCTTGGTCCGGACTCGGGTCAAGCAGCAGGTTGAAGATAAAGAGCGGCGCAAACGGCTACTGGCCAGGCTGGGTGAGCTGGATATTTTGCCGTCGATCCGGCAAGGCGGCTTCACGCCGTGGAGCGAAGCGGAGATCGCGGCCTGGATCGAAGAAGAACAACGGAGGAATAGCGGATGACGAAGCGTACGATTGTGGTAGGGACAAGACAAAGCCAGCTGGCATTAACGCAAACGGAACAGGTGATCGGCGATTTGAAGGAACTGTGCCGGGCGCATGGACTTCCGTTTGAGTTTGAGATCAAAAAAATCGTCACCAAAGGCGACCGCATCCTGGATGTGACCCTGTCGAAAATCGGCGGCAAGGGGTTGTTCGTCAAGGAGATCGAACAGGCGATGCTGGACGGGGAAATCGATATGGCGGTTCACAGCATGAAAGATATGCCGTCCGTGCTCCCGGAAGGATTGATCAACGGGGGAGTGCCGCTGCGGAAGGACCCGCGGGACGCGCTTATCTCCCGCAGCGGTCTTCACTTGCACGAGCTGCCGCAAGGCGCGCGCGTCGGCACGAGCAGCTTGCGCCGCTCCAGCCAACTGCTGGCCTACCGCCCGGATCTCGTGCTCGAGCCGGTCCGGGGAAATATCGATTCCCGCCTGCGCAAGCTTGAAGAGGAGGGGTTCGACGCGATTATTTTGGCGGCGGCGGGCCTGCAGCGGATGGGCTGGGAGAATCGGGTCACGGCTTACCTGTCCGCTGACGTTTGTTTGCCGGCGGTCGGCCAGGGCGCGCTTGGGATCGAATGCCGGGAAAACGATGCCGAGCTGCGGGAGCTGTTATCCTTGTACAACGACCCGGACACCGCGCTTACCGTGGCGGCGGAGCGCCGTTTTCTCGCCGTGCTGAACGGCGGCTGCCAGGTGCCGATCGGCGCTTACGCGAATTTGGAGCGGGCGGGCGGACAAGCGCCGGAAGAAGGCGGCGCGGGCGGCGGCGAGCCAGGCTCCGGCCGCGCTCCGCGGATCAGGCTGACCGGCATGGTCGGCTCGGCGGACGGCCGGGTTATTTTGAAGGAGAGTGCCGTAGGGGAAGATCCGGTGGCCTTGGGCGAGCGAATTGCCGGGCTGCTGCTGGCCCAAGGGGCGGACGCGTTACTTAAGGAAGCCGAGGAGTGAATGGACATGACGGGGAGAGTATATTTGGTCGGCGCCGGCCCGGGGGATGCGCGGTTGATTACGCTAAAGGGGCTGGATTGCATCGAAAAGGGAGATGTTATCGTATATGACCGCCTGGCCAATCCAAGCCTTTTGAGAAAAGCGAAGCCGGGAGCCGAGAAAATTTACGTTGGCAAGCGGACCGACCGGCATACGATGAAACAGGAGGATATTAGCCGGCTGTTGGTCGATTTGGCGCTTGCGGGGAAAACCGTGGTGCGTTTGAAGGGCGGGGACCCTACCGTTTTCGGGCGGGGGGGCGAGGAGGCCGAACTGCTGCGCAAGCACGGGATTCCTTATGAAATCGTACCGGGCATCACCGCGGCGATATCCGTTCCGGCTTATGCCGGCATCCCGGTTACCCACCGCGATTTGGCCTCCTCCGTATCGATCATCGCCGGCCATGAAAGCCCGGATAAGCTGGACTTGTCCATCAACTGGGAAAAGGTGACGAACGCGACGGGCACGCTCGTGTTTATGATGGGCGTGGCGAATATCGGCTATATCAGCAAGCAGCTGATCGCCCACGGCCGGCCCCCGGAGACGCCGGTGGCGCTGGTGCGCTGGGGAACCCGGGCGGAGCAGGAGACGCTGACCGGGACGCTGGCCGACATCGAGCAAAAGGTGCTTGACGCCGGCTTTAAGCCGCCGGCGGTCACTGTCGTCGGCGAGGTGGTGAATCAGCGCGAGCAGCTCTTGTGGGCGGAGGCCATGCCTTTGTTCGGCAAGCGGATATTAGTGACGCGCTCCCGCTCCCAGGCGAGCGATCTCGTCCGCGGCATCGAGGAGTTGGGCGGCGAGCCGTACGAGTTCCCGGTCATCCAGATTTCGATGCCGAGCGGCGCGGCGCTGGAACGGACGGACGAGGCGCTAAGCCGCCTGGAGACGTACGACTGGGCGTTTTTCACCAGCGTCAACGGCGTCGACTATTTCTTCAAGCACCTGGAGAGACTGGGAAAAGACATTCGCGCGCTGTATAAGGCGCGCATTGCGGCCGTAGGGCCGGCCACGCTGGCGGCGCTGCGCGAGCGCGGCATCGCTGCCGAGGAGTTGCCGGGCCGGTTTCAAGCCGAAGGCCTGTTGGAAGCGTACGGCCCGGAGCTTGTGCCCGGCCAAAGCGTACTGCTGCCGCGCGGGGATCTTGCCCGGGCGTGGCTGCCGGAGGCGCTGCGCGATCAAGGGCTGGCCGTCACCGAGGCGGTCATGTATGAGACGGTTCCGGCCGGCGAAAAGGATGAAGAGCTCATCAAGCTGCTGGAGAAGGGCCGGATCCATGCCGTGACCTTCACCAGCTCCTCGACGGTGACCCATCTTTTGGCCGCGCTGTCGGGCATGGGCGTAGCCGATCCGGTGGCGGCGCTGCGGGGCGCGGAAATCGCCTGCATCGGGCCGGTCACCGCGCGCACGGCGGAGGAAGCGGGGCTGCGCGTGTCGATCCTGGCCAAGGAGGCGACGATCCCCAGCCTGATCGAGGCCCTTTGCGATTGGAAAGAGCGGGGCGCCTCGGTCTAGCGGCCGGCACGAAGCGATCGGTCGGTTATGATGGCGGAGGATCGGGGAACATGTGGTAATCGTCAGTAAGGTGGATGATCAAGAAGCGTGCGGTTAACGGTTAGTAGACGATTCTGGAAATAACGTTAGCATGATGGCAAGTGAAGACTTGAGAAAACGGCAAAATTAGTCTATTAAAGATCTCGGGTGACAGCATAGAGGAAAAAAAGGGCGCTATTTCAGCGATATCCTCCATGTTGCGTGATATAGAGGAATTTTATGGCGCTATTTTCACGATTTAGTAGCGAAAGGCCGCCTTTCGACCTGCTCATCGAAGAATAAGACCCAAAAGTTCCCCTATGGTGATGAATAGGCTTAAATTCGGAATATAAGACCCTAAAGTTCCTCTATTTTATGGGGACGATACTGAGCACAAGTCTAATATAGAACGAAGTGATTCATGGCCCCTGTCCGTAGATAAGCCATATTATTTCCGGATCATTCTACTAGTAAGGTGGATGATCAGGGAGCGTACCGGTAATCGGCCAGTAAGGTGAATGATCAGGGAGCATGTGAAAACAGCCAGTCCAGCCAGTCTGGTGATTGATCGGGCCGTATGCGCTCGATGGCTGGTGCGGTGGCAGATCGGACCTAAAAGTTCAGGTTTTCGAGCCAGAACTGGGCCTGCCGGAAATCTAACGGTTGTGAGCGACGTTATTTGCCTTAATCTGGGCCAAAATAGCCGGTTTTAAGTGAAATAAGCACTGTGGCAACCGTTAGAGTTTGAAATCAACGTTTCTGGAACAAATAGCGTTTGTGGCAACCGTTAGAATCGTTTTGTGGAGCGCTCCAGTTCTTAAGATTCCGCAGAAAAACGGCGCTCCGGTCCGGGCTAGGTTCAAAGACCGGCCGATTCTTTTGTTCAAATCCAGCTTTTAATGCACTGACGGGATAGGCTCCCATTTTAATACAGGAGGTTAATGCGATGAACTACCCATTTGTAAGACATCGCCGTTTGCGGCAATCGGCCGCCATTCGCGGAATGGTGCGCGAGACGGTGCTGACGGTGGACGACTTTATTCAGCCGATTTTTGTGACGTACGGCAGCGGCGTGAAAAACGAGATTCCTTCTATGCCCGGTGTGTTTCATTTTTCGCTGGATACGCTGGAGGAGGAAGTAAAGGAAATCGTCGACCTGGGCATTCCGGCGGTGCTGCTGTTCGGCATTCCGGAAACGAAGGACGCCGTGGGCACATCCGCATTTGTCGATAACGGCATCGTGCAGGAGGCTACGCGGGTGATCAAAAAACGTTACCCCGATCTGCTCGTCGTCGCCGATACCTGCCTTTGCGAATTTACCGATCACGGCCACTGCGGAATGGTGCACACTTATGAACGGGATGGGCATGTATGCGGGGACGTGTTGAATGACGAGTCGCTGGAGCTGCTCGTGAAGACGGCGGTTTCGCAGGCGAAGGCGGGCGCGGACATCATCGCTCCGTCCAACATGATGGACGGCTTCGTGCAGGCGATCCGCACGGGGCTCGATGAAGCGGGCTTCACCCATGTGCCGATCATGTCGTATTCCGTCAAATACGCTTCGGCTTTTTACGGGCCGTTCCGGGAAGCGGCCGATTCCGCGCCGCAGTTCGGCGACCGCAAAACGTATCAAATGGATCCGGCCAATGCGCGGGAAGCGCTGCGCGAGGCGGAATCAGACGTGCTGGAAGGTGCGGATATGCTGATGGTCAAACCGGCGCTGGCGTTTATGGACGTTTTGCGCATGCTGCGGGACGAGTTTGATCTGCCGCTGGTGGCCTACAACGTCAGCGGCGAATATTCGATGGTGAAAGCGGCCGCGCAAAAAGGCTGGATCGACGAACGCGCGATCGTCACGGAAATGCTGCTTGGGATGAAACGCGCCGGCGCGGACATCATTATCACTTATTTTGCCAAAGACATGGCGCGGTGGCTGCGCGAGAAACGTTAACCGGATGTTAATCAGGATGGTTGTTGGTTAGGAAGATAAGATCCATAGGAGGGGATTCGGCATGAATCACACGATCGGACGGCGGGGCGAAGAGCGTTCCCGGCAGGCTTTTGAAGAGGCGAAAAAGGTGCTGCCCGGCGGCGTAAACAGCCCTGTGCGGGCGTTTAAATCGGTCGGCTTGACGCCGATGTACATCGACCGCGGGATCGGCTCCCGCGTGTACGATATCGACGGAAACAGCTTTATCGACTATGTGGGCTCCTGGGGCCCGCTGATTATGGGGCACGCACACCCGGAGGTCGTTAAAGCGCTGCAGGAGACGGCGGCGAAAGGGACGAGCTTTGGGGCGCCTACGCTGCTGGAAACGGAGATGGCGAGACTGGTCGCGGAACGCGTGCCTTCGATCGACGTCGTGCGCATGGTCAATTCGGGAACGGAAGCGACGATGAGCGCGATCCGGCTGGCTCGCGGCTATACCGGACGCAGCAAAATCATGAAGTTCGAAGGCTCCTATCACGGCCATGCCGACAGCCTGCTGATCAAGGCGGGCTCGGGCGTAGCCACGCTTGGCTTGCCGGACAGCCCCGGCGTGCCGGAAGGCGTTGCCGCGAACACGATTGCGGTGCCCTATAACGACCTGGCATCGGTGAAGCTGGCTTTCGAGCGTTTTGGCGAAGAAATCGCCGGGGTGATCGTGGAGCCGGTTGCCGGCAACATGGGCGTTGTACCGCCGCAGCCCGGCTTCCTGGAAGGACTGCGTAAAATCACGAGCCAGTACGGCAGCCTGCTGATTTTTGACGAGGTCATGACGGGTTTCCGCGTCCATATGAACTGCGCCCAAGGGCGTTTTGGCGTTACGCCGGATTTGACCTGCCTCGGCAAGGTGATCGGGGGCGGTCTGCCGGTCGGCGCCTACGGCGGCAAACGCGAATTCATGGAGCAAATCGCCCCGACGGGACCGATTTATCAGGCCGGCACGCTGAGCGGCAACCCGCTGGCGATGGCCGCCGGCTACACGACGCTGTCGCTGCTGACGCCGGAGGTGTACGAGCGGCTGGAGCGGCTTTCCGCCAAGCTGGCGGACGGATTCGAGCGAAACGCCAAGGAGCGCGGCATTCCGTGCACGATCAATCGCGTGGGCTCGATGGTGTGCCCGTTTTTCACGGACCGGCAAGTGGTGAACTATGAAACGGCGAGAAGCAGCGACCTCGATCTGTTCCGCCGTTATTTCGCCGCGCTGGTGGAGGAAGGGATCAATGTGGCGCCTTCGCAGTTCGAAGGCATGTTCGTATCCGGCGTGCATACCGACGAGGATATCGAGCTGACGATCGAAGCGCACCGCCGCGCGCTGCAAAAGCTGTGAACGCGCGGATTTCCGCCGTGCGCCGGGGCGAGTGGCTGGAGCTGATGCCTGGCAAGCTGGTGCCAGCCGAGGGGCAGGACCGGCTTACCGCCGCCCTCGCCTGGCTTGAGGGGAGCTACGGCGCTCCCCCCAAGCTGCTGCGGCGGCTGCAGGCCGAAGGCGGCGTCAAGCTGGCCGGGGATCGGCTGCGCTTGCGGGTATTTCCGCCAAGAGAGTCCGGATTCGCTCCGCTAGAAGCGGAAGCTGAGCAGCTTGCGGTTTTGTACGAGGACGATTTTAGCCTCGTCGTACATAAGCCGGCCGGGGTCAAGGTCCATCCGGACGGCAGCGGAACTGGCGCGGCTGCGAAGCCGGGGGCCCCGCGAGCCACATTAGCCAATATGGTCGCCGCGCTGTACGCTGGCCGCGGAGAAGCGGTGGCGGCCGCGCATATCCACCGCCTGGACGATTTCACGTCCGGGCCGGTGCTGTTCGCCAAAAACGAATACGCCCAGCTCAAACTGGACGAGGCGATGAGCCGCAAGGTGATCGGGCGGACGTATATCGCTTTCGTCCACGGCATCGTCAGCCCCGAGCTACAGGTGATCGATCAGCCGATCGGCCGGGACCGCCACCACAATCAGCGGCGCCGGGTTTCCCCAACCGGCAAGCCGGCGCTGACCCGGGTGGAACTCGTCGAGGTGTATCCGGCTCATGGCGCCAGTCTGGTCCGGCTTACGCTGGAGACGGGACGAACGCATCAAATCCGCGTTCACCTGAGCGCCGCAGGCCATCCGCTTATCGGCGACGCGCTTTATGGAGGAAGCACGGCACGGTTGCCGAACCAGGCGCTGCACGGGGAACGCCTGGCGTTTCCCGATCCGCTCACGGGAGAGACCGTGGAAGTTGAAGATCCCTGGCCCGACGGGCTGCAAAAGCTGCGTGCGAAGCTTCGCTAGCCGCAGCTTTTTTTATTGACGAGCAAAAGCATTTGATTTAAACTTACTGAGTAATCATTAAGCGAAATGAAGTGGTGAAACGAATGGAAAAACTCAATTTACGGCAGCAAAAAGGTCTGGAAACGAAAAACAGATTAATTGATTCCGCTTTAAAAGTTTTTTCCGCAAAAGGCTTCGATGCAAGCACGACGAAGGATATAGCCAAGGAAGCGGGAACTACGGACGGGTTGATTTATCACTATTTCAAATCGAAGGAAGAGCTGCTGTGGGCTGTCGTCGACAAACATTCGCTGATACCGTCCCTAAGAGACACCGCCGCTCAGGCGGATTCCGATGTGCCGCTCGAATCGCTGCTGACGAAATACTTCGGACAACTCCTGCACAGGCTGAATGAGAAGACCGACCTGATCGTAATGTTCTTCGGAGAGGCGCAGCGCAAACCGCAAATCCGGGAATATCTTGTCAGCCTGATTGAAGAGGGGCTCAAACCGCTGTATTTTCTGTTAAAAGACCGTACCGCCATGGATGAAGAAGAACTGCGTTTGGCGGTAAGAAACATCCAAACGGCCATGGTCATGTATTTCCTGCTGTATGACCGGTTTACCCGGAACGCAGAGACAAGAGAAATTTATATTCGTACGACGGTCCAGCAGTTTTTAAAGATCTTGGGTTAATTTTTTTTAATTATATTATTGAGTGAGTACTTAGTAAGTAAAATGGAAAGGATGAGCTTTTGTGAGTATTGTTGCATTGAATCATGTCGAAATGTCCTATCCCCGAAAAAATCGGGAGCGCTTCTACGCCCTGGAGCAGTTATCCATTGAAGTTAATCAGGGTGAAGTTTTCTGCTTGCTCGGTCCGAACGGTTCCGGCAAGACGACGACCATTAATCTCATCAATGGACTCTCCCGGCCGACCCGGGGGGACGTCCGAGTGTTTGGGCTCGATCCCGCGAAAGAGATGCGGACCGTCCGCCGCAAACTGTCCGTCGTCCCCCAGGAGACTGCACTGTACAATGATCTGACGGCCAAAGAAAATCTGCTGTTTCACGCTCAGTATTACGGGATCGAAAAACGGATGTGGACCTCGCAAATCGGCAAGCTGCTGGAATTGGTCGGCCTGAGCGAAAGGCAGAATGACCGTGTGGGAACGTATTCGGGGGGAATGCAGCGGCGGCTCGCGTTAGCCCGGGCCCTTCTGACCTCGCCCGATCTGATTTTGCTTGATGAGCCCACCTTAGGCGTTGACGTTCAGTCGCGGAACTCGATATGGACCCGCATCCGGGAGTTGACCGGGGAAGGCAAAACCGTATTTTTGACTACAAATTACATGGAGGAAGCGGATTCGCTGGCTGACCGGATTGTTATTATCGATCGGGGAAGCGTCGTGGCTTCCGGTTCACCACAGCAGTTGAAAGAGAGGATCACCGATAATTCCATGGCATTGATTTTCGAACGGGAAAATGATGCCCGGACTACCTTTGTGCGGCTGGGCGGAAAATGCTCGGCGGTGCTCGAAGCGAATAAGGTGCTGGTCAACGTTGCCGATAAAAAGACCGCTCTGCGCATGTTGAAATCGTTTGATGCCGAGAACGACGGGCTCATCAGCTTTGAGTGGAAGGAACCGACATTAAACGACGTCTTTCTGCATTTTACCGGACGCCAATTAAGGAACTGATCGGAGGGCAAAGCCATGTTGAAAGGAACCAAGGCGATCGTTTGGAAGGATCTCAAAATGACCTGGAGGAATCCTTCGTTAATGGTACTTAGCATTATCGTGCCCGTTGTATTCGTTTTTCTTTATTCGTTGATTACTCAAGTGTCCGCTACCAATCCCGTCGTGATCGCCCGGGAATCGGAAGGGGAGTTCAGCGACCGGTTTGTGCGGATGTTGACGGACATGAGTTCGGTCGACGGACCCTACTTTATTGTCCAAACGACCGACCCGGACGAAGCTTTCCGGCGGTATGAAAACGGGGAAGCGGAAGCGCTGATCGAGATCCCGGCGGCTTTTGACCAAGATCTCAAGCAGCGAACCTCGGCTCCGGAAGTTAAACTCTATGTTCATAATATCAACTCGGACGCCACCAAAAACTTTCAAATCCGGTTGTCGCACGCCATCTATCTGTTTCAACAGGCAACGGCCCCGGAACATAACATCGAGATCGTCCAGCAATACGCGAAGTTTCCCCGGGACGTGTCGATGAAACTGTACATTTCCATCGGGCTGCTCATGTTCGCCGTATCGTATACATCCATGGTCAATACCGGAATGCTCATTGCGCGGGAATGGGAGGAAAGGACGAGCAAGGAAATCGTGCTTACTTCCATCGGCTTTCTTCCTTTTGTACTGGGAAAATGGATTACCGCCTTTTTGCAGACGCTCATCAGCGTCCTGTTCGTATTGGGGATTATGAGTGTTACGCTGTCTTTTCCGGTTACCCGAATGGCCCCCGTTTTGTGGTTTTGGATTGCCCTGTTGTTCCTGTTCGGCGGAGCGGTCGGCAGTATGCTCGGGGTGTGGCTGCGCAAGTCGATGCCGATCATCACTCTGTCCGCCGTGATTGGAATTTTTCTCTATTTGGTTTGCGGCAATGAATCCTCCATTCGCGGGTTCGCTTACGGCGGACCGGTCGAATGGTTGTGGCGATTATCGAGCCGGATTCCGGTTTCCGATGTGGTGGAAAATATGCGGAATACCTTTCTTGCATCTGCGGCAGCGTATGAGTTTAAGGGTTTGCTGTTCATGCTTGCGCTCACGGCGCTGTTCGTTTTCATGGCGGTGTTCCGGTTAAAGAGAAACTTGTCTTATTCTCAAGGACAGTAGGAGAGGCGGCTTAGAAAAATGAAAACTTCTTTATATGCGGCAGTCGGAATGTATGTACGTAATTTGAAGATTTTAAGCAGGCAGAAACAGCTAATCATCGCTCCTTTACTACTGCCGCTGATTTTAATGTACCTGACGGCGGTTATTATGGGAGCGGGGGGCGATCAGTGGCCTGTAGGGCTAGTCGATGAGGCCAATAACGCGGAATCGAAGTCCCTTGTGCGGAGCATCGAGCAAAGTCATTCCAATATAACGAAGTATTACAATGTGGTGGAGAGGGATTTGGAGAAAGCGAGAGCCAAAGTCAGAGAAGGACGCCTGCAACTGCTGATACGGATCCCTTCCGACTACGCGAAATCAAAAGACGTTTATATTGAGACGTTTAACATCAATAGCGATATGATGAAAAATGTACGGCTGCGATTGGAGCACAGTATTTTGGATGAGTTGGCTTTAAACGGCGGTCTCAGAGTAGTGCCGAAACTGATCACGGAAAAACCGCATGATGTTTGGAGAGTATCTTACATCGCCGGAAGCTGCCTGCTGCTTTCTCTCTTTATGGGGGCGACGATAACGGCGGGCAATCTGCATGCTTTTGAAAACGAGAACAGAACGAAGAAGGAAATCCTTCTGACCCCGCAGCCGTTATGGTTGGCTGGTCTGGGGAATGTAGCTGCGGCCGTAACCACCGCCGTTATCTGTTCGATCCCTTCCTTGTTGCTTGCGGTTTTCGCCTTTAAAATGAAAATATACACCTCGCCGCTGCTTCAGGTTTATCTGATGATGATTCCGGTGATGATCGCTTGCGCTTGCGCCGGGCTATGGTTGGCTCAGGTTTTGAAAAATTACCGGGTGCTGCAACCGACCGTCATCGTGTTGTCGATCGCAACCTTTTTCGGAACCGGAGGATTTATCGGCGTCAGCGTGCTTCCGGAAGCATCTCAAACGTTTGCCCGGTACTGGATTGTCTCGCGGGTGTTTCAATGGTTTAATCCCGTGCTTCATAACTTCAAGGCAGGATTCACGGCGGAACAGGCGGTTAGCATAACGGCCGTAGCCGCAATCGGGCTGGCCTTGATTCCCGTACTCTATAGGTTAACAGGCAAAAAGAGTTTTTCGGGCGGTCAGTGAGGGGCAGTACACGCTAATGAATGCGGCCAGGAGCAGAAACCGCGGGTAGCAAAAAGCTGGCATGCACTCTTTTTCGAAGGCATATAGATAAAACGAGGATGATTTGGATCATGACATATGCATGCTGAATCATGTTTGGATATGCTGAAAGGAGGTAGCGTTTTGGCTGATCAATCCTATGGTCTTCGTTTCGATATTTACGAGCGCGTTCATTTATCGGAAGATGTGATCGGCATTGAAGAGCTGGAGGAAATTGAACTTTTCCCGAAAATTCAGGTCATTCCCGGACAGGACTATGCTTCATTAAGAGGTCATTTGCTACTGGCCGGTTTGTATCGGGGGGGAGGAGAGACCCGCAGCCTGGAGCATTGGATCCCCGTAGAAATTACGATTCCGCTCAGCCGGGTGAACCGGTTGGAGGATATCACGGTGGAAATTGAAAACTTCGATGTGGATCTGCTTAGCGCGCGCAGCTTGAACATTACCGGCGTCTTGTCGCTCAAGGGCGTCGAGACATCTTCGCTGGCGGTGGAAGCCGATAGCTGGAAGGATCGGGAATTTACGACCGCACACGTCGTTCCGGGCGTTAGTCCCGAGGAGGAGGCGGGCGGCCTCTCTTTTGCGGAGCAAGAAGAGATCCGTTTCGAACCCGAAGTCCCGAAACTTACGGAATGGCAGGCGTTTCCGGAGGAAGCGCTGAAAGAGAAGCGGAGCCCGGACGAGCCGAAACCGAAGCCGGCCCCCGAGCCGGAGCCGGAGCCGACCTCTCTATGGTTGGAGGAGGAAAGCGCAGAACCGTCTGCCGGGCCGTGGACGGACAAGGAATACGCCCTCCCGGTTCAAGGCATACTGCAGCAAACGGAGTTTGAGCAGTTTAATGACGCATGGTTCAAACAGGAAATGCTCCCCTTTATCGAGCCGGAATCCGCGGACCGTTTGAGCGAACCGGCGAAACCCGAAGCCGCCCCCGTCCAAGCCGCCAAAAAAGAACCGGTGAAAAGCGAAGCCGCAAAAACCGACGCCGCCAAAAAGGAAGCGAAAAAAGAACCGCTGCATTTCGAAGCGCCGGAAAACGAGCTGGCAAACGTAGCGGCAAGCGAGGCGGAACCGCAAGAAGCTGCCTTTCCTTCGTTCTCCGAAGCCGTAGAGGAAAAAGCTGCGGCCGGGCCGGATAAAGCCGCAGCCGAGGCCGTCCAGGAACCGGAAAACGTGTTGTCGGAAAGTCTGGCGCAGGCCGAAGCGGAAAATTCTTTGCTGCAGCACCAGGAGGAGAAAAAAGAACTGAAGATCGCGCTAGGCAGCAAAAAAAGCACCGAAGAAAAAGAAAGCGAGCCTTTTGGCCTCAAGAAACTGATTTCTTCGCGGCCGCAGAACGATCTGCAGTCGCAAGCGGCGTATTCCCCGGCGGCGTCTGACGAGGCGGAGATTGGCGATGGCGAGGAGCTCTTGTGGAAAAATCTTTTTGTTCACGGAGGCGAGGAACAAACCCCGTTCCGCAAGGTCAAGCTGGTGATCGTACAGCGGGAAGAAACGCTGGATGACATCGCTGAGCGCTATCACCTGAGCTCCCGCGAACTGCAGTTGTACAATCGCCTGTCCGAAAACCACTTGGCCGAAGGGCAAATTTTGTACATTCCGTAGGCGTTTGATCCGTTATGCAGGGCTAAATATTGACTCCCGCGGGTTTCCAAGTTATGATAATATAGATTCAAGCAAAATGATTGCGTCAACGACTTGGAATGGGAAGAGTAGGGCAGTGAACCCTTCAGAGAGCGGAACCCACACGCTGAAAGATTCCGCAGGATGTTAGCTGGCCGAAGTCGCCCGGGAGTCGTCCGTTTGAGCGGAGATAGCCGTTAGAACGGACCGGTAGCAGCCGTTATCTGCTTGAGTGTCGCGGAGTCAACTTTTTTGCCGGATCAATGGGGCCGGCGAAGGAAGGCTGAATGCCGCGAAACAAAGGTGGTACCGCGAAAGTAAAGCCTTTCGTCCTTTGAGACGAAAGGCTTTTTTTGTTTTTTGCGGCGAAGGTCCGAAGAAAGCGAGGTCCCGCCGCAAAGGGCGCTTTGCAGGAAGCTGCCGGGAATACTCGCGGTCTCATGGGACGCGGATTATCTTCGGCAAGCGAAGGCGATGCTTATTTGTAACGGAGGTTGAATGGTATGACGGAAAACCAAGGTCAACAAAGTCAAACGGAAATGCCAACGACGTACGACCCGAAATCGGCCGAACGGAAGTGGTACCGTTATTGGATGGAGGGGGGCTTTTTCAAAGCCGGCCAGCGTCAGGACGCGCAGCCGTACACGATCGTAATCCCGCCGCCAAACGTGACCGGCATGCTGCATATCGGCCATGCGCTGGATTTCACGCTGCAGGATATTTTGATCCGGACAAAACGGATGCAGGGTTATGACGCATTATGGCTGCCGGGATCGGACCATGCGGGGATCGCCACGCAAACGAAAGTGGAGCAAAAACTACGCGAGCAAGGCGTCAGCCGTTACGATTTGGGGCGCGAGAAGTTCCTGGAACGCGTCTGGGAATGGAAGGACCAATACGCCGCCACGATCCACGAGCAATGGGCGAAAATGGGCTTTTCGCTTGACTATTCGCGCGAGCGCTTTACACTGGACGAGGGGCTTTCCCAAGCAGTTCGCGAAGTGTTCGTGAAGCTGTACGAAAAAGGCTTGATCTACCGCGGCAAATATATCATCAACTGGGATCCGGCCGCGCGCACCGCGCTGTCCGACATCGAGGTTGAATATAAAGAAGTTAACGGACACCTATATCACCTGCAGTATCCGCTCAGCGACGGCAGCGGCTTCATCACCGTAGCGACTACGCGTCCGGAGACGATGCTCGGCGATACGGCCGTAGCGGTCCATCCGGAGGACGAACGGTACCGGCAGCTGGTCGGCAAAACGCTGCGCCTGCCGATCGTCGGCCGGGAAATCCCGATTATCGCGGATGAATATGTCGAGAAGGAGTTCGGCAGCGGCGCGGTTAAAATTACACCGGCGCATGACCCGAACGACTTCGAGGTAGGTCTCCGCCATAATCTGCCGCAAATAAGCGTCATGGACGAAAGCGGCACGATGAATGGGGAAGCCGGCAAATACCAGGGGCTGGACCGCAGCGAATGCCGCAAGCAAATCGTTAAGGACTTGCAGGAACTCGGCGTTCTCGTCAAAATCGAGGATCACGTGCATCAGGTCGGACACAGCGAACGTACGGGCGCGGTGGTCGAGCCGTATTTGTCGACGCAGTGGTTCGTGAAAATGAAACCTCTCGCGGAAGCGGCCATCGCCGCGCAAAAATCCGGGAAAGGCGTCAATTTCGTACCGGACCGCTTCGAAAAAATTTATTTGCACTGGATCGAAAACGTACGCGACTGGTGTATTTCCCGTCAGCTGTGGTGGGGGCACCGGATTCCGGCCTGGTACTGCGAGGCGACGGGCGAGATGGTCGTGGCCCGCAGCGAGGAGGAAGCCCGCGCCAAACTTGGCCGCGACGATCTGAAGCAGGACGAGGACGTGCTCGACACGTGGTTCAGCTCGGCCTTGTGGCCGTTTTCGACGCTGGGCTGGCCGGACGAATCCAGCGAGGACCTGAAGCGGTATTTCCCGACCGATGTGCTTGTGACCGGATACGACATCATCTATTTCTGGGTAGCGCGGATGATTTTTACGTCGCTCGAATTTAAAGGCGAAATTCCGTTTAAGGACGTGCTTATTCACGGGCTCGTGCGCGACAGCGAAGGGCGGAAAATGTCCAAATCGCTGGGCAACGGCGTCGATCCGCTCGAAGTGATCGAGAAATACGGCGCGGATGCGATGCGCTATATGATTTCGACGAGCAGCACGCCGGGGCAGGATTTGCGCTTCCGTTGGGAACGCGTCGAACAGGCGCGCAATTTCGCGAACAAAATCTGGAACGCCTCCCGGTTCGCTTTGATGAATCTGGACGGCGTGGCTTACGAAGATATCGATATCAGCGGAGAATTGGCGACGGCCGATCGCTGGATTTTGCACCGTTTCAACGAGACGGCCAAAGAGATTACCCGTTTGATCGATGCATACGAGTTCGGGGAAACCGGACGCCTGCTGTATAATTTTATTTGGGACGATCTTTGCGACTGGTACATCGAATTCGCCAAGCTGTCCCTTTACGGCGAAGATGCCGCGGCTAAGCGGAAAACGCAAGGCGTGCTGGCCTTTGTGCTGGATCGTACGCTGCGGATGATCCATCCGTTCATGCCGTTTATTTCCGAGGAAATATGGCAGCATTTGCCGCATCAAGGCGAGACGATTACGCTGGCTGCATGGCCTGAGTACGATCCGGCTCTGGAAGCTCCGGACGCCGTTCAAGAAATGAATCTGCTGATCGACATCATTCGCGCCGTGCGCAATATCCGCGCCGAAGTGAACGTGCCGATGAGCAAAAAGATCGAGCTTGTCGTTAAGCCGGGCAGTTCCGAAACGCTCGAAGTGATCGCCCGCAACGAACATTATATATGCCGGTTCTGCAACGCTTCGGAATATGCAGCGTCCTTGACCGCGGCCGTTCCGGACAAGGCGATGACCGCCGTCGTGACCGGGGCCGAGCTGTATTTGCCGCTGTCCGGGCTGATCGATATCCAGCAGGAAATCGAACGTTTGAACAAAGAGCTCGATCACCTGAACAAGGAAGTGGAACGGGTGGAGAAGAAGCTCGCCAACGAAGGGTTCGTATCCAAAGCGCCGGCAAAAGTCATCGAAGAGGAACGCGCCAAAATGGCCGATTACGCCGAAAAACGCGGCAAAGTGCTGGCCCGGATCGAGGAACTGAAGGGCTAGGCTAAGGGCAAATTTATTCAAATGAAGGTGAAGACCATGGGGGATCTTACAGACGAAGATATACTGCCGCTTGCGCTGGGCAGCTACGAAGAAGCGGTCGACTGGATAAACGGGCTGATTCCGTTCGGAATCCGCCCGGGACTGGAACGCATCGAGCTGATGATGGAGCGTTTGGGAAATCCCGAGCGGAGGCTGAAATTTATACATGTCGCCGGGACAAACGGCAAAGGTTCGTCCTGCGCTTTTCTCACCCGGACGCTGCGCGAATGCGGATACCATGTCGGGACGTTTACGTCCCCTTATATCACGAAATTTACGAACCGTTTTCAATACGACGAAGCGGATATTCCCGAAGAGACGCTCCTTGAGCTGGCGCGCCGGGTGTTGCCGCTCGTGCGGGAAATTGCCGAAACCGAGCTCGGCTCGCCGACGATGTTTGAGGTCAGCACGGCCATTGCGATCCTTTATTTCGCCGAGGTCTGTTATCCTGATGTTGTGGTATGGGAAACCGGCCTTGGGGGAAGGATGGATGTTACCAATATCGTCACGCCGATCGTTTCGCTGATTACGAATATCGGTTATGATCATATGGACGTGCTTGGCGATACCATCGAGCAGATCGCCCGCGAGAAGGCGGGCATTATCAAACCCGGGGTTCCGGTGGTAAGCTGCGTGGAGCAGCCGGAAGCGATTGCCGTGCTGAAGGAAACGGCCCTTGGCAAGCGGGCGAATCTCTATTTGCTTGGCGAACAGTTCAAGTTTGAGCGTCTTGATGTCGGGGCGACCGCGCAAACCATGCGTTTCTGCGGCCCATTCCGCGAGCTGGACATTGCCATCGGCATGCAGGGGGAGCATCAATGCAAAAATGCGGCCGGGGTGATGATGGTCCTCGAAGTGCTGCGGCAGTATCTGGCCTTTATTTTGGAAGACGAGCCGCTGTTGGACGGCTTTCGCACCGCTTTTTGGGCGGGGCGTCTTGAGCTGGTAAAGGAAGAGCCGCGCATCGTGCTGGATGGAGCCCATAATCCGGAAGGCGCGGAGGCGTTGGCGAAAAGCCTTCCGGAAGTTTACCGCTACCGCAAGCTGCATATGATGATGGGGATGTTAGCCAACAAGCATCATCTCGGCTACTTCAAGCATATATTACCAATAGTGGATACGCTTATTCTGACCGAGCCCGATTTTCGCCGAAAAATGGATGCCGACGCGTTAAATGAGCTCGTGACCGAACTTAAGGGATCGGAAGCGAAAGCGGAGTTGGAAATCATCGTGGAACGTGACTGGAAAAAGGCCCTTTCGCTTTTGGAGTCACGGACGGAACGGGAGGATCTTGGGGTAGTGACGGGCACGTTGTATTTGATTTCGGACGTGCGGGCGGCCCTTTTGCATCAAACCGATTCTGAAAAAGGCTGGTGACCATTTTGTTAAATACTACGGAACAACATGTACATTTTATCGGCATCGGCGGCTATGGCATGAGCGCCATTGCCCGCGTCATGCTGGAAATGGGCTATACCGTCACCGGATCGGATGTCGCAGCCCAGGAGTTAACGGAGAAGCTTGCCGCCAAAGGAGCGAAAATCTATATCGGCCATACGGCCGAGCAGGTGCACGGAGCAGACCTGGTCGTCTACTCGACGGCGCTGCCGCAGGACAACGTGGAGCGGATCGAAGCGCAGGAGCAGGGAATCCCGATCCTGCATCGCTCGCAAATGCTCGCCCGGCTGCTGAATGAACGGAGCGGGATCGCGATTGCCGGGACGCACGGCAAAACGACGACCTCGTCGATGATCGCGCTGGTGATGGAGAGTTGCGGGGCGGACCCCACTTACATTATCGGCGGCGAACTGATGGATGTCGGTACGAACGCCAAAGCGGGGCAGGGCAAGTTCGTCGTCGCCGAAGCGGACGAGAGCGACGGCTCCTTCCTGCAGTATCATCCTTGGATTGGCGTTGTGACCAACATTGAGGCCGATCATTTGGAAAATTACGGCGGCGATTTCGGCCGTCTTAAGGAAGCATATGTTCAATTTCTGAACCAGATCAAACCGGGAGGCAGGGCGGTCGTTTGCGGCGATGACCGGAATGTGCAGGAGCTGATGCCAAGCCTTTCGTGCGGCATGATCACTTACGGCATCGAAACGGCCTGCGATTATTCGGCCCATGACATTGAGCTGGGCGATCGCTGTGTCACGTTCCAGATGAGACGCGGCAGCGAGGAGCTCGGCACGGTCGAATTGTCCGTTCCGGGCCGGCATAATGCGTATAATGCGATGGCAACAATCATCGTCTGCCTGGAGGCGGGGATTCCGTTCGCGGATATTACCGAGGCGCTGCGGAAATTCCATGGGGCGAAGCGGCGTTTTCAGGTGCTGGGGGAAATGGACGGCATCCTCATCATCGACGATTACGCCCACCATCCGACGGAGATTCAGGCCACGATCGCAGCGGCCAAAGCGACGGGCAAACGGATTATCGCCGTCTTTCAGCCGCAGCGCTATACGCGGACCTTCTTCCTGCTCGATGCGTTCAGCCGGGCGTTTGGCGACGCGGATGAAGTGATCATCACCGACATCTACTCCCCGGCCGGGGAGAAGGAGATTGAAGGGGTGCATTCCGCAAAGCTGGTGGAATTGATCAAGGAAAACAGCAACTCCGGTGCCCGCTACCTGCCGACGAAGCAGGACGTGCTTGAGGATTTGCAGGGCCGGCTGCAACCCGGCGATCTGGTGCTCACGATGGGCGCCGGGGATATTTATAAAGTTGGCTACGAGCTGGCCAAAGGATTGTCCAGCTAACGGCCAAGCTGGGCCAAGCGGAACATCATGCAATACCGTAAAACACTAGAAGTGCTCCCTTAGGGGAGCATTTTTACATTTATGGAATTCGTCAAATTCGGGGGAGAGGGAGGGCGCGGTTATATTGCGAGCGGTGCAGAAGCCACGGTCATTACGTTTAAAACGGCTCAACCCGGAGGCCGGCACTGGACCCGGCGCTGGACAGCCGGCTGCTGGAATGAATTGCTGAGAATGAGCTGCTGAAAATGAGCTAATGGAACGATCGACCGTTGGCCATCAAAATAGCGGCATTTTATGTACTTATTGTGCGGGACCAGGTATGTTTATCTCTATTAGAGGCATTTTATGTCCTTATTTCCTAATAAATGGACCGAAAAACGGGTATTTCTTTGCGACGAGGGAATATAGCGGTATAAAATGCCTCTATTTCTCCCAAATGTACTGGTATCGCTGGAATAAGGACAATTTATGCACTTATTTTCCTGTGGATGGTTGAGAATGGTCCGGAAAGCGGGAATTTTCTTGCCACGAGGGAAATAGCGATAAAAATCCCCACTATTTCTCAGATGACTGTTATCGCCGGAATAACGGCATTTTTTCTCCTATTTTTTTCGCAGTAGATTCTCAGGAAAACTGGCTTTTTGCAGCTATTTATTCGGCATCAATACAATGAGAGCACCGCCTCGTGCCGAAACGTCAAACACTCGTCGGACAAAGAATTATCGGCGGCGGTTTTTCTTGACTTGATCCACGGAGGTCTTAGCAAACTCCAAGGCATATCATTCTTTCTTTTCTCATAAAGTAGGATAGATGAATGGACAAGGAGCGTGCGGACCGTGAACAAAGCGAAAATGACATTCCGGTTTGACCAAAACGGGCGGGAGGTTCGTGCCGTACTCCCGGATCAAGACAATGCAAAAAACGATGGGGCCGCGTGGCGGCATACGGTTGAACTCCCGGCAATAGATACGCCAACAAGAAATATGCCAACAAGGGATATGCCAACAGGGGATACGTTAACAGAAGATGCGCCGACAGAGGATGCGTTATGGAACAAAGAACCCGAGGTCGTACCGCCGGAGAGACCTGCCCGATACCGCGCGGTGGAGACCGTGGATTCGTGGGGCGACCCTTTTACCGATCATACCGGCATGGGATTGACGGTTTTTCCGGGGGGGCGGGCCAAGGGCGATTTGCTGAGGGAAGCGGACGATTTTGAGCGAGGAGAGACGGCGGAGCCATACAACATACGGGACGACGGTGACGATCCATGGGGCCCACGGTATGAGGACACGCCCTATTACACCCGTCCCACAAGATCGTCCGGCTGGAAGGTGGCGGGCTCCTTAACCGGAGCGATCGTTACCGGCGCTTTATTCGGCTATGTCGTATTGTCCCTGTTTAACCAGGAAATGCAGCTCCCGCTGCCAGGGATCGGCACGCCGGAGCAAAGCGCGGCCGATCAGACGGCCAGCGTTCCGGCGATGGCCCAAACCGGAGCGGAAGAAAAGAAAATAGAGGAATCGCTTCCTCGGATCAGCTTTGCGCTTCCGGAGCAGACGTATTATTTTCTCCAATACGGGGTGTTCAGCACGGCCCAAGGGGTGCAGCTGGCGCAGGAGGAACTGCAGGCTTCCGGGCTGGCGGCCGCGCGCGATACGGTCGATGAGAAGAGGGTCTACGCGGGCGTATCGACGGACCGGGAACAATCCAAACTGCTGAGCGGCCAATTGAAAGCCGCCGGCGTACACCTGATTTTGCATGAGGTGGCTCTGCCCGCTACAGCCAGCGCGGAGTTTGCGGGCGACCGGGAAGCGCTCGAAGGGTATATGGCGCAAAGCGCCGAGCTCGTGCGTTTGCTGAGTACCGCGTCGGCATCCCTGCTGAGCGAAGCGAGTCCGCAGCCGCTTAGCGACGAGGAGGTTAAGCAATTGGGCCGCATGCACCAATCCTGGACTGAGAGCGCGGCCGCGGTGCGGGGTAAATGGCCGGCGGCTCTGGAAACTTATGCCGGGGAGATGGAAAAGGCGATGAACGGGGCGGTAGAAGCCCTGGGAGAATTCAATAAAAGCGGAGCGAAAACGCTGCTTTGGGAAGTGCAAAACGAGATGATGCGCTTCATCATGGCGGAACAGGTTATCATTCACGGCGTAAACCCTGGGGAGAACCGCTGAAGCATATTCGAGGCGAGGGATGGAAATACTTTCCCCTGCCTTTTTTCTGTTTGTATTGAGCATCAAATAATCTTATAATAAGGAAGTGTCAAAAAATGGCGAGGTTGACAACGGGAAGTTGTCGATTGTCCCCGCCCTGTGAAACCTTGAAGGAGAGTCCGCTATTGGAAACCGCACAATTACGCCGGATTATTCTCGCTTCCACATCACCTCGCAGGCGTGAATTGATCTCTTCCTTGCAAATCCCGTTTCAAGTCGTACCCAGCCATGCGGACGAATCGACGCCGCCGGGATGGGCTCCGGAGCAAATCGTTATGGAGCTTGCCGGCCGAAAGGCGGATGCGGTTTATCATGCGCTGGAATCGTCCGAACGGGATGCGGTGATTGTCGGAAGCGACACGATCGTCGTCCGCGACGGGGCTGTTCTTGGCAAGCCCAAGGATGAAGCCGAGGCGGCCGAGATGCTGCATTCCCTGCAGGGCCGCAGCCATACCGTATTTACCGGCGTGGCTTGCGTGGACGGTTTAACCGGCAGAAGGAAGGTCGAATACCGTTCGACCCTGGTGACGATGAAGGCGTTGACCGAAGCGGAGGTCCAAGCCTACGCCCGAAGCGGGGAAGGTCTGGACAAAGCCGGGGCTTACGCCATTCAAGGCCTGGGGGCCACGATCGTGACCGGCATTGAGGGATGCTACTTTAATGTCGTTGGTTTACCTTTATCTTTGCTTGTAGACATGCTGGCGGATTTCGGCATTCGCGTACTTTAAGAGGTAGTTCAATAAGTCATCTTTTGATCACGAAGCAGGTCATGATGCGGATTCGACATCGAATCTTGAATTCAGCCGGGCCTTCCGTTGCTCACGTACCCAAAACGTACGCTCCGCTCCTGACGTCCCTGGCTTCATCCAACCTTCTCGGTGCTGAAAACCTGACTTTTTGAACACTTATTTAAATGAGATCGGCGGTCAACCGTACTTTTGCCGAAAGGCCGCCTGGAAGTGGTAAAGCATATCCTTCCGCGAGACGCTTTGAAGCCATGCCCGGGAATTCCCGGGCTTAGCTTATAAACTATCGGAAGCGAGGGATTGTGCATGAAATCCACTTCTTACATGCTCCGGGACCTTCCCGTGGAGGAACGGCCAAGAGAACGCATGATGGAGTTTGGCCCGGGAGCGCTCAGCAACGCGGAACTGCTGGCGATATTGCTTCGAACGGGCACGCGCAGCGAATCGGCGATTCACATGGCCCAGCGCGTGTTGTCGGAAATCGGCGGCATTCGCGGTCTTGTTGATTTTAGCTTGGACGAAATGGTCCAACTCAAGGGAATTGGCCCGGCGAAAGCGATCGAGCTCAAAGCGGGCATCGAGCTGGGACGGCGGCTGGCCAAATCAAGGCTGCCGGAGTCCGAAACGATCCGCAGCCCGCATATTGCGGCGGAGCTGCTGATGGAACAGATGCGTTATTTGCAGAAGGAACATTTTGTTTGTCTTTTTTTGAATACGAAAAATCATATCATTGCTCAAGAGACGCTTTCCATCGGAAGCCTTAACGCTTCCATCGTTCATCCGCGCGAGGTGTTTCGCGCCGCGATCAAATGCGGCAGCGCCTCGGTCGTCTGCGCGCACAATCACCCGAGCGGCGATCCGACCCCGAGCGCCGAGGATATCCGGATGACCAACCGGCTTTGCGAAGCCGGAGAGATCGTAGGCATCGACGTGCTGGATCATATCGTTATCGGAGATGGAAAATTTGTCAGTTTGAAGGAGCAGGGCTTGATGTAATATAATAGTTTAGATACAGAAGGAAAGGAAGAAAACAGCATGTTGGGTGGCTTTACGAAAGACTTGGGAATCGATTTGGGGACGGCGAACACGCTCGTTTATACGCGCGGTAAAGGAATTATCGTAAGAGAACCTTCGGTAGTGGCGATACATACCGACACGAAAAATATCGTCGCCGTCGGTGAATCCGCCAAAAAGATGATCGGCCGGACACCCGGCAACATTCGGGCGATTCGACCGATGAAAGACGGGGTTATCGCCGATTTCGATACGACGGCGACGATGATTAAATACTTTATCAACCAGGCGCAGAAGCAGCGTTCGCTGTTCCAACGCCATCCGAATGTAATGGTTTGCGTGCCGTCGGGAATTACGGCGGTTGAGCAGCGCGCCGTCGAGGACGCGACGAAGCAGGCCGGAGCCCGCGAAGCCTATACGATCGAGGAGCCTTTTGCCGCGGCGATCGGGGCCGATCTGCCGGTTTGGGAACCGACCGGGAGCATGGTGGTCGATATCGGCGGAGGCACGACCGAAGTGGCGGTCATTTCGCTCGGCGGCATCGTCACGAGCAAATCGGTGCGTGTGGCCGGGGATGAAATGGATGAAGCGATCATCCAATACATCAAACGTCAATATAATTTAATGATCGGGGAAAGAACCGCGGAACAACTGAAGATGGACATCGGTTCGGCTATGCCTCTCGAGCAGGTGGAGACGATGGAAATTCGCGGGCGCGATCTTGTGAGCGGGCTTCCGAAGACGATCACGATCACCTCGGACGAAATCTCCGAAGCGCTCGGCGATACGGTCGGCGCGATTGTCGAAGCCGTCAAGGTTACGCTTGAGAAATGCCCGCCGGAGCTTGCCGCCGATATTATGGATCGGGGTATCGTGTTAACCGGCGGCGGCGCCTTGCTCCGCAATCTGGACAAACTGCTGGCCGGAGAAACGGGAATGCCCGTCATCGTGGCCGAAAATCCGCTGGATTGCGTAGCGATCGGCACAGGCCGCGCTTTGGACAACATCCACTTGTTCAAATCCAAGAGCAGTTCCGCTCTTCGCTCCAGACGCTGATCCATCGCCATAACGATGCAAACACCCCTTATCACGAAGCGGCGCCGTCCTTGTAAAATTGGGCGGCCTATGCCGTTTTAATCAAGAAAACGTAAGGTTGGAGGGTGCTGAAACTGTTTAAGCTGCTAGGCAATAAAAGATTGTTCATTTTGCTCATGGGACTTATTTTGTTTATTGCGGTTATGGGTTTTACGCTGGGGCCGAGAACCTCCTTGTCCTGGCCGGAAAAATTCGTCAAAGACACGGTTGGCTTCGTGCAATACGTGTTCTACAAGCCCGCTAGCTACATAGCGGGCTTGTTTGAAGATATCGCGAACCTGCGCGCGCTGCAGGAAGAAAACGAGCAGCTTAAAATTGCATTAGCCCATTATACCCGGGATAAGGCAACTTATAACTGGATTGATCAAGAGAACAAGCGGTTACAGAAAGAACTGGATTTTACAAATGCGCAAAAAGAGCTTTACAACTATGACTGGAAAATCGCCCATGTTATCAGTGTCAACGATGATCCGGTGAACAACACGATCGTATTGGATATCGGCGCCCGCGAAGGCGTTAAAGAAGGGATGGCTGTTCACTCGGATCAAGGGCTGGTCGGCGTGATTAGCCGCGTGAGCAACTTTACTTCCACCGTAAGGCTGGCGACCTCGATGGACGCCAAAGACCCGAATTCGAACGGAATCGCCGTGACGGCGCAAGGCAAAGAAAACGACGTGTTTGGGATGATTGAAACATATGACAAGGAGAAGGGCATGTTTCTCATGACCCGGATTGAAGACGGGACTCCGCTTAAAAAAGGGGATCTTATCGTATCCTCGGGCGTCGGCGGCGCTTTTCCCCGCGGCATGATCATCGGCACGGTGAAGGATATTCAGGTTGGCGAATACGGCCTGACGTATACGGCGACCGTTAAGCCGGCGGCCAGCTTTACCGACTGGAAGGAGCTGTTCGTCGTGTTCACGCCGGAAATGCCGGAAATGCCGGAAGGTGAAGGCAGTGAATAAACGAAAGTATATTTTGATCCTGCTGCTCTTCGTTTTGTTTATCGTGGAAGGAACCATCGTGCCTTGGCTGATTCCCGGCCCATGGCATGCGCGGATCGTCCCCCATTTGGTTTATATCTGCCTTTTGTTCGTTTCGGTGTATGACCATCGGCATGCGGGAATGGTTATGGGGCTCATTTTCGGGCTGCTTCACGATGTCGTTTATTACGGGGCGCTGATCGGGGCGTATTCCTTCGCCATGGGATTGTCGTGCTATTTGATGGGCCTTTTATCCCGTTCGCAGCGGGCGCCTATGCCGCTTATGATGATTATCGTAATTTTCGGCAGCCTGCTGTTTGATTCCATTCTGTTCGGCACTTATTCCCTGTTCGAATTAACGCATCGGCCGTATACCTGGGCGCTTCAGAACCATATCATCCCCAATCTGTTCGTTCAGTTTCTGTTTGCGCTGGCGATTTACGTCCCCCTGCGCAAGCAGCTCGAACTAATGGCCAAACGGCGTTCCCCCGAGGAGAAGGCTTGACGTCCGCGTACTTTTCCTTGCCGCCCAAGCAGGAACTTTTCCGCTCCTGCACGAATTGATTAGGAGGGAGGGACAGGCTAATGACGGTGAAATCGAACCACGTGACGATCAAAGGAATCAAGGACGGCCTGGTTTTCCTGCTGGACGACAAGTGCGATTTCTCAAGTCTTCTGGAGGAACTCCGTTATAAATTGGAGTTTAGCCATCAGCATATTTTGACGGGGCCGATCATCCACGTGGACGTGAAGCTTGGCATGAGGCTCGTTACCGAAGATCAGAAAGAAATGATTCTTGATATATTGAAGCAAAAAGGCAATTTGCTTGTCCGTTCCATCGAAATGCCCGCGATCGCGCAGGAAAAAGACGAAAGCGCGGTGAAGACGCTCGCCGGGATCGTCCGGTCGGGGCAGATGCTTCACCATGACGGGAATTTGCTGTTTATCGGAGACGTAAATCCCGGCGGGACGATTTGCGCTACCGGGGACATTTTGATCCTCGGCGCCCTGCGGGGGATGGCCCACGCCGGCTTTAGCGGCAACGAGAAAGCGGTTATCGCCGCTTCCTTTTTGGCCCCTACGCAGCTGAGGATCGCCGAGACGATCAGCCGGCCTCCGGATGAATGGGAAAACCGGGAGACGAGTATGGAGTTCGCTTTTTTGCGGGACGGGAAAATGCAAATCGACAAAATCGTCAATATGACCCGGATCAGACCGGATTTTAACGTGTTTAAAGGGGTGTGAATGATGGGAGAAGCTATCGTAATTACGTCCGGCAAAGGCGGCGTCGGCAAAACGACGACCTCGGCCAATATCGGAACCGCGCTTGCGCTGCTGGGCAAAAAAGTGTGCCTGGTCGATACGGACATCGGGCTGCGGAATTTGGACGTGGTCATGGGGCTGGAGAACCGGATCATCTACGATTTGATCGACGTAGCCGAAGGCCGCTGCCGGTTGAACCAGGCGCTAGTGAAGGACAAGCGGTTCGACGAGCTGTACATGCTGCCTGCCGCCCAGACGAAAGACAAAAACGCCATCTCGCCCGAGCAGGTCAAAGACATCGTGCTTGAGCTGAAGAAGGACTTCGAATATGTCATTATCGACTGCCCGGCCGGCATTGAGCAGGGCTTCAAAAACGCGATTGCCGGAGCGGATCAGGCGATCGTAGTGACGACGCCGGAGCACGCCGCCGTCCGTGACGCAGACCGGATTATCGGCCTGCTGGAAAATTCGCATATCGGCGCGCCCAAGCTCATCGTCAACCGGATCAAGGTGAACATGATGAAGGCCGGGGATATGCTGGATATCGAAGGGATTTTGCAGGTGCTGAACATCGATCTGATCGGCATCGTACCGGATGACGAGAAAGTCATCAAAGCGGCCAACAGCGGCGAACCGACGGTCATGAACCCCGATTCGACGGCGGCCATCGCCTATCGCAACATCGCGCGGCGCATTTTGGGAGATACGGTGCCCCTGATGCTGCTCGATCAAAAGAAGGGCGTATTTACGCGCTTCAAGAAGTTTTTCGGAATGGGTTGATCTCCGTTGTTGTTTAAACTGAAAAAGCTGGACTGGGTGATGGTCGGAATTTTGGCCTTGTTCATGGTATTCAGCACCCTCTTGGTCCGCAGTGCCATTGCTCCGTACGATTCGGAATTTCAAGGCTATGATTTAAGAACCGTTATTTTTTATATCCTCGGCTTTATTGTCGTGTTCGGGATGGCGCTGGTCGATTATCGTTTCCTGCTTCGTTACAGTTGGTATGGTTACGGGGCAGGTTGTCTGCTGCTTATTTTGGTGTATTTGCTTGCGCCGGAAATCAACGGGGCGCGAAGCTGGTTTCGGATCGGCAGCCTGCTGTTTCAGCCGGCCGAGCTGGTTAAGGTCATCCTGATTCTGGTCACGGCGTATCTGCTTGGCCAGAGGCAGGGTCAGGCCTTACGCTTCCGCGGCGATATCGTGCCGATTTCAGTAATCTCGCTGGTCCCATTTTTTCTGGTGCTTATCCAGCCGGACCTCGGCAACGCGATTATCTATCTGGTGGTATTGGTTGGCATGCTGTGGATCGGCAATGCAAAATACAGCCATGTGCTGATCGCCCTGACGGCCGCCGTTGCGGCCTTGATTGTGTTTGTGACGCTGTTTAACGCGTACAATGAACAGATCCGCGATTATTTGGAAAGCCATAAGAAGGTGCATTGGTATCAGCGGATCAATACGTTTATCAATCCGGACCAGGCTTCAAACGACGACAAACACCAATCGAACTATGCCAAGATCGCCATCGGTTCCGGGGGATTGCTCGGCGACGGGTACATGAAGGGCGAACTGAAAAACAAAAAATTCGTGCCGTATCCTTACTCGGACTCGATATTTGTCGTGGTGGGCGAGGAGTTTGGGTTCCTTGGCTCTTCGCTGCTGCTGCTGCTTTATTTTTTGTTTATTTACAGGATGATCCTCATCGCGCTGCGCTGCATCGACAAAAGAGGCGCCTACATCATCGTCGGGATTGTGGCGATGTTCCTGTTTCAAATCTTCGAAAACGTCGGCATGATGATCGGTCTGATGCCGATTACCGGCATTACGCTGCCGTTTATCAGCTACGGGGGGACCTCGCTGTTGATCAACATGCTGTGTATCGGGCTGGTGTTCAGCATTATGCTGCATCAGGAAAAGTATAAGGTGGAGTGAACAAACCGGTGCCTGGCGCCGGTTTTTTTGCTGTGTACGCCCTGGAGTGAATCAACTGCAAAAATGCATTTGATTTTCCGCCCAAACCCCATTTTCGAGCTGGCGAAATGCAAAAGCCCCGAAAGTGCATCTGATTTACGGCTATCCGCTAAAAAAGCATCCTTTGACTGGATATCAAATGCACTTCTGTATTTGAACCGCCTGTTTCGCTAGGCTTCGACAAGAACCGCCTGCACTTTTGCGTTTCGTATAGTCTCTTGTTCATATTCCGGCCAAGCCCTTCATAAAAATACTAGTACCAGATATTTCGAGCGGGCTACTGCGGTTCGGGGACGCCACCCAACGAAACGCCTGACTTGACCGGGGGGACTGAAGCGATGGACGTGAAATCAAATGTGAAAAAACGGAGAGCGGAGCGGATTAGACAGCTGACGATGGAGGCCGGTCCTCTCCTCCCGGATGGGGGACGGGACTCCGGCAGTTACGGCACGGCTCGGCCTGGGCCGGGGGGCTCGATGGGAGGCAAAGCAGGAGCCCGTCCTGGAGGACATCCGCAGAGCGGCGAAACCGGGGCAACCGGGGCAACCGGGAAAACCGGAAACGGAACAACCGGAACAACCGGGACTTCAGGATTCGGCCCCGAACGCGATCCCGAATTGCTGTGGAAACGCGGGCAAGGGCGCTGGGAGGAGCTTTACGGCGGTTTTGGCGGCAAAGAGGATCCTCCGTCCCCTGCAGGGGGCCGTTCTTCTTTTTGGACGACGATGTTTGCTCGGCTTGTGATCAGCGCGCTGCTGTTTCTGGGAATTTGGGGAATAGAACGGTACGAACCTTCCTGGTCGCTTCCGATTCGAGCGTTTGTCGCGCAATCGCTTACCGTGGAGATGGATTTTTCGGCGGCAGAAGCCTGGTATGAACGTTATTTCGGCGGCGCGCCGTCGTTTATTCCGATTTTTAAGCATCATGAAGACAACGGGGTTAAGGTCGGGGCAGCGAGCGGATTCGTTGCTCCTGTCTCCGGGAGCCCTGCCGGCTCGTTTGCGCTCAGCTTGAAGGGGGTGGAAATAATTCCCGAGCGGGCGGAGAACGGGGTGGTTCAGGTAAAAACCATAGGAACCGGCCGGGTTCTCAGCGTAACCCGGGATCCGGCGACGGGCGAGACCGTCACGGTCCAGCATGCCGATGGATTCATCTCCGTCTACGGCCGCCTGGAGCAGGTTGCCGTCGAACAAGGGGATTGGCTGGAAGGGGGCGATATCGTCGGCACGCTTCCAACGGGAACGGTACCGCCGCTTCCTACCCTCTATTTTGCACTGCAAAAAGATGACCGGTATATTGATCCGACGGATGTGATCCCGTTTGATTAAATGGAGCGGAATAACGATTTCCTTTCATCCCCTGTTTGTCATCATTATGCTCATGTCGGTATTGACCGGTCATTTTTTGGAGCTTCTTTCCTTGTTTGCGATCGTTTTTATCCATGAGCTTGGCCACGTGACCGCGGCGCGAATGTACGGAATCCGCGTGCTGTCCGTGCAAATGCTTCCTTTCGGCGGCGTTGCCGTCATGGAGGATGCGGGAGACCTGACGGCCGGGCGGGAAATCGCCATCGCCTTGGCGGGGCCCTTGCAAAACGCGCTGCTCATCCTCGCGTCTTTGCTCCTGCACGCGGCCGGTTTGTGGGACGGGCCTTTTCTGGACTATTTTATCCAAAGCAATATTTTGATCGCTTTGTTCAATTTGCTGCCGATATTGCCGCTGGACGGCGGAAAAATCAGCCAAGCCTTCTGCAGCCTCCTGCTTCCTTACCACGCCACGCTGGTCTGGTCGCACCGCATCAGCCTGCTGTTCAGCGCCATGCTGATCGCCTACGCGCTGCTGCCGCTCCTGCTGCTTAAGGAAGGACCGCAGCTTAACATGCTGATGATCGGCATTTTTTTGTTCTATTCGAATGCCGTCGATTACCGGAACATTCCTTACCGGTTTTTGCGCTTTCTCGTGAACCGGGACCGGAGCTTTTCCAGGCATCTGATGAACGGGACTTTAGCCCAGCCGATTGTTGCCGAAAAAGCGAAACCTTTGGACCATATCTTGCGTCTATTTAAACGAGAAAAATACCATTTTATATACGTCATGAATCATCAAGGGAATATCGTTGCCGTTGTACCGGAACAGCGCGTCATTTCCTCCTTTTTAAGATTAAAGAATCTTTAGTCTCAGCGCGGCTGAATGATTCTTTGATATAATGATACAGGTATGATTCTGCTAGAACGTTAGAAAGGTGAGATCATGAAAAGGATGATTGTTCACTGCGGATCCGGCTCTACCGAGGTGGCGCTTCTGGAAAACGGCAAGCTGGTGGAGTATGCGGCGGAGCGTTCTCAGAACAGAGGACTGGTCGGCAGCTTTATTAAAGGAAAAGTCGTTAATGTCATTCCCGGCATGCAGGCCGCTTTTGTGGATATAGGACAGAAAAAAAACGCGTTTCTGTATATTGATGACGTGCTTCATCCGCATTTGGAAAAACAGCCAAAACCGAAGCCGGCCATTACTGAGCTGTTGAAGCCCGGTCACGAGTTGGTCGTTCAGGTCGTAAAAGAAGCGATCGGCAATAAGGGGGCGCGGGTGACGACCCATTATTCCTTGCCCGGACGCTGGCTGGTTTATATGCCGACCGCCGGTTACGTCGCCGTTTCCAAAAAAATCGGCCGCGAGGAAGAAAGATTCCGGCTGAAAACGGTTGGCGAGGAATTAAGGAAAGAGGAGGAAGGACTCATTCTGCGGACGGTGGCCGAGGACGAAGCCGGCGAGGTAATCGGTGAAGACCTGGACCTGCTGCGGGGGCAGTGGACCTCGATCCTGCAGGAAGCCGGGGACGCTGTGGCTCCCGCTTTGCTGCATCAGGATTTAAGCGTCGTGCAGCGGTTGATGCGGGACGTCTACAGTCCGGAAACGGACGAGCTCATTGTGGATTGTCCGGAACAGGCCGACGAAGCGCTGGCTTTTTTGCGCAAAATGCTGCCCGGAGAATCGCCGCGGATCATCGTATACGAAGGCGAACCGCCTCTGTTTGAGCATTACGGGGTCAAGCCGCAGCTTGACAAGGATTTCCAGCGGAAAGTTTGGCTGCCCGGCGGAGGTTATCTCGTTTGGGACACGACCGAAGCTCTAACTGTCATCGATGTGAATACGGGGAAATACATCGGGGGCGCCGATTTGGAAGACACGGTGTATCGGACGAATTTGGAGGCGGCCCAGGAAATCGCCCGGCTTGTCCGTCTGCGGGACACCGGCGGGATCATTATCATCGATTTCATCGACATGGACCGCGATGAGCATCGTGCGGCCGTTTGGGAGCGGCTGGAGCAATCGATGTATGGCGACCGGACGCAGCATCATATTTTGGGCTGGACGCGGCTCGGACTGTTGGAGATGACGCGAAAAAGGATTCGTGCGGAAAATTCGTTATGATCTTGGCTGAAAAACAAATTGATATTGTTCGCATCACATGCTATTATAGTAAGGTATGTGTCACTAAGTACAGTCTTGTGCACATGCTGTAACCGCTCCGGTCGGGTCGACAAGTCCGCTTTCCTTCGGACGGCGGCACCTGAATCAGGCGAGTCTGAGACATGAGGAGGTGCAAGCAAATGTACGCAATTATCGAAACCGGCGGTAAACAATACCGTGTTCAAGAAGGCGATGTGCTTTACATCGAGAAATTGAACGCAGAGGACGGCGCGAGCGTAACGTTCGACCGTGTATTGGCAGTATCCAAAGGCGAAGGTTTGGTGGCGGGAACTCCGCTCGTATCCGGCGCTACTGTTACGGCGAAAGTCGAAAAACACGGCAAAGGCCAAAAAGTGGTCGTTTACAAATACAAACCGAAAAAGAACTACCACAAAAAACAAGGTCATCGCCAGCCGTACACGAAAGTAACGATCGAGAAAATCCAGGCGTAAGAAGGTGCGGTAATTGATTATCGTCTCCATTTTGCGCAGGCAGGATAACGGCATTGCAGGCTTTGAAGTGGAAGGCCATGCCGGCTACGCGAAGGCCGGGGAGGACATCGTATGCGCCGGCGTATCGGCGATTACCGTAGGTACGGTCAACTCCATTGAGGAGCTGACGGCGGTCGTGATGGATTCCCGGATGAAGAACGGCTTTCTCAGCGCGAATCTTCCTTCCGTGGTTCGGCCGGAAGCCGAGGAACAGGTGCAATTGCTGCTTGCTTCCCTTGTCGTTATGCTGAAGAGTATCGAAGAATCATACGGGAAGTATATTCAGATACAGGACGTCATCATTTAAAGAAGGAGGTAGACTACAATGTTGAAATTGGATCTCCAGTTGTTCGCTTCGAAGAAGGGCGTAGGCTCCACGAAAAACGGACGCGACAGCATCGCGAAACGCCTTGGCGTGAAACGTGCTGACGGTCAAGTCGTGACGGGCGGAAGCATCCTCGTTCGTCAACGCGGTACGAAAATTCATCCGGGAACGAACGTAGGCATCGGTTCCGACGATACGCTGTTCGCCAAAGTCGACGGCGTTGTGAAATTCGAGCGTTGGGGTCGCGATCGCAAGAAAGTGAGCGTCTACCCTGTAGAAACCGCTCCGGTAGCGGCTACGGTTGAAGCCTAAGCGGCGAAGACCGTACGGAACGCAGCTGCAAAGCCCTGGCACAATCAAGTGCCAGGGCTTTTTTAAATATGTCGGTATTTTGATGTCATGGACGACATAAGTCGAGCGATTTTCAGGCCGGGTTTATGTTATACTGGGTTATGATGCCAGGGTGGCAAGCTCACCCAATTCGTTAGGGGAACGGGGAAATGATGAAACATCGGTTCACGGTGCCGACGATCGGCGTGCTGCTTGCGATCGCGAGTCTGGCCCTCCATTATTTCGTGAAGTCGCCGATCGGACATGCGGTAATAAGCGGTTGTCTTTTCGTCTTGTTTTGGATGTATGTCCGGCATATCCGCAAACAGGCGGAGAGCGAGCGGAAGCATTTGCTGGAATCCGTGCAGCGGACGGCTGCGGCGACGCTTAGCCACCATCGCCATGATTGGATGAACGATCTGCAGATTTTGTACGGATATATCAAGATGGGCAAAATTGATAAAATGGCGGGCTGCGTGGAAAGAATAAAAGGACGAATGGCCGTGGAGAGCAAAATATCGCGGCTCGGCATTCCGTCGCTCGTGTTTTATTTGCAGTCGTTCCGCGAAGTGAACGGATCGGTGCAGTTGGAGGTTGATATCGAGGACGACCTGCAGCTCGGCTGCCTGCTTACGGCGGATGACGCGGAGGAACTGACGGAAGCCATCGTGGAAACGGTCAGAGCTTATCAGTATGCCGGCCGGTCTTCGTGGGGAGAAATACTTCAGTTGAAAATGTCCATCGCCAGGGAAAACGGTGAGGTGCTGGTCCGCTTCGATCCGCTGAGCGCATCGGGGAACAAGGAAGCGTTAAGGCGCCATATTGAGGAATGGGCAGAGGGCAAACGGGTTCGGGCCGAACAGATTGAATCGGAATTTTCCGCTTTTCGGCTACGGATTTCCTGCGGGAACTTAAATGAGGTGAATGCATGTTTGTAGATAAAGCGAAGATATATGTCAAGGGAGGCGACGGCGGCGACGGGATCGTCGCCTTCCGGCGGGAGAAATACGTGCCCGAGGGCGGTCCGGCCGGCGGCGACGGCGGCAAAGGCGGGGACGTCATTTTCCGGGTGGACGAAGGCTTAAGAACGCTGATGGATTTCCGCTACCAGCGCCATTTCAAGGCGCAGCGCGGGGAGAAAGGGCGGAACAAAAGCCAGCACGGGGCCAATGCGGAAAACATGATCGTCCGCGTGCCACCGGGTACGGTCGTGATCGACGACGATACGCAGGAGGTGCTCGCCGATTTGACGCGCCATGGCCAGCAGATTATCGTGGCCCGCGGGGGGCGCGGAGGGCGCGGCAATATTCGCTTCGCCACGCCAAACAATCCGGCGCCGGAGCTGGCCGAGCACGGCGAAGAAGGCGAAGAGCGCTGGGTGGTGCTGGAGCTGAAGGTGATGGCCGACGTTGGGCTGGTCGGTTTTCCGAGCGTCGGAAAGTCGACGCTGCTGTCGGTCGTGTCGGCGGCCAAGCCGAAAATCGGCGCCTACCATTTTACGACGATCGCGCCGAATCTCGGAGTGGTCGAAGTCGGCGAAGGGCGCAGCTTCGTGATGGCCGACCTGCCGGGACTGATTGAGGGAGCCCATGAAGGGGTCGGTCTGGGGCATGAATTTTTGCGCCATGTGGAGCGGACGCGTCTCATTATCCACGTCGTCGACATGGCGGGCTCGGAAGGGCGCGATCCGTTTGACGATTGGCAGAAGATCAACGACGAGCTCAGACAATATAACGCCGATCTGGAGCATCGTCCGCAAATCGTCGCCGCCAACAAAATGGATATGCCGGAATCGGCGGAAAATTTGGAGAAATTCCGCAAGCAGGTCAGCGAGGTTCGCGGGGACCTGGAAATTATGCCGATCTCTTCGTTAACCCGCCAAGGGGTGCAGGAGCTTGTTTATCGCGCGGCCGATTTGCTCGACCAAATTCCGGAAGCTCCGGCGATCGAAGAAGTGACTGAGCTTGAGGAGCGGAAAATCTACAAGCTCGACAAGCGCGAGGACGAAGGGCTCACGATCCGGCGGGAAAACGAGACTTTTATTGTGGAAAGCGTAAAAATCGAGCGGATGATGAAGCGGATGCAGCTCAATTCGCATGACGCGATTTTAAAGCTGGCCCGGACGCTGCGCCACATGGGCGTCGACGAGGAGCTGCGCAAGCGCGGCGCCAAGGACGGTACGCCTGTACGCATCGGCGACTTCGAATTCGAGTTTGTGGAAGGCAGCAGTTATTATTATTGATCAAGAAAGCACCTTTGGGGTGCTTTTCTTGCTATCAGCGGCACCTGCGGAAATTCGCGGTATTTACGGTAAAAGCATTGCCACCTGTTCGACTTTCCGGTATAATGTCCACTATGTAAAAACAAAAGTCTCTAAGGAGAGGACGTTTTGTGAAAGAGCATTATTATTTGGTTCGCGAGGACATTTTGCCCGAAGCGGTGGTCAAGACGCTCCAAGTCAAGCAATTGCTCGCCGCCGGCGAAGCCAGGACGGTTCACGAGGCGGTGGCGCAGGTGGGGTTGAGCCGCAGCGCTTTTTATAAGTATAAAGACGGCATTCATCAATTGAATCAAATTGATCGGGAAAGCATTGTGACCATCTCCTTTGACCTTGAGCACCGCTCGGGAATTTTGTCGAAGGTGCTTGCGTCGATTGCGGGCTCCGGAGGCAACGTGCTGACGATTAACCAAAGCATTCCTCTCCAGGGCAGGGCCAATGTCGTGATTTCCGTGGAGACCTCCCGGCTCACCGAGGAACTGGATGCGATGCTGCAGTCGCTTCAGACCATTTCCGGCGTCAGGAGAACGCAAATCGTCGGACAAAGCTAAGGCTGACGAGCGCGGGAGGGCGAAGCGAAACCATAGAAAATGCTTGTGCCTAAGGCGCATTGGATAACAGGAGGGGATCGGAAGTGAAACCAGTGAAAGTTGGATTGCTTGGGCTTGGCACGGTGGGAACCGGCGTGGTTCGGATCGTGGAAGGGCATCAGGAGGATCTGAGCAGTCAAGTGGGGTCTCCGATACGGATCGAGAAGATTGCGGTGAAAAATCTGGAGAAACCCCGCAGCATCGCGATCGATCGGGCCAAGCTGACGGAGGATCCGTGGGAAGTGATCCGCGATCCGGAGATCGATGTCATCGTGGAAGTGATGGGCGGCGTCGAACAGACGAAAACTTACATTTTAGAAGCGCTGGAACGCGGCAAACATATCGTTACGGCCAATAAGGATCTGATGGCGCTGTACGGTTCGGAAATTTTGGCCAAAGCGTTGGATAATCAATGCGACGTGTTTTACGAGGCCAGCGTAGCCGGCGGCATTCCGATTATCCGGACGCTGATCGAAGGCTTCTCCTCCGACCGGATCATGAAAATTATGGGGATCGTGAACGGGACGACCAACTACATTTTGAGCAAAATGAGCCAAGAAGGCGCTTCTTACGAGGATGTGCTGACGGAAGCGCAGCAGCTTGGGTATGCGGAAGTTGACCCGACCTCCGATGTGGAGGGGCTTGACGCCGCCCGAAAGATGGCGATTCTCGCCACGTTGGGTTTCAGGACCAATGTCGAGCTCAGCGACGTTCATGTCCGCGGTATTTCTTCGGTAACGCGGGAGGATATTTTGTATGCCAAACGGCTTGGCTATGAAATGAAGCTGCTGGGGATCGCCGAGCGGCAGGATGACGAATTCAGCATCACCGTGCAGCCGACGATGGTCAAAAATACGCATCCGATCGCTGCGGTGGGCGGAGTCTACAACGCCGTCTATGTATACGGCGAAGCCGTGGGAGAGACGATGTTTTACGGCGCCGGAGCCGGCGAGATGCCGACGGCCACCTCCGTCGTCGCCGATTTGGTCGCCGTCGTCAAAAACTTGAAGCTGGGCGTCAACGGTCTGAAGCAAATCGTACCTTACAAGCCGAAGAAGCTGAAAACCGACGAGCAGATCGCCTATAAAAACTTCTTGCTGCTCCATGTCGACGACAAAGCGGGCGTGCTGGCCCGGATCACCCAGGTGTTTGCCGAATACGAGGTCAGCCTGGATTCGGTCGTTCAGTCGCCGAACACGAACGTGAACGGGGCGGAGATCATGATCGTTACTCATTACGCCAGCAAAGCGAGCATGGATAAGGTGATCAACCATTTCGAGTCGCTTGATGTGATTCATCGGATCAAAAGCGTTTACCGCGTTGAAGGATAAAATTATTTTTAAAAAAGGAGTTCATCCCATGAGATACCTCGGACTGCTGGAAACCTACAAAGAATATTTACCCGTTACCGACAAAACGCCGAAGCTTACGCTGCAGGAGGGGAATACGCCGCTCACGCGGGCGGAAAATTTGTCGCGGGAGCTCGGGCTTGATCTATATTTCAAATATGAGGGGCTGAACCCGACCGGGTCGTTTAAAGACCGCGGCATGGTGATGGCCGTCGCCAAAGCGATCGAAGAGGGCAGCCGTACGATCATGTGCGCCTCCACGGGCAATACCTCGGCGGCCGCAGCCGCTTATGCCGCTCGCGCGGGTATCGACTGCATCGTGCTGATTCCCAACAACAACATCGCGCTGGGGAAACTGGCGCAGGCGATGATTTATGGCGCAAAAGTGATCGCCATCGAAGGCAACTTCGACCGGGCGCTCGAAATCGTCCGCGACATTACCGCCAAACATCCGATTACGCTGGTAAACTCCGTGAACCCGTACCGCATCGAGGGGCAAAAAACCGCTGCTTTCGAAGTTTGCGATCAGCTTGGCAAGGCGCCGGACGTGCTGGCGATTCCGGTAGGCAACGCCGGCAACATCTCCGCGTACTGGAGAGGCTTTAAGGAATACCACGAACGCGGAAAATCATCTTCGCTGCCGCGCATGGTCGGCTTTGAGGCCGAAGGCGCCATGGCCATCGTCAAGGGCGAGCCGATTTTGGAGCCGGAAACGATCGCCACCGCGATCCGGATCGGCAACCCGGCAAGCTGGAAAACCGCGGTAGCGGCAGCCGAAGAGTCGGGCGGGCAAATCAATTACGTGACGGACGACGAAATTCTCGAAGCGTACCGGACCATTGCCGCCCGTGAAGGCATCTTCGCCGAACCGGCTTCGGCGGCTTCCATCGCCGGCGTATACAAGCTAAAGCGCGAAGGTTATTTCAAAGGCGGCGAAACCGTAGTTTGCGTCCTTACCGGCCACGGCTTGAAGGACCCGAATATCGCGATCAAGAGCATCGGCAGTGAACCGCTTGTCGTACAGGATACGGAGGAAGCGGTCATGGATGCGATCGCCAAGCTGCAAGGGGCGCGCGCATGATTCGTGAGGGCGGGGTCCGGGTCAAGGTGCCGGCCAGCACCGCCAACCTGGGTCCCGGATTCGACACGCTGGGCATGGCGCTTTCCCTGTATTCCTGGATTGAAATGAAGCCGGCGGAGACGACCGTGTTTCATCTTTACGGCGACGAGATGGGCGGGCTGCCGAAAGACAAAAGCAATCTGGTGTATCAAGTTGCGCAAACGGTGTTTGCCGAAGCCGGCGTGGAGCTGCCTGAACTGGATATTTCGATGTACTCGGAAATTCCCCTGACCCGCGGGCTTGGGAGCAGCGCTTCGGCCATCGTCGGGGCGCTGTTCGCCGCCAATCTGCTGATCGGCTCGCCGCTCGACCGGGCCAAGCTGTTTGACATGGCTACAGCAATGGAGAAGCATCCCGACAATGTCGGGGCCTCCTTGTTTGGCGGCATTATCACGGCCGTATGGGACGGCAGCCACGCGGATGTGCTGCGGATTGAACCTCCGGCCGATCTCGAGGTGCTGGTGGCAATTCCTGATTTTCAGCTGTCCACTTCCAAGGCTCGCGAAGCGCTTCCCCGCGAGGTAAGTTTGCAGGACGCGGTATATAACGTCAGCCGCACTTCGCTGCTTACCGCGGCTTTGGCCGCGGGCCGGCTCGATCTGATTCCGGCCGCGATGCGCGACCGCCTTCACCAGCCTTACCGGGCTCAACTGGTTCCCGGCATGGCGCGGATTTTGGCGGAAGCGACCGAACACGGAGCGCTCGGGGCCGCTTTGAGCGGCGCCGGGCCAACTCTGCTGGCATTGGCCGATCGGCGGCAGCGTACGGGGCAGAACCTGGAGGTTTTCCTTTTGGACGTTCTTGCCGGGCACGGAATCCGGGCTAGGACGATCTGGCTCGAACCTTGCACATTCGGGGCGATGGAGCTTACTATGGATAAGGAAGGTTCATTTATGGATTACATCAAAGGGGAAGTCAGGACATGAAACGTATAGCATTGCTGCCTGAAGGATCGGTTTCCCACGAAGCGGCGCTGCACCTGTTTGGGGAAGAGCCGGTGGAACTGCTTCATTTCAAGCAAATTTCCGATGTTTTTTTAGCCACGGCCAGCGGAAAAAGCGATTATAGCGTCATTCCGGTGGAAAATACGATCGAAGGATCGGTCAGCCTGCATATGGATTGGCTTGTCCACGAAGTGGATATTCCGATGCAGGTGGAATGGGTATATCCGTCGATTCAGAACTTGATCGGCCGGCGGGAAGAATTCGGCGCCGGGACACCGGATGGCGACGGCATCGATTTTTCCAAAGTAACCAAAGTGCTTTCCCACCCTGTGGCGATGGCCCAATGCCTGCAGTTTATCCGCTCCCGCATGCCTCAGGCGGAATTGGAGCACGTCGGCAGCACGTCGGAGGCGGTAGAGGTGGTCAAGCAGCATCCCGGCCTGGGATGGACCGCCATCGGTACGAGATTGGGAGCGCAGCATCACGGGTTGGATGTACTGGCCGGCAAAGTGACGGACCATGACAACAACTATACCCGTTTTGTCCTGATCGGCCCGCAGCCGCTGAAGATCGGCGGGAACAACAAAAACGTCCAAAGCAAAACGAACCTGGTGATTGCGTTGCCTGAGGATTTTCCGGGGGCATTGCATCAGGTATTGTCTGCGTTTGCTTGGCGCAAACTGAATTTGTCGCGGATCGAGTCGCGTCCAACAAAAAAGAAATTGGGAAATTATTATTTTTTAATGGATGTGCTTGAACCGCTGGAATCGGTGCTGCTCAGCTCGGCGATCGGCGAAATCGAGGCTTTGGGGTGTGGAGTGCGCGTGCTGGGGAGCTACCCCAGTTATTCTTTTGAAGAGCAAACAGCGGAGGTGCAAAATTAATGGCAGAACAAGTTATTTACTTGGATGGAGAATTCGTAACAAAGGATCAAGCAAAGGTTTCCGTGTTTGACCATGGCTTTTTGTACGGGGACGGGATTTTCGAGGGGATTCGGATTTATAACGGCAATATTTTCAAGTGCAAAGAGCACTTGGATCGCCTTTACGATTCCGCGAAATCGATCATGCTGGACATTCCGCTGACTTATCAAGAAATGGAGGATGCTCTGGTGGAGACGCTGCGCCGCAATGAGCTGCGGAGCGGCTACATACGGCTCATCGTTTCCCGCGGGGCGGGCAATTTGGGCCTGGATCCGAACCGCTGCCCCAAAGCAACGGTCGTCATCATTGTGGAGCAGCTGGCGATTTATTCGGAGGAAGCTTACAAAACCGGCTTGAAAGCCGTCTCGGTCTCCACGCGCAGAAACGTGCCCGACGCGCTGAACCCGAAAATCAAATCGCTGAACTATTTGAACAATGTGCTGGTGAAAATCCAGTCGAACCTGGCCGGGGCGGGCGAGGCTATTATGATGAACGCTCAAGGTTACGTAACGGAGGGCTCGGGCGACAATATTTTCATCGTCAAAAACGGGGTTATCACAACGCCTCCATGTTATTTGGGCGCATTGGAAGGGATTACCCGCCAGGCGATCATCGAAATTTGCGAAAGAAAAGGCTATAAACTCAAAGAAGAACCGTTTACGCTGCATGACGTGTATGTGGCCGACGAAGTGTTCCTGACCGGCACCGCGGCGGAAGTCATCGCCGTTCGCGAAGTGGACGGCCGGATCATCGGCGAGGGACATGCCGGTCCGGTGACGTTGAAGCTCCTGGAGGAGTTCCGGGCGATCGTCGATCAGGACGGTTTGAAAGTCTGGTAATCGCGGCTCCGTTTGGAGCGTTTCGATCCTATTTCCTTTTTTTAGAGGGAGGTAGGATTTTTTCTTTTTGTTGGATGTCAAAAACCGGGCTCCTGCATAGGATGTTATAAATGGGCCCCGGGCGATAATCACGTTCCGGAGAAGATACCTAGGAGGTCTTTAGCGCGTGAAAATTCATATTGTCAAGAAAGGCGATACTTTGTTTGAGCTTTCAAAAAAGTATAATGTGCCTCTGCAGAAATTGATCGATGCCAACCCGCAAATCGCAAATCCCGACGTATTGAACGTAGGCGACAAGGTGAAGATTCCTGCCGAGGCGGTGCCGATCGGCGGGGAGACGGGCAAAATTTATAAGCATGTCGTCAAGCAGGGCGATACGTTGTGGAAGCTGGCGAATGCATGGGGACTTTCCTTGCAGACATTGATCGCCGCGAATCCGCAATTGAAAGATCCGAACCAGCTGACGGTTGGCGAAATCGTCAACATTCCCGCGGGGGCAGGCCAGGCCTGGGGAGAGCACGGCAATCCGAATCCGAATCCCAATCCGGAGAATATCGGGACAATGCCGGCCCAAACCGGCAAGAAAAACACGGCGCCCATCGCAGGCATGGCCGGCAAAAAGAGCACGGCTCCTATTACCGGGGCGGAAATGGCACCCAAAACCAATATCGCGCCGGAAGCCGTTAAGCCCGCCCCCAAGGAAGCTCCGAAGGAGGAGGTTCCTAAGCCGATGAATGTGGAGCCTGTAAATTTGCAGCCGATACAGGCGGAGCAGCCGAAGACGGTGCCGATGGAGATTAAAATCGAGGTCGAGCAGATCCAATACGAAACGACCAAACTGGAGCCTATGAAGGTTGAGCCGATCAAACACGAGCCGATCAAACACGAGCCGATCAAGTATGAACCCATCAAGTATGAGCCGGCAAAATATGAGCCCATGCATTATGAACCCGCCAAGTATGAGCCTGTAGCTTACACGCCGATGAAATCCGAACCGGCCAATCTCGCCCCGATCTCTTACGAGCCGATGAAATCGGAGTCGACCGGCCTTGGCCCGATCTCTTACGAGCCAATGAAATCGGAACCGTACGGTTATGGGCCGGTAAGTCCATCTGCCTATGAACCGATGAAGTCAGAGCCACAGGCATACGCACCTTTAACTGCCCAATATCCGACGGCACAGCTGCCTGAATATGCAAACCCTCAATATCCGCACTATCAACCGCTTCAGCCTACGTCCGTATTCCCCGCAATGGCTTATCCAACTCAATCCCCATGCGGATGTTCGGGGAATGTCCCGCATACCTACCAGCAGCCGGAGAGCTACCATCCTTTTTACCAATACAATGTACCCGCGGAAGCCGTATCTTCCTCCAATATTCCGCAGTTTCCGCAGGTGCAGGCTGCAATGGGGCATATTCCGGAAGGGGAGTATCCGGGGTTATCGAATGCAGGCGCACCGATGTACACGATGCCGGAAGCAGGCGGGAATACCAGCCCGGCAGAAAACAATTATCCTATGTTTAGCATGCACCATTATCCGACACCTGAACCGCAGTATGTGTCTCCCGAATCCTATGCCAATGCGCCGTTTTCTCAAGGAGCGCCCTGGCATCATGGCCCAGGAACTCTGCCGTATTATGGACAGCCGATGCCGGCATACCCGTCTGCGGTTTCACCCTTGGCCCAAGCGGCGCCGTTTATGCCGGGGTATCCTTTAAACTATCCGGCTCCTTTGACTCAAGGGGCGTCCTGGGGGAATGAACCGCTTAAAGGCGAAGTTAGCCCGCTGGAAAGTATGAAAGGTTATTCTCAGAGGGAGGCGCATACGGCGGAAATCCAGGCGGAAGCCGAACCGGCAGGAACATCGGAAATCCAGCAAGCAGGCCCCGCTAAAAATGTTAAAATCTCGGGCGGCCCGGATTCGGTAAAACCTCGCAAAAAGCAAGGCAAGTCCAGATCAGATGGGGCCGGAAAAAAAAGCTCGGGCAAACTCAAAACGTCCGGCCGCCGGAATCCGTGGATTAATGCTTAAAGATTTATGGAGCGAGGGCGGTAATCCCTCGCTCTTCTTTATTTTTTCTTATTTCCGAAAATTAACATGCTTAATAGCTTGAGTATAACCTAGTAATGTGCTATATTAAATGTCCCCGCGAAATGCGATAATATTAATCTCGCAGGGAAAGCATTTGATTTAAGATTATTTTTAAAAAAAGCTTGCATTACTTTCGGCAGTGTGTTATATTATTTAAGTCGCCGCTGAAACAACGGTGATGAACGAAAAGCGAAGTTGATCTTTGAAAACTGAACAACGAGTGAGTATAAATGAGAATTAAAATTCTCGTCAGTTTTTCTAAATGAGCAAGTCAAACAACCTTTATTGGAGAGTTTGATCCTGGCTCAGGACGAACGCTGGCGGCGTGCCTAATACATGCAAGTCGAGCGGAGTTAATCGGGAGCTTGCTCCTGATTAACTTAGCGGCGGACGGGTGAGTAACACGTAGGCAACCTGCCCGTAAGACCGGGATAACTACCGGAAACGGTAGCTAATACCGGATAATCAAGCTTCTCGCATGAGAGGCTTGGGAAAGGCGGTTCTGAATTTATTCAGGGCTGTCACTTACGGATGGGCCTGCGGCGCATTAGCTAGTTGGTGGGGTAACGGCTCACCAAGGCGACGATGCGTAGCCGACCTGAGAGGGTGAACGGCCACACTGGGACTGAGACACGGCCCAGACTCCTACGGGAGGCAGCAGTAGGGAATCTTCCGCAATGGACGAAAGTCTGACGGAGCAACGCCGCGTGAGTGATGAAGGTTTTCGGATCGTAAAGCTCTGTTGCCAGGGAAGAACGTCTTCTGGAGTAACTGCCAGGAGAGTGACGGTACCTGAGAAGAAAGCCCCGGCTAACTACGTGCCAGCAGCCGCGGTAATACGTAGGGGGCAAGCGTTGTCCGGAATTATTGGGCGTAAAGCGCGCGCAGGCGGCTGTTTAAGTCTGGTGTATAATCCTGGGGCTCAACTCCGGGTCGCACTGGAAACTGGACGGCTTGAGTGCAGAAGAGGAGAGTGGAATTCCACGTGTAGCGGTGAAATGCGTAGAGATGTGGAGGAACACCAGTGGCGAAGGCGACTCTCTGGGCTGTAACTGACGCTGAGGCGCGAAAGCGTGGGGAGCAAACAGGATTAGATACCCTGGTAGTCCACGCCGTAAACGATGAGTGCTAGGTGTTAGGGGTTTCGATACCCTTGGTGCCGAAGTAAACACATTAAGCACTCCGCCTGGGGAGTACGGCCGCAAGGCTGAAACTCAAAGGAATTGACGGGGACCCGCACAAGCAGTGGAGTATGTGGTTTAATTCGAAGCAACGCGAAGAACCTTACCAGGTCTTGACATCCCTCTGACCGCTGTAGAGATATGGCTTTCCTTCGGGACAGAGGAGACAGGTGGTGCATGGTTGTCGTCAGCTCGTGTCGTGAGATGTTGGGTTAAGTCCCGCAACGAGCGCAACCCTTGACTTTAGTTGCCAGCAAGTAAAGTTGGGCACTCTAGAGTGACTGCCGGTGACAAACCGGAGGAAGGTGGGGATGACGTCAAATCATCATGCCCCTTATGACCTGGGCTACACACGTACTACAATGGCCGGTACAACGGGAAGCGAAGTCGTGAGATGGAGCGAATCCTAGAAAAGCCGGTCTCAGTTCGGATTGCAGGCTGCAACTCGCCTGCATGAAGTCGGAATTGCTAGTAATCGCGGATCAGCATGCCGCGGTGAATACGTTCCCGGGTCTTGTACACACCGCCCGTCACACCACGAGAGTTTACAACACCCGAAGTCGGTGAGGTAACCGCAAGGGGCCAGCCGCCGAAGGTGGGGTAGATGATTGGGGTGAAGTCGTAACAAGGTAGCCGTATCGGAAGGTGCGGCTGGATCACCTCCTTTCTATGGAGTACCTCGTTCCTGTTACGGAACGGTACAAATACAAAATCAGGTCTTAGGCCTGTTACTCACTCGTTGGTCAGTTTTGAGAGTTCAACTCTCAAGCTTATCTTCCCAACACTTACCGGTTGAACGGTAAGGCAGGAGATGATAAGATATTATTCTGCCGGTAAAACGGCGAAGAAACTTGATCCTTGAAAACTGGATAACGAAACGAAATTTGCGTTTTAGAACAATCCTTTTAGCTGAACTTGTGTCAACACAAGTGAAGATATTAGTGGTTTGATATTTTCCTTCGGGAAAAATCATGGTTAAGCTACTAAGAGCACACGGAGGATGCCTAGGCGCTAGGAGCCGAAGAAGGACGTGGCGAACAACGAAACTGCCTCGGGGAGCTGTAAGCAAGCATCGATCCGGGGATGTCCGAATGGGGAAACCCGGCTAGGGTAATACCTAGTCACTCATCACTGAATCCATAGGTGGTGAAGAGGCATACCAGGGGAACTGAAACATCTAAGTACCCTGAGGAAGAGAAAACAATAGTGATTCCGTCAGTAGCGGCGAGCGAACGCGGATTAGCCTAAACCGAAGAGCTTGCTCTTCGGGGTTGTGGGACGTCTCACATGGAGTTACAAAGGCGGAGGTTAGACGAACAGGTCTGGAAAGGCCGGCCAGAGAAGGTAAAAGCCCTGTAATCGAAAGTCTCCGCCCTCCGAGACGGATCCCGAGTAGTGCGGGGCACGTGAAACCCCGTATGAATCCGCCAGGACCATCTGGTAAGGCTAAATACTCCCTAGCGACCGATAGTGAAGCAGTACCGTGAGGGAAAGGTGAAAAGCACCCCGGAAGGGGAGTGAAAGAGAACCTGAAACCGTGTGCTTACAAGAAGTCAGAGCCCATTTTAGGGGTGATGGCGTGCCTTTTGTAGAATGAACCGGCGAGTTACGTTTGCAAGCAAGGTTAAGCTGAGAAAGCGGAGCCGCAGCGAAAGCGAGTCTGAATAGGGCGAATTTAGTTTGCAGGCGTAGACCCGAAACCGTGTGATCTACCCCTGTCCAGGGTGAAGGTGCGGTAACACGCACTGGAGGCCCGAACCCACGTACGTTGAAAAGTGCGGGGATGAGGTGGGGGTAGCGGAGAAATTCCAATCGAACTCGGAGATAGCTGGTTCTCCCCGAAATAGCTTTAGGGCTAGCCTCGGTGTGACAGTCGTGGAGGTAGAGCACTGATTGGGTGCGGGGCCCGCAAGGGTTACCAAGCTCAGTCAAACTCCGAATGCCATAGACTGATTCACCGGGAGTCAGACAGTGAGTGCTAAGATCCATTGTCAAAAGGGAAACAGCCCAGACCATCAGCTAAGGTCCCCAAGTGTGTGTTAAGTGGGAAAGGATGTGGAGTTGCACAGACAACCAGGATGTTGGCTTAGAAGCAGCCACCATTTAAAGAGTGCGTAATAGCTCACTGGTCGAGTGACTCTGCGCCGAAAATGTAACGGGGCTAAACACACCACCGAAGCTATGGCTTGAATCGACTTCACTGCTTCTTTGAGGCGGTGATAACCAGGTACATTTTTGCCGAAAGCAACCGATGAATATTGTTCAAAGGTTTCGGCCAAATGCACCTCGGGGTTAAACACAGGACTTCGAAGCAGGAGTGAAGTCGATTCAGGGGTAGGGGAGCGTTGTATGAGGGTTGAAGGTGTACCGGAAGGAGCGCTGGACTTCATACAAGTGAGAATGCCGGTATGAGTAACGAAAAGATCAGTGAGAATCTGATCCGCCGAAAGCCTAAGGGTTCCTGAGGAAGGTTCGTCCGCTCAGGGTAAGTCGGGACCTAAGGCGAGGCCGAAAGGCGTAGTCGAAGGACAACAGGTTTAAATTCCTGTACCACCGTAATCCGCTATGAGCGATGGGGTGACGCAGGAGGGTAGTGACGCGGGGCGATGGAATGCCCCGTCCAAGCAGTGAGGCTGGTGTGTAGGCAAATCCGCACACCGTAAGGCTGGGCTGTGATGGGGAGGGAAAATTTACAGTACCGAAGGTCATGATCTCACACTGCCGAGAAAAGCCTCTAGCCAGGAGAAGGTGCCCGTACCGCAAACCGACACAGGTAGGCGAGAAGAGAATTCTAAGGCGCGCGGAAGAACTCTCGTTAAGGAACTCGGCAAAATGACCCCGTAACTTCGGGAGAAGGGGTGCCCCGGTAGGGTTTATAGCCCGAGGGGGCCGCAGTGAAAAGGCCCAAGCGACTGTTTAGCAAAAACACAGGTCTGTGCGAAGCCGCAAGGCGAAGTATACGGGCTGACGCCTGCCCGGTGCTGGAAGGTTAAGGGGAGCGGTTAGGGGTTAAACCCGAAGCTGTGAACCGAAGCCCCAGTAAACGGCGGCCGTAACTATAACGGTCCTAAGGTAGCGAAATTCCTTGTCAGGTAAATTCTGACCCGCACGAATGGCGTAACGACTTGGGCGCTGTCTCAACGAGAGATCCGGTGAAATTTTAATACCTGTGAAGATGCAGGTTACCCGCGACAAGACGGAAAGACCCCATGGAGCTTTACTGCAGCTTGATATTGGACTTTGATACGATTTGTACAGGATAGGTGGGAGCCTAAGAAGTGGGAGCGCAAGCTTCCATGGAGGCGCCGTTGGGATACCACCCTGATCGTATCGGAGTTCTAACCCGGTACCGTGATCCGGTACGGGGACCGTGTCAGGCGGGCAGTTTGACTGGGGCGGTCGCCTCCTAAAGAGTAACGGAGGCGCCCCAAGGTTCCCTCAGAATGGTTGGAAATCATTCGCAGAGTGCAAAGGCAAAAGGGAGCTTGACTGCGAGACTGACAAGTCGAGCAGGGACGAAAGTCGGGCTTAGTGATCCGGTGGTACCGCATGGAAGGGCCATCGCTCAACGGATAAAAGCTACCCTGGGGATAACAGGCTTATCTCCCCCAAGAGTCCACATCGACGGGGAGGTTTGGCACCTCGATGTCGGCTCATCGCATCCTGGGGCTGAAGTAGGTCCCAAGGGTTGGGCTGTTCGCCCATTAAAGCGGTACGCGAGCTGGGTTCAGAACGTCGTGAGACAGTTCGGTCCCTATCTGTCGTGGGCGCAGGAAATTTGAGAGGAGCTGTCCTTAGTACGAGAGGACCGGGATGGACGCACCGCTGGTGTACCAGTTGTTCCGCCAGGAGCACAGCTGGGTAGCTAAGTGCGGACGGGATAAGCGCTGAAAGCATCTAAGCGTGAAGCCCCCCTCAAGATGAGATTTCCCAATTAGTAAGACCCCTTGAAGACGACGAGGTTGATAGGCCTGAGGTGGAAGTGCAGCAATGCATGGAGCTGACAGGTACTAATCGGTCGAGGGCTTATCCAAAACTCTACCCACCAAAGTGACGTGAAGCTTCGAAGCTGAGTCCGAGTACTTTGGCGGGGCCCAAAAATATACCCCAAAAAGTGACGCGAGGCTTCGTAGGTAATTCCGATTACTTTTCGGGGACCCCGGGAACTGAATAGGGGCTAACACGCAAATCAAGTTTCGTATCCAGTTTTCAAGGATTAACCTTGAATCGTTTGGTGGCGATGGCGGAGGGGTTCCACGCGTACCCATCCCGAACACGACCGTTAAGCCCTCCAGCGCCGATGGTACTTGGACCGAAGGGTCCTGGGAGAGTAGGACGCCGCCAAGCAATGTTCCCTGATAGCTCAGTCGGTAGAGCACTCGACTGTTAATCGAGTTGTCACAGGTTCGAGTCCTGTTCGGGGAGTTATCCCGGAAAGCAAGCGGATCGACATTCCGGTGCTTTCCGGGGAGACCAACTCTTATGGAGAGGTGTCCGAGTTGGCCGAAGGAGCACGATTGGAAATCGTGTAGGCGTCACAAGCGTCTCGAGGGTTCGAATCCCTCTCTCTCCGCCAGCTTGGATTTATATTGCGGCCCGTTGGTCAAGGGGTTAAGACACCTCCCTTTCACGGAGGTAACAGGGGTTCGAATCCCCTACGGGTCATTGCTTTCATTAATGCTTAGTGCATCAAGTAGGGAAAACTAAAGTATCCCATGGAGGCTTAGCTCAGCTGGGAGAGCATCTGCCTTACAAGCAGAGGGTCAGCGGTTCGATCCCGTTAGCCTCCACCATAAGAACATTTTTATCGACGCGGGGTGGAGCAGCCCGGTAGCTCGTCGGGCTCATAACCCGAAGGCCGCAGGTTCAAATCCTGCCCCCGCAACTTATCCCCAAAAAGTGAAGCAATGCTTTGCAGCTTATTCCGATTACTTTCCGGGGACCCCATGTTATTATCCAAGTGTGGAGCCGTGGTGTAGAGGCCTAACATGCCTGCCTGTCACGCAGGAGACCGCGGGTTCGAATCCCGTCGGCTCCGCCATTTCATCCTTGAAAAGGGATGAGAAATTTGTTTTGTACGAGCCATTAGCTCAGTTGGTAGAGCACCTGACTTTTAATCAGGGTGTCGAAGGTTCGAGTCCTTCATGGCTCACGTTAATTTGATATGCGGACGTGGCTCAGCGGTAGAGCATCGCCTTGCCAAGGCGAGGGTCGCGGGTTCGATTCCCGTCGTCCGCTCCATGATTTGCGCCCTTAGCTCAGCTGGATAGAGCGTTAGACTACGAATCTAAAGGTCAGGAGTTCGAATCTCTTAGGGCGCGTATTTTTTGCCGGTGTGGCGGAATTGGCAGACGCGCGCGACTCAAAATCGTGAGGGAAACCGTGGGGGTTCGAGTCCCTTCACCGGCATCATACTTCATCCATAATTAGTTCATTTAGAGAATTAAATTCTCTGATGAGCTTTTTTTATTTTATATTTAGTTTTCCGGCCATCGTCTGAGCGGAAGACATAGACATTTTGCGCTATACCCCAAGTAGGGGGATTTATTGGCTGTTGTTGCGAGATGTGTTTAAAGCGTAAATTAGGATGGGGATAGATGGTTCATCCATTGGCGAAGCTGCCGAATTTTCTGTCCGAACTATTGAAGATTGACATAAGCAAGCTTACTAAATTCCGTTCCTTTGGAGCGGTTTTCTTTTTTATCAGGGATCAGTGTTCCATTCTTTCGGATTTACCCAAATTTTCAGCTTGTTGCTTATCCTCCGGCTCATCCCGTACTGCTTGCTCCTCGCAATTCCTTAAACTCCAATACGGAGTTAATCTCAGACTACCGTGCTACGAATAAGACTTAGCTGATCTTCAAATTCAAAAATCTTTCCGATTTCCTCTTTTCACAGTTTTGATCTGGCGGAGGGTATCTTGCTGCTGTTGTTTGGTCGGTTCATTCTTGGCAGGAGACCTGCCTAACAGAAGGACGTTGGTGATGAAACCGAAGAAATACGCTCCCTTGGCGGGCCGATGACAATGATAACGAACCAATGAAAAACGTCTTCAGAATTTTGTCTTACGGAACACAAATGATATTGATTATCATTATCATATATGCTAATATAAATTTTGTTCAGTACTGAACAAAAAGGATAACAGTCTGGTGCTGTCACTGAACTTGGTCTGCTAACTATAAGAGAGGGGGATTGCGAAATTGGAGTTTCCAAATCATTTTAAAGGTCATCTTTACGAGCAGTATATAAAAATGCTGCATCTGAACGAGTTGTATACGGAACATGAAATTGACCTGTTTCGGCAACAAGCCAAAGAGCACCAGATCGACATGCTTTCTAACAATATTACAAGTGTACACGTTATCGATTGCATTGGTGATTATGAACCTATAAACCATACCGGAATTGTGAAGAAAATGGATTTGTCCAAAGCAAGCATTACTAATATTTGTTCAAAGCTGCTGGAAACGGACTTTATTATGAAAAGTCAACTGAACAACAATCGGAAGGAGATTTATTTTAGCTTAACGGATAAGGGAAGACGTGTTTATCATTTGCATAAAAAGCTGCATCAAGAGAAAGAAGAGGGGTTCTACCGATTTATCGAATCCTATTCTGAGACGGAGTTACAGACGATCGGAAAATTTATGAGTGATTTGCTGGCGCGTGCCGAACAACTCTACGGAAGGGAAGTTAGGGAGAATGACGACCTTAAAGATTGAGGATTTGAGATCCAAGATTGAAGGGAAAGAGATTTTAAAAGGGCTCACACTGGAGATTCATGGCGGAGAGATTCATGCGATTATGGGACCTAATGGGACGGGAAAAAGCACATTGGCTTCGGCCTTAATGGGCCATCCCAAATACGAAGTTACGGATGGCAAGGTGACGCTGGACAATGAAGACCTTCTGGAGATGGAGGTGGATGAGCGTGCCCGGGCGGGCTTGTTTCTCGCGATGCAATACCCTAGTGAAATTGCCGGCGTAACGAACTCGGACTTTCTCAGAAGCGCCATCAATGCACGGCGTGAAGAAGGCGATGAGATCTCCCTAATCCGTTTTATCCGTGAAATGGAGAGCAAAATGAAAGGGCTGGAGATGAATCCGGAATTCGCGCATCGTTATTTGAATGAGGGATTCTCCGGCGGCGAAAAAAAGCGGAATGAAATTTTGCAAATGATGCTGCTTGAACCCAAGTTTGTGATTCTGGACGAAGTGGATTCCGGGCTTGATATTGATGCTCTGCGTATTGTGGCTAATGGTGTTAATGAGATGCGCAGCCCGGATCGAGGTTTTTTAATCATTACCCACTATCAACGCCTGTTGAATTATATCACTCCGGATTTTGTGCATGTCATGATGCAAGGCCGGATTGTCAAATCCGGCGGCCCGGAGCTTGCCCATCGTCTGGAGGCTGAAGGGTACGATTGGGTCAAAGAGGAGCTTGGGATTACGGATGAGACAGTGGCAGAAGAAGTTTAAAAGCTGAGGAGGAAAAGCAAGTGGGGACACAAGCCATAAATTTAATGAACGCGAACGCTTTACGTGCTTGGTCAAGTGCTATAGGTGAGCCTCATTGGCTGCTGGAACGCCGGATTCAGGCACTCAAGCTGGCAGGGACGCTGGAGCTGCCTAAAGTGGAGAAAACGAAACTTGAGAAATGGGATCTCTACGAAACCGGAGATTACAAAGCGGAGAAGCCGTGGTCAAGTTTGGAAGAGGCGCCGGAGGTTGTTCGAGGTTTGGCTGCTTCTCCAGTGAAAGGCGGACTGATCGTTCAGGCCAATTCGGATGTAGTGTATACGGAATTGGCCGAGAGCTTAGCCGCCCGGGGAGTTATTTTAACGGACCTGCACACTGCGGCAAAAGAGCATGAGGAATTGGTTCAACGTTATCTCTATCAGGCAGTGAAGCCGGAAGAGCATCGTTTATCTGCTGCACACAGCGCCTTATGGAGTGGCGGCGTTTTCCTATATGTCCCGGACGGTGTCGAGGTTGAAGCGCCGATTCAGGCGATCTTTCTTAACGATACCAGCGGGGTGCGTTTCGCTCCTCACGTCTTAATTGTGGCCGGGAGCAACAGCAAGGTCACTTATGTGGATCATTGTTTGTCGAGCGGGGATGATGTTAAGGCGTTGCATAACGGTGTGGTTGAAGTCTTCGCGGGGGCAGGCTCAAAGGTGCAAGTCGCTTCGGTTCATCAGCTTGCTGCAGGAACAACGGATTTCACCGAGCGGCGAGCGGTTGTTCTTGCCGATGGCGCGGTGGAATGGATTATCGGCGAAATGAATAAGGGGAATACCGCCAGCGATACCAAGACATTGCTTCAAGGCAATGGGTCGGTATCCGACACGAAGGTGATTGCGATTGGCACGGGCATTCAAAAATCGAGCTACACCACGCAAGCCCAGCATTTTGGCAGAAGCTCGGTGAGCCAGATGATTACGCGTGCCGTCATGCTTGAGGAAGCTACCGCCATTATCAACGGAATTACAAAGATTGAAAAAGGCGCTACCCATTGCGATGGTCAGCAAACCGAACGCGTGCTTATGTTAAGTCCTAAAGCGCGCGGCGATGCCAATCCGATCCTGCTGATCGATGAGGATGATGTAACCGCTGGCCATGCTGCATCCGTGGGGCAGGTCAATGCGGAACAAATCTATTATCTGATGTCGCGCGGGATATCACGGAGTGAAGCTGAATATCTTGTTATTTTCGGATTCCTCGCTCCTGTCATTTCGGAAATTCCGCTGGAGGGAGTTCGCGGTCGTCTGCAAGATTTGGTGGAGAGCAAGCTTGGCAGATCCTAGCAAATCAAATGAGTCCTGAAAGGTTAAAAGGAGTGTTACTAATGGCTAAAAAAGCGCCGGATATGGGCGAATATAAGTATGGGTTTCGAGACCAGCACCAGTCTATTTTTCAATCCGGAAAAGGCCTGACTGAAGAGATTGTCCGGGAAATTTCCCGAATCAAGGAAGAGCCGGAATGGATGCTCGATTTTCGGCTGAAAGCTTTGAAACAATTCTACAAAATGCCAATGCCTGGGTGGGGAGCGGATTTGGCCGGGCTAAATCTGGATGACATCCAATATTACGTTCGCCCTTCTGAAAAACAGGGGAAGACCTGGGAGGAGGTTCCTTCCGAGATTAAAGCCACCTTTGACAAGCTGGGGATTCCTGAGGCGGAGCAAAAGTTCCTGGCGGGCGTATCCGCTCAATACGAGTCGGAAGTCATCTATCACAGTATGCGGAAGGAACTGGAGGAGCAGGGCGTTATTTTCCTTGATACGGATACGGCCTTAAAGCAATATCCTGAAGTGTTCAAGCAATATTTCGGTACGATCATCCCGCCCGCCGACAATAAATTTGCGGCGCTTAACAGTGCGGTTTGGTCGGGCGGCAGCTTTGTATACATTCCGCGGGGCGTTCAGTGTGAGGTTCCGATACAAGGGTATTTCCGTATCAATTCCGAAAATATGGGCCAATTCGAGCGGACATTAATTATTGCCGAAGAGGGGAGTTTTGTCCATTACGTTGAAGGATGTACAGCACCTATTTATAGTACCAGTTCCCTGCATAGCGGAGTTATCGAAATTATTTGCCGGAAAGATTCCCGTGTCCGTTACACAACCATCCAGAATTGGGCTCCTAATATCTACAACTTGGTAACCCAAAGGGCTGTGGCAGAGGAAAACGCCACAATGGAATGGGTGGACGGCAACATCGGCTCCAAGGCAACAATGAAGTATCCGGCTGTAATCTTGAAAGGACGGGGAGCCAAGGGGTCCATCCTTTCCATTGCCGTAGCCGGTAAAGATCAGCATCAGGATGCCGGCGCGAAGGTCATTCACCTTGCTCCCGAGACAACCTCTACGATCATATCCAAATCTATCAGCAAACAGGGCGGCAAAGTCAACTACCGGGGGTTGTCCAGCTTCAGCCGCGATTCCGCAGGGTCCAAATCCAATATTAAGTGCGATACGTTGATTTTGGATAATCTCTCAACATCAGATACCATTCCGTACAATGAAATTAAAAACGATCAGATTACTTTGGAGCACGAGGCAACCGTATCCAAAGTGTCCGAGGAGCAATTATTTTACTTAATGAGCCGAGGGCTTACAGAACAGGATGCCACACAAATGATTGTAATGGGCTTTATTGAGCCGTTTACCAAAGAATTGCCAATGGAATATGCCGTTGAAATGAATCGGCTGATTCAATTTGAGATGGAAGGAAGCATCGGTTAATTTATTCCTTACACCCATCAAGCGTTTTACTTATTAGGTGGCATGGGGTGTGTTTTAATGAAGAAAAATAACTCGGACATCTCAGAATTAGAGCAAATTACTCGCGAGAAAAAGAAAATTCAATTCTATCTGAATATGCTCCTAGGACTGAGTGCCAGTTGTGGTGTGATGATACCTACGGATCCCATTTATAAGATTTTAATGGAACTTTCAGATCAAGAGGCCTCTCTTACCAAAAAGGCAAAGGATCAATCCGACCATCCGGAACGATAAAGGCATGAATTCATGTTGTTAAAACAATGAGAGGAGCTGGCATTATGGAGGATAACGGGATTTTGTTCGACGAAGTATCGGAAGTGCTTTTCAAGCTACGTCCTTTCTTATTGCGTGACGGGGGAGACGCAGAATTGGTCGAGGTTGAGAACGGTGTAGCCAAATTAAGATTTTTGGGAGCTTGTCACGGTTGCCCAAGTGCGACGATCACATTAAAGGCTGCTATTGAACGCGCCATTCTTGAGGAAATTGATGATATTAAAGAGGTTGTACAAGTATTCTAAATTTCAATGAACGATAAGAAGGTATCGTCGAAAGAGAACTCTTCTTCATCATGAGATGACATTCAGGAGGAAAAAATGCCGAATCCAATCAAGAAAGTTAGGAAAAATCAAGCCGCTACGACATGGCTGATGGTTCTGGGGATTATTGTTATTGCAGCTAATTTACGCGCACCGTTAACCTCAGTCGGTTCTTTAGTGAGCTTTATACGGAACGACATTCAGATTTCAAATACTCTGGCAGGTTTGATTACGACGGTACCCTTACTTGCTTTTGCCTTATTATCGCCTCTAGTTCCTAAATTGGGACGGAAATTTGGAGCTGAGCTCATCATATTGATTGCCCTCCTATTCTTAATCGTTGGCATTGTAATACGTTCTTTATCAGGGGCAGCAGACTTATATCTTGGGACAGCCATACTTGGATCTGCAATTGCAGTTTGTAATGTATTATTACCCAGCATCATCAAACGTGATTTCCCTCATCAAATCGGCGCCATCACAGGCGTATATTCGATTTCAATGAGCTTATGCGGAGCCATCGCTTCAGGAATCAGTGTGCCCTTAGCAGTTGGAGCAGGTTTGAAATGGCAAGGTGCGTTGGGAATTTGGGGGATCCTCTGTGTTGTGTCCATCCTCTGTTGGTTACCGCAGTTAAGAAATCAAATCAAGCCAACAACGATTTCCGGTGAGCACACGGTGAAGAGAGAGGTGAATGTTTGGCGTTCCTCCCTTGCTTGGCAAGTAACGATGTTTATGGGCATTCAGTCCATGATATTCTATGTGCTTATCGCGTGGTTGCCTGAAATTTTACATGGGCAGGGGATTGACTCCAGTCGATCTGGATGGTATCTCTCGATCATGCAATTATCTCCTCTTCCATTTTCCTTTATTGTGCCCGTTATTGCTGGTCGCATGTCTAACCAACGATCGTTAGTGATCATCACGGCGATTTTGCTTATAACGGGAATACTCGGGCTGCTTTACGGAAGTTCTTCTATTCTTTTGTTATGGGTCATCATGCTCGGAGTTGGCGGAGGATTCGCCTTTGGTTTGGCTATGATGTTCTTTGGCTTACGTACTGAGAATGCTCATCAGGCTGCTGAACTATCCGGCATGGCGCAATCGATCGGATATCTCTTTGCGGCAAGCGGGCCGGCCCTCATTGGTTTTTTGCATGACATAACGAAGAACTGGACCCTGCCACTCCTTATATTACTGAGTGCTTCTGTCTTCCTATTTGTGTTTGGGATAGGTTCAGCACGAAACCGATTTGTAGGTGAGCTCAATAATCACTTATAATTTCAGTAATGGTTGGAGGTGTAGAAAAATCAATGAACGTATTTTCTAAAGGAACAAAAATGGTATTTGGATTGCTCCTTTTACTAGTCACGATTACAGGATGCACCACCCCAATGCCGATATCTTCAAATGAAAATCAATCTCTATCTCATCAACCTCAAGATACGAAACCTGTAGAAAATGCTGTGCCTGAAACACCAGTTGCCGAAGTGAAGAACATCCCCCCAAACAAACCGGTTGAATATGATCCTGCCTGGCCGGATCGTTCGGTGAAGTCTTCTAACGGGCATCTTGTGAATAGTTGTGTTCCGGATGAGCTGCGCGATAAAGCAACTACCTTAACAACCAGTGATGGGGTGTATCTGTCTGCACTTGTGCTTGGCAGCGGAGATAAAGGAGTCCTGCTTGCACACGAGCAAGGCTATAACATTTGCTCTTTTCTTGACATGGGAACTGAACTGGCTGACAGCGGGTATCTGGTGGTTATTCCTGAATATCGTAATCATGGTGCCTCACAGGATTTTCCGGAGGATAATCAGAATATAGATCGTGATGCAGATGCTGCCTTAAGTGAACTCGAACGATGGGGTGCAAAAAGAGTGTTTTTGGCGGGAGCATCATGTGGCGGTAGTACAGCAATCATTGCAGGCGTTCGTCAGGCGCTGCCTATTGAGGGGCTGATTATTCTTTCTTCTCCTGCACAATGTGGGCCCCTTGATGCCATTCCGAGCGTGGAGAAGATTAAAGCACCATCCATGTTTGTTTTTTCACCTGGCGATTATGGAGGCTCAATTGAACAAGAAGTGCGCAAATTATATCAAGCATCCGGAGCAACGGATAAAGAGCTAATTGTGGATGAGAGTGGTTATCACGGAACAGATATGTACCATAGGGGAGAGCACGGTGATGCCTTGAAGTCCAAGCTTATTGACTTTGTTAAGAAGGAATTTAATTAAAGTAAATAACTTTTGTAAGGTCAAGAGAAAGCCGCTCGTTTCCCGACAGGGGAACTGAGCGGCAACATGATGCAGGGTCAGGGAAGATCATGAAGCAAACGGGTAATCCATAACCTATTAATTCTCTTGTAGTAATGCTTTTAATCCTGCCGTATTTATTACATTCCATGGTGTGTTTAATTCTGGCTGAAAGAAGAAGTCGGCATAGGCCAATTGTTCTAATGTGCATCCGGTTTGAATCGCAAGGGAGACCGTATTGATATTAGCAGTCAAATCAACTTTAGACATGATTTGTCCCCCTAAAATCTCTAAAGTTGTTGGATCGTAAACCAGCTTGAACATAACGGTCGTCCCCGGAGAAAACAGGGCTGTCCCTTGTTCCAAGTAGACGGATTTTATTTCAATGCCAAGCTTTTTTGCCGTTTTATCATTCAAACCAACTGTAGCGAAATAATAATCGAAAATATGCGCACCTGAAGAGCCTTGTACACCAGGAAGCGGATGAATGGCTTCGTATAAGTTTTTTACTGCATAATGTGCTTGACGACGCGCGTTGGTTCCTAATGAAACATTCATCCGCATTTTACCGGGATTGTACCAAACCGTTGTTGCATCCCCAATGGCGAAAATATCGGGATCACTTGTACGCATGTATTCATCTGTTTTAATTCTGCCATCCGGCAATAATTCCACTGCGCCTCGCAACCATTCCGTGTTGGGACGATTGCCGGCAGACAAGATGACCAGGTCAGCTGAATAGGTGCCTTTTTTAGTTACAACCTCGATGACTCGATCATTTTCATCACCGACAAATTCGATGATCGAGTTGCCTAGTGCCAATTCCACATCTCGATCTTTCATTTCTTTTTCAAGTACATCCGTAAATTCTTGATCTAAATAGGAGCTTAAAGGACGATTGTTGATGTCCATTAACGTAACCTTTTTCCCTGATTCGGCAAATAATGAAGCTGCTCCCGTCCCAATGTATCCTGCGCCAACAATTACAACGTTTTTAATATCTGGATCTGCAGCATGTTTTCTCATATTGAATAGATCTTGTCGACTGCTCATCGTACCGATGTTTTTTAAATGCTGTCCAGGGACAGGAAGAATAAATGGCTTTGCACCAGGACTTAAAATGATTTTGTCATAACCCTCCGTTCGCGTATCCCCTGTCATATGATTGAATATTTCCACTTGGTGTTTGCCAGGTTCTACTTTAGTTATTTCAGTGTTGCTGAAGATGGATACTCCTTGTTGTTGAATGGCTTCAAGATCCTTGGCCGAAGTGGAGGAGAAGTCTCCTTTGTCATACCATTGAACGTTCGCTTTCGGACACATCAACCGTAACGCTTCAACCGCTTCAATCCCCCCGTGCGATGCTCCTAAAACAATAACTTTCATGATTATCTCTCCCTTAAATACATGACTGTATCTTATTTTATAATTAGGATACATTAATGTATCTTAAAAAGTCAATTAGATACACGTTTGGATCTTATTTATTTAAGATACAGTTTGCTGTATAATGAACGTACAAGGAGAGAAAGAGTGATGACGAAATCAAATAAAAGCCGCCGCCGCGGCGACCAATTACAAAATGATATTTATGCAGCAACGTATCGTCTGCTGGAGACGGAAGGGTACAGTGCGATTAATTTTGCGCGTGTTGCTCGTGAGGCGAATACCAGTCGCTCGGTGGTTTATCGTTATTGGGAAACTCCGTTTGATTTAGTGTTTGCAGCTGTCCAACAACGGATGCAACAATCGGAAGGGATATTCAAGAGTCTGGATTTCGACAGGGGCAGTCTCCGTGATCATTTAGTATCTGTTGGTCAGCATTTTATTTTGGAGTCCGACAATGGACCGTTTAAATTATTTAAAATGCTGTTTTCCGAGATGATTAGCCAGCAGGAGCGAGAACGGACAAGCCAGATGTTGGCCGAAGCAACGGATTCCAATATTAAGATTATGGATTACGTTCTTCAACAGGCCGTACAACGGGGAGAAATCACAATGCTCCCACCTAAAGCGACCAAACTCATTCTTTTTGAGCAAATTCGCTATACGTTTATGCTTGAAAATGGATGGGTGTCGCATCAGAAATTGGAAGAGATTGTTGATCATGTGGCGTTGCCGGCAATTTTATATTTTTCGAAACCGTGAATTCTCATCTGGAGCATGAATGGGTTTCGTCCCAGTATGAGCTGACTGGACTGTGCTATGATTTTACGGTTTTACAATCGATCAGCTTAAGGGGCACCTTTTTTAACGGTTATTCTATTGACACGTCCCGCCTTATATTTTGATCACTTGTCTTTTATTTATGTTGAAAGTCATCTTTGGCTTTGCGGTTGACCACTATAGCCAAAAACTATAGGAACAAATGGCATGAGCGCGTCAAGAGGGAGTGAACAAATGGTAGAACGTGAAGATCTGCTTGCTCGTCAATTTCAGCTGCAAGCGGAGGCCGCTGCAGTGGCGGAAGAATTGAACCTTATCCAGTCGCTAAAAGCAGCCGGCATGCCGGTCAAAGTTGGAAGTGCGGCACTCGGTTTAATGACTTGGAGAGACCTTGATATGACGGTCGTTTGTTCCAAGTTGGACATTGCTGTAATCTCTCGAATTGCTTCGCAATTGATATTGAATCCCCAGATTCGGCGGATGAAATTTATGAACGATACCGGTAGCTGGAACACCGATCCGGCTTACCCGGACGGGTATTTTATTGGATTGGATTACTTATCTAAAAGCGAGAACCAATGGTCACTGGATATTTGGTTCGTTGATGATCCTGAGAAACAACCTGATCTGCGGCATATTCGTACGTTGCCCGGTCGTCTTCATGAAGAGGCGATTCTCTCTATCCTGCGGATCAAAACCGTCTGGGCATCGAGAGCCGAGTATGGTAAACAGGTGAAAAGCTTTGATATCTATACGGCTGTATTAGACCATAAAGTGAGCACACCCGAAGAATTCGAACAATGGTTGCAAAGCCGTAACAATATCTCACTTTGAGTGCTTTTGAAGGGGGAGGCCCGATGCCGGATTTTTCAACGTTATTGGCATATGTTATCGTTGTCATTCTTCTATTTTTAATTCCAGGACCAGCCGTTCTTCTTACCATTACTCGTACAGTTCAAAACGGGCGAAAAGGAGGCATTATGGCAGGGCTTGGCATCGCAATCGGGGATTTTCTTCACACCTTATTTGCTACTGTCGGGCTTTCCACTATACTGATGACCTCTGCTCTAGCTTTCAATATTGTTAAATATGCAGGAGCGGTATACCTACTATATTTGGGAGTTCGCGAAATGATGAGTAAGCCATCAGATCCGCAACTTCCAATGGTTAAAACGGCAGGAGCTTTAAAGTCATTCTTTTCGGCAACTGTTGCAGAAGTTCTTAATCCAAAGACGGCTCTGTTTTTTCTGGCGTTTTTGCCTCAATTTGTTCATCACGAACGAGGTCAAGTCACCACGCAGTTTTTGATCCTTGGTGTCGTCTTTGTGATCTTAAGTGCATTGTATACAACCTCAATTGTACTAAGTATCTCTGCGCTTGGAAAACTGGTTAAACGGAAGACATGGATAAGCCGGATAAGCCGGATAAGCCGGCTAAGCAGCAAATTCGTCGGAGCAATCTATATCGGACTTGGCCTAAAGGTCGCATTCCAAAGACAGTAATGATGGGATAACGTCAAGATTGAATGCCGTCCTTTAGTGATATCGTCAAGTAGACGGTGGAATAAAACAAAATGTCAGCAGCCTTAGCTCGAGTTTCTCATCGGGCTAAGGCTGTTTTAGTCTAGCATACGTCTCCCATCATTGAGAAAGGCACATCACGTCCAGCAGGATCGAGGGCGACGCAAGGCTGCCCGGATAGACAAAGCGCCCTTTGGCGTTCTCTTTATTACGTAGCTCCTCACCATTTTTTCATAGAATATATCAAAAAGATATGTTTACTTATTATATTATTTTGATATAATAAAATCGATCAAACGAATAAGGAGGAAATATAAGATGTTCAAAAGCGGCAATGTGACTGTAATGGTAGCGGATATGAAAAAGGCGGTAAAATTTTACGCCGAAACCTTGGGATTGGAGCTGCAGCACGGTGACGGGCATTTTGCGCAAATCGCGGCACCTGGATTGACGATCGGTCTCCTGCATCTTGCCGGAGAACAAGGTTCCCTTCCGGAAAAATCGGGCAGCATGTCCATAGGATTTGAGGTGGAGGACATGGAGTCAGCCATCGAAACGCTGAAATCCCGCGGCGTTCAATTCCACGATTCCGTGGAAGGCAAGGCGGCCAATGTCGTGCATTTCAACGATCCTGAAGGCAATACCCTTTACTTGGTTTGCAATCGTTAAACCAAAGGGCGGCATAAAGAAAATGTAAGGAGGCGTTTTCCGCATGGCCTCGAAAACCAACGTCAACATGGTTGTCGCCGGACTGCTGGCGGCGATGTTTATTGGCGCTTTGGATGCGACCGTCGTCGCCACCGCTACCCCGCATATGATCAAGGATTTGCACGGCGAGACGCTGTTTAGTTGGGTGTTTGCGATTTATACGTTGACCACCTGCGTGGCGACGCCCATTTTCGGCAAGCTCGCCGATTTGTTCGGGCGCAAACCCGTGTTCGCCGCCGGCATCGGTTTATTCGTGCTCGGTTCCATCTTGTGCGGAGCCGCGCAATCGATGACGGGGCTCATTGGGTTCCGGGCTTTGCAAGGATTTGGCGCCGGGGCGCTTGCGCCCGTGTGCTTTACCGTCATCGGCGATTTGTTCTCGGGCAAGCAGCGCGGCAAAATGATGGGTGTCTTTTCGTCCGTTTGGTCCGTGGCTGGCCTTCTCGGCCCGCTAATCGGAGGTTACTTCGTCGATCAAGTTTCCTGGCGATGGATTTTCTACATCAATGTGCCGATCGGCATCATCGCCCTGCTGCTGGTCGTCGTATTTTTGCACCAGCCGATCGAACGTCAGGCGAAAAAAATCGATTACCTCGGCGCGATTATGTTTACCATTGCCTTCTCCGCGCTGTTGTATGCGCTACTGAGCGGCGGGTCCCGGCATACCTGGGATTCCCCGGTGATCGTGGGGCTGTTCGCGGCATCGGCCGTATGTTTTATGTTGTTCCTCTGGATTGAAAAACGGGCGGAGGAACCGATGATCCCGTTATCGATTTTCCGGATCCGCGTATTGAACGTCACCAATGTCAGCGGTTTTCTGACGTTCAGCATTACGACGGGGTTGACGGTGTACTCGCCGATCTGGATTCAATCCGTGCTCGGCAATTCCGCGACAAGCTCGGGCCTGATCGCTATGCCGATGTCGCTGGCCTGGCCGCTCGCCTCCAACATCGCCGGCCGGCTCATGTACCGGGTCGGGGTGAAGGCATCGATCGTATTCGGCTCTTCGCTGGTCATGGCAGGCTCCATCTGGCTGATTGCGCTTCAGATGAACTCGCCCTACGTATTTTGGATCGGTATCCTCGTGCTAATCGGACTGGGAATGGGGTTCGTTGCGACGCCCTCCACCGTTGTCGTGCAATCGGTCGTCGGCTGGGAAAAACGCGGCGTCGCCAACGCTTCCAGCATGCTGGCCCGTGCGCTGGGCCAAACGGTCGGCATCGCGGTATTCGGCATGATTTACAACCAGTATGTAACCATAATCGGCTCCAAAACGGAGCTGACTGCCGGAATGCATGCCGTTTTTCTGCTCATGTTGGGGATCGCGATTGCGAACCTGCTCGCCGTATCATTCTTGCCGAAACACCGCCAAGTGATGGCGCAGCAGCATTCGGCGTAACGGCAGGGTAATAAAGCGAAATACCGGAACCGGCCGCAAACGGATGCGGCCTGGAAAAGCCGCGACCTGCGGCTTTTCTGTTTTTTCAGGCAGCCGTATGTTATACTGTTGTTTGCTTAAAAGCAGTAAACTTACAAGGGGGGGCCTTTCGTTTGTACGAATTGTTCATACTCGGCGAATTGATGAATAACCCGATGCACGGCTATTTGCTGCATCAGATTTTGAACGGGATCGTTGGTCCTACGCGAAAAGTCAGCTGGGGGGCGATTTATCCGCTGATCCACGGCATGCTTGCGGATGGGCTGATCGAACAGGTTCCCGATGAGCAACCGGAGGGTGCCAAACAAGGAAAAGGAAAAAAAATAAAGACTTATAAACTTACGGACGAAGGCAGAATACGTTTTTTTCGGTTGATGGAAGAACCGATTCCATATTCGCCGGATTACGAACTGCATTTTTATACGAAACTGAAAAATTTTGAACTGATCAGCAAGGAATTGCAGTTTTTAATTTTGCATCAATACAAAGATTACCTGCGTTATGAAATCCGCCACGAGGAAGAACGGTTGGAATATGCGAGCAAAGACGAACGGATTCCCGGCGGGGAGCAGAAATATATTCAGATCTTTTTCCGGCATCGGCTGGATAAGCTTCGATTTGATGAAACGTGGGTTATGCAGTTAATCGAGAGCCATCGCGTGGATGGACAAGGGCTTGAGCGGGAGTGAAATTGAAAGGCTTAAGGATAGCAGATCATTAATAGGGTGGGGGGCGCGAGCTAAAAAGGCTTGGCCCCTTTGTTTATTCCTCACGCAGCTTTTATTTTCTGGCTCTTCGGAAAATTTGGTTGAAAGTCATTCAATATAACATAGTGATCTAAAATCGGAATATATGATTTTCTGTCGATGACTTGTCAGTGATCTACTCGGAATGAACCGGGTGGCCTCACCCGTACGCTTAGGCTATAATCAGAAGAATTAAGGGTCCACGGTCTCCGTGGATGAATGCAATTGGACATTGTCCTTGGAGGTCGATTACCAACTATGAACGCTCCTTCTGTAGACCGAATCAAGATTGCGCCGGATTTCTGGACCAGCCTGGGGGGAATAGGGGTAGAACCCATTGCGGTAGCGCGCCAAGCACGTCTGCCGCTAACCGTCATCACCGAACCGTTCGTCACGACCGCACAATATTATTCCATCTGGCAAGCCTATTCCGAATTAGTCGGGAACATCGCTAAGGGAACGTTAAACTTGCGACCGCGTACGAGACCGCTCAGTATCCGCCGGCTGCTTTGGCGACCTTTCACGCCCGCGACTACCGGGATGCGCTGAACCGAATGGTGCGTTATAAGCAAATGTGCCCTCCGGAAACCTTGCGGATTCAGGAAGAAGGCGAGCAATGCTCGATTGAATTGGAGTGGCGGCATGCCGAACTCCCCGGACCGCAGGTGCTTGTCGGCATTACGCTCGCTCCGGAATGAAAAAGGAATTGACTGTTGTTAAAACAATGAGAGGAGGGTGGCATAATGGAGGAGAATGGAATTTTATTCGATGAAGTCTCGGAAGTGCTTCTCAAATTACGTCCTTTCTTACTGCGTGACGGTGGAGATGCTGAACTGGTTGAGGCTGAGAACGGTGTAGCCAAATTAAGATTTTTGGGAGCTTGCCACGGTTGTCCAAGTGCTACGATTACGTTAAAGGCCGCTATTGAGCGCGCAATTCTTGAGGAAATCGATGATATTAAAGAAGTTGTACAAGTATACTAGGCTGTTATATAAATCCGCATAGAAGGTATCTTCGGAAAGGAACTCTTTAAGGGTTCCTTTTTCAATAATCATACCATTTTTCATCATGAGGATGACATCCGCAGAATTTTATCGGGGAAAGCTGATGAGCAGCATTTCGTGGCCCAATCTGTTTTTTTGTAAACTATTTAAATTTGCAAATATACAAAATGCAGTGATGGGTGTAAAATGGCATTACTTGAGGCTACTGGACGAATGGTCTATTTGTAATACTGCTTGTGAATAAAAGTGCAAGTTAGCGGGAGAGGTCTCAAGTAAAGCGGGCATATCGCTATGCCAAATCTACATAGACATATAGGGGAGATGGGACAACCATGAAGTTTGGGGCAACAAGAAAAATGATGATGTTGTTGGCGCTGGTGCTTGTCGTCAGCATAGTGGGCGTGGCGTGCGGAAGCAAGACGAAGAATGCCAACACGGGCGGCGCGGGCAACGCCGCGGCGGCGACGGGGAATACGGGAGATACAACGGCGGAGTTGCCGGAGCTGTCGCTGGGCCTCCTGCCTTCGATTGATGCGATTCCGTTTATTATTGCCCATGAGCAGGGCTTTGATCAGAAGCGTGGGGTGAACCTGAACATTCAGACGTTCAAAAGCGCCAAAGACCGCGACGTAGCTTTTCAAGCAGGGAAAGTTGACGGGCTAAGCGCCGATTTGGTCGCCATTTCGATCTACAATGAAGCAGGGCTGAACGTAAAAATCACCAGCACGACCTTCGGGGAATTCGATCTGCTGACCGGCAATAACAAGATTCAGGATGTGAAAGATCTGAAGGGGAAAACCGTGATTCTATCCAAAAACACCTCCACGCAGTACACCGTTGCCATGATGCTGAAGCAGGCCGGTCTGACGGAGAAGGATATCCATATAACGGAGGTGCCGCAAATTCCCACCCGGCTGGAGCTGCTGAAAAATAACAAAGCGGACGCCGCGATTCTGCCGGAGCCGTTCGTCACGATGGGGAAAGCGTCAGGCTTACGCGTGCTTAGCTCCACGAACCAGGCCCAGGTGAACCCGTTTGTGCTGGCTTTCCCGCAAAGCGCGATTGTTGCTAAGCCGGAAGCGATCCGCGCCATGTACGCGGCCTATGACGATGCGGTAGCGTATATGCAATCCCATGACCAGAAGGATTACATCGACCTGGTGATCAAAGAGGTCGGCTACCCGGAAACCTTGAAGGACCAAATCGAGGTGCCGGCTTACATCCCGGCCAATCAGGTCGATGTCAAAGAGGTCGAGGCGGCGTTTGCCTGGGCCCGCGAGCAGGGCCTGCTGACCAAAAACATCACCCCCGAAGAAGTGATCTCCGATGTCCAGTTCAAGAAATAATAACGGACTGTGCGTAAAGGAGCTTGAGGTTGAATACAAGAGCGGGGAGCTGGCGCTTGGCAGAGTGGATTTCACCCTGCCGGAGCATGGGATTTATACCATTCTGGGGCCATCCGGGAGCGGGAAATCCACGCTGCTGCGCGCCGTGTCCGGCCTCCTGCCGGAATACCGGGGCGAGCTGCTGTTCAATGGACAGTCCCTGCGCGGACAGGACGTTCTGATCGGTCTGGTGCCGCAAAATTACGGCCTCCTGCCCTGGAAGACGGTGAAGGCCAACATCAGGGTAGCGATGAAGATCGCTAATCCTAAGGGGCAGGACAGGCAGGCCCAAGAGGCGCAGATTGACCGCTGGTTGTCTGCGATGGGCATTCAGGAGCTGGCGGAGCGTTATCCGCTGTCGCTGAGCGGGGGCCAGCAGCAGCGGGTGGCCATTGCGCGGGCGTTTGCGATTGTGCCGTCTATTTTATTGCTGGACGAGCCGTTCTCTGCGCTGGATGCCATGACGCGGGAAACGCTGCAGCAATTGTTCCTGGAGCATTGGCAGGCGAACCCGGCCACAGCGTTGTTCGTGACGCATGATGTGGATGAGGCCATTCTGCTGGGGCAGAAAATCATCGTGCTCCCGTCAAGCAAGAGCGAGGCGCCGGAGATGATTGACAATGAGGCGGTATTTGGGCTGGAGCATGGGGAGAAGCGGGCTAGTGATGCCTTTTTTACCCAGATCAAGAGAATCAGAAAGGTAATGCAGGAGAAATGGTGAATAAACGGCGGCTCAACTATATTTTTAGAATATTGCTTGTGTTCTTGGGAATGAATGCGGTCTGGTACGCGGCGTATTTGCTGGTGCATCATCCGATGCTGCCCAGTCCGCTGGGGGTCTATCAGGCGATGGGACAACTCGGCGGAAGGGATATTGTGCTGAATGTCGGCTATAGTCTGATGCGTATTTTTGCCGGAGTCCTGCTGGCGCTGGTCGTCGGCCTGATGATCGGGCTTCTGATGGGGCGTTCGGCGCTCTGGAACAAGCTGCTGGACCCAGTGGTGTATTTGACCTATCCGGTGCCCAAGATCGCCTTGCTCCCGGTGGCGATGCTGTTCTTCGGGCTTGGCGAGACTTCTAAGATTCTCATGATTATGCTGATCCTGCTTTTCCAGATTATCATTTCCGTACGGGACGGGGTAAAAGCCATTCCGGCGAGCACCTATGATGTCCTGACAAGCATTGGCGCAGGGGCAGGTCAGAAATTTTGGCATATTACCCTGCCCGGCGCGTTGTCCGTGATCCTCAGCACGATCCGCATCTCGCTTGGCACGGCCATTTCGGTCCTGTTCTTTACTGAAATCTACGGCACCGAACATGGAATGGGCTTCTTTATTATGGATGCCTGGCTGAGGCTGGATTATCCGCAAATGTACGCCGGTATCCTGCTGTTCAGTCTGGTGGGCTTCGTCCTGTTCCTGCTGGTGGACCTGCTGGACTACCGATTCATGAAGTGGCGGACGTAGGATGAGGCGCTGATAACCCGTTGTGTTTTGATATAAAAAGTCGTGAATAGCACCTCAACCTAAAACAGGCGGGGGTGCTATTTTTTTGTTGGTTCCTGTTACGGCCGGGATCATCTGCAAGGGAGCTATGTTTTACCGGGGGCTGGGACATCGCCTTTGTGGTAGACAAGAAATAATGATTGACACTAATAATAGTAATAATTACAATTAAGTCGTTAAATCGTAATTATTACTATTATGGAGGGGGCAACAGAATTTCTGCGTCTTTGACCATGCCGGCTCTACAAAAATTTATCCCATGGAGGAAGATATGAGAATATTGGAAAGAAAGTTCCTTGGAAGAAGGGCGTTGCCTGATTTCGCGTACTTATTGATTATGTTATTGCTTGTTACTGCTTGCTCTTCCGAACCAACCGGGCATGAAAATGCGTCTGCGCGCCCCAATGATTATACGGTCAAGGAGGAATTAGTGTTAGCTGTAGGAAAAGTGGATATCGGGATGTTCGACCCGAAGAAGGGCTGGGGAACGCACGCCCAGATTCGTCTGACTCACAGTTCATTGCTGACCATTGATTCCGAGTTGAACTTCATTGGAGATCTGGCCAAATCCTATTCCGTCAGCGCGGATGGACTAACGTGGACTTTTCCGCTCCGTGAAGACGTGAAATTCTCCAATGGCGAATCCGTAACGGCCGAGGATGTCAAGTTTACGTACGAAATGCTCAAGGAAGACGGCATCAAATTCGATTTGTCTTTCGTCAAGTCGATCGAAGCCGCGGACGGGAATACCATCGTCATTCATCTGAACGAGCCGCGATCCACCTTTGTCAGCCAACTTACCGAGATCGGGATTGTTCCCAAGGCTCACTATAACGACCGATATTCCGACAATCCGATCGGTTCGGGGCCCTATAAGGTCGTTCAATATAATGACGGTCAACAAATCATTATGGACTATAACCCGTATTGGTATGGGAAAGAGCCTCAGTTCAAAAAACTGACCTTTCTGCTGCTGGAGGAAGACGCGGCTCTGGCCGCGGCAAAAGCCGGGCAAGCGGACATTGTTTATGTCCCGCCAACCTTTGCGGAACAACAGGTTCCAGGGATGACGCTTCGCACATTCGAAAGCATCGATTCCCGGGGAATCATGCTGCCCACCGTGCCAAGCGGCGGCAAGGGAAAAACGAATGACAAAGAAGTGGAAGCCGGGAATGATGTAACTTCCGATCTGGCTATCCGCCAGGCGCTGAATATCGGGCTTGACCGCCAGAAATTGCTGGATGTAGCGCTGGGCGGATACGGTCAAAAAGCATACTGCCTGTGTGATAATATGCCCTGGTTTAACGAAGAGACGGTTGTAGAAGACGGCGATATTGAAGCGGCGAAGCAAATTTTGGGCCGCGGCGGCTGGGCGGATGCCGATCAGGATGGCATTGTGGAAAAAGACGGCCTGAAGGCGGAGTTTGACATGTTCTACAGTTCCGGCGACCAGCTTCGCACCGACCTTTCGCTGGCCGTTGCCGACCAGGCCAGGGAACTGGGCATCAAGATCAATCTGATCGGCGCCACCTGGGACGAAATTTACGTTAAAGGCAAAACCGCCGCAGTAGCATGGGGAGGCGGAAGGCATCATCCTCACCAGCTGTATACCATGAATTCCTCCAAGGTCATCGACACGGGCTACAACAATATGTCCAACTACCGCAATGCCAAAGTGGATGAGTACCTGGATCATGCGCTTACGGCAACCACGCAGGAGGAGGCCAATAAATACTGGAAGCTGGCGCAATGGGACGGACAGACAGGTTTCAGCGGAATCGGGGACGCCCCGATCGTTTGGCTGCTCCGTGTAGACCACTTGTATCTGGCCGATGAAAAGCTGGATCTCGGCAAACAGCCGGTTCACTCTCATGGTCATGAATGGGCGTTGTTCGGCAATATAACCGAATGGACATGGGGGAACTAGTCCGCTGCCGATGATCATCTGTAAAGAAGGGGGATTCGCTTGATCAGAAGTATATCTATTCGTTGCATTCGTGTAGTTACCCTGCTGATTGGATTATCCATTTTGACCTTCTCGCTTGTCCAACTTTCGCCGATCGATCCCGTGAATGCTTATATCGGCGGGGACAGCTCGGCATCACCGGAGCAAATCGAGAAGTTCAAAGCTTATTGGGGCGTCGACCAAAGTCCGGTGGAGAAGTATTTCTCCTGGGCGGGGGCGTTATTGCAAGGCAATTTCGGCACTTCTTTGCTGTATCGCAGCCCGGTTTTCGATATCATTCAAAGCCGCTTTTTAACATCGCTGGCGCTGATGGGAACGGCGTGGGTACTGTCCGGAGTCATCGGATATGCTCTGGGCAGCATTGCCGCCATGAACCGAGGGAAAATGATTGACAGAGCGATCAAATGGTACAGCTATACGCTGGTGTCAACGCCCATTTTCTGGATGGGTCTGATTCTGATGATCGTTTTTGCGGTTTGGCTTCATTGGTTTCCCGTTGGTCTGGCTGTGCCGGCGGGAGTTATGGAAAGCGAGGTGCGGTTCATCGATCGGCTGCATCACTTTGTTTTGCCGGCGGTAACCTTAAGCATTTTGGGCGTAGCCAATGTCGCCATGCACACGCGTGAGAAAATGATCGACATCCTGAATTCGGAATACGTCGTGTTTGCCAGGGCCAGGGGAGAGAGCGGGTGGCAAATCTTCAAAAACCACGGCTTCCGCAACTCCATTCTTCCGGCGATTTCGCTCCAGTTTGCCTATTTTGGCGAGCTGTTCGGAGGTTCTATGCTTGCCGAGCAGGTATTCTCCTATCCCGGGCTCGGCAGCACTTTAACGACGGCGGGTTTGAAGGGCGATCTTCCGCTGATGGTGGGGATCATTCTTATCAGTTCCTTGTTTGTTTTTGCCGGAAACCTGATTGCCGATGTACTGAACAATGTAATCGATCCCCGAACGAAGGAGGCGCGGTAATGCAGTCCGTACAAGCAGGATTTAATGCTCGCAAAAAAATGATCCGGATGCTCGCCGCCTCGATCGGTTTTCTGTTTGTGCTGCTCTTGCTCAGCTTCCTGCTGAGTAACGACAATCTTCGTTTGGGCGCAGGCGGTAAAAACCTGGCTCCAAGCTTCAATCATCTGTTTGGAACCGATTGGCTGGGAAGAGACATGTTCACGCGGACGATCAAAGGCTTGCGTCTGTCGCTGGCGCTCGGCGCGTTTACTTCCCTGCTCAGTGTGCTGATTGCCGTAGTCGTGGGGATTTGTGCGGCAACGTTCGGTAAAGGTGTGGATGCGGTCATTTCGTGGGTCATCGATTTGTTTATCGGCATGCCCCATCTTGTCTTTATGGTGCTAATTTGTTTTATAGCCGGCGGGGGCATGTATGGCATCGTATTGGGGATTTCGCTGACGCATTGGACGGCGCTGGCCAGAGTCGTCCGAGCGGAGGTGCTCCAAATCAAAAACGCCGAATATATTCAAATCTCCAAAAGCTTCGGAAAATCTTCTTGGTATATAGCCAGAAAGCATATGCTGCCGGCGATTTTTCCGCAAATGATGATCGGCTTTCTGCTCATGTTTCCTCACGTGATCCTGCATGAAGCGGCACTGACCTTTTTGGGCTTTGGCCTGTCTCCGCAAACGCCGGCTGTAGGCATTATTCTGTCGGAAGCGATGAACCATATATCAACCGGAAAATGGTGGTTGGTCGTGTTTCCCGGCTTGCTGCTGGTCACGGTCATCAAAAGCTTTGACAGTATCGGCGAACAGTTCCGCATTTTAACGGAACCGGTCAGTTCCCACGAATGAGCCGACGCTTCCGAAGCGAGTCTTGTACGAAGTTGATCAGGGAAGTAACGCTCACAAAACTTTTAGGAGGTTATCATGGGAGGCGCTCAGAAAAATGTTTTGTTGAAAGTGGAGGATTTGTCGATTGGATTTTCACAATATTTGAAGGGGGCACAAAAGCGAATTATTCGTCCCATAGCGAATATGCATGTGGAAATTGGCGAGGGGGAAATCGTGGCCGTTGTCGGAGCTAGCGGCTCCGGCAAAAGCTTGCTGGCTCACGCCGTGTTGGGGATATTGCCCGGGAATGCGATCTGCAGCGGAACAATCTTGTACAGAGGGGAAGCATTGACGGAAGAAAGAAAGAAGCGCCTGAGGGGGAGTGAAATTTCGTTCATCCCGCAATCCGTTAATTATCTCGATCCGCTGATGCGCGTAGGGCGGCAGGTTCAGATCGGGCTCGACCGGAAAACCGCAAAGAAAAAGCAGAAGGAATTGTTCGCGCAATACGGCCTGCAAGAAAGGGACGGGCGCCTTTTTCCGTTTGAATTGTCGGGTGGCATGCTGCGCAGAGTGCTGTTTGCTACAAGCGTTCGTGAGGGAGTCAAGCTGGTGATCGCCGATGAGCCCACACCGGGAATCCATCCGCAGGCTCTCTCCGAAATCTTGCGGCAATTGAAGCAATTCGCGATCGACGGGGCGGGTGTGATGCTGATTACCCATGATATCGTGTCGGCACTCGAAATTGCGGATCGGGTGGCGGTCTTGAGGGACGGAACGACGGTGGAAATTTCGGATGCGGCGGCATTTAACGGTAGCGGGGAACTTCTCCAGTCCGAATATACGCGCCGGCTTTGGAGGGCTTTACCGCAGAATGATTTCGATCTGGAATGGAAGGAAAGGGGAGTTGAGCGAGCTTGGCTTTAGTTGGAGAGAATCTGGGCTATTATTATCGGAAAGATAACTGGATACTGCAGGACATAAACATCACGATTGTACCGGGTGAAGTACTGGGATTGTCGGGCTACAGCGGATGCGGCAAAACCACGCTGGCCCGAATGCTCGCCGGTTATGTTCCGCCGCGCGCCGGCCGCGTAATGCTGGACGGGAAGCCGCTTGCGCGGCGCACTTTTTGCCCGGTGCAATTGATTTATCAGCATCCGGAAAAGGCGATCAATCCAAAGTGGAGGATGAAGGATGTTTTGAACGAATCCTATACCCCCTCCCCAGAAATTCTCGAGGCTTTTGAAATCCGTAAGGAGTGGCTGGACCGCTGGCCGCTTGAGCTGTCGGGAGGCGAGAAGCAGCGTTTTTGCATCGTTCGCGCGCTCCATCCTGATACCCGATATATTATTGCCGACGAGATGACCACCATGCTGGATGCCATTACACAAGCGCAAATTTGGCACGCGTTTTTGAACATTTGCCAAAGCCGGTCCATCGGCGTCGTTGTGGTCAGCCATGAGCAGAGCCTGCTTCATCGGCTGTGCGACCGCGTGTACAAAGTAGGGCTTGATTAAAATCAGGCAAATAATCTCGTTCATGTTCCCTCCAGTTTCTATTGAAGGATTCCCCCCATTTGATATAATTAAGAACAATGATGAGAATGGTTCTCATTTAGGCGGATTGTAGTAGAGAGTATGAGATAACTCGGTTGCCATGGCAACAGGAGGCGAAAAAAATGCAAAATGATTTGAGCATCAGTCAGGAGAGGGGAAGGGCGGGTTTGTTTTGAACATTCAAGTGATCACTCATAATTTGGACTCTTTGTATGAGTACCCGAACGTTCGGCGGTTGGATGAGGATCGGGTCAAAAATCAGCGATCGTATGCGCTGAAAGCTCCCTTCTGTTCCGTCAAAGCGACTCGCACAAACTTGCGCAGCGGGTTGGAGATTAGCAGCTACGAAGGCTTCTTGAGCAAACCGCTTTCCCTTCAATTCCAAACGATGTACCCTCATTTGGAAATTTCTTATACGATGTCAGGTTGCGGAAACTGGTCAGGGGACGGTTCGGCCGGATTCGAATTGGCTCCCGGCGTCTCAACGCTCGCGTACATGTCGGATCATCGGTTGAATGCGGAGTTGAGCCCGGTCGAGCCATTGTCCCATATGGAGATTCGTATCGATTTGCACCGTTTCGAAGCGTTGAAGTCGGAGCTTTCGCGCAGATCGCCCGGCGGATTTTTCAGCCGCCAACTGCCCGGCCATCCGCAAATCGTGAAGCTGTTCGAGCAGATTAGGGATTGTTCGTACGCGGGCCCGCTGCGCCATCTCTATCTTGAAGGTAAATGTTATGAACTGATTGCCACCTATCTCGATCAAGCGGAAATGAACGTTTCTTCAGGACGTTCGAGTTCCAAATTGAGTGCGGAAGATATCCGCTGCTTGCACTTTGCCCGCGGGATGCTCGCCCATAGCTGGAGAACGCCACCCAGCTTGCTGGAGCTGGCGCGGTCGGCAGGCCTCAACGATTACAAACTGAAGGCGGGATTCAAAGAGTTGTTCGGCACGACGGTGTTCGGTTATATCCGGCACTTAAGGCTGAACGAGGCCCGCCGTTTATTGGAAGGGGGGGAAGCTACGGTCAGCCAAGCGGCTTTTCGCGTTGGATACCTGAATCTGAGCCACTTTGCGGCTGCCTACCGTAGGACGTTCGGCCACAATCCAAGCGAATGTCTGAGGGGGAACGGAAAGACGGCGGCGAATAAATAAATCCGCCGACCGTTAAAGATAATCCGTCCGGGAGCGGCGGAGTCGAAGCCCGTTTCCGTACAATGAAGGTATAACGGCGACAGTAGGGCGCTTTCCGCTACATGAATGAGTATATTCGCATTCATGTAGCGGAAAACGGGGCCTTTATCGGCTCCGAAGCGTCGCCTGCCAGCCGGAATACCGGAGGTGTGAACAGATGGGGAATATTCGATTTGGCATGTTTTTTAGCGTATTCGTCGCTATGGTCGGGCTGATGATCATCGCGCCGGTGATGCCCTCGCTCGTGCGGGAGTTGGGGTTGAACGAAGTTCATTCCGGGATCATCATCTCGCTGGGCTCCGTCGCCATGGCCGTCATGTCGCCGTTATGGGGCAGATGGAGCGATAAATTCGGCAGAAGACCGGTCATTCTCGCCGGTTTCGCCGGGATGTTCATTAGCTATGTGTGCTTCACCGCCGTCATGTATGCGGGACTCCGCGATCTGTTGAACGGCGGTCTTCTTCTTGTTTTACTGATTGCGGCAAGAACGCTGATTGGCGCATTCATTCCGGCCGTACCTTCTTCCGCCCAAGCGTATATGGCGGATGTCACGGACGAACAAGGCAGATCGGCGGGGATGGCGCTGATCGGAGCGGCTAATGGGCTTGGGTTGGTGCTCGGACCTGCCATCGCAGGCGCCTTTGCGCTGCTTGGCTTGATCTGGCCGCTTTATGTCGGCGCGCTTCTGCCCGTCGTCGCATTTGCAACCGTAGTGTTCGTCGTGCCAAAGCGCAAGGCGGTTGTTCGTGCCCGTCCCCCTCGTATCAATCCGTTGCAACGAGGCCTCCGGATTTATCTGCTGTCCGGGATGGCCGTTATGGCGTGCATCGTATCTTTGCAGGTCGTCGGCGGATTTTATTTTCAAGATCAGCTGTCGCTCACAACGAAAGAAGCGGCCCGCCTCGTTTCCTTCGGGCTGATGATCTGCGGCTTTTCGATGATCGCAACGCAAGGGTTGCTGATGAAGCGTTCGAAGCTCGAACCCCGGCGGCAGATTTTGTGGGGGGCGCTGCTGCTTATGCTCAGCTTTATCGGTATGCTGTTTTTTGCGAAGTTGTCCGTGTTTTATGCGGCTTACCTTCTGTTTGGGATCGGTGCGGGACTTATCATGCCGGGTTTTATGACGGGGGCTTCGCTTGCCGTATCGCCGGAGCAACAAGGCGGCATCGCCGGACTCGTCGGCATGGTTCAAGGAATTGCCGCTGTTGCGGCCCCTTTGTTGAGTACCGGATTATACCGTATCGACAAGCATCTTCCGTACGGTTTTGCCGCTGCTTTAATGGTTCTCTTGTCCGGGGCGCTCCTAGTCATGGCTATCCGTGACCGGGGGCTTTCGCAGGAAGCTTCAAAGTACTCCTAAGCCTCGGCGAGGCGAAGCAGGAGTTAGGCGGACGTGCGTTATTGGCGCATGCGGTCAGCCGAACCCGCCGGCCCGCCATTCCGCCAATAATGCGGGTTCATCCAGTTCGTATCCGATGATGACCAGATAGTAAGGGCCTTGATATTCCGTGCGTTCGTGGTGGGTACGCTTGCCCGCAAACTGAATCAGCGAGGCGCTCTGCGAACCCTCAAGGCAAACATAACCTTTGGCACGCAAAATATGCTTTCCCTTGGCTTTTAACCATTTTTCCAGCTTTTTCAGGGAAATGGGCGTTTGTCCGTTTATAGGAATGAAGACGCTTTGAATGCGGGAAAAAGAAGCGTTCCCCTGTCCGGCTGACGAAGCGGAATCGCCGCCATGTTGATGGGGATGCCGGACTGGCGCGATTTTAAGGCGGCCGGAGGTCTTGGCTTGACGATTTAATGGTTCAAGTCCTTCCATCACGGCCTCGGGACTAAATTTCCCGAGCGTGGTGTTGAAGACGGCGGCTTGCTCGTTATGTTTTTGAATCAAACGGGTCACTTTGGATAAATGCGAGTCGGAGACGAGGTCCTGCTTATTGACAAGAATCACGTCCGCCACTTCCAGTTGGCGGCGGAGCGTATGGACGAGCTGCTTATCGGAGGCGAAGATGCTGTTATACTCCAGCGCGTTTTCGGCGTCGATCACGGTGATGATCTTATGCAGGATCACCTCGTTCAGCAGCTCGGGTTCGGCCATGGCGTCGACGACCTCCTCGGGATTGGCGACGCCGGTAAGCTCGACGAGAATCACGTCGGGGGCCAAAGCGAGCAAGCCTTTAAGGGAACCGGCGATTTCGCTTTTTTTGCTGCAGCAGATGCAACCGTCAAACAGCTTTTCCAGCGGAAGTCCCTGGACGGCTTCGGACAAGATTCGGCCGTCCACGTCGGCTTTGCCCAATTCGTTCATCAAAATCGCCGGCCCCAGGTTCCGGCCGTGCAGCGTTTTGATCAGCTCAAGCAGCAGCGTGGTTTTGCCGCTGCCCAAAAAACCGCTGATAATGATTACGGGGGTTTTCATTGACGTCCCTCCTGATTCGGCTTCCTATTTTTATTCAACACTGGCGTTCAAAAAATCAAAGTTGGGATAGATGTACGGGTTGTCTGGCCTTTCGATCAGGTTTGATTCCGTCGCATCGATTTTGATAATGGCGTTTCCGTTATACTCGGTTTGGCCGATGGTGCCTTTCAGCTTGACCCAGGTGTCGTCCTTGAGCTCCGAGGCGCCGTTGAATTCGGCCAGCACCCCGTAAGGCGTCGCGTCCGCCGTGCAGCATTGGACGGCAATTCTCCCGATTACCAGTTGATTGTCCGCCAGACCTGGTTCGCGGTAGACAAAACCGGCGATTTCGATTTCCTTGCCGATGAACTGCTCCTTGAACACTACGACCGAAGACAGGATCTCCATATAGATTTCCGGTTTGACGTTGATCACCGGCAGCACGTAAATTCGTTTGGCCAGCTCGGCCAGTTCCCGTTCAAACTCGTCTTCCGCTTGAAACAGCCCGTCCAAAGAGTCGGACGATTCGGCTGGTCCGGCGGCGTTTGCAGTTCCCTCCTCCTCGGCGAGTGTGGAGGCAGGGGAGCCATCCGACGAATGGCCCGAGGAACCAGCCGGTGCGTCGGAAGAATCGGAGGACGTTGCTTTTGGCGGCGAGTAGCCCGACGCAGCATAAGGGGAGGCGGCTGCCCCCAAGATCATCCCTTTTTTGTTCGCAAAGGAGCCTCCAAGCACGGTATCGGGGAGCAAAAAGCCAAGCAACAACGGCAAGGCGAGCACACCGTAAAGGACACTTGCCTTGGTCCGGGACCTGGCCGGCGGATTGCCGCAGCAATCGCATTCGATAACGGAGCCCTTATAGCTTCTGTAGGCAATAAAGCCCTGAATGACGGCTAGCGCGTAAACGGCCAGGGCCGATGCTTTGACCAATGGCATGATGCGTACGCCGATATACAGCTGCAGGCTGTCCGTTTCGACCAAAAAAGCGATATACACGGAAAGGCCCAGTAATAAAACGGTCCTGACGATATGATGAAATAACGTGATCGACTTCCGATCCTTCATGATACTCCCCTTTCGTGAGCTATCTGAGCAACCATTGATCCAGCCCGATGCTGAAAACGAGCACCGTTGCCGGGATGGCCACGGCTAATGTCACCACAAATTTCGTTTTAAATGCCGATAACAGCATCAGCGTTCCTTTCAAGTCAAGCATCGGCCCCAGCACCAGAAAGGTGATCAGAGACCCTGCGGAAAAGGTGCCTACGAAAGAAGAAGCGACAAAGGCGTCCGAAGTCGAGCATATCGATAGAAGATAAGCGAAACCGGACATCAGCAGATGGGATGAGACGGGACCTTGTCCGTACGCCGCCAGCTGCCCCGTATTGACAAACGTATGAATTATTGCCGTTATCAAAGCCCCTATGGCAAGATACTTGCTCATTTCAAAAAACTCATTCAACGTATGTATAAAAAAAGCGGTGAATTTGCCCGTCCAGGTATCGTGTTTGATGCTTTCCGGGCCTTCATCGTACAAGGCTTCGAGATTCAAGCGGAGCGGATTGTAGCGGACAAACCGGTATACGATCAGCCCGACGACGAAAGAAACAATGATGGCGAGCCCGATTCTGGAATAAAGCACTTCCGGGCGATTGCGAAAAGCGGTATAGGTCGCGAAAAGAACGACCGGATTCAGAATCGGTCCGCTCAAGATAAAAACCGTTGCGATATAGACCGGCATTCCCTTGGCGACAAGCCGGCGCACGACCGGAACCATGCCGCATTCGCAAATGGGAAAGAGCATGCCGCCAAGACTTGCGAACAGCATGCCCAGCAAGGGATTCCGGGGGATGATGCGCGCCAAGCGTCGCTCCGAAACGAACCATTGCAGCATTGACGAGGAAATGACCCCCAGCAAAATAAACGGAAGTGCTTCCAGAAAAATGCTGATAAACATCGTTTTAAAGGTAAGAAGGTCTGCTGGAAACCTTGACTGAAGCCATGCCAATGATAAAAGCCCCTTTAATAACTAAATAATATGCATTGCTTCTATCATTTTAATCGTAATGTCTACAAATAACAAGGAGATGAGTTCACCTGCTCCCCATATATTTCCCTTATTGAACGAACGTTTCGATTCGCGATTTGATGGCATCCCGCACGTTGCGGAACTGCGTCATAATCTCTTCTTCGGTGCCGGTGGCTTTCGCCGGATCATCAAAACCCCAATGCCATTTGATAACGTTAGGATTCATGATCACCGGGCAATGCTCATGTGATGAACAATACGGGAACGGTAAGGACAATACCCGTTTTAAAATAGGCTCCCCACGAGATTTTTTACCCCCTTGCCGGACAGAACGTGCAACCATAGCAGGGTAGCCAAAGATCCGATCGGCGCAATTTTAGGTCCCAAGTCAGAGCCGATCACATTGGCATAAATGAACGCCTCCCGCAGAATGCCTGGCGGATTCGTGCCGTCGATGGCCAAGGCGTTGATCATGACCGTCGGCATGTTGTTCATCATAGAGGAGAGAACTGCCGCAACAAACCAGGAACCGACGGTCGCAAGGAACCAGTCCTTGATCGCCTATCCACTTAAATACATGCCCAAGTCCATCTGTCAGGCCCACATTTCGGAGCCCATACACAACGACGTACATGCCGATGGAAAAGACGACGACAGCCCATGGCGCTCCTTTGACGATCTTCCAGGTATGAATTTCCCGGCTTTGTCTCGCCAGAATCTGAAAGACGATCGCGGCTGCACCGGCGATGATGGATACCGGAATCCCGATCCATTCGCTCGTCAGGTAGGCGATCAGGAGAGCCGCCAAGATCATCCATGAGATCTTGAATAGGCGCCGATCCTTGATTTGGCGAGGACGATTGGCGTTAAGATAAGTGCGGCCCCGTCGTTGGCGAAGCAAAAGGCAACCGCAGCTCCCAACAGGACGACGTAGACGAACATCAGGTTGCCGTTACCTCGGGAGAAACGGACCATATGCAGCGCGGTCCATTCAAAGAACCCGATCTCATCCAGGATCAGAGAGATCAAAATCACCGCTGCAAACGCAAGCGTTGCATTCCATACGATTTAAATGGACTTGTCATATAAAATTCATTAAGATATTATATAAATCGTAACAATTACGAAAAGGGAGTACTTACAATGAAATTTGATAAAAGCATTCGGCATTACCCTGAACACTTTCTAAAGTTTGTCATCTTATTGATCTGTATCAGTTTGATCAGCGCTTGCACCCAGTCCGATCAGAGCAATAAAGCAAAGAAGCACATTCATTTTCTATATAATTTCTCAACGAATTCTTTAGATCCCCATGTGGATTCAAGTTATGTCCCGCTAAGGGCAGGGATAACGGAGACGCTGGTACGTCTGGATGAAGACAATCTGTCCATTGCACCTTGGCTGGCAGAAAGCTGGGAAGGTACGGATGGTCAGCATTGGACGATTAAAGTTCGGGAAAACGTCACGTTTCATAACGGTAAGAAAATGGATGCGGAAGCGGTGAAAGCTTCTCTTGAACGCGCATTGAAGGAGAGTGTGGCGATTCAAAATGCGCTCAAGATCGAAAAGATCGAAACGGTAGACGATTATACGCTGAAAATAAAAACCAAGACGCCCTTTCCCGAGTTCGTATCCGAGCTGGTGAATCCGAATGTCTCCATTATTGATGCAGCGGCAGAAGACATTGTCAACCATCCTGTAGGAACCGGCCCTTTCGTATTAAAGTCGTTCTCGCCGGGGAGCAAGCTTGAACTCGAGCGCTATGATGATTATTGGGATGGAGCCTCCAATCTGGATTCCGTAACGTTTGCTTTTAATGAGGATGCGAATGCTCGCACGCTCGCCTTGAAATCCGGGCAAGTGGATATCGTTTATCGTCCGGAGGTGGAAAGTCTGGAATCTTTGCAGGATCAGAATGGAATTAAGGTTGAATCCACCGCAACCTTTCGTGTACACCAAATCACCATGAATATGCAGCGTAAAAGCTTGCAGGACGTCAATGTGCGCCGGGCGGTTGATGCGCTCATCAATCGGCAGAAGATCGTCGATACCATTTTGTTGGGCTACGCTGAACCTGCGGTCGGGCCATTTTTACCGTCGCTGCCGTTCGCGCCAACGTATGAACAGAATGATACCGGAGCCGACGTGGCGATTGAATACTTGAAAAAGGCAGGATTCTCCCTTATAGACGGAAAAATGCAAAAAGACGGCGAACCGCTCAAATTTATCCTGCTAACATATAGCGCAAGAGCCGATCTGCCGTTAATCGCACAAGTTTTTCAATCGGACGCCAAACAGATCGGAATCGAAGTTGACATTCGCCAGATTGATGTCCCTGAGGAATACATGGCGTCCAACCGCGATTGGGATCTTGCGACGTATAGCAATCTAACCGCCCCGCGCGGGGATGCAGGCTATTATTTGAATGCGACGTATCACCCTACGGGCGCCCTCAACTTTAGCGGCGCTCAGGAACCCGAACTGACGGCCATGATCGACAGGCTCAATCAAACGGTCAGTCAGGAGGAACGCGCGTTGCTAGCCGAGCAAATCGCCGATTATGTCCACGAAAACCGGATTAATTCGTTTGTTCTGCATCCTTCGACCATTGTGGCCTATAACGAAAACAAAGTAAAAAATTGGGTGACAACCCGAAGCGAATATTACATGATCACAAACCGGTTGGATGTGAATTAAGTGATTCAAATTTTGGTTCGTAAGTTTCTGGAAGTCCTGCTGTTTTTGTTATTCATTACGTTTGTCAGCTTTTTGTTTATTCGGCTTGCGCCTGGCGACCCGGTTTTAACCATTTTGAATGTGGATGAATTATCCGTTAGTCAAGCGCAAGTAGAGACCCTGAGAGAGGAAATGGGATTCAACGAGCCATTGCTTGTCCAATATGGACGTTGGCTGCTTAAATTCATTCAGCTTGATTTCGGTAACTCTTATATGACCGGCCAGCCCGTCATGGATGTTATTTTCATGGGGCTGCCCGCCACCCTGGAACTGGCGGTTGGCGCGCTCATCGTCATGTTGATGGTGTCGGTTCCGCTTGGTTCGCTATCCGCTCTTTACCGGAACAGCTGGATCGATCATGTGGGCAGAATCCTCTCCATTCTTGGAGCGGCCGTCCCCAGTTTTTGGCTTGGCCTGCTGTTCATTGATTTATTCGGTGTGCGGTTAAACTGGCTTCCCACCATGGGGAGAGACGGCCTGCTCACATGGGTCCTGCCGTCTCTGACGCTGGGCCTGGCGATCTCCAGTGTATATGTTCGCTTGCTTCGTTCCAGCTTGCTTGATTCGCTCAGCCAGGAATTTATCCGAGCGGCGAGGGCGCGCGGGTTATCCGAGCGGAGAATATTTCTCGTCCATGCGTTTCGTCACAGCCTTCCCCCCGTCATTACCTTTTTCGGAGTCAGCTTGGGAAGCTTGATTGGCGGCGTGCTGGTCATTGAAGTATTGTTTGCGTATCCGGGGATCGGCAAACTTGTCGTGGATGCCATACGCGGGCGCGATTATCCGCTCATTCAGGGATACATTCTGATGATGGCGGTGATTGTTTTTATTGTGAATACGTGCGTGGATTTATCTTACCGGTATTTAAACCCCGAGATGAGACTAAAGGAAAGGGCGATGGGCGGATGAAAGGATCGTCTTTACCATGGCCAAAAGCAAAAAAGCGCGGATGGCTGGGGGTGATCGCATGGATGTGCGTACTCCTGACAGGGGTCGTCGTCATTTATGCCTTTTTTGTTTTGCGTCATGATCCAACATTAACGAATCTGGACAATCGCCTTCAGGGAATAAGCCTGCAGCATCCGCTGGGGACCGATCAGCTTGGTCGGGATGTGCTGACCAGGCTCTTGTTAGGGGGGCAGCAAACGATTGGTTACAGCTTGCTGGCCTTGATCGTTTCCCTCGTCATCGGGATCCCGTTCGGTCTGATCTCAGGATTTAGACGCGGGCTGGTGGATCGGATTTTTATGCGCATAGCCGATGGATTTTTGGCCTTTCCGGATACGATTGTGGCTATTGTCCTAAGCGGTTTGCTTGGAGCGGGGATCGGCAACCTGGTGTTGGCGATTGTCATCGTAAAGTGGGTCAGTTATGCCCGTCTTGTTCGCAGCACCGTATTAGCGGAGTCCCAAAAAGACTATGTGCTCATTGCCCGAACAAACGGGCTGTCTTCCGGCAAGATCATGCGCAAGCATTTATTTCCTCATATTGCAGGGCATGTTCTCGTACTCGCCAGTCTCGATCTTGGAAAAGTGATTTTGCTCATTTCGGCCTTTTCTTACATTGGCCTTGGAGTGCAGCCGCCGACACCTGAATGGGGGGCCATGCTGAACGATGCCCGGCCTTATTTTCAGTCCAAACCCGAATTCATGATCTATCCCGGTTTGGCGATCGTGATTGCCGTGCTGCTGACGAATATGCTGGGGGATTATTTGCGCGATCGTTTTGATGTCAAGAAGGAGGTGCAATCGTGATGTTGTCGATCAGACAGGTATCGATTCGCAGCGGAGACAAGAAACTTGTCGACAACGTGTCGCTCTCTATTCGCGAGGGAGATTGGCATGCCCTGGTCGGACAAAGCGGGAGCGGGAAAACGTTGCTCTCTCAAGCCATTGGCCGCATGCTTCCCCCTAATTTGCAGGCAGAGGGGAGCATTTTTTATAAGGAACGGGATTTATTTGCTTTATCGCCTGGACAGTTGAGAACGATTCGCGGCTCAAAACTGTCGTATGTGTTTCAGGATTATCAGGGTTCTTTTACCCCCTTTAGAACGATTGGCCAACACTTTGAAGAATACCAGAAAGCTCACGGCAACTCCGATTCCCGAGCCCGGCAACGAAGCGCATTGGACGCGCTTGATTCCGTCGGGTTGGATGAGTCCGTGTACAAGCGATATCCGTTTCAGTTAAGCGGGGGGCAGCTTCAGCGTGTCTCCATTGCAATGGCGCTGCTGCTGTCGCCGGATTTATTGATCGCCGATGAAATCACCACGGCATTGGATAGTGTCTCCGGGCACAAGATTTTGGAGTTGCTTGCAAAGAGACAGAAGGAAACCGGCTTTGCCATTCTGTTTATCACGCATGATTGGCGCCCCGTGAAACGTTATGCAAACCGCATCGCTGTCATGAAAGAAGGCCAAGTGGTTGAAGCAGGAGAGAAAGATCATGTGCTTGGCAACCCCCAGCATGCGTATACTAAACAATTAATCAACGCGGCCCCGACGATTGATCGCTTCCTTTCAACAAGTGTGCGGGAGGCGGAGATCGTATGAAGCTGCTTACGGTGAAAAACCTGACCAAATCCTATCAAGGGCAAAAAACGGCGATTCATCCGCTCTCCTTTGAACTGCATCAAGGCGAATGTCTTGGCCTTGTCGGTGAAAGCGGCTGCGGCAAAAGCACGCTCGCCCGCTGTTTGCTGCGCATCGAGGCGATCGACGGAGGTTCGATTTATTTCAAGGATGAAGCGATTGAACGCCTGAATGAGCGCCAATTGCACGCTTATCGGCAAAAGATGCAGATTGTGCTGCAAAATCCATTGGCCGCGTTGAACCCGAAGCTAAAAATAAAAGATTCTCTAATCGATCCATACGAACAGTATCGAAAACAGCTGAGTCTGCGGCATTTTTCCTATACCTCAAAGAAGGCCTTTGTGAAGCAGCTTCTTGAAGCCGCCCAACTGCCGGAGAGCCTGGCGGACCGTTATCCGCATGAATTAAGCGGCGGACAGCGCCAGCGGGTGACGATTGCCCGTGCGATCAGCATCGAACCGGAACTTCTTGTATTGGATGAACCTACCGCAAGTCTGGATGTGATCTCGCAAGGGGCGATTCTTGCTTTATTGGCGGAGCTTCGCGTATCTTTGAATCTTTCTTATTTATTCATTTCGCACGATTTGGCCGCTGTCGCGCAAATGAGCGGGCGTATTCTGGTGATGAAAGAAGGGCGGCTTGTCGATCAATTCCATCGCGATCATTTGTTGTCCGATGAACGGCACCCGTATACCCAAGAGCTCATTTCAATTTTTTAGCAACCAGAGGGAGAAAAGGATGAACACGAGAATGGCTGTTTCCGTGAACGAAGTGACAAAGGAGCAAGTTCAGGCTGCGATCGATTTTATGGTGGGCATACGCAGTGAAGTGTTTCCCATGCTCCAGAATGATCCATTACCAAAAGACATGGCGGATTTTGAACAGGTTTATTTGGGACCCGAGGATGCTTCATTTTTTGTAGCCTCCGCAGAAGATGGCCGAGTGGTCGGAACCATCGGCGTGTTGCGTTACGACGATCGCATTGAAGCGATCCGCGGTCGCTATAATCAAGAAAGCGTAGCGGAGATTGTCCGGTGTTTTGTCGGTCCGGCAGCCAGAAGGGCTGGGGTCGGCTCCCTTCTCTTTCGGAAGGCAGCGAACTTTGCCATGGATGCCGGGTACCCGATGTTGTATTTGCACACTCATCATTTCTTAAGCGGCGCGGTCGCATTTTGGCAGCGTCAGGGATTTTCGATCTTCCTGGACCAACGGGACGATTGGGAAACGATTCATATGGAAAGGAGCAAGTCGTGTTCAATTGAGTGAATTGCATTTAAGGCTGGGGATGGATTTGACAAAATCCTATTGTATCCAGCTTTATATGGCCATTGTACATACTGTGGATACAGAGCACATGCAAGATTAACTCATGGAAACATCTGTATTATTGGGCATGGAAACGGTCCAGCAGATGAAAGAATATATCGAAACAACCGTCAAAAAAAATCACGAATGAATACTATGATCGTTTCAAATCAAAGCAGTCTTCCGTGATTAGCCGAGTTATAGAAGTTCTAATAGAGAATCTGGGCAATCCTGATGATTTACAATAACCGAGCCGGTCAAATAAACAAAAAACAATACGATCCATTGTTCTTGACTTATGATTTGCTTATTCATTAAAGATTAGGCTGCCCCTTTCTAAGAAGCTATTTCTAAATACTTGACGATACTATGACCCAAATCTTTAAACAGCCATGCGGCAAGAAGCGGCAATCCAATTTCCCCAACATACTCAATACCAAGATAAATGGAGACAATGACGGTCACACCATATGCGATCTTGCCGTACAGGGAAGATTATAAAACGTCATTAACAAATAACTCGAAATCACAACCATCATTTTTTCAGTCACTTGTTCGTGCTTCTCCGCTAATTGTCCATGGAGAGCGGTTTAGGCGTTGCGGTTCCGCTATTTTTTATTTCAACTTTTATTTTAATGTCGGCTTGAGTATCAGCGAAACGCTCTTCCCAATTCCGCTTCCACCTTTTCTATAGGGCTGGATTTTTACGATAAATCCGGTCTCCTAATCCAATATCATCCGCAGCTTCTTTTAAATCGTTTACAAGCTTGGTAGTTTGCAAGGAGACATCGTGGTTGCCGAAAAAGCGAATTATATCTTCAGGAATAACGGAAATTGCAGGGCCTAGTTCATGGGGGATCAGGTCCTGAAGCGTTGATTTCATATAATTTAATGTTTTATGTTCAATTAACGAATCAAAATAAACGGAAAATACGGTGTGCCGGGGCTCCGGTCGGAAAATGCCACTGAAAAATGGATAAATCGCTGCAGTGTTCAAAACGCGATTCGAGCCACTTTAAATTGGATTCCAATACGGGTGAAATCGGCTGTATATCCGTATCCAATTCTGAACGGGTATCGGAAACGTTCGCTTGGTTTACACTGTACCACCGGAAGTAAGAATTATGCTAAAATTATCTCCAGCTCAATTTGGACTCATTCATGCTTTTTCGAAAGCGGGTTATTCGGGGTATAATGCTTGAAAGCACCGCTTTAGGTGCATTACAAGAGAGGTGACAACATATGGGAGAAAATAATCATCAATATTGGATGAAAACGGCGGTACGCGAAGCTTACGAAAATGTACGCCTTGCGCAGGGAGGTCCTTTTGGCGCGATTGTGGTTAAGGATGGGAAAATCATCGGGACGGGACGAAACCTTGTTACCTCGCTTAATGATCCTACAGCTCATGCCGAGGTGCAGGCCATTCGCGAAGCCTGCCGGCATTTGGGCGATTTTCAGCTTAAGGGTTGTACGATCTACACCAGCTGCGAGCCTTGTCCGATGTGTATTGGGGCGATATATTGGGCTCGTCCCGACGCCGTCTATTATGCCTGCACCAAGGAGGAGGCGGCCGGGATCGGATTTGACGATCAGTTCATTTATGAAGAAATCGCCAAACCGATGGATCAACGGTTTATTCCAATGGAGCAAATCAAAACAGCCGAAAGCCTGCTGCCGTTTAACGCTTGGAGAGCTTCCAGCAGCAAGATCGAATACTGATATGCAGGTAACCAAGAAATTAGAGTTGACTAATTAATTGCCGACGCTATAATAGAAAAAGTGGCCTGATTTCTGGGGGGCCTGAAATTTTACGGGACGTAGCTCAGCTTGGTAGAGCACCTGGTTTGGGACCAGGGGGTCGCATGTTCGAATCGTGTCGTCCCGATCCATCAACAGTCATCCGCGCGGATGGCTGTTTTTTTGAACTGAATAAATCCCCTTTCCGTCGGTCACAATAGAAAATAAACTCCGACAGAAGGGGATAACCGTGAATATCTTCCATATCAAAAAGCAACTCAAAAGAAGATGGAGAAGATGGAGACGTGCCATCTGGACGATCGGCGCCTGCAGTTTGGTTGCGATCATGGCTTGGCTCGGGATGCCCTTGTCCGAACAGATGGAAAACTTGATGACCAATGAGCCGATCGCGATGGAAACTTGGGGCAAACTTCAGAAGGCAGCGCCCGAAGCTACCGAGGAAGATTGGTTGACCGAATTGAAGAGAACGGATCGCAACCGCATCGTTCATTTGAATAAAATCTATACCTGTGGCGAAGAAAGCAGCGTATTGGGCATTATGCGGCCGGACGAAATCGCGGCATTGATGAAAGCCCATCCGGAATGGGAAGGGCGGCTTGCGGCCGGCGGCGATGTGTGGATCGACGAAAGGATCAACGGGCTGTCCGAAACCTGCAGCAAGCAAGGATACATCGGCATCGACAAGGACGGAAATCTGACGTTGTTCGATGGGCCTCCCAAGAAGGAAAAGGTCATCCGGACCTTTTTTCAATTGGATGTAGAGATGATGGAGAGCGCCTTGCCGGCGGATGTTTTGAAGCAGCTGCAGCAGGGCATCCGCATTCAGGACGTAGAAGAGTACAACAGCGTTTTGTCCACTTTTAGCGATTTTGCCTTGGAGCAGACCGAAAAGGTCATGCAGCAAAATGAAGAGCGGTAGCAAACGCGGCGGGCCAAAGGAGCGCCCCCATTCCGAATTAGGGATGGGGGCGCTTTTTTAATGGACGTTGACGCTGTCCCTCAGTGTGGTACTATCGGAGAAAGAAGCTGCTTATTTTCATCGCAATGGAGGCTTTTGCGTTGACCAACCTTGTTTCGGAGTGGACGGAGTTCCGCTTTCCATTATATACGGCTGTTCAAATTCGTTCGCTATACGGTACTTCAAATTTGCCGGCACATAAAATCCATGAAGAGTTCGCGGTGCTGATCGGGCTCGCCGCCGGCAAAGCTGTCCTCAGAAGCGGCGATCAGACCTTTGAGCTTGCCGAAGGCACGGTCATACTGCTTCCGGCCGGGACCCATGCCGCGCTGATGACCGATTCCCTTGGACCGCTGCACGCCTACAAGCTTTCCATCGGCATCTCGGAGCAGACCATATCCCAGTATAGCGGCTCCGCGATGCGCGGCAGCGAGCTGATCGATGGCAAGAATGTGCGATTTTTTCCAAATGAACCTGGGATCGTGGCCATGCTGGAGGAGTTGTATCTTTATCGTTCACCGGCTTATGAGGCCCGGCATGTCCAAAATCAAATGGTGTTTTACCGGATTATTTTTGAGCTGCTGTCCCGATCCGGGGGAACCCATTCGGCCAATGGGGAGCTAAGCATGGAGCGAAGCATCGCTTATATGGAGAACCGCTTTAGAGACAAAATAACCCGTGAGCAGTTGGCCGCGATGGCGGGCGTAAGCAGTTCGCATTATTCTATTTTATTTAAGCGGATTACCGGCTTTTCGCCCCAGGAATATCTGTCGCGGCTGCGCGTTCACCGGGCCGTCGAGCTGCTGATCGGCGGTTCGGGCACGCTCAGGGAGATCGCGCAGAAGGTCGGCTACAAGGATGAGTTTTACCTTAGCCGCCGTTTCAAACGGCAGATTGGAGTATCCCCGACGGTTTATCACAGCATTTCTCCGCAGCGCGTGGCCGTCATGCTTACTCCTTATGCCAGCCATCTGCTGCTGCTGGGGCGCGAACCGGTGCTCACGATTTCGGAGAACGGCGAGTATGTCCATACCGCAGAACTGCCGCAGCCGCAAGCGATGAGATTTATCCATACGGATTGTACCTTCGAGCAATTAAAGTCGGCACTGCTGGATACCAAAGCGGATATGATTATCGCGGCGGGGGAGCATTTGCACAGACACGGTCTGAATCCCGAGCAGCTGCGGGCGGTCGCGCCTGTGGTAGAAATTCCGTGGATGGAACTTGGCTGGAAGGATCATCTTCGCCTGATTGCCCGGGCGATTCGGCAAAGCGAAAGGGCGGAAGCGTGGCTGGCGGCATTTGAACAAGAGGAGAAGTCGGCTCGTCTTTTGGTACGGCAAAGGGCGGCCGCGGACGAAACCGTGGCGATTTTGGTTGTCCGGCCGGAGGGACTGCTCGTTTACGGCGCCCGCAATGCCGGGTACGTGATATACCATTCGCTTGGGCTAAGACCCCCGGCAAAAATACAGCAGCTTAATCATAAGCTGGGCAATACATTCCATTCGATTCCCATCGAGCCGGCGGAGCTGGCCGATGTTGCGGGGAATCGCCTGCTCGTGATCGTGTTTCCCGATGCCAAAGGTTCCACCGCACACGCGGAAGCCTTGTTTCAGTCCCCGTACTGGAAAGAGCTTTCCGCCGTACAGCGGAACAAGGTGCATCATTTGGACATGGACGAATGGATTCCATACAATCCCGTGTCCATCCGCCTGCAGTTGCAACGTGCTGTGGCGTTATTTTCCAGCATCCAATAGTCCAAGCTCCTTCCCTAACAATAAGCTATGGTTAAGCGAAATAAGGCTGAATATAATTAGTTATGAAAATGAAACTCATTATCAATTAGTGTCCTCATTGACACATAGCTATTGTAAGGGAGAGAGTCATCTGATGAGAAAGCTGCTTATTCCGTTTGTTCTGTCATTAGCGGTTATGCTGAGCGCGTGCGGCGCAAGTCAAAGTCAAGGCGCAAATCAAACCGATCGCACAGGCGATAGCGGGAATTCTTCCCCCGGGTCTTCCCAGTCTTCAAACGAGCCTGACTCCGGGACCATGACTTATCAATCCGAAAACGGCCCAGTCGAGGTTCCGGCCCATCCGCAGCGCGTCGTTGTCTTGACCAGGTTCCTGACGGGCAATGTCATGCAGCTGAATGTGCCGATCGTCGGAGCGGACGAGATGTCCAAGGAAAACCCGCAATTCAAAGACCGGCTGAAAGACGTGGAAACGGTGACGGACGAAAGCTTGGAGAAGATCATCGAACTGCAGCCGGACCTCATCATCGGACAGTCTGATATTAAAAACGTAGACAAGCTCAAGCAAATTGCGCCAACGGTTACTTTTACGTACGGAAAAGTCGACTATTTGACGCAGCAGCTGGAAATCGGCAAACTGCTGAACAAGGAAAAAGAAGCCCAGGCTTGGGTGAATGATTTCAAGGCGCGGACGAAGCAGGCCGGCGAAGAGATTAAAGCGAAGGTCGGCGAAGGCGCGACGGTCTCGGTGATCGAGACGTTCAACAAGCAGCTTTACGTGTATGGCTACAATTTTGGGCGCGGCACCGAACTTTTGTATGGCGATTTGGGCTTCAGCCTGCCGGAGAAAACCAAGGAAGCAACGAAAAAGGACGGCTATTTCGCGGTATCCTCCGAAGTTTTGCAGGATTACGTGGGGGACTATATTATTTTCAGCAAAAATGCCGACGAGGACAATTCCTTCCAGAATACGCAGTCTTACAAAAATATCCCTGCCGTCAAAAACAACCGGGTTTTTGAAGCCGATGCGAAAGCTTTCTATTTCAACGACCCGCTCAGCATGGAATACCAATTGGACTTCTTTAAGAAAAGTTTCCTGGGCAAGTAACCAAGGCAGTGATACCTATGAGAGTTAAATTACGTTCCATTCCGTTTATGTATAAGCTTCTCGGCAGCGTGCTGCTGCTCGTCGTCTGCTTCGTGATCTCGATGTTGTTCGGCGCGCAGGAAACGGCGCCGCATGAACTGTGGCTGGCGCTTACTTCGGCTGCATCCGAAGGGAATGTACTCACGCTGCAAGAGATCCGTTTGCCGCGTGAACTGGCCGCGATGCTGGCCGGCGCCGCGCTTGCCGTATCCGGCGCGATTATGCAAGGGGTCACCCGCAATCCGCTCGCCGATCCCGGCTTGCTGGGACTCACGTCCGGCGCCAACCTGGCGCTTGCCGTCATTTTTGCGTGCATCCCGGGTATCAGCTACTTCGGCATCATGCTGGCTTGTTTTATCGGCGCCGCCGCAGGCGGAGGGCTGGTCGTCGGACTTGGCGCGGTGCGCCGGGGGAACTTGTCCCCAGTTCGCATCGTGCTCGCGGGAGCGGCCATCTCCACCTTTCTGCAGGCCGCCACGGAAGGCATCAGCCTTGCGTTCAAAATCTCCAAGGATGTCTCCATGTGGACGGCCGGAGGCTTAATCGGGACAAATTGGGAGCAAATTCAGACGGTCGCGCCGGTCATTGTTGCCGGAATCGCGGTGTCCGTCATGTACTCCGGCCATTTAACGATTCTCAGCCTGAGCGACGAGGTGGCGGTAGGCCTGGGGCAAAAGCTCGCGCGGATCAAATTTATTCTGTTTGCCCTGGTCATCCTGCTGACGGGGGCCGCGGTGGCGCTCGCCGGAAACATCGCCTTCCTCGGGCTGATGATTCCGCATATCGTCCGCAAGATCGTGGGCACGGATTACCGTTATATCCTGCCTTTTTCGGTGTTTGCGGGAGCCGCCTTCATGCTGCTGGCGGATACGCTCGCCCGGACCATCAACGCCCCTTACGAGACGCCCATGGCGGCGATTGTGGCCATGGCAGGCTTGCCGTTTTTCCTGCTTGTCGTGCGTAAAGGGGGCAAATCGCTATCATGAATCCGTCCGCTTTTGTTCGGAAACAGCGTATCATTTTGCTGATCAGCCTCGGGGCCATCGTTCTGACGGCTGTTGCCAGCATGGGGTTCGGCTATTCTTCTCTGTCCTTCGACAGGCTGCTTCCCGTGCTGCTGGGCCACGGCACGTTTAAGGAGGAGTTCGTTCTGTTTTCCGTCAGACTGCCGCGAATTCTGGTCACATTGTTGTCGGGAATGGCCTTGGCGTTATCCGGGTCGATCCTGCAAAGCGTTACCCGCAACGATTTGGCCGACCCGGGCATCGTCGGCATCAATTCCGGAGCAGGCGTGGCGATCTCCGTGTTTTTTCTGTATTTTCCGATCGAAACGGGATCGTTTGCCTATATTCTGCCTTTTGTTGCGTTTGTCGGGGCTTTGATCACGGCCATACTCGTGTATATTTTCTCGTGCAGCCGGACCCGGGGGCTTGATCCCGTTCGCCTCGTCTTGGTTGGAGTGGGCTTCTCCATGGCGCTGTCGGGGATTATGATCGTGATTATTTCCTCGGCGGAACGCGCTAAGGTGGACTTTATCGCCAAATGGATTGCCGGCAATATTTGGGGTACGGACTGGCCTTTTATCGGGGCCTTGCTTCCGTGGCTGATCCTGCTTGTGCCGTTTACTTTGTTTAAATCCCGGCAGCTTAATCTGCTCAGCTTAAGCGAGGCATCGGCGATCGGCGTGGGCGTTCATCTTGAGCGCGAGCGGCTGATCCTGATTTTGGCCGCCGTCGCGGCATCCGCATCGGCGGTTTCCGTCACCGGGGGCATCGCCTTCATCGGCCTGATGGCTCCGCACATCGCCAAAGCGCTGGTCGGACCGCGCAATCAGCTGTTCATTCCCGTCGCGGTGCTGCTGGGCGGGTGGCTGCTGCTCATCGCCGACACGATCGGCCGCAATCTGGTCGATCCCGACGGGATTCCGGCCGGTGTTATGGCCTCGCTGCTCGGGGTGCCTTATTTTGCTTATTTACTGCTTAAAAAATAGCGTCAGCATATAGGCTCAACCTCTCAACCTAGAAATCGGCGCTTGACGGTTGGCTGCTGGAACGATGAACTGAACGATGAACCGTCGGCGTTCAAAATAGCGGAACTTTATGTACTTATTATCCGGAGCTAGGCATGTTCACCCTCATTAACGGAATTTTATGGCCTTATTTTCCTAAGAGTAGTCCAGATCGCGAGTATTTGTTGCGGTTCGTAGAAAATAGCGACATAAATTCCCTCTATTTCTCTTTGAATGGGGGACATCGCCACAATAACGCCATTTTTTACCCTTATATTTTCGCGAGAGTTAAAAGTATAAGAAAAGCGCAAGCACAGAAGATGGATATCCTCTTCCTGCTTGCGCTTGTTTGTTTTTCCCCTTCATCAATCCCGGCGCTCTACAAACTTTTTCCTCAATGTGCGCGATCTTTTGTTATAATAAAGTGAATACATATGTTCGCTTCAAAAAAGGACGCGAGCTCCGCAAGCAAAACGGGAGTTCGAGCATACATTTGGGGAGAGATGAGCTTGCGTATACTTGGAATCGACCCTGGGATCGCGATCGTGGGGTTTGGATTTATCGATAAACAAGGGAGCAAACTGACTCCGGTGCAATACGGCTGCATTCAGACGGAGGCGCACACGCCGGAGGAAGAAAGGCTGCTTCATGTATATGAAGGCATGGTGCAGTTGATCGAAAAATATAACCCGGACGCGGTGGCGCTGGAGAAGCTGTTTTTTAACCGCAACGTCACGACGGCGATGTCGGTTGGACAAGCGAGGGGCGTGCTGGTGCTGGCGGCGGTCCAGAAAGGGCTGCCGGTCGCGGAATACACGCCGATGCAGGTCAAGCAGGCGATCGTCGGATACGGCAAAGCCGAAAAGCGGCAGGTGCAGGAAATGACCCGCATGTTCCTGAAGCTGCAGGCGATCCCGAAGCCGGACGATGTGGCCGATGCTTTAGCCGTCGCAATTTGCCACGCGCATTCTTACACATTAAATTCTAAATTAAACGAGGTATTGCGTTCATGATCGATTTTTTGCGGGGCCAGGTGGCCCATTTGGAAACGGAATATGTTGTACTCGACGTGCAGGGCGTAGGTTATCAGGTGTTTTGCCCGAACCCGTATGCGTTTGCCGCGAAAGGACAAGAGACGGTGACGATCTATACGCATCATCATGTCCGTGAAGACGCGATTTTGCTGTTCGGCTTTCCCACCCGCGAAGAGCAGAGGCTGTTCCGCAAGCTGATCGAGGTGTCCGGCATCGGGCCGCGCGTGGCGCTGGGCATTTTGAGCGGGGGCAGTCCGGACCATGTGGTGGCGGCGATTCACCAGGAGAATATCGGCTTTCTGACCAAACTTCCGGGCATCGGCAAAAAAACGGCGCAGCGTATGATTTTGGACCTGAAAGACAAGCTCGAAGGGATGGGCGGCCCCTCTTTATTTGATGATCCGTCCGAGGCTCTCCCTGCGGCCGAATCCGCTTATCCCGGCTGGCCGGAAGCCCGGGAAGGGCTTAAGGCGCTTGGATACACGGATGCCGAATTGGACAAGGTGTGGCATCGCATGAAGGAGGATGTCGCCCCGGATGAAGCGGTGGATTCGGTAATGAAAAAGGCGCTCAAGCTGCTGTATGCCGGCTGATGAGAGAAGGACTGGAAGGAGAGCGAACGCGCAATGATGGAAGACCGGATCATATCGGCGAATTTGATGATGGAGGATCAGGCCGTCGAGCTGAGCCTCCGTCCCCGCTACTTGGCGGAATATATCGGACAAAGCCAAATCAAGGAAAATTTAAAAATCTACATCGAAGCGGCGAAAATGCGCAATGAAGCGCTGGACCACGTTCTGCTTTACGGGCCGCCGGGACTGGGCAAAACGACGCTGGCGAACATTATCGCCAACGAGCTTGGCGTCAACATCCGCACAACGTCGGGCCCGGCGATTGAACGGCCCGGCGATTTGGCCGCCCTGCTGACGAATCTGCAGGAAGGCGATGTGCTGTTCATCGACGAAATTCACCGCCTGCACCGCACGGTTGAAGAAGTGCTGTATCCGGCGATGGAGGATTTCGCGCTGGACATCATGATCGGGAAAGGGCCAAGCGCCCGCTCGGTCCGGCTCGATTTGCCGCCGTTTACGCTGGTGGGGGCGACCACCCGGGCAGGCCTGTTGTCGGCGCCGCTGCGCGACCGCTTCGGCGTCGTCAGCCGCCTCGAGTTCTATACGATCGGCGAGCTTAGCTTCATCGTATCCCGGGGAGCCGATATTTTCGGCATCGAAATGGTCGGCGACGCCGCCGAGGAGATCGCTTTAAGATCGCGGGGGACGCCGCGGATTGCGAACCGGCTGTTAAGACGCGTCCGGGATTACGCGCAGGTGCGGGGCGACGGGATGATCACGACGGACATCGCCAAGGAGGCGTTAAAGATGCTGCAGGTCGATCCGATGGGACTCGATCTTATCGATCACAAGATGCTGCGGGCGATGATTACGAGCTTCCGGGGAGGTCCGGTCGGACTCGATACGATTGCGGCGACGATCGGCGAAGAAAGCCAAACGATCGAAGACGTGTACGAGCCATATTTGCTGCAGATCGGATTTTTGCAGCGAACCCCGCGCGGCCGTATGGTGACCCCCGCAGCTTACCAGCATTTGGGGCTGCCCATGCCGGAAAGCCCTTAAAGGGGAAATTCGCTAGCATTCGGGTAACATTACATCATAGAGAGGAGAAGCGGTTTTGAAAGGGACGAGACGGGCAATGACATTCAGCAAATGGGGAAAAGGAATCGCGGCCGCTTTGCTGTTAACTGCAGCGGTCCAATTCCCGGGGGTTGCCGGCGCCGCAGCTTCCGAACAAATTCGCGTAGCTATGTACCTGGATCTTGGCAGCACGTACAAGTCGACCGTGCCGGCGGTAACGCTGAAGACGGAAGCGGCTGCGGAAGCGGGCATCATGGCCGGCGGAGAGTTTGCGCCTTGGCTGGAAATGGCCGCAGCCGAAACCTCCCGGTTTAGCGTCAGCGGCTTTAAAGTGAAGGCGCTGGAAAGCACCGACTGGGGAACGGTCGCCGCCGCGGTCAAAAAATTGCAGGGTACCGCCGACAAACCGGTGGCCTACGCGGTCGATCGGCCGGCCGGCACGGTTTACCGGATTTATACCGGCCCGTATGCCAGCGCGGCCGAGGCTCTGACAGCTGCCGGCCGGGTCAGCCAAGCCTTGTCCGGCCAGCTCCTGGGCCAAAAGCCAAGCGTACGGGGACCTTATTACATATCGGCCGGCCTTTTCGGTTCACGGAATGAAGCCGAATCGCTAGCCAAAACGTTGAGCGGGCAGGACGCCGAGGCGTTTGTGGCCATGACCGGCCCGCAAAAGTATGCGGTGTGGGTCGGGGGGATGTCCAGCGTGGCCGAACAAGCGACATTGCAGGCCGAACTGGCCCTAACCGCGCCCCAGCTGTTTTTAACCCCTGTGGATTTGGCAACGCCAGCCCTTCTGCTGCATAATGATGTTTCACTCGCTTTGGGCGCCCCGAATGGGGCCGTGCATTACGAACTGTACGGAGAAGGGGCCAAGCTGATGGTCCGTGACAATAAAGACAGCTCGGCCATAAAGGTCGTCGAGCGTTCCGAACGCCGGTACCGGGGCGATTTTGAAATCAGTAAAGTGAACGGGCAGTTGGCGCTGGTCAATGTGTTGCCGCTAGAGCAATATTTATATTCGGTCGTATCCGCCGAAGTACCGTCTTCATGGCCGCAGGAGGCGCTTAAGGCGCAGGCTGTCGCCGCCCGCAGCTACGCGCTGTATAACGCGCAATTGAACAAGTATAAGGTTGCGGGCTTGGTGGATACAACATTAAGCCAAGTCTACAATGGTGTAGATCAGGAGGCGGACAGCGTCGTGAAGGCGGTCGAAAGCACCGCCGGCGAAGTGCTGAAGGTAAGCGGCAAAGTGATTGAGGGCCTGTTCTCGTCCAATAGCGGCGGCGTCACCGCAGATTCCGCGGAAGTGTGGAGCAACGTCAATCCGATTTACGCCAGCGTCCCGAGCGAAGGCGACGAATCGGCCCAGGCTTCATTAAAAACGTGGTACCAGGTTCTGCTCGACAACGGCAAAACCGGGTATGTCCGGGAAGATAACGCCAAGCTTGCGGAAACGAACGCGGCCGGGCTGCCGCTAATGACCGTGACGGCCAACAATGTAAACGTACGTCCGCTTCCCTTGATTCAATCCGACGTCAACCCGGTGGCGAAACTAAACCCGGGAGATAAGGCCATCGTGCTCAGCAAGGTGGCGGAGTCCACCGCTTATGCCTGGATTCGGGGGCCTTACACCTCCGATCAGCTGTTAAAATCGCTCAAAGGCAAAACGGCGACCGAGCCGCCTGCGCCGATTACGAGTCTGGAGGTTGCGCAAAGAGGACCGTCCGGAAGGGTGACGCAAATCAAGGCGAACGGCCAAATTTTGGACATCAAATACCCGGATTCGTTCAGATCCGCATTAAACGGCCTGCCGAGCACCTTGTTTGAAATTGTGCCTACCGGAAGGTATACTGTTCAAGGTGCCGAAGGCGCTGCCGGTACGGCAGCTTCGGATGCTACGATTTTATCGGCTTCCGGAAAAACGAGCTTAAGCGGCGGAAATATGGTGGTGCTGGGTGCGGAACAAACGGCCCGGGTTATTGACAAGAGCAGCGCCTTTCTGTTTGTCGGCCGCGGAAACGGCCACGGGCTCGGATTATCCCAATGGGGAGCCAAAGGATTGGCCGACGCCGGGTATGATTACCGGAAAATATTGCAACACTACTACCAAAATGTAACTATCGTTAAGGAATGAGCAGAGTTATGAATGTGGATATGTACGATTTCGAGCTCCCGGAGGAGCTGATTGCCCAAACTCCGCTTCCGGAGCGAAGCGCTTCGCGATTGCTGACGTTGAATAAGGAAACCGGAGAAATTCGCCATCATGTTTTTCCCGATATTTTGGATTATCTTCATCCCGGCGATACGCTTGTGCTGAACGATACCCGCGTCATCCCGGCCCGGTTGTTCGGGGTCAAGCAGGATACCGGCGCCAAAGCGGAAGTGCTGCTGCTGAAGAACCTTGGGGAAGACCGCTGGGAAGCCTTGGTCAAGCCCGGGAAAAAACTGAAGACAGGCGCGGTAATCGTTTTTGGCGACGAGCTGCGGGCGACGGTGGAATCGGAAGCGGACATGGGCGAGCGGGTGCTTCGTTTTTCTTACAAAGGAATTTTCAACGAAATTTTGGATCGTTTGGGCCAAATGCCGCTGCCCCCTTATATCAAAGAAAAATTGGACGACCGCGAGCGGTATCAAACCGTGTATTCCAAACATGAAGGCTCGGCGGCGGCGCCTACGGCCGGGCTTCATTTTACCGAGGAGCTATTGGAGCAGGTACGGGCCAAAGGGGTTAACATCGCGTTTGTGACGCTGCATGTCGGTCTCGGCACATTTCGCCCGATGGCGGTGGAGCGGGTGGAGGATCATGTCATGCACGAGGAATATTACGTGCTGCCTCAGGAGACGGCCGATATTATCAACCAAACTAAAGCCAAAGGCGGCAGAGTTATCGCCGTCGGAACGACGTCCGCGCGCACGCTGGAGACGGTCGCTCAAGCATGCAAAGGCGGTCCGATCGTCCGCAGCAGCGGATGGACCGGGATTTTCATTTACCCGGGTTATGAATTCGGGTTGGTGGATGCTATGCTGACGAATTTCCATCTTCCAAAATCGACACTCGTCATGCTGGTCAGCGCGCTGGCCGGCCGGGACCATATTATGGCCGCCTACAAAGAAGCGATCGCGATGAAATACCGCTTTTTCAGCTTTGGCGACGCCATGTTTATTTATTAAGAATGAAGAGGACGGTTGATTAGAGTGGCAGCAGCTATCACGTATGAGCATATTAAAACCTGCAAGCAGTCCGGAGCAAGACTAGGCCGCGTGCATACGCCGCACGGAACGTTCGACACTCCGGCATTTATGCCGGTCGGCACCCAAGCCACGGTTAAAACGATGAGTCCCGAGGAATTGAAGGAGATGGATGCGCGGATTATTCTCAGCAATACGTACCATCTCTTTTTGCGGCCGGGCCACGAGATTATCCGCGAAGCGGGCGGACTGCACAAGTTCATGAATTGGGACCGGGCGATTCTGACCGACAGTGGAGGCTTTCAGGTGTTTTCGCTGGCCGAAATGCGCAAAATCACGGAAGAAGGCGTGCATTTCCGCTCCCATTTAAACGGCGACAAGCTGTTCTTGTCCCCCGAAGTCGCCATGGAAATCCAAAACGCGCTTGGATCCGATATCATGATGGCCTTTGACGAGTGCCCCCCTTACCCGGCGGAATACGATTACGTGAAAAGTTCGACGGAACGTACGTCGAGATGGGCCGAGCGCTGTCTCAAAAGCCACTCCCGTCCGCACGATCAAGGCCTGTTTGCAATCGTGCAGGGCGGCATGCACGAAGATTTGCGCAAACAAAGCGCGCGGGATTTGACTTCCCTGGATTTTCCGGGGTATGCTATTGGTGGACTAAGTGTAGGCGAGCCCAAGCAATTAATGTATGAGGTGCTGGAATATACCGTGCCCCTTCTTCCTGCGGACAAACCGCGGTATTTGATGGGCGTCGGTTCGCCTGATGCGTTGATCGAAGGCGCGATTCGCGGCGTCGATATGTTTGACTGCGTCCTGCCGACCCGCATCGCCCGCAATGGCACGACGATGACCAGCCAAGGCAGACTGGTGGTGCGAAATGCCCAGTATGCCAATGATTTCGGACCGCTTGACCCCGAATGCGATTGCTACACGTGCCGAAATTATTCCAGGGCTTATCTTCGCCATTTGATCAAAGCGGACGAAACGTTCGGGCTTCGGCTAACTACATACCATAACCTGCATTTCCTGATCACCCTCATGAAAAATGTCCGCCAAGCTATTATGGAAGACAGGTTGCTTAGTTTCCGGGATGAGTTTTTTGAAAAGTACGGTTTGTTTGGCAACGACAAGGGATTTTAAGCGTCCGCAGTAGTTTTGCAGTGTGAAAGGGGGGAACACGCATGTTTCATTTTGCAGCAGCAGGAGGAGCCGGCGGAGCCGGAGGCACAGGCTCCCTGATCCAGATGATCATTCCGTTCGTTATCATGATCGCCGTATTTTACTTTTTGCTGATCCGTCCTCAGAAGAAAAAGCAGCAGCAGCGCAACACCATGCTGAATTCGCTGAAAAAAGGCGACAAGATCGTGACGATCGGCGGCCTGCACGGTACGATTATGGAGATGACGGACGATACGGTCGTCATTCGCGTGAACGACGTCACCAAGCTGACGTTCGACCGCAGCGCCATCAGCCACAGTATCAATTCGGGGGCCGACGGCAAATAACCGCACAAAAAAGGGTCCAAGCCATTTTTCGGCTTAGGCCCTTTTTTTCATTCACTTCCGGTTTAAATTCACCCCGATCATTCCTCCAAACGCTCCGATGACAAGCCCCGGCGCCAGCAGGATGCAATCGCGCAGCGTCAGCGATGTGTCGAGCGCGAGAAAGCTGATGAGCAACAGCAGCACCACGTACAGCAGACCGGTCAGACCACCCTGGTACCAGCCTCTCTGCTTCGCCCTTTTGCCGGAGACGATGCCGCCGAACAAAACGGCGATGCCGTGAACGAGATAGGTGTACAGCGCAAGCTCGGGCTCATCCAGCATCTCCCCCTGCAATAACAACGACAATATCAGGGCGCCGATCATCATCCATAAAAAAGCGTACCAAAGTCCCGAGACGGTAGGCTGCGAAATCCGAAACCCGAATAAATTGCGGATGAAGTGCATAAGGTCATCCTCCTGTCCTCTTATTACCACCATTTTATGGTCAAGCCCATGCAGTTATTACCGCGGCGCCGATTTTTTTGGAGTGGTGATCAAAAGCGGACTTTTTGAACTGCCTATAAGGAAGATCCTTGCAAGAAACCCGCTTTTTAATCCGATATTTACCGCATGGAATGAATAAGCGACGGTCAGAATACCCAGTACTATGTTCTGTTCGATCTTTTCATGAGGAGGGATTGCCGTGGTCGATGATATGCTGCCCCATGTCTTTCGAACCGTTCTGATGTATATTACTGTATTTGTCGTGATGCGAATAATGGGAAAAAGAGAGGTCGGTAAGCTATCGATTTTTGATCTGGTGATTTCAATCATGATTGCGGATATTGCCGTTTTTGCTTTGGAAGATGTCAATAAACCGCTCTATGAAGGAATTGTCCCCATGGCCACGCTCGTACTCATTCAAATCGGCATGGCCATGCTGTCGCTTCGCTATCGCAAGCTGCGGGTATGGCTTGACGGTAAGCCGAGCGTCATCATTCATAACGGCAAAATCAACCGCGAGGAAATGAGGAAGCAGCGTTACAATTTGGACGATCTGCTCATGCAGCTGCGTTCTAAAAAAGTCGACAGTGTGGCCGACGTGGAGTTCGCCGTTCTGGAAACGAGCGGACAACTGAGTGTATTCCCCAAGGACAAGTCCGGCAAAACCGGCAAAACCGGCAAAACCGGCAATAGCGGCAACAGCGGCGGACGAAAAAACAAGGAGAACGCGTCCATTGCCTCCAAAATCAAATACGAAGAGCTGCCGCTGCCGCTGATTATGGATGGAAAAGTGAACGAAGAAAATTTGCAAAAGATCGGGAAAACCAGGTTTTGGCTGAAAAATCAAATTCAGTCCAAGGGGCTGAGCGATTTTAAACAGGTGTTCTTCTGCAGCATGGATCATAATGGCAAATTGTATATCAACCCCATGGATGAGACTTGAATAGTTTTGCAACGTATCAGCGGCGGAACCACTTGCCGAGAACCGGCAGCCGCTTAAGGTCATGCAGGTCGAACAGGCCCATGACGCCGGCCAGCGCGAGATACAGGATTCCGGAGGCCGTAGCCGCGGCGATAAATTGGATTTCCAGAACGGAACCAAACGGCAGGCGGTTCATCGCGTATTGGGCGGCGGCCGCCATAATGACCATAGCGGCGCATACCTTGGCGAAATCCAGATAAGGCAGCGAATAGCGGAGAAAGCGGGCGACGCTGTAACCGTGCAGGAGCGTCACGACGATAAAGTTGACAACGATGGCGATGACGGCCCCGTAAATGCCCAGAGACGGATTGGATGCGAGATAAAAGATCAGCGATATTTTGATGACGGCTCCGATCAGGGTATTGACCAGGGCCCGCCCCGGCTTGTCTAGGGCTTGAAGCGTCGCCTGCAGCGGCGCCTGGGCATAGAGGAAAAGCGCAAACGGAGCCATCGCCTTCAGCATGCCGGCGATTTCGGCGTTGTTGTAGATGATCAGGCAGAGCGGTTCGGCCATCACGAACATGACCGCGGCAAACGGGGCGCCGGTAACCAGCGCAAGCCGCAGCGATTGATGCAGCCGCAGCTGGATCGACCGCATATCCCCGCGAGCCTGGGCTTCGGCCAGCGAAGGAACGAGCGAGACGGCCAGCGAAGACGTCAGCGCGCCGGGCAGCAGCAGCAGCGGAATGACCATGCCCTGCAGCGCCCCGTATTGGGAGGTGGCCACGGCGACGCTGATTCCGGCCATCGCCAGGCTTCGCGCCGTGGTGATGGATTCCAGCAAGTAGGACAGCGAGCCGACGAGCTTGCCGCCGGTTACCGGAATCGCAATACGCAAAATCGGGCGAAGCAATTTACCGATCAAGGGCTGTTTTTCCGTGGCCGGCTTGACCGATGTTTCTTGGACCGCGGCTTCCTGCCGCTCCCGCCGCTGCAGCTGGCGGTATTGCCATAACAGCACGCCAAGCCCGACGATTTCCCCGGCAACGACGCCAAGCATCGCCCCCGCCGCGGCGTACGCCATCCCCATCGGCAGCAGCAAATACGCGAACCACAGCGTGCAGACGATACGGGCTACCGTCTCCAAAATCGAGGAGACGGCGGACGGGATCATGTCCTGCTTGCCCTGAAAATAACCGCGAAACACGGAGGAAACGGCGACGACGACGATCATCGGGCTCATCGCCACAAATGTATGGTAAACGCGGGCATCCGTAAGGATATAGCGGCTTACCCAGGGCGCCCCGAACAAGCATAAAAAGGTGAACAGGAAGCCCGCCGCCGTCGTAAATACCAGGCTCGTCCGCAAAATAGCGCGGGAACGCCCCGGATTCCCCGAGGACTCGGCTTCGGCCACCAGTTTGGCGACGGCCAAAGGAATACCTCCGGTAATGATCGTTACGATCACGAGGAAGAAAGGATATCCAAGCTGATAAAGACCTACCCCTTCCGCCCCGATCACGCGGGGCAGCATAATGCGCGGAATGAAACCAAGGAGCCGGTTGACGATGCCCGCCACCAGCAAAATCATCGTTCCTTGGATGAAGGTTTGTTTGCTCAAAGTGCTTCCCTCTCTCCCGGAAAATAGCTTTATCGATCGTTTTTTCTTGGGGTTATTCTATGAATATGTCTTACCTGTACAAGTTCATGACTTGTCTTTTTGGAGGCTTCTAAAATTGGAAAAAGTCAGTAGAAGCAGGAATCGGGAAATTGGGGTAGAATGTATTAAAACGGGGGTTGAAGGAGGCAGAAAATCGTGGCTGAAGAGGGATTGACGGAACAAGAGTTGAACGAGGCGATCGAAAGCCTTTGCCGCAGCAAAGCGGAGGAATTCAGATTGATCGGTTACGAGCACGTAACCGGCCCTGAGATTTGGGAATGCGTGAGTCAAAAATATGAAAAGGAAGGCATTCCGCCAATGCATCAACTTGTCAATGATATACTTTCCTTAAAAGTGACCCAATTTATGAATTATATGACGATTTCCGCATATCGTGGATCCCGTCTTATATGAGGCCGGGGTCTTTTTTGTCGGCAAATTTTGATAAATTGACTCGCTTTTTCTGCATCGCTATAATAGGAATATTGAGAATTTGAAAGGGGAACGAAGTACGGAATGAAAAGAATCATCGCATTCATAACCGTCGTGGTTGTCTCGCTCGGGATTATGGGCTGGACAAGCCCCGACCTGTTGAAAAACGTACGTCTCGGCCTGGATTTGAAAGGCGGCTTTGAAATTTTGTATGAAGCATCGCCTTTGGAAGGCGGAGGAGCGGTGACGAGGGAATCCCTCCTCAAGACGGCGCAAAGCCTGGAGGATCGGGCGAACAAACTGGGGACAAGCGAACCGGAAGTTACGACCGAAGGCACCAACCGGATTCGCTTGAAGCTGGCCGGCGTCACCGACGAGGCAACGGTACGCAAAACGATGAAAGAGCCTGCCTCCCTTACATTCCGAAGCAAGGACGGTACGGAGAAGAACCCTAACGATTACAACAAAATCGAAATGGTGGGTACGGATTTTGTCGAGAACGGGGCAAAACTGGAATATACCCAGATGAACGAACCGGTTGTCAGCATTAAAGTGAAAGATAAAGAAAAGTTCGCGGAAGTTACCAAACGTTTGCTTGGAAAGCCGCTGGCGATTTACATGAACGACCAACTGATCTCTGCTCCCGTGGTTCAGGCTGTGCTGACCGACGGATCGGCGCAAATCAGCGTTGGCGGAGATTTGAACGAAGCCAAGGAGCTGCGCGACCAGATCAATCTCGGCGCCCTTCCGCTGAAATTGACCGAGAAATACTCGCAAAGCGTAGGCGCTACGCTGGGCATGCAATCGCTGCAACAGACGATTGAAGCCGGATTGATCGCTTCGGCGTTCATTTTGCTGTTTATGATCGGTATGTACCGGGTTCCCGGGCTAATCGCCTCCCTTACGCTTATCATTCATACATGGCTGCTTATTCTGGTGTTCGTGTGGGCAGACTTTACGCTTACCCTGCCGGGGATCGCGGCTTTGATTCTCGGGGTCGGGATGGCGGTTGACGCCAATATCATTACCAATGAACGGATTCATGAAGAAATACGTACCGGCAAGAGCATCATGTCCGCCGTAAAAGCAGGCGACAAACATTCCCTGCGCACGGTTCTCGATTCGAATATTACAACCATTATCGTTGCGGCGGTAATGTACTGGTTCGGCACCGGCGCGGTAAAAGGCTTTGCGCTCGTGCTGATCGTGGAAATCGTGCTCAGCATCGCTACGAATGTGTATCTCTCCCGCTTCCTGCTGAATCTGCTGCTTAAGGCGGGCAAGCTGTCGAAACCGAAGTATTTCGGCGTAAAGGAGCGTGATATTCGTGCGCTTTAATAAAAACCTGGACTATGTGCATCTCAGCAAGTACTTTTATATTTTGTCGATCGTCCTGACGATCACCGGCCTCATCTGCCTCTCGGTTTTCGGCTTGAATTACAGCGTCGATTTTAAAGCGGGCTCCAATGTGGACATCTCGCTTACGAAACCGCTGACGGCGGAGCAAGTGAAGCCGATCTTGGACAAGCTCGGCATTGCGGAAGGCACGACGGTCAGCCTGGGCGAAGACCGGATGAATATCCGCTTTACGCAAGTGCTTAGTGAAGATAACGATGCGCAGTTGAAAAGCGAAATCTCGAAGCTGGACGACAAAGCCTCGTTCGAAGTCAACACGGTCGATCCGGAAATGGCCCGGGAACTGGCCCGCAACGCGATTTATGCCGTGCTGATTTCCTGTATAGGGATCATCATTTACGTCAGCATCCGTTTTGAATGGCGGTTTGCCCTGGCCGCGATCGTCGCCTTGCTGCACGATGCGTTTATGGTCATCGCGGTTTTCTCCATTTTCCGCTTGGAGGTCGACCTGACCTTTATCGTCGCGGTATTGACGATCATCGGTTATTCGATCAACGATACGATCGTTATCTTCGACCGGATTCGCGAGAACCTGCGTTTTTCCAAGCTCAAAACGCGTCAGGACCTCGTCGATTTGGTCAACCACAGCGTGGCGCAGACGATTATGCGTTCCCTATACACCGCGCTTACGGTGTTTGTGGCCGCCTTCTTCCTGTTCCTGCTGGGCGGCGAGTCGATCAAGATGTTCTCGCTCGCCATGGTGATCGGCCTGCTGTTCGGGGCTTACTCTTCGATCTTTATCGCCAGCCCGCTCTGGTTTGTCTTTAAAGGTAAGCAAAAGAATAAACCGGCTAAAGCATCCTAAGCGGCTTTTTGAAGATATCTAGCCATCGGTTGGTTCAAGAAAGAGCCGCGTCGACTAAAGACGCGGCTCTATCATTCTTCATCAGTTTCTACATGGTTTTAGGAGGTCATTATGAAACGCGAACATGCTGCCTTTTCCGATTCCGCCGCTTGGCTTAGCATCGTAAGCCATGCAGCGCTTGCCGTCTTTAAAGGGATGGTGGGGCTATGGTTCGACAGCCGGGCGCTGCTGGCGGCCGCATTGCACTCCGCTTCGGATGCCGCGGCCGAAATCGCCGCAAAAGTGGAGTGGCCCGGTTTACGGAAGCGGAGAGCGCTGCACGCGGCATATGTCGGGAGAGAAGGGGCTGAGCCGCTTCTTGCGATCTTTTTTGCCGTGTTCCTGCTTATGGGCGGACTGCAGATGATGATTGCCGCCATATCGAATATCGCCAGAGACGAGCTCAAGCCTCCGGAAGTGATGGCCGGAGTCGCCGTCGTCGTTTCATTTGCGCTGAAGGAAGCGGTGTTCCAATTCCGGTTTCGCCAGTCCCGGAAAGAGGATCCCAAAACCGCGCAATCGCTGATCGCAACGCACCGTTACTCTCTTTATTCTTCCGTAGCTGCGTTCATCGGTGTTTTTAGCGCGGTGGCGGGGCAGGCGATGGGGGTTTCTGAATTGCTTTATCTTGATCCTTTGGCCGCCTTTTTTATCGCTTGCCTCGTCTTTTGGAGAGCGTACCGTCTGATCAGGGAGTCCCTTTACGGCCGGCTGGTTTCCGCCATTCAGGAGGAAGACACCACTTCCTTTATCGAGACGGTCCAGCGGGTCCACGGCGTTATTGCCGTCGATGAACTGAAAGCGCAGGAGAATGGACATTACGTTATCGTGGACGCGAAAATCAGCGTGAATCCGCGGATCACGGTTATGGAAGCAAACGACATCGCCAATCGCGCCAAAATGCTGCTGCTCAACCGGTTTTCCCACGTAAGCGAAGTACGGATTCAAGTGGCGCCTTACGACGCCGGCTATCCTTATAAGAGCAACGCGGAGGAAAACGGCAGCGATATGCCGAATTTACTGCAATGACACTTGGCCCTGCGTAAAAAGACATTAAATGCGTAAAAGACATTTGAATGAAGGTTCAAAAAGTCAGGTTTTCAGCACCGAGAAGGTTGGATGAAGCTAGGGACTGAGTAGCGGAGCGTAGGCTGATCCTACGTGAGCAACGGAAGGCCCGGCTGAATTCAAGATTCGACGTCGAGTTCACTTCTTGACCTGCTTCGTGATCAAAAGATGACTTTTTGAACTACCTCTAGAAAGAAGGTGCCGCCCATGCTTCATCCTAAGTACCGCTGGGACCCGCTTCCCGCCGACGAAGAAGCCGCCCGTTTGCTCGCCGATCGGCTTAACCTCTCTCCGCTTGTCGCCTCGCTGCTGGTTACGCGGGGGATGGCGAAGCCGGAGGAGGCGGAGCTTTTTTTGAAAGGAACGGCCGCCGATCAACACGATCCGATGCTGCTTAGCGGCATGAAGGAAGCGGTCCCGAGAATTCGCCGGGCCGTGGAAAACGGGGAGCGGATCCTCGTGTACGGAGATTACGACGCCGACGGGGTATCCTCGACGACGCTGATGATTTGTTTGATGCGCAAGCTGGGCGCTACATACGAATACTATATCCCGCATCGTACCAAGGAAGGTTACGGTTTACATATTCCGGTTCTGGAGCAGGCTAGGCAGAAGGGGGTTACGCTGGTCGTTACCGTGGATACCGGCATCAGCGCGGTGGAACAGATCGCTTATGCCCGCGAGGAGGGCATGGACGTAATCGTGACGGACCATCACGAACCGCCGGCGGTGCTTCCGGAAGCCTACGCCTTAATTAACCCGAAGCTCCCCTTTTGTCCTTATCCGTTCAAGGGATTGGCCGGTGTCGGCGTCGCTTTCAAGCTGGCTAAAGCGCTGCTTGGGGATGACACCCCGGAATGCTGGACGGAACTGGTAGCGCTTGGAACGATCGCCGATTTGATGCCGCTGGTCGGAGAAAACCGCATGCTGGTCCGGGCCGGGCTCGTCGCGATGTCGCGATCGGCTTTTCCGGGAATGACCGCTTTGCTCGGAACCGCCGGCTGGTCCAAGGGCGAAGTGACCTCGACGGCGGTCGCATTCGGGCTGGCGCCGCGCATCAACGCCAGCGGGCGCATGAGCCACGCGGACCGGGCGGTCGCTTTGCTGACCGCCGAAAACGCGGACGAGGCCGAAACGATTGCCGAGGAGCTTGATGTGCTCAACAAGGAACGGCAGATGCTGGTGGAAAGCATGGTGCAGGAGGCGCTGCTGCAGCTCGAGGAGCAGACCGGTGACGCAGGTTTGCCGAATATCATCGTTGTGGCCGGAGAGGGCTGGAATGCCGGGGTCGTCGGCATCGTAGCCTCAAAGCTGTTGGAGCGGTACTTCCGTCCGACGATCGTGCTCGGAATTAATCCGGAAACCGGCGAATGCAAAGGCTCCGCCCGCTCCATTCCCGGCTTCGACATCTACGAGGCGTTAACCGATTGCGCCGATTTGCTCGACCATTTCGGCGGCCATCCGTCGGCGGCCGGCATGTCGCTGGGGCGCGGCAACCTGGCCGAATTTTCGCGTCGTCTCAATGCTTTCGCCGCCGGCAAGCTCCGGCCGGAGCATTTTGTACCCGTGATTACGACCGATTTGGAATGTTCGCTTAAGGAGATCACGTTATCGTCCATCGAGGAACTGGAAAGCCTGGCTCCGTTCGGGATGGCCAATACGTGTCCGCGCCTGCTGATCCGCGGCGTAAAGCTGGTGGAATGCCGGCAAATGGGCAAAGACGGCAAGCATTTGAAGCTGGTTGTCGGGCAAAACGGAGTGACCGTGGAGGCCGTAGCCTTCGGCAAAGGAGAGCTTGCGCCCCTGCTGGCGGAAGAGGCGGTTTTGGACATGGTGTGCGAAGCCGGAATTAACGAATGGAACGGCTCGCGCAAACCGCAGCTGATGATTCAGGATCTTGCGGTTTCCCATCTTCAGGTGTTCGATTACCGCGGTTCGCGGAATCCGGCTATGCAGTTGGAGCAGCTTAAGAGCACGCTCGTTCACCTGCCGGCGTATGAACGTGACATCCCCGCCGTGATCGCGGCTGGCTCGGGCCCTCAATTGCTTCAGCTTGGCGATTTGAAGGATACCTCGGTTTGGGTATATGATAAGGACGATGGCGTTCTGCCGGGCAACGCTTTGGCGGAATCGGTCGGCGCAAGCCGCGTTACGACGCTGTTTGTGCTTGAGCTGCCGGATGCCTCGGAAGGCTGGAGCCGGATGATGGCTGCGTTTGTGTCGTTGGAAAGAATTTATTTGCTGCATCCGCAGCGCTCGCCGCAGGAAAGAATCGAAACACCGTCCCGCGATCATTTCAAGCAGGTGTACGGCCTGCTGCTTAGGCTTGGCGGGGCGGCTCTGCGCGAAGAAGAAATAGTGGCGGCGCTGTTGAAACGGACCGGCTGGTCGAGGCGGATGCTGGAGCTAACGCTGGGCGTGTTCGAGGAACTGGGTTTTATCTCCAGAGCGTCGGGCTCCATCGCCGTCAACCCTTCTCCTTCCAAACGGCCGCTGGAAACCTCAAGCCGTTACCGGGAGTTCGGGCTGCTCGCCGAAATGGAGCAGATGCTGCTTCATGCCCGGGTTCCGGAAATTACCAAATGGATGTTAACCCGGATTAAAGGGGCTTCATAGATTAACTTAATCTAGTTTTAGAATGGTTTATCTTGCGGTATCAGAAAGGGCGGGGCCTATAAGCTTGTGCTCCCTGATATCTAAAAAATAATCAAAGCACTGCATATTACGTAGTTACGTAGGAGGAGATTGGATTGGATTATAAAGATTACATCCGGGTGATTCCAGATTTTCCCCAGCCCGGGATCAGCTTCAAAGATATTACGACCTTGCTTAACGACGGGGCTAAATACAAGCAGGCCATCGACGATTTGAAAAAGCTCGTTTCCGGCCTGAAGATCGACCTGATCGCCGGCCCTGAAGCGCGCGGTTTCGTCGTGGGGGCGCCGCTGGCGTATGCGCTTGGCGTCGGCTTCGTGCCGATCCGCAAAAGCGGCAAGCTTCCTTACAAGACGATTGAGGTGGAATACGATCTGGAGTACGGGAAGGACCGGCTGGCGATGCACAGCGACGCGGTGAAACCCGGCCAAAACGTGCTGATCGCCGACGACCTGTTGGCGACGGGAGGAACGATTTCGACTTCCGTAAGTCTTGTTCGCGAGCTGGGCGGCAACGTGGCGGGCACCGCGTTTCTGATCGAGCTTAGCGAATTGAACGGCCGGGCCAAATTGCCGGGCATCGAAGTATTTTCCCTTGTAACTTACTAAAATGAAAAAAAGGCCGAGCAGGATTTGTTCCTGGCTCGGTCTTTTATTAAATTTAGCGGTAGCAAGGGCAAGGGCCCGACCTTAAATCGACCTTGAAAACGGTCTTTACAAGCCAACTACTTCGAAGAAGGCCAACCGCCGGTCTCTTTACAATAGCGGCACTTTATGTGCTTATTATCCGGAGATTAGCATGGTCCTCGTCATTAGCGGCATTTTTTGCCCCTATTTTCCAGTGAAATGGCCAGAATGCGGGTAATGCCCGGCAATCCGGGCAAATAGGGGCATCAATTACCTTTATTTCTTTCATATAGAGGGAAACCGCTGGAATAACGGCATTTTTTACCGCTATTTCCGGCGGCAATGAAACTAAACCGCCGGTGCGTTTAGTCCGCTTTATGCGCGGCTTCTTCCTTTTCGTTCGACCAGCCCAGCACCTGAATCAGCTTGAAGAACAAGCTGAGCAGAACGCCGACGATCGTGGCCAGAGCCATTCCTTTCAGTTCGACGTTGCCCATCGTCAGCTTTGTTCCGCTGAGGCCGATGACGAGCACGACCGTGGCCAGCAGCATATTGGTAGGCTTGGAGAAATCGACCTTTTGCTCGACGAAAATCCGCAGGCCGGAGGCGGCGATGACGCCGAACAGCAGGAGCGAAACGCCCCCCATGACCGGTCCCGGAATGCAGGCGACGATCGCCGAAAATTTGCCCGAGAAGGAGAGCAGGATAGCAAAGATGGCCGCTCCGCCGATGACGAACACGGAATATACTTTGGTGAGCGCCATCACGCCGATATTTTCGCCGTATGTCGTGTTTGGCGTAGAGCCTACGAAACCGGACAGGATGGTCGAAATGCCGTTCCCGAGCAAAGAACGGTGAAGCCCCGGATCCTTGGACAAGTCTTTGCCGACGATATTGCTCGTGACGAGCAGGTGTCCGATATGCTCAACGATTACGACGAGCGCCACAGGGATGATCGTGATGATGGCCGGCAGGCTCCACTGCGGCGTGGTCACCGTCGGCAGCGAAATCCAATTCGCTGCGGCGATCTTGGCGGTATCGACTTGCCTCAGGACTAAAGCCAGCACATAACCGACGACGATCCCGATCAGGATATGTATGATTTTGGGGAATCCGCGGAACAGTACGGCGCCCAGCACGGTTACGCCCAGCGTAATCAGCGACAGCATGATGCTGGTCGGATCGGGGGTCCAAGGTTTGGCCGGATCGCTGTTGATCCAGCCGGCCATGCCCGCCGCCACCGGAATGAGCTCGAGGCCGATCAGCGCGACGATGGCGCCCATGGCCGCCGGAGGGAACACGACGTCAATCCACGCGGTGCCGGCATACTTGACCAGGAGCGCGATGACGGAGAAAATGACGCCGGTAACGATAAAAGCGCCGAGCGCCATGGCGTAACCGTTCCCCGGATTGTTCGTAAGGACCAGGGTCACCGGAGAGATAAACGCAAAGCTGGAACCGAGATAAGCGGGGATTTTCCCTTTACAGATCAAAATATAAAGCAAGGTGCCGATGCCGTTCATCAGCAGGATCATGCCGGGGTCGACGCCGAACAGGTTCGGGACGAGCACGGTGCTTCCGAACATGGCGAACAAATGCTGCAAGCTCAGCAGAACGCCGGGGCCGAAAGGAACTTTTTCGTTAACTTGAATTTCGCGTTGCAACCAGGACCACTCCTCTAAATTTAAACGTTCATAGGATAACTATCCTTAATAGATTAAATACATTGCCGTCATATTTCAACAAGAAATTACTTGGACGTGTCATTTTCCATAACATCTCCTGCCCGGCCATTTGACATGCATTGTGGTATCCGCCCATGCCGGAAAAGCCTGGAACCGCCGGACGGCCGGTAGTTGACGAGAGGGGGCGCAAGAGTCATAATTATAGGAAATCAAAATAAGGCGATTTATGCTCTTGTATGGGTTTTTTCAGCATATTTTCATATAGAAAGGAATCGAACGGGATCTCAATGGGCATAGAGCAATTACTCGAAAAGGCGTCTGCCTATATAAAGGAACCGGAGCTTCAGCGTATACGGGTAGCGTACGAGTTTGCGGAGCAGGCCCATCACGGACAGGTCCGCAAATCCGGAGAGCCGTATATTCTTCACCCCCTTGCGGTGGCCGATATCGTGGTTAACATGCAGATGGATGCACTGTCGATCATTGCGGCCTTGCTTCATGATGTCGTAGAGGACACTACCGTGTCCTTGAAAGAGATACAGGAACAATTCGGAAATGACTGCGCCCTGCTTGTCGACGGGCTGACGAAACTGGAACGGATCAAATTCAGATCCAAAGAAGAGCAGCAAAACGAAAACTACCGGAAAATGTTTATCGCCATGGCTCAGGACATCCGCGTGATCGTGATCAAGCTTGCGGACCGTCTGCACAATATGCGGACGCTGAAATATCAGTCGGAGGAGAGCCAGCGGCGGATCGCTTATGAAACATTGGAAATTTTTTGCCCAATCGCCAATAGATTGGGTATTTCCGCGATCAAATGGGAGATGGAAGATATCGCGCTAAGGTATCTCAATCCTCAACAGTACTACCGGATCGCCAACTTAATGCGCAAGAAGCGGGCCGAACGCGAGGAATACATCAAAAACGTCATCGCCCGCATCGCCGAAAAGCTGGAGGAAATGGGCGTGCAGGCCGATTTGTCCGGCCGGCCGAAGCATATTTACAGCGTATACAAGAAAATGACGACGAAAAACAAGCAGTTCAACGAAATTTACGATCTGCTGGCCATTCGCATCATCGTGGAAAATATCAAGGATTGCTATGCAACCTTGGGCATAATCCATACGTTGTGGAAACCGATGCCGGGGCGGTTCAAGGATTACATTGCGATGCCCAAGGCCAATATGTACCAGTCGCTGCACACGACGGTCGTCGGCCCTAACGGGGAGCCGACCGAGGTGCAGATCCGCACCTGGGAAATGCACCGGACGGCGGAATACGGGATCGCGGCCCATTGGGCTTATAAAGAGGGATCGGGCGACAACGGCCTGGTAAACAAAATTACGTTCTTCAACGAAATTTTGGAGCTGCAGCATGAGGCGAAGGACGCCTCCGAATTTGTGGAATCGCTCAAAATGGATTTCTTCTCCGACCTGGTGTTTGTGTTTACGCCGTCCGGGGAAGTCATCGAGCTGCCGGCCGGCTCCGTCCCGCTCGATTTCGCCTACCGGATTCATACCGAGGTGGGCAACCGGACGATCGGCGCCAAGGTGAACGGGCGCATCGTACCGCTCGACCATCGTCTGAAAACGGGCGATATCGTTGAGATTCTGACCTCGAAGCATTCCTACGGGCCAAGCCAGGATTGGCTTAAAATCGCCCAGTCCTCCCATGCCCGAAGCAAAATCAAGCAATGGTTCAAAAAAGAGAAGCGGGAGGAGAACGTCGAAAAGGGGCGCGAAGCGATCGAACGCGAACTGAAACGCGCCGGGATCGAGCCGCCTTCGTTTATGACGGACGAGAAGCTGCTCGAGGCGGCCAAGAAGTACGCTTTCAACGACATCGACGACATGCTGTCGGCCATCGGGTTTGGCGGCATTACCGCCTCCCAGATCGTCACCAAGCTGACCGAAAAGCTGCGCAAGGAGCAGGAGGAGGCTGCGGGCCATATCGAATTGACCTCCGAGGTCAAGGAAGTGAAGGCTCCGGAAGACCGCAAGCATCGTCCGACGAACGGTGTGGTCGTGAAAGGCATCGACAACTTGCTGGTGCGGTTTGCCCGCTGCTGCAATCCTGTGCCGGGCGACGAAATCGTCGGATACATCACCCGCGGCCGCGGGGTTTCCGTGCACCGCAGCGACTGCCCGAACATCCCGGCGGGAACCGATGGGGGAGAAGCGGCCCGCGTGATCGAGGTGGAATGGGAGAACGCGATCGAAGCGAATTACAACGTCGATATCGAGATTACCGGCCACGACCGCCGCAACTTCCTGAACGAAGTGCTGCAGGCGGTTTCGGAAAGCAAAACGAACATTTCGGCCGTGTCCGGCCGTTCGGATAAAAATAAAATGGTTTTTGTGCATATGACGATTTTGATCCGCAACACCGATCACCTGCAATCCGTGGTGGAGAAAATCAAGCGGGTCAAAGATGTGTATACGGTGCACCGGATTATGCAATAGCCGAGTTGAAAGGTGAAGACGATGAGAATTGTGGTTCAGCGCTGCCGGCAAGCCCGCGTCACGGTAGAGGGAGAAACGATCGGCTCCATCGGGCGGGGCTTAATGCTGCTGGTCGGCGTTACGCATGAGGATACGGAACGGGATGCCGCTTATTTGGCCGAAAAAATCGCCGGTTTGCGCATTTTTGAAGACGAAGCCGGCAAAATGAATCTTAGCGTGACGGATATCGGCGGAGCCATTTTGTCCGTGTCGCAGTTTACGCTGTACGGCGATTGCCGAAGCGGCAAGCGTCCGAGCTTCACTGCGGCCGCCCGGCCGGAAACCGCCGAGCCGCTTTACGAGCGGTTTAATGCGATGCTCCGGGAGAAAGGGCTGACGGTGGAAACCGGCAAATTCGGGGCCGACATGAACGTCGAGCTCGTCAATTGGGGGCCGGTCACGCTGATTTTGGACAGCCCTGGCGGAGCTTAAGCGCGAGCTTGTTGGGGCTTGTTCGAGCTTGCAGGACGACCTGACGCTCCGGCAGCGTTTCCAACCCTAACGGACACCAGCGCCGTTATTTCGATGAAGACGACCGTTTTCAAAATGTAACGGACACCACAGACCTTATTCGGTATTGATGTGCGCGTATCCGGCCTTTTTTGAGCAAATAGAGGCTCTCCTGTCCGTTAGAAATGAAAAAGAGCACTAGTGTTGCATTAACTTTCAATCTAGACAACTTGCAGCCCTGATCCATTTCAGATTTCCTGGGATCCAGACTTTCTGGGGAAATGATCATGTTTTCAAGCCGATAATGCGCCCGCCGGAAATCTAACGGTTGTGATCGCCGTTATTTGCCTGAATCTAAGCAAACTGAGCCGGATTTAAGTGAAATAAGCGCTCCGGCAACCGTTACAATTTGAAATCAACGTTTTTGGAACAAATAATGTTTGTGGCAACCGTTAGAATACCGGTGTGGCTAGAAAATGTATCTTGTCAGATTTAATGCAACGCCAGTGGAAAAAGAGCCTTTTTTCGGGCAAATAAGGTTGTCTAGTCCGTTAGCCTTCATGAGGTCGGATATCTGCTGCCGAAGAGGGATAATTGGGGCTTGCCGAGGGTACACTTGAGGGTACCAACAACGATGTCCTGAAGGAGCCCACAACCCTATGCGTCAATCGACAAAGTCCAAAGCTTGGCGGAGCGTTCCGCTGCTGGCGGCGGGAGACCGCGGTGAAGCCCGCATGCTGGCGCGTGCGGCGGAACCGGAAGCCTACGAGCTGATCCCGCGGGAGGTTAAGCCGTCCGCCGAGTGGCTTCCGCGCCCGGGAAGCTGAACGCTGTCATTATAGCGGTGGCGAGAAGTGGAAATAATAACAAAACGCAAGCGTAGGAGTAAAATGCTCTCCTGGCTTGCGTTTTTGGCTTTATCGGGCAATTCGCCACATTCGTCATAAACTCTCCCGATTCGGGCAATAACAAGCAAAGAATCGTTCGGCGATCGATGCTTACACCCGAGATGAAGGAGAGATGATCAAGCATGACCAAACATATCCAGGCTTATTTCCGAACCGAAGACCAGGTGGAGGGGGCGCGAATCGGCCTGCTCTCGTACGCGCCGAACCAGGTAGAGGCGGGGCATACGGACGACAGAACGGGCGAAGATAACAAGCTGCTGGTGCAACTGCTTCCCGTTCCCAATGGCTCGATGAATTCCGGCGGCACCGTTGGACTGCCGCTTCCCGGAACGCTGCGGGGCGGCCAAAGCGCGCTTCCGGTATTCGCTTTCGGTGACCGGGGGGCTGGCGACGCTTTGAACGGAGAGCACAGCGAGGCGGTGGCCGGCGAGCGGGAAATGGACCCGGCCCGGAACGTCGTGAATACCGGGGACGGGCCGGAAGGCTGGAAATATGTGCTCAGCGCGGCGGTAAAAGATGAGGATTACGACAGGATCGTGCAAAAATTGCGCGCCCACGGAGCGTATATTCCTATAGGTTAAGCCATGCTGTAATATAACTGTAATATTAGATTCATGATCCCTTAACATAAGCTGTTTATAATAACAGCATGACCCCCTTTTTAATACAATATATACCTTTGGACCTGCACCCCGTTGGTGACAGGTTTTTTTCTTTAATCCGACATTTTTGTTGAGCAGACTTGACTTTAGCGCGGTGGTTACATACAATCAAGAAATAACAGTTGATGTCACCCCCTGGTATGGGGCGCCAATTGAAATAAATAAATGTATGATAGCAATTCGATGACGGGACAGAGTAATTCGACCCCACACCCGCAGAGAGGGATCCCGAGTCTTCGTGGCGATAGGCGCTCTTTAGGAGCCGCTATCCGCTTATGAAGCAGGCTGGAAGGATTCCGGTGATGATTGAACGAAAGACTTCCCCGAGAACCGGCGGCGAAATGCGGTGAGCGGCACCTTAACAGGCTTCCGCTACGGCAAAGTAGACGTACGGCGTAGGCGGGCGATAACCGCTTAAAGCGAATCCCTTTTTCGCATGCAGCATTGCCGTTATCACGGCTGGTGTTGCACGAATCAGGAATTCGGAATGTGGGTGGCACCACGGGTGATTTGGAAACCAGTCTCTCGTCCCTGTTTGCATCAAACAGGAACGGGAGTTTTTTATTTTGATGAGCAATTTAGGATGGAGGATGAACTATGGCTTTTCAAAAACCGAAGGGCACGCAGGATTTGCTGCCGGGCACCGTCGAGAAATGGCAGTTTATTGAAGAGTCGGCCAGAGATATTTGCCGCCGCTTTAATTACCGTGAGATCCGCACGCCGATTTTCGAGCAAACCTCGCTGTTTGAGCGCGGTGTAGGGGAAACGACCGACATCGTCGAGAAGGAGATGTACACCTTCTTGGACAAGGGGGACCGGAGCATGACGCTGCGGCCGGAAGGCACGGCGGGAGTTGTTCGCGCTTATGTGGAGAACAAGCTGTTCGGAGAGCCGGACGTCAGCAAGCTGTATTACATCGGGCCGATGTTCCGCTATGAGCAGCCGCAGGCCGGCCGCCAGCGCCAGTTCCACCAATTCGGGATCGAGGCTTTCGGAGCGACGGACCCGGCGATCGACGCCGAAGTCGTGTCGCTGGGCTACGAGTTTTGCCGCGAGCTGGGACTTCAAGGCGTCAAAGTGGAAATCAACTCCGTGGGCAATCCGGCGAGCCGGGCCGCCTACCGCGAGCAGCTGCTTGCTTTCCTGCTACCGATGAAGGATTCCCTATGCAAGGACTGCCAATCGCGGATAGAACGCAACCCGCTGCGCGTGCTCGATTGCAAGGTGGATCAGGACAAATTCGCCGGGGCGCCTTCAATTCTCGACAGTCTGGATGAGGAATGCACGGCGCATTTCGCCAAAGTCCGCGAACTGCTGACCGCCATGGGGGTCGATTACGTTATCAATCCCCGGCTGGTGCGCGGGCTCGATTATTACACGCATACCGCCTTCGAATACAAAGCGCAGGGGATCGGTGCGATCGACACGATCGGCGGCGGCGGCCGCTACAACGGCCTGGTGGCCGAAGTGGGCGGTCCGGATCAGCCGGGCATCGGGCTTGCTTTAGGCCTGGAGCGGATCGCGCTGATCCTGGAAAAACAGGAGATCGGCATCGGCGCCGCCAAACCTCTCGACGTATATCTCGTCGCGCTCGGCGAGGCGGCCGACAAGGAGAGTACGACCCTGTTGTATAAGCTGCGGCAGGCGGGATTTTCCGCCGAACGCGACTATTTGGGGCGCAAAATGAAGGCGCAAATGAAGTCTGCCGACCGGATGCAAGCCCGCTATACGGCGATCCTCGGCGACGACGAGCTTGAGCGCGGAGAAATCGCCCTCAAATCGATGGAGAGCGGCGAGCAGCGCACCGTGAAGTTGAGCGAATTGATTCATGAGCTATCGTAATCAATAGATGACTTTTTAAACAACATATAATAAGGAGTGTTTTTACATGATGCAGCGTACTCATCATTGCGGCGCCCTCGGCACCGCGAATATTGGAGAAACCGTCACGTTAAACGGCTGGGTGCAAACCCGCCGCGACCTGGGAGGCGTCTTGTTTATCGACCTGCGCGACCGCAGCGGCATCGTGCAAATCGTGTTTAACCCGGCTTATTCCGGGGAAGCACTGCAAATTGCCGACAAGGTGCGGAGCGAATACGTGCTTGCCGTGAGCGGCAAGGTGGTGCAGCGGGACCCGGAGACGGTGAACCCGAACCTGCCGACAGGGCAAATCGAAGTACAGGTCACGGAAATCGAGGTGCTGAACGCCGCGAAAACGCCGCCGTTTTTCATTGAAGACGGCATCGAAGTGGACGAATCGCTGCGCCTGAAATATCGCTACCTGGACCTGCGCCGTCCGGAAATGCAGCAAACGCTGTGGCTGCGCTCGAAAGCGGCTAAAGTATTCCGCGACTTCCTCGATGCGGAAGGCTTCATCGAAATCGAAACGCCGATCCTGACCAAGAGCTCGCCGGAAGGCGCGCGCGACTATCTTGTGCCGAGCCGTGTGCACGAGGGCGAGTTTTTCGCCCTGCCCCAGTCGCCGCAGCTATACAAGCAGCTGCTGATGGTCAGCGGCGTGGAACGCTACTACCAGATGGCCCGCTGCTTCCGCGACGAGGACCTGCGCGCCGACCGCCAGCCGGAATTCACCCAGATCGACATCGAGACCTCGTTCCTGTCGCGGGACGATCTGCTCGATATGATGGAAAAGCTGGTTGTGCGCTTGTTCAAGGAAACGAAGGGCATTGACATTCCTACGCCGTTCCAGCGCCTGACCTACGCGGAAGCGATGGGCAAATACGGCTCCGACAAGCCGGATTTGCGCTTTGGTCTGGAGCTGGTGGACGTTAGCGATCTCGTGGCGAACAGCGGCGTGAAGGTGTTCTCTTCCGTCATCGAAAAAGGCGGGGAAGTCAAAGTGCTGAACGCCAAAGGCTGCGGCACCTGGAGCCGGAAGGACATCGACGACCTGGGACCGTACGCCGCCCGCTACGGCGCGAAAGGCCTCGCCTGGATTCAAGTGAAGGAAGGCGAATTCCGCGGCCCGATCGTGAAGTTCTTCACCGAAGAGGAAATCGCCGCGGTGAAGGAACGCACCTGCGCGGAAGAAGGCGACCTGCTGCTGTTCTCCGCCGACAATAAAAAGGTCGTCGCCGACGTGCTTGGCGCGCTGCGCCTCAAAATCGGCCGCGACCTGGGCCTGATCGACGACAGAGTCTATAAATTCGCCTGGGTGGTGGACTTCCCGCTGCTCGGCTGGGACGAGGAGCAGAAACGGTACGTTGCCGAACACCATCCATTCACTCGTCCGCGCGACGAAGATCTGCCTTTGTTCGACACCGATCCGGGCAAAATTTTGGCCCAGGCCTACGACCTCGTGCTGAACGGCTACGAAGTGGGCGGCGGCTCGATGCGGATTTACCGGCGCGACGTTCAGGAGAAGATGTTCAATGCGATCGGCCTGTCGCCGGAAGAAGCCCAGGACAAATTCGGCTATCTGCTCGATGCGTTCGAATACGGCACGCCGCCGCATGGCGGAATCGCCTTCGGTTTCGACCGCCTGGTGATGCTGCTTGCCGGACGTTCGAACCTGCGCGAAACGATCGCCTTCCCGAAAACGGCGAGCGCGACCGATCTGCTGATGAACGCGCCTTCCGAAGTGGACGGGTCGCAGTTGGAGCAGCTGCATATCAAGCTTGCCGTCAAACCGGCCGAAGCGAAGAAATAAACAACATGAAATGCCATACATGCCATATTTCGGGAGGTGCTTAGACCATGCTTCATCAATTTTCACGGACCGAGCTGGCGATCGGGGCGGAAGGGCTGGACGTATTGAAAAAAAGCACCGTCGCCGTGCTCGGCATCGGCGGGGTCGGTTCGATCGCCGTCGAAGCTTTGGCCCGGACGGGGATTGGCCGCATCATCCTAATCGATAAGGACGTCGTCGACGTTACCAACATCAACCGCCAAATCCATGCGCTGACGACGACGATCGGCCAGAAGAAGGCGGATCTGATGTGCGAGCGGGTCAAGCTGATCAATCCGGAGTGCGAAACGATCGCCCTGAATATGTTTTACACGGAAGAAACGTACGAGGAATTGTTCAAATATGAAATCGACTACGTGCTTGACGCTTCCGATACGATCAAATACAAAATCCACCTTATCAAGGAGTGCCTGAAGCGCGGGATTCCGATTTTGTCCAGCATGGGCGCGGCCAATCGAATGGACCCGACCAAGTTCCAAGTGGCTGACATTTCCAAGACTCACATGGACCCGATGGCCCGCGTCATCCGCGCGAAATTGCGGGAAGAAGGCATCCGCAAAGGGGTCAAGGTCGTTTTCTCCACGGAGCAGCCGGTCAAGCCGCGCGCCGATGTCACGAAAAAGATCGTGCCGGAAAACGCTCCGCAAATCCGCAAAGCGAAGCAGCCGCCGGCGAGCAACTCGTTTGTCCCGCCGGTGGTGGGGCTGATCATGGTCAGCGTCGCCGTCCGCGAGCTGCTGGAACGCGGTGGAGTGCGCGTATGAACGAGGCGCTGGCGAAAAAGCTGCGTTTGCCCGAAGCCGGCGCCCGGAGTTTGGTGCTGAACGCTCCGGAAGGTTATTTGGGCGAGCTTGGCCTGGGGCCGGATCACGCCGTGTACGACGGGAAGCTGGCCGGGAGTTACGACTTCGTGCAGATGTTTTTCCGTTCGATCGGGGAAGTGGAGAACCGGGCCGGCGCGGCGCTTGACGCGGTCAAACCGGACGGGCTGCTGTGGTTGTGTTACCCGAAGGGCGGCGCCAAAGCGGGTACGGATCTGACCCGGGACAAGGGCTGGGAGACGGTGAAGGCGGCCGGATTTGAGGGAATCGCCCTCGTCTCCGTGGACGAGGTGTGGTCCGCCATGCGTTTCCGTCCGGCTGAATTGGTGAAGGCTGCACGGTCGTCGTCCCGGCGTGGCGCGGGGAGCGGAGCGGCTCCGGCTAAGAAGCCGGCCCAGCCGGTAGAGGCCCCGGAGGATTTGACGGCCGCTTTGCGCGATCATCCGCAGACCGCCGCTTTTTTTGACGGGCTCGCCCCTTCCCACCGCAAGGCTTACATTGAATGGATATCGGAGGCCAAGCGGGAAGAGACGCGGCAGAGCCGGATTGTCAAAACGGTAGAAAAGCTGGAGCAGGGGCTGAAGCGCCCGAGCGACAAAGCGTAAGGTTCGTATTGCGTGTTTTTACAAACATCAGGTCGTACGAGGCATAGTGTCCTTAGGCGGCTGCCGGACATAAGCGCAGGTTTGATGACAACATCGAATCTGCGCTTTTTAGCGCGCCTGGGTTATTTGTGCCTGTTTTGCCGGGGAAGTTCGCCTTTTTTTCGCCGTAGTGATATAATGAGGTTTCTCTGGCTCCGGATCATGGGAAAATAGCGGATGGCGGGCGTTTCGACTGCCCTGCGGTTGACCGGCGGAGTACATCAATCTTAGGAGGTAACTGAAAGTGGAACATTTTCAAAGTGCCTATCAAGAAGAAAAGGCGCGGCTAGATCGCACCCTGGAAGAGATCGAAAGGCAGCTGAAAGAGCTGCGCAGCATCCCCGTATACACGGGGCATGATTTTACGGAGCAACTGCTTGAGGCAAACCGCGAATCGCAAAGGAAACAGCTGGAGCAGTCGGAGCGTGAGCCTTATTTCGGCCGGCTTGATTTTGCGGAAGCGGGCAGAAAACGGACGCCGATCTATATCGGCAAAGTGGGCGTCGGCGACCCGGAAGCGGGGCACCCGCTCGTTATCGATTGGCGCGCGCCGATCGCCAGTTTGTTTTATTCTTTTACCGGCGGGGATGAGGCTTCTTATCTTGCTCCCGAAGGCTTGATTGACGGACTGGTGTACCTGAAACGCAACATCGTGATTCGCAAGGGCATTCTCGAACGGGTGGCGGATACGTACGACCGCGACAGCGACGGACCGGCCGTAAGCGACGAGTTTCTCGTGTACCGGCTCGGCGAAAATAAGGATAATCGGCTTCGCGATATCGTTTCGACGATCCAGGCCGAGCAGGATCAAATTATCCGTGCGGCCAAAAATACGGCGTTGATCATCCAGGGGGTCGCCGGCAGCGGGAAAACGACCGTGGCGCTGCATCGGCTGGCCTTTTTGCTGTACCAGTACAAAGAGCAGATTTCTGCGGAACGGCTGGTCATTTTTGCGCCGAATCATATGTTTATCGACTACATTTCCGAAGTATTGCCCGAACTGGGGGTCGGGGATATCCAGCAAAATACGTTCAGCGATTGGGCGGCCCGGGTGCTTGGCTTGGAGGAGGGGCCGTCTGACGGGACGGAAGCGCTGTCGCACTGGTTTGACGGAGACTGGCCGGGACAGCCGCAAGGGCGGAGCCAGGCGGAAGGACAGGCGCAGGAGCAGAAGCTGAGGCAGGGGATCGCGCAGTGGCAGGCTCAGACGAAGGATCAGGCGGAAGAGCAGGATCAGGTGAAAGAGCAGGTACCAGCACAGGGGCTGGGACGGAAGCAGATGCATGGGGGCGCCCAGGTTCAGGAAAGCCCGGACGATAACAAGCTGCCCGGCCGGTTTAAAGGCTCCATGCATTTTAAGTCGTTAATCGATGCCTATCTGGAAAACCTGGAGTCCATCTGCGTGCCCGAAGGGGACTTTGAGCCTTGGGACGGGGCGTGTTTATCCCGGAAGGAGATCATCGGCTGGTTTGAAGGCGAATACCGCCATTACCCGGTCGCCCGGCGCAAGGAACGGGTGCTGGCGCGGATTCACCGCTGGATCGAAATGGAGCTGAAGAAGCCGTCTTCCGCGGCGGCGCTGAAGGAACGCAAAAAGAAGGCGCAGCAGCGGGAAAAAGCATACGCCAAAAAGTGGCCTGAGCTCGCTCCGCTTAACCTGTACCGGGGTCTGTTTGGCATCCGGAGGAGCGGCGGGACGGCGGACTCGGGCCTTGCGGATATGGCGGGGCGGATTCCGCGGGAGATTTGGCGGGAAACGCAGGGCTATTTGAAGAAAAACAACCTTAAGGAAGAAGATCTGCCCGCACTGTTGTATCTGTACTCCGTGGTCAACGAAATCGACGGGAAAATGACCTTCGACCATGTGGTGATCGACGAGGCCCAGGATTTTTCGCCGTTTCAGGTGTATGTGCTGGACCGGTTCGTCAAAGGGCATTCGTTTACGATCCTGGGAGACTTGTCGCAGGGCATTCACTATTACAAAGGCGTAAGAAGCTGGGAGGAAATGCAGAACCTGTTCCGTCCGGAGGAGACGGCTTACTTTGCGTTGACCCGAAGCTACCGCTCGACAATGGAGATCATTGAGTTCGCCAACGAAATATTGAAGCGGGGCGTGGGAACGGATTTGCTTGCCGTCCCGGTGTTCCGCAGCGGGGAGCCGGTGCGGCTGCTGCCGGCGGCCGGAGAACGGCGCTTCGGCGCAATCCGTTACGCCTTGGACAAGGCGCTGTCGGGCACGTACCGGACGGTGGCGATTCTGACGCGGACGATGCGCGAAGCGGAGGAACTGCATGAGGAACTGCATAAGGGACTGACGAAGAACGGTACCGAGATCAACCTGATTAACGGGGAACTCAAGGAATATGCCGGCGGGGTGTCGGTGCTGCCCGTGTATTTGTCCAAAGGGCTGGAATTCGACGCAGTGATCGTGACGGACGTCGACCCGCTTCACTACGGGCCGGAGGAAGCCAAGCTTCTTTACGTCGGCTGCACCCGCGCGCTGCATGAGCTGTGGCTGCTGCATGGCGACGAGCTGCCGGACTACGTTCCCGGAGAAGACACTGACTTCGCCGTCCGCGCGGCTGTGGAGGGATTTTGATCTGCGGTCCCTGAAGTTTAGGGGCCCGAGTTTAGCGCCCCAGGCGACCGTGAGATGAAACCATTAGGCGAGTTGATTAGGCGTGCGTGGCGCGTCACGGACTGAAATGTAGGGATTAAAATGACCTGAGCGACTATTAGCATGAAATCACTCCAAGCGGCCTCATTTGGAGCCGAATAGCGCCTGCTGAGACCGTTACGTCAGGAAATACCCGGGAATTGTGCGAATAACCTCGCGGAGTACGGTGGGATGAGAGCGTCGTCGATGTCCTGCTTTTTCAGCCAGGTCAACAGGAAGTGGCGTAGCCTGTGTGGCGAAAGGTGTCTTGGTATCCCTGCCTGCTGCTTTGCACGATTATTCCTTTTGTTCAGGGGGGGAGAGGATGGGGGCTATTCACGGTCTTTTCATTTTTCCCGGTGTCTTGCCCCATTCCTCCCGTCAGGTCTGCTTCACTTCTCCTAACCTCCTGCTCACAAACCTGTCTAACGATCTCGAACATGTCTGCTTCTCTTAAACATATTTTTCTCCTGAATTTATCTTCCTCTCTGCTTCCGGATCAAACGGGATAATCGTGCAAAGCGTCCGGACAGCGGATATTGATCTGCCGACCAAGCACCGGCCTTCCCTGTCAAGCGCTGATTATTAGGTTGAGCCGATTTTCTCGCATTCCCCGATCCGTATATTTTTTCTTCCACGACGATTCAAACAATAAACCGCAGTTTTTTCCTCATCGCATCAGCATGCATGGCCAATAGCTCTTTGAATGATTGCGGGAACGGAACAATTCGAGCTTTTCCACCCTTCCCTTTATTGATGGTTATTTGCCAGTAGTGAAAAATCAATTTCCGAAAGCCGTACATTGACCAGTTCGCTTACCCGGATACCGGTATACGTTCGCAAGGCTGGAACAAACTTTTGCAGGTAGGGTGTTGAAAAAAACTTGATATTATTCCCTCAATCTCCGAGCTTTTTTACCTTCTCTAACCTTAATCTAAAATATGCTGTTTAAAAGGGAATCGTAATCTTTAAGTCTCTTTATACTATCTTCATATGGGTAACATTCTGTCAATTTAGGAAATACCCTTCGCTTTGGGGGGGATTCTAATTTTATCCATTCGTTTGCACCTGGTGACAGTTACGCTGGCATTACCCCTTACTGGATGCATATCTCGCTTCCGCATGTTCGCTCCTTTGCTAAGGAACGGCTGCTTTAGCGGAGGATGAACCGCAAAAGTGCATTTCATTTTTCGTATATTCACGTTTTAGAGCGATTAAAATGCAAAGTGCATCTGTTTTGCGGACATTTGATCAAAAAGTAGCTATTGACCGGAAATGAACTATACATTTGCATTTGAACTGCCCGCTTCGAGGAATTTCGACGAAAATCGCATGCACTTTTGCATTTCGTGCGGTGATGGTCTCAGTGGGTACCAGGGACCCCGATGCAGATGTGTTGATCCGAACCTAACCATGGGCCGGGATTTTTTCATCGGTCAGCGGGGCCGGCCCTCGATAAAATCCTCCAGGTCTTGGTCCGCTTTGCTTTGATTGCACAAATTGCAGGCGCAGACGCAGTTTACCGGAGTGGTGTGGCCGCCTTTCGCTTTGGGCAGCAGATGGTCGATCGTGTCCCCGTATTCCCCGCAAAAAAAGCAGGTATAGTTGTCGCGGGTGAGAATATAATTGCGAAACGCTTTGTTGGTGTAGAGGCGCCGGATCGTATGCGGGTTGACGACCACGGCGGCATGCTCGCGGACGAGCGTTACGGCCAATTCAAAGTCGACCTCCTGCTGCCAGCGGCGGCCTTTGTCGGTCCGTCCGCGCATACGGATCATCCCGTTGCGGTTCGGGCGCAACGTCCGCACGTCCGGCCCCTCCGCCCGCGGCGGCGGTGCCGGCAGCGCACGTTTGATCCGGCGCTTCGGCGTCGTCCCGTGAACCGCCGGCAAGGAGGCCGCTTTGGCGTCCCGTCTAGCCGAAGCGGCTCCCGCAACGTCATCGCCTGCTTTGGGAACGATTTCATCAGCCTTGCGGCTGTGCCGAGCAGCTTCTTTGCTCTTGTCAGGCCTGCCGCTCTGCCGCGCCGCCTGGGCCTGGGCAGCGCCGGCATCGGCCGTCACGGCAAGTCCTACAGCGGGTGATTCCACGCTCCTAGGCTTTTCCTGGACCATGCGGGCCTGCTGCTTCCGAAGCGACCGGCAGCTTCGGCAGGCGCCGCGGCGCGAGCCTTTGCCGGAGCGTTTGCCGGTGCGCCGGAGGAACTCGGAAACCGGTTTTGCTTCGCCGCAGTAGGCGCAGGTTTTTGTCGCCGGCACCGGCGCGTTTCGGCGCATATCTGGTCTTTGCTCTTCCATGTTGTCCCGGCGGAAAGACGGGGCATGCTGCTGTGTCAATGGTGTCACCTCGGTTTCGGATAAGCGGCGTATCCTGCTTTAGTCATATTTTCATTATACCTGATCGAAAATATAAATATAGCCAAGACCGCGGGTCTTGGCTTCGCATATGGTTAATTTATCGTAGAACCAAGCTGCTGGCTTTCCGCCTCGGCTGCGGGGCGGGACCTTTATACCCGCGTTTACTCCGTTACCGCTGCCTGGGGTCTGAGCGCTCGCATTTTGGTCAAAATTTTTCGGATACTTTCATCGGATAAATGGTATTTGGCGGCTAAATCCCGTACGGAACACCCTGTATGGTGAAGCCGGTAAATCTCTTCGTTTCGTTTGGCGATGGACGTGCGCGATCCGCTCAATTCACCCCATAACGCTCTTGTCCGTTCCGGTTTCGGGATGTACAGCAGCTCGCCTTGAATGTAGTTCTGGAGCTCCTGCAGCAGCCTAGGGGGAAGAACATCCTTCCCATTTTTGTAGTTCACGATCATGTACCTCCTTATTTCGTGGTCCGTTTTCCATAGTTGTTACGATATAAGTCAGCATGGCCGTAAATCCCCCTTTCAGCTTGGAATAATATTGAAAAATTCAACTTAGGATCTATCATAACACAGTCATCATCTAAACGGAAATAAGGGGAGCTGTTTCCAGCCCCCCGTTTTTTTGCGGTTTCCGCTTACGCGGAAGCCACCTCACTCACTGAAATCACTTCGATCAGCCCCCTTTCCCGTGATTCGTCGGCCCGACATCTATATTAACTCATATTTTGTGCCGCGGGAAAAGCGAAAGAACAACTATAAGTGTTTTTTACGCATTAGTGCTTTTAAGTGTTTTACTACTTTAGGTGCTTTAACTACTTTAAGTGCTTTTTTTGCATCGGTGTTATGGGGCATAAGTGTTTTTGCTGCGGGTGTGCTAGAATAGAGTAGACAATGCCTACGATCAAGGAAGTGAGCATGATGGATTTGTTCTCCTACCAACAGGAGCAAAACCCGGCGGGGCGGCTTTTGGCCGATCGGATGCGGCCCGTCACGCTGGATGAATATATCGGACAGGAGCATATCGTCGGTCCGGGGAAGCTGCTGCGGCGGGCGATCGAAGCGGACCAGATATCCTCGATTTTGCTGTATGGCCCTCCCGGCTGCGGGAAAACGACGTTGGCCCACATTATCTCCAACCACACGAAAGCCGAGTTCGTCCGGCTGAACGCGGTTGACGCTTCGGTCAAGGATGTTCGGGAAGTGATCGAAAAGGCGCAAAACGACAAGTCGTTTTACGGAACGAAAACGATTCTGTTCCTGGACGAGGTGCATCGCTTTAATAGCTCGCGCCAGGATGCGCTGCTGCCGGCGGTGGAGAAGGGAACGATCATTTTTATCGGCGCGACCACGGAAAACCCGTTTCATTACGTCAACGGCGCTTTGATGAGCCGCTCCACTTTGTTTCAGCTCGAGCCGCTGACGAAGGAGCACTCGCTTATCGCAATGCGCCGGGCGTTGGCCGATAAGGAAAAAGGGATCGGCTTCATGCAGTTGAACGCCGACGAGGAGGCGCTCCAGCACATCGCTTCCATGGCCAACGGCGACATCCGCCGCGCCCTGAACGCGCTGGAGCTGGCCGCGATGACCACGCCGCCGCAGCCGGACGGCACGGTGCATCTGACGCTCGAAGTCGCCGAGGAGTCGATCCGCCGCCCGCTGGTCAAGGCGGACGAATCGACGCAATATGATGTACTGTCGGCGTTCCACAAGTGCATTCGCGGCTCCAGCGACGCCGCGGTGTTCTGGTTCCTGTACGCGGTGGAAAAGCTGGGGATGGACCCGATGACCTTCATCCGGCGTTTGATCGCCGCCAGCAGCGAGGACATCGGGCTGGCCAATCCGCAGGCGATGGTGCAGGCGGTCAGCGCTTTGGAAGCCTACCGCAACAACGGCTGGCCCGAGGCCAAGCTTAATGTCGTCCAGGCGATTTTGTTCGCGGTGGAAAGTCCGAAATCGAACGGGGTGGTTGAGGCGATCGGAAACGCCATGGCGGCGATCGAGGAGGTCGTTTCGGCCGAGGTGCCGCTGCATTTGCGGGACACCCATTACAAAGGCGCCGTGAAGCTGGGGCACGAAGGGTATAAATACCCCCACAATTATCCGGGGCATTATGTGGAGCAGGAATATTTGCCGCCGAGGTTGTCCGGCCGCACGTTTTACCACGCTACGGAGCAGGGCAACGAGGCGAAAATCAAACACAACCAGGAGCTGCGGCGCAGGGTGAAAAGATAAGGGCGGGTCTTTCGTAGGCCTGCTCAGCCAAAAAAATCGGCCCTCAAAAGCCAACTGAATGGAACGGCCAACCGTCGGCCGGGCCTGCAAATTAGCTGCACTTTATGTATTTTTTATCCGAAGCCTGGCATGTTCATCCCCATTAGCGACGTTTTGTGCCCCTATTTTCCTATGAATGGCCCAAAGCACGGGCATTTCCTTGCGATGGGGCAAAATAGCGGCATAAATTGCTTCTACTTCTCTCCAACGGACGGATATCGCTGAAATAACGACGTTTTGTGTCCTTATTTTCTCACTGGAGTTTCTCGGGCGGCCTGATTTTAGCTGGTTTTCTCGGCACACCATAAAAGAGCCCCGCCGGCTTACCGGCGGGCTCCTGTTTTGATGTTCAGCGGCGTCACGCTCTTATGGGGCATCGGTCTAAATATCATCGCTCTGGAAGGCTGGCCCTGTTGTCCCTATATTTCGAGCAGAGGACCCCGAGAAAGGGCGAGCTTATCGGCTCGTATTACCCCAGCGCCCCTTCCGCCTCACGCGCCTCCAGCTTCACCGGCGATTCGATCGTGCCGCCGCCGAGGCATTCCTCGCCTTGGTAAAACACGACAGCCTGCCCCGGCGTGATCGCTTTTTGCGGCTCGTCAAACTCGACATACACCGTGCCGTCCGCCCGCTTCGTCAAGGTTACCCCTTGATCCGCCTGGCGGTAACGGAATTTCGCCGTGCAGCGGAACGGTCCGTCCGGCAGCTTGTCAGCTCCGGCGATCCAATTGACGCCCGAAGCGGTCAGCGCCGTCGAATACAGGCTCGGATGCTTATCGCCCTGAACGACATATAAAATGTTGCGTTCCAGGTCTTTATCCGCGACAAACCACGGTTCGCCGGTGCCCGAGCCGCCGATGCCCAGGCCTTGCCGTTGGCCCAGCGTATAATACATCAGCCCGTCATGGCGGCCCTTGACCTCACCGGTCGCAATGTCGACCATATCGCCGGACTGGGCCGGCAAATAATTGCTCAGGAACTCCTTGAAATTGCGTTCCCCGATAAAGCAAACGCCGGTGCTGTCTTTTTTCTTCGCCGTGTACAGGCCGGCTTCTTCCGCGATGCGGCGGACCTCCGGCTTCGGAAGATGGCCGATCGGGAACATCGCCTTGGACAATTGCTCCTGATTCAAGGCATTCAGGAAGTACGTTTGGTCCTTGTTGCCGTCAACGCCGCGCAGCAGCTTGTACACCCCGTCTTTTTCGACAACGCGGGCATAATGGCCGGTAGCGACGTAATCCGCGCCGAGATCAAGCGCTTTGTTCAAAAATTCGCCGAATTTGATCTCGCGGTTGCACATCACGTCGGGATTTGGCGTACGGCCGCGCTTATATTCATCGAGAAAGTAGGCAAAAACTTTATCGTAATACTGTTTCTCGAAATTGACGGTATAGTAGGGGATATCGATTTGCTCGCACACGCGGCGGACATCCTCGGCATCCGCTTCAGCGGTGCAGTAGCCGAATTCGTCGGTATCGTCCCAGTTTTTCATAAATATGCCGATAACGTCGTAGCCTTGCTGTTTCAGCAGGAGCGCCGTCACCGAAGAATCGACGCCGCCGGACATGCCGACGACAACGCGGGTTTCGTTTGGTTGCTTCATTTCTATCACTCCTTTGGGCGCATGTGGCCCTGCCGTTATTTTACCATATGCGTGCAACCCTATACGATGGGTATTCCCTATATTAAAGTAAGGAAAACAAATTGCAACCCCAAAAAGGTTGATTTATTTTTCAAAACACATATGATATGTTACGATAAGCAGAGGTTAAAGATAGGAATAGGGAGGTATTCTTTAAATAACTGGACTTCAGCCGCGGTTTTGGGCCGTAGACGCCGTCAATCGCCATTTAATTGATCGGAGTTCAATTATATAAAGTTTCCCTGAAAATTGAAAGAGGTGGCTTCTTTGAAGATTTCTACAAAAGGACGCTATGGATTGACGATTATGATGGAGTTGGCCGCAAAATTCGGCGAGGGCCCGACTTCCCTGAAAAGCATCGCCGAAAAAAACCAGCTGTCCGAGCATTATCTGGAGCAGCTCATTGCACCGCTTCGCAACGCCGGATTGGTTAAAAGCGTACGCGGCGCCTACGGCGGGTACATCCTGTCGCGCGACGCGAGCGAAATTACGGCGGGGGATATTATCCGCGTTCTGGAAGGACCGATTTCTCCGGTTGATTTTACCGAGGAAGACGATCCGGCCAAACGCGATTTATGGCTGCGCATCCGCGACAGCATTGCGGAGGTGCTCGATTCGACAACGCTGGAAAACTTAGTCAACTTTGAAGAGCATGGCGCGAAAGAGAATTATATGTTCTACATTTAAGATTTTGTCCGCGGTCAGCCGTTGACGGCTTATGCGAAGTCATCTCATATTGCTGATGGCGGCTTTGAGTGGCCTTAGATAAAGTAAGTAATTACAAAAGTCAGCCCAAAAAGAGCCTGCGGATTTGTATTTGCAGGCTCTTTTTGGGGCTTATCCTAGAACTTACGATCGGGGAAAATAACGACATGAATTGCATCAGCGTTGCACTAATTCCGACAAGATACACCTCTAGCCAACAACTAACCTAACGGTTGCCACAACCGCTATTCGGTCAAAAAAGTTGATCTCAAATTGTAACGGTTGCCATAGCGCTTATTTCACTGACACCCGGCTTATTTTGCTTAGATTCAGGCAAATAACGCTTCTCACAACCGTTAAAATTTTGAAAAGGGCTTTTTTCGTAAAAATAGCCGCTGCTACAACCGTTAGATTTCCTGCAAACCCAATTTTATTTAGACAACCTAAGCCTTTGCGGGAAACCTGATTCTAAACCTACCCTTTGTCCATGGCTTTGCAGATCAGTGTGGCAAACAGGCTGTTAGACCACGCGAACCATTCCCGGGAGAAATCGGCCGGGTTTTCCTAGTGAAATCCTTCGTGCATATACCCGGTGGTCCGCGTCCGCAGCGACCAGCGTGTCGATCAGCGCCTTGACTTCCTCGTCGACCAATGGCCGCCAGCGCCTGCATCGCCAGCGCCATGTGCCACACGTATCCGCCCGGCGTATACGGATTGCCGATGCTCTTGGCGAATTTGCCTTCGAAATGAAACGGGTTGTCGAAGCTCAAGGCAAAACGCCGGGTATTTTAGAAATGGTTTACTGCTTTGGCCACGAATAACCTCCCCCTTATGGCACATCTATGATCATTATAACGTTATAAGTACTATGCTATAATTTGCGGTTAAAGGAAGAAAAGATAGAAAATTGTCGCATTTCAGGCATGAGTAGTTTTTTTTCGGAAAATCATATAGAATAAGACTGCTTAAAGTGTGTGTTCAAAAAGGCCGGTTTTCAGCACCGAGAAGGTTGGATGAAGCTAGGGACGTTAGGAGCGCCGTGAGCAACTGAAATGTTTCCGTAGGAAACATGCTTCGGAAGCATATGCTTAGGCCCGGCTGAATTCAAGATTCAATGTCGAGTTTGCTTCTTGATTCACTTCGTGATCAAAAGCGGACTTTTTGAACTACCTCTTAAAAAAAGTCGGGAACATGTCCCGGCATCCCTTCGTTTAAGGTGGCTAAGGAAAATGACTCACATATATCTCGACCATGCCGCATCCACCCCGGTCCGTCCGCTGGTTGCGGAAACGATGCTGAACGTGATGCGGGAGCAGTTCGGCAACGCCTCAAGCGTGCATTTTTACGGCCGCGCCGCCAAACGGCTTGTGAACGGGGCGCGGGACGCGATCTCCTCGCGCATCGGCTGCCGTCCGGACGAGCTGGTGTTTACGAGCGGCGGCACGGAAAGCGACAACCTGGCGCTGTTTGGCACGGCCGCTGCCCGTAAAGACAAGGGGCGCCACATCATTACGACGTCCATCGAGCATCACGCCGTTCTGCATGCCTGCGAGCGTTTGGAAAAAGACGGCTTCGAGGTGACGTATCTCCCGGTCGACCGGTACGGCCAGGCGCATCCGGAGCAGGTGCGGGAGGCGATTCGCCCGGATACGATCCTGATCAGCGTGATGTACGGCAATAACGAGGTCGGTACGATTCAGCCGGTCGCGGAGATCGGACAAATCGCCAGAGAGCGGGATATCCTGTTTCACGTCGACGCCGTGCAAGCGCTCGGTTCGCTGCCGATTGCCTGCAGCGGGCTGCCGGTCGATCTGATGAGCTTCTCCTCCCATAAAATCAATGGTCCGCAAGGAGTTGGGGCATTGTACGTACGGAAGGACTTGGCGATCGAGCCGATTCTGCACGGCGGCCTCCAGGAAAGAAAACGCCGCGCCGGAACCGAAAACATGGCGGGGATCGCCGGCTTCGCCAAGGCGGTGGAACTGGTTGTGTCTGAGCGGGAGGAGCGGGCCGCCCACGAGGCGGAGCTGCGCCGGGAATTGCTGAACGCGCTAGAGGCGCGCATTACGCGCGAACGCTTCCACGTCAACGGCCATCCTACCGAGCATTTGCCGCATATCGCCAATATCAGTTTTCCCGAGTGTGATTCGGAGACGATGCTGATGAACCTGGATATGGAAGGGATTGCCGCTTCAAGCGGATCGGCCTGCACCTCGGGGTCGCTGGAACCGTCGCATGTGCTTGAGGCGATGCACGTATCTGAGGCTTTTTTACGTTCGGCGATTCGTTTTAGCTTCGGATGGGGTAATACTAAAGAAGAAGTTGTGCAAACCGCAGAAAAAATTGCAACCATTTTGGAACGTCTCCGTAAAAGAAGTTATGGGCACTCGTAACGGGGGTCCTCTAGCTTTTGCGGAGGGAGGCAGAAATTAAGCTAAGCAACCAAGGGAAATGCCAGCAGGGAGTGTCGGCGGTTCATGAGAATGCAGGAAATGATCGGCCTGGCTGTCTTTGACGTGGAACAAGGCAAGCGGGTCGGGAAAGTTCTTGATGTCTTGCTGGGGAGCGATTGGTCGATCACGGGCATTCAGCTGGAGAACAGATCTCTTTTTCATTCCAGCATCAAGGCGGTGCTCTGGGACGATATCGTCGCTTACGGCGAGGATGCTGTGATGATACGCAATCAACAGGCTGTCTGCAAATGGGAAGCCGAGCATATACAAAATACGTTTTTGTCCGGACCCGGCAAATTGAAGGATCTGTCCGTACTTACGGAGGACGGGATTCGGATCGGATACGTCACGGATGTTTATTTTGAACACGAATTGGGAAACACAATTACTGGAATTGAAATAAGCGACGGGTTTTTCACCGATCTGATGGAAGGGCGGAAAGTGCTCCCCTTTGTCCCGGAAATGACCCGAGGGGAAAATGCGATCATGGTGCCCCGCAGCAGCGAGCAACTGCTTGAAAAACCATGAATTTTTACGAACGGTAGGTGGTCGGTCAATGATGAAATGTCCAAATTGCAATTCCAAGGATATCGGCAAAATCGGTTCCCATCAGTTTTACTGCTGGGGATGCTTTATCGAACTGACGGTGAACGGCGACAAAATGTCGGTTTATCAAGTGGAGGAAGACGGGACGCTAAGCTCCCTGGACGACTTGTTTTTCGGCGAGGAGATCGTGCAGGAATTCCCGCAGATCCAAGCTTCTTCTTAAAAAATATATATTCGCTTCCGCCTGCGGAAATGCTAAGAGCTGTCCATCTATTTATCGTAAATAGAGCGGGCGGCTTTTTTTTTCTGCTCTTAAAAAATTGTCAACAACGATCATGACGAAACCGCATTTTGATTTGATTGAGAAAGAAAGCGCTTTGAATTAGGATGAGATTAGGAACACGGTAAATCCTAAAGTTTGTGGTGGTCCGCACAATTTTTGAAGGAGGTTTCTCTTTATGGCTATAGCACAAACCAAAGCACAACCAGAGGGAAGCGGCGGAATCCGGGTGCAGGTGCAGCGGTTCGGACGTGCGCTTAGCGGCATGGTCATGCCGAACATCGGCGCTTTTATCGCCTGGGGCTTGATTACCGCCTTGTTTATTCCGACCGGTTGGTTTCCAAACGAATATTTGGGTAAATTGGTCGACCCGATGATCAAATATTTGCTGCCGCTGCTGATCGGCTACACCGGCGGGCAGATGGTTCACGGCAAACGCGGGGCCGTCACCGGCGCGATCGTGACTATGGGGGTTATCGTCGGCAGCGACATTCCGATGTTCCTCGGCGCCATGATCGTAGGTCCTTTGTCGGCTTGGTTGATCAAACAATTCGACAAAGCGATTGAAGGCAAAATCGGTTCCGGTTTCGAAATGCTGGTCAACAACTTTTCGATCGGCATTTTTGGCGGCGCGATGGCGTTGGGAGCTTACTCCGGCGTAGGTCCGTTCGTGCAAGCGATCAGCAAGGTGTTGTCTTCCGGCGTGAACTTCCTGGTGGATGCCAAATTGCTGCCGCTGGTCAATATCATTATCGAACCCGGCAAGGTGTTATTCCTGAACAATGCCATCAACCACGGCGTTATTACGCCGCTCGCGGCTGAAGAAGTCGCGCGGGTGGGTAAATCCATGTTGTTTATGCTGGAATCGAACCCCGGCCCCGGCCTTGGTATCCTACTGGCCTACTGGCTGGTCGGACGCGGTTCGGCGAAGCAATCCGCTCCGGGTGCGGTCGTCATCCACTTCTTCGGCGGGATTCATGAGATTTACTTCCCGTACATCCTGATGAAGCCGGTGCTGATTCTTGCCGCGATCGCCGGCGGCGTAGCCGGTACGTTTACGTTCCAGTTGACCGGTGCCGCTCTTTCCGGGGCGCCTTCTCCAGGCAGTATTCTCACTTACATTATGATGACGCCGAAAGGCGGATTCCTGCCGATGTTCAGCGGTGTCATCGTAGCTGCGGTTGTTTCCTTCCTGGTTGCGGCTTTGCTGCTGAAAACGGGTAAGAAAAACGATGAAGAACTGGATTTGGAAGAAGCGTCGGCAAAAATGAAAGAGATGAAATCCGCCGGCGTGAATACGCAAGCAGCGGCTGAAGCGGTAACGAGCGTGCGCAAGGATGCGGTTAACAAAATCGTGTTCGCCTGCGACGCGGGCATGGGCTCGAGCGCCATGGGCGCCTCGGTGCTGCGCAAAAAAATGCAGGATGCCGGCGTGAAGGTGACGGTCGTCAATTCGGCGGTCAGCGAAATTCCGGATGACGCGGATATCGTCATTACGCAAAAAACGCTCACGGAGCGCGCCAAGGCGAACAAGCCGGACGCGGAGCATATCTCCATCGACAATTTCCTGAAAAGTCCGAAATACGACGAGCTGGTTGAACGGCTGAAAGGCTAAGCTCGCGGGGACGATACTGGCAAAACACTGGCGGTTCGCTTCGCCGGTGTTTTGCGTCTGTTTTTTCGAAGGGGGAGTTCTAGTGAGGAAAATGACCGCCCGGCAAAAGCAGATCTTTCTGCTCCTGCTCGGGCGGAAAACGGGTATGACCGCCGCCGAGATCGCCGCCGATATCGGGGTCAGCGTCAGGACGGTACACCGGGAATTGGACGAAATCGAGAAAAGCCTCGCCTATTTTGGCCTCATGCTGTACCGTAAATCCGGCACGGGCATTTCCGTTTGGAGCGATGCCCCGGGCAATGACGAACAGGAGCGCCTGGAGGAAGCGCGCCGGCTGCTGCTCGAGGGCAGCCCCGGCGATTATTCCGGCGAAGAGCGGAAAATTATGCTGATCTGCCGTCTGCTGGATGAACTTGAGCCATGCAAGCTGTTTACGCTGGCTCACGATCTGAAAGTTACGGCGGCTACCGTAAGCAGCGACCTTGATGAGGTTGGTCCGTGGATTCGCCGGTTTGGACTTGAGCTGGTTCGCCGGAGAGGATACGGTGTGGAAATCGTCGGGGAGGAGATCGGCAAAAGGGCCGCCATTTGCCAACTGGCATCCGATCATTTGGACTACTCCGATCTGATCGGCGGTTCAACCGAACGCCGCTGGTCGGCGGCCATCGACCATTTGCTGGAAGCGGCGGGCTCGCAGCACTTGATGACGGTGGAAAATACGCTGTGGCAAATGAACTGGGATTGGACCGAGCATTTATCCGAAAAAGCCTATACCCAGCTGCTGATCAACCTGTCCGTAACCGTCAACCGCATTAGGGTGGGCCGCCGCGTTTCCGGAGCCGTTTTGGCCGCGTCATCTCCGGGAGGCAGCGATGACCGGCCCGGAGAAGGCGAGACGGAACGTTTTGCCAAACTTTTGGGCGAAAAGCTGGATTTGCGGTTTCCGCAGGATGAGGTTCAATATATGGGGCGCCTGTTCCATCAGGCCAGGGATGCTTCGCCGGAGCTGGTGCAGGCGGACATGGAGCTGGTGGACATCGTGTCCCGGCTGACGGACAACGTCGTGAAGCGGACCGGCATCCCGTTTCAGGAGGACCGGCTGCTCGGCAGCGGCCTGCTTGAGCATGTGGGTCCGGCGTTCAAACGGATCCGCGAAGGGGCGAGAATCCGCAACCCGCTGCTGGGCGCGATCCGCAAGGACTACGAGGATCTGTTCTACATCGTCCGGGAAGCGATGAACGAAAGCGGCGTGAACCTGGAGGTTCCCGACGAGGAAATCGGCTTCCTGGTCATGCACTTCGGCGCGTCGATAGAGCGGTTGAATCAGCTGGGCCGGAATGTGCGGGCCATTCTTGTCTGCTCCAGCGGACTCAGCTCCTCGAAGCTGCTGGCTACGCGGCTGGCCAAGGAAATGCCGCAGATCGAAGTGATGGGGAATGTGTCCTGGTACGAAGCGAAACGCTTGCCGGAGGAAGATTACGATTTGATCATCTCCACGATCGATCTGCCGCTTCCGTCCGATCGGTACGTTAGGTTAAGTCCTTTGCTGACGGACGAGGACAGCGACCGGCTGCTCCACTATTTGCAAAATACGACACTCAAATTGAGGAAAAACGCTCCGCACAAAGATTCGGCCAAAACGAGGGCGTACGACCGGCTGCGGACCTTAAACTCCATGATGGATGAAATCGTCCTTCTGCTGGACCAGTTCGTGGTGGGAGCGCTGGATAACGCGGGTTGCTCCCTGCGCGAGACGGTTTTGGCGGCGCTCAAAGAGATAAACGCTGCCTTTCCGGAGAGCGCCGCCGTCTCTCCCGGAACCGGAGGGTACCGGGAGACGCGCGAAAGCGTCAGCGCAATGTCCGATATTGAGGCCGTCGCCGACCGCTTGCTGGAACGCGAAAAGATGGCCAGCCAAGTCATTCCCGGCACTTCGCTTGCGCTATTCCATACCCGCACCCGGTTTGTGAACTATCGTTCGCTGGCTTTGTTCCGGATGGCGGAGCCCGTGGTGCTGGACGGGGATACCCGGATAAGCGCCATTCTGTTTATGCTGGCCCCACGGGAGCTGCCGAAGGAAACCCTGGAGGTGCTTAGCGAAATCAGCGCCCTGCTGCTCAAGCCGGAGCTGATCGAACTGCTCGAAACCGGGGAGCGCGCGGATATCCGCGACTTTTTGGCGGCGGAATTGCTGCAGTATGTTGAGAACTATTGATGGAAATTGGTAGGATATTAGTGGAAAAGGAGAGAAAATAAATGAAAATGCTGTCTAAAGAAAAAATTATCCTGAACGGAAAAGCCAAAGACAAATACGAAGCCGTCCGCATGGCCGGTAAACTGTTGGTCGACGCCGGCCACGTCGCGCCGGAGTACGTCGACAAAATGCTGGAGCGCGAAGAGATCGTTTCTACGTACATGGGCGGCGGCCTGGCTATCCCGCACGGGACCAAGGAAGCGAAAAATCTGATCTTCTCCACGGGGCTGTCGGTCGTGCGTTTTCCGGAAGGCGTCGATTTCGGCGGCGATGAGCCGGCGTTTATCGTGATCGGCATCGCGGCGGCCGGCGGCGACCATATGGAGGTGCTGACCAACGTGGCCATGATCTTCACCGAGGAATCGAACTTGGAACGCATCATGAACGCCGCGACCGAAGAAGAAATTGCCGATATCCTCGAAGGGGGGATGTAATGATGAAGGCGGTCCATTTTGGCGCGGGCAACATCGGAAGAGGATTCATCGGGCTGCTGCTGTCCCGTTCGGGCTACGAGGTTTGCTTCGTTGACGTAAACGACCGCGTCGTTTCCGAATTGAAACGGCGCGGGGAGTATCCCGTCATCCTTGCCAGCGAACATCGCGAAACGCTGACGGTTACGGGCGTCACCGCGCTGAACAGCGTAAGCGAACCGGAGGAAGCCGCGCGGGCGGTTGCGGAAGCGGATCTGGTGACGACGGCGGTCGGCGTATCGATACTGAAGCATATTGCCGGCACGATTGCCGCGGGCCTTAAGCTGCGCAAGCAGGGCAACGCGGAGGCGAAGCTGCACGTCATCGCCTGCGAAAACGCCATCGGCGGCAGTTCCCAGTTGAAGGCGCACGTCTATGCGCAGCTCGATGAGGAGACGCGCCGCTGGGCGGATCAAACGGTCGCCTTTCCGGACGCGGCGGTGGACCGGATCGTTCCGCTGCAGCAGCACGAAGACCCGCTTCAGGTCGTTGTCGAGCCTTTTTACGAATGGGCGGTGGATCAATCGCAAATGTTCGCCGGCTTCCATAAAGTCGCGGGCGTACATTACGTGGACCGGTTGGAGCCGTACATCGAACGCAAGCTGTTTACCGTAAACACGGGGCACTGCTCGGCGGCCTACATCGGCCAATTGCAAGGTTACGCAACCATTCAGGAAGCGATGAAGGATGAAAAGGTAGCCGGGCATGTCCGTTCGGTGCTTGCCGAGTCGGGAGCGGTGCTTATAGCCAAGCACGGGTTTGCGGAGGCGGAGCACCAGGCCTACATCGACACGACGCTGCAGCGCTTCGCCAATCCGGCGCTGACGGATGAAGTGTCGCGCGTCGGCCGCTCGCCGATCCGCAAGCTGTCCCCCGGCGACAGGCTCGTCTCCCCGGCGGCGCAAGCTTATAAGCGCGGGCTCGGGTACGATTACCTGGCGCGGACGATGGCGGCGGCGCTGTTCTTCACCGCGCCGGATGACGCGGAAGTAGAGGAGCTTCAGGCTTATCTGCGGGGGGCCGGGCCGGAGAGCACCCTTGCGAAGTACACGGGGCTTGGGGTGGACCACCCGATTGTTCAAGCCGCGCTGCGCCATTACGAGGAGTTGAACAAGGACCGCTAACTAAGCTAGGCCCGTTGATGGGCCGTTAATGGCCCATTAATGGCCCGTTAATTGATAGGCTGCGCATGTATCGGTAATTGGCTATAAGTTCTTCTAGGCCGGGTAGGGGGTTCCCTGTCCGGCCTAGAAGAACTGGCGCCTTACTGGATCAAATGCAAAAATGCATTACAACGCACTATAAACTTCCACTTTTGAGCGAATGAAATGCAAAATTACATCTGATTTGGGATTTTTTTGATGAAAAATACGCTTTCAACCGGGAATGAACTGCATTTTTGCATTTGGTGAGCCATATTCGGAGCATTGGTGAGAAGGAACTGCACTTTTGCATTTCGCTGGAATTGGAATGGTTGGCATAGCGGGCATTGTTGGCATAAACGGACACTGTTGGCATAGCAAGAATAGATGGCATAGATGGTATAGATGGTATAGATGGATAGATGTAATAGCCTTGGATTAGCCATGGCCCAAAACGCTTGCGATTATTTTTCCCTCCTCCGGCAAATAATGAACTATAGCCAATCCATTGCCAAAGGAGGAATCGCGCATGGAACCGATCTTCAAAAGCAAGGCATTCCGCTATGGGGTTTGGCTGCTGCTCGGGCTGTTGATTTTGTACTTCATTTGGCTGCTTCGCCCGATGTTTGCGCTGGTTTACGGCTTTCTCAAAGCGGTGCTCGCCCCGTTCGTGATCGCCATCATCATCTCCTACGTCCTGAATCCGGTCGTCCGCATGCTCGGCGGGCGCAAAGTGCCGCGAACGATCGCGGTGCTGCTCATTTATGCGGTGTTTCTGACCGCGCTTGCGGTTATTTTGATGAACGTTATCCCGATGTTCGTGGAGCAGTTGGAAGAGCTGGGAGAGCATTTGCCGGAGTTGACCATCCATACGCAGCAGATGATGAACCGCTGGGATAACGGCCTGTTGCCGGGCAGCGTGCGCATGGGGATGAACAACTGGTTTTTTCAGTTCGAGAACCGGCTGGCGAGCGCGATTTCGCGTTTTTTGGACAATATCGGGGCAACGATCGGAGTCGTTTTTAACGCGTTTATCATTCCTTTTCTCATTTTCTACATGCTGAAGGACATCGAGTTGATTGAACGGCTTGTGCTTCGATATCTTCCGCGCTCCGGCCGCAAATCGATCATCACGCTGCTGAGGGAAATCGACCAGGCGCTCGGCAACTACATTCGGGGGCAGCTGCTTGTCTGCGTTATTATCGGCGTACTGGCTTATATCGGGTACATGATGATCGGGATGCCGTTCGCCCTGCTGCTCGCCGGAGTTGTGGCGGTCTGCAACATCATTCCTTACCTGGGGCCTTTTCTCGGCGCCGCCCCGGCGCTTGTCATGGCTACCACGATATCGTGGAAAATGGTGCTGTTCGTGCTGCTCGTCAACATGCTTTGCCAGACGATCGAAAGCAACGTCATCTCGCCGCAGGTGGTCGGCCGCAGCTTGCACTTGCATCCGATGCTGATCATTTTCGCCTTGCTGGTCGGCGGGGAGATCGCCGGGGTTCCGGGGTTGATTTTGGCCGTACCGCTGTTCGCCGTAATGAAGGTGATCATTCAGCATTTTTTCACTTATTACGTGCGGCGCAAGGCCATGTGAAGGGGTTGCTGCGGCGGCCCGGGAGTTGACCGTTACACTTTGAAATCAACGTTTTTCGAACAAATAACGCTTGTGGCAACCGTTAGATATAGGTGAGGCTAGAAAATGTATCTTGTCAGATTTAATGCAACGCTAGTGCTCTAAATGCTCTAAGTGCTGCCAAACGCCGCTAAGTGCCGGGTAAACGACGCTAAATGTGCCCGGTTGAGGCGTACCGGTGCCATCCAGTGTAAAGGTGCATTGACAGCGCGTTTTTCGCCTTATATACTAAAAATATTATTTTCAAAGTAGTTAAATCGTTGATGAAATGGAGTACGTTCGAATCGTGGATTTATCAGAGAAGGGTTCCTTCGCTTTAGGCCGGGCGCAATGCCCTCCTTGAATGCGTCGGCTGAGAGAACCCGAAATCTCGCGCGGGCGGAAAGCTGATTTCGGAGTGTGAGTCCAAATTCACCGGCGAGGTCCCCGTTACCGGACCAATGAGGCGATCGCTATACGGTGTCGTGCCGGTCTTCGGAATCGGACGGCGGCGGAGGCGATAACCAGGGTGGTACCGCGATGCAATCGTCCCTGTATTTCAGGGGCGTTTTTTTGTTGTTCCGCGAGGCGTTTTTACAAGGCTCAGCTAAATAGCGGAAAAAAGGGGTCTTATTTTCGCGGATTCCCCGGTCAAGCCGTAAATAGAGGACTTTTTTGGTGCTATTTTCGAGCGGGAGCTGCAAATGGGCATGTTTCCTTAAGGTGCTGACGGAATAACGCCTAAAATTACCGCTATCTTCCGCAAAACTGGCCGAGTCCCCGAAATAACGCCCAAAAACGCCGCTATTTTTGCCGGTGCATCCGGATAGGGTGCCGAATTTTATTTGTATATGAACTCTAGGAGGTCAAAAACTATGAAAGCAAGTGAAATCCGTTCCAAGTGGCTGGAGTTTTTCGCCGGCAAAGGCCACAAAATCGAACCGAGCGCTTCGCTCGTTCCGCATAACGATCCGTCGCTGCTATGGATCAACGCCGGGATGGCCCCGCTCAAGCCATATTTTGACGGCCGGGTGAAGCCGGAAAATCCGCGCCTGGCCAACTCGCAAAAGTGCATCCGCACGAACGATATCGAAAACGTCGGCAAAACGCGGCGGCACCATACGTTTTTTGAGATGCTGGGCAATTTCTCCATCGGCGACTATTTCAAGGAAGAGGCGATCACCTGGGCCTGGGAATTCCTGACCGGTCCCCAGTGGATCGGGTTCGATCCGGAGCGTCTGTCGGTGACCGTCTACCCCGAGGATGAAGAAGCGTACAAGCTGTGGAACGAAAAAATCGGCATTCCGGCGGAGCGGATCGTGAAGCTGGAGGACAACTTCTGGGATATCGGCGAAGGCCCTTGCGGACCGTGTACCGAAATTTTCTACGACCGCGGGGACGCCTACGGCGATCTGTCCGGTCCGGAAATGTATCCGGGCGGCGAGAACGAACGTTTCCTTGAAGTGTGGAACCTTGTATTCTCGCAATTCAACCATAACAAAGACGGCAGCTACACGCCGCTGCCCAACAAAAACATCGATACCGGAGCCGGTCTGGAGCGTTTTGCGTCGATCCTCCAAAATGTGGACTCCAACTTCGACACCGATCTGTTCCAGCCGATTATCGCCAAGACGGCGGCGATGGCCGGGATAGAGTATAAGGCTGCCGAAGACAGCGACGTCGCGATGAAAGTGATCGCCGACCATATCCGTACGGTCGCCTTCGCCGTGGCCGACGGCGTGCTGCCGTCCAACGAAGGGCGCGGTTACGTCATCCGCCGCTTGCTGCGCCGGGCCGTGCGCTACGGCAAGCTGATCGGACTGGACAAACCGTTTATGTTTGGCCTGGTGGAAACCGTAGGGGAAATTATGGGCAGCTACTACCCGGACGTCGTGACCAAACGGGAGTTTATTGAGAAAGTCATCCATAACGAAGAGGAGCGCTTCCACGAAACGCTCAGCGACGGCCTGGCGATTTTGGCCGAGATCAGTGCCGAAGCGAAAGCGGCCGGCCGCACGCTGATCAGCGGGACGGATGCGTTTAAGCTGTACGATACCTATGGCTTCCCGCTCGACCTGACCGAAGATTTCGCGGCCGAACAAGGCCTAAGCGTCGATCGCGAAGGCTTTGAAGCCGCGATGGAGGAGCAGCGCGAGCGGGCCCGGAAGGCCCGCCACGAAAGCGGCAGCATGAAAGTGCAGGGCGGCGTGTTGGCGGATTTTACGACTAAAACGGAGTTCGTTGGATATAATGAGCTTGAAGTAAACACCACTATCGTGGCTATTATCGCGGACGAAACGTTCGTCGATACGCTCGCCTCCGGCAAGACGGGGCAGATCATTTTGGAAGCCACGCCTTTTTATGCCGAAAGCGGCGGTCAGGTGAGCGATCAGGGGATCATCCGCGGCGAGTCGGGCAGCGCCAAAGTGGAGGGCTTGTTCAAAGCGCCGCACGGCCAGCATGTGCATCAGGTGACGGTGGAATCCGGGGAGCTGCGCGTCGGCATGAGCGTAACCGCAGCGGTCGACGAGGAGCAGCGGGCCCAAACGGTCAAAAACCATACGGCCACCCACCTGCTGCACAAAGCTTTGAAGGAAACGCTGGGCGAGCATGTCAATCAAGCCGGCTCGTTGGTTGAGCCGCAGCGCCTGCGCTTCGACTTCTCGCATCTCGGCAGCATTTCGCCGGAGGAGCTTGCTGAAATCGAACGGCGCGTCAACGAGCAGATCTGGAAGGCGCTGCCGGTCAGCACGCTGCTCAAACCGATCGATGAAGCGAAAGCGATGGGCGCCATGGCGCTGTTCGGCGAGAAATACGGCGATATCGTCCGCGTTGTGAAGGTCGGCGACTACAGCCTGGAGCTGTGCGGCGGCTGCCACGTGAACAACTCGGCCGAAATCGGCCTGTTCAAGATCGTCAGCGAAAGCGGCATCGGTTCCGGCGTGCGCCGGATTGAGGCGGTGACCGGACGCGGCGCTTACTTGTTCCTGGACGGGCAGCTGGACCTGCTGAACCAGGCGGCCGGCCTGCTTAAAGCAAACGTAAGCGATGTGCCGAAACGGATCGAGGGGCTGTACCAGCAACTGAAGGAATTGAGCCGGGAGAACGAATCGCTGCAGAGCAAACTCAGCGCGATCGAAGCCGGCGAGCTGACTGGCAAGGTCGTCAGCGTAGGCGAAACCCGCCTGCTCGCCGCCAAGGTGCAAGCCGGCAGCATGGAGGCGCTGCGCGGTCTGGCCGACGAACTGAAGGCCAAGCTTCCCGACGCTGTTCTCGTGCTGGGCGCGCCGATGGATGACAAGGTGAATTTTGTCGTGGCCGTGCCAAAGGAAGCGGTGGGACGCGGACTTCACGCCGGCAAGCTCGTCAAGGAAATCGCCGCGGTTTGCGGCGGCGGGGGAGGCGGCCGGCCGGATATGGCCCAAGCCGGCGGCAAGGACGCCGGCAAGCTGGACGAAGCCTTGAAGCTAGCGGAACAACTGATCGCTTCACAAGGCTGAATCCGCCGATAAAAATTTGACGGGGGCTGCCGAAAATTTCCTTATGGAACCCATGATATGGTATAGTATGATTAGGCTAAGTAGAAGCCGGCTGCGATCATATAGGGATGTCTGAAGAAGCGAGGTGTCATCATGGACTCCATGGATAAAACCGTCAAGTTTAACGTCAAGGGCGATGAGCAAGAGGCGTCGGCAAAGGAAATACTTTTAACGGTATACGAAGCCCTGCAGGAGAAGGAATACAACCCGGTCAACCAGATCGTCGGTTACTTGCTGTCGGGGGACCCTGCGTATATACCGCGGCATAACAACGCGCGAAGCTTGGTGCGCAAGAAAGAGCGCGATGAATTGATTGAAGAGTTGGTCCGGTACTACATGGCCGGCCACCGTTAAAGAGGCAAAATGCCGACTTTTGATCACGAAGCAGGACAAGAAGCGGATTCGGCGTCGAATTTTGAATTCAGCCGGGTGGGGGCATATGCTTTCGAAGTATGTTTCCTGCGGAAACATTTCAGTTGCTCACGCAGGCTCGCAAGCTTATGCTTGCGAAGCCGTTTTCTCCGAAAACGTTCAGCTCCGCTCCTTCGTCCTTAGCTTCATCCGACCTAAAGCGTTTTGAAAAAACGCATATCGGAAGCATACACTTCGGTGCTGAAAAGTCGGCTTTTTTGAACTCGCACTTAAAGGAGCAACGCATGAGAATTATGGGTCTGGATTACGGGGACCGCCGGATCGGGGTGGCCGTCAGCGATGCGTTCGGCTGGACCGCCCAAGGCGTGGAAGTGATCGAACGCCGCAAAGAAGGCGGAGAATTCGGCCGGATCGCGGAGCTGGTGAAGCAGCATGAAGTGGAAGAGATCGTAGTTGGGCTTCCCAAGAACATGAACGGCTCGATCGGTCCCCGCGGAGAAATATGCAAGGCTTTTGCCGACGACCTGCAAAGCAGGCTGAATCTGCCCGTTCATCTTTGGGATGAGCGGCTAACGACCGTCTCGGCGCAGCGGACGCTGCTCGAGGCGGACGTCAGCAGAAAGAAGCGCAAAGGGGTCGTGGACAAAATGGCCGCCAGCTTGATTTTACAAAATTATTTGGACTCTAAGAGTAAAATGTGAGGAGGACCCGCTCATGTCTAAAGATCGTATCGGCAATGAAGAAGAACCGGAGATTATTTATATTCCCGATGAAGAGGGGAATGAAGAAGAATTCGAAGTGATTATGAAATTCGAAGTTGACGGTTCCGACAATAAGTATATGATGGTCGTTCCTCTGGATTCCGATCAGAACGAGGATGAAGAGAGCGAAGAGGTATACGCATTCCGTTACGAGGAAGACGGCGATGATCTGAAGCTGTTCACGATTGAAAGCGATGAAGAATGGGAAATCGTGGAGGAGACGTTCAACACGCTGATCGACGAGTTCGACGGAGAAGATGATCATGACTGAGTTCACGGCGGATCAAGTCGTTTGGTCTTCGCGCGTGCGCGACGCCTATGGCCCGGTTGTGGAGCTGGAGGATGAATCCGGCAAAGCGTCCTACTACAAGGTCGAGCGTGAGTTTGACGTAGCGGGGGCGTCCTACGCCGTTCTGCTGCCGGAAAATGCCGGCCGGGACGATGAACCGGAGATTTTTAAAATCGCGGAAGCGGCGGACGGATCTTTGGAGCTCATTACCATCGACGACGACGATGAGTGGGAGAACGTATCCGAGCTTTATGACGAATTGACGTTCCCGGAATAAACGTATTACCAGGTTCTAAGCACGAAGCGGATAAGAACGGTCTGGGAAGGGCGGGGTAACAACCGCTCTTTTTGGCTGTAAAGGGGTTGAGCGATTGAAAAAGGCGCTAAAATGGCTGAGCATATTGATCGTGCTCGTGATAGCCGCGGCAGGTGCCGCGGGCGCTTATGTATATACGGGCATGCAGCCTGTCAAGGCGTCGGAACAGGCCGTTAAAATAACGATCGAGCCCGGAACGGGCACCGGCGAAATTGCGGATTTGCTGGAGAAACAGGGACTTATTAAAAATTCATTATTATTCCGGTCTTACTTGAAATGGAAGTCCGAAGGCAGCCGTTTTCAAGCCGGCGTTTATGAATTCAATCCGGGAGCGATGTATGACGAAATCATCGCCAGGCTGAACAGCGGCGATGTCGTCAAAGCGGAGATGGTCCGGTTTACGATCCCCGAAGGGTTTACGGTTAAGCAGATGGCCGATAAGCTGAGCGAGGAGGGCGTCCTCGACAAGGACGCGTTCTTAAAGCTGGCCGGAGACGCTTCCGGGCTGGACAGCGAGCTGCTGAAGGAAATTCCGCAAAACGACAAATTAACCTATCGGTTGGAGGGGTATCTGTTCCCGGAAACCTATGAGCTCAAAAAAGGCAGCACCGAGCGGGATATCGCCTTGCGTATGCTCCAGGAGACGGAGAAAAGGCTGGACGGCATCCCGGACTTCCGGCAAAAACTGAAGGAACGGGGCCTTACCCTGAACGAACTGATGACGGTGGCCTCGCTGGTGGAGCGGGAAGTCGTGGTTGACAAGGAGCGAAGTATGGTGGCCGGCGTCATCTATAACCGGCTGGCCAAGCACATGAAGCTGGAGATCGACGCGACGGTGCAGTACGTGCTGGACAAGCCGAAGGAGCGGCTGCTGAATTCCGATTTGCGAAGCGTGGACAGCCCTTATAATACTTATCTTTACGAAGGTCTGCCGCCCGGCCCGATCGCGGCCCCGAGCCTTAAATCAATCGAGGCGGCGCTGGCGCCGGCGGCTTCGGAATATCTTTTTTATGTGACGAAAAAAGACGGAAGCGGCGAGCATCTGTTTGCCAAAACGTACGCGGAGCATTTGAAAAACATCGAGACTAGCAAGGCTATGGCCGAGAAATAAGGTGGTAAACTGTATGACGAAAAAACCGGAACTGCTCGTTCCCGCGGGATCGCTGAAAGAGCTGGAGCGTTATTTGGCGGCCGGGGCGGATGCGGCTCTCATTGGCGAAGCTAAATACGGCATGCGGCTTCCCGGCGATTTCTCGCCGGACGAAATTGCCGCGGCCGTTCGCTTTGGACATGAGCGGGGAGCCAAAATCTACGTATGCGTGAATAACCTGATGTCGAACGAACTGCTGGAGGATTTGCCCGATTATGTGAAGCGCCTCGCCGATTGCGGCGTCGACGCGGTGGAATTCGGCGATCCGGCGGTGCTGCAGACGGTGCGCGAAGTTGCGCCGGAGCTGGGGCTCCATTGGAACGCGGAAATGACTTCAACGAATTACGCGACCGCCAATTATTGGGGGTCCAAAGGCGCATCCCGTGTCGTTTTGGCGCGCGAGCTGAATATGGACGAGATTACGGGCATGTCCCCTTCGCTGCAGATTGAAGCGGAGGTGCAGGTGCACGGGATGACGAACATATACCATTCCAAACGCCGGCTGGTGCAGAGCTACATGAATCATCAGGGGCGCCCGGTGGAACCCGGCGGCGACCTGGGCCCGCGGCGCGGGTTGTTCCTGATCGAAGCCGAACGGCCGGAAGAGAAGTTCCCGATCTATGAAGACCGGAACGGTACGCATATCATGAGTTCGGACGATATTTGCATTCTGGAGGACCTGCATGTGCTGATGGCGGCGGGCATCGACAGCTTTAAGATCGAAACGCTGCTGAAGCCGGCGGCCTATAACGAGACGGTCATCTCCGCGTACCGTCTGGCGATCGAGGCTTATTTCCGCGATCCGGACGGCTATGAGTTTGACGAATCCTGGATCGAGGCAATCCGCCGCGTACAGGACCCCGAGCGCGAGCTGTCCTTCGGCTTTTTCTATAAAGAGCAAGTGTATTGAATAAAACGGAGAGGTGAACGAAGATGCGGACAGCGGAGAAACACATCCCGAAATATGCGGGAAATCGTTACCGGCTGGCGAAACCCGAGCTGCTCGCTCCGGCGGGCAATCTCGAAAAGCTGAAATTCGCCGTTCATTACGGAGCGGATGCCGTGTATATCGGTGGACAAAAATACGGCCTTCGTTCCAATGCGGATAATTTCAGTTTTGAAGAAATGCGCGAGGGCGTGGAGTTCGCGCGGAAATACGGGGCCAAAGTGTTCGTGGCCACCAATATTTATGCCCATAACGAGGATCTGGAGGGCATTGAAGATTATTTGCGGAATTTGTACGAGATCGGCATCGCCGCGATCATCGTGGCCGATCCGGTCATTATCGAAACGGCGCGGCGGGTCGTTCCCGGTCTCGAGGTGCACCTCAGCACCCAGCAATCGACGGTTAACTGGCAGGCGGTTAAGTTCTGGAAGGAGCAAGGCCTGCCGCGGGTCGTGCTTGGCCGGGAGACGAGTTTGCACGAAATCGAGGAAATCAAGAAGCATGTCGACATCGAGCTGGAGGCTTTTATTCACGGGGCGATGTGTTCCTCTTACTCGGGCCGCTGCGTGCTGTCAAACCATTTTACCGACCGCGACTCCAACCGTGGGGGCTGCTGCCAGTCGTGCCGCTGGAAATACGATTTGTTTGAGGACGGCCGTCCGGAGGCCGCTTGGGTCTCCGAGGAAGAAGCCCGGGAGAACCAGGTGTTGCAGCAGTTCCGTCTGGGTGTGACCCAATTGCCTTTGTTCGAGGAAAACGACAACGCGTTTACAATGGGATCGAAAGATCTGTGCATGATCGAGCATATTCCGGATTTGATCGATGCCGGGGTGGACAGCTTTAAAATCGAAGGACGGATGAAATCGATCCATTACGTGGCCACGGTCGTGAACGTTTACCGCCAGGCGATCGACGCCTATATGGCCGATCCGGACAACTATGAGCTGAAGCCGGAGTGGGTGGAGGAAATCAATAAGGCGGCGAATCGCCCGCTGAATACGGGGTTCTTCTACGACACGCCGGACCATGAAGATCATATTTACGAGCCGGAGGAAAAGGCTGCGCCTTACGACTTTGCCGGATTGGTGATGGAATATGACGAAAATACCGGCATGGCGGTCATTCAGCAGCGCAACCATTTTAAACCGGGGCAGGAAGTCGAATTTTTCGGACCGGGCGGGACGTTTTTCAAACAGACGGTCGGGGCGATTTATGACGAGGACGGCAATGAATTGGATGCGGCAAGACATCCGCTGCAGCGGATCAAAATGAAAGTGGAGCACCCGGTATCCTATTTCGACATGATGCGGAAGAAGAAATAATTTAAAAATGCAATATGCTTTGAGGCCTGTTCTTATCTAGGACAAAAGGCCTCTTTTTTGCGTTTTGGGACTTTTTTGTTAAGAAAATTTAAAATCCATTCCATTTCCAGCCGATATTAAAGAGGAGAACGTCAGTTATTGTCGAACTATTTACTGACGGAAGTCATACATACCAGTAGTATTAAGGCATGACCTAAAGCCTATTTGGCAGAGGGTGCAACTATTATGAGTGGTGGGTGATCAACATGAGTCTGGTTCCAAAGAACGAGGACCAACAGGCGGACAGCAAGAAAAAAGCGAAAAGCAAGAAAGGGGAGCGGACGGAATCCAAAAAAGGAAACACCGGCAAACCGGGTTTTGACTGGAAAGCGGCGGCGGTTTCGTTGAAGGACAAGCTGCCCAAACAGATTAATCCATCCAAATCGGTTGGCATACGTTTGTTTTTGATTTTCTTCGTGGCGATTATGGTGTTTGTACTAACGATCGGCATTTTGTCTTCCCAGATGGCTAAGGCGACGATCCAGGACAACGCCGAACAAGCGAATTTGCAGACGATTGTGCAGACCTCCCAAAAGCTCGATATCGTTTTGCAAAAATACGAAGAGAATCTGCAGCAAATGTTCCTGGATGACGAAATGCAGAGTGCGATTATGGACGCGTCGTTGTCGGAGGTTTCCGAATATGACCGGTTCACGGCAACGAATAAAATGAGAACTCGTTTGAATACGCTGACATTTTCCACTACGGGCGTTGCCGCCGTTTATATGCTCTCCCCGGACAAGGTCATTGACGATGTCACTTCCGGAAGCGCCGATACGGCTTTCCTGGGCACGGTGCGGGAGCAGCCGTGGTTTGAGGACGTGACCAAATCGTCCAAAACGATGTGGATCAATGTGCCGGAACAAAAAGCGGGCTCCTCCGTGTTCCGTCTCGTAAGATCCGTGCAAAGCGTTAACAGCATGAAGCGGTTCATTCTGATCGCGGACATCAATCTGGAAGTGCTGAACGGTTACCTGCAGGAAGTGAATTTGGGCAAAAACTCCAAGCTGCAAATGGTGAACGACCAAAATATCGTCGTCGGTTCGTCGGCGGCCGGAGATGAAGGCAAAGAATCGGAATTTAAGCTTGGCGAGGCCGCCGCAAACGAGCCTTACGGCAGCTTCCGGACGACCGATGCGAACGGAAACGCCGTTTTGGCTGTGTTCAATACGCAGCAGTCTTCCGGCTGGAAATTGCTCGGCACCGTTGACGCGGGAGAATTGACCCAGAGCGCCAACGCCATTTTGCTGGTTACGATTTTCTCGCTGATTGGCGTCGCCATTATCGCGATTTTGATCGGCATCTGGATGGTGCGGATGATCGCGCATCCGCTGGGCAAATTGAAAAACCTGATGGAGGAAGGTTCCAAAGGGAATTTGAACGTCCGGTTGGAGCTTAAGGTTAAAGATGAAATCGGGCAGTTGGCCGACAGCTTTAACGTGATGATGGAAAATATCACCTCGCTGGTGAAGCAAACCAACAGTTCGGCGCAGGAGGTTCTCGATACCGCTACCGAACTGACGCACGCCTCCAACAAAACGGCGCTTTCTGCCAAGGAGATCGCCATCGCGACGGAGGAGATCGCCAACGGGGCAACCAGCCTGGCGAACGAAGCCGAGCGCGGCAACGAACTGACGGAGAACATTTCCCGGCAAATGGAACGCGTGATTCAAACCAACAAAGAGATGGAAGCATCGGCGCGGCAAGTCGAGAAGTCCAGTCAATTAGGTACCGAATATTTGAACGGCCTTCTGGAAAAAACGAATATCACGGGAGAAATGGTCAATGCCTTGACGGACAAAGTCAATTCTTTGAAAGCAAGCACCAATTCCGTAATGAAAGTGCTTGACGTGATGCAAAACATTACGCAGCAAACGAATATTTTGTCCCTGAATGCGACGATTGAAGCGGCCCGGGCAGGCGCGGCAGGCAAAGGGTTCATGGTTGTTGCCGACGAAATCCGCCAGCTGGCCGAGCAATCGCGCCAATCGATTACGATGGTCGGGGAGATTACCGATACGATTCAAAAGGAAATGAACGAAACGGTCAAAGCGCTCTCGGAAGCGAGCCCCTTGTTCCAGGAGCAAGCCAACTCCGTACAGGAAACCAGCCAGATTTTCGTTTCCGTTCAAGAGCAAATGGAAGGCTTCGTGCGGCATCTCGATTCGGTAACGGCTTCGATCGACGAGTTGAACGAAGCGCAGACGGTGCTGTCGGAAGCGATGAGCAATGTCAGCGCCGTCGCGCAGCAGTCGTCGGCCACCTCCGAAGAAGTGGCTTCGCTCAGCAGCGAGCAGCAAACGGTTGGCGATCAATTGGTGCAGTTGTCGAACAAGCTCGAAAACGTATCGGTCGGCCTGAAAGAATCGCTGTCCAAGTTTACGGTTTAGGCATATTGAACCTAAGCACATACACAGCCCTGCAAATCAGCAGTTGATTTGCGGGGCTGTTTGTTTTTAAGATGTGTCTGCGCTGAATAGCTGTAAAAGATACAGTTATTGATCGGGAAATGGAGCGGGGCGCTTGTTTAGTTGTAATTTGCGCAATTAAATCTGCACGATTCGAAGGTATGGCGCAAGTAATGGGGTGTAGTTGCAGGAAAGGCAATTAAAACGGATGAACCTGTTGCTTCGTTGAGATCTAGTTGTACGTTTTGCAACTATTCCTACGAGCCGCCAGACTGTTGCTGGCATTGTCTGCTGCAGCTGGCACCCGAATTGAAATTGGATATATCCCATAGAGTTGGAAAATAAAATCACTGGTAAGCATAACCGCTAGATTGGATATTTTCCAATGGATGAAGCTCAACAGGATGCAGGACGAGGATACAGGACGAACTTTTCTATTTCAAGCAGCCGCCCCTGGTGTGAACCCGCTTTTCCCAGGAAATAATAAGGGACAAGGGGGGCGAATCATGTCATTATTGCGCAAAAAACGCATTTTTTATATTTTGCTGTTGTTTACGGTCGTGCTTGGCGTGTTTGCCTTGCGGATGGCCTGGATCCAAGCGGCTTCCGCTTTCCGGGCGGCCACCGTCGGCGGCAAGACGATCAACGAGCTGGCCGTGCGGCAGCGGGAAGAAAGCATCGAATTGGACCCGGGAAGAGGCAACTTCCTGGATCGGAACGGCCTTCCATTAACCGGACGGGTAGCCTGGTCGCCGATTCTTTTTCCCGTAAAAGACGTCCCGGACGGAGAAGCGCTGCGTAAATTGGCGGCCTCGCTTGAGGTGACTCCTGCGGAGCTTCGGTCATTGTGGGCCGGATTGCGGAAACCTTATGTTTGGCTTCGGGAGGGGGAGAAGCCGCTACAACTGACCGAAGCGCAGGCAAGCAAGCTGCCCCGGCTTGAAGGGCTGGAAGTGTTGCCTTATGTAACGCGTTATGATTCGGGAATGCGCGGAAATCAGTGGCTGGGTTATGTCGCTCAGCGCCCGGATGTCATCCGGCGGCTGCGCCGGGATCAGCCGCGCACCCCTTTGCCGATGACCCTTCAAGTCGGAGCGGCCGGGCTGGAAAAGACATTTGACCGCTATTTGCGGGGGATCGGCGGTGTGCGAGCCGCTTTTACGGTAGATGGGCAAAAACGGCCGCTGGATGGTTTAGGCACGCGGATCAATGCGAATGGCAGCCGTTATTATCCTTTGCAAATTAAAACGACGGTGGACGAGGGGGTGCAAAGGGGGATCGAACGGCTTGCCGCCGAGATGAATGTCAAGGAAGGAGCCGTCGTCGTTCTCGATGCGGACAATGGGGACATTGTGTCGATGGTTTCTTTGCCGTTTTACGATCCGCGGCATGTGGATCCGAAGCGGCCGGACTGGGCCAACAAAGCGGTAAAAGCAGCGGTTCCGGGGTCGATCTTCAAAACGGTTGTCGCGGCAGCGGCGCTTGAGGAGCATGTTTCCTCCCCGCATGAAACCTTTCATTGCAGCGGACACTATGGAAAATACGGATTGTCCTGCTGGAAGGAAGGCGGTCACGGAACGATTACGCTGGGGGAGGGATATTCCCGTTCCTGCAACATCGTATTTGCAGCGCTGGGGGAAAGGCTGGGACCGGCAAGGATCGCAAAAGCGGCATCCAAGCTTGGGCTTGCCCGCCAGGTAGGCTGGCAGGCCGAACGCTTTCTGGACGGGGACGATCTCAGACAGCTGGATCAGGAGGAAGCGGGAGCCGTTTTTAACGATAGGTCTAAAGTGGACGGAGGCGCGCTTGCCCAGACGGCCATCGGCCAGCGCGATGTGCTTGTCTCTCCGCTCCAGGCGGCCAACTTGGTTGTTACACTGCTGCACCGCGGCCAGGTGACGGCGCCGCGGCTGGTCAGCGAAATCCGGTTTAGGGACGGTTCGCTGCTGGCCGGTTTCCCGGTACAAGCCGCGCCTTCTCCCGCCGGGCAAATTTCGCCCCATACGGCGGACACGCTGCTGTCCTGGATGAGGATGGTGGTAACCGAGGGCACGGGACGCTCGCTAAACCGGGCCAAATGGCCCTTGGCCGGAAAATCCGGGACGGCCCAGGTGCCGAAAGACGGCGTAAACAAGAACCATCAGTGGTTTATCGGATACGGGCCTGCCGATCAGCCCCAATATGCCGTCGCGGTACTGGTCCAAAACCGCCCGGCAGGCTCGGCGCATCAAGCGGCCGAGCTGTTCCGCAGGACGATGGACTTGCTGGCGTCGCGCGGTTCGTAAAGCATGTCCGGTGCTTAAAACCAGACTTTTAGTACTCGTACTTTAAGCCAATGGCGCAAAAACTTCCCTGAGCTTTCCCCAAAAAAGTACGCCTAAACCGGCGGGGGATATGATAAAATAATGTAGATGCTATGCTAAAAAGCATGCCAAAGTCATTGATCATTGAAAAGTGGGGAAAGCATATGGAGACTTTGCTGCTATGGTTGTTTTATATTTCAACGCTGTACGCTTTTATACCCGGATTAATTACCCGGATTTTCGGGTTTCGCGTATTCAAGCATGGGAGCAACGAGAAGCAATTCGCGCTGACTTTCGATGACGGCCCTGATCCGAGATATACGCCGCAGTTGCTTGACTTGTTGAAGCGTTTCGGAGCCAAGGCCACTTTTTTCGTCGTCGGTACGAACGCGGAGAAGTATCCCGAATTACTGAAACGGATGCATGAAGAGGGCCATTTGATCGGGACCCATAATTACGTCCATAAAACCAATTGGCTGATGGGGCCCGCCGCCGTAAAAAAACAAATCCAAAAAACGAACAAAATCATTTACGATGCCACCGGAGTCCGGTCTCATTATTACCGCCCGCCATGGGGGATCGTGAATTTGTTCGATTTCGCGGGCCGGGGCGATACGCAAATCGTGTTGTGGTCGGCGATGTTTAGCGATTGGCGCGTCAAAGTCGGCGCGAATCGGTTAACGGAGCGAATGATGAGGAAGCTTCGCGGCGGAGAAATATTTCTGCTTCACGATTGCGGCGCTACGTTGGGAGCAAACAGCGATGCGCCGCGGGAAATGTTGGTCGCTCTGGAACGGGTGCTGCAGGAAGCCCAGCGGCGGGGACTGCAAAGCATCCGGATCGATGAAATGATCCAAGAGACGGAGGCTGCACGCCAGATGAAAAGAAAAGCGAAGCCAGTGACGAAGGAGGCGGAACCCGGACGGAAGAAGCCGGCATCCATATCCGGATTCAAAAGATGCATCGTTGCGCTGTGGCTTTTGTGGGAGAAATTGTTCCATTTCGTTTTTCAGCTTAAGGTCGTCGATGAGCACAATCCGATTCTGCATTTTCGGGAAGCGACCTATCATGGCAAACCGGTGGCCATGACCGGAGGAACGTCTTTGGAGCAGGGAGACCGGATATTGGAACTTCATCTCGATAATAAGACCTTGTTTCAGTACAGCACGCGCGCCAGATCTTCGGTCCAGCTTGCGATCCAAATGATCCGCGCCATGGAGAAATCGTTGCCCCGGTTAGCGGAATACGTAACCGCCCATCCGGAACTGAACGACGTTAAGGCCTTGTACGGCGTAACTATGATCAACCGGGGACCGGAGCAGTTTGGTTTTACCGTCACGGACTTGCCCAAAGGCTGGTTTGCCCGTTCCTCCCAGGTTTATTTGAAATTATTGATGAGTGTTGTTCATCCGGAGGGGAGTTCGAGGTTAAAGCAGCATACGGAAGAGATGGTTCCAAAGCTGATCGTGATGCCGATTGACTATTTGATCAGTGAATTTATGGATTCCGGGCACCGCCGCCACCGTTTGGCCAAAGAGCAGCACGCCGCGGCGGAGGAAGATGAGAGGGCATTGCGTACAACGCTGCCTTGCAATTAAACCAAACGTTCCGTTATAACATCAAGAAGCCGTCCCGAGCAGGCTTGAAGCTGCTTTTGGGGACGGCTTCTTGAGTAGATAGACAAGTGCATATTCTGGCTTGCAATCCCGCACGGGATCATGTACACTGAAAATAATTAGATTATCTAATCAATTGGCGGAGGTGATTAAATGAGAAGAAAAATCGAGCAGGACTACTCAAAAGAGCAGCAATTGCCTAGACTGGGCATTTCACCGTACTTGGAGTTGATGAAGAAGTCCGTTTCAAGCGATCTAACCGAGAAAGCGCATATCGGTTTATTATTATTATGGATCAGCGACAATATTCAAGATTTAGTCGACCTGAAGCTGGAGCCGTATGGGATCACGGAAAGCAAGCTGGACCTTCTGCTGTTGCTGACCTTACATTCCAATGACAAAGCCGCTTCCCCGACTCCGTCTGCGCTTGCCAGCCGGCTCGGGATTCGCCGGGCTTCGGCAACCGCGCTGCTGGACTGGCTGGAAAAAAGAAACTGGGTCAAACGCACGGTTAATACGGACAATCGCAGAATGGTTCATGTTGAAATAACCGAGGAGGGACGGCGGCTCGTCCGGCAAGTTTTACCGGAATTTTGGACGGTGCTCGCCTCTTTGATGAGCGATATGACTCATGAAGAGCAACAAGTATTGCTGAAATTATTCGGGAAAATGAATACCAGTTTGGAAAAACGCTTGGGAGTCGGAAGATAATTTTTTTTAAACTCATAGTTAGATTATCTAATCATTATCGTTAATAAAAGGAGAAGTTCCGAAATGAATCATTTATCTGTCAAACAGCATCCTTATTCATTAATGACCGCATTATTGAGTTGGTCCGGGATGGTGGTCATGTGCAGCTTGTATGTCACTATTCCGCTCATCGATCTGTTCGCGGACTTGTTTCAAGTATCTGCCACGCGAGCCGCTGCGGCCGGCAGTATTTTCTCGCTCGGTTTTGCCGCCGGCTGCCTGGTTTACGGTGCCTTGTCCGACAGATACGGACGCAAACAGGTGATTCTGACCGGCATGATCGCACTGACGCTGATTTCGCTTATATTGGGGCTCGTGCACAATTTCGCCGGACTCCTGGTGTTGCGCGCTTTGCAAGGTGCCGCGGCCGCCACTTTCTCGCCGGTGGCCCTGGCTTACGCGGTGGAGATGTTCCCTGCCGAACGGCGCGTCTCTACGATCGGATTCATCAGCACAGGCTTTCTTGTCGCCGGCATTGCCGGGCAATTGATTAGCAGCCTGCTCAGCCAGACTTACGGGTGGAATGCGGTTTTCCTGCTTCTGTCCACGATCTACGCTTTGACGGCTATACTGACCTGGTTGCTGCTGCCGAAGGGCGAGATTCACCATTCTCACGCCGGGATTTGGGAGCCGATCAAGCATATCGGCAAAGTTTTCGCCAAAAAACGTCTCCTGCTCTGCTATCTCGTCGCTTTCGTCTTGTTGATGTCGTTTGTGGGAATGTACACCATGTTGGGGGCCTATGTAAGCCGGGCACCGTTTGAGCTGAAACCGGGGCAAATTTTGCTGGTACGGGCGTTCGGTGTGCTCGGTATGATTTTGTCGCCCTTTGCCGGCAAGCTTGCCAAACGTTTGGGCACCAGGGCTGTATTGCGGAGCGGATTGTTGATGGCCATAGTTGGAATGGCTGCGCTGGGACTGATCTCAAACTTGCCGTTGCTAGTGGTCATGACCATCGTGTTCGTCGCGGGAATCGCCATCGCTGTGCCGTCATTAGTATCGCTCGTCGGCAGTCTGAGCGGCAACTTACGGGGAATCGCCGTTTCGATGTATACCTTTATTTTGTTTGCCGGAACAAGCATTGGCCCGGTTCTCGCTCTGCAATTTATAAGAGCCGGCAGTTTTGCGGTGTCGTTCGCACTTTTTGCATTGGTGCTGGGGATCGGGCTAATCGCCGCGCTCCTGCTTGACCGCGAAACCGATGAAAGCCCGCAGCCCGCAAACAAATGATCCCGCTGATCAAAAAGCAAAAACCGCCGGAGCGGGTGCTCCGGCGGTTTTCCGATGCGGACAAAACGAAATCAAGTCAATCAGATCTTCATGACGCCGCCGGAGCTGGCGTTGGTGACGAGCTTGGAATAACGGGCCAGATAGCCGGTTTTCACCTTCGGCTCAAAGCCTTTCCAGTTCGCTTTGCGGCGGGCCATTTCCTCTTCGCTGACATGAAGCTCGATTTTGCGGTTGTTCAGATCGAGCTCGATGATATCGCCGTCTTCCACGAAAGCGATCGGACCGCCTTCAGCGGCTTCCGGCGAAATGTGGCCGATGCTGATGCCGCGGGAGGCCCCGGAGAAGCGGCCGTCGGTGATCAGGCCGACTTTGGCGCCCAGGCCCATCCCGACGATTTGCGATGTCGGAGCGAGCATTTCCGGCATACCCGGACCGCCTTTCGGCCCTTCGTAGCGGATGACGACGACGCAGCCTTCCTTGACTTTGCCGTTGGCGATGCCTTCCAAAGCTTCCTCTTGGGAATCAAAGCAGATCGCGGGTCCTTTATGATAACCGCCGACGGAAGGATCCACGGCGCCGACTTTAATGACCGAGCCTTCCGGAGCCAGGTTGCCGTACAGGATCGCCAGGCCGCCTTTTTCCGAATAGGGTTTGTCGATCGGATGGATGACGCTGTGGTCGAGGATTTCACAACCCTCAACGTTTTCCGCGATCGTTTTTCCGGTGACGGTGATTTGATCGCCGAAGATCGCTCCAGGTTTCTTGAGCAGTTCGTGGAGCACGGCGCTCACTCCGCCGGCACGCTGCACGTCTTCGATAAAAATATCGGATGCCGGGGCCAGCTTGGCGATATGCGGCACGCGGTTGGCCACTTCGTTGATACGCTCCAGCGGGTAATCGACTCCGGCTTCCTGGGCCAAAGCGAGCGTATGCAGGACGGTATTGGTGGAACCGCCCATTGCCATATCCAGGGCGAACGCGTTGTCGATCGATTCTTTGGTCACGATATCGCGCGGTTTAAGATCCAGCTTGATCAGTTCCATCAGTTGGGTCGCGGACTTCCGCACGAAATCGCGGCGTTCTTCGGAAACGGCCAGAATCGTGCCGTTCCCCGGAAGCGCCAGGCCAAGAGCTTCGGCCAGACAGTTCATCGAGTTGGCGGTGAACATGCCGGAGCAGGAGCCGCAGGTAGGACAGCCGTACTGTTCAAGTTCCAGCAGTTCGCTGTCGTCGATTTTGCCGGATTGGTAAGCCCCCACGCCTTCGAAAACGGAAGTCAGAGAAAGCTTGCGGCCTTTGCTGTCCACGCCGGCCTTCATCGGGCCGCCGCTGACGAAGATGGTCGGAATGTTGACGCGCAGCGCGCCCATCATCATGCCCGGGGTAATTTTGTCGCAGTTGGGAATGCAGACCATGCCGTCAAACCAGTGTGCGGAAACGACGGTTTCCAGGGAATCGGCGATGATTTCCCGGCTCGGCAGGGAGTAACGCATCCCGATATGCCCCATCGCAATACCGTCATCCACGCCGATCGTGTTGAATTCAAACGGAACACCGCCCGCCTCACGGATGGCCTCTTTTACGATTTTGCCGAATTCTTGCAGATGCACATGCCCGGGAACGATATCGATATAAGAGTTGCACACCGCGATAAACGGTTTGCCGAAATCTTCTTCCTTGACGCCCGCCGCCCGCAGCAAGCTGCGGTGAGGCGCCCGGTCGAAGCCTTTTTTGATCATGTCAGAACGCATTTTCTTGGTTGTCATGATGCCTATCCCCCCCATGATGGTTTAGATTTTGTAGCTTTACACCGCTAAAGGTTTTCTCTAAAGTCTATCACAAGTAGTTATCTTTTTCTAGCGGGGATCACAGGGAGCAGAACGAAGGAAAAGCCGGGCTTGCTCCCGCGAAAACAAGAAATCCACGAATTTTTTCGGGGACTTCGTAAAAATAGCAGCTTTTAATAGCTTTTGCTGCGGGAAACGCCGCCTTTGCGGCCGATATTGCGGTAAAATTCTTTATCGTGCTTTTGGGAGGTGGCTTCGCCGCCCTTTTGGCCGATTTCCTGGTAAAATTCCTTGCTGTGCGATTTGGAGGTGGCTTCGCCCCCTTTTTGACCGATTTCCTGGTAAAATTGTTTGCCGTGGGTTTTGGCGGTGGCTAGACCTCCCAAACGTCCTGCTTCTTCACGAGTCATTTTCCTTCCATTCCTTGCCATGTAATCCCTCCTAATCTGGTTGGTAAATAAATGGTATGATTTATTTACCACAGATTTGCCTTTTGAAACGAATTGTGACAGGAAATAAGGCCATGTTCTCGGTTATGCGCATAAAAAGCGGACTGTGGGCCTATGAATGTTTGCCCGTTGCGCCTACTTGGCGAAAGGCCCGGCGTTCCAGTTTCAGCAGCCAGGATACCGGCGGCTCGATAAGCGGGGAGCTGCATATCCGCACCCAGCGGCGGGTGAGCAGCCAAGTCAGCGCCACGGCTCCGGCCACGACGCCGAGGGCGGCAGGCAGGCTCCGCACGGCGGCATAAAGCGGGGAAACCGCAGCCAGGCGGACGATAAATCCGTGCAGCAGGAATACGTAGAGGGTATGGCGTCCCATCTCGGTGACTTTGCTCTTTTTTGCCGGAACAAATCCCCAAAAAACGATTCCCGCAAACAGCTGCAGCGGATAGAGCAGCAAGCGGAAAACGCCGGCGTACCATTCCGGATGCCCGAGCTGGCCGTAGGTCATGCTGCCGTACAGCCATCCGGGGGCGATATCCGCTCCGCCGAGGGCGATCAGGCCAAACCAGGCAAGCGACAGGGCGATGGCGGCAAGCCGGACTTTCCGGGTGAGCAGACGTTCCATACGTTCAAACGAAAAATGATAGCCTGCGATAAAAAAGGGCAGGTAGACAAATGTGCGCGACAGGCTCAGCCAGCTTCCGTCCACGGGCAGATAGCCGGCCAGCACGGCCAGCGCGATCGAGAAGGCCAACTGGTGAAGCGCGGGCCATTTGCGCAGCATAAGCTGCATCAGACGCCAGCCCAAATGGCTGGCCAGGAACCAGAGCAGCAGATAAGGGGCGAAAAAGGAGCGGTGGATGCCGTTTACGTGAAACACTGCAGCATCCAGCAAGGAATAAAGGCTTTGGAAAATGACGTATTGCAGCCCGATCTGAAGCAGCCCCTTGCGCCCGGCCTCGCCAAGCAAATTCGCTTTGGCAAAATACCCCGTCACGAACACGAACAAAGGCATATGAAAAGTAAAAATCCACGTGTATAGCCAGGCCATGCCGCCGATCCGCCCCATCAGGGGTTCGATGGCGTTGCCGACGAACACGCAGACGATCAGCAGAAAGCGCAGGTTTAGAAAAAACGTCTCGCCTCGAGGGGTAATGCCGGTTTCCGTCATGTCGTTTGCCTCCTCCTCATTCCCGCTAGAAACTCAAAATTTTAAATATATAACTCAAGTATTAAGGTACGATGTTTACCAGGAAAACTTTGTGATAGAAATCACAATGGAAAGCGCTGCCACTTGCTGCAATTATGTCGAACTGATGAACCCCGGCGCCAAAATGGTATAATGGAATATATCACCATGGATTTCCGGAAGGTTGGGGTGCGGATGGCGAATATTCAGGCGGCGGGGCGCCTTGTCCCTTGCCGGGGCATACTGTTTGACAAAGACGGCACGCTGCTCGATTTCATGGCGCTTTGGGGAAGCTGGGCGGAGACGCTGACCGGCTTCGTGGAGCGGGAGTTGGAGACGCTGGGAGCCGCAGGCCTGTTCAACAAAACGGCGGCGCTTGGACTGCGGCTGGACGAGGCGAACCGCGTCAGCGGGTACGACCGCACCGGTCCGGTCGCGATGGGCACGGAGGAGGAAGTCACCGCGCTTCTGGCCGGCCCGCTTTATGCCGCGGGCGTTCCCTGGAACGATGCGGTAAGCCGGGTGCGGGAGTTCAACGCGGCGGCGCTGGCGCAGCTCAAGCGGCGGCGGGAGGCGCGGCCGCTGCCGGGCTTGCGCGAGTTCCTCGACGCTTGCCGGGAAACGGGGCTTGCGCTGGCGGTGGTCACTTCCGACACGACGGCGGAAGCTCTGGAGCATCTGGAATGGATGGGCCTGCGCGAGCGGTTTGGCAGCGTGGTCGGCCGCGACCGGGCCCTCCGCGGGAAACCCGATCCGGACATGGCGCTTCTGGCCTGCCGCGAGCTGGGCATTTCCCCGGCGGAGGCCGTGGTCATCGGCGACAGCAACGCCGACATGCAGATGGGCAAGCGGGCCGGCGCCGGGCTGACCGTCGGGCTGGCCGCTGCGGAGGACGGGGCGCCGCCGGGGACAGCTTATTTGCGGGATGCGGACGTGATCGTTTCCGGTTATCGGGAACTCTCGGTGCGCTAAGGCGGCGCGAGCAAAATTTAAGGAGGAATTCAATGCGATGAACAGTGAAACGCAAACGGAGCGGCTGGCGTCCTGGGTGAAGGAAAGCGGCCGTATCGTGTTTTTCGGCGGTGCCGGCATTTCCACGGAAAGCGGGATTCCCGATTTCCGTTCGGCGGCGGGCATCTACCAAACGGAGAAGGATTCGCCCTATTCCCCGGAGGAGATATTGAGCCGCCGCTTTTTCGACCGGCATCCGGAGGTGTTTTTTGACTTCTACAAATCGAAAATGATCCATCCCGAAGCCCGGCCGAACCCGGCCCATCTCTTTCTCGCCGACCTGGAGCGCGCGGGGAAGCTGGATGCGGTCATTACGCAAAACATCGACGGTTTGCACCAGCTGGCGGGAAGCCGCAAGGTGCTGGAGCTGCACGGGTCCATTCACCGCAATACGTGCATGACATGCGGCCGCCGCTACACGCTGGAGGAGATCATGAGCGGAAAAGAGATAGTTCCCCGCTGCGAATGCGGCGGCATTATCAAACCGGACGTCGTCTTGTACGGTGAAAGTTTGGACAACGAGGTCATCGAGGCGGCGGTGTCCGCCATCGCTGCGGCCGATCTGCTGCTGATCGGGGGAACGTCTTTGACGGTGCAGCCCGCGGCTCATTTGGTCACTTATTTCCGCGGGGACAAAACGGTGCTCGTCAACGCCTCATCCACCGCTTACGACCAGCGGGCCGATCTGCTGATCACGGAACCGATCGGCGCCGTATTCGGCGAAGTGGGCAGACATCTTGGGCTGCGTTAGCAGCAAGCCCCATCTTTTCACGGATGAGAGGATGGGGCTTTTTTGGGTTCGGCCTGGACCGCCCCCGTCACGGCCTTGCGGTATTCGCTCGGCGATTCGTGATGAAAGCGGCGGAACTGCCGGGAGAAATACAGCGGGTCGGTCAGCCCGACGGAGGCGGCGATCTGCTCGATCGACAGCTCCGTCCGCTCCCGCAGCAGCTGGCGGGATTTATCGATGCGCAGCTTCAGCAGATAGGTGACGGGGGTCAAGCCGGTCGCTTTTTTGAAAATACGCGATAAATACGCCCGGTTATAGCCAAGGGAGGAGCACATCTGCTCGATCGATACCGGGTGCGCATATTGGCTCGACATATAATGAATCATTTGTTTGACGATGCGCTGGACCCCGGATTCGCCGGACGGGTGCGGCGATTCCTTCGCCAGGGCTTCCTGGGCCTCGGCCATCAAGAGATGCAGCAGGCCGAGCGACAGCAGGTGCGAGCTTGGCTTTTTCGCCTGGAAAGCCTGCAGCGCGCTTTGCAGAATCCCGGGGATTTTGCTGCCCGCGCCTTGGCGGAGCACCGGAAGCTCGGGCGTCAGGCCGGCCCGGAGGACCAGTTCCGCGGCTTTGTCTCCGGTAAAGGCGATCCAGCGGTAGCGCCACGGCTCGGACAGATCGGAGCCATAGCTGACAAGCTGCTCGGGGTGAATCAGGAAGCAGTCCCCTTCGTTTAAGTCGAAGGCGGCGAATTCCGTGCGGAAGTTTCCTTTGCCGCTCTCGACGAAGTGCAGCAGAAAATAATCGTATACTTTGGGGCCCAGCCGGTGGTCGGCGCGCGTTTGGCTTTCGCCTGCAAACAAGACGTGCAGGTCGCCGGATTCATAAATCTCGGGATTGGCCGCCGCGCTGTAGGTTTCTTGTTTATTTTGCATCATATCGGCTCTTCTCCTTTAACAAGGAAGTTCAAAAAGTCATCTTTTGAAGATATAAGAAAGAATAGACGTTCAAGTATCAGCTTCCTTATATCGCAATATCGCAAGAAAAACTACCGCTAATCGCGGTCTGGCTTCCTAGAAAATACTTCAATAGAAGTTTTTCTTATCACGAAGCAGGACAGGAATCTTAATCGACATCGAATCTTGAATTCAGCTGGGCCAAGCATATGCTTTCGAAGCATGTTTCCTACGGAAACATTTCCGTTGCGCACGTAGGATCTTCCTACGCTCCGCTACTCAGTCCCTGCTTCATGTCCAACCTTCTCGGCACTGAAAACCTGACTTTTTGAACACGCATTTTACTGTCCCCATTTTAACCGGAAAAGTCACATTTATCTATATAGAACTCGCAAAGATGCATTATCAAAGCGGAGCGTTTTCATTATACTGAGAACAAGAAGTACAGATTCTTTGACGATGGGGTGTACGTTGATGAAGAAACAGGAAATGGAACAATTGTTTATATCCAAATACGGCGAAAGCGCGGAGCCGCTGCGCATCTTCAACGCGCCGGGACGCGTCAACCTGATCGGCGAGCATATCGACTACAACGGAGGATACGTATTTCCCGCGGCGCTGGAGTTCGGCACCACGCTGGCGCTGCGCAAACGCGCCGACCGCAAAGTGTCATTTGCTTCCATGAATTTGCCTTATGCGGCGGAGCTTGATTTGGATCAGCTCGGCAAGGAGAAATCGGGCGAATGGATCGATTACCCGGTCGGCATTATCCTGGAGCTGGAGAAGCTCGGCGCCCGGCTCAGCGGCGGTTACGACCTGCTGTTCCAAGGCGAAATCCCGAACGGTTCGGGCCTGTCCTCCTCTGCTTCGCTTGAAGTGGTGACGGCCTACGCGCTGCTCAGCATGGAAGGAAAAGAAACCGATACGGTGGAAATCGCCCGCTTGTCCCAACGGGTGGAAAACGGCTATGTCGGCGTCAACAGCGGCATCATGGACCAGTTTGCGGTGGCGAACGGGGCGAAGGATCACGCGATCCTGCTGATGTGCGATACGCTGGAATATAAGCTCGTTCCGTTCCGGACGGGGGCCTACAAGCTTATCATCAGCAATACGAAAAAACGGCGCGGGCTGGTCGATTCGAAATACAACGAACGGCGTTCGCAGTGCGACGCGGCGCTGGAGATTTTGCGGAAGCGCGAGCCCGGGCTGGAGTACCTGGCGCATTTGCAGCCGGAGCAGCTCAACGAGTGGCGGGGGGATTTTCCGGACGAGGTGCTGTTCAACCGGGCCAAACACGTGGTGGAAGAAAACGCGCGCGTGCTGAAATCGGTCGACGCTCTGACCGCCAACGATCTGAAAGCCTTCGGCGAGCTGATGAACGCTTCGCACGATTCGCTGCGAGACCTGTATGAAGTCAGCTGCCTGGAGCTGGACGTGATGGTGGAAGAAGCGCGCAAAATCGAGGGAACGCTGGGCGCGCGGATGACCGGAGCCGGGTTTGGCGGCTGCACCGTGTCCCTCGTGCATGAGGACGCGGTGGACCGGTTCCTGGCCGAGGTCGGCAAAGCTTATCTTGAGCGGACCGGTATCGAAGGCGAGTTCTACGTTTGCGGCGTGGGCGACGGTGTGCATGAAATGAAAGGGGAGAACTAATCATGGCGATTTTGGTTACGGGCGGAGCGGGTTATATCGGCTCGCATACGGTGGCGGCGCTGCTGGAGCAAGGCAAGGAGGTTGTCGTCATCGACAATCTGCAGACCGGACACCGCGGAGCTTTGCTGGGCGGCAAGCTGTACGAAGGGGATTTGCGGGACAAGGAGCTGCTGAAACGGCTGTTCTCCGAAAACGACATCGAGGCGGTCATTCATTTTGCCGCCAACTCCCTGGTCGGGGAAAGCATGAAGGACCCGGTCAAATATTTCGACAACAACGTTTACGGCACGCTGTGCCTGCTCGATGCGATGAATCAGGCGAACGTGCGCAAAATCGTCTTTTCTTCCACGGCGGCGACCTACGGTGAACCGGAAAAAGTGCCGATCGAAGAAAGCGACAAAACCGAGCCGACCAACGTGTACGGTGAAACGAAGCTGACGATGGAGCGGATGATGGCCTGGTTCGACCAGGTGCTCGGAATCAAATACGTATCGCTGCGCTACTTTAACGCCGCAGGCGCCCACGAAAGCGGGAAAATCGGCGAAGACCACCGCCCGGAAAGCCACCTGATTCCGCTCATTATTCAGGCGGCTTTGGGGCAGCGCCCGTCGATCCAAGTGTTCGGCGACGATTACAATACGCCGGACGGCACCTGCGTCCGCGACTACATCCATGTCGGCGATTTGGCGGACGCCCATCTGCGGGCGGTCGACTACCTGCAGCGCGGCGGGGACAGCAACGTGTTTAACCTCGGCAACGGGCAGGGATTTTCGGTCAAAGAAGTAATCGAAACGGTTAAAAGCGTGACCGGCCGCGATTTTCCGGTCGTGATCAGCCCGCGCCGCGCCGGCGACCCGGCGGTGTTGATCGCCTCTTCCGACAAGGCCCGCAGCGTGCTTGGCTGGCAGCCTTCGCGGGGCAAGCTGGAGGACATTATCGAGAGCGCCTGGGCTTGGCACAGCAATCATCCGGACGGCTATAACGACAACTAAGGGGTGAGTTAAGCGATGGGAGTAGACGAGAGAAACCGGCTGGACGTTTTGCACGCGCTCGAACGGCTGGTCCATTACGCGCTGGAGCAAGGCATGATCGATTGGTGGGACGTCGATTACTCGCGCAACCGGCTGCTGGAGCTGTTTTCTTTTGACGAGCCGTCCGCCGGAACGGTGGCGGAGGAGCCCCTGTCCGGGCCGCAGGAGCCGCTGGAAATTTTGATCGACTACGGCTTTGCCATCGGGCTGATCCCGGAAAATACCGCGACGTACCGCGATTTGCTGGACGCCAGGATTATGGGCCTGTTGATGCCGCGCCCTTCCGAGACGATCGCCGCTTTCCGCAAAACGCAAAGCGAACAAGGAATCGCCGCCGCGACGAACGCGTTCTACAAGCTGTCGGTGGACAGCAACTACATCCGGATGGACAGGGTGCGGCAAAATATTTATTGGAACCAGCCTACGCCTTACGGCGAGATGGAGATTACGATCAATCTGTCCAAGCCGGAAAAAAATCCGCAAGAGATCGCCATGGCCAAGCTGCTGCCGCCTCCCGTGTATCCGAAATGCCAGCTCTGCCGCGAAAACGTCGGCTATGCGGGACGGCTCAACCACCCGGCCCGGCAAAACCTGCGCGTCATTCCGCTGGAATTGAACGGGGAACCGTGGTTTTTCCAATATTCGCCTTACGTGTATTATAACGAGCACTGCATCGTGTTCCATCACGACCATGTGCCGATGAAGCTAACCCGGGAGACATTTAAACGGCTGCTCGATTTTACGGCCCTGTTCCCGCATTACTTCATCGGCTCCAACGCGGATTTGCCGATCGTCGGCGGTTCGATTTTGACCCATGATCATTTTCAGGGAGGGCGCCATACGTTCCCGCTGGAAAAAGCGCCGATCGAAGCGGCCTTCGCCCATCCGGATTTTTCCGGCGTAACGGCCGGCATGGTGAAATGGCCGATGTCGGTACTGCGTTTGCAAGGCCGCGATCCCGGCGTGCTTCTCGAAGCGATGGACGATCTGTACGAGAAGTGGAAAGCCTACAGCGACCCTGACGCCGCGATCCGGGCGTTTAGCGAACAGGACGGGCAAAGCGTGCCGCACAATACGGTGACCCCGATCGTACGCCGCAGCGCGGACGGCGGTTTTGAAGCCGATATCGTGCTGCGGAACAACCGGACGGACGAACTGCATCCGGAGGGGATCTTCCATCCGCACCGGGAAATGCACCATATCAAAAAAGAAAACATCGGTTTGATCGAGGTCATGGGGCTGGCGATTTTGCCGGGGCGGCTGAAGGAAGAGCTGGCGCAGATCGCCGGCATCCTATGCGGGGACAAGGCCCTGTATGATCAGACCGTAACCGACCCGAACGCCCGTTTGGCGGTGCACGCCGACTGGGTGAAGGAGCTGGTTGACCGGTTTGGAACCTCGCTGACCCGGGATGCGGCCGCTGCGCTGCTGCGTGACGAGGTCGGGCGCAAGTTCTCGGAAATCCTGGGGCATGCCGGCGTGTTTAAGACGACGGAAGCCGGGCGGGCGGCTTTTGAACGTTTCGTCGCCTCGGCGGGTTACCGGAAACAGTAGCATAGGTTTATTCAGAGATGCGTGAGGGGGCGGCCCGGGCAAGCATGTGGCTTGGGCCGGCCCCCATTTTTATTTATTCGCGCGACTTATGCGGTGCGAAAATCGGCGGTGGAGGTAAGCTCAATCTTGAAATCGGCGAAATTGCGAATCTGTAAAGTCGCGAAATTGCAAAGTCTGCAAAAATGCGAGTCTGCAAGTCTGCTAAGTCTGCAAGTCTGCTAAGTTTGCTAAGTTTGCTAAGTCTGATAAGTCTGCGAAATGTGCAAAGTCCGGGAATGTGCAAAGTCTGTGAAATCTGCAAAGTCTGCGAAATGTGCGAAATCTGCGTTTGCTAGCCGGTTACTGGAATGATCGACCGCCGGCCGTCGTAATAGCGGCAAATTATGTGCTTATTACTCCAAACCCCAGCAAATTCAACCCATTAGCGGCATTTTCTGTACTTATTTTTCTATAAATGTTCCAGAACGCGGGCATTTCCCTGCGGGTGGGGAAAATAGCGGCACAAATTGCCTCTACTTCTCTCAAATGAACGGATATCACCGGAATAACGACATTTTTTGTCCTTATTATTTTCGCAGTGGGTTTCTCAGGCAGCTTGGGCTTTCCCGAGCAGGCGGTTCCTGTTCCTGTTCCTCAAAGTACCGGCTTCCCGCATTGTCTCTCCGTGGCGCCATTCCTAAAGGCACCTTGCCAACGGCTTCCGCGGCTTTCGTTTTCATTGTTTTCTTTTTGCGGTTGGAAGTATAATAAGGTCGTAATTTCTACATAAAACAGGTTGGAGGGAGCTTGGCATGGACAATTTTGTGTTTCGTAATCCGACGAAGCTGATTTTCGGCAAAAACCAGCTGGAAGCTTTAAAAACCGAGGTTCCGGCTTACGGCAAAAAAGTGCTGCTGGTGTACGGCGGCGGAAGCATCAAGCGCAGCGGCCTGTATGATAAAGTGTTGGCGGTTTTGGGGGAAATCGGCGCCGAAGTGACGGAGCTGGCCGGCGTGGAGCCGAATCCCCGGCTGTCCACGGTTCGCCGCGGGGTCGAGCTGTGCAAAACGAAGGGCATCGAGCTGGTGCTCGCCGTCGGCGGAGGCAGCGTGCTGGATTGCTCCAAAGCGATTGCGGTGGGCGCCAAATTTGACGGGGACATATGGGATATCGTGGACCGCAAGGCTGCGGCGACGGCGGCGCTTCCGCTCGGGACGGTGCTGACGATGGCCGCCACCGGCTCCGAAATGAACGGCGGATCGGTGATTACGAACGAAGCGACGCAGGAAAAACAAGGATGGGGCAGCCCGTTCGCTTTCCCCGCCTTTTCGATCCTCGATCCGCAAAATACGTTTTCCGTGCCGAAGGATCAGACGGTTTACGGCATGGTCGATATGATGTCCCACGTGCTGGAGCATTATTTCCATAAAGCGACCAATACACCGCTGCAGGACGGTTTTTGCGAGGCACTGCTGCGCACCGTGATCGAAACGGCGCCCAAGCTGATCGCCGATCTCGAAAGCTACGAGCATCGCGAAACGATATTGCTCTGCGGCACGATGGCGCTGAACGGCGTATTGAATATGGGCTATTCGGGCGACTGGGCGACCCACAACATCGAACACGCGGTGTCGGCCGTGTACGACATTCCGCATGGCGGCGGGCTCGCCATCCTGTTCCCCAACTGGATGAAATACAACCTGAAGCATGACGTGTCCCGCTTTAAACGCCTGGCCGTAAACGTGTTTGACGTGGATCCGGAGGGCAAAAGCGACGAGGCCGTGGCGCTGGAGGGCATCGAGGCGCTGCGTTCGTTCTGGAGCTCGATCGGGGCGCCAAGCCGGCTGGCGGATTACGGCATCGACGACAGCAAGCTTGAAATCATGGCCGACAAGGCGGTCAAATTCGGTCCGTTCGGCCGATTCGCCGTGCTGAATAAGCAGGACGTGGTGGAAATTTACCGGATGTCGCTGTAAGCATAAGTTATTGGGCCGTCCCCTTTTTTGGGGGACCGGCCCTTTTTCTTTATTGATGCGGAAAATCACTGGGAAAACCGCGCTCCAACCGCTGGGAGGCTATTTTTGTTGAAACAAATTCCCTGAAATAACGTATGAAATATATAGATTTACATATTTGTTTATCGAAAGGAGGGACGGCATGGAAACGCTGTTTTGGTCCTGCTTTATCGGCGGAGCGCTGTTTGCGGTCGTCAGCGCGCTGATCGGAGACTTGATCGGCAGCTGGATAGATGGGATTTTCGACGCGGTGTCCGCCGATTTCCTCAAACCGGTCATTACGGCTTCGGCGGTAACCAGCTTTGGCGGGGCCGGGATTTTATTGCATCGCTATACCGGACTCGGGAACGCCGCCGTGATCGCGCTTGCGCTCGTCATCGCTTTGGCGCTGGCCGCCGCAGTTTACTTCGCTTACGTCAAGCCGGCGGAAAACAGCGAAAATTCCACCGGTTATTCGACCGCGGAGCTGCCCGGTAAAGTGGGCGAGGTGACCGTGCCGATTCCTTCGGAAGGTTTCGGCGAAGTGATGGTAACGCTGGTGGCCGGCAACACGATTCATATCGCCTCCAGCTTTGACCATCGGGAAATTCCCGCCGGAACGCGCGTCGTCGTTGTGGATACGAGGGACGGAACCATTCAAGTATCCGAGCTGTATGAAAACCAATCTTGAAAAGGGAGCTGATGTGATTGTTTGAAAGCATTCCTGACATTATCCTGATTCCCGCTGTTGTGATCGGGGTTATCATTGTGCTGGGCCTTGCCTTTTGGGCCAGATACAAAACCGTAAGCCCGGACGAAGCGATGATCGTAACCGGTTCTTTTCTCGGCAACCGGAACATTTCCGATGACCAGTCCGGCCGCAAAATTAAAATCGTCCGCGGCGGCGGGGCGTTTATCTGGCCGATTTTTCAGAAAGCGGAGTACTTATCGTTATTGTCCCATAAACTTGACGTAATGACGCCTGAAGTGTATACCGAACAGGGCGTTCCGGTTTCGGCCGACGGCGTGGCGATCATCAAAGTGGGCAGCTCGATCGAGGACGTGGCTACCGCGGCCGAACAGTTCATGGGCAAGCCGATCGAATCGCTGAAAGGCGAAGCCCAGGAAGTGCTCGAAGGACATCTTCGTTCCATTTTGGGCTCCATGACCGTCGAGGAAGTGTACCGCAATCGCGATAAATTTGCCCAAGAGGTCCAAGGCGTGGCGGCGCGCGACCTCAAAAAGATGGGGCTGCAGATCGTTTCGTTCACGATCAAAGACGTCCGCGACAAGCACGGCTACTTGGAGGCGCTGGGGAAACCGCGGATCGCGGCGGTCAAACGGGACGCCGATATCGCCGAAGCGGAAGCGCTGCGGGATGCGCGGATTCAAAAGGCGCTGGCCGAAGAGTCCGGGCAAAAGGCCGAACTGCTGCGGGACACGAATATCGCCGAAGCGGAGAAGGAAAAAGAGCTGAAGATCGCTTCCTTCAAAAAAGAGCAGGATACCGCCAAGGCCGATGCCGACCAGGCTTATTTCATCCAGGAGGCCCGGGCCAAGCAGATCGCGGTTGAGGAGCAGATGAAGGTCGAACTCGTGCGCAAGGAACGGGAAATCGATCTGAAGGATAAAGAAATCAACGTACGTCAGAAACAGTATGATGCTGAAGTGAAGAAAAAAGCCGATGCCGACCGTTACGCGGTCGAACAGGCGGCGGAAGCCGAAAAGGCGCGGAAGATGCGGGAAGCCGACGCGCTGCAATACTCCATCGAAACCCAGGCGAAAGCATCGGCCGAACAGAAACGGCTGGAAGGTTTGGCGATCGCCGAAGCCGAGCGGGCCAAAGGCTCCGCGGAAGCCGAGATCATCCGCCTGCGCGGGTTGGCGGAAGCAGAGGCCAAGGAGAAGCTGGCCGAGGCGTTTTCGAAGTTCGGAGAAGCGGCGATTTTGGATATCGTTGTCAAAATGCTTCCCGACTTGGCCGGACAAATCGCCAGTCCATTGTCCTCCATCGATAAATTGACGGTGGTCGATACGGGCAAAGGCGAAGGGGCGGCCCGCGTCAGCAATTACGTCACGGAATTAATGGCGACGGCTCCGGATATGCTGAAAAGCGTGTCCGGCATCGAACTCGACCGCTTGATTCAGGGCTTGACGAAAGGCAAAACGGTGGCGTCCGCGCAGCCGGCGGAGGGGACGCCCGCAGCTTCGGCGCGAAGCGGCGAGGCCAGCCGGGAGGCGGTTGCGCTGGAAAGCGCGGCTTCGCGGGAAGCTAAAGAGTAAGAGATTGGACTTCAGTGGATCCAAAGAGGCCCTCCTAAGCAGTTAGGACGGCCTCTTGTTTTGCGGCTGAAGCGCTTTTTGCGGCGGTTGTCCTATACATTTATCCGCAAACGGCTGACAAGGGCTCGGCCAATCGTTTATAATGGGCGTACATGTTTTCGGAGAATAGACAAGAAGAGGTGCGACCTGTGAACAGTCTACGCGTGGCCAAAGTGTTGAATAACAACGTCATTATCGCCAACCATCCGGATCATGGCGAAGTCGTTGTGATCGGCAAAGGCATCGGATTTAACCGCAAATCGGGCGAGTCCATTCCTCTTGAGGCGGTAGAGAAACTGTTCATTCTTACGAATCAGCAGGAACAGGAACAATACAAACAGCTAATTCCCCAGGTGGACGAACAACTGATTGAGCTCATTGGCGAAATCATCATGTATATTTCCAGCAAAACGCAAGCGACATTGAATGAGCACATCCATATTGCGCTCACGGACCATTTGGCGTTTGCCATCAAGCGGGCGGAGCAGGATCTCGCCTTCCACAATCCGTTTCTGTTTGAGACGAAGGAGCTGTATCCGCTGGAATTCGAGCTGGCCGAATACGCCATCGATTTGATCCGCCGGAAAATGGGCGTCGATCTCGGCCAGGATGAAACCGGATTCGTGGCGCTTCACATCAACAGTGCCATGACGAACCGCCACATCAGCGAGGTGCGGGGGCATGCCCAACTGATCGCCGATTTGGTTGGCATAATTGAGGATGATCTGCAATTTTCCATCCTGCGGAACTCGCTTGACTACTCGCGGCTGCTGACGCACCTGCGGTTTGCCATCGAACGGGTTCGCCGCGGCGAGCGGGTGGCCGAAGTCGATAAGCTGGAAAGCTTGCTTAAGCGCGAGTATCCGACCTTGTATGCGCTCGCTTGGAAATTGACCAAAGTGATGGAGAAACGCCTGAAAATGCCGGTTTATCAGGCGGAAGTCTCCTATTTGACAATGCACTTGCACCGCATCGTTCCGCCCGAGATCAACTAACCTCTTGCGTATGCAAAATAGGTCTGCTATAATTTCAAGTGCATTAACAACAATATCAAATCACAATGTGTAACTGATTCGATCAGGCATGAGTTGATAAAAGGTTTTTGAGTGTATCGTTGGATTACGGGGTATTCTATCCCTAACGAAACGATAACCGAAAATCTTTTTTGACTCATGCTTTTTTGTTGTTATGATCATTTAATATTTCAGGAGGGTGCATTATGTTCAAGCGTTTCTTTGGTGTTTTGCAGCGGGTCGGGAAAGCGCTTATGCTGCCTGTCGCGCTGCTCCCTGCTGCAGGACTGCTCCTGGGGATCGGCAATATGCTGGTCAGCCCGGACTTTCTTGAACGGGTTCCAGCCTTGGACAACCAGACGATTCATGCGGTAGCGACCGTCATGATGAACGCCGGGCAGATCGTGTTCACGAATTTGGCCCTGCTCTTCGCCGTCGGCGTTGCCGTTGGTCTGGCCGGAGGCGAGGGCGTCGCCGGCCTGGCCGCGATTATCGGCTATCTCGTGATGAACGTGACGATGGGTACGGTCATCGGCGTAACGCCATCGATGATCGGAACCAACGCGGCCTACGCCAATGTGCTGGGGATTCCGACGCTGGCCACCGGCGTGTTTGGCGGGATTATCGTCGGGATATTGGCCGCCGCCATGTATAACCGCTTCTTTAAAATCGAACTGCCGTCTTATCTCGGATTTTTTGCCGGAAAACGGTTTGTTCCGATCATGACGGCGGCCACCTCGGTGCTGCTCGGTTTGCTGATGGTCGTCATCTGGCCGCCGATTCAATCGGGGCTGAACGCCGCTTCCCACTTCATGCTGGATCAGAACCGGACGTTGTCCGCGTTTGTGTTCGGGATTATCGAACGCGCATTGATTCCGTTCGGTCTGCACCACATTTTCTATTCCCCGTTCTGGTTCGAATTCGGGGAATACACCAATGCGGCGGGCCAACTGGTGCGCGGTGACCAGAACATCTTTATGGCTCAGCTTCGCGACGGCGTGCCGTTTACGGCCGGAACGTTCATGACCGGCAAATTCCCGTTCATGATGTTCGGCTTGCCGGCGGCGGCGCTCGCCATTTATCACGAGGCCAGACCCGAGCACAAGAAATATGTGGCGGGGATTATGGGCTCAGCGGCGTTGACCTCGTTTCTGACGGGGATTACCGAACCGCTCGAATTCTCGTTCCTGTTCGTGGCTCCGGTTCTGTTCGCCGTGCACTGTGTGTTTGCCGGTTTGTCGTTTATGACGATGCATCTTTTGGGCGTAAAAATCGGGATGACGTTCTCCGGCGGTTTGATCGACTACCTGATTTTCGGGGTTATTCCAAACCGCACGCCTTGGTGGTACGTCATCATCGTCGGCTTGATTTTGGCCGTGATCTATTACTTCGGGTTCCGGTTCGTCATCCGCAAGTTCAACCTCAGGACGCCGGGACGGGAAGAGCCGGCTGAAGATAATGAAGATGCGGAAACCAGCCGAGGAAAAGTCACGCAGGATGAGCTGCCGCACAACATTTTGTCCGCGCTGGGCGGACAGGAAAACATCGTCCACCTGGACGCTTGCATCACGCGGCTGCGGGTTGAAGTTAAGGATAAAGCCAACGTAAGCAAGGACCGGCTGAAAAATCTGGGGGCTTCCGGCGTCCTGGAGGTCGGCAACAATATCCAGGCGATCTTCGGCACGCGCTCCGATACGATCAAGACGCAAATTGCCGATATTATGAACGGCAAGGCGCCGAGAGCCGCCGAGAAGACGGAGGCGGACAAACCTGCCGAAGTGGAGCGGCAGGCGGCCCAGGACGGCGACGCCATCATCAACGAGGATATCGTGATGCCGGTCAACGGCGAACTGATGGATATTTCCAATGTGCCGGACCCGGTGTTCGCGGAAAAAATGACGGGCGACGGCTTTGCGGTTCTGCCGCATGACGGGGTCATCGCTTCTCCGGTCTACGGCAAGGTGTTTAATGTGTTCCCTAGCAAGCATGCCGTCGGCATCATGTCGGACGGCGGCAAGGAAGTGCTGGTGCACATCGGGGTGAACACCGTGAAGCTGAAAGGGCAAGGCTTCAAGGTGCTCGTGAACGAAGGCGACCTGGTTTCGGCCGGACAGCCGATTATGGAGGTCGACCTGGATTACGTGAAGGAGCACGCGCCTTCGATCATTTCGCCGATTGTGTTCTCCAACCTGCCGGAAGGGGCGGCGGTCAAGCTGAACAAAACCGGCAAGCTGGCGAAAGGCGAGCCCGATATCGTTACAATCAAATAAAAGCTGCCGGCGCCCTAGCGTCACGGGCGCCGGCAGAAAATTTGGAATTGTAATCGCGTTCCCTTAAAATAAAAGGGAGCGTTGATATATATTTATACTACATTCACGAGAAAGCGAGAGGATTTTATTATGGAAAGAACCTTTAGAATTACGGATGAAGACGGTATCCACGCACGCCCTGCTACGGCATTGGTAAATACGGCCAACAAGTTTAAAGGAGCTGAATCCTTTGCCGAAGCGAAGGGCAAAAAAGTGACCCTGAAATCGATTCTCGGGGTGTTGTCCCTGGGACTGGAGCAAGGGGACACCATTACGTTGTCCGTTGAAGGAGAACAAGCTGCAGAAGCTCTTCAAGCGCTCACCGACGTCATGGTTAACGAGGGGTTAGGGGAAGTAAATGCTTAAGATCGACGGCATCGCCGCTTCGGCCGGCGTGGCCATCGCCGCGGCGTTCAGACTGGAGCATCCCGATTTTACGGTAAAACGCCGGGATGCTTCGGATCCCGCCGCCGAGTTGGCACGGCTGGACGAAGCGCTGGCCAAATCGCAGCAGGAGCTTGAAGCGATCAAAGAGCGCACGCTTCAAGAGCTTGGCGAGAAGAAAGCGGAGATTTTCGAATCCCACCTGCTGATCCTGAACGATCCTGAGCTGCTGGATCCGGTACGGGAAAAAATTTCCAGCGAGAAAGTGAACGCGGAATACGCGCTGGACGAGACGGCAAATCAGTTTATCGCCATGTTCGAGAACATGAAAAGCGCGTACCTGCAGGAACGCGCCGCGGACATGCGGGACGTCACCAAACGGGTGCTGACCCATTTGCTGGGCCTCACCTACGTCAATCCGGCGGAGATCGACCGGGAAGTCATCGTTATCGCCGAGGATTTGACGCCGTCCGATACTGCTCAGCTTAACCGCAAATACGTCAAGGGCTTTACGACGAATATCGGCGGCAGAACGTCGCACTCCGCGATTATGGCCCGTTCGCTGGAGATTCCGGCCGTCGTCGGGACCAAAGAGGTGCTCGGCAAAGTAAACAACGGCGATCTGGTGATCGTGGACGGTCTGGACGGCCTGGTGATCATCAACCCGTCCGACGATGTGGTGAAGGAATACACGCAAAAACGCGACGACTACCTCAAGCAAATCGAGGAGTGGAAGAAGCTGCGCGAAGTGGCGACCACGTCGAAGGACGGCGTGCACGTTGAACTGGCGGCCAACATCGGCACGCCGAACGACGTTGCCGGGGTGCTCGACAACGGCGGCGAAGCCGTAGGCTTGTACCGCACCGAGTTCTTGTACATGGGCCGCACCGAGCTGCCGTCGGAGGAAGTTCAATTTAATGCTTACAAGACGGTGCTGGAAAAAATGGAGGGCAAGCCAGTCGTTGTCAGAACGCTCGACATCGGCGGCGACAAGGAGCTGCCTTACCTTAATCTGCCGAAGGAGATGAACCCGTTCCTCGGCTTCCGCGCCATCCGTCTTTGCCTGGAGCAAAAGGATCTGTTCCGTACGCAGCTGCGCGCCCTGCTTCGAGCGAGCGTTTACGGCACGCTGCGGATCATGTTCCCGATGATCGCCACGCTGGACGAGTTCCGCGCAGCCAAAGCGGTGCTCCAGGAAGAGAAGGAGAAGCTGACGGCCGAAGGCGTCAAGGTCGCGGACGATATCCAGCTCGGCATTATGGTGGAGATTCCTTCGACCGCCGTTATGGCCGATCAATTCGCCAAAGAAGTGGATTTCTTCAGCATCGGCACCAACGATCTCATTCAATATACGATGGCCGCCGACCGCATGAACGAACGCGTTTCCTACTTGTATCAACCGTATAACCCGGCGATTTTGCGTCTGGTGAAAATGGTGATCGACGCCGCCCACAAGGAAGGCAAATGGGCCGGCATGTGCGGCGAGATGGCGGGCGATAAAGTGGCGATTCCGCTGCTGCTCGGCCTCGGCCTGGATGAGTTCAGCATGAGCGCGACCTCGATTTTACCGGCACGCTCGCAGATTTCCAAGCTTTCCAAAGCGGAGATGGAAGCTTTGGCAGCCAAAGCGCTGCAAATGCGGACCGCGGAGGAAGTCGTGGAACTGGTGGGCGGTATCGGCGAGTAAGACGAAGTAGGCGAAATTGCCGAATTAGCCGTATTAGGAAGTTCTATCTATTCTTTTCCAAACTAGTTTTGCGGGTTTCTCTGTTAAGCCGGCGCCTTCCGAGGCGCCGGTTTTTTCTAGGTGAATTTAAGTATTGGCATTGCCATTGGATATATCCAATAGAATTGGAAATTTACTAGTAAATGCAGCAGCTTGATTGGATTTGACGGGGACCCGAACTGAGGACTGAGGCGGCTGTCTATATGTAGCATTCGTGTCTGGTGTCTTGGTGTCTTGGTGTCCCTGCATGCTGCTTTGCACGATTATCCCTTTCATTCAGTGGATAGGTGTTAGGGGCTAGGATAAGGATTAATAAGGAAAAAATGAGGCGGTTCAGGTGAGATTTACGGCTTGATAAGGGAACGTGCGTTTGGTATAATGAAATAAATGGAACTTGTGTTCGTACATTCTTGATTCGGGGGCGAGCGGATATGGAAGTCAATACGGGAACGGAACTTCAGCCATTCAGCAGCCGTTTTAACAGCGAGCAGGACTGCATGGAAGCGCTAATCGCGATGAAGTGGCCAAACGGCTTTGTCTGCCCGCGCTGCGCTCACACCCGGTGCAGCCGTCTGACTTCCCGGCATATCCCCTTGTTCGAGTGCGGAAAGTGCAAGCATCAAACATCGCCTTTGGTCGGCACGATTTTTGAAGGAACGCATCTCCCCCTGGTGAAGTGGTTTCACGCTCTGGAGTTGTTCCTGCTCCCTGACGGCATCTCGGCGCTGCGGCTGCGCCAGGTGATCCGGGTCACCTACAAAACCGCCTGGTTAGTGCTTCACAAAATACGTCATGCCGTGGGGGAGTTCGATGCCCGGGAGCTGCTCTCCGGAGACGTGAAGGTGAACAGCGATCAGTACGGACGTAATCCGTCCCGGTGTCAGCTTTCGCATCCGTACGCCTCGGCGGTCGTGGCCGGCTGCACGGTCAAGGATTCGGGCGAGCCGGAGCAGGTCAAAATCCGCCTGGTGCCAAATAAGCGGGGAGGCGAAAAGAGGGCAAACCGTCAAGATCTAACCGCGTTTATTAGCGGGCATGTGGATGTCCGTACATCGGAGGTGCAGTTGTTCCCTCAGGCCTTTCGGCTGTATGCTCCCTTGCGCAAAGTGGTGAGAGAGGCGTGGGAATCGCTGAAGAGTACGTATGGAGCCCTGGGACTGAAGCATCTGCAGGCGTACCTGAACGAGTACACCGGACGCCGCCGGCTGCGCCTGTCCGGAGGACGGCCCGGAGCGGAAGAAACGATGCGGCAGAAGTTGCTGCGCATGTGTGTGGCGATTCCGGCGATCCCTTACCGTAAGCTGGTCGCGCGCCAACCGAATCAGCCCCTTGGGGCAGCAGCCTGATCGAAGTGCTTGAACGGTGCCGGCATTGATGCAGACGGATTCAGGTTGCAGCAATAACCTGTCTAATGATCTCGAACATGACTGCTTCTTACAAATATATTTTCTTCTCCTGGATTTATCTTTTTCTTTGCTTCCCTGATCAAACGGGATAATCGTGCAAAGCGCCCGGACAGCAGATATTGATCTGCCGACCAACCCACAACCCATCGGCCTCCCCCCTCCCCTGCCCTGTACGCTTTTAACGCCCTCAAACAAATTAAGGTTTATTTTTGGACGAATTTGGGATAAAGTGAGGTAAAACTTACTTTTAAGAACCTCTTAAAGGGATGTCAGGAGCAAACTATGAAAAACAGCCATATGACGATCGGAATCATTGACATCGGATCCAACTCTATCCGTCTGGCTATTTATGAAGCAACGCCGCAAGGGGAGTACCGGTTGATTCAGGAAATTAAAGAGTCCGCCCGGCTCAGCGAAAAGATGAATTCGGGCGGCGCCATGGAGCGGAAGGACGTTCTTTCGATCGTGCCGATTCTGGAGCAGTTCAGGGAAATTTGCGACGTGTACGGCTGCCGGCAAATCCGTGTCGCCGCGACGGCGGCGATCCGGAATGCGGCCAATGCGGGGGAAATTGCCGAACTGCTCACGCGGCATACCGGACTTAAGATCGAAATCCTTACCGGGGAGCAGGAAGCCTATTTCGGCTTTCTCGGCGTCGCCGGCGCCATGGCGGAGGAGGACGGCTTCATCATCGACATCGGGGGAGGGAGCACGGAAATCACGTTGTTTCGGGCCCGTAAACTGCTGCACAGCATCTCGCTCCCTTTAGGTGCGGTGAATGCCCAGGTCAAGTTCGGGAACGGAAAAGAACCGTGGACGGCCGAAAATGCGGCCAATCTGGCGGCCGAGATCGAGCGGGTGCTGTCGGGCCATCCATGGATGGCCGCCCATCCGGGGCTGCCGTTAATCGGTCTCGGCGGCACGATCCGCACGCTTGGCAAACTCGACCAGCGCCGGCGGAAATATCCGTTGCGGCTCGCCCACTATTACAGGCTGGCTCCGGAAAGCATCCGCCATTATGCCGAAACGCTGCCGTTCATGCCGCTCGAAAAACGCAAACGCCTCGACGGTTTGTCCAAAGCGCGGGCCGACATTATCGCTCCGGGGCTGATTATTCTGCAGACCGTGTTTGCGCGCATCGGAGCGGACTGCTGCCTGATCAGCGGAGCGGGGCTGCGGGAAGGGCTGCTGCAGGATGCGCTGGGGCTGCAGGTTCCCGCCGCCTCCGAAGTGTTAGCGCTGCAGTCCCGCGGCTTGCTTGCATTTCATAACCAGTCCCCGCGTGCTCATTTTCAGCAGGTCAGCCTGTACGCGGTCCGGCTGCATGATCTTTTGCTGGGAGCCCCCGCAACCGGCGGGGCGAAAACCCGGCAGATCGCGGCCGCGGCAGCCATGCTGTACAAAATCGGCGGCGCCGTGCGCTACCACCAGTACGACAAGCATACGTTATATTGGCTGACGCAAGCCCCGCTTGGCGCTTTAACCCACCGTGAGGCCGTTATATGCGGGTATGCGGCGGATTATCCGGCCAATCACGGAAAAAAAATGAATTTGGAAAATTACCGGGAGCTGCTTGCGGAGGGAGACGAAATCCTGATCCAGAAGCTTGGCGCCATCGTGGAAGCGGCCGTCGCGCTGGATGCCAGCGAAACGCAAAACGTCGAGCTGCTCAAGGCCGGGGCGACCTCCGGCGCGCTGCTGCTGACGCTAAAATGCCGCAGTCAAGCTTACCTGGAGATCAGGCAGCTTGAAACTGCGGCAAAAAGCTTCAAAAAAGCGTGGGAGCTCAGATTGGAGTGGGAGGTTCGCTCTTCTTCCACACGCTGATGTCCAGGGCGTCAAATTGGCTGCGGCAGGCCGGCTGAGTGCCGGTGAACGGCTCGTATTTTCCGCTTGGCACAAGACGCTTCGCTTTGACGTTGTCGGAGAGCGACAGCATCAAAATCTGCACGAGCGTCTCCCGGGTTTCCGGCTTCGTCACGGGGCACATCAGCTCCAGCCGGCGCGTCAGGTTGCGCGTCATCCAATCCGCGCTGGACAGCCAGACTTCCGGCTTCCCGCCATTTTCGAAATAATAAATGCGCGAATGCTCCAAAAAGCGGTCGACGATGCTGCGCACCGTAATCCGTTCGCTCAGGCCTTCCACGCCGGGGCGCAGGCAGCAGACGCCGCGGACGATCAGGTCGATGTAAACCCCGGCCCGGGAAGCGGCGTACAGCTCGTCGATCATCTCCTGGTTGGACAGCGAGTTCATTTTGGCGATGATTTTGGCCGGCCTGCCGGCCGCAGCGTGTTCGGCTTCCCGGCGAATCAGCGCAAACAGCTTGTCCTTCATCCCCGTCGGCGCCAGCGTAAACGCCTGCCATTCGCCGGCGTCCGAGTATCCGGTGATCAGGTTGAACAATTGCGAGGCGTCCTCGCCGATCGCGGTATCGGTCGTAAACAAACCGATATCGGTATACAGGCGCGCGGTAATGTCGTTGTAATTTCCCGTCCCCACATGCACGTACCGCCTTAAATCACGGCCTTCCTGCCGGACGACGAGCAAAATTTTGGCGTGGGTTTTAAGGCCCACCAGGCCGTACACGACATGGCATCCCGCTTTCTCCAGCGTGCGGGCCCAGGCGATGTTGCGCTCTTCGTCGAACCGCGCCTTAAGTTCCACGACGACGGTAACCTGCTTGCCCGATTCCGCGGCGCGGGCGAGCGCCCGGATGAGCGGCGAATTGCCGCTGACCCGGTACAACGTCATCTTGATCGCCATCACGGCCGGGTCCTCCGAAGCCTGGCTAATGAAATCCGTCACGGCGTCGAAGCTTTCGTAAGGATGATAGACCAGCACGTCCCGTTGCTTAAGCACCTCGAAAAAATCGTCTTCGGCATCGAATTCCCGGGGATACACCGGATCGATCTGCGGGTAGCGGAGCTTCGGATACCCTTTGACCACGCCCGGCAGCTTGCCGAGGAAGCTTAAATCGAGCGGTCCGTCGATTTCAAATACGGCGTCCGTAATCTCAAATTCCTCCTTCAGCACTTCCAGCGCGTAAGGATGGATACCCTTTTGGATCTCCAGCCGAACGGGCGCTCCCCAGCGGCGTTTCCGCAGCTCTTTTTCAATTTCCTCGAGCAGATCCTCGGCCCCTTCTTCGTCAAACGCCAAATCGGCGTTGCGGGTTACTCTGAACTCGTGCACGGCGAGCGGGACATAACCGCTGAATAGCGTTTGAATATGGTGGCGGATCAACTCTTCGATCAGAATGAAGGATTGCTTTTTGCTGTTGGAATGATGCGGCAGCGGAATGATGCGCGACAGATTGGAAGGAATTTGCACGATCGCGAAATAAGGCTCCTTCTCCTCCTCTTCGTCCGGCTTCTGCGCTTCATTTTCCCGCTTCAGCACGACGGATAAATAAACAAACCCTGTATGGACCAGCGGAAACGGCCTGCTTTGGTCGACGGCCATCGGAGTCAGCACCGGGAAAATAATGTCGTGATAGTACGTTTCCATAGATTTGCGCTGCGTCGAGGTCAGCTCATCGTATTTTAGAAATACGATGTTCTCTTTGGCGAGCTGTCTCGACAGATCCCGGAACGTCCGGTACTGTTCGCCGACCATCGCCGAGATTCTAGCAATCAGGCGTTTGTATAGTCCATCGGGCGTATAGCCGGTGAAATCTTTTTTGGTGTAACCCGCGCGGATCTGATCCTGGATCCCGGCCACGCGCACGCTCATGAACTCGTCCAAATTGCTCGACACGATCGAGAGAAATTTGGCTTTTTCCAGCAAAGGCGTCGCCGGATCCTTCGCTTCCTTCAGCACCCGGCGGTTGAATTCCACCCAGCTTAAATCGCGGTTTAAATATCTTGAACCTTGGTTTTTCGTTTCTGCAAGCGCCATCTCTACCATGACCTCCATTGGCCGAAAAGCTGTCTTAAAATCTTCGTTTTAGTATGGTGTTCCATCTTTTATTTTACAATGCCGATATGCCGGCGAAATACCTACTTTTGTAAAATCTATGTAAAAATTATAATTCCGTGTAAAATCGCGCTTCCTAAAATCATCCGATGCTTGTACACTCCCGGCAAAAATGGAGTAAAATAGAAATGCGACGTCTTTTGACGCCTGCCATTGAAGTTTTTATATTTCAAGGAGGTTGTTCAAGATGAATGCAAATCATCACGCGTATTATTTGAATGCCGCACCCCGAACGGAGTTTAACCGTTCGTCGCTGCGCCGGCTGAGACAAGACGGCCGGGTGCCCGCAGTGATCTACGGGGCCGAAACCGAAAATCTGGCGGTTCATGTGGATGTGAAGGAGCTTTTGAGGGTCGTCCGTACCGGAAGAACGGAGTTTTTCGACTTGAAGGTCGAAGGGGGACAGGTTTTTCCGGCGCTGATTAAGGAAATTCAGCAGCATAACGGGAAAATCGTCCATGTCGATTTTCAGCAGGTGACCAAAAACAAGCCGATCCGCGTAAAAATGCCGGTGCACTTGATCGGTACGGCCAAAGGCACGAAGGTTGGCGGAGTTCTGCAAATCCAGGAAACGGAGCTGGAGGTGGAAGGGCTGCCGGATATTTTGCCGGCCAGCTTGGATGTAGATATTTCATCCCTGGATGCGGGCGATAAATTGCTGGCCGGGGACGTACGGCTTCCGGACGGCGTTGTTTTGCATTCGCAAGCGGACGAGCTGCTGGCTTCGATCGTTCTGCCGCGTTCAGCGGAGGCGGATGCGGCCAGGAACGGTGACGAAGAACCCGCGGGGGCCGAAGGAGCCGGCGAATAAAGGACCGACTAAAAACCGGCAAGATCATGGGCCTGGAGTTCAGGCTGCCGTTAGGCGGGCCGCTCCCTGCGCGATCACGCAGGAAGCGGCCCGTTTTTTGAAAAATACCAGAAATTATAAAATTATCAGCGAAGTAGAAGATAAGGCACAGGTAGAGAGGGGAGGAGAAGAGGAAAGCTTGACGAAACCCGCTTTTGTAACTAGAATGGTTGCAGGATAACCGGGATTACATAAGTTAAACTAACGGCTGTCCTATCCGCGCAATCATTAGTTCAACATATATTGCAAGATTTTATTCAGAAAGAAGGGTTCGCATGCCGCCGAAAACGAAAACCAACGCTTTGGCCCAGCGCAAAGCCGAGCAGCTCAAGCAGCAGCAAAAACAAAAAACGAGAAGATTGATCTGGTTCAGCACGGTGGGAGTATTGCTCGTGCTGATTATCGCCGTCCTGGCGATCCAACCGCAACCGAAATCAGAAACGGCATCGTTTGATTATGCGAACCTCCCTGTGCTTGGGAATGCCGAAGCACCGGTGAAGATCGTAGAATTTGGCGATTTCCAGTGTCCGGCTTGCAAAAACGTAAATCAACTGATCAAACCGGAGCTGGTCAAAGACTATGTAGATCAAGGCAAGGCCGCTTTTTATTTTATGAATCTGCCCATTCTCGGGACGGATTCGCATACGGCGGCTTTGGCGGCGCAGTCGGTATTTCACCAAAACCCCGACGCTTACTGGACTTATTTCGATGCGATTTATGAACGCCAAGGCGATGAGAATAGCGGATGGGCTTCGGCGGAGTTTCTCGTCGCGCTGGCCAAAGAGCTGAAGCTGCCGATCGATTACGACCAGCTGCAGAAGGACATAACGGAAGCGACTTATAAAAATGAAGTCGATGAACAATACGCCAAAGGGGACAAGCTGGGCGTAAACAGCACGCCGACGTTTTTCATTAACGGTATTGAGTATGCGGGCAACGTTGGCGATTACGCTGCTCTGAAAAAATACATCGATCAGGAACTCCAGGGCAAATAACGAACGGGGAGGAACGGGCGTGCGGGCTTTTCTAAGGGATTACGGCATTTACCTTGCTTGGCTGGTCGCGCTGGTCGCTACGGCGGGCAGCTTGTATCTCAGCGAGGTGCTGCACTATGAACCGTGCCGGCTCTGCTGGTTCCAGCGGATATTCATGTATCCGCAGGTCATTTTGCTGGGCATCGCGGCCTACCGGAACGACCGGAGCATCATTCCGTACGTGCTGCCGCTTTGCATCATCGGCGGAACGATCTCGCTTTACCATTACGGTGAGCAAAAAATTCCGGGATTGGCGCGGCTGGTTCCCTGCAAAGTGGGGGTTCCTTGCAACGTGGATTATTTGGGCAGCGGCTGGCTTGGTTTTATTACAATACCGTTTATGGCGCTGACCGCTTTCGTTCTGATCGTCCTGTGCTTGCTGGCGGCGCGCCGCAAGGCCGAGGCGGAGGAACCGGAAGGGCGGATATAACCAGTAATTTCTATAATCTTAATAAAAAACCTATCCCTATCACCTTTAGCAGGTTAATAGGGACAGGTTTTTTGACGTTTTACCCGAGCATACGCTGAAACCAATCATTCACCGGTGTATACAGCCAGATGATGAGATAAAGCGGTGGGCAGCGGAATTATCCTTATCGTATATGGCGTACGCCTGGGCCTGGAGACGGCGGCTTTCGCCATACCTCTGGTGCTCATGATCGTTTATTACGTCAGGAAATGGCGGTCCGGTAAAACGCTGGACGTTTAAACGATCGTGTTGCCGATATTGGTGTCATCTTTATTGAGCAACATTTTGCCATTGATCAGCAGGTTGTTTAGAACCTTGGTTCGTTTCGAGCTTTCGGTTACGATGGCGTTGGGTATAGATTTACCGTTATTGGAATAAATCGTGTTTTGAGCGATGATTGCATCCTCGGCGTTATCAGCTAATGAAATACCGTACGCAGCGTCATCTTTTCTTTTGAAGGTGATGCGGTTGCCGACAATCTCGGCGCGCTGCCCCCCCTTGATTTGAATCGCCGAATTGCCTGTGATGTCTGAAATTTCGTTGTCGGCGATTTTAACGATTTTGCCGGCGCTGCTCTCTCCGTAAATGGCGACGGATCGGGAGCCAAATATATAATTCTCTTTGAGCGTAACATCGCTGTTTTTGTCGAAGCTGATCGCGTAATTATTGGTTTGTTTTCCTGTGTAGCTGGCGCAGTCGATATAATTGCCTTCCGCGAAAACCGATGTCCCCTTTGTCCCCCAGTTTTTGATGGATATGCCGCCATTGCACTGGCCAAACGAATTGCCCCGCAGCACGACATTGGTGGACTTGTCCAGTTCGAGGCCGAAGCGTTCCGAATGGAGGGCCTTGTTGTTCAGGAATTGTACGTCATTGCTGTTGTCGACCTTGTAAGGCAGGCCCGCGCAGCGGTGCACGGCATTGTCCGCGACCAATACGTTTTCCGCGTCCCATACGCCGATGCCCGTGCCGCCCGTGTTGCCCAAATGGGACACCGTATTCCCGGTCACGACCACGTCTTTCCCGCGGGCGTCGATGCCGCTGCTGAAGCCTTTAATGATATTGCCGACTATCGTCACGTTGTTTCCGTCATATCCGTTCGATACCTGCTGCGCTGCGATGGCGACTTTGCTACCGTCCGTCCGGACCATTACGTTGTTGCTGATAACCGTATCCGTACCATTACCGTAAGAGAACGTATTGTCTGCGTGATTCCCTTCGATAATTACTCCATAACCGTTAAAGTTCAGCACGGAAACCTCGGCGTTGCCGCGGAACACGTTGCCCCGGACGACAACTCTGCGCGGTTCCTCGTAGTCGATAGCGCCTTCGCCGTATCCTTCGATATCGATACCGGCCCAAGGTTTGGTGCCCTTGACGGTGCCTGCGTTTGTAATTACATTGTTTTCTACAAAGACGCCATCGGCAGCCGTGATCGAAATGTTGTTCCGGCGTGCTCCGTCCAATGAGCAGTTGCGGATGGCTACTTTTTCCGGTTTGTCATAATCGGGGTCTACGCCCAACAGGCCCACCGAGCCGAGAAAGATGCAGTCGCCGATGCATTTGCGAATCTTCATATTTTCGATCGTAATATTCTTACCGCCGTGGACATAAATCCCAAAGCCCCATTCATACGTCGATTTCGGGAGTTTGCTGAAATCGTGCTGGTCCAGATCCCCAGTGATGATCCCGCCTGAAATCGTGACATTTTGCACTTTGCGCAGATAGATACAAGAGTAACCTCTCTCCGCGTTTGGCTGAACCTTCAGTTCCGCCTCGTGATCCAAAGTAAGCTTCATGTGGGACGGCACCACGATGCCGCCGCCTTTTTCCGGAGTGTTTGGAAAGGTGGTCCCGACGCCTTGAATCAAGTACGTCCCTTTCGGAATAAACGCTTCGTTATACCCGGCGCTTTTTGCATGGGCGATCGCCTTGTTCAAGCCCTCCGTCGTTTTTACCGCCTCGGTGCCGTCGGTTTTGATGCCCCACTGCGCCGGATCGATGACGTAGCAGGTGGCGTTTACGGCGGCAGGCTGTGCGGCCATACCGGTCACTGCCCCCTTAACATTTTCCGTGCTGTTTGCTGCCGGTTGCGTTTTGTTTACATGCTGGTTGTTCATTATGATTCCTCCTTGTCTTTTGCCTCTTGATTTTTGACTTGTTTGCCTTAGGGCCGTTTAAGTATTCCGGTGTAAACTTCATCTCCTTTGCGCAAAGTCTTTAAGTACCCGTACGGTGTTTTCACTCGGGCTCCGAAGGGGCAGTTCCCCAAGGTTCCCGTACTACCAAAGTAACAGAACCCGCGAGCGGCGAAGGGCCATGAAGCGGACAAGGCAAGGACAAAAAGCGGACAAAGAGCGGCCAGGTAATGGATGGGATAAGGCGGGAGGGACAAGAGCAGGGGCCAGGGGGCGAAAGTTGCAAAACCGGTAAAACCGGCAAAACTGGCAAAACCTTATGTCGGACGGTTTGGGTGTCCACTCATAAAAATAGCGGTACTTTATGTTCTTATTATCCGGATATAAGCATGTTCATCACCGTTAGCGGCATTTTTTGTACTTATTTTCCCGCGAATGCCCCGGATCGCGGACATTTTCTTGCCAGTCAAGAAAATAAAGGCATAAATTTCCCCTATTTCTCTCAAATGGGTGCATAGCGCCGGAATAACGGCGTTTTTTGTCTTTATGTTCTGGGCCCCGCCGCCCCGTTGCCCCGCCACTCCGCTGTCCCGGTACCGCCGCCCGCCCGTTCCGCTATACTCGCGTTATTCTAGGAACCGCCTTGGACTTACGAAGTGTACTGCTTGCGGAACTGCCGCGGCGAGCAGCCGTTTTTGAGCGCAAAGCGGTTGGAGAAATACGGCGTGCTGCCAAACCCGACATAAGCGGCGATGACCGAGATCGGCCATTCGGTTTTCAGCAGCAGCAGCTTGGCCTGTTCGAGACGGTAATGCAGCAGATAATCGTTCGGCGTCATCCCGTATACCTGCTTCATGCAGCGCGTAATGTAGTTGTAGTGGTAGTGCAGCGCCTCGGACATCTGCCCGCTGCTGATTTCCGCGCGGTAATTGTTCTTGATGAACGCTTCGGCTTTTTCCGCCACGGTGACGACCGGTGAAGCGTATGACTCCAGTTGCCTAAGGTCCATTGTACGCAGCAGTTCCCCGAACAGCTGCTGCCCGGTCCAAAAGGCGCTCGACTGGCGTTCCCCCGAATGATGCAGCAGGTGGCGAAACAGGCGGTAGGCCTGCTCGGGGTAGGGCATCGTCCACATTTTGGGCAGCTGGATGGAATAAGGCGAGGCCAGGAAGCGCCGATAGTGCTCTTCCGCGCCGGGGTACGGGAAATCCGGTTCCTCCGCGGGAATCTGCTGCCAGGAGCTAACCGTGTGAAAATGCAGCCAATAAAAAGCCGTAGGTTCCTCGCACGGCCCCGCCGCATAATGATACTGGTCAGGGAGCAGCAGCAGCGATTGCCCCGCCGTCAAGCTCCACCGCCGCCCGGCTTCGCCGATATGCAGCGTCCCGCTCTCCATAACGAGCAGGTCGAAAATACCGAGATTCCTGCGGCTCGGATGCTCCTCCCCGGGCTCGTAAACGGTATACCCGCATTCGAGAAAATAGGGCAGGGGCGGAGCGGCGATTTGCACGATTTCCGCTGTTTTCAGCATCGGACGATCCCTCCGGGATAAGTGTGAAATATTATAACTTTTAAGTTGCTGACATTCATATTATGAAGCAAATCTATGAGATAGAATAGGGTTGGTTAGTATGATATTTCAAAAAAAGAGGAGGATCTCTCGTATGTTCCAAACCGACAAAACGCAGCGGTCCGAAAGAGTGCCGTTAAACCGGGTGCGGATCCGGGACGATTTTTGGAGCTACTATATTGGGCTTGTGCGCGACGCGGTCGTTCCCTATCAATGGGAGGCCTTGAACGACCGGGTGGAGAGCGCCGAACCAAGCGGCGCCGTCCGCAATTTCCGGATCGCGGCCGGGCTTGAGCAAGGGGATTTCTACGGAATGGTGTTTCAGGACAGCGACCTGGCGAAATGGCTGGAAGCGGTGTCTTACTTATTGGAAGCGGATGCAAATCCGCAGCTGGAAGAAACCGCCGACGGGTTAATCGACATTATTGCCCAGGCCCAGCAGGATGACGGGTATTTGAATACGTATTTTACGGTGAAAGAACCGGACGGACGTTGGACCAATCTGACGGAATGTCACGAGCTCTACTGCGCGGGGCATATGATCGAGGCGGGGGTGGCGTATTACCGGGCTACGGGCAAAAGAAAGCTGCTCGACGTCGTCTGCAAGTTTGCGGATTATATCGGCACCGTGTTCGGAAACGAGCCGGGGCAGCTGCCGGGCTACGACGGGCACCAGGAAATCGAGCTGGCGCTAGTCAAGCTGTACGAAGTGACGGGCAATGAGCGGTATTTGCGCCTAAGCAAGTATTTTTTGGATCAGCGCGGACAAAAACCGAACTTTTTTGAAGCGGAGCTGCAAAAACGGGGCGGCAAAACGCATTGGCCGGGAAGCGGCAAGCATGTGGACTTGGCCTACCATCAGGCGCATCTGCCGGTACGGGAGCAGGAGACCGCGGCCGGGCATGCGGTGCGGCTCTTATACATGCTTACCGGGATGGCCGATGTGGCGGCGCTGACGGGGGACGAGTCCATGCTCGCGGCGTGCCGCAAGCTGTGGGACAACATCGCCGGCAAGCAGATGTATATCACCGGCGGGGTAGGCTCGATGCCGCAGGGCGAGGCGTTCTCCTTCGACTACGATTTGCCGAACGATACGGTGTATGCCGAGACATGCGCTTCAATCGGGCTTGTTTTCTTTGCCCAGCGGATGCTGCGGCTCGCGCCCGAATCGAAATACGCGGACGTCATGGAGCGGGCGCTTTACAATACGGTCGTCGGCGGAATGGCGCGGGACGGCAAGCATTTCTTTTACGTCAATCCGCTTGAGGTGGATCCGAAAGCCTGCCATGGCTCCAACCATAAATACGACCATATCAAAACGGTACGCCAGGAATGGTTCGGCTGCGCCTGCTGCCCGCCCAACGTCGCCCGGCTGCTCGCCTCGCTCGGGGAATACATTTATACGGTGCAAGGGGATACGGTGTACGCCCACCTCTACATCGGCGGGGAAGCCGAGCTGCAGGTTGGCGGAAGCCGGGTGAAGCTGGTGCAGGCGACCGATTATCCGTGGGACGGTCTGGTGCGCTTTACGGTCCACCCGCAGGAGGGCGGGGAGTTCTCGCTGGCGTTGCGCTTGCCGGACTGGTGTCCCGAAGCGAGCCTCACCGTCTGCGGCGAAACGGTGCCGCTGAACGGCAGCACGGTCAGGAACGGCTATGCGCGGGTACAGCGGCGCTGGCAGGAGGGCGACGTTGTGGAGCTGCGGCTTTCCATGCCGGTTACGCGCATGTACAGCCATCCGCTTGTCCGCGCAAACGCCGGAAAGGTCGCGCTGCAGCGGGGACCGCTCGTGTACTGCCTGGAGCAAGCGGACAACGGAGCGAACCTGCACGAGCTGGCGCTGCCGAAAACGGTGGAGCTTGCCGTCCGGAGGGAGGCGGAGCTGCTCGGCGGCGTGGTTACGATCGAAGCCGCGGCTGAGCGCCAGGACGAAGCGGCGTGGGCCGGCGGCTTGTACAGTCCGCAGCCGCCTTCGGCCACGCGGCCGGCGGCGCTGAAATTTATCCCGTATTATGCCTGGGCCAATCGCGGGGAAGGCGAAATGACCGTGTGGGTCCGGGAGCAGTGACGATCCCCGTACCGATAGGCGCTTAGCCGCGGATGTCTACGGATTGCTGGACGCATTGCCGGATGCATTGCGCGTTTCATGTTGTGCGTTCGTTGCTCCATGTTCAAGAGGCGGATTCGCAAATATACGAGCAGGACGCGACCCAATAATTTTTTTCTCTTTTTTGCCGGATCATCGGCAGATACGGGGGAAGTCGTCTGTGACGAGAGCCTAAACGTCCGCATATGATACCAGAAGAGACGATCATCTTTTTGGTAAAGGAGCGAGCGGTCCTTGAGAAAAGGCAAAGGCACAAAATCCGGCAGGGCGAGAAAATCCTCACTCTACTATGTGGATAATCCGGATATGAACGAGTTAATGTTGTTGGAAGAAAGGAGAGCGGCACGGCCGGAGGAGGCAAAGGAAATAAAAATTCATCAGAGCGCCTCTTCGCTATTGTCCGCCCCCGGAGAGGAAGAACTGGAACTCCCTTCATCCGAAAAGGAGGCGGTAGAAGACCTTCTGCCCGGGAAGGAGGCGATTGCGGCCCCTCTGCCCAAGAAAGAGGCGGCGGCAGCTCCCCAGCCCGGGAAGGAAGCGATGACATTTCCTCCGCCTTGGCAGGAAGCGCCGGAATACCCTACCGGCGAGCGTGTGCCGCAGGTACAAGACAAACCGGTAGATAAAAACGTCCTGAAACAGGAAATGGGAATTATTTATACGGATGATATTATGGATGCGGCGGTAACCGGGGAAAAAATCGCGCCCCATACGATCGACGCTTCGCGGATTATGCGCGGCAGTATCGGTACCGCCTGGATCGCCGATTATGCAGTGGACACCATCAAATTGGCCGACGGAGCCGTCACTTCGAGCAAGCTTGCCCCTTTGTCCGTAACCGGCAGCCATCTGGTGGACAGCGCGATCGAGGGCAGAGCGATCAAGGATCGCTCCGTCGGCGGGGAAAAGCTGGCGGACGGCAGCATCACCTCGGATAAATTGGCCGACCGGGTCATCGCCGGGGAGAAGCTGGCGGACGGTTCCATCGAAAGCCGGCATTTAAGCGAATGGATCGTCACGACCAATTTGATTCAGAATCAAGCGGTGACAAGCGAAAAAATCCGCAGCGGGGCGATCGAATCGGTCAACCTGGCGAACGGAGCCGTGGATACCTCCAAACTGGGCGATGAATCGGTTACGACGTCCAAGCTGCGCGACGGCGCTGTGACGAGCGCCAAGCTGCGGGAAGGCGCGGTGGAAAGCCGGCATCTGGCGAAAAACACCATAACCGCCAGCCACCTCGCTCCCGGACTGATCGGCGGCGAGATGCTGGCTCCCGCCAGCGTCGGCACCAAGCAGCTGCGGGAGGGAAGCGTCGGTACCGGCCATATCTGCGACCAGGCGGTCGAATCCCGCCATATTCGCTCGGGAAGCGTCGGCACCGCCCATTTGCAGCCCGGTAGCGTCGGAGCGGAGCAGTTGGCGGACGGTTCGGTTAAAGGCCGGCATTTGGCCGACAAATCGATCCTGTCTACGAAATTGTCCGATCAATCCATCGGCACCGCGCAAATCGTCGAACAGGCCGTCACTTCGTCCAAAATCGCCGATCAGAGCATTTTGCCGGGGAAAATCGCCGACGAGGCCGTGCAGACCCGCCATCTGGCCAAATCCGCGGTCCATTCGCCGCAGCTGGCGCCATCTTCCGTCACCGGAATGCATTTGGCGCCTGCCTCGGTCCAAGGAGAGCATGTATTGCCGGAATCGATTCAGGAATGGCATCTGGCGGATGGGGCCGTCACGGGAGAAAAGCTGGCTTTCGGCGAGATTGCCGGACATCACCTGGCGGAGGGCGTGATTACGGCGGCCCACCTTCAGCCCGGCAGCATCACCGCCGACAAGCTCACGGAGGACAGCGTGACCAGCCGCAGCCTGGCTCCGGGCGCGGTGACGGGATACGCGATCGGCCCTCGCCAGGTGTCGTCGGAGCATTTGGCCCCGGGTGCGATTCAAAACATTCATCTGGCCAAACAGAGCATTGACGGCAGCCTGCTGCAGAACGGGGCTATCCGGGAGGAGCATTTGGGGGCCGGATCGATCTTTTCTCCGCATTTGCAGGATCATGCGGTCACGTCCCTGAAGCTGTCGCCGGAAAGCGTTACGACCGACAAACTGGGCGATCTGGCGGTAACCACCGCCAAAATGGCCGACGGCAACGTGACGGCCGCAAAAATCGCCCCGCAGGCTATCCAGCCCCGGCATCTGGCTCCGGGCGCCGTGCAGTCGGAGTGTCTGGCCCCGGGTGCAGTTTTACCCTTGCATCTGGCGGATAACGCTGTCTCCTCGGCGCATCTGCAAACGCATGCCGTTGACGAGAATCATCTTGCTTCCGGAGCCGTTTCGCCGCGGGTGCTGCAGGATGGCGCCGTTTCGGCCGGAAAATTGGCCGCCGAAGCGGTCCAGGCGCGGCATCTGGCGGAGGAAAGCGTCGAGGGCCGGCATATCGGCGAGGCGGTGGTCGCATCGCGCCATCTCGCGCCCGAAACGATCGACTTCTGGCATCTGTCGCCCGAACTGCAGCAAAGCGGACTGTTGCCGGAAGACGGTGTCGACGGGGAGGATATCCAGCCGCTGTCGATCGAGCGGTCGCATCTGCAGTCCGGGGCCGTGGATGCCGATGTGCTGGCCGGGGAAGCGGTTGGTTCCGAGCATCTGCAAAAGGGGGCGGTGCAAAGCGGCCACATCGCCAGTGAGGCCGTTCAGAGCGACCACCTGGCGCAAGAGGCGGTGCAAGCGGAGCATCTGGCGGAGGAGAGCGTAGAAGGCCGGCACATCGGTGAAGGGGCGATCGTATCCCGCCATATTGCGGCCGAAGCAATCGACTTCTGGCATTTGTCGGCCGAATTGCAGCAAAGCGGGCTGCTGCCGGAAGACGGAATCGATGGGAAGGATGTAAAACTCTCATCGATAGGCCGGGCGCATCTGCAGTCCGGAGCCGTGGATGCCGATGTGCTGGCCGGGGAGTCGGTTGGCGGCGAGCATTTACAGCGGGGCGTCGTGCAAAGCGGGCATATCGCCGCCGAGGCCGTGCGAAGCGCGCATCTGGCCCCTGAGGCCATACGTTCGCTGCATTTGGCGGAAGCCAGCGTAGAGGGGCGGCATATCGAAGAAGCGGCGATCGCATCGCGCCACCTCGCGCCCGAAGCGATCGAGAGTGAGCACCTGTCGGCCGAACTGCTGCGAAGCGGGCTGCTGCCGGCAGACGGGATCGATGGAAAGGATATTCATCCGTTATCGATATCCCGAGTGCATCTGCAGTCCGGAGCCGTGGACGGCGACGTACTGGCGGAAGAGTCCGTCGGCGGCGAGCATCTGCGGCGGGGCGCGGTGCAAAGCGGACATCTCGCCGCCGAGGCCGTACAAAGCGATCATTTGGCCTCCGGGGCCGTACGTGCGCAGCATCTGGCGGAGGCCAGCGTAGAGGGGCGGCATATCGGCAAAGCGGCGGTCGCATCGGGGCATCTCGCACCCGAAGTGGTCGAAGGCTTTCACCTGTCGGCCGAACTGCTGCGAAGCGGGCTGCTGCCGGCAGACGGGATCGGTGGGGAGGATATTCATCCCTTGTCGATAAGCCGGGCACATCTGCAGTCCAGAGCCGTGGATGCCGACGTGCTGGCCGCGGAGTCGGTCGGTGCCGAGCATCTTCAGCGGAGCGCGGTGCAAAGCAGGAATCTCGCCGCGGAGTCGGTGCAGAGCGCCCATTTGGCTCCCGAGATCGTAAGATCGCTGCATCTGGCGAAGGAGAGCATAGAGGGACGGCACATCGAGGATGCAGCGATCGCATCCCGCCACATTGCGCCCGAAGCGATCGAGAGTGCGCACCTGTCGGCCGAATTGCAGCGAAGCGGGCTGCTGCCGGCAGAAGGGATCGACGGGGAGGATATTCATCCCATGTCGATAGGCCGGGCACAGCTTAAGTCCGGAGCCGTGGACGGCGAGGTGCTGGCCGCGGAGTCGGTCGGCAGCGGGCATTTGCAGCGGAAGGCGGTGCAAAGCGGACATCTCGCCGCAGAGTCGGTGCAGGGCGCTCATCTGGCTCCTGAAGCCGTAGGGCCGCAGCATTTGGCCGAGGCTAGCATAGAGGGGCGGCATATTGGGGAAGCGGCGATCGCATCGCGCCACATTGCGCGCGAAGCGATCGGGAGTACGCACCTGTCGGCCGAACTGCAGCGAAGCGGGCTGCTGCCGGCAGAAGGGATCGACGGGGAGGACATTCATCCGACGTCGATAGGCCGGGTACAGCTTAAGCCCGGAGCCGTGGACGGCGAGGTGCTGGCCGAGGGAGCGGTTGGCGGCGAGCATCTGCGGCGGGGCGCGGTGCAAAGCGAACACCTCGCCGCGGAGTCGGTGCAGGGCGCTCATCTGGCCGCTGAAGCCGTAGGGCCGCAGCATCTGGCACAGGGGAGCGTAGAGGGATGGCATATTGGCGAAGCGGCGATCGCATCGCGTCACATAGCCGCAGAGTCGGTGCAGGGCGCTCATTTGGCCCCTGAGTCTGTACGGGCGTTGCATCTGGCGAAGGAGAGCGTGGAAGGCCGGCATATCGAGGAAGCGGCGATCGCATCCCGCCACATCGGCCCCGAGTCGATCGATGTCTGGCATCTGTCGGCCGAACTGCTGCGAAACGGGCTGCTGCCGGAAGAAGGGATCGACGGGGAGGATATTCATCCGCTGTCGATAGGCCGGGTTCATCTGCAGGCTGAAGCCGTAGACGGCGAGGTGCTGGCCGCGGAGTCGGTCGGCGGCGAGCATCTGCAGCGGGGAGCAGTGCAAAGCGGGCATCTCGCCGCAGAGTCGGTGCAGAGCGCTCATTTGGCTCCTGAGTCCGTGCGGGCACTGCATCTGGCGAAGGAGAGTGTGGAAGGCCGACATATCGAGGAGGCGGCGATCGCATCCCGCCACATCGGTCCCGAGTCGATCGATGTCTGGCATCTGTCGGCCGAACTGCAGCGAAACGGGCTGCTGCCGGAAAAAGGGATCGGCGGCGAGGACATTCAGCCATTGTCGATAGATCGGGTACACCTTCAGGCCGGTGTTGTGGATGCCGACATTCTGGCCGAGGAGTCGGTCGGCGGCGAGCATCTGCAGCAGGGAGCGGTGCAAAGCGGGCATATTGCAAACGCGGCGGTCGGCAGCGCACAGCTTGCCGATGAAGCGATTGCCTCGCGCCACCTGAAAACCGGCGCGGTCGGCGCGGAGCACCTTGCCTTTACTCCGGTCCAGACGCTGCTGGATCAGCCGGCCAAACAGCTGTTTGGAATGTCGGCGTTTTTGTTGCAGCGCGATGAGGCCGAAACGCAAGTGAAGATTGAATTTGAAGAGCCGTTTGCTAATCCTAACTTTGTTATCGTTGCAATGACGAACCATTCGGCTTTTTACGCCACGCTAAGCGAACAAACTCAAGAATCGGCCGTCATTACGATTTCCAGGCTGAAGGAAAGCCATGTCCACTACGGCTTCGTCATGTGGATTGCCATCGGAAACGCGCATTAGAGTGTAGGGCCGATAAGATCGTAGCAAGGCCGCCGAGTTTATTCGGCGGCTTGTTGCCGTGCTTGCCGGGCGGGGAATTATTCCCGTCTGTGCCATATTCGTAGTGGGACTGACGGCATGGGCTGCGTATAGCAGCGATGGGCCGTATCCATTGGAAGTATCCAATAAACTTCGCTCAAACCGCCCATTTTGCACCTTGCCGAGTCTCATCTATTTGGATAGTATCCAATCAAGCGTCCAAATTTACGATTGAATTTCCATTTTAATTGGATATATCCAATGAGGTTTCGCCGGGGCTGTTTGTGGCTTCGCTGATCCGCCCTGAATCCGCCCTGAAGCTGACCTGAAGCTGTCACTGAAGTTCCTTAACACTGCCCCGAACTGCGTCGGATTACCTAAGGCCTGGCCGTGATTCCGGCTCGAAAAACGGCTGCATATTCCGCCGGTCAATCGGGCTTTCTCACGGCTCAGATCGACCGTTTTTTAGTATTTACACAATCTGCTCTGGCGTGTTAGTATGAAACCAACTAAAAAATAGCAAAGACTAGAAGGGCAAACTTGCCGAAAGACAAGGACGCAAAGCCACGGGCCTAAAGTACCAGCAACAGCTACGGCAGCCGGGTTTCTATAGTTGGATAGGCGTCCTCTCTTTCTTCGGGTTCTCTTTCTTCGGGTTCTCTTTCTTCGCTAGAAGGTTCATGAAGAAGGAGTTTTTTTATGTCTGAAATTTGTCGAATAAACATCAATAATGTCGAATTATGTAAAACGGGGAGATAGTTTATGGCAGAACGAGAGAATAGCGATCCGTTATTAGAGGTCTATCTTCACGAGAATTCGCAACTGCTCGAGCAGTTGGAACAGATCATCCTGGAATGCGAAGAGCTTAACGCTTTTCCGTCCGCCGCCATCCACGACATTTTCCGTATTATGCACACGATCAAAGGCTCCTCCACGATGATGAATTTCGATAACATCGCGGCTTTGTCGCACATCATGGAAGATCTGTTTGCGTTTATCCGCGAACATCAGCCCCGCTTGGCCGATTGCACGGCGTTGTCCGAGCTGGTGCTGCAGGGCGGCGATTTCATTAAGCTTGAGCTGTATAAGATCAGGCAGGGCGATTCTCCCGACGGGGACGCATCTTCGCTGAAAAGCAGCATTACCGGATATTTGGAAGAACTAAAAGCCGCACAGCATGCCGGGCCGGCAGTTTCCCCTCTTCAAGGCCCCGAAACCGGCAAACGTCAGGATGGTGAGGTCTCCCCCTCCGACGCTCATTTAAAAGCCGTTCTTTATTTTGATGACGATTACAACATGGAGAATGTTCGGGCATATCAAGTCGTTCACAGCCTGCAGGAAATGACCGAGCATTTCGCCTACTGGCCCGAGGACATTGCCGAAAATCCCGAAACAGCCTCGCTCATAAGAGAGCAGGGCTTCCAAATTCTGTTCCGGAACGGCGAATCCGCGGACACGGTAGCTGCTTACCTGTCGCAGGCGCCATCCTTAAAGCATTTGGAAATGATCAATTTGCCGGAACAAAGCCGGGCAGAGCCTGAGGCAGAGACGGCCGCCGCGGCAGAGACGCTTCAGCCGATACCCGAAGCGGAAGCGCGAACAGGAGAGTCTACGGCGGCACATTCTGCAGCGCACGCAGCAGCACTTTCTACGGACGCCGCACCTGCCTCCCCTTCCGAGCCGGGCGCCGCCGAACCCTCCCAGGTGCCGGGAGCGGCTGCCCGCACTTCGCAGCCGCCGGAGGCCAAAACGCAGGATATTGCCAGAGCTAATGCCTCGCAGCATTCCAGTTTCATCAGCGTGAATTTGGCCAAGCTCGACGAGTTGATGGACCTGGTCGGCGAGCTCGTCATCGCCGAATCGATGGTCACGCAAAACCCGGAATTAGCCGGACTGGAGCTTGAACAGTTTCAGAAGGCCGCCCGGCATCTGCGGAAGATCACCGGCGAAATCCAAGACAAGGTGATGTCGATCCGCATGGTGCCGCTGGTTAATACGTTCCAAAAAATGAACCGCATCGTACGGGATATGTGCAGAAAACAGGATAAATCAGTCCGCTTGGAACTGCTTGGCGAGGATACGGAAGTGGACAAAAACATCATCGAGCACATCTCCGATCCGATCATGCACCTTGTACGGAACGCGATCGACCACGGCATCGAAACGCCGGAGGAACGCCTGGCAGCGGGCAAGGAAGAATCCGCGACGTTGACCCTTGAAGCGAAAAACGTCGGCAACGAGGTGTTCATTATCGTGCGCGACGACGGCAGGGGGCTGAACAAAGCGAAAATTTTACAGCGCGCCCGCGAGCGGCAAATGCTGTTCAAGGACGAATCGGAGATGAGCGACCGCGAGATTTACAACTTGATTTTTCTCCCCGGCTTCTCCACGAAAGAGGTCATTACCGAGTATAGCGGGCGCGGGGTCGGCATGGATGTCGTGATGCGCAATATCGAAAGCGTTGGCGGGAATGTGTCGGTGGACAGCGCGGCAGGCGAAGGAACGACGATTACGATCCGCATTCCGCTGACGCTGGCGATTATCGACGGCATGAACGTGAAGGTGGGGAAGGCGAGATATACGATCCCGACGACGGCGATCAAGGAATCGTTCCGCGCCGCCCCCGGCAGCGTGGTCACCGATCCCGACGGCAACGAAATGGTCATGGTGCGCGGGCAGTGCTACGGAGTACTGCGCCTTTACGAACGCTATAAGGTCAAGACCGAGATTACCGCGATGGAAGACGGGATTTTGATCATGGTGGAGCAGGACGGCACGCCGTTTTGCGTTTTTGCCGACGAATTGCTCGGGCAGCAGCAGGTTGTGGTCAAGAGCTTGCCGGCGTATATCCGTAAAATCCGGAACATCGGGGGCTTGGCCGGCTGCACGATGCTCGGGGACGGAAGCATCAGCCTGATCCTCGATGTCGGGGGACTCGTCAAGGCATCGGCATCATAGGACAACCAAGCAAAGGAGAGGGAGACATGGCGAATCAAGAGGCAAGCCTGCCGCTGGAGCAGGACGACGACACGCAGAAAGGAAAGTTCCTCACGTTTATGATCGGGAGCGATGTTTACGGCATCGAAATCAAATTCGTCACCGAAATCATCGGCATCCAGGCGATTACCGAGGTGCCGGAGTTGCCGGAGCATATCCGCGGCATCATCAATTTGCGCGGCAAAATCATTCCGGTCATGGACGTGAGGCTGCGCTTCAAAAAGCCGTTCCGGGAGTATAACGACCGGACCTGCATCATCGTCGTGGATATGAAGGACATTTCGATCGGGCTGATCGTCGACAGCGTCGCCGAGGTCGTCACGATTGCGGAAGAGGATATCGTTCCTCCGCCGGAGATCAAAAGCGGCAGCCAGCAAGGTTTTATCAAAGGGGTCGGAAAAGTCGGCGGCGAAGTCAAGCTGCTGCTGGACGGCGACAAGCTGCTTCATCATGATGAAGCGGAAAATTTAAGTCAACTGTAAACGAAAACCGCAACGGGGGTTATGGAAAATGATGAAGCTAACGATCAAAGCAAGATTAATCCTGTCCTTTAGTCTTTTGGTTCTCTCCCTGGTCGGCCTCGGAGTGTATTCGATCAATTCGTTAAACCAAGTGAATCAGCAGTCCACGGTCATCAGCGATACATGGCTCCCGGCGATGGATGCGGCCCATGTCATGAACACGGCCACTTCCGATTACCGGACCACCGAATTGCGGATTATTTTGGCGGAGAACGACCCGCAGGGATTGAAAGAGATGAAAGAGCGTTTAAATAATAAAGTCCAGGAATTGCAGCAGCTGATGACCGGTTACGAGGAGCAGACCCAAAACGACGAAGAGGCCGCCCGGCTGTATAACGTGTTTAAACAGGAGTGGGCCGGTTATTTGCAGATCAGCGACCAAATCATCGGATTGGTCGATCAGCATAAAGAGGCCGAAGCGCTGGAGCTCATGAGCGGAACCTCCGAGAAGGAATTCGATCAGGCTTCAAACGCTTTGCTCGATTTGGTGAAATACAATCAAACGAATTCGCAAAAAGCGAGCGACGATGGCGATAAAGCTTACGCCGGCACGGTCGCCATCATGACTACGATCATTATCGTTATGACGCTGATCGCCATCGGCCTGGCTTTCCTGATCGTCCTCGGCATCACGAAGCCGATCCGCAAGCTGTCCGAGGCGGCCGATGAGCTGGCGCTGGGCAATGTAAACATCAACGTGGAGACGAAGAGCAAGGACGAGATCGGTCAATTGATGTTGTCGTTTGCCCGCATGATCGCCAGCATCCGCGAGCAGGCCCAGGCGGTGGAGATGGTGGCGAGCGGGGATCTGACCGTGCAGGTGAAGGTAAGGTCGGAAAACGATCTGATGGGTAAAAAAATCCAGGAAATGATCGAACGCAACAACGAGATATTGACCAGCATCAATACGGCCGCGGACCAGGTGGCTTCCGGCTCGAAGCAGGTGTCCGATTCCAGCATCGCGCTGTCGCAAGGGGCCACCGAGCAAGCCAGCTCGGTCGAGGAACTGACCGCCTCGCTGGAGGAGATCTCCTCGCAGACGAAGCTGAACGCGCAAAACGCGAACGAAGCGAACAAGCTCGCGGCCGATTCGAAAAACAGCGCGCTCCAGGGCAACGAGCAGATGAAGGACATGCTGGCGGCGATGCGCGAAATCAACGACGCTTCCAGCAACATTTCGAAAATCATCAAAGTCATCGACGAAATTGCTTTCCAGACGAACATTTTGGCGCTCAACGCCGCCGTGGAAGCCGCCCGGGCCGGCCAGCACGGCAAAGGCTTCGCCGTCGTGGCGGAGGAGGTCCGCAACCTTGCGGCCCGCTCGGCGAATGCGGCCAAGGAAACGACGGATATGATCGAAGGCTCGATCGACAAAGTGCAGGAAGGCACGAGAATCGCCGACCAGACGGCCGCAGCGCTGCAGTCGATCGTGGGCGACATCGAAAAGGTGGCCAACCTGGTTGGCGATATCGCGATGGCCTCGACGGAGCAGGCGGCCGCGATCACGCAAATCAACCAAGGCATCTCGCAGGTGTCCCAGGTCATCCAAACCAACTCGGCGACCTCGGAGGAAAGCGCCGCCGCCAGCGAGGAGCTGTCCAGCCAGGCGGCTCTCCTGAAGCAGCAGGTTGCGCAGTTTAAGCTGAAGCGCAGCGGATACGGAGGTTTTGCGGGATACAACGGCAGCCTCGAGGAATTGAATCCCGAAGTGCTTCGCGTCCTGGAAAACATGGGTCCAAAAGAGCGGAATCACGAGCCTTCCGGCGCTTCCGCGGTGCCCAAGATTCTCCTCAGCGACTCGGAATTCGGTAAATATTGAGGTATGGTCCGCATTACGAACCAGGAGTTTCGGCAGCTGTCGGATTACATCCGGCTCCATTACGGGATTCATCTCAAGGAAGAGAAGCAGGCGCTGGTGATGGGCAGGCTGAACAACGTATTGATGAGCAAAAACTTCACCAGCTTTAAGGCCTATTTCGAATATATCGTCTCCGACCGAACCGGAGAGGCGGTCATGACGCTGGTGGACAAAATCACGACGAACCACACGTTTTTTATGCGGGAAAACGATCATTTTCAGTTTTTTCGCGACAAGGTGCTCCCTTACCTGGAAGCCACGGTGAAGGACAAGGACCTCCGCGTTTGGAGCGCGGGGTGCTCCTCGGGGGAGGAACCCTATACGCTGGCGATGCTGATGGATGAATATTTTGCCCGGAACAAGCCGCTGTGGGATTCGCAGGTGCTGGCGACCGATATTTCGCGGCAAATTTTGGACAAAGCGCAGAGAGGCGTTTACGCCAATGAAGATATCGCCGTTCTTCCTCCCGCCTGGCGAATGAAATATTTCACCGGGGTGGATCAAATGCACAGCGTCGTATCCGATAAATTAAAAAAAGAGGTTATTTTCCGCAAATTCAATTTGATGGAACCGGCGTTTCCTTTTAAGCGGAAGTTTCACGTCATTTTTTGCCGGAACGTCATGATCTATTTCGATGCGCCTACCAAGCAGGCTTTGGTGGACAAGTTTTACAGGCATTTGGAGCCGGGCGGCTATTTGTTCATCGGCCATTCCGAATCGCTGCAGCGGGAAACGACGCCGTTCAAATACGTGATGCCCGCAGTTTATCGTAAAGAATAAGCTTTGTGAAAATGAGGAGATCGTATGGGAGTACCCAGGAAATTGCGCGTGCTGATCGTTGATGACTCCATGATGTACCGGGAAGTGCTCTCCCTGGGGCTTTCATCGGATCCGAATATCGAGATTGTCGGAAAAGCGGTTGATCCGTTCGACGCCCGCGACCAAATCGTCAGCCTTCGCCCGGACGTGATGATCTGCGACGTGGAAATGCCGAAGATGAACGGGATCGAATTTATCCGCCGCCTGCTTCCGCAATACGCTTTGCCCGTCATCGTGGTGAGCACGATCAGCGACGCCGTGTTTGAGGCCATGAACGCCGGGGCCGTCGATTTTGTCGGCAAGCCGGATCCACGGTCGCCCAGGAGCGTGGAGCTGTTTATCCGGGAATTGATTGAGAAGGTGAAGATCGCCGCCGTCACGAATGTTTCGCGGCCCGGGTTCCGACCCGCCGGAACCGGCAACATCCCGGAGCAGACGTTCAACTCCGACCGCATTATAGCCATCGGCGCATCAACCGGGGGGACGGAGGCCATTTCGTATATTTTGAAACAGCTGCCTTCGGCGTTTCCGGGCATGGTGATCGTACAGCATATCCCGCCGTTGTTTTCCAAAATGTTTGCCGACCGCTTGAATCACAGCACGAAATTTACGGTCAAGGAGGCGGAAGCGGGGGATATCGTGGAACCGGGAAAAGTGCTGATCGCGCCCGGAGACCGGCATATGCGCCTTCGCAAGCTGGGCGGCCGGTTCAAGGTCGAATGCTTCGAAGGCGATAAGATCAACGGGCATTGTCCGGCGATTGACGTGCTGTTCGAATCGGCGGCCAAGGAATGCGGCTCCCGGGCAGTTGGCGTGATTCTGACCGGCATGGGATACGACGGCGCCAAAGGGCTGCTGTCCATGCGCCGTAAGGGCGCCCGCACGCTTGGGCAGGATGAGCCGTCGTCCGTTGTATACGGCATGCCTAAGGTTGCTTATGAGCTGGGCGCGGTCGATAAGCAGGTTTCGCTGGAGCGGATGGCGCGGGCGTTATGTTCGGCGGTGGTCGAGGCGGCGGACCAATAAAGCGCAAAGGCGTGGCCGGGCGGCGTTTTGCCTACGCCGGACGCATTAAGGCAGAGAGTTCCTCCCGGGTGACGGGAGGGCTCTTTTTTTTGCTCCATGCCGGTTACCCGATCCCGTAGTATAATGGATGTATCATTTGGGGGAGGAATTTGGAAGTGACTTTAATCAAGCAGCTCAAGAACCAGGATGAATTCGTCGGCTTCTATTTGCTCAAGGAGCTGGAAGTGAAGCAGACGAACGCCAATCCGCCTAAGGACTATTTGGACATCGTATTATGCGACGCAACCGGGGAGATGCCGGCGAAATTTTGGGACGCTTCGCAGACGGACAAGGAGACGTTTTTTCCGATGGGGCTCGTGAAGGTACGCGGGGTTGTGCAAACCTACCGGGAAAAGCTGCAGGTCAAAATCATGCAAATCCGCCCGGCCAAAGCGGAGGATGGTGTGACGCTCACGGATTTTATCCGCTCCGCGCCGATTTCGCCGGACGATCTGATTTATACGATTCAATCGGTTATCGCGGACATCGACGACGACGAAATTCGCGAGATCGTCCGGTATTGCGTCGGCAAGGTGAAGGAGAAGCTGTCCCATTACCCGGCGGCGAAAACGCACCATCACGCCTATTTCGGCGGGCTTGCTTACCATATGGTGCGGATGCTGGAAATCGGCGATTTTCTGTGCCGGCAGCGGCCGTTCCTGAACCGCGATCTGCTGAAGGCGGGCATTATACTCCACGACATCGCCAAGCCGGAGGAGATGGTCGCGCAGCTCGGCATCGTGTCCGAATACAGCGTGCAGGGCAAGCTGGTCGGGCATATCGCGATGGCCTCGAGCTGGATCACCGAGGCGGCGATCCGTCTTGGCATCGATCCCGATTCGCCGAAGGTGCTGGGGCTGCAGCATTTGGTGCTCTCGCACCACAACCTGGGCGAATGGGGCAGCCCGGTGCAGCCGCAAATGGCGGAAGCGGTCGCGCTGCACCATATCGATGCGCTGGACGCCAAGCTGCAAATGGTGGAGGACGCGTTGAATACGACGCCGGAAACCGAGGAGTGGACGCCGTTCATCCGCGGTTTGGAGAACAAGGCGATCTACCGCTTGAAGTGGTGACGTCTAAGACCCTGTTATTCCACATCAAAATCGAAATAGGTCGAAGGGTAAGGTTCGTTTTTTAACGTGTAATGCCACCATTCTTTGCTGTACGGTTTAAAACCTTGCTTGACCATCGCGGTCTTCAGGATGTAGCGGTGTTTGCGCTGCTCCTTGGTCAGCCCTTTGGCTCCGTGCGCGGAAATCGCCCCCAGGAAATCGACGCGGCCGCCCATATCGACTTCTTCCCCGGTCCGTTTGTACACCATGGTCAGATCGACCGTGCTGCCGCGGGAATGTCCGGATTTGGAAGAGAGGTAGCCGAGTTTGAACAGGTTTTTCTTGTCGACGTCGGGGTAAAATTTCTCTTTCATCAGTGTGTCCTGCGGTTTTTTGGACCAGGCGATGAAATGGTCGACCGCTTTTTGCGGGCGGTAGGCGTCGATGATCTTGAGCCGGTAGCCCTGCTTCTCCAAATCGTCGTTGACCTTTTTTAAAGCGCGGGCCGCCCTTAAGGTTAATATGGCAAAAGGGGCGTTATATCCGTCGATCCGCTCGCCGATAAAGTTGTCCCCGGTATAATAGCGGATGTCGTAAACCGCATCCGGGATCACTTCATCGAGATAGACGAATCCTTTTCCTTTGGGCAGTTGATTCAGCTTTTCGATAGATTTGTCTTGTGATGCGTCCGGCGATGTACCCGGGGACAGTCCGTCTTGCGGCGAACCGGGCGGGGCCGTTTCCACTTGCGCGGCTGCGGCTCGGTCCGGACTTGCCGCGCTTTTCCCGGTTCCGGCGGTATTCCAGCTGATCAACAGCAGCAGGGCGGACAGGCCAAGCAGGATAGTCCGCCGCAGGCTTCGCCGGGCAAATCGGTACACACTCGCGCGAGGTTGAGGTTGGACGGAAGTATAGGGATCGGTAGAATTGCGGTTACGGGAAAACATTGTATGGCTCCTTTCGTGTCTGCTTTCAATGGGGAAGCATAATGACGTAATTTTCTTCATTTCTTCATACGCCTCCGATAATTTCGAATCGCCCTTCGATCCAATAGCTGCCTGGAGTTTCTTTGACGAAAGTGCGCTGCTTGTCCTGCTTCTTTTCGCTCATGGCAGACCTCCTTAGGGCGTATTTACTTCTATTTTAATGCATGCGGATAAGGGCGTACAGCCTACTTGAAGTGAGGCGCGGGATGTGAGACTTTGATCACTACCACGAAAGAAAGTTCTATTATATTCTCGTAGGAGGGATTGTCTTGGCAAAGATCAGGATCGGGAAAATCAGCTTTTGGCATGTGCATGCTTGGGATTATGAAAGAGGCCGGGAACCATGCGCGGGCCGTTCCTCAGATAATCGCTGAGGCGCGGTCCGCTCCCATGTTCGCTTACATTTTCATGCTCATGGTTTTGGCGGTTGTCCCCCCAGAAAAGAAGCCAATTCAAAACTCCTTGAAAATGCCATTAATGCAAAATGCGGTAAATTGAAAGAAGATGAGATGATTGGGAATTTTTTGGAAAGGGGTTATCGCGTGTGAATGGTTCTTCTCTGGGAACGGACAAAGAGGCTGTTTTGGTGGAGATGAAGCGGTTGAAGCAGAAGGCGGACCGGCTGCTCGCGATGTCGATCAGGCTGGGCCAGCCCGGGCTGGTCGTGGAAGCGGAGCAGTTGTACCGGGAAATCGACAAGCTATCGGAATATTCGGGATAAAGCGGATAATGTTATATGTATGTAATGTTAAATAACATATATAAAAATATGTTATTTTTTTTGACATAAATATATTGACAAGTCCTCGGAATCGCCTATAATTAAACACAAGATTCATCGTTTTAAGGATCGCACCCGATTAATATGACATATTATCTTACATGAAATGGGGTGTGGGGATGATTACTTCGGCGGGCGAACTGAAGCAGGAAATTTTGAGGATTTACAACGCGATCAATAAGCGGATTTTTAACGTGGGTGTAAAACAGCAAAAGGTGGATTTCGTCGGCAACAAAATCGTGATCGTCTCCTTAAATGGACGAGTCCCGGTGTTGAAGCTTTTGGACGAGGAGTACCGTTTTTCGACAAGACAGCTCGATTATTTGCTGTTTCAGGTCTTTAAGCGGGAAATCAAGGCGGCGCTTGAGCAGCAATTTCAATTGAATATTGTCGCAGTACTCAAAGATTACGATGCCGAGACCGAATTTTCCGGTACGATCGTGGTCTTGGATCGCGACGTGGAGCATTATCTGAAGGAACCGCCGGAACTCCGGTAGCGGAGAGCCGGTTAATCGTCAGTTTGGACTCGTGGGCGCATCGAAGGATGCGCCTGCGGACCTGGGCTGGCGATTTTTTTGTACCCGAATTTGCTATTAAAAAAAGGGCTCAACCTTAATAATCAGCGCTTGACAGGGAAGGCCGGTAAGCGATCGTGGCAAGCAATATCGGCAGATCAACATCCGCTGTCCGGACGCTTTGCACGATTATCCCGTTTGATCCGGCAGCAGAGAGGAAGATAAATTCAGGAGAGGAAAAAAGGTTTGGGAGAAGCAGACATGTTCGAGATCGTTAATTTCGAGATCGTTAGACAGGTTTGTGAGAAGGAGATTTAGGAGAAGTGAAGCAGACCTGGCGGGAGGAATGGGGCAAGACACCGTGAAAAATGAAAGGGCCGTAATCAGCCCCCCCCCCTCTGCCCCCTGAACAAGAGGGATAATCGTGCAAAGCAGCGTGCAGGGATACCAGGACACGAACGCTATCATAATTTATTTTGTCAAGCACTGATCTCGGTTTTGAGCCCAAAAAAGATTTGCACTTTAAGGAGGATGGGGAGCATGCAGCCGAAAATCGAAATTTCCGGGGTCAGCAAATGGTTTCGCCGAAACGGTCAGGAGATTCCCGCCATGCGGGAAACGAGTCTGACGATCGAGGAGGGCCGGTTCGTCAGCATGATCGGTCCGAGCGGATGCGGAAAGTCGACCTTGTTCAACATTATCGCCGGCCTGATTCCGCCCTCGACCGGGCAGGTGATCGCGGACGGGCGCAATATCGTCGGTAAAACGGGTTATGTCGGCTATATGCTGCAAAAAGACATGCTGCTGCCGTGGCGGACGATTCTGGACAACATCATCCTCGGCATGGAGGTGCGCGGCGTTCCGTGCAAGGAGGCCGCAGAGCGGGCCTTGCCTTTGATGGAGAAGTACGGGCTGAAGGGGTTTGACAAGCATTATCCGCAGGAGCTGTCGGGAGGCATGCGGCAGCGGGCGGCGCTGCTCAGGACGCTGCTGTACGACCGCGACATCATTTTGCTGGACGAGCCCTTCGGCGCGCTGGACGCGCAAACCCGGCTGACGATGCAAAACTGGCTGCTGCAAATCTGGACGGACTTCGGCAAAACGGTGCTGTTCGTCACGCACGACATCGACGAGGCGATTTATTTGTCCGACGACATTTACGTATTTTCCCAGCGCCCCGGGCGCGTGAAGTCGAAAATTACGGTCACGATGGAGCGTCCGCGCAAGACGGAAGACATGACCTCGCCGGATTTTATGGAGCTCAAGCATCATCTGCTTGATGAGCTTGCGGCGGGGCACGCGGAAGAGGACATCGCTTTATAGCCGAGCTTAGCATATCACATTTATCCAGGAGATTTAGGAGGCGATTCTACGATGGAAACGGTACGAAAATCGGCTTTTGTGGTTCAGGCGCTGCCGGCGGATGCGGCGGAGACGGCGGGTGCTGCGGGAAAGGCGGAAAAAGAGGGAAGGGCGGCCAAAGCGGCGAAAGCGGCCAAGGCGCAGGCCGCGTCCCGTTCCGCTCCGCTGATCCACGATGAGGAAGCGGCCGCCCGGAGGCGGGCCCGCGTGATCGGCTGGGGCAGATTTGCCGTGGCGGTCCTGTTGTTTGTCGTATGGGAGGTGTTTACCCGGCTTGACTGGCTTGATCCTTATTACTGGAGCAGCCCGAGCGTTATTTTGCAAACGACTTGGGTACAGTTGACGGCAGGCACGCTGCTTTCCGACATCATCTACACGTCCGGCTCCACCGTGCTTGGCTTCGTGTTCGGGACGCTGCTTGGCGCGCTGCTCGGCCTCTCCTTCTGGTGGTCAAAGAGCTATGCCGGCATCAGCGAACCTTACCTGATCGTCCTGAACGCCATGCCGAAGCTGGCGCTGGCCCCGGTGCTCGTCATTTTGCTCGGGATCGGCTTTTTTTCCAAAGTGGCGCTCGCTTTTTCGATGACAGTCGTCGTGGCGGCCCTATCGGCTTACAGCGGGGTCAAAAGCGTTGATCCGGACATGGAAAAGCTGATGTATTCGCTGGGCGCCAAACGGATGCAGGTGTTCACCAAAGTGGTGATTCCGTGGTCGATGCCGTGGATCATCAGCAGCCTGCGCATCAACATTGCGCTCGCGCTGGCGGGAGCGATCGTCGGCGAGTTTATCGCCTCCAGCCAGGGCGTCGGCCGGATGATCATGTATGCCGGCACGATTCTCGACATCAATCTCGTGTGGGTCGGCGTGGTCGTGCTGTCGGCGCTGTCCATGGTCATGTATTGGGGCGTGGTGCTGCTGGAAAAAGGACTGTCAAAGGGACTTGGCGTGAGGTAGTGCATCGCACCGTTATCCATTCAACTTGAGGGGGAAACCGTATGAAGAAAAGAATCACATTGCCGCTGCTGCTGGCTTTGGCGCTGGCCGGCGGACTGCTCGCCGGATGCGGGGGCAAGAAGGACGAGCCGACGGCGGAAGCCGCGCCCGGCGGGGAAAAACTCAAAAAGATCGTCATCGCCGAGCCGGTCCATTCCACAGGGTATTTACCGCTTTACCTGGCTCAGCGGGAAGGCTACTTCCAAAAACGCGGGCTCGATGTGGAGGTGATCCAGGCGTCCGGCGGGGCGCACGTGACCGCCGTCGTCAGCGGCGACGCCTGGGGCGTTATCGGCGGCACGGAGTCCAATGCGCTGGCCAACAACAAAAACTCCGACCCGATCGTGTCGGTCGTGAATGTCGTCAACCGGGCCAACGTGTACCTGGTCGCGAAAAAAGGGCTGGCGCCCAAAAGCGGCTCAGAAGCCGATCTGAAGGAATTTTTCCAAGGGAAAAAAATCAACGCGGGGCGCCACGGCGGAACCCCGAATCTGCTGATCCGTTATTTGCTGCTGTATTTGGGGCTTGATCCGGAAAAAGACGTCACCCTGCTGGAACCGGCCGACGCGTCGACCGTGGTAACGATGGTGCAGCAGGGCGCGGCCGATATCGGCAACGGCGCCGAACCGCAAATCAGCGACGGGATCTCCAAAGACGTATGGGGCGAGCCGTTTTACAAGTTCCACGATTTCGGCGATTTCTCCTATTCGGTGCTGAGCGTCAAAAAATCGACGATTGCAAACGATCCGGAAACGGTGCAAAAATTCGTCGATGCGATCAAAGAAGCGCTGAACGCCGTCAACAACGACAAGGAGCTGGCGCAAAAAAATATGAAAGCCGAGTTCCCGACGCTGTCGGACGAGGCGATCCAGGCTTCGCTTGACCGGGCGTATGAGGACAGCTTGTGGAGCCGGGACGGGTTTATTACGGAGGCGGCCGTTAAGCAAGATATGGACGTGCTGATCAAAACCGGCATTTTTAAAGGCGATTATGCTTATGACCAATTGGTGGACATGCAGTTTGTGAACAAATCCAAATAAACGATTGCGGGGTGAGGATTCGTGGACAACAATCTGGAACAAAAGCTTCTGCACAGCCGTACGGCCGTTTTAGTCGTCGATGTGCAGAACGATTACTGTCATCCGGAAGGGGCGCTGGCCAAGGTCGGAAGCGACGTCAGCGGCGTGCGCGGGATGATGCCGAACCTGCATCGCCTGCTGGCGGCGGCCAGACGTTATGAAGTTCCGGTCATATTTATCCAGACGTTCCATGAAGAAGCGACCGATTCCGCGGCCTGGAAAGCCCGCTCGAACGGACGGTCGCTGGAGGTGTGCCGGACGGGCACCTGGGGGGCCGGCTTCTATGAAGTCGCCCCCGAGCCGGGCGAAACGGTGGTGAACAAACACCGCTACAGCGCGTTTGTCAATACGCGGCTCGATTCCGTGCTGCGCAGCCAAAAAATCGAAACCCTGATCATGACCGGGGTCAGCACCAACGTTTGCGTGGAATCGACGGCGAGGGACGGGTTTATGCTCGATTACCACATCGTATTGCTCAGCGACGCCTGCGCTTCTTACTCCAAGGAGGCTCATGAAATGACGATGGAAAACATCAGAGGGTATTTTGGCGATGTAACGGAGTCCGGAAGCGTCATTGCTCTCTGGGAGCGGGAACGGAAAGCGCCGGAAATGCTGCTGAAGGTCGCGAAACAACGGTGACGGAAGCAGCGCTGCAAAAAAGCAAGGCCGCCGCAGGCCGCCCTTTGGGGAACCCCCCGCTGAACAGCAGGCGGCGCCTGCTCGTTCAATACATCATTTGCACCGGGGCTTTCTTGTCCAATCTTTCCGCCGGTCTGTTCAATATCGCGTTGGTGGACATCGCTCATGACTTTGGGGTGAACATGGCTGTCGCGCAATGGATCGTTACGGCATATCTGCTTGTCATCTCGGTGCTGCTGCCGATCATGGGGCGGCTTGGCGATACGTTCGGCAGGCGGACCGTACACAACCTCGGGTACTTCTGTTTTGCCCTTGGGGCGCTCTGCTGCGCCCTGGCCCCGTCGCTCGGCTGGCTGCTCGCCTTCCGGGCCGTGCAGGGCGTGGGCGCTTCGATGTATCAGGCGACGAACATGGCGCTGATCGTCTCGGTGTTTCCCCCGGAGAAGCGGGGCAAAGCGCTGGGCCTGATCAGCACGTTCGTCGCCGCCGGCTCGATGATCGGTCCCAGCCTCGGCGGCGTGCTGATCCAATGGTTCTCCTGGGAGACCAGCTTCTGGCTGCTTGCCGGAGCCGCGCTCCTGGCTTGGGGGCTGGCCCAGCGGTTTATTCCCAAAGATCCGCCTGTGCATGAAGGGCGGATCGATGCGACCGGAGCGTTTTTGTTCGCAGCCGCCTTAGCGGGGCTGGTGACGGCGATCAATCTCGGCTCCGCGTGGGGCTGGTTTTCTCCGGCGGTACTGGCTCTGCTGCTGCTGTTCGCCGCCGGCGCGGCCGGCTTTGCCGCCTGGTGCCTTTCTTCCCGGTGGGAAGCTAGACGTGTGAACGGGTCGGGCGGCGCGGCCGGAGGGAGAATATTTCGCGGGCGCGCAAGCTCTCCGTTCATCGACCTGCGGCTGCTTGCCGACGGGGCGATGAATACGGGCATCTGGATCACCATCGTCACGTATATGGCAGCCTTTTCGGCCCAGCTTGTCCTGCCGGTGTTTCTGCGCAGCGAGCTGGGCATCCCGCCCGCGTTGGCCGGGCTGATCATGATGGGCTATCCGCTCGCGCTGATCGTCGCTTCCCCGGTGTTCGGCAGCTGGTCGGACAAGCTGGGTCCTTTGCCGTTGCTGGCGGCGGGGCTGCTGACGATGGGCGGCGTGCTGGCGGTCCTCGGATTTTTGACGGCGGCGCATCCGCTGCTGCTGCTGATCGCGCTGATCGTCCTGCTCGGCATTTCCATGGGCATGGTCACCTCGCCGAACAACAGCCTTGTCATGGGCCGGGCAGGCGGCGGCCAACTGGGTTTGATCAGCAGCCTGCTCGCTTTGTCCCGGAACCTCGGCATGATGTTCGGGACAGCCGCGGGCGGCGCGCTGCTCACCGGCGGGGCGGGCAATGCGGGAGATTGGGGAAAGGCGGGGACGAATGCGGCCGGCGGCGCCGGAACGCCCGGAATGGCTCAAACGGCCGGGGCGGCGCAGATGCTGGAGCTGGCCGGCTTCCATACGGTTTTTGCCATTTGCCTGGTGCTGGTGCTGTTTTCCCTGCTGCTTCTGCTCTTCACCGTTCGTCAGGGCAGACATCGCCGTAAGGAGACGGTATCATCGAAAATTTAAAATAAACCACGAGAAACCTCGCCGGCGGCGAGGTTTTTTAAGATTTTTGAAGGAATTTGCTGAGTTATGTAGAAATTTCACATCTAGCATCGTATCAGGAAGCGGGGTGAAATGAATTGGATTTTTTCGATAAACTGAAAGCGGGCGTTGCCGAGGCGGGCAGCAAGGCCAAGACGGTGGTGGAAGTCAACCGGCTAAAGATGCAAAACAACACCCTGCAGGGTCAAATCGATCAGCAATATCAGGAGATGGGCAAACGGGTTTTCGAAGCTGCGCAGGGAGGCAATTGGCCTCTCGGAAAAGAAGCGTTCACGCAAAATATGGAACGGATTCTTAAGCTGAAGGCCGAAATCGATGGGAACCTGGCGCAAATCGCCAGCCTGTCTGAATGAAAATATGATGGGGAGCCTGGTGCAAGGTTGTCCACGAACATCCGATTAGGAGGAATTATTTCAAATGCAGCAATTTTCCGTGGTTCTCCGCGAGCTGCGAACCTGGTTTGAGTCATTTAAATGGTATCCGCGGATTCAGGCCTATTCCCTTCATTTGCTGTTCGGCGGGTTAGGCGTCAAGTTTTTGTATGAATTGTTGGCGGCGGTACTTCCATACGGCGGCTACAGTTTTATCCATACGGTATTCTACACCATTCCGCTGGTATCATTGGCCAATTACGCTTTTCTGCTCGGCGCCTGGTTGACCTTAGTCTCGAAAAACGTAAAATACTTGCCTTACGGACTATGGGCCAATGCGGTATTGATGATTTTTCCGTTTACCGCGATTTCGCTTTCACTTCTGATCCCGGTCGCGGTGTATGCGTTTTTGGGATATGCTTTGTTTAAATACACGGCGTCGGTTTATGCTGAACAGTGACGGTTAGTATATGGCTTTAACGATATATGCCCGAGGTTCCGGCCTCGGGCATCTTTATTTCGTTATCCATTCCGTTATCCAAAGTGTCCAGGGTCAGTTCATTTCGTCTCCTGCACTCTTTCCGCTAGTCCGCTTAAATGGGGCTTCAAATCCGGCAGCGAAAGGGAATGCTTGATCGCTTTGGCCACAAGCCTGGCGATATGGCGGGCCCCAGTGTCGGAAAAATGGGTGTCGTCCCGGATGCCGTCCGGATAGTTGGGATGGGCCCCTTCGGGCAAATGCATAAACAGATGGCGGGACCCTTCCTCACCCAGCGCCCGGTACAACTGCTGCGATGCCGCAAAAATATCGAGCAGCGGCGTTCCGGCCTCCGCGGCGGCCTGCCTCATCGCTTCGGGATACGCCCCGACGGCTTCGGGGTCAGGGCTTCCGTCCGCGAGAAAGCGCCTGCGGCTGACCGAAGTCAACAGCACCGGCGTTCCGCCGCGCTGCCTGGCGCTGGCGATAAACCGCTTCAGGTTGCCCGGGTACGCCTCTTCCGGATCGGCGTAACGGGAGGGGTCCTCCTGTTTGCCGTCATTGTGTCCGAATTGGATGAACAGGTAGTCCCCCGGCCGGAGATCCCGCTCAATGTCGGCGAGCCGGCCTTCGTCCAGAAACGATTTGGTGCTGCGCCCGTTGACGGCGCGGTTGTCGACGCGGACGGACGAATCGAAATAATCCTGCAGGTATTCGCCCCAGCCGGTCATCGGCTTCTCGGCGGCGCCTTTCAGCGCAGCCGTGGAATCCCCGGCGATAAATACGGTGATTTTCATGTTTACCTTCCTCCTGCGGGCCCGTTTACAACGTAACCCCGGTTTTGAAAATCGCCAGCTCGCGCACTTCGTTTTGCTCGTTGCGGGTTTTTTGGCCGCTGGCTACCGCGATCACATAAGCGATAAATTCCTCGAGCACTTCTTCCATCGGCTTTTCCAGCAGCGGGCCGGCGTTAAAATCCATCCAGTGCCCTTTGCGGGCAAACAGCTCGTTGTTCGTCGCCACCTTCACCGTCGGGACAAAGCTGCCGAACGGCGTTCCCCGCCCGGTCGTGAACAAGACGAGCTGGCAGTCAGCGGCCGCGAGTGCCGAGCTTGCGACCAGATCGTTGCCCGGCGCCTGGAGCAGGCTGAGGCCTTTTTTGCGCAGCTTTTCGCCGTACTGCAGCACGTCGACGACCGGAGCGGTTCCCGCCTTTTGCGTGCAGCCGAGCGATTTGTCCTCCAGGGTGCTGATGCCGCCGGCCTTGTTGCCCGGGGAGGGATTTTCGTACACCGGCTCGCCGTGAGACAGAAAATACTGCTTGAAGTCATTGATGAGGGCGACGATTTGCGCAAAAACATCCTTATTCGCGGCGCGGGCCATCAGCATGTGTTCGGCACCGAACATTTCCGGTACTTCGGTCAGCACCGTCGAGCCGCCCTGGGAGATGAGAAAATCGGAGAACGCCCCCAGCAGCGGGTTGGCCGTAATCCCGGAAAAGCCGTCGGACCCGCCGCATTTCAGGCCCACGTTCAGCTCGCTGAGCGGCACCGGTTCGCGCCGGTCATGCTTGGCCGCTTCGTACAGCTCCTCCAGCAGCGCCAAACCGGCTTCCGCTTCGTCCTCCACCTCCTGGGCGACAAGGAATTTGACCCGGCTTTCGTCTATATCGCCAAGCAGGCCGCGGAATTCGGCGACCACGTTGTTTTCGCAGCCGAGGCCGAACACGAGCACGCCGCCGGCATTGGGATGGCTCACCGCGTCCAGCAGGATGCTGCGAGTCATCCGGTGGTCGTCGCCGAGCTGCGAGCAGCCGTACGGGTGCTTCAGCACGGTCACATTGTCGAAGGGGCCAAGGTCCGGATGCAGCGCCTTGAATTCGGCGATGATCTGCTCGGCGATGCCGTTGACGCAGCCGACCGTCGGCACGATGTACAAATCGTTGCGGATGCCGACTTTGCCGTTTCGGCGGCGATAGCCGTCGAAGGTCAGGTTGCGTTTGGGATAAATGACGGGATGGAGGTCGGGCCGGTATTCGTACGTTTCTTCCCCGGCCAAACCGGTTTTTAAATTGTGGGTATGCACCCATTCGCCTTGGGCAATATCCGCCGCCGCGCGGCCGATCGGATAACCGTATTTGATCACGGCGGAGCCGGCCGCCAAATCGGCAAGCGCGATTTTATGGCCTTGCGGGATCGCTTCCCGGGCTCTGACGGACAAAGCGTCAAACGCGATTTCTTCCCCGGCTTCAATCGGGCGCAGCGCCACCGCCACGGTGTCCCGGGGGTTCATTTTCATCAGTCGTTGCATGTGATTTCTCCTCCTAAACGCTGCCGCAGGACGGCGCGGCAACCCATTTGGTCAAGCTGCATTAAATCGTCCTTCAGGGCTTCGGCGAGCTGCGGGATGTCCGACAGGTCCAATCCCCATAAGACTTCGCTCTTCAAGATTGTCCGGATGAACAAGTTCGGATCCGGGGTTTGCCAAGCCTCGTCAAAAACGGCCAGCACTTCCGGGCTGTCCTTCCGCTCCAGGCGGTCTCCCCGATAACCGAGCAGCAGGGCGGCGAAGGAGAGGGTAAGGAGCCTCGGCAGCTTCCGGTTTTCCTGAACATGCCGCAGCAGGACGGGCAGCAGACGGGTTGTGAATTTGGAAATGCTGTTCAAATAAATCGACGCCAGCTCATGCCGGACAAACGGGTTCATAAACCGTTCCCGCACGGCCCGGGCGTAAGCTTGCAATTCCGGTTTGGGCAAATGGAGCACCGGCAGCAGCTCGTCGTCCATCAACCGGCGCACGAACGCGGAAAAATCCGCGTCCTTCATAACCTCTTCCACCGTTTGCAGCCCGGCGAGCAGCCCCAGCGAAGCCATCGCTGTGTGCGGGCCGTTCAGCAGATGGACTTTTTGTTCGCGGTAAGGCTTCAGATCCTTGGTGAAAATAACATCTAATCCCGCTTGGGCGAGCGGCAGACGCGCGGGCAGCCAGGACGGGCCTTCGATCACCCAAAGCAGGTACGGCTCGGACGCCACCATCAGCCGGTCCTGATAGCCCAATTCGCGCTCCAGTTCATTTGCCTGCTCCTGCGGAAAACCGGCGACGATCCGGTCGACCAGGGTGCAGCAAAACGTATTTTCCCGGTTCAGCCAGGTTGCAAATGGTTCGCCGAGCCGCCAATCGGCCGCGTAGCGGAGCACGAATTCCCGCAGTCTTTCGCCGTTGCGGTCGATCAGCTCGCAGGGGAGGATGACGAAGCCTTTTTTTCCGAGCCGGAAACGCCGGTAAAGCAGGGCCGTCAGCTTGCCGGGAAAGCTGCTGGGGGGCCGGTCGTTCAGCGTGTCGACGGGATTGTAAGCGATTCCGGATTCGGTCGTGTTGGACGTGATGAACTCCAGATTATCGTCCTCGGCCAAAGCCAAAAAGCCTTCATAGTCGCTGTAAGGGCTGATTAGGCGGCTGACGCTCGTGATGATTTCGCGTTCCCGCACCGTTTTTTGTCCGGCGATGCCGTCGATCGCGACCGTATAAAGGCAGTCCTGCTTTTCGAAATCCTCGCTCACCGGGCCGTTCCGGGGTTTGACCATCACCACGCTGCCTTGAAACAGCCCTTGCTTGTTCATCCGCTGCAGCTGCCATGCCGCAAAAGCGCGCATAAAGTTGCCTTCCCCGAATTGAATCACGCGCTCGGGATAGATAGGCAAGTCCGGGTACATGGTTCTGGAAAGCAATCGTGCCATCCGTCATCGCTCCTTAGCTGAAATGTATGGTTTAATGCACACGTTAACAATTTTGCGTGAATTCTGAGTTGGTTTCAGAACCTTCCCGTCCATTCGGTAAGTTGGTTCGTAGATCTGGTTGGCGAGCGTTTTGGTGAAACCTGAGAGCCTGGGAGCCTGAAAGCTTTCACCTTTGCACTGCTGCCCCCAACTAGCTCTCCCGGAAATCTATCGGTTGCGGTAGCCGCTATTTTCCGAAAAAAGCCTTTTCTAAATCCTAACGGTTGTGAGCGGCGTTATTTGCCTTTTTTCAGTAAAAATAGCCTGATTTAAGTGAAATAAGCGCGGGTGGCATCCGTTAGAATTTGAAACCAGCGTTTTAGGAACAAATAGCGGTTGTGGCATCCGTTAGAGTAGTTTGTGGCCTAACTTTTGCAGGTTTTCACCGTTAAACTTTCGCCACCGTGCCGCGCACCATTAACGACGTGGGAACAAGCAGCTGCTCCGGCGGGGAGTCCGGTTCCTGCATCAGTTCGATCAGTTTGCGCATGCCGAGCTCGCCGATGTCGGCAACCGGCCTGCGGATCGTCGTGAGCGCCGGGTTGGTGTATTTGGCAAACAGGATGTCGTCGAAGCCGATGAGCGAAACCTGGTCCGGTACGGCCACCCGCTGTTCGAAGCAGGCGTTCATCGCGCCGATCGCCATATCGTCGTTGGAGCAGAACACAAGCGACGGCGGCTTCGGCAGGGAAAGCAGCCGGGCCATCATCCGGTGCCCGCTTTCGATGCTGTAATCGCCAAGGACGATATAATCGGGCGAGATCGCGACGCCATGGGCGAGCAGGCTGTCGAGAAAACCTTGCCTCCGCTCCGCCGACGATTTGAAGCCGGGTTTGCCTTCGATGATCGCCAGCCTGCGGTGGCCTTGCGCCAGGGCGTAGTCGATCGCTTCCCGCACCCCGTCGCGGTCGCCTGCCGCCACATTGGGAATGCTGCGGTCCTCCAGCAGCCGGTTTAATACGACCAGCGGAATGCCCATGCTTTTAACGTGATAAATGAAGGCGTTGTCGGCGTCGCTTTGGCTCATGACGAGAATGCCGTCAAACCGGTGCGGAGAAATGCCGTCCAGGTGGCGGATGCTGTCGATCCCGTGCACCGTCAAACTGTAATTTTCGTCCAACGCGGCGTTGATGCCTTTGATGGCGTCGACGAGAAAGCTGGACGAGGTCCCTTGGTCGATGCTGGAAAAAAACAGTCCGATCGTATACGACTTTTTCATGACCAGGCTTTTGGCGTTGACATTCGGAACATAGTTCATCTCTGCGGCGATCTTTTCGATTTTGTCGCGCGTTTCCTTCTTGATCAGCGTACTTCCGTTCAGCGCCCGGGATACGGTGGTGTGCGATACGCCGGCGACGCGTGCGATGTCTTTGATCGTGACCATACAACCTCTTCTTCGTCAATTAAAATTTTCACGTTTTCATTCTAAATCGCGTTTTATTTTAAAGTCAAGAAAAATATCATTTTGCACACGTGAAAATAAATTGTCAACAAAATCATGTAAGCGCTATAATAAAAATAATCCCTTGGGAGAAGGAGCGCCCGTCGATGCATAAAGGAAGCTTGTTCTATAAAATATTCATCCCGATTCTCGTGCTCGGCATTGGTCTTGTGGCCAGCTTTGCCGGTTACATTTATTTCAGCACGGTCAACTCCGTTAATGAGCGGATCGCCGGCGGCAAACAAAGCTTTATTTTGCAGACGAAAAATAATTTGGAGCAGCAGATCCGGTCGATCGAATATGCGTTTGACACGTACAGCACGACGACATCGTTTAGCGAAATTGTCAAAAACCCGATCACGGAGCAGGATTTCATCGCGTACCGGAACGTGAACAGCCAACTGAACTACATCGCCACCTTGGGGATGGAGCGAACCGAATACGCGCTGATCAGCCTGGAGCAGAACTGGCGGATTTCGAACGGCAGGCTGACGAAACTGAGCGAAGCAGAAAGAAACGACCTTATCGCAGCTTATATACAAAATAAAAACCAAAGCCTGTTCTGGATCAAAACGGACACGGGGATCCGGTTCGTCAACACCTTGCCGGTGTTCTCCAAGAACAAACAGGCGATCGCCATGTCGGACATCTCGCTGGAGACGCTGGACCAGACGATCCAGACGGGTGACGGCAGCGGCGTTTATATTTTGAATAAGCAGGGCGAGCTCATGTATTCCGGCGGCCATCCGCAGGACCCCGGGCTCGCTTCCGGACAATTGAAAGAGGTTGTCTCCCGGATTGACGAGAACCATGAACCAACGGGGGTGCTGTCCCTGCAAAAGGCCGGCGGTCATACGTCCGCGCCGAAAATCATTTACGCCGTATCGGAATATAACCATTGGATCTATCTGACCTTGCTGGATCAAAAAGAAGTCGCCGGCGCCCTGAAGCTGGCCAAGTTCGGGATCATCACGATGGGGGCGGTGCTGACGTTACTGATCGTCATTGTGGCTTATATCCTGGCCGTTTACTTTACAAGGCCGATCCGGCAAATCAAACGCAGCCTGTCGCTCGACGATCTGGCCGCCTCCAAAAATGAAATCGAAACGATTATTCATTCCATCGATACGATCATAACCGAAAAGGAAAGCCTGGAGAACTTGATGGAAGCGGAAAAGCCGCAGTTGGAAACGCAGCTCGTCATGAATCTGTTCCGGGGGCGCGTCTCGGCGGACGAACTGGCCGTAAAGCTGCCCAGGCTGGGATATCGGCCGATGGAGGACCGCCTTTACGTAACGATGCTGATCCAATTGGACAATTTGGGCGAACGCGAGGCGTCGGATAAAGATGTGTTGCTGCTGGCGGTCAATAAACTGGTGGAAGAGCAAATTCCGCCGGAGCGGCGGATGCTGCCGATTATTTTGAACGATAAGACCCAAGCCACGATCCTGATGTTTACGGGCCAAACCGAACAGGAAATCCGCAAACCGCTGTTTGAACAGGCGACGGCCTTGATGAAAAGGGCCCGGGAATATTTAAAGGTGTCCATCAGCATCGGCATCAGCGATCCGTACGACAGTTTGCTCGGCAGCAAGGAAGCCTGTGAAATGGGCAAGCAGGCGCTGCATCACCGGCTTAATTTGGGCAAGGAATCGATCATCTTTTATGAGGATATTTCGCAGGGCGTTTCGGGCCCAGTGCTGCTTTATTATCCGGCGGAGCTGGAATCCCGGCTCTTCGACGCGATTCGTCTCGGCGATGAGGAGCAGGTCAGCCGCAGTTTGTATTTGCTGCTCGCGGAGATGATGAAGAAAAACAAACATTCCATGAATTTCGAGGTAGCCCTGGTCCGGTTCGTGAACAATTTGATTGAGCTGGAGCAGCTGCTCGGCATCGAGGTCCTGCTTAAGCAGGACAATTACGCCCTGTATCATGTGCTGCTGGATACGCGGAATCCCGAAGAAATCGAACGGATGCTGGTGGACGAAATTATTTTTCCAATGGTCAGAAGCATGAAGGATAAGACAAACAAGCAATTCCGCAGCTTATCCGAAGAAATCGCCGTCATCGTCAGGGCCGAATACGATCAGGAACTAACCTTGGAGCAAATCGCCGACCGGCTGCATTATAATCCGAACTATTTAAGCAACATTTTTAAAAAGGAACACGGCACGACATTTACCGAATATCTGTTGAACTACAGGCTGGAAATGGCCAAAAAGTGGCTGGTCGAAACCGACATGACCGTCAGGGAGATCGCGGAGCGGCTTCAGTACCATAAACCGCAAAATTTTATCCGCTCGTTCCGCAAAAAAGAGCACGTCACCCCCGGCGAATACCGCAAAGCAAGGCAAGCGGTTTGAGGATAATATAAAGGAGCTTTTCCATGGCGGAAGAGCTCTTTTTTGACAGGTTAGAAAGTGAAAATTGGGGGAATCGGGGCGTGAAGGCCGGCTGCCTGCGTTGATCGACCGTTGGCAGCGGGATCGTCGGCTGTCGGGGCGACCGGCTGTCGGCTGCTGGCAGCGGGACCGATCATCGGCAGCGGGACCGACCGGCTGTCGGCTGCGGGAGCGACCATCGGCAGCGGGACCAATCGGTTGCTGGCTGCGGGAGCGACCATCGACTGCGGGACCAATCGGCTGCTGGCTGCGGGAGCGACCATCGGCAGCGGGACCAATCGGCTGTCGGCTGTAAGACCGACCATCGGCTGCGGCACCGACCGGCTGAGCGTCTGTTGTCGGACCAACTGAGCATCGGCCTTCAAAATAGCGGCATTTTATGTGCTTATTATTAGGAATCCGGCTTGTTCATCCCCATTAGCGGCATTTTATGCCCTTATTTTTCCAGAATGGTTCCGGAACGCGATCATTTCCTTGCGATGAGGGAAAATAGCGACATAAATTGTCTCTATTTCTCTCAAATAGACGGGTATCCCTGGAATAATGACATTTCTTGCCCTTATTTTTTGGCTCAAAACAGAAATTGGTGCTTGATATACGCTGACATCACTAATATCACTAATCGATATGTTGAGGCGGACTAGCAACGGAGCGAAATAACCTTACTTCGTCCTTCGTCAAAATTAAGCGTTCTAAAAGTGTTAACGGACGCCCTCATTTGGCCTTCCAGGCATATTCCAGGCATATTCCAGGCGTATTTTAAGCATATTTCAGGTGTATTTTGGGCTGGTTTTGGGCCGATCTCGAACTATTTCATGCTGATTTCGTTCTGACTTCATGCTGATTTCGTTCTGACTTCATGCTGGCTTCATGCTGATTTCGGGCAAATAGGGTCAGGTCTTTCCGGTCCCTTAGCAAACCCAGGATAAGTTCCCCGTTCCCTCCAATGTTGGAGCCATGGCTATCAATGAACGACGTCAGGCCGTTTTTATCAGGCCGTTTTTAGTCACTTAGCAGGGGAAGTGTTAGCCCTTGACCGAACCGAGCAGGGCCCCTTTCACGAAGTGGCGCTGCACGAAAGGATAGGCGATCAGCATTGGCAGGGTGGCGACGACGATCACGCCCATCTTGATCGCTTGGGCCGGCGGGACGATATCGACGACGCTGTTGTCGCCCTGCATGCCGCTGGACACGATGACGATCTGGCGCAGCAGCACCTGAATCGGCCATTTCAGGGAGTCGTTGAGATACAAAATCGCATTCATGTACGTATTCCAATACGCAACCCCGTAGAAGAGGGAGATGGTTGCGACTGACGGCAGCGACAGGGGCAGCATGATTTTGAAGAAGACGCCGAAGTCGGTGCAGCCGTCGATTTTGGCCGATTCCTCCAGACTGTCCGGCAGCGCCTGAAAGAAGTTGCGCATAATGATCAGATTAAACGCGTTGATGGCGGTCGGAATAATCATGGACCAGTAGGAATCAATCAAATGTACGCTTTTTACGACGAGAAATGTAGGAATCATCCCGCCGCTGAACAGCATGGAGAAGACGACGATAAAATTGATGGTACCGCGGCCGAGCAGATATTTGCGGGACAATCCGTACGCCATCAAAGCGGTAAGGGCCATGCTTACCAGGGTTCCGACCAAGGCGACTCCGACCGATACGCCCAATCCTCTAAAGATCGTTGGCGTTGAAAAAATGTACTTGTAGGCGTCCAGGGAAAACGTGGTTGGAAACAGGATGAATTTCTTTGCTACAATTTCCTGGGTTGAAGCAAAAGAGCTGGCGATGACATTAATGAAAGGCAAAAGACAAGCCAGAGCAATGAGGGCCAATAAAGCGCCGTTGATCATCGTAAAGATCCGATCGCCGATGGAATGTTTTTTCCGCAAAGTTTGTGCCACTTGAGTTTCCTCCTCTTTATCGTTTGACATTTCCACCTTACCAGCGAAAGGAGAATTACGTATATAATCTCCAATTGAGGTCTTGTTCGGACCGGAAAAAGAGGGCCAATAATCCGCATGCTCCTCAGCTTAGCCCGTAATCAGCAACTAAGGTGAAATCACCGAAAAAGCCCGCTCCCGGCCGGTTTTGCAACCGCTGTCATCTGGTGATTATATACGGAACGTCCCCTATCCATTACGCTTAAAAACGTAAAAAGGGTAGTTCCGAGCCCAAGCTTTCGAAGCGAGTTTTGTTCGAAGTCTACTTAGGAAGCAACGCTCACAAAACTAGGCTTATGCTTCCGAAGCGAGTTTTGCTCGAAGCTCATGCAGGAAGCAGCGCTCACAAAACTTTGAGGAGGTTGCTCTAGTGAAAGCCTTAAACCGCAACAAACTTTTATATCTGATGATTTTCCCCGGGCTTGTGTACTTTATTGTTTTTAAGTACTTGCCGATGGGGGGGCTGGTGATCGCCTTTCAGGATTATCAGCCTTTCCTGGGGATTGCCGGAAGTCCCTGGGTGGGGCCAAAGCATTTCCTCCGTTTGTTTACGGAGCCCACGTTTTTTATGCTGCTGAGGAATACGCTGATCCTGTTTGCCATGAACATCGTATTTTTCTTTCCGCTGCCGATCCTTGTGGCGCTGATGCTGAACGAAGTGCGGAACAAATGGTTTAAAAACGCGGTGCAATCGATCATGTATCTTCCCCATTTCATGTCCTGGGTCATCATCGTGTCCATCACGTATGTGTTCCTGAATGTGGACGGCGGGGTATTCAATGAACTGCTGGCCGCGCTCGGCTTTCACAAGATCAGCTTTTTGACTTCTCCGGAGTGGCTGCGGACCGTGTATATTCTGCAGATCATTTGGAAGGAGCTCGGATGGTCGACGATCATTTATCTGGCCGCCATCACGGTCGTGGATACGCAACTATATGAAGCGGCTGAAATGGACGGCGCCGGGCGCTGGAGAAAAACGTGGCACATCACCTTGCCGGCGATCCGCCCCGTGATCATTACGCTGTTGATTCTGAAAATCGGCAGCACGCTGGATCTCGGCTTTGAGCATATGTATTTGATGCTTAATTCCTTGAACCGCGAGGTGGCGGAAATCTTCGATACCTATATTTATACCGCCGGCTTAAAGAACGGACAGCTGAGCTTTAGTACAACGGTCGGATTGTTCAAGGGCCTGGTCGGTTTGATACTGGTGATGCTCTCCAACAAGCTGGCCAAAAAATTCGGGGAAGATGGAGTGTACTAATAAGTGCAATTTTCTATAGATTCATTAAAAGAGAGGGGTATGAAAATGAAAATGAAAAAGAAAATGAAGCAAATGGCGGTTTTGTCGTTCGCCCTGATCCTCTTGTTGTCCGCCTGCGGCGGCGTGAAAAGCGTAACCACCGGCGCGGGCGAAGGTGGCGGCAGCCCGGGAGGCGAAGAACCGGCGACCATTACCTGGATGAATATGCTGCATACGCCTACTACGCCGACGGGCGATATCCAGAAGCTGATCGAGGAAAAAACGAATACGAAAATCAAATTTTCCTGGGTTCCCGACGCGAGCAAGGAGGAGCGGATCAATACCGCGCTGGCGTCCACCTCGCTGGCCGACATCGTCTCCCTGACGATTCTTGAAAACGCATCCGTACGCAATGCGCTTAAAGCGGGAATGTTCTGGGAAGTCGGGCCTTATCTGGATGAATTCCCGAATCTGGGGGCGATTTCCGAAGAACAGCGGCGGGCCGCTTCGATCGGCGGCAAGCTGTACGGGGTTCCTTTTCTCAAGGACGTGGCCCGCAATGGCGTGGTGATCCGCAAGGACTGGCTCGACAAGCTGGGCCTCGAAGTGCCTAAAACCACCGGCGAATTGATGGCCGTGGCTAAAGCTTTCACCGAGCAGGATCCGGACGGCAACGGGAAAAAGGACACTTATGGATTTATCGACCGCAGCGATTTGATTTACGGAGCATTTAAGACATTGAGCTCTTATTTTGGCACCCCCAACTACTGGGAAGTCAGCGAAGACGGTAAATTTACGCCGGAGTTTGAAACCGAGGGATACCTCAAAACGATGGATTACATGAAGGAATTATACGTTAACGGCTATATTAACCAGGATTTTGCCGTTACGGCTAAGAAGGACCAGCAGGACGGCTTCTCGCAAGGCAAAGCGGGCATTTATGTCGGCGCCTTGTTTGACGGCAAAAACTTGCTTAATAACGCGATCGGCATTCAGGACGGCATGGAAATAGCGCTTGTCAACGATATTACTTCCACCGGCAACGAAAGCGACCGGGCGATCTGGGCGGGGAACGGAGGAATCGGCGGTTTGCTGGCCTTCCCCAAATCGGAAGTCAAAGACGAGGCGGAATTGAAGCGACTTCTAAAATTCGTAAACGATCTGATGGACGAAGAGATCTTCACCTTGATGACCTATGGTATCGAAGGCGTGCACTACACGGTGGACGCGGATATGGCCGTCACGATCCTGAATCAGAATAAATGGGAGCAGGAAGTCCAGCCGTTTTCCTCTTCCCGTCCCAAGGAGCCCGGTTATAAAATTCACGATGCCGATCCGCTGAAGGTCGAAGCCACTGAACTGATTTTGGAAAATGAGAAATACGCGGTTTACAATCCGGCTTATTCGCTGGAATCGGAAACCTATACGACGATGGGGTCGGAATTGCAAAAGATTATTACGGACGCCACCTATAAATACATTCTCGGCTCCCTCGATTTGAACGGGTTTAAGGCGGAGGTCGAGAAATGGAAGCAATCCGGGGGGAGCAAAATTATCAGCGAGTACGAAGCTGCGTATAAGGGGGCCAATGGATGAGTTGGGCTGGAAGAACCGCGCAATCCGTGCTGGAACGGACGCCGAAATTGTACGAGAAGGGGTATAACGGCAAATGGTCCTACGATTACGGCGTGGTGCTAAGAGGGTTTGCGCTATTGTGGAAGCGGACGGGGGAGCGCAAGTATTTTCAGTATATCCGGGAACATATGGATTATTTTATCGGCGAAGACGGAAGCGTGCGGGGATACCGCCAGGATGAATACAATATCGATCACCTGAATAACGGCAAGCTGCTGTTTTTGCTGCACCGGGAAACCGGCCTGGAGAAGTACAGGCAAGCGGCCGCGCTGCTGAGATCGCAGCTGGCTGCGCATCCGCGTACGTCGGAAGGGGCTTTTTGGCACAAAAAGATTTACCCTTATCAAATTTGGCTCGACGGTCTTTACATGGGGGCGCCGTTTTATTTGGAGTATTTGCTGACCTTCGAAGACGGAAACGGCTTGGACGATGTGACGAAGCAGTTTATGTTGTGCGAAAAGCATACGAAGGACGCTGGTACGGGACTGCTTTATCATGCCTGGGATGAAAAAAAAGTCCAGCCCTGGTGCGATCCCGCCACCGGATTGTCCGCGAATTTCTGGGGCCGCTCCCTGGGGTGGTACGTCATGGCCTTGGCGGATGTGCTGGAGCTGCTGCCGCAGGGGCATCGCGATTATGCCGAGCTGGTCCGGATCTTCAAAGGCGTGCTCACGGCTTTGCGAAATTACCAGGACGAGGCCAGCGGCGTTTGGTATCAGATCGTGAATATGGGCGGACGCAAAGGCAATTATTTGGAAGCGTCGGCTTCCAGTATGATCACTTTTGCCATCGCCAAAGGAATCCGGCTTGGAGTGCTGGATGCGGACGATTGGCGGAACACGTTGGATAAGGCTTTCCGGGGGCTGATTACGGAATTTGTGCTGGAAACGAAACAAGGCTGGGTGAATTTGAACAAAAACTGCCAGGTGGCCGGGCTGGGCGGGGAGGATCGCCGGGACGGCACCTACGCTTATTACATCAGCGAGCCGATCATTACGAACGATCTAAAGGGAGTCGGGGCGTTCCTGCAGGCCTGCGCCGAGGTGGAATGGCTCGCGGACATGAAAGAGACCCCTTGAACAGGAGGAAAAAGGGATGCATGTATACAACATCGCCGATTTCGGCGCGGTTCCGGACGGAAAAACATTGGTGACGGCGGCGATTCAAGCTTCCATCGAAACCGCAAGCGCGGCGGGGGGAGGCACGGTGTTCGTGCCGGCGGGCAAATATTTGACCGGTGCGATCGAGATGAGGAGCAATATCGAACTGCATGTAAGCCCCGGCGCCGTGCTGTCGTTCAGTACGGACCCGGAGCATTACCCGGCGGTCGTCTCCAGATGGGAAGGCGTGCTTCAGCAGGTGCATATGTCGTGTATTTTTGGCCAGGACTTGGAAAATGTCGCGCTCACGGGCTACGGGACGCTCGACGGAAACGGCGGGCCGTGGTGGGACAAGAAGCGGTACGCGCCGGAGGAACTGGAGTTTCCCCGGCCGAAGCTGATCAGCTTTGACGGCTGCCGCCGCGTGACGCTAAGGGACCTGAACCTGGTCAATTCCCCGAGCTGGACGGTCAATCCGATCCGTTGCACCGATGTGACGATCGACAATTTGTCGATTCATAATCCCGCTGATTCGCCGAATACGGACGGCATCAATCCCGAATCGTGCCGCAATGTACGGATCACCGGCTGCCATATCGATGTGGGGGACGACTGCATCGCGATTAAGGCCGGCACCGAGGATACGGCGGAACGCGTCCCATGCGAAAATATTACAATTATGAACTGCACGATGGTGCACGGTCATGGCGGCGTGGTGCTGGGCAGCGAGATGAGCGGCGGCATCCGCAACGTCACGATCACGGGTTGCGTATTCCAGCATACCGACCGCGGCATCCGTCTGAAATCCCGGCGGGGACGCGGGGGGATCGTGGAAGATATCCGTATCGGCAATATCGTGATGGAGGACGTCATCTGCCCGTTTATCATGAATCTTTATTATTTCTGCGGTCCGCGCGGCAAAGACAAATACGTTTGGGACAAAAATCCTTACCCCGTGACGGAGGAGACGCCGTGTTTCCGGCGAATTCATTTTTCAAACATTACTGCGCGCCGGGTCCATGCCGCCGCCGGATTCCTTTACGGCCTGGCCGAACAGTACATTTCCGAAATTACGTTCGATCATATCGATATTTCCATGGCGGAGAACGCGGCGCCGGGCGTTCCGGCAATGATGGCGGACTTAAGCGAAATGAACAATCGCGGATTTTTCCTCGGGAATGTAAGACAAATCCGGTTTCACCATGTCACTATCGAAAATCACGAAGGGCCGGCTTTTTATGTGGAGAACGGGGAGCAGGTGACCGTGGAGCATTGCGAGTCCAGAAACACAAAACGCGAGGAACGGCTGCTGGAGCAGATTACGGTTCCGCCGGCGAATTTGGACGCGGAAGAGGATTCGGGTAAGGATTCAGGCGAGGAGGCGCGAGGATCATGGTAGCGGAAGGAACAAAGACAGCTTTTGTCCAAAACCCGATATTGCCGGGATTTAATCCGGACCCTTGTATATTGCGGGCAGGAGATGTTTATTACATCGCGGTTTCTACTTTTGAGTGGCTCCCCGGGGTTAGAGTTTACGAGTCGGCAAACTTGGCTGATTGGGAGCATTGCACGGATATATTGACCCATCAGGCAGATTTGCAGGGAAATCCGAAAAACTGCAGCATTTGGGCTCCGCAGCTTAGCTGCCATGACGGTTTGTTTTATCTCCTGTATACCGATGTAAAAAGCACGAAGCGCCCTTTTAAAGATTGCCATAATTATTTGATCACGGCGCCTTCGGTCCACGGGCCTTGGTCGGAGCCGGTATATCTCAACAGCAGCGGCTTTGATCCGTCCTTGTTCCATGACGACGACGGCCGCAAGTGGCTGCTTAATTGCTTGTGGGATTACCGCATCAGCGAGGGCAATAAATCGAGCGGCATCGTGATTCAGGAATATGATCACCGCCTGGGCAAACTGGCCGGCGAACCGAAGAAATTGTTCGATGGCACGCCGCTGAATAAGACGGAGGCGCCCCATATCTACAAGCGCGGCGGCTACTACTATCTCATTACCGCCGAGGGGGGAACCGGGACCGGGCATGCCGTTACCGTGGCGCGCTCCCGGGAACTGCTCGGCCCCTATGAAGTCGACCCGCTGAATCCGATGCTGACCTCGCGGAACGATCCCGGTCTGGCGCTGCAATGCGCCGGCCACGGCAGCTTGGTGGAGACGCCCGATGGAGACTGGTATATGGCGCATTTATGTACGCGGCCTGTCGAGGGGAAGTATGCCATCCTGGGGAGAGAAACCGCGCTGCAGCAGGTGTATTGGGACGAGGCGGGCTGGCTCCGCCTGGCCGCGGGCGGGAACACGCCGCAGCTTGCCGTGCCGCTGCCTGGCGGGGTTATGCCGCAAGATCGCGTGACGGATTTTGCCGATGATTTTTCCGGCCCGGGGCTGAAGGAAAATTGGAATACGCTGCGCATTATGGCGGATGAAAGCTGGTGCTCGCTGTCCGCAAGAAAAGGCTGGCTGCGCATTCAAGCGGGCGAATCGCCGCAAAGCTTGTTTCGTCATCATATCGTGGCGATCCGCCAGACGGACAAGTCTTTCCGCGCGGAAACGTTGGTGGAATGCGCCCCGGTTTCTTATTTGCAAATGGCCGGGCTGATGCTCTATTTAAACGAGGATAACTATTGGTATGCCTATGTCAGCCATGAAGAGGGCCAGGGCAAGGTGCTCAGGCTGATGTGCTGCGAAAGGGACGAATTCACGCTTGATACTGTTTTGATCGATGTGGACCGGTTCACGGCGATTCAATTGGCGGCAGACGTGTCCGGGGTTCACGGACAGTTCTATTACCGGCTGGATGATAAGGAAGCGTGGCTCCCTTTAGGCGGAGCGCGAAATATCGGCTTTCTCTCGGGCGGATTTACCGGCAATTTTATCGGGATCGCGGCTCATGATATGAACCGGTTCGGCGGCAGCTATGCCGATTTTGGATATTTCAGGTATACAGGCAGGGATAAGCGCGGCTAAAAGAAGGGAAGCGAGCAACCGCCAGGAGGAAAAGTAGCGCAAGTATGAAGGAGGATGAAACGCAAGCAAAGCAGACGAAACGCAAACAAAGCTGATGAAACGGAAACAAATCGGATGGACAATTTTTAAGGAGGGCGATTGCAAGTGGATTGGAAGCCGGTCGAGGCGCGGGAAAAATTGCACAGTTTGCTGGGGGATCTCCCGGCGGAAGGGCCGATTTCGGCAAAGCTGTTGAAGTCGGAGGAACGTGACGGCTATTTGCTGGAAACGCTGGTGCTGGATCTGAACGGAAATGACCCGGTCCCAGCTTATGTGGCTAAGCCGAAAGAAGGGGAAGGGCCGTTTCCGCTTGTGATTTTTAACCATTCCCATGGCGGCAATTACGGCAATGGCCGCAACGAGCTGATCCGCAGCAGCGATTATTTGCAGGAGCCGTCGTTTGCCAAGGAGCTTACCGGGATGGGCTGCGTCGTAGCCTGCATCGATATGTGGGGCTTCAACGAGCGGGGCGGGAAGACCGAAAGCGAGCTCGTCAAGGAGATGCTGTGGAACGGCCAGGTCATGTGGGGGATGATGCTGTATGACAACCGCCGCCTGCTCGATTATATGTGCGACCGGGAAGACGTGGATGCTTCGCGGGTTGCCACGATCGGCATGTCGATGGGCGGACTGATGGCCTGGTGGCTGGCTGCATTGGATGAACGGGTCAAGGTCACGGTTGATATCTGCGGGCAGGTGGACGCCGGAACGCTGATCGCCAAGCGGGGGTTGGACCATCATGGCTTCTACTCCTATGTCCCCGGGCTGCTGAAGCATTTTACGACGCTGGACGTCCAAAAGCTGATCGTGCCGCGACCGCGGATGAGCCTTACCGGCCGCAACGACCGGCTGTGTCCGGTTGCAGGAGTCGAGTTATTGGCTGCCGGTTTGCGGGAAGCTTACGCGGCTGCGGGGCAGCCGGAGCATTGGCGGACGGTCGTCACCGGGGGCGGCCATATGGAAACGGCGGAAATGCGGGCGGCTTGGCGGGAGTTTTTGTTGTTGCATTTGCCGGCCTGACCATTTATCGCGCCCATTCGTGTTCAGTCTGCCTGTTCCGCCCCGCCGCCGCGATCCGCTGAAGGCAGCCGGTGGAACTCGCGCTTGTACAGCCGCGTGAAATAAACCGGCTCCAGGCCGACGTAGGACGCGGCCTGCCTGACGGTCAGTTCGGGGTGATCCTGCAGCAGCAGGCGCGCGGTTCTGAGCCGGATCTGCTGCAGATATTGCAGCGGCGTCAGGCCGATCGACTGGCGGAACAGGCGGGTCAGCTGCTTTTGCGAATAGCCGACATGCTCCGCCAGCCGGGCGATGGTGATCGGCCGGTTCATATGGTCGTGCAGGAAGCGGACGGCCACATCGACAACCGTTTCCCGGTAGGAAGCGGGCGGCGGGGTGTGCAGCGGCGGCTCGGAGTCCGGGGGAGCGGGCCTGCCGGCGGCGGTATCCTTCACGATCGTCAGCAGCAGGGACAGCAGCAACTCCGTCGTTTGCCACGGGTCATTGCCTGCGCCGGAGCGCTCCCAGATTTCCCGGAGCGGGCCGGTGAACAGGGAGACGTCCGACAGCTGCAGCTTTTTAGGAGCATGATGAAACCCCCACCGGCTTAACAGGTCTCCAAAATTCTCCACCATCGTAACGTACCCGACGAACCAGGGCTGTTCTCCATACGGCATATACTCGTGCGCGCAGCCGGCGGGGATGTATAATAGCTGGCCGGGGCCGAGGATGTCCCATTTGTCCTTATTCACCTGCAGCTGGCGAAACCGCCCCGAGCCGGAGAGGGTCAGAAACAGCTGATGGGCGGAGAAACCTTTCATCCGCGTGATCGGCGGCTGGATTTCCGTACCCGCGGTATAAACCGATAACGGCAAAAGCTCGCGCAGGGAATGTGTCAAATTGCTTCTAAGCGGGAGCAGTTCCATGGGACGACACCTCTTTTGTCCATTTTGTACGGTGTTTTGTCCGATTTGTGGCTTCCGTCCGATTATAGCTCACATCTATAATGAGAGCAAACCTGTTAGGAGTGTGAAGCCATGATCGAGTTGGAAAAATACTGGGAAACCTTGTCTACTCTGCACGTAAACCGCCTGCCGGCGAGAGCTTCCTTTATTCCATACGCGGATGCGGAAGCGGCCAGGACGGGAAAACGCGGGCGTTCGCCTTTTTACCAGACCTTGAACGGCGCCTGGAAGTTCCGTTATCACCGCAGCTTGCGTGAAATCGGCGACCGTTTTTTTGAAAAAGACGCGGATCCCGCCGCTTGGGACGACCTGATCGTGCCCTCCTGCTGGCAGACGAACGGCTACGACCAGCTTCATTACACGAACGTCAACTATCCGATTCCTTATGATCCGCCCTTTGTGCCGGACGACAATCCCGCGGGCGTTTATGTAAGGGATTTCAATTTGGCGTCGGCGTGGACGAAGCGGGAAACTTATATCGTGTTTGAAGGGGTTAACGCCTGCTTCTATTTATGGGTGAACGGCCATTTTGCCGGCTATAGCCAAGGCAGCCGCGTTCCGGCCGAGTTCGACCTTTCTCCGTACGTGCAGGCCGGCCGCAACCGCATCGCGGTTCTGGTCCTGAAATGGTGCGACGGAACTTATCTGGAGGATCAGGATGTTTGGCGCTTCTCCGGCATTTACCGCGATGTGTATCTGCTTTCCCGGGACAAAACGCATGTGCGCGACGTGTTCAACAAACCGCTGTTGTCGGACGATCTGGCTTCGGGCAAGCTGCGTTCGGAAATTGAAACGACCGGCGGCATCACGGTGAAAGCCGAACTGTGCGACCCGGACGGGAAGGTTGTTGCGTCGCAGGAGGCCGAGATTGATGGCCGAGGCGCCATCGAACTGGACGTGCCGCAGCCGCAGCTGTGGAACGCCGAGGCGCCTCGGTTATATGAGCTTTTGTTGTATGCGGGAGCGGAGGTGCTGCGGTTCCGGGCCGGTTTTAAAAAGGTGGAGATCGCGGGCGGCGTCTTCCAAATTAACGGCCGCGCCGTCAAGCTCAAAGGCGTCAACCGCCACGATTCGCATCCGGCGCTCGGGCAAACCGTTCCGCTGAACCACATGATCCGGGACCTGAAGCTGATGAAGCGGCACAACATCAATACGATCCGGACTTCGCATTATCCGAACGATCCGCGGTTCCTCGACCTTTGCGACGAGTACGGGTTTTACGTGATCGACGAGGCGGATTTGGAATGCCATGGCGTGACGCAAACCGGGAAAATCGAGGAGGGTTCTTTTCATAAATTGACGGTGGACCCGGCTTGGAAGGCAGCTTTTGTCGAGCGGGCGGTGCGGATGGTTGAACGGGACAAAAACCACGCCTCGGTCATCATCTGGTCGATGGGCAATGAATCCGGCTACGGTCCGAACCATATCGCCATGGCCGAATGGACGAAAGCGCGCGACGTGTCGAGACCGGTCCATTACGAGGGCGCGGCCGCCCGGTATCACGGCGATCCGAATACGGAATGCCTCGATATGGACAGCCGGATGTACGCGTCGGTGCCGGAGATCGAAGCGTACGCCAAGGACGAAAACAACGCGAAACCGCTGTTCCTGTGCGAATACAGCCATGCGATGGGGAACGGCCCGGGCGATTTGCGGGACTACTGGAACGTCATTTATGCCTATCCGAAGCTGATGGGCGGCTGCGTATGGGAATGGTGCGACCACGGCATCGCGGCCAAAACGCCGGACGGCGAAAGCTATTTTGCTTACGGCGGCGACTTCGGCGATAAGCCGAACGACGGCAACTTCTGCATCGACGGTCTCGTGTCGCCGGACCGCAAACCGCATACCGGGCTGCTGGAATTAAAGCAGGTGATCGCGCCGGTGCTGATCGAAGCGGAGGATGCGAAGCAGGGCCGCTTCCGGGTGCTGAACCGCTACGATTTTATCGACCTGTCGCACTTAGCGGTGAACTGGAAGCTGGAGCGGGAAGGCGAAACGCTGCAGCAGGGCCGGACGGGTCCGCTTGCGGCGTTGCCTGGGGAATCGCAGCCGCTGACGATCCCTTTCGTGCTTCCGCAGGAGCTTCCGGGGCCGTTTGTGCTGACCTGCTCAGTGCGGCAGCAGCAGGAAAACCGCTTTGCGGAAGAGGGCTACGAGATCGCCTTCTATCAATTCGAGTTTTCGGGAGCGAAGGCGGCCGTGCCGGAGGTTCAACCGCGGCAAGGCGAGCATTACGCCGAGTTTATGGACGTCAAGGAGCACGGCGGCCTGCTGACGGTAACCGGCTTCGATTTCGAGCATGTTTTCGATTTGCGGACCGGGGTGGTCAGCCGTATGTCGAAGCATGGTGTTCCGCTGCTGTATCAGCCGGCCCGCTTCAACATCTGGCGGGCGCCGATGGACAACGACATGTATATCCGCAAAGCCTGGGAAGCGGCCGGCCTGAACCGCGCCGGCATGAAGGTGTACGGCAGCCGGTGGCAACAACGTTCGGACGCTGCGGTTGAGGTCTGCACCGATTTTTCGCTGGGCGGATATACGTTTAGTCCGTTCCTGCGCGGGCAAGCGGTATGGACGTTTGCGCCGACCGGTGAAGTGAAACTTGCTGTACACGTTGACGTCCGTGAAGACCTTCCGTACTTGCCGCGGTTTGGTCTGGAACTGACGATGCCGAAAGGAACCGAGGAGATTGAGTATTACGGCTACGGTCCGCATGAAAGCTATGTCGACAAGCGGGCCAGCGTCCGCAAAGGCAAATATCTGCTTACCGTGGACGACATGTTCGAAGCTTACGTCATGCCGCAGGAAAACGGATCCCGCTACGGGACGGAATGGGCGACCGCTTCCAGCGAACTGGGCATGGGGCTGGAATTCCGCTCGCCGCAGCCGTTCTCCTTCCAGGCCTTGCACTACACGCCGGAGGACTTGACCCGGGCCCGGCACATCTACGAGCTTACGAGACGGGACGAAACGATCGTGTCGATCGACTACAAAATGAGCGGGGCAGGCTCGGGCTCATGCGGGCCGCAGCTCGCCGAGGCTTACCAGCTCAAGGAGAAATCGTTTGATTTCGAGCTGACGGTAGCGCCGGTGTTTAAGGAGGATTAAGCGGTAGAGTTTCAGAGTGTGTAGAAGGAGCACACTCTGCGTTTTTGTTGGAGGCAGCGGAAATAACGGTAAAAAAGGGGCTCAACCTAAAGATCGGTAAAAATCGGTGCTTGACTAGTGTTTTACTCTCGGATGATCAAGCTATCTGGAACATTTTCTACGCTAACGGTTGTCATCGCGCTTCATCGAGCGAAAAAGCAGTGGTTTCTTTTTTAAAGGTTGTCATCGCGCTTATTTAGGCGAAACCGCCACCTTACCGCCAGAAAAACGGGAAATAGGCCCGCTGGCAACCGTTACATTTTGTATCCGTTCGTTTTTGCCCAAATAGCATCGCCTCACAACCGTTAGATTTTTTTGCGCTCTTTTACGCTTTCGAACTTGTCCTGCGGTTAAGCGCCAATTTTTGTTTTGAGCCCTATATTTACCGCTATATTTGGTAATAGAAGCTGCACATCAAAAGACCGTCGGAGCAAATTTCCCCGGCGGCCTTTTTTACCGCTAGCTTACGATTGCGAGTAATTTTTTAATTCCTCATTTAATACAAAATCCCCTTGCCCATCCCTCAAAAACGGCAAGACATTAATGACGGCGCTCAGGTTTAATTCGCCATAGATATGCGGATAAACTTGCCCATAGTTGCCGGTGTCTTCCCATTTAATCGGGGCTTCGACTTTGCCGGTGTCAATGCACAAGAGAAGCAACGGTTCATGCATATCCTTGAAATTTGGGGCGACCCGCCAAAAAGTTTCAATCGAAGAACAGTGGATAAATCCATCGCGCTCAATCGATTGTTTTCCGTAATATAAACGATCCTTGACCTCCTCCCATGTTGTTTGCTGCAAACAATGCAATATGACCATTTTACGCTCCTCTCTTATAATGAAATATATAGTAAAATAGTTTAAATCAAGGAATCATCTTTATATTCTTCCATCAGCTATGAAAATACCCTTCTGCTGAATATTACAAAAAAGGGGCAATATTAAAATGCTTAGGAAAATCTTCACCCTGTTTATGCTGTGTATCCTATTTACCGGGTGTACTGCAAAAGAAGAGCAAGAGCAAGCCGATGTCACTTTAAAAGTTCTTGCTTGGAATGAAACCGTCTTTAATCGGCAATACGGTAATTTTTTTCTGGCGACGCATCCGAATTACACCTAATAAAAGTCTTTTTGATCAATACGGGATTGCATACCCTCATGATTTTATGACTTGGGAAGAGATGTTCAAGTTGGCGGGGCAGTTTCCTGCGGTTAATGAAAATAACGAGCCTCAATACGGGCTTTATCATAAAGACTCGCCCAATCCTTTTATGATGGCGTTGAAAGTCGGGGAATCCAGCGGTTTGTCTTTTAATAATAGCGAGCATATTACCTTAAACACTGAATCCTGGAAGCGAATTTTCGAAAATGTCACGGATTGTTTTAAAACCAAAGTTTGTTACGATCCAAGCCGGATCAAGGCGGATGACTCTATGCAAAAGGAAGCATTGGAGTTAAGGGCGTATCCTTTTTTGCGCGGAGATATAGCGATGGCTTTGGACGAATCTACCTTATATAGAACATTAATGAGTAGAAGCGACGAACCAGGGGCAAAGCCGCTGGCATGGGAATGGGGAATGGTGACTCTTCCGGTCAGCGCGAACAACCCTCATATGGGGAATGGTGTTTATATGAACGATATTTTTGCAATTCCCTTGGAGATAAAAGAAACTAAAGGGGCGCTGGAATTCATTCAATATATTTGCGGTGAAAATTACGCCAAGTTATTGCCGCAAATCAACATGACCGATCTGCCGGCGCGGCCTAATCCGGACGCGATGGATGAACCGTTGAAATCCTTTTACAAACTCGAACAGGTTAACGTTACGCTTATTAATCAATTACGCAAGTTCCCCGCTTCCTTTTTGCCAAAAATAGATGAAATCTCGCAGAAGCATATGGAAAAAATCATGTCGGATCAGAGTACGGTTCGGGAGTCGCTTCAATCGATGGAAGAGGAGCTTGAACAGGCGCTTAGGCAATCGGGCAACTGAATGATTTGACAGTAGATAAAACAGAGACGAATCCTTTAAGCGGGAGGGGTTTCTGTTTTTTTATTAGCCTTAGAATCGGCGCTTGACCGCGGGACAAGTTCGATAACGTAAAGAGCGCGAAAAAAATCTAACGGATGTAGCAGTGGCTATTTTACGAAAAAAGGCCTTTTCTAAATTCTAACGGTTGTGAGCGTTGTTATTTGCCTGAATCTAAGCCAAAATAGCCGGATTTAAGTGAAATTAGCACGATGGCAACCGTTAGAATTTGAAATCAACGTTTTTGGAGCAAATAGCGCTTGTGGCAACCGTTAGCGCAGAAGATGTTCCGGTTAGCTTGATCATTCGAGATTAACACGTAATCAAGCACCGTTTTTTAGGTTGAGCCTCATCTTAAACTTAAATTTTTTAAGTTAGACGTTACATGGCAAAGCGCTTTATTTATTTTTTCAACCTAGAATGGTACGTAAATTGAATATTTAATGAAATATAAGGGATATATTTTCATTTTTTGCGAATGATCTATAATCAACTTAAAAGGAAGGAGGGGAGCTGCATGGATGAAATCGACCTGCAGATTTTGCAAATCTTAAAAGCCAACAGCCGCACTACCAGTTCCGATATCAGCAAAATGATACATTTGTCCGTTCCTTCCATCGCGGAAAGAATCCGGAAACTGGAGAAAAACGGGGTGATCGATCAATTTACCGTCAAGCTGAACCGGCGGGCGATCGGGCAGCATTGTACCGTGTACATATTTGTGCAGCTGAACGGTTCGGCGGAAACCCAAAAATTTCGTGAAGCCGTCGTTCAATCGGAGCATGTGCTGGAATGCCATCACACCTCCGGAGAATACGACTATATGCTAAAAGTGGCGCTTGCGGAAATTTCCGAACTGGAGGGGTTCATCATGCACACTTTAAAAGCTAACCACAATATCGTCAGATCCAACACCGTGTTCATTCTCTCCACATTGAAAGAAGAATAGGAGAGTGAACGGTATGGTTTGGGAATGGTTGCTCAAAGGCGTATTATTAGGGCTTGCGATTGCCGCGCCGCTGGGGCCGATCGGCATTTTTTGCATTCAAAAAACATTGTCGTCGGGATTTAAAAGCGGACTGTTTAGCGGTCTGGGGGCGGCGACGGCAGATGCCATTTACGGGAGTATCGCCGGGCTTGGCCTTTCCTCCTTCATAAGTTATTTGATGGGGTATAAAGCTCTTTTTCAAAGTTTAGGCGGATTATTCATTTGTTACCTCGGCTTCAGATTTTTTATTAACCCTCCACAAGGCCAGCTCCAAACCCAACCGGTGCAAAAAAGCTCGCTAAACTCCTATACCGCAACATTCCTTCTCACTTTATCCAATCCGGTGACGATCGTATCATTTCTCGGGATTTTCAGTGTTTCCGGCGTTGTTTCTTCATCGGCCGGCAGCAAGGCGATTCCTTTACTGGTTGGCGGTGTTTTTCTGGGATCGGTGCTTTGGTGGCTTTTTCTGGTGAGTGCGGTAAGTTTCTTGCGTGCAAAAATGCTAAATGGTCCCGGGCTGTCTATATTCAATAAACTGTCAGGCCTCGTTATGTTAGGGTTTGGCGTTAGCGCGTTCATACAATTAGTAAAAGGGTAACAAGCCCGGAAAACCCGTTGCCGCGTCCCTGACAACGTGCAGTCAAGGTTGGCGGCCAGAAAAAAAATTCAATAAAACGCGGCTTGACGTACCGTTTCAACAGCGCTATAGTATGTAAATGCTCTAATATTTAAGTTCTAAATTAATTATTAGTTAAATAATTTTGGAACTACCAATTGTCGTTTGAACTACCTCTAAGAACGAAGGGAGGAGGAATGCATGGTCAAAAAGGAAGAGTTGTTCGAAGTGACCTCGATGTTCCGCACTCTGCTCAAATCGATCTCACAGGAGTGGAACAAGCGCGGCAGGGAATATAACCTAAGTTTCCCGCAATACAAAATGCTGTATATTCTGGATATGTCGGGAACGCAAAAAGTATCACAGCTCGCAGAGTGCCTCGGAATCACACCGGCGGCGATTACGGGGATTACCGACAAGCTGCTTATGGAGGGTTATGTCAAACGCGAGCGCGCGGAAAATGACCGCAGGGTTGTGAATATTTCGATTACTGAACTGGGCCAAGATATCATCCGGCAAGTGAACGAAAACCAAAAGGAGATGATTGACGGGATATTCAATCAGCTCCAGGAGGAAGATTTGCAGCATTTGCGGCGGATATTCGCCCTATTGCTGGCGAGCTTAGAGCAAACCAAAAATTAATGGAGATGAAACAGACAACGATGGAACACCTTTCAATAAAGCGGAAAATCACGATCATGATCGCCATTATGGCGGCGATGTTCTTCGCCGCGATCAACCAGACGATCGTAAGCACGGCGATGCCGCGGATTATTTCGATTCTTGACGGCATGGACTATTATACCTGGACGATCAACATTTACTTGTTAACCTCGACGATCGCCACCGTTCTGGTCGGCAAGCTGTCCGATATTTACGGACGGAAGCCTTTTTTGCTGATCGGGATATTATTTTTTATGGTCGGGGCCTTCCTGACCGGGACTTCATCCAATGTGTTTCAGTTTATCGCTTACCGGGGGATTCAGGGGATCGGCGCCGGGATTATTCAATCAACGGCCTTTACGGCGGTCGGCGATTTGTTCCCGCCGCGTGAACGCGGCAAATGGATGGGCCTGATGACTGCGGTGTTCGGCTTCTCCAGCGTACTTGGGCCGACGCTTGGCGGATATTTGGTCGATCATATGGATTGGCATTGGCTGTTCTGGATTTTCCTCCCGCTCGGCATTGTGGCTTTCTTTATGATCCTTTCCCTGTTTCCGAAAATGGAACGCGGCAAGTCGCAAGCAATCGACTACCTCGGTTCGCTGTTCATGACGACAACGCTTGTGCCGCTGCTGCTCACATTCTCATGGGGGGGCACGGAATATGCCTGGAATTCGGCGCCGATTATCGGTTTGATCACGGCCACGGTGATTTCCGCCATCATTTTCATATTCGTTGAATCCAAGGTAAAAAATCCGATCCTGCCGCTTCGTTTATTCAAAAACAGCATCGTTACCATCTCAAATATTATCGGTTTCCTGATGAACTTCGGGATGATGGGGGCGTTGGTCTATCTGTCCTTTTTCGTGCAAGGCGTGCTTGGCATTTCGCCGACCTATGCCGGTTACGTAACGATGCCGATGTCGATCGTGATGGTCGTATCCAGCGCGATTACCGGGCAGTTGATTGCTAGAAAAGGAAAATACAAATCGTTTGCTTTGATTGGGGTGCCGATCATGATTGCCGGCATGGCCATTATGGTCTTTATGAACAACGTGCCGCTGGCCGTGCTGAGCATGATCGTGTTCGGCTTCGGGCTTGGCCTGGGGATGCCGGTATTCTCGCTCGCTGCGCAAAACGCGGTGCCGCATCAGGAGCTTGGGGTCGTCACCGCTTCGACGCAGCTGTTCCGTAACCTCGGGGGAACGATCGGGATCGCGGTCATGGGGATGGTGATGTCCAACAACTTGACGAAAAATTTGAAAGCGGAGATGCAGTCCGCTTCCGCTCCGGATTTGAGCCAGGTGGATCCGAAAATGTCCGAGCAGATTCTGGCCTTTGCCAATCCGCAGACCTTGATGAACAAACCGCTGCTGGAGCAAACGCAGGCCGGCCTGCCCGCCGATGTGCAGCCGCTGTTCGCGCAGATGATTCAAGGGATCCGCGATGCGCTCGGCACGACGTTGTCCACGGTGTTTTTGACCGGGACGCTCGTACTCGTGGCAGCGTTTATTCTGGTGTTTCTCCTGAAGGAGCTGCCGCTGCGGTCCACGAACCAGACGCCAAGCCCATCGGCCGCCGCGAGCGGCGGACCGGAAGGCGCAGTTCAAACCGCCGCCCCAAATCAAGCGTAAATAGGTTTTTGCATACGGAAGAGAGTCACGTCTTTTTGAGACGCGGCTCTTTTTTTTATAGGTATTTTTCTTAATTTTATTTTGTTGAGAAATTGTCTAGTTCTATTAAATATATGTATACTTGATGTAACATATATCATATACATACTCGAGGAGAATAAGATGAATGTTGTCCTAATCGATGATGAGAACTTGGCTTTGAATTATTTGGAGCATCATTTGCAAAGTATATTCGGGATTCATGTCGCCGGCAAGTTTATCAACCCGGTCGAGGGCAAGGAATTCATTCTGCGAACGGACATCGATGTCGTGTTTTTGGATATTCATCTGCCCGAAATTAGCGGCATTGAACTGGCAGGGCAGCTGCTGCAGTTTAAGCCTAGGCTTAATATCGTCTTCGTTACGGCTTATGACGACTATGCCGTTAAAGCTTTTGAGTTAAACGCGCTTGACTATGTCATGAAACCGCTGCGAAAAGAACGTCTGACGATCACCCTGGAACGAATCCGGGAGCGCCTGGAAGGAGTTCCGGCGGCGCCGCCCGCGGCCAAAGAAGAGCTGCACGTAAGCTTGTTTCAGCAGCTGTAAATGACAGCGAAGGGCCGTACGTTTGCGCCGATCCGGTGGCGAACGTCCCGGGCTCAGGAGCTGTTCCTTTATATGCTGCAGCATCGCGGCCAGCTTGTGCGAAAATCGGCCTTGATCGAATTGCTCTGGCCGGAATACGAGCCGGGCAAAGCGTATTCCCAATTATATACGGCAATTTACCATATCCGGAGAACCATTGAGCCCTTTGGTCCTTATTTTCATATTTCGAATGCAACGGACGGGTACGTGCTGAGCCTGGAGTGTGTACGGCTGGACGTGGAGGTATGGGAACGTTTCATCCTTTCGGGGTATCCGGTGAACGAAGCAACGATCGGCGAATACGAAGGAGTCATGGACTTGTATCAGGGAGATTATATGCAGAATTATGAGTACTGGTGGGCGGAGAGCGAAAGATTCCGGTTAAAGATGCTATGGCTCCGCGCCTCATTCCAAATGGCCGAGTGGTACGATTCCAGCGGATACCGGGACAAAGCGGTCGAAAAATATCTCGAAATTTGCAACCGGTATCCCTTGGCGGAGGAAGCGCATTTTGCGCTGATGAAGATTTACGGCTCGCTGGATAATCACCTTTCCGTCCATCGTCAGTACCGTTTGTTGACCGCGATTCTGGCGGAGGAATTAAACGAACGGCCAAGTCCATACATAATCGAGTGGTACCGGCAGTGGGCCGGCGAAAACAAAAGGGCTCTCCCTGAACAGCTTTAAGCTGGGGGAGAGTCCTTTGAACTATATCGGAATGCAAAAACGCACGGTCGTTCCTTGACCGGGGGCGCTTGCGATTTCCAAACGGCGGCCGTACAGCTGCGTAAGGCGCCGATCGGTGTTGCGGAGGCCAACTCCCATGCCGCGATGATCCGGCGAAGCGAAGATCTGGCGGATTCGTTCTTCGCTCATGCCGAGGCCGTCATCGCTGACGCACACCTCATATTCGCCGGCCAAACGCTTGATGCGAATCATCACTTGGCCGCCGCGGGAACGCTTAAGAATACCGTGATTCACGGCGTTTTCCACCAGCGTTTGGATGGACAGCGGCGGCAGGAAAAAGTGCAGATCCGGGTCCAATTCCCACTGTACCTGAAGCCGTTCGCCAAATCGTTCCTTCTCGATAAACAGATACGAGCGGACCAGGGAAAGCTCGCGGTAGACTGGAACCTCCAAGTCGAAATTGTGAAAATCGAAGCTCGTCCGTAAATAGTTGCTGAATTCCTCCAGCAGCGCCTGCATTTTGGACAGATCCATGGTTGCCAGCGCGGCGATGGAATTGATTGTGTTGTACAGGAAATGCGGTCTGATTTGGGCTTGCAGCCAAGCCGCTTCCAGGCGCAGCCGCTCTTCGATCGACAGCTTCAATTGCGTTAATGCCTGAACCCGCGACTTTAATTCCCAGGAATCCACCGGCTTGGTGACATAATCGTTGGCGCCCGACTGAAAGCCGGTAAAAATATCCTCCGCACGATTCCGCGCCGTAAGAATCAGGATCGGCAACTCGGAGATTGAAAACCGCTTGCGAATCGCCCGCGTCAATTCGTATCCCGACATGCCGGGCATCATGACGTCCGTAATGATGAGATCGAACCGCGCGTTGTCGACAAGGGGCAGCGCTTCGTCGGCGCTTGCGGCCGTAGTGATGTTATATTGGACCGGCCCGAGAATGTCCGCGAGGATTTTCAGATTCAGCAGGTCGTCGTCTACGATAAGTACCTTCGGTTTGTTGCCCGCCTCAAGCGGATGCTCCGCGTCCCCTCCGGACTCATTGCCCTGCGCGCTTCGGTTCCCGGCTTCATCGGCAAGCGCCGCCGCAGTTTTGGCATAAGAATAAAAAGGGACATGGGCGGGAACTGCTTGCTCCGAAGCCTCGCCGTCTTCTCCGGCAGCCGGAAGCGTAAAGGTGAATTCCGATCCTTGGCCGAGAACGGACCGCACCGTAATCGTCCCGCTGTGAAGCTCCACCAGCTGCTTGCAGATGCTAAGGCCCAGTCCGAACCCCCCGCCGGCTCTTGCAGCGGTTGAATCCCCCTGCTCATAAGGCAAAAAGATCCGCTGCAGGGTTGTCTCATCCATACCGATCCCCGTATCCTGGATGCGAATATAAGCCATACCGTCCACGACTTCCGCATCCAAGGAAATTTTCCCGCGGTCCGTGAACTTGATCGCATTGTGCAGCAAATTGAACAAAATTTGAATGAGCCGGTTTTCGTCCGCTTTTACGGCGGGAAACCGGTCCGAGATATTCACCTCAAGTTCGATCGTTTTACCGTTTAACATGAACCTGAGCATTTCAAAAATACCGCCGATAACGGATTGGAGGCGAACCGGTTTGATTTGCAGCCGGACGGTGTTTTGCTTCAGCCGGCCGATGTCCACCAGGTCGTCCAGCAGCAGCGACATGCGTCTGGCAACGGACAGCTGTATTTCCAGCCTTTGGCGATGCTCTTCGCTCGTCTGGTGAACCGGATCGTCCAGCACGCTTTGCGTAATATTCATAATCCCGTGCAGCGGATTTCGCAGTTCATGCGACGTATTGACGAGAAAATCGTCTTTCTGCCGGTTGGCCAGCTGCAGTTTGTCGGCGAGCCGCTTCGTTTGCGCCGTCGCCTTGAAAAACCGCCTGAACCAAAAGGCCGCAAAGGCCAGCATGGTAAAGATCAGGTCAAATGGATAAAACGTCATTTCAACGGAAAGCTTCGCCGCCGCAACGATCCAAACGATATTGTTTCCAAGAATGGTGCAGGCCAGCAGCAGGAAGAAGACATCCTTCTGCTTTCGGGCGGCGGCTTGCAGTATGTAAACGGCGATCGAGACGGACAACAGCAAAATCGGCGCCAAAAAAATTTTTTCCGACGGAATGACGTACTTTGACGGAGCGATCAGCACAAACAGCGCATAACATGAAGTAAAATAGGCAAACCAGCGAACTATTTTCAACTGGCCGTATTCGGGAAACATGTTTTTGATGAACGGCGGGATGAAGGAAACAACCCCGACATAAGACAACAGGACGATTTTAAGGTCGGCTTCATACGGCATGGACGGCAATAATATGAACAAAATCTTATCGTCAACGCCCAAAACGCTGATCACCGCGCACACGATGACCGCCGAAAAGTACAGCAGTCCCTTATTGGCCGCTCCCAAAAAATACAGCATTACGGCGTACAGGCCATGCACCAGAAAAACAACGCTAAGCAAGCCTTGCAGTGCCATGGAAAGCGTGGTTCGCTGATTGATCGCATCCAGCGTGCCGAACCGGATCGATTTGGTAATTCCTCCTTTTCCGGCATGGTTTGCGGCCTGAATCACGATTTCGTAGGAATCGCCGCCTTTGGGAAGGTTTATGGTGTAAGGACGGTGCCCCGGCTTGTACGACTCGCTTTGAGCCGAAGGGTTTCCTTTGCCGCCGGCGGGTTGTCCATTGACATAAACGGCGGAGGCCCGCGTTATTTCGGCGATTCGCAGCGCGAGCGTTTGGGAAGCCGGTTCGTCCAGGAAAATCCGCAGCCGGTATGTTCCGTAAGTATACCTCCCCTGCTGATCGTCCGGAAAATATTGATCCCAAGCGCCAGGCACCGGAATAAAGACTTTCCCGGAGTTAGCGGATACAGGGCTCGTCGGGGCCGAATCCAATGCCGAATCCGGTACGGATGTCAGCCTTTGATTCGGATAAAATTCCCACTCCCCGTTCAGTGTGATCGTATGGTTTGGGGGAAGCTTCCATCCCCGCAAATCGAGAATGCCGTTTTCGGCCGCCACCGGTTGCTCGATCGTTTGGTGGAAGCTGTTCCAGGTAACCCGGATTCCGTTGATCGCGGCAATAACAAGCAAAATCATGAATATCTGTTTTTTGTACGTTCTCATAATCTATGAAGATTCGACATTTGCGGCGGAAATCCTTTTGTCCCTGCTTGACGGCGGGCGTAAAACCGGGGCTATATGGGATAGTTTTTGAATTTATTGCGCATTTCCGTTTGTTTATACAAGCAAAAGCGGATGATGTCGGAACGAAAGGTGTCTTTGATTTCGACAAACTTCAGGGCAATGCGGTATTTCTGATCGGTATGTCTTGTGCAGCTGATTATTTTACCGGTAAACGGAATATGCTTCTGGTGGATGTTCGTTCTTAAATATACGGACCCTTGAACTTCTTTGCTTGGTTCCAACGGATCCGGACAAAGAAACGAAAGACCGCCTCCGCTGATGTCGAGGGTGGTCAAAACTAGCGGCTCATCCTTGCCGGCGGCGCGGTCAGCCGGTTTCGGCTGCAGCTTTAATTCGATCTCCAGAGCAACGCGAAAAAAATGGCGGTGCTGGTTTTTTTCCCGTTCGGTTTGAAGATGTCTCAAATATGCGAAATCGGCATCATCGCCTTCGCCGATGTTCATTGCGGCCCCTCCTTTTTCGTCTGTTTCATTTGGAAGCTGCAGACTATACTCTAGTAGACCATACGAAACTCGACAATTTCTAAAAAACGATCCGGCGAGCCGGCGTTGCGTGAATGGGGACGTTTTTTTTGATAAAATTACATGTGTCATTCATGTACATTTCAATTTAAAGGAAGTAATGTTAATGAACCATACGAAAGTGGCGGTTATCGGCAGTCTGAATATGGATATCGTCGTGGAGACCCCGCGTCACCCGCGGGTGGGAGAAACGCTGCTTGGCGACCGGGTCCGGTTTGTTCCCGGAGGAAAAGGAGCCAATCAGGCGGTTGCGGCGGCACGCCTCGGGGCGGAAACCGCGATGATCGGAGCCGTGGGAGACGACGCTTTTGGGCTGGAGCTGCTGAACGCTCTAGGGCGGGACGGTGTTGACGTAACCGGCGTAAAACGCCTGAGCGGGACGGCGACGGGCATCGCTTCGATTTATGTGGGCGAGGGCGATAACAGCATCGTGGTGGTCCCCGGGGCAAACGACCGGGTGGGGCCGGAGGACATCGACCGGAACGAGGCGAAGCTGAAGGAGGCGGACATCGTGCTGCTGCAGCTGGAAATTCCGGTCGAAACGGCGCTATACGCCGCCCGGAAAGCGAAGTCGCTCGGGAAAACGGTCGTGCTGAACCCCGCCCCTGCGCAGCCGTTGCCGGAAGAGCTGTTTCGCTGCGCCGACTTTATGACGCCGAACCGGACCGAGCTGAGCGGCTATACCGGCATTGCCGCCGACGGAACTACGCTTGGTGCGGCCATGCGGCGCTTGAAGGAGCTGGGAGCCGCCAACGTCGTTACGACGCTGGGGGCCGGCGGATCGGCTTATTTGGACGAAAGCGGCGAGGTGCGTTTCGTTATGGGCCATCCGGTGCCGGTGATCGATACGACGGGGGCGGGCGATTGCTTTAACGCCGCGCTGGCCGTTTCGATCGCGCGGGGCCGGAGCCTGCGGGAAGCGGTCGAATACGCCGGGCTGGCTTCCGCGCTGGCCGTTACCAAATTCGGCGCCCAGGCGGGGATGCCTACCCAGGAAGAAGTCCGCATGTTTGCGGCCGAGCGGAATGCTGGCGGGTGACTTCCTCCAGGGCTACTGGTCTCTTAGCAGGGCCCCTTAGTAGGGCCCCTTAGTAGGGTTCCTTAACAGGGTCCCTTAACAGGGGCCCTTAGCAGGCCTTGGAGGTAGCCCGTTCCCATGGCCGTCCGAGAAAAAAATCCAACGGTTGTGAGCGTTGTTATCTGCTCAAATCTGAGCCCAAATTGCCGGGTTCAAGCTAAATAAGCGCTATGGCAACCGTTAGAATTTGAAAACGGCGATATTGGAGCAAATAGCGGCTGTGGCAACCGTTAGCGTAGAGAAATTTAGCGTAGAAGTTAGCGCAGAATTTAACGTAGAAGGTTAGCTTAGAAGTTTAGTGCAAAAAATATGGAAAGGATGCGAATGTCGGATGGATTCAGCAATGGAAAGCCGGATTGCCGTGAAGCGTATTTACGAAGCGCCTGCTTCGGGGGACGGGTACCGCATTTTGGTGGACAGGCTGTGGCCGCGCGGCTTAAAGAAGGAACAGGCCGCGATCGACGAATGGATGAAAGCCATCGCGCCCAGCCCCGAGCTTCGCAAATGGTTTAATCATCAGCCGGAGCGTTTTGCGGCTTTTAGCGATAGCTATGTCCGGGAATTGGAGACGGACCCGGAGCGGGCCGTACTTGCGGCCCGCATCCGCGAGTTGGCGGAGAAGCAGCGTGTGACGCTCGTTTATGCCGCCAAGGATCCGGTCTGCAATCATGCGGTTGTACTGCAGAGCTGGTTAACCGGCTAAGCGGGTTATCAGTGTCTCAAATACATATCGGTTGTATGGACCGTCTTTGTGAAGGACGGTTTCATTGCTCTGGGCGGCACGCCTGCACAAATGCTTTAAAAAGCCGAAAGCTGCTGTCGTCGATGTTATAGTTGAATTCCGGATGCCACTGCACGGCCAGGACAAAGCTTTTGTCCGGCATGACGACCGCTTCGATCAGCCCGTCCTCCGCAACTGCGGCGGCCATAAGCTGCCCTGACAATTTTTTGATCCCCTGGTGATGGTAGCTGTTGACCTTCAAGGACTCGGCCTGCACGATCTCATACAGGACATTTCCTTTTTCGATGTGAACGTCGTGGACGGGGATGGTGTATGGCGGGGTTTGCTTATGCCCGATCCGCACGCCGCTCAACCGCAGCGCGGGAAGGTCCTGGTACAGCGTCCCGCCGAGCAACGCGTTAAACAACTGCAGGCCGCGGCAGATGCCGAAGGCGGGCTTATCCTGCTCGATCGCCCGGTTAAACAGCAGCTTTTCCATAACGTCTCTTTCCTCGCACCTTGCCCCGCACACCGGCTCGACCTTCTCCCCGTAAATTTCAGGGCTAACATCATGCCCGCCCGTAAACAAAAAACCGTCAAACGTTTCGGCTATGGCTACAATGGTTTCCGGGTCCGTCGTTAACGGAAGCATAAACGGAATCCCCCCGGCTTCCTCGACGCCTTTCATGTAACCGGGCAGCATCCAATAGCTATCCTTCTCCTCGTCGTACAACGGCAAAACCCCGATCAGCGGTTTTTTCATATAAATGCCCTCCCCACCCCTATAAGGGTTGAATCTGTGAATTTAGTGATATTATACATGATTAGGATCGATTACTCCTTGCAAATAGGCAGGAAGAACTAGAGGATTTGTCGAAGGTCAATTATTAATAGTTCCATCCATAGGAGAGTACTAAGCAAGAGGACTTTATCTTGCAGTGTTAAGCCATTTACAAAATTATCGTTGAAAGGTGAATTATTATGGAAGATCAGGCCAAATTGCGCAAAAAAGAATATACCGACTGGTTAAGGCGGAAGAAGAAGGCGGATGGGCAGCCTTATTCTGAAAAAACCGTTAGCCAATATGTTACCTACTTAGCTACTTCCCCTGCTAAGCTTACTAATATTGAACTTGAGACTACCAATGTATTCGAAGTCGCTGATGCCGACCAATACCGGAACATGAAAATAGCTATGGAGCAGGCGGAAAATTTTGTACTGGTAAATGAAAGAGGCGGTAACAAAGCATTTCAATATGGCCTTAAATACTATGAGGAGTTTCTTCGGGAAAGAGGGGATGGATTGAGTTTCCAAGTTGTTGCCAGTAAAGAGACCGGTCACTCTGATGATAATGCAGGATCTTTTGTAGCAGATTCGGAACAGCATCGTCTTCTGGACAAAAATATCATTTTATACGGACCGCCGGGAACCGGCAAAACTTATCACACCGTTCTGTATGCAGTTTCGATGATTGAAAACAAGCCTCTTAACGTCGTTCTCGAAGAAGCCGAGACGGATGGATACGATCAAATTAAGGCTCGCTATGAGGCGTATCAAGAAAAAGGGCAGATTGCGTTTACGACTTTTCATCAATCCTACGGTTACGAAGAGTTTATCGAAGGTATCAAACCGCAAATGGCATCCGGCGGAGAAACGGCAACGGATTCGGGGAACGGGGAAGTCGTTTACGATATTGTGCCCGGCTTGTTTAAAAAGTTCTGTAAAAAGGCGCAAAAACTTATCGTTCAGGACGGCAACGGCTACGGAATTGGTAAAGAACCGACGATATGGAAGGTTTCCTTGGGAGGTTCCAGGGAGAATCCGATTAAGCGGGATTGCTTCAATAATGACCGGATCCGTATCGGCTGGGATTCTTACGGTGAAATTTTGAGCGAAGACACGGATTACCGGCATGGCGGAAAGGCAATCCTTTCCCGTTTTATTGACGAGATGAAGAAAGGAGATATTGTTCTCGTTCTTCATGATGAAGAGACGATTGATGCGATCGGCGTCGTCACAGGGGAGTATGAGTGGCTGGAAGACATGGCGGAATACAAGCGTTCCCGCAAGGTGAACTGGTTAGTCAAGGATATCCGGGAGAACATTCTGGAACTCAACGGAAATAAAGTGATGACGCTAGGCTCCGTCTACCGGTTGAACCGAATTACTTTATCGCACGTGCTTGCCATTCTGGGAAAACAGAAAGATAATCACGTCCATTCGGTCGTCCAAAAAAATAACAACAATTATGTCTTTATCATCGATGAGATCAACCGCGGCAACATCTCCAAAATTTTTGGCGAACTGATCACCCTTATCGAACCTACGAAACGGATCGGGATGCCGGAAGAACTCATGCTGGATCTTCCGTACTCGCATGAGTCTTTTGGCATTCCGAATAATGTTTATCTGCTTGCTACCATGAACACGGCGGACCGTTCCATCGCCCGGTTGGATACGGCGCTGCGGCGGCGGTTTTCATTTGCCGAGATGATGCCGGAGCCTGAACGTCTTGGCTCTATTGAGGTCGATGGAAAACTGTTGAATCTGGCAACGATGCTGGAAACGATGAACCGGAGAATCGAAGCGTTGTACGATCGTGAGCATACCATTGGGCACGCATACTTTTTGAGTTTGTACGAGGAGCCTACGCTTGGGAAATTGGGACATCTTTTCGAGCATACGATTATTCCTCTGCTTCAAGAATATTTCTACGACAATTACGAGAAAATCCGCCTTGTGTTGGGGGACAACAACAAGCCGAAGCCGGAACAATTTATCGTCGTAAACAAGGTGGATATGAAAGAGCTGTTCGGCAAACTGGACGAAGTAGATCTAGAAGAGTCTATTACTTACGAAATCAATCGCGATGCATTCCGCCAGTTAGGTGCTTATTTAAAAATATACGACTATAACAACCTGGATTAGGTGCGCTATGAGCATGAAACTATTCAGTAACAGCAGGAAGATTAACAAGGTTACGTTAAAAGAGTATGGAACTTTATGCAAAAATCCCGACGGAACTGCACTTGGATATCAGTGCATAGCCGAGCCGGCCTTTGACCGCCTGGAACGTATTGTGCTGGAAAGCAGAGGAACAAGCACTATGACGGATGCTCTTGAACTGATGACCGTGGGGAGCAGGAGAGGGATCGGCAAAATCATCAGCGCCAAAAACCATGTGGGCGTGATCGCCATGACCGATGGCACTCAAATCGAAATCCTGCCCAAAATATACGCTCGGGATGATGAAAGCTCCATAACACAAACGAAGAGCATCTTTATCGATATGTTGAGGTCCGTCAACGATATACCGAATAAACATTATAATCCGACCGGCCTCGGCGCGGAGAAAAACCATCTGCTGGACATTTTCATTCGTATGTTCATCGAAGAGGCTGCGGCCTTAGTCAAACGCGGCTTGAAATCCGATTATTCGGTGCATCAAGACAATGAACGCTTCTACAAGGGAAAGCAACTCTTTTCCCAGCATATGAAGCATAATGCCGCCCACAAAGAACGCTTTTATATCGAATATGACGAGTTCAGTCTTAACCGGCCGGAAAATCGGCTGATCAAGACAACGGTGGAACTGCTGCTTAAGGTTAGCGGCCATCCGAATAACCAAAAGGACCTTTATTCTTTACTGGGGGCGTTCGACAGCGTGGAGAGATCCGTGCATCCGGAGCGGGATTGGGCTAGTGTATCTACAGATCGGAATATGAAAGAATATCAGACGATATTGGAGTGGTGCCGCCTATTCTTAGCCGGTCAAAGCTTCACGCCATTTAGAGGAGGCAGTGCCGCCTATGCGCTGCTGTTCCCGATGGAAAAAGTATTTGAACGTTACGTGGCCGGACTTTTAAAAAAAGTGCTCGCAGATCCCCGTATCCATGTGAAGACACAGGATCGGTCTTATCGTCTGTTTGACAACCCGCCAAGGTTTCAGTTGAAACCGGACATTGTCGTACAAGGCCCGTCCGGAGTTGTAGTACTGGACACGAAGTGGAAGCTCCTTTCCCCTGGTTCGGACTTCGGCATTACGCAAGCGGACATGTACCAGGCATATGCTTACGGCAAAAAGTACGGTGCGGGCAAGGTATATTTAGTTTATCCTTGGACGCCTAAACTATCGGGAACCGAGCAGCCTATCAAATTTGATAGCGGAGATGGCGTGGAGGTACGGATTGCTTTTTTGGATTTGAGTTTGGGGAAAGCATGTGTGGATGGGCTGGTAGATGAATTGCTGAATGAGATTGCCGATATGTAGGAGTATGTCATATTAGGTAGTCCGTAGTATAATTGAACAAGAACCTTCGTAAAAGGAGATAGACATGATAACTGGTGAATTAAGACAGAAAGTAGATCGGATTTGGGAGACCTTTTGGACTGGCGGTATTACCAATCCATTAAGCGTAATCGAACAGTTTACATATTTGTTGTTTATTAAGGACTTGGATGAAGCGGAAACCCGCAAGGAAAATGAATCGATGCTACTATCCGTGCCGTTTGCCCGCATGTTTCCGAGTGACAAGCAGCATTTGCGCTGGAATCAATTCAAGAATTTTGACCCGCAGCGGATGTATGATGTCGTTTCGAACGAAGTATTTCCGTTTATTAAATCGCTTCATGGAGATAAGGATTCGGCTTACGCCAAATACATGGGCGATGCGATCTTTATGATCCCAACCCCTAATATGCTTGTTCGTATTATCGAAGGAATTGATATGATCGATATGAAGGACAGGGATACAAAAGGGGATTTATACGAGTATCTGTTGTCCAAGGTGGCTACCGCCGGGACAAACGGACAATTTCGTACACCAAGACATATTATCCAAATGATGGTCGCTTTGATGAAACCTAAGCCAGAGGATATCATTTGCGATCCGGCGGCCGGTTCGGCAGGTTTTCTTGTCGCTGCTGGTGAATATTTGCGTGAAAATCATGCCGATCTTTTCCTTGTTCAAGGATTAAAAGAGCATTTTAACAATCATATGTTCCACGGCTTCGATATGGACCGCACGATGCTGCGCATCGGTGCAATGAATATGATGCTGCATGGAGTGGATAATCCGAATATCGAATACCGTGATTCCTTGAACGAAAATAATACGGACAAGGATAAATATACATTAATTTTAGCCAATCCGCCGTTTAAAGGTTCGCTTGATGCGGATTCCGTATCCGCCGATCTGCTTCGGGTGACACGCACGAAAAAGACCGAGCTGTTGTTCCTTGCCCTCTTCCTGCGGATGCTCAAGGTGGGCGGACGCTGTGCTTCCATTGTCCCGGATGGTGTCTTATTCGGCAACAGCACGGCGCATAAAGCGATTCGTAAGGAAATTGTGGACAATCACAAATTGGAAGCCATTATTTCGATGCCGAGTGGTGTGTTTAAACCCTATGCAGGGGTTTCAACGGCAATCATGATCTTCACTAAAACCGGCGCAGGTGGAACGGATCATGTTTGGTTCTATGATATGAAAGCTGACGGTTATTCGCTTGATGACAAACGGAGTCCGATTGAAACCAATGATATACCGGATATTATAGAGCGATTTAGCAATGTGGATGCTGAGAAGGATCGTAAACGCACGGAACAATCTTTTTTGGTTCCGGTAGATGAGATTCGTGACAATGCTTATGATCTTAGCATTAATCGTTATAAGGAAACGGAATATGAGGAAGTTCAGTATGAGGATCCGAAGGTGATTCTGGCTTCGATCAAGCAACTGGAGAAAGAGATTACTGAGGGGCTTGAGGAATTGGAGGCGTTGTTTGGGTGAGAAAACAAAGAATTGGCGAGTTATTTTCTATTTCTAAGGGTAAGAAATATGATGAAAATGAATTAAATGACACTAATGAAATGGTTCGGTATATACAGATTGACGACTTGCGTAACGATGAAAATATAAAAATGGTAAGAAAAGCTGCATCTGGCGTATATGTAACACCGAATGATATATTAATCGCATGGGATGGTGCGAATGCAGGTACGGTTGGGTATAACCTTTCTGGAATAATTGGGAGTACGATAGCGGCATTAAGACCAAAAGATAATAAAGACTGTATTTCATATATTGCAATGTTTCTTCAGTCAAAGAGCTCTTATCTTAGAGAAAACTGTACAGGGGCAACTATACCTCATATTCAGAAGAAAGTTTTAGAAAATATAGAAATTCCTTTGCCGACATTTGAGCAACAAAAATTAATCGCTGATGCTTTAGAAAAAGCTCGATCTTTAATTGAAAAACGCAAACAAGCAATAGCTAAACTTGACGAATTAGTTCACGCTGTTTTTTTGGATATGTTTGGTGATCCAGTTGGAAATACAAAGTCTTGGAAGACCGGCAAACTAAGTGATGTCTGCACTTTGATTACCGATGGAACTCACCATTCGCCAGAGCCCAAAACAAATGGAGTACCATATGTTACAGCTAAACATGTTAAACCAAACAGAGTGGACTTTTTTTCTAACCCAACTTACATTTCTGTAAGTGAACATACCGCAATTTATAAACGATGCCCTGTAAAAAAAGGAGATATTTTATATATAAAAGATGGTGCCACGACTGGTATTGCCGCCATTAATCCATATGACTTCGAATTTAGTATGCTGTCTAGTCTAGCTTTGATTAAAATAAATATTGACCTTATAACTGCGCAATTCTTGGTGAGTTATTTAAATGATCCACGAGTGAAACAGGTAGTTACAAATAACATGTCAGGAGCGGCAATTAAACGTATTACTTTAGCAAAAATTAATGAAATAGAGATGCCAATTCCAGATATAGATGTTCAACAAAAATATTCATTGATATTTGAACAATATCAGTCCCAAAAAGAATTACAAATGAAGTCTCTCCAACAACTAGAATCCAACTTCCAGGCACTTCTGCAAAAAGCCTTCAAAGGTGAATTGACAGTGAAAGATGGTGTAATGGTCTAGATGGGCGATATGCAGCTATCGAATTTTGGTTTTCTCAGTGAAAATAAAACCTATGCCAGCTTTGCCGGTGCCTGTATTGAGGCGGAAAAGGCGTTGGTCGTCAGTCCGGCGACTTGCGCCATCCTCAGCCGTCGGGCTTTGGAGCTTGCCGTCAAGTGGTTGTTTACCTACGATAGCGACTTGAAGGTACCTTATCAAGATAACTTGTCCAGCTTGATCCATGACGTGACTTTTCTTCGCGTCATCGATCAGGCTATGCTGCCTCAACTGAAATACGTTACCAAGCTGGGCAATCTGGCTGTGCATTCAAATGCAACGATCAGCCGCGGTGAGGCTGTCCTGTCTCTTCGCAACTTGCATAACTTCATCAGTTGGATCGATTATTGCTATTCGGCCGAGTATACGGCAAGAAGCTTTGATGAGCAACTATTGATGGAAGAAAACAAGTTGCAAGAGAAAGTAAGACCTCAGGAACTGCAGGATTTGTATGACCGGTTGGGTTCGAAAGACCGCAAGCTGGAAGACTTGGTGAAAGAAAATGAAGAACTTCGGAAACTCCTTACGGAACGCCGGGCTCAAAATACGCAGGAATATCATTTCGTGCCGGATGAAATCAGCGAATACGAGACTCGTAAACGTTACATCGATATCGAGCTTAAGCTGGCCGGATGGACGTTCCAAAAAAATGTGCTGGAAGAGTTTGAAGTACAGGGGATGCCGAATGGGCAGGGCATCGGTTATGTGGATTACGTGTTGTTTGGTGAGAACGGGAAACCCCTTGCCGTTGTGGAAGCAAAACGTACAAGTGCAGACCCCAATATAGGAAAGCAGCAAGCGAAGCTCTATGCCGATTGCCTGGAGCAGCGATACGGTCAGCGACCTGTCATCTATTATACGAACGGTTTTCGTACGAACTTCTGGGACGATCTGCATTATCCCAGCCGAGTGGTATCCGGTTTTGCCAGTCAGGATGAATTGCAACTGCTGATCAACCGCCGCTTGATTCAGAAGCCGTTGCAGGAAGTCCAAATCAACGACAATATCGTAAATCGCCCTTACCAGCATGAAGCGGTGCTTTCGGTTTGCGACGCGTTAAACAAAGGGCAGCGAACCGCCTTGCTCGTTATGGCGACAGGCAGCGGCAAGACTCGTACCGCCAGTGCGATTGTCGACGTGTTAAGCCGCTACAACTGGGTGAAAAATGTACTGTTTCTTGCGGATCGCACAACGCTGGTACGCCAAGCCAAAAACAGCTTCAGTCAATATTTGCCCGAAATGACACTGTGTAATCTGCTCGATAGCAAGGATAATCCAGAGACAGCCAGAATCGTATTCTCGACCTATCCGACGATGATGAATGCGATCGATGAGGCTAAACGGAAGGACGGCAAAAAGCTGTTCACGGTGGGGCATTTTGACTTGATCATTATTGACGAGTCGCATAGAAGCATATATAAGAAATATCAGGCGATTTTCGACTATTTTGACGCCATACTGTTGGGCCTGACGGCAACGCCTAAAGATGAAGTCGACAAAAATACATACGATGTGTTCCAACTGGAAAATGGGGTCCCAACGTTTGCTTATGAATTGGAGCAAGCTGTTAAGGAAGGATACTTGGTCGATTATCGTACGGTTGAAACAACGACCAAAATTATGGATGATGGCATCCGCTATGATGATCTGTCCGAGGCTGAAAAAGAACAATACGAGGAAGTACTGTTGGAAGATGAAGAAGAAGAACCGCGGGATATTGACAGCGCGGCGATTAATGAGTGGTTGTTTAACGAGGATACGATCGACCGTGTACTTCAATTTGTCATGGAGCGGGGATTAAAGGTCGAAGGCGGCGACAAATTGGGCAAAACGATCGTTTTCGCCAAAAACCATCGTCATGCGGTTGCGATCGTGGAACGATTCGATGCTTTGTACCCGGACTTGAAAGGGCATTTTGCTCGGGTCATAGATATTAAAACGAATTATTATCAAACTCTGATCGATGATTTTTCCATGTGGAGCAAGCTGCCGCAAATTGCAGTTTCCGTTGATATGCTGGATACTGGCGTGGACATTCCTGAGGTCGTCAATTTGGTTTTCTTCAAGAAAGTTCGCTCGAAATCGAAATTTTGGCAAATGGTGGGTCGAGGAACGCGGTTATGTAAAGATCTGCACGGCATTGGCGAAGATAAGAAAGAATTCCTGATCTTTGACTTCTGCCGTAACTTTGAATTTTTCCGGGCAAACCCAAAAGGGAAAGAAGCGGGGATTGTTCAAACCCTATCCGAGAAATTGTTCAATGTTCGTGTGCAGATTGTTCGTGAACTCCAACAACTTCGGTTTCAGGAACCGGAGTATATCTCCTATCGCACGGATATGGTGGAATTGTTAAAAGAAAACGTGAATGCGCTTAATGAGGAACTTTTCCGCGTCAGACAGCACATTGAATACGTCCATAAATATAAGAATGATGGCGCATGGCGCTCGTTAACCGATACCGATATGGGCGATTTGAAGGAGCATATTGCACCGCTTGTCGTTTCTTCCAGCAATGACGAACTGGCCAAGCGATTTGATCATTTAATGCTGGTCATTGAACTGGCCAAGCTTCAAGGAACGGGGGCTGTCAGACCGATTCGCAAAGTCATCGAGACTGCGGAAAGTCTCTCCAAGTTGGGCACGATCCCACAGATTGTCGCCCAGCGAAGTATCATAGAGAAGGTTAAGACGGCGGAATTCTGGGAAGAAGCGGACATCTTCGAAATGGAGAAGGTACGGGAAGCATTGCGGGAACTCATTAAGTTTCTGGAACGCGAAACGCAGCAAATTTATTATACTAATTTTAAAGATGAGTGGCTCGGTGTGGAAGAAAGCCGCGGATTTTACAACACGAACGACCTGCAAAATTACCGCAAAAAGGTTACCCATTATTTGCATGCCAACAAGGATCAGCTCGCCATTTATAAACTTCGCAACAACAAACCGATCACGAAACAAGACTTAAAGACGCTCGAACAAATTTTATGGAAAGAGTTAGGGACAAAAGAGGATTATGAGCGTGAATATAAAGACTTACCGGTAACCAAGCTTGTACGAAGTATCGTGGGTCTTGATCAGGAGGCCGCGAACGAAGCTTTCATGGAGTTTCTCCAAGAAAATCGGCTGAATGTCAATCAACTGCGGTTTGTAAAGCTCATTATCGAATATGTCGTTAAAAACGGGATGATCGAAAAATCCGTTCTTCAAGAGGAGCCATTCCGTACGGTTGGCAGCATTGCGGAGCTGTTTAGCAATAATATGGACGACGCACGAGCAATTATCGGCATTATTGATGCTATCAATAAAAATGCAGAAGTCACCGGAGCATAAAACAGGTTTTGAGACCAGGCTGTTCAAGACGACGATATTCGTCGTCTCTTCATCATTTTCTGCGTGCTGTACAGGAATTTGAATCCATATGTAGATGAGTTCGGTCAATATTTCAAATTCGGAATCGATATGGTTGACAAAAGCAAATTAAAACCGGGTGATACCTCTCAGATCAATTATTTGTTTGGCAAAGGCGAAAGAATTTGAAATCGTCATACGAGAAATATGTACGGATTCTGCATTGAGGCAGAAAGTTGAAAATAATCTTCAGGTATTTAAAATCGAAGGAGTTATATAATCATCATAAAGATCATGTGCTTGATTCGATTAGAAAAAAGGTCGTTTACTCAGAATCACAAGTTGATGAATTGTATAGTCGGTATAACGGTCTGCTCTTCTCTAGCCGTGAAGATGTGATCCAAATGATTACATCAAACTACGTTGGGTATGAAAATCTAGATAAAAGGGGGTGAGCCAAAATTACACAGGATATTTGCGAAGAGTTGAAACTATATATTTTGTAGTTTTTAATGTAGGAAAGGTGAATAAATGAAAAGTTACACGGCACTTCAAACCATCTGCATCATAGTGTTTATTTTAGCGGTTTGTATTCTGGTTGCCGGATGCTCCGGCTCGAGGGGGGCAAAGGAAAAACAGGTGAAAAAAGAGCTGGCCCAAATGGCTCAAAATTACGTCATGGAAAAGTACGGGATGGACGATGCGAAAGTGGTGGAAGTGAAGTTGTCCTATGCCGGGCTGAACGGGCCGATTCCCGTTTTCAAGCGTGAAGTCCCCAAAAGCGGAACGGTTACGTTGGAGTTTAACGGTACCTCTTTTCGAGTGTTGGCCGGCCCCACATGGAACCGGTACAGCGATGAGTTAAAAAATGTGCTTTCGGACAATTATCAAGCCGAACGGATCAAAGCCGATATTCAAGAGCAGCTGATTGACAAATTTAAAGTAACGGATGAGTATTACGTCCAAAAGTACAGCATCTCCAGCGAACTTGACCATGGAGGTATCGATTATTTTACGCTGAAGCAAAAATATGACGGGGATTTGAAGACATTTTTGCAGAACAGCCATTTCGGCTTGGAACTGGAGATTTTCTTCAAAGGCGGCAAGGCGAATCAGAATCAATATTACGATAACACCATGGAACTGTTTCACCAATTGGCAAGACATTTCAGCAACGGGGAAAGCGAGATTTCCCTATACGTCAACAAGGAAGACAAATATATGGACGCTAGAATGAAGGAAATTCTGGACATCAGAAATCCCCAAGCGCTCGATCCGATTATTTATGGCCCCGCGTATAATTACTGCAGGATCAGCGGTGAAATTCATAACACCAAGTACATAGAACGTATCAAAAAAGAATTTCCCGAAAGCGACATGAAGCCGCTGGAAATGAAAGAAAACCGTTTTGAATATGTAGATGTCGGAGAGGGGATCAGCCTGGCCTCCATGCTGGAGAATGTAGAATTCCAAACCTCCGAAGACGTCGTTTTTTCCGCTCGTCCGCTGACGGAAGACGATTCCTTTACAAAGGCCGATTATAGTGCCCTGGATCCGGACAAAGAAGATCAGTTTGACTACAAGCTGCTGAGCGATAACGTTTACCGCGTGAGCTATCCCAAGCAAGAATATAATGGCAACGAAGTAGACTGGGATGATCCGATTGCCGTAAAAATAAACCGAAGCCAAGTGCCCCAATCGGCCGATCGACTTTTTCTGGTTCACGGTGGAGTATCCGATGAAAACTCCGGGAATTTAATCATCGATCTGGATGATCCGAACTTTCTTACCAGCGCTGATTCCTGGATCGCCCCTGCGAGGACGGACAGCGATTTTGTGATCGTTTACCGGTCGAAGAAGTGAGCGGGGATCGACTAAATTATTGTGAAAGGGTCAGGTGCGCCAAATGAATAGATCCGGTGGAGTTTCAAGTTGCTTTCAATCGCGCAACCGGGGATGAAATTATTTCGATTGCGGCGGATGAAAAGGGGACGATCATGGTCGTGTACGATTATTTGAACGTTACCCGCGATTACGGGAAAAGTTGGGTATCTTACCGGATTCCTACCGATGAAATGTATCGGATTCACTATGTCAACCCTACACGATTGAAAACGTCCAATACATAAACGGACAATACGTTTTGCTCGCTAAGGCATTTAGTGACCGGAGCAAATTGTTCACCTCTTCTAACGGGATGGATTGGTACGAAAAAGCGGAGATTCCTTTAAACATCTACTTCATAACCTGGAATGGAAAGATATATTCCGCTTTCGGCGGCGGGTATACCTTTTATACGAAGTCAAAAACGCATTCCAAAAATCAATTTATCGTGGATGCCGATAAGAAAAGGTATGCGGAAATGATTGTTTACAGTTCAAAGGACCTTCAAAATTGGATCATGCAATCCGCCAACGTTAAGTCAGACTTGAGATACTCCTTCGCAGTCAATGATGTTCCAAGAAATAATTATAGCTATCAGCTTGAGAAACCGGTCACCGACGGCACCGTTACCTTGTTCGACGACTTCGGCAACCGATTGACCTCAAAAAACGGGACAACCTTTACTGTGCAGAACATTAAAAAAACGTTGGACACCAATTATTCCCGTTCCCCAATGCTCAAAATCGGTAAGAATTACATGATTTTTGCACAATATTGGTTTAGCCCGGGGGGTGTACGTTCCAAAATACTGACCTCAACCGACCAAATCCATTGGAAAACGACCAACCTGGATAAGTCTTTACCGAATGCCATGTCGGTTATTCAAGCAGACTCAAAATTAACCGGTTATGGAGATGGAAGTAATGTTGTTATTTCGAATGACGGCTTCCATTGGACGAAAATTCGCTAAATAAATTATGATAGCGTTCGTGTCTTGGTATCCCTGCATGCTCTGCATGCTGCTTTGCACGATTATCCCTCTTGTTCAGGGGGTAGAGGGGGGGGCTAATCACGGCCCTTTCCTTTTCCCGGTGCCTTGCCCCCATTCCTCCCGTCAGGTCTGCTTCACTTCTCCTAAACCTCCTGCTCACAAACCTGTCGAACGATCTCGAACATGTCTGCTTCTCCCAAACCTATCTTCTTCTCCTGAATTTATCTTCCTCTTTGCTTCCAGATCAAACGGGATAATCGTGCAAAGCGTCCGGACAGCGGATATTGATCTGCCGATATTTCTTGCTATTTAATATGATTTTTTCAATACGTTTTTGTAGTAACGGAACAGCGCAGCAAGAAAACATCTTCAATGACGAAGAGCGCTTAATGGATTCGGGAGATAGCTACACTTTTGCCGGCAAATCAGGCGATGTTACCGAAGAAGAGGCATATATAAAATTTTCGGGTTTTTCGGGATTACATACGATATGGCATTTAAATACTGCTTCTGATGTAACAACTAAAATATCTATTCGCGGAAATGCTGACCGGGGTAAATTCAAAATAATTCAAGTGAATGGGAACAGTGAGATACATACGCTTTGGGAAGGGGAAGGTGATGAAGAAATTGAGTTATATCTACCTAAAGGGAGCGGCGCAATCAAATGGGTTGGCCAAAAAGCGTCGGGTAAGGTAACAATGCAATTGGAGCCGCAGCAGGGTTTGGAAGTAACCCCTCAGAAGGAATTATTTGAAGATGATGAATTCTTCGAAAATAAATAATGCAGATGATACCCAGTTGACACAACTACGATAATATTATGCTGGGAATTACCGGGTATGTGACGGCACAGGGGTTACAGTATGCCGGCCAGTTCTTCATTTCTCCAACACAGAACCTGGCTGAGACCAAAGATCTGGTCTTACGTCCGATGTTTATTGGAGCGGTTTTTATGCTCTTGTTTGGTTTAATAAAAGACGGTATTCCGGACATCTCCTTGAAACTTGCTTTAATCCTCTTTTGGCTTGGCTCAATAAATGGGGCCTTGGCGCTATATACAATTAGCCCCTCAGCTAAGAAAGAAGAAAAAGGATGCCGTCACTGGGCAATTAACCTAGTCAAAATTCCCCCCGTACAGGCACGGTCGGGCCTCCGCCCACATACAATGAAATGACCCAAAATGAAGCAGGTTTGTTTTCATTGCCATGTGATTCAGCAGGAGGTGTCATCTATGCCAGGATTGTTTACCGCCATAGCGCTGTTCATCAAACAGTTGACGCTGCTCGTCTCTTATGTGAAAAACAACGCGTTTCCTCAGCCGCTCACGGAGGAGGAGGAGACGAAGCATCTTCAGCGGATGGCTGAAGGGGATGCGGTTTCCCGCAACATTTTGATTGAGCACAATTTACGGCTTGTGGCGCATATCGTGAAGAAGTTCGACAACACCGGCGAGGATCTGGAGGATTTGATCTCGATCGGCACGATTGGGCTGATTAAGGCCATCGAAAGCTTCCGTCTGGGAAAAGGCACAAAATTGGCAACGTTTGCGGCGCGGTGTATCGAAAACGAGATTCTCATGCATTTGAGATCGCTGAAAAAAACGCGGAAGGACGTATCTTTGCATGATCCGATCGGGACGGATAAGGAAGGCAATGAGATTACCCTGATCGATATTTTGGGGACGGAAGCAGATGATGTGGTGGATCGGGTACAGCTCAAAATGGAAAAGAGCAAAATATACCGGAACCTCGATATATTGGACGCACGGGAGCAGGAAGTGATCAAAGGGCGGTTCGGGCTGGAGCATGGGGGAGAAGAACGGACTCAGCGCGAAATCGCCAAGGAACTGGGGATCAGCCGCAGTTACGTGTCGCGGATCGAAAAAAGAGCGCTCATGAAGCTGTATCATGAGTTTTATAAGGCGAAGCGATAATTTTTAGTCTGTCGATTGACAGACTAAAAATTATCGCGTGCCCTTGAGGCATGCATACTCTTATAGGTTAAAGTCTTCGAAGAGGGCTAAGCCCCAGCGTAGATTTAATGCCTGTGGATGGCGAAATTTGTTAGCGTACCAATGAAACTAACTACTGGTCCAAGGCGAGGAGGGCAACAGGCTAGGCCGTAGCATGAAGTAAATCTTGCCGCATCATCAAGAAGGTCCCGTATGGGCTGACAAGATGAACCTAGGCCACGGGTATGACGCGGAGAGGAGCATGGAACTGCTATTCAACTTGAAGCGTAACGTGGGGCCCTCCGACATAAATAAATCGTCATGGCACGAAGAGGATGCAGTGAACTGAGAAACCTCCTTCCTTGCATTATTTTTTTAATCTGAATAGAGGAACTTTTAAGCCTGAGGGGATTTGGATGTTATAGAAAAAAATCAAGAAAAATGCATCAAGGTGATTGCAAATATGGTTGAAATTTGGCATTTAACTTGATCCTGAATTTCGAAAGTACAGTGCTCTGAAAACGTGAAAGAGGCTCCGTATCTTTGGTGGAATGGTGTTTGCGAAGGCAAACGTTTGACCTGCTTGGTGAGCATCCGATCGGCTGCGCCCGATTCGATAAGGGCTTTGGCGGCGAAGACGGAATGATCCTTCCACAACGCCCCTTCATTTGGGAGGGGGATGAACTATCATTCATTCTTGTAATCGAGACAATATCGCTAGAAAATCTACTGTAATTTTACATGAAGGAGGCCCTTTGAGTCCTGCGCTAACCTTGCTCCTATGGGCTTTCGAAATTCAGGATAGTATCTTTCTACTAAAAAGGATGGCATACAAAATACGCCACTCTATTATGAAAACGTTTGAGCAAATGTTTATCCTTATGTAGCAAAAACAATAAAAAATAAGGTTTTCCTAAAAATGCAGTCTATTTTAGGCTGGGATCCGATTTATACTACGGAAAAAATCCATTAATGGACTTTTTTCTCAATAATAATGTGAAAATGTTTGCGCAAGTTGTGATATGATAATTATAGAAAAATTTTACTTTGTAATTAACTTTTGTATGTTGATGAGAAAACATTAAATTTATAACTACTAAAGGAAGATGTAAGAGATTGATGGAATTTTGAACTGTCGGAATTTAGGAATGGAGATTGATGTAAATGATAATTCAGCTTGAATTCCTTATGACAAGGAATATAAATTAGCTTTGGGAGGTAGTCAAATGAAGAAACATTTATTTGTTGTAGTGGTTAAAACGCCAATAGTATCCGCACTTGTAAGCGCGTTCATTGGCTTTGTTTTAATTTATTTTCTAAGATAGGAGAGTTAAAAAAGTGGGATTCAAACATGAAGTCAAAACGATAATGCAGCTTGCAAGGCCCTACAAATGGGTCCTTATTAATTTATTTATTTGTGTCTTGGTTACTTCATTTGTAGGAATGTTATATCCATTTATTTTTGGAAAACTGGTTGATGAGGTATTCTATCAACAGAACAAACAAATGTTTCTGCATATTATTGGTGTTTATGTGATGATCTATGTCAGTGAACAATCTCTACATTTGATCCTAAACGCAACGTGGGCTTATTTAATGACACGTTTTCTGTTTGATATCAGAAGGAAAATATTCGAAAAAGTATTTTCCCTTAAGGCCAAATGGTTTCACCACTCGCAGACGGGGAATTTGATTACGTTAATTAACAAAGATGCAGAAGAATTTATGAATTTGATTCATTGGAATGTATTCTATGTATTTGCTAACTTCCTGAGATTGGTTACAGCGGTTGTATTAATTGCGCTGATGAATATTAAGATTGCATTGCTTATGTTCATCGTTGTTCCATTATCGGTATATACAGCTATGTTATTCGGAAAGTACATAAAACTGAGATTGGATCTTTATAGGACTGAATATGGAAAGACGATTAGCTGGGTTTTCGAAATATTGAACGGGCTAAGGGATATTCAACTCTTAGCGGGCGAGCGAAATGTAACAAGAAAATTCGTAGGCTTATGGTCAAAGTTAATCGGATTGAAGGTTCAAAAGCTACAGCTGGAATTAACGTCAAACCGAGTAATTGCTTTCTTCTCACTTTGCTCAGACCTCTCGCTATATATCATTTCTGTCTACTTGATCATCGAAGGCTCATTTACGCTCGGGGGGTTCATCGCAACGATTGAATATTTCAGTAGAGCTAATGGGTTGCTGAATAATCTAAGTACCGCGAATACCCGATTTCAACAAAATCGTGTGTCTATTCGCCGAATTTTTGATTTATGGAATGAGCAGGGAGAGGATAAGAAAGGACGACCCCTCAATGTACGTGAAGGGGAAATCCGGTTTAATAATGTATCCTTTAATTATAAACCGGAAGCGAATGTATTAAATGGGCTGTCCTTAGTTATAAAACCCAATGAGAAAATAGCTTTGGTTGGCGCAAGCGGTTCGGGAAAGTCTACGCTTATGTTGTTGTTGTTAAGATACTATGAGCCTTCTGAAGGAGAGATATTCATAGACGGGGAAGCGATTAGGGATATTTCTATTCGGTCTATTCGGCAGAATATCGGTGTCGTCATGCAAGATCCTGTGATATTTGATGGCACTCTCAGATCCAATATTCAAATGGCTAAGCGAAATGCATCGGATGAAGAAATTCTTCTTGCCCTTCGCCATGCATGCTTAGGACCGTTTATCGATGCATTGCCTGAAGGGCTAGATACAATAATCGGCTCAGAGGGACGGTCTGTTTCTGGGGGGCAGAGACAAAGGTTAGCGATAGCTCGGATGTTCCTCAAAGACCCGAAGATTCTAGTTTTGGATGAGGCAACTTCCGCTCTAGATAATGAGGCTGAAGCGATCATTCAAGAGGCCTGGGATGAACTGTGCCGCTATCGAACTACTATAGTAATTTCACACCGGCTTTCTAGTATTAGTAAGGCCGATAAAATAGCATTTTTGCACGAAGGAAAAATAATTGCCGTTGGAAAACATGAAGAACTTCTGGAACAGTGTAAAGAGTATGCAAGGATATTTAGGCATAGGGTTGCAGTTGAAGGAGAGCGTCATGAAAAGATTATTTGATGACACCCGATATAACCTGGTCATTGGTTTTCGTAGGTTTTTGCGATCTCACACTATAAATTTATCTTTACTTGGACTGACTAAGCTTATTCTACTATGTACTGGTCTGGCTTCTCCATACTTATTTAAATGGTTGATTGATGAAGTATTGTTAAAGAAGGATGTATCTTGGTTAGCTTGGATTTGTATTGGTTTTGGAATGTTGTTTGTATTAGAAAGTGTCACTCATTATGTTCAGTTATATTATTTGAATAAATACCGCATGAAATTTTCATTTGATTTAAGAACAAGACTTTGGAAGAACATTATGAAGTTTGACGTTCTTTTGCAAAAACGATATTCGAGTGGAGATTTAAAAAACCGTTTAGATACCGATGTTGATCGCTGTGAGGCATTTGTAGAGCAACAAATTTTAAATTATGGTTTCTATTGGCTGTTGGCAATATCCAATGGTGTTATTTTACTCGTAACAAGTTGGAAACTCGCTTTATTTGGATTTCTGATGGTTCCGCTCTCTTTCTGGATGGTTCGGTGGTTAGGCAATGGGGTTAAGCGCTCTTCAGAAGGGTTCAGGAAGGAATGGGGCGGCTACGAAGGTTGGCTCCAGAAAACGCTGGGAAATTGGAAAGAAATAAAAGCACTAGGTATTGAAAAACAGCAGAGTATCGCGTTTACGGGGTACTGGAAGAGTTTAAGCAAGTTGTTTTTTAAGCAGCAGATGTATTGGTACGGTAATCGAAGCTTTATTGCATTCAAGGATTTCTTTATTACCCGAATGAACCTTTACTTCCTTGGAGGGTTGCTCATATTCAGTGATGAAATGACAGTTGGAAGCTTAATTGTCTTTATGAAGTTTTACGAACAATTTTTTATGGGCATTAACAATATTAATAACCTTGATTTGGAGTTGAAGAAGGACTTCCCGGCGTTGCAAAGAGTATTGGAACTATTATTGCCTCCCAAAACTACGGAATCGAACCATGCTCCGGAATATTTCAAGGGATCCATTAGATTCTCCAACGTTTCGTATGTTTATGATGAGATAACTGGCGAAGGAGTAAAGGAGATCAATTTAAAGATATCTCCTGGAGAAAAAATAGCGATTGTGGGTAAAAGTGGATCTGGTAAGAGTACTCTAGTTCATTTGTTGTGTGGGTTTTATACAGCACAGAGCGGGACGATTTATTTAGATGATGTTGCAATACAAGCGTATGATCCACGATATATTCGTAAACGGATTGCTATGGTTATGCAGGATAATTATTTGTTTAACCTCTCAATTGAAGAGAATTTAAGGCTAGCAAATGCTAACGCAACAACGGCGGAGATAGAAGAAGCGTGTAACGCAACGAACATAAACAATGTTGTTAAAGATATGAAGGATGGATATAAAACTGTTGTAGGTGAAAAGGGTGTTATTTTGTCAGGTGGTCAAAAGCAGCGGTTAATGATTTCTCGAGCGCTACTAAAAAAGCCAACTATTTTTATCTTAGATGAGGCCACCTCTCAACTGGATCAAAACAACGAATATTTGATCCAAAAAACAATTGAACAAATATCCTCTGAGAAAACAGTTATAATCATTGCACATAATTTCTCCTCTGTTAAAGAAGCGGATCGCATTATTGTAATGGAGAATGGTCGTATCGTTGGTGACGGTATGTTGACCCAATTACAGGAAAATAATAAGACTTTTCAAGAGTTGTTTTGTAAGGGTTTAGTGCAAAAGTTTTGTGGGGACCGTTATATTGATACCTTTGGCGAGATGTATTAATAGCCTCCTATAATATCATGTTGAGGCCTCATAGATAGTCTTTAAGGAAAAAATGAAAGATTCAGTTTAAAACTGGTTGTAAATTGATCTCATATTAGTTTTTTACTTACAATAATATACTTTTTTATTCTACAATTTATTATGTGTTCCGAGACAGGATTCAATAAAGTAAGTTAGCCTCAATAAATCTTTTTGATGAGTAAAAGAAAATCCTAGTAAGTATTAGTTTTGTATTGGTAATATATGAATATTCAGTGAAATTATGATCTTTAGACAAATAATAACATTTTATTAAAAATAATGATGATATAATCGTTTATGCAAACGTTTGAATCATCTGGTTTAAGGTGATTTATTTTAATGTTAGGGGTGACTACAATAAATGATTAAATAAAGATAGAGTGGATAAAGGCTTTCTAGGTTTTTTACGTAAATAAATTATCAAATGGAGGTAAAGATTTATGACATTATTATATGAGGAATACAGCCCGTGGAAAGGGGTTCATTTCCTTGACCGTTTAAATATCGTTAAAAGTGGAGGGGTGTGTTCTCCTGTAAGTCTTCAACTTGGTTTGACAAATAAATGCAGTAACAAATGTTACTATTGTTATGTTAAAGAACAGAATAATCTTGGTGAAACTTTGAAAACGGATGCAGTAGTTAATCTCTTAGAAGAGGCAAAGATGATGGGGGTTAAATCAGTAGAAATTACCGGTGGTGGGGAGCCTACGCTACATCCTGACTTTTGGGATATTGTAGATAAGATTCGAGACCTCGATCTTGAATTGGGGCTTGTAACAAATGGTTTACACTTAAAGTCTGATAAAATACATAAATTAGATTTTGTATCATGGGTGAGAATAAGTATTGATTCTTATAACCCAACTATTTATAAAGAAATTCGTGGTGCGAATCTGTTGAATTTAGAACCAATTATGAAATTGTGTAAAGAGACTAACGTTATTGTTGGTGCTTCGTGTGTAATTACTCCGAAAAATTATCAGGAAATATATGAATTTGCTAAAATGAGTAAGGATTTAGGGTTTAGTCATGTGTGGTTCAAGCCCGTTGAAATGAGTGACAATCCTACAATTTTAAATCAGTATTTGGATGTTTGTGAAGAAAATATCAAGAAAGCATCAATGTTAGCCGACTCTAACTTTAAAGTGTTTTCCCCTAATCTTAAGGCAGAAGTTCAAGGAATAATGAAACCGTTCCTAAAATGTATTTGTCAATATTTGTCTCCATTTGTTTGGGCTAATGGAGATATTTATCCTTGTTGTTCTTTGCAGGGTTACAGCGAAACTTCATTTGGAAACATATATAAAGGTAGTTTTGCTGATCAATGGTATTCACATAATCCATTAGCTGTAAAAGATTGTCCCATCAATTGTTTTTGGGTTAATAAAAATACATTTATGAATTACATATTGCTGGACAATCCCAAACATGTAAATTTTGTCTGATTTATCCGTTTTTGAATGATTGCAAGTTATTATTTGCAAGAATTTGGGCACGTAAAGTAAGTAAATACCTAAAAAATTTATATCTCACTTTTAAATTAGCAATAACTACTTTTTTTATTTCGATAACAGGTGGTTGATTATGAAAATTATTTCGGGTAGTAATATCACAGATGTTTTTTATAAATCACTCGAAGTTCTCCAGAACAATTATGACTACTATACAAATGATATTTTAGAATTGGCACCTGCAATTATACATGTCGAAAAACCTAAGGAACGTTGTCTTCTTATTCCTTACAGAAATAATAACATTGTCCAGACAATTGCTGAGACACTATGGGTACTTGGGGGAAGGAATGACCTGGCGTATTTAAAAAAATATTTACCCAGGGCTGATTGGTTTTCAGATGACGGTAAAACCTGGAGGGGGGGGTATGGTACTAGATTAAGAAGTTGGTTCGGTGGAGTAGATCAGTTGAAACAAGTTGTTGAAGTCCTAAGAAGTGATGAAGGTAGTAATAGGGGTGTTATGATTCTCTTTGATCCAGAGAAAGACATTTCCCTTTTATTTAAAGACGTACCTTGCAATAATTGGATCCAACTCTCAATACGTGAAAATAAATTGAATATGAATGTAACAGTTCGCGCTAATGATCTTATATGGGGATTTTCAGGCATCAATTTTTTTGAATGGTCTGTTCTTCAAGAAATGGTAGCTAATTGGCTGGAGGTTGAAGTAGGTCAATATTATCATTTTACAGGTTTTTTACAACTTTATCCGAGGCATTTTGAACGTGCAAAATTGATGCTAAAACATAGAATTAAAAATGATATTTATACAAACTCAGAAATTGAACAAACTGGGGTAGATTTATCTGAAGATAATTTTGACACGCAATTTCTTTGTTTTTTTGAGATTGAACAAAAATTTGATAGCGAAACAAACTATTTAATAATATTGGAGGAAATTGGATGTCTAGAAAGTCAATTCCTAAAGCATTGTGCGAAAATCATGTATAGCTATGTGTTATTACAAAAAGGAAGGTATGATGATTTTTTTTATGTGTTTTCTACAATTAAAGAAGATTACTATAAAATATCAGCAGCTTATAATTATAAGCGCTTAATTCCAAAAGATAAGAAAGAAATAATAGATATGCTAGATAAGTTATTACTAAAATACGAGATTAATGAAAAATATGTCTAATAATTAAACCTACTATCATTTGTGATTTTTAAATTTCTTTTATATTTAATGAGATTTTAATTTATTTATTGGATCCTTTAGGGGGGGGAGAATTTGTGGAATGTCAAACAAGGAGAGCTCATAAAAAAGCTTCTAATCGAAAGTAAAGAAAATGTTATTTACTATTCTTCTCTCTTAAATAACATCGATGTCAGCAAAATAACTTATAGTCAATTTAAAAAATTACCATTAATTAATAAAAATATTATCAGAGAAAACTATAATTGTTTTTACTCAAAAAAATATTTAAAGAAAGAGTTGATATACGAAAGTACTTCAGGTACGACTGGAACGCCGATTAAAATTCCAAGAACATTAAATGAGCAGATGCATAGTAGTATTAGTCTACTTAAACAGAGGAAAACCAGAATAGGTGAAATGTTAGATGTTCGAAAAATTGCTGCTTTTTATGCAAGATCAAACACACCAATTAGTATCTCTGATGACAATTGGCTTTTACTTTCTTTGAATAATTTAACAGATGAGATATTAGAGCAATACATTGAGGTACTTAATGATTATAAACCACAAATGCTTCAAGGACCAGCGAGAGCGCTTACCCTATTGGCGAATTATATTGTTAGAAATCAAAAAGATATCAAAAAAGCTAATATTAAATATATAGAAAATCGCGCAGAAGGATTATCAGAGAATCAACGAAAGTATATTGAAGAAGTCTTTAATTGTAAGGTTGGTAATATGTATGGATTACGCGAGTGTTGGGGAGTGGCATATTCATGCAAGGAAAATAACCTACACGTTACAGATGACAATGTATTTGTAGAAGTTTTGGATAACAAAGGAAGTCATGTGAAGCCTGGGGAAACTGGTGAAGTTGTTATAACAAGCTTGAACTCTCTTTCATTCCCATTAATTAGGTTCTCAACTGGTGATTTTGCAACTTTTCTAGATTTCAAATGTAGTTGTGGGAATAATAGTCCAATTATAGATTTAACAGGTTATAGACAGGTTGATATGATTCGTGGACCCATAGGATTTAGCTCTCCGTCTATACTAAGAACAGTAAATAACATATTTACAGAATCAAGTGAAAATGATGTGATTCAGTTTCAATTGATTCAAAATAATGTTTTTGAATTTGAGTTGAGAGTGCACCTGAAAGATAATAGTAAATCAATTAACTACAATAAAGTGAAATATACAATAGGTGAATCATTAGGTTATGAAATTAAATTGCACGTCGAACTGACGGATAAATTTATTGTTAATGAAAAGTCACAGAAAATGTCGTGGTTTGTTTGTCAATGCAAATAATAAAAACTAAGTACCTGATAAGAGGAGGTTTCATTGTGAGTAAAAGAATGAGCAACTCATTGAGTCTGATTGATTCTGCACACGGTGGAGAAGGATGGATTGAGAGGGGGACTTTGCATATTCAAGAGCTAGGTAATATATGGGCTTGTTGTGGAGTAACGAAAGAATCCTCAAACTTAAGACATGTACTGCTAAGACGTCCAGGAAAAGAAATTGAAAATAAAACCTCAGCTTCAGATTTGTTATGGACTGATATTCTTGATCCTGTGAAAGCTCGTGAACAGCATGACAATTTGGCTAATATCTACAGAGAGCATGGTGTGATAGTTGACTATATTGAGGGAGAATATGAAAGATTTCCAAATTTAATGTTCGTAAGAGACTTATTCACAATGACACCTCAAGGGGCAATCCTATCGAGAATGGCATCAGATATTCGAAAAGGTGAGGAACAATTAGTTGCTAAGAAACTTATAGATCTGAAAATTCCGATAATTGCAACTCCCTTCAATGATATGTTGCTGGAAGGTCCTGACATCGTAATCATTAATGAGGATCTTGTTTTTCTTGGAATGGGGATTCGAACAAATTTGAGAGCTCTTGATTATATAGAGATTATTTTAAAAGAAATGGGCTTTACTGAAATTGTAAAAATCCAAACAACCTATGGATGTGGGCATTTAGACGGCGTTTTCAATATATTAACGCCAAAGACTGCGGTATTAGTTCCAAAAAGAGCTTCTTATTTACTTTACTCATATTTAAAAAGACATGGCTTTGACATTATAGAATTATCAAACACCCATGAAGTTGATAAATATATGGCGATAAATTTTGTAAGCATTGATCAAGAGACTATTTTAATTAATAAAGGTAGTAGGGATTGTCTCAAGATATATCAAAATCATAATGTTAGATGCATTGAAGTTGATGTTTCAGAATTAATGAAGGGTGGGGGGGCAGTTCACTGTTTAACTGGTGTCATACATAGAAATTAACATTCTGTGATAACTTCGATCAGTTAATATTACGAGGAATGTTTCTTTTGCAAATAGGCGGAAATATGTTGGGTTAGAAATAATAATGATAATGGAAGAGATGAAAAATAAATATGATTAAGGCTATTATTGAGGATGGATTGTGCTTTAAATGTGGTTTCTGCATGCTTTTTGATCTATGTCCAGATAATAATGCTATTAAAAGAGATGACAACAATATTGAACTAGCAAAAACATTTTATATTGACTCTGACAAATGCAGTGGCTGCTTAAGCTGCGTTGACATTAACCCTTGTAATGCTTTTGCCATTAAATTGGAAAATAATAGAGTAATTAGAACTTTACAAAAGTTCAGTTTACAGTCTCTCCCAGGAGTCGTCCCTATAATTAAAAAAGAAAGTAGTTTGATTAAAGCTAATAATTCAAAAATTAAATATATAACAAATGAAGAGTTACCTGGAGTAGGGTTTGATTTCAATCTTATAAATTCTAAATCAAGGGAAGTAAATTTTTCTAAAGAGAAGATTAAAGTTCTTCTAGCTTGGGGAGGGGGGTTCGAGCTATGGGCTGAAGATCAAATATCTTTACAAAAAGTTGAATCTGAAGGAGAACAAATTTTTGCTTATATACCACCATTTTGCAATTATGGAATATATCATTTGGGAGATATGCCTGTAAATTTAGTCGAAGTTAGTATTTCGCTCCAGAGTGTTGATGGAGCTGAAGAAGTACCTCAAATAACGAGGCCTTTGTTTAGAAGACAAAGTAATATTCTTTTTGAGGATGGACCTATTTCTAAATATGGTAAATATATTACTAAACAAGAGTTACCAAATTTGGATTTTCAGTATTTGGATATGAAAATAAATACGGAAGATGCACACGTTCACGATAAGGAAGTAGAAATTATGCTTCTTTGGGGAGGAATGTTTGAAGTATGGACGAAAGGTCCAACTGGGACACAGTTTTTAAAATCAAATGGAGAGCAAACTTGCATAATGATACCACCTGGATATGCACACGGGGTTAAAGTTACTGGCGATGAAGAGGTGCATATTGTTATAACCTATATCCCTGGAATTGATAGTTGGCCGTAGTATTGATAGTGTTTTTTGGATCACTTTAAAAATCGAGGTTTAAAATTGATGAGAAAATTATTAAGTCATATAAAACCATTAGAAGAGCATTACTTATTAGACTATCTATCTTGTTTTGAAAAACCGCTAGGGATCGCGATAGAAGGAATGAGAAATAACTATTCTTCATTATTCTACGCATATCTAAAGTTTTTATTGTCGTATAATACCAAATTTAACGAAATCAATAGTTTGTTTGGTGTGTTCGAAATAATTCTACCAAAAGTAGGGTTTAGTTTGAACAAAATTGAAGTATCCTCATCTGGTAATATACATAAAATTATTAAAGAGGAGATAAATTGTAATCACCCTGTTTTTATAAAAGGGAATCAAAAAGAAATTCCGTATTCAATATATTATAAGGAAGAAAATTGGCCCCATTTATATTTAGTTTCTGGATACGATGAAGAAAAACAAATTTACTTTATAATTGATGGAACTCAGAATAAAAAAAATATTCACTTTTATGACGAATTTGTTATAGACTTCAAAACATTAGAATCAACAAGTTCCTCATATAATAAAATCTACAATTCAAAATGGATTTATTCTATAGAGCTTGTTGGAAATAATATTCATCAATTGTATTTCGTTTATGATTATTTTGAATTTATAACAAGAAATATTGTAAATCAGCCGTTTATTGAACTAGATATTATGCGATCATGTATCGAATCTGATTTATTATCAAATGACCAGATTTACTCTAGTAATATGAAATTGTTACAGATAGTGAAACATAAAGAAGTGCTGTTTAAAGAAACTATCAATTTATTAGAAAATATACCAATTAGTAATCGGAATATTTTGCGTTTAAAGGAAATATCTGAAATATTGATTTCTTCTTGGAAGCAAGCCAATTTAAGTTTTATTTTATGTCTTCACAGAAATAAAAAAACGGATATAGAAAAAAGCACCCTATCATCCACATTAAATGAAATAACAATCCGTGATTTGTTATTTGAAATTAAAAATGAGATATCCGTACTCATTAAGAAGCACTCTCCCATAAACATATTTGATAATAATATGAGATGGAACATCGAAAATAATAAAGATCTCATAGTGAAAATTAAAGAAAACGATTGCATTGAATTCAATTTCAATAATTCTAAAGTGTATAATTCGTGGGTAAATGATGAATCACCTAAAGCATATCTTAAAGGAGAAAAAATATATAATGAAAATTTCAATTTTAATACGACACTGATATTTGATAATTTTGATAATTATGTCTTTTTTCATGCTGGAATAGTATTTAGAACTACGAGAGGAAAACTTTATTTTTGGGGGGTTCATTGTTCAAATACTGTATTTCTTTCGAAGATAGGTGACAATACTCCGTATGGATTAACTAAAATAAATACTAACAGAGTCTCTCTTAGTGTAAGGAAAATCGGGGAAGAGTATGAATTTGGACTTACTTATGAAAAAAATAAGATTATACAAATTTTACCTCTAAATGATGATGGTGAATTATTTTCGATTGGGGTAGGTTGTAAAACATGGGAAGAAGCAAGACGACTCAATATTGAATTTTCTAATATTGATTTTAGCTTAGGGAACTGTATTGAGTACGCTACAAAATAAATAAGCAGGTGTTAACGATGTTAATAAAGGAAATTCTAAATATTAACAGTAATAATGAAAATATAGCTATAAAAACTAAAATATCTTCAATAACTTACAAAGAACTTTATTCCAAAGTTATATATAAAACTAAAATATTTGGCGGTTATTGCAATTTAACAGAAAATATTGGGATTTTTATTCCAAACTCAATTGAATATGTAATTTCATATTTCACTATTACTTTTTTAGAAAAAGTAATAGTCCCTCTGGATGTAAGATCGACAGAGGAAGAAATAATAAGAGAAATTATATTTTGTGAGCTTAGAATCATAATTACAAATACTAGATATAGTGAATTTTTGCACAAGGTTCTAAGAAACAATAAACTCAAAGTGATGGTTTATAACATAGAGACAGATACATTTCTGACATATGGATCCGATAGTCTTCCAGTTATTAATTTTAAGCAAAGTACTTCTTTCAATGATGAAAGTGTTGCGATTATGCTGCATACATCTGGAACTACAAGTAATCCCAAAAAAGTGATGTTAACACACAAGAATTTATTAAGTAATGTCTGCTCCATAATTGAATCATTAAAACTTGACCAAAATGATAAAACTATCATTAGTTTACCTTTGCATTTGGCATCTGGGAATACATCTCAATTTCTCACCCATCTGTACATGGGGGCGTCAATATATCTTATGGATGGATTAATCACTAGAAAAAAATTCGCTGAAATTGTAAGCAAAGAGAAAATAACCAATTATACTTGTGTCCCTTCTATTTTATTTGTTTTGTTTGAAGATATAAAAAACTATAACAATGAAGATTTTTCTTCGTTACGGTTTATATGTTTTGGAGGGGGGGATACTCCAAAAGCAAAAATAATGAAAATAAAGGGTGCTAATCCTGATATTACTTTTATACATATGTATGGACAAACTGAAGCATCTGCAAGAATCTCACATTTGCTACCAGAACACTGGAATAAAATTAAGTCTGTTGGATTACCAATACCTGGTGTTGAAATAAGAATTGTAAATAAAAGGGGGGAAGACGTTGAATGTGGAAAAGTAGGTGAAGTTATAGTTAAGGGGAATAATGTCATGAAAGGATATTATAAGAACGAAGAAGCTACTCAAAGGGCAATAAGAGATAATTGGCTATATACAGGTGATTATGGAAAATTTGACAACCAAAAGTTTTTATACATTCTAGGACGGAAAAAAAATGTAATTATCAGTGGGGGTAAGAATATTTACCCAGAGGAAATTGAGGAAGTACTTTTAGGACACGAATCAATTCAAAATGTACTGGTCAAGGGAGAAAATCATGACCTTTTAGGAGAAGTGCCGATTGCAAAAATTATGTTGTACGGAAATAAATTGGATACAACAGAAAATGATATTCTAAACTATTGTTATGAACACCTATCATTTTATAAAGTGCCTAAGAAAATATATTTTGTAAATGACTTTAAACGTACTCGGAATGGGAAAATTAAAAGAACATAATGGAGGAATTAAATTTGAATAAGAAACTTGATGAAAAATTAAAGAAGATTATTGAAAGTCTCTCAATTAGAAAAAAAATTTTGACAAATATTACTGATGAATCGGATTTATTAAATAATTTGGGTTTTGACTCACTTTCGATTATACATTTAATAGCTCGAATAGAAGAAGAATTTAATATTGAATTTTCGAATGAGGAGTTAGTTTTTGAAAATTTCAGATCATATGCGGATGTTAGAAATTTAGTTGAATCAAAAAAATGTTATTAATTACCAATGGTGACTGATGGCTTATCTAACCCAAAGAAAGTAGGAAGAAAAATGGATAAAGAAATTCTTGAAAGAGAATCATTTATTGAAGATTGTACAGCAACTATTATAGATTTGGCTAAAAGGTATATTTCTGATCCATTAATAACTCTTGAACTATTCGGTGGAACAGGCCAAATTTTTTTGAAATATTTATCTCTTTTCTGTAATAAAACGATTGGTTGGGAAATAAAAGGAAATTTAAGAAAAGATTTTTTAACAAATGTTAATAATGGCTGTTTTGTCGTAAAAGATACAGTTCTTTCATTAATAAATGATTCTTATGAGAACTTAGAACATGATGCCAACATTATAAGTATTGATAATCCATTGGGTTTATATGGGGAACAAAATCAATATTGCGAACATTTTGATTTTATTTCTTACTTAAATAAAATTGTTCGCAGAGACACAATTGTTGCAATCAATATAGTTAGAAAACCCTATGATTATTATAAACACAAAAAATGGAAGTCTATCAGAGAAAAATTTTACAATACTGAAAGTTCGAGTCTTGATATGAACAAAGTTATTAAAAAATATTTAGAAGTATTTGAAATGCAAAAATTGAATGTTATTGATTATAAAATAGTCTGTAGGGAAAAAAAACAAAATTTAGATTATTTTTATATGCTTATTCTGGCGGTGAAAAAAAATGAAGATAGCAATTAGCCAACCTGAACATATTCCTTATTTAGGATATTTCCAGAAAATGGTGTATAGCGATCTATTTGTAATCCTTGATGATGTTGAATTTCAAGGAAGAGGAAGTTTTCAAAATAGAAATAGATTCAAAACACAGAATGGCTCAATGGAATGGTTTACTGTACCGGTCGAGAAAAATTCCTATTATAGGAAGATTAACGAAGTCAGAGTAGCTCCAGATTATGGTTGGAAACGCAAGCTGATTCGTAAGATGGAAATGAATTTTAATTCTAATACCTGTAATTATGGTGCCATATATAATAATTACAAATTGATTGATATTAATATGATATTCCTCGAAATGTGTAGACATGAACTGAAAATTGACACACCAATAATGTTAAGTTCCCATCTTAAAATTTCAGGACAGAAAAATGAACTTTTATACAATATATGCAAGCATCTAGGTGCTACAACATATATTTCTGGTCAAGGTTCCAAAGCGTATCTAAATGAAGATAGTTTTGAGGATATAGCGATCGAATTTATAACTCCTCATATTGATGATTATGATTCAACTATTTCATATTTATATGGAAAAAACAAGAGACTTGAAAGAGCAAAAGAACTTATAAACATATTTAGGGAGGCAAAAGAACTCAATGCAAACAATACAAATTGATGATATCGAGTTAATTAAAATAGACCCTAATCAGTTTCTGATGGGAGCATTAAAAGATGATAAATTTGCTAATAATCTAGAGGTAAATAGATTAATTAATATCACAAATTCATATTATTTACAGTCAACACCAGTAACAGTGTCTCAATATATGAAATTTATTAGGGAAACAGGTTATGAACATGATTATTTTGTTGAAGTATGGGATATGGATAAAGATGAATTGGTACCGGGGCCTTCATTCTTGGAAATAAATGGACGAGGTGATAATTATCCAATTATAGGTGTTTCATATATTGATTCCCAAAAATATATTGACTGGCTATCAGCAAAGTATAAAATGAAATTCGACTTACCTAGTGAAGCTCAATTTGAAAATGCTGCAAAAGATAAGTGTGATTGTTTAACTTTTTGTAGGAAGTCAGAGGAGTTAAGAAAAGCTGGCTTAGTAAGGAAGGTGAATGAAATTCCTTTGACCGCCCCTCGTGAGGTAAAAAAAGGTACAGTCACAAAATCCGGCATATATGATTTGCATGGGCTTATTTGGCAGTGGTGTAAAGATTGGTTTTATTACTATGATATGGGGGATATTGTTAATCCTGTTGGTCCCCCAAATTGCCCCGAATTTGCTCCGTGGAAAGGCGAAAAATGGAGTCCAGGGAGAGTTATAAGAGGAGGTTCTTTTGCATATCCTTTTTATCATTCTAGATGTTCTAACAGGCATTATTCCCAAGTTCAAGACAGGAATTTTAATGTTGGTTTTAGGTTATGTATTAATGAATAAATGTAAGCGGAATTATTAGAACACTTAATAGCTGGATTATTTATTCCCTGATTTCTTCACATAGTTTTACTTAATGTGAGCGATTTTTCCAAATTTTTTTCTGATTTAATCAAATTCAAAAATGATTAAATCAAACATTAGTTTTTCCAAATATTTTTTTGTTAAACAAGAAGGATTTTATCTTTTTACTGATTTTGGAGGTGGAACATGAAAAGGATTATGTTTACTGGCGGTGGTTCAGCGGGGCATGTATCTGTAAACTTGGCATTGATTCCATATTTTATTAAAGAAGGATGGTCTGTAGATTATGTAGGCTCACATCGCGGAATTGAACGAGAGCTAGTAACTAAGATTGAAGGAATTAATTACTTCGCAATTTCTACAGGAAAATTAAGGAGATACTTGGATATAAACAATATCAAAGACTCCTATAAAGTAATTAAGGGTGTACTTGATGCGTATTTATTAATTAAGCGAAGAAAGCCAGAGATATTGTTCTCAAAAGGAGGATTCGTTTCTGTTCCTGTTGTTTTAGGTGCATGGTTAAATAAGGTACCAATAGTAATTCATGAATCTGATATAACACCAGGACTTGCGAATAAAATATCTTTTCCATTTGCAAAAGTAGTATGTACTACTTTTCCTCATTTAAAAGAATTAAAAAATTCCCATAAAGTTGAATTTATAGGACCAGTGATTAGAGAGGAGATCCTAAATGGGAATGCCGAACGAGGAAGAAAATTTTGTGGATTTGATAAAAGTAAACCAATAGTTCTAGTAATAGGTGGGAGCCTAGGATCGAGGACAATTAATCAAACAACAAGATTAGCATTACACAGACTTTTAGAAAGGTTCAGAGTTATACATATTTGTGGTAAAGGTCAAATTGATACAATGTTTTCTTCTCCATTCTATAGACAATACGAATATCTTAGTAAAGAATTGCCTGACATTATTGCAATGTCAGATATTATTGTCTCTCGTGCGGGGGCTAATTCAATTTTCGAGTTTTTGTATCACTGTAAACCCATGCTCCTAATCCCTTTAACTAAGGCTCAGAGTAGGGGAGATCAAATTTTGAACGCTCGTTATTTTCAGGCATCAGGCTATTGTGAAATCTTGTATGAAGAACAACTATCCGAGAAATCCTTATTTGAGAATGTTATGAAGCTATATAATAACCGGAATTTATACAAAAAAAACATGGCATACCCTAAAAATAATAATGCTACTTCATTGTTACTTGAACTTATTAAGAATGTAAGTCGAGCGTATTAGTGAAGTTGCCAGATTTCTATAACCATGTTCTTCTGTCATTTGAATTGTCTAGAAAATTAATTTTAACCTTTTGGATATGCCAATTTTATTGGATAAGACTAAGCCCATGCTCCCACATTAGCAATAAATTTATTAAAAGCACTCTTTTCCATGGACATTCAAGAAAGCGGAGTTAATTGATACGTGGGACTTCACCCTTTGTTTCGTTATTGGGCCATTTTCGCTCTAATTAGGTCATGTTTCTAAAAAATAGAATAAACAAATTATCTAATGTGCTGAAATTCACAAGATTAATATTTCGATGATTTGATATTTGGAGGGGATTAGATGAATAAATTAGTTCTGGCAATAATGGCACATCCAGATGATGCAGAGTTAAGATGTTTTGGAACACTTAGGAAGTATCAGGATAAGGGCTATATTTGTAAGGTAATAATTGTTTGTGCAGGTGAGAATGGCATTTCTTTAATAGACAAAGAAAAGCAGGAAATAAACTCTTTAGATAATGGAATACGACTAAAGGAAACAAGAGAAGCTTTTAAAAAAGTAATATCGAAGTTGTCAATTTGGATTTTACCGACGGATATTTAGTGTTAAATAATAAATTGATTTCATCAATAGAGCATCAGATTAGAATACTTGAACCTGAAATTATTATTACTCATTTTCCTGATGCATATGGAGTCGACCACCAGGATCATAATGTTGTCGGAAAAGCTGTAATTAATTCCGCAAGTCGAATAAAAACTGTAAATACTATACTTTTATGTGAGCCTCTTCAAGTATTTAGATCTGGTTTTATTCCCAATTTTTTTGTCGAGATAACAGATTATTTTAATTCAAAGATAGAAGCACTTAAATACCATGAAACTCAAAAGGGTCGATTTTATTTAGAAAGTGAATTTCACGATATAAGGTCCAGGTATTATGCTTGCTCAGTTGGATATGATTTTGCTAAGAGTGATAAAAAAGTAGAAGTGTTTCAACTAATATATAATTTTGTTGAATAGTCGAAAGAAAAAGGGGTTACAATAAATGACTATATCTTCTGACCAACCGAAGTATTCACCTTATAAAGGATATTTTGATAAAAAAGAAAAATTAGAAGTTTCAATTATTATACCCATAAAAACTATAAAAGATGAGAATCTTGATAATTTTATAGAGTATATTAATACATTCGCTCAGCAAATTAGGGAAGATTGTTGCCAAATTGTGATTGCAAACGAAAGCCCATGTGATGTTTTCAAATATATGGATTTTTATATTGGGAAATATAGTCATATAATACACTTTATTCCTTCCTATAAGAATCGTGATGGAGATAACGATAAACTAAATGGTATTTACTCAGCACTTGAATACATAGTCCATGATAAAATTCTTCTTCTAGATGATCATTTTAGAATAACGCGCGATACTCTAGTAAAGCTTACCAAATCTTTTGATGAGTATGATTGTTTTAAAACAATGCCTAATTTTGATAATTATTCACCTGATGTATTGATTGATATGTGTGGGTTGTTTTTTGTTAATATTACTGATTTTAGAAAGCAATATTGTGGTCATTTAGCTTTCCGTAAAGAGCATATTTCAAAAATAGGTTTTCCTAATAGAGACGCATTGTTTGATGAATTTACGATAGAAAACCATTTTAGAAGGCATAAATATTCGATTGGATTCATTAAAGATTTATCTATAGAAGCAACTCAAAAAATATCCCAAAAAAAATTTTTTGAACAACGAATTCGCTATGCTTATGAAAATCTAGCCTTGCCTATTAGATTTATCATTCATGCCATAATCCTACCAGTTCTTATTATTTTATTGATAGTCAGTCCTAAATTTGCTTCTGTCGTTACTCTAATGATAACTTTCGGAGTCTTGATAATTACTCTTATAGGGCAATTAATTTACGGTAGAGGTTTAGTTCCATCATATACGTTTTTATATAGTCCTGTATGGTTTTGGTTTTATCCTTTCACCTCATGGATTGCCTTGTATAAATATATTACTGGAGGGGTCAATTTTGGTGGAAAAAAAGTCAAAATTCCCGGATAAGGAGAATTATATTGTGTAATAATTTTAAGAAATTAATTGTAAATGCAGATGATTATGGACTTACTCAATCGATTACTGAAGGAATTCTATATGCTCATCAAAAGGGAATTATTACAAGTACAACTACTATGATGAATCAACCTTACACGGAAAAAGCATTATTAAAGTCGCTTGATTATAAGGAGCTTGAAGTTGGAGTACATTTAGTCTTTAACAAGGACGATCCCTTACTATCGCCAAATATTGTACCATCGTTAGTTGAAAAAGACGGAAGATTTTATATTGATGCCTATAAAAATAGGGAAAAGATTAAACCTGATCATTTATTTTTAGAATTTTGCTCACAATTAGATCGATTTATTTCAATAACAGGGACAAAACCAGGGCATATTGATTGTCATCATTGGTGTTATCTTCATCCGTCTTTTTTTGAAGTGTATCTCAAAACCGCTAAGTTGTACGATATCCCAGCACGTGCTCCTCGGATTAAAACGAATAAATTTTCAGAAAATTCACTACAAAACTTACTGGGCAAAGTGCCAGTAGATGGGCTAGAAACTCAATTGGATATATTAAATAAGATGTTAGGTGAATATAAGATCATTTGTCCTGATCATTTTTGTGCTAACTTTTATGGTGATTATGTTTCTATTGCGTCTCTTAAAAGCATATTGAACGAATTATCTGTAGGAACGACAGAATTGATGACACATCCAGGATTTATAGATAGTGAAGTTAAAGAAAAAACTTCATATCAAGACGCACGGTTAGATGAATTATTAATATTAACTAGCCCAGAGATTATTGAATTAATTAAAGAGAATGGAATAGAGCTTGTTTCTTTTCATTCATTAAAGATAAGAAATTGAATGCAAAAAATCTAATTGGGTAAAAATCTTAGTTTAAAATATATTATAGGTGGTGTGTGTGAATTGGAAAAATTTAGTCTAGTTGTAATTTGTTTAACAAATAATTATGGTTATCATGATACATCGGTTCTTTTAAATAACTATTGTCTAGCTAATAAACCTATGGTTAATTTTGTAATTGAAAATGTAGAATCAATTGCGGATAAATTACTTTATTTAGGTAACACTCAAATGATAGAAAAAACATCACTTTCAAAAGAGGTAAATGGGATAAGTCATATAAATGAATTATTTCAGTATGTTCAAGAGTTGGAAAGTGGTTCGGTTTTGTTTATTGAACAAAATCAACCGCTCTGTAAAACAAACAGATTATTAAGTCTTTTGTCAAATGATTCTTCAGAATATGATGCTTCGTATTTTTGTGATATTTCCAGTGAAAATTTGGCTGGGTTACCTAGAGTTGTTTCTATAAAAAAGGAAAAATTTCTTGAGATTTTACCTAATATAAAAAACTCCGAACCACTATTATCAAAAATAATAAAACTAGTTGAGATTAATGGTAGCCTAAAAGTTATAAATAATTCTAGTGTTACTGTAATTGACGAAAAAACACGTTCTATCGCAGAAAATACAATAAGGAAAGAATTAATTAGAAAATGGCAAAGACAAGGTGTTATTTTTGATGATCCTACATCTGTACAAATTGATGCATCAGTTAGAATACAACCTGGAGCAAGTATAGGTGCATACACTATAATACGTGGATGTTCAATAATTCAGTCCAACGCAAAAATTCATTCCTTTTCGCATATACAAAATGCATTAATATGTGAAGGAGCAGAAGTAATGATGTCTTATGTTATAGATAGTACTCTCGAAAAGCACTCATCAGTTGGGCCGTATGCATTTCTGAGGGGAAATACGGTAATTAAAGATAAGGCTCAAATCGGAGCTTATAGTGAAATCAATGATTCAATCATTGGAGAGAAAAGTAAATGTAAACATTTTTCATATATTGGTCATACTAATGTTTCAAAAAACGTAAATATTGGGGCAGGAACTATTACGTGTACATATGATGGTGTAAGAAAATACTCTTCTAAAATAGAAGAGGGAGCTTTTATTGGTAGTGGGACTTTACTGGTTGCTCCTGCAAATATTGGAAGAGGTGCTATTACTGGTGCAGGATCTGTTGTAACAAAAGAAGTATCTGAAGACACAGTAGTCTACGGAGTACCTGCAAAACCAATACCTAAAAAACTAAATTCGAATGAGGGGGAAAAAAATGGTTAATAGTATTAGTTTTAGTTCAGTCAACATGATTGAACTAAATGGTAAAAAGTTTATGAGAAAGATTGCAAATGAAAACGAGAGACAGACAACAATAGATCAAATATTTTATTTGAAATGTTTACCAGAAAACATAAAAAAGTATTTTCCTAGGATTGAAGAATATACTATAAACGATAGATATGTAAGTTATTTAATGCCGTTTTATAATATGCTGCAACTTGATGAGGCATTACTAAGTTCTTCAATTAAAAAGAATCAAATAATATTAGTATTAGAAAAATTGATTGATATTATGTTTTTGGAGATTTATCCCAAGTTTCATATACCAACTCCCAAAGATTATTTTCTAGTAATGCACTACAATAGGGCTATAAATAGAATTAAGTATCTACTCAATCAAAGAGCTGACTTATTTAATTTAATAAATTCACCGTATCTTATTATAAATGGAAAGGAATGTGTTAATGGAGCTAATTTATTGAACAAAATAGTTGACTCAAGTTATTTTAAATTATTGTCACCACCTTTTATTGGTTTAGTTCATGGTGACCTTGAAGCAAATCATATTATGTTTGATTTTAAGAATAAAAGTGATATCGACATTATTCTACTTGATCCAAGAGTAACTAATAAGGGGGGGGATTTGGCCTACGATTTGGCAAAATTATACCAATCAATTGATGGTTATTCACATGAAATTCAACGTGGTTCGTTTAAATTTGACATCAACTACAGTGGAAAATATCCAGAGATATTGTTTTTAATTAATGGCCATCGTGATTTTAAGGAATATAATCTTATAAAGAATCAATTGGATAAAAATATTAATAGGCATGCAACATACTCAGATTGTAGTAATTGGAAAGCAAGAACTTCATTTATAGAAGCAGTTCATTTTTTAAGCGCCCCACCCTTTTTTATGCATTCCCAAACTGACAGAATAGCAGAGGCATTATATATTCAGGGTGTATACTTATTAAATGAATTTGTTCAAAGTATTAATTTATAAAAGGTAGGTATCTAACTGACTGTAATGTAAAATATAGTTCTTATCATTTAAAGTCTAGGGATTAGACGAGAAGTGGAGATAATTGTTGCATTAATCAATTTTTTGAGGATACTGCTCGAAAGGGTAAACTTTGGACCTAGCGATAGCTTTAATTTCCTAAAAAACTCTTGATTACAGATTCCATTAAGAGGGAATGTATTCAAAAGTGTGATACTAATATGTAAATAAAAATGGGAGAGATTTATGAATTTAAATCCTAGTTTAGGACTGAATAACCATGGAGTTAACGTAGTTGATTTCGTTAGATTAGGGTCCTGGGGGAAAAAAAGAAAGTCAGTGGTCGTAGAAAGCCCTGTTCAGCTAGGTTTGGGAAGGATCGATAGTGGCCAGATAGGTGCATTCACGTATACCGGGCACAGTTCATATTATCTGCACGTCAATAGTATCGGTAGATTTTGTGCTCTTGGGCCAAGTGTTGTGACAGGATATGCTGAACATCCAACAGAGTCGCTGACGCCACATCCCATGTTTTCAGGGGAGTTTGACAAAACATGGAAAGCAGCAAAGGTACTTTATGACGACCCAGAGTTTACGAAAGTAATATGTAAAAAAATGGATGATCTAACATCAAGAAAGGGCCAAATTGATATAGGTAATGATGTGTGGATTGGAAATGGTGCTTATATAGCTAGAGAAGTTAAAATTGGTGATGGTGCAATTGTTGGGGCAAGAGCTGTAGTTATTAAAGATGTGCCGCCATATACGGTCGTCGGAGGGGTCGCTGCTAAAACCATTAAGCAAAGATTTAGTGATAAGATTGTTGAAAGACTTCTCGAGCTAAAATGGTGGGATTATGGCCCTGCAATTTTAAAAGGTGTTGATATCACTAATATAGAATCTACCATTTATGAAATTGAAAGCAGAATCTCAAAAGGGTTTTCTAAATATAATCCAGATAAAATTGAATTTGACTTAGCAGAAGATGCTATTTATGGTATACCATCAGCTACTAGTGAAAAAATATTAATTCATGATTTTACAAAGAGAATGGAAGATTAGACCTTGGTTATAACATTTCATAGTAGGAAAACACGAATTAAGTGAATCATAGAATCACCTATAGACAAAGGTGAGTTGACGAACTGGATATAAAATTCCATATAATTTGTGTTAATTTATGAGTTATTTTGTGCTAGAGATTACCTCTTAATTTGATTCCCTCTTAAGAAAATTTAGTGTTATTTCCTTCGATGTGACTCAATCATCGTCGTCGATAAATCGCTAGTAACAATCCTAAACTCGAGGCGAGGTGCGTGTCCTCTTCTGTTTACTGAGAAATATCAGAAGTTGCGAAAAGAGAAAATCTTGTGTTTACGATTCACTAAAATCACGGTGGGATCAATATTTCTCAATTATCAAATATATCATCAACTTGGGAAAGGTATTCCATGTGGAATCTTGGGCTAATTGCTCGTTTGAGGTAACCTTTTAAGAGTTCATAATTAATCATTTTGCGGTAGTGGTCCCAGTCAGTTATGTTTAAGGGACTTGTTAATCCTTTACGCAATCAGCCTTGGGTTGGCTAATGAATGCCTTTCTCCGCCACAGAAATGCCATCGTTTCATTAAGGCGATCGAAAGCTTTCGGCCGAATAAGGGCACGAAGCTGGCCACGTTCGCGGCCCGTTGTATCGAAAATTAAATCCTGATGCATTTGCGTTCGTTGAAGAAAACCCGAAAGGACGTGTCGCTGCACGATCGGAACGGATAAGGAAGGAAACGAAATTACGCTGATTGATATCCTGGGCACGGAGGCCGACGATGTCGTGGACCGGGTTCAGCTTAAAATGGAGAAGAGCAAGATCTACCGCAACCCCGACATTTTGGATGAACGCGAGCAGGAAGTGATCAAGGGACGGTTCGGCCTGGAGCACGGGGGCGAGGAGCGGACGCAGCGCGAAATTGCCAAGGAGCTCGGCATCAGCCGGAGTTATGTGTCACGGATTGAGAAAAGAGCGCTCATGAAGCTGTATCATGAGTTCTATAAGAAGAAATAGCAAGGGAAGTTGAGTTTCACGCTATAGGCAAAATCGGATGGAAAGCAAAGGCGATGGAGAGATCCATCGCCTTTGCTTTCCATATTAGCGTTTCGGCATTTTGCTCTCATCCATGTACAGCAGGTTCCAGCGATGACCGTCCAGGTCAGCAAATCCAGCGCCATACATCCAGCCGTCCGTTTCACTCGGCTTGCCAAAAATGCTTCCTCCGGCAACCTCAACTTTTCGGATAAAGTCATCTACTTCTTCTCTTCTTCCAGCCCCAATGGAGAATATGACCTCCGCGCAATGGGAAGTATCTGCGGTTTTTGAACCTGTAAATTTCTCAAACGTTTCATCCGGGAACAGCAGAATCGTTGTTTGGCCTATAACAATCTTTGGCCGGTAGGTTAATCCTGATTTCCTGTGACATGGCAGCAGCCTCCTGGAATGTATTTTTAACTACTCCTACTATAACTTACTTCCAGCAGCAGAAGCGAATCTTATAATAGACAACTCAGGTTTGTTTGCTTTTTTTGTGAAAAATATTATAGACTGTTTTTTAGCGCTTTTGGTGCATTTATTCTGAAAGGGGAAGTAGTATGAACGCAAGGAGCAAACACAACTCAAATATTCTGAAAATCTTGCGGGGATCGTGATATTTTTACACCTACCGCCATTGCGTTCATTGGAATAGCCGCCGTAAGCATCCGTATAGGTCGAACCGCGCCCTAACCGGTCCAGGAGCTCATCGTAGACGGCGAAGTCAGCATTTTTTTCTCGTGCCGAGCTGAATCTGGCTCTCCCGGGTTATTGTATTTCATAGGTTCGCCTCTCTCGTCTCTCTTGAATTCACAGATACATGAATCTAGGGTGATTCAGTAGTTAAGAAAATTAAACACTATTGTTTGATCCGTTACAATGGATCAGGCTTGAGAGTTAGTATGAAAATAAATAAATTAATATATGTGAATTCAATAGATGCGAATAGGAGCAGAGGATGATCATCAAAGCGAACGGGGAACCGAAATTTATACCGTTATACGAAGCGTTGGCCAGTGAAGTTAGGTGGAAAATCATGAGTCTCATTGCCGATCAAGAGATGAATGTGAAGGATATCGCGGATCGTTTAGAACTGAGCCCTTCGATAGTCACCATGCATATCCGAAAACTCGAACAGGCCGGGCCCGTTGGAAGTCACCGGGTACGGTTAGGCGGAGGGACGCACAAATTGTGTTTCCTCAAACAAAAATTCGTCGAAATCGAGCTGCCGACCGTCGGTTGCACGGCCAAGATCAGAGAGCAGAGCATTTCGGTGGGGCATTACACCGCTTTTGAGGTTCATCCTACCTGTGGCCTCGGGACGCGCGCGAGAGAAATCGGAGTTTGGGACGACCCACGTTATTTCCTTGATCCGGAGCGGGTCCACGCCGCCGTTCTGTGGCTGGGGTGGGGCTATGTGGAATACAAAATGCCTAACTATCTGCTTGTCGATCAGACCGCGGAAGCCATCGAAATTTCAATGGAGATCGCCTCGGAAGCTCCCGGGCTCGCCTTCGGATATTGAATTCACCTTCAACGGTGTCTCCCTTGGCACCTGGACAAGTCCGGCCGATTTCGGAAGAGCCGCGCGAGGGAAATATACCCCCGAATGGTGGCATCGAAATGTGAACCAGTACGGACTATGGGGGATTAACGCTCTACGGATCGGGATTCGGCAATCACGATCAGGACATCCTCGTGCGCGTGTATCTTAAGGAGGATAAAAAGATGTAAAGATCTCTGCCTCATCCCGAGGCAGAGATCTTTCTTTACGGCTGCATCTTATAGAACCGATAGAGGCGCACTCCGTGCGGCGGCACAGCGGCCCGCAGCACGTCTGCCGTAAGCTCGGCCGGCGCTCCGCTCCACAGCTCGGTGCCTGCGGCAATACCTGTCAGGCCGATCCGCTCCAGAGGGAGGTCCAGCGGCAGCGGGTTTTCGCCTATGTTGAATACGGCAGCATAGCGGAAGCCTTCGGGATGCTCGGCTGTCCAAACGATGAGATCTCCTTGGCGCAACGCTTCCTTGGCTCCGCGGCTCTCCCGGTGCATGCGCAGCACCTCGCGGTTGGTCAGCAGCGACAGCGTCCAGTCGTCGCAGTCCCGCAATTCGCCGCCAAAGATAAGCGGCGAGCGGAAGATGCTCCAGAGCGACATCATCGTCAGCTGCTCGTCGCGCGTGAACCGGGTCCAGCGGTCCGAACCCCCGCCATCGACCGAACGAATGCCGATGTGGCCGAGCGGCAGCATGTCGCAGTCCGGCCAGGAGCCTGCCTCTGGTACGCCCTGCCAAGCCCGGCAACGGTCGAACATATCCAGCAGGAGCGGCCACTGGTCCCAGAAGTCGTCCGTGATTCGCCACATGTTGGCATGCTCGGCAAAAACGGTCGAGTATTCCACCGGAGCGGGGCCGGGAGACAGGCTCAGCACCATAGGCCGGCCGCAGCGTTCGATCGCCTTGGAGATCAGGGCGATCTCCGGCTGATGGGTGTCGTACAGCTTGGAAGCCGCGATGTCGTCCACCTTCACCAAGTCAACGCCCCACGCTGCGTACAGTTCAAAGAGAGAATCGTAATAGGCCTGGGCCCCTTCCTTCGAGGCATCCACGCCGTACATGTCCGTATTCCATGGACAGATCGAGTTCGTATGCGCAATATCGCGTGCCGTCGCGGTTGTACCCAGAATTGGAGTGTGGGCGTGAACTGCCTGGCGAGGAATGCCGCGCATGATATGAATGCCGAATTGCAGTCCCAGGCTGTGTACATAATCGGCTAACGGCTTAAAGCCTTGGCCGCCCGCCGCGGAGGGGAACCGGTTTTCGGCAGGCATGAGCCGGGAATAATCATCCATCACGAGCGGAACAAACGGCCGGTATTGCGAGGAATTCGCATAGGGCTCGTACCATTGAATATCGACGGTAATGTAGCTCCAGCCGAATGCTTTGAGGTGCTTCGCCATGTATTCCGCATTGCCCCGAATCTCGTCTTCCGTTACGGCCGCACCGTAGCAATCCCAACTGTTCCAGCCAAGCGGCGGAGTAGGCGCTGCAAGCTTATGATCCATTGCCAAGCTCCTTTACTGATTAATTATTGCTCTTGCCATGTTCATCATAATAAAGGAGATTAGCGATATCTATAGTAATTTTGAAAGCCCGATAGTACAATATTGCGGTTAATCGAAGAATAAATTGTTACTACCGAAAACGTAGTTACCTCGTACTAAGCAAGCGATTAGAACTTTAGGTCATGCATGAACGGTGGGAAGACAAGAATATAGTGTTTTTAACAGACCGCGCCATGCTCGGTCTTATTAGGTCTATTCCATGTGAAATGAGATACGTTGGAACTATATTCACAAGTTTGTGTTTTTCTCGGTGTCGGAGGGAGAAACTTCACAGTGGGTAATTTTCCCTACTGTTAGGTGGACCTGCGATCCTCAGAATGTTCCGAAAAATATAAGCATGAATTAAGGATGAGACGAGATTTTCATCATAGCCTGTGACCGAGACATTCATGGAAAGGTTAATTTGGTTTATAGACCACAGTAACGCTAGTGTACTCAACAGAAGAGATTAACCAACTACCGTCAAGCATAATAGGCATTGTACAGATAAGAGCGTTAATCATGAGCAAGAATCTCCATGTGGAATTTTCTTTGAAATACGGAACATCTAGTATCGAATTTCAAGGATGTGGGAGTTTTCTCAAGAATTCTTGCGAAAATGGAAGATCTCCCCTTTCATTGATTGGGCATAAAAGGGCTTTTTGGGCGTAATTTCAAGTATTTAGGAGATAACGTTCTTTTAAGGGAAATACTGGATTTTGGCTGAAAACAGCCATTTTTAGGGTTTGGGAAATTCTGTGAGCTACTGGTACACTTTAAGACAAGGTCTATGAAAAGAAAGATAGAGAGAGTGGAAGTAGGATTTTGTGAAAAATATCCAATTGAAAAGAGGTTGAAAAATGTTAAAAGCAATTAGAGGTACGGCTGTTGTGCTTTCTTTAACCCTTGGAATCAGTGGTTTTTTGCCTATTGCTAATATCGCTAATCATAGTGCATACGCTTTATTGTTTTTTGTTCGATTTATTTTTTTTTCGAAATACATCCAAATGTAATATACTGCCCAAAATACTAATATAACTAGTGGTGATAGCGGTCTTAATTTTGGGGGTAAACTAAAAGCTAGTATTGCTGCAATTACCAGAAATGGAAGGACAAGAATCCAATATTTTTTGTCACGACGGAACATACTTTAAACCTCCCTATATACATGCTCTCTTTTTACCATTTTAACACAATGTTCTGAGATAAAGGAGATATTATCAACTTAAAGTTGTCATGAAGTATATGGCAGTTTTTCATTGTTCTCCACGCAAAATCATTTTGTGGAACATGTACTTTCTTATCTTCATCAACATTTTACCATAATATTCTTAGAAAGGGAGAAACCACTTAATATAAAAATGTCATGAACGTTCATGACATTTTTATATTAAGTGGTTTTAGCCAGTTGAATATGAGGAGCATGAAAAACAAAAACAACCTGCTTTGCGATGTGACCCCAAAAAGTTAGACAGTACAGGTTAGTCTGCCTTAAAGGCATGAGTTTGGTACAGTATGGGCTTATGCTTGTTAGCTTGTTTAATACGTTTGTTGTTGCAAGACACAAAGGTCGCTGCTCGTTAGAAGCACAAGGTATTCTTCGAACGTGACGACATCGATTTCATTTTCCAGTGGTTGCATGTTCTCTGGGGGGCGTCTCACAGGGGGAGCTATTCAAACTCGCTCGGCAGATTGATTCGAATTCCATCACCAGTTGGAAGAATGAGTTCGAGAAGGAGGCAATTAAGGTTGAGGCAACCGCAGAGGATAGTCTGAAGAAGGGCCACTCATTTAGCGCCGGTGAGGCGTTTATACTCGCTCACTCGTACTACAGAGTTGCTTTCTTTGGCACGTTTCCGCACGAACCGGATTTCTCACGATTTCATCGTCTTCCGTTACGGCCGCGCCGTAGCAGTCCCAACTGTTCCAGCCCAGCGGCGGAGTAGGCGCTACAAGCTTATGATCCATTGTTAAGCTCCTTTACTGATTAATTATTGCTCTTGCCATGTTCATCATAATAAAGGAGATTAGCGATATCTATAGTAATCTTAAAAGCTTGATAGTACAATATTGTGGTTAATCGAAGAACAACTTTCGGTAAGCAAGGCTTTCGCTCCCGTTGCGGAATTCTCCCGGAGTAAGCCCCGTCAAGCTGCGGAACGCTTTGATAAAATAACTTCCGCTGGAGTAGCCGATCCGCTCGGCTATCGCCTCAATGCTGAGGCCGGTTCCCCGCAGCAGCTCCATGGCTTTCTCGGTGCGGACGCGGGTTAAGTAAGCGCCGGGCGTCAGGCCGGTGCTGGCCGAAAAGCGGCGGATCAAATGGTATTTGGACAGGGAGACATGCTCGGAAAGCTGATCGATGCTGATCATCCGCGAATAGTTGAGCTCGATAAATTCGGCCGCGCGCCTTACGTTCTCCGGCCAGTTCTCCCTGTCCCGCAGCGTTGCGACCTGCATCCTGGCAAGTTCCGTCATGAACTGGTAGACACAGGACGATGCGATCAAGGGATCGGTGATTCTGCCCGCTGCGGCATCGGCCACCATCATTCGCAATAGCCGGACTGGCGCACAGTCTGCCGGCAGCTGCGGAACCTCTCCCGCCTCGCGCAGGAATTTGCGCCAATGGGGCAATATCAGCTCGGGCCGGAACAGCAGGAACAGAAAATCCCAAGGCTCTTGAGATTCCGGGGGATAATAATAGCGATGGGGTCCTGGAATTTCGGCGAGAAAAGCCTGTCCGGCGGTGACGCGGTAAGTCCGGTTCCCCGACTCATATACGCCTTCGCCGGAAAGGGTGTATTGGAACAGCAGGAGAGGTCCATCGGTCCGCTCCAGTCCGTCCCAACGATAAGAAGGCGTGGTGATAGAATCACAGCCCGCCGCAAATAATCTGCATAACTGGAGCTCCTTATCTTCCGCGAACCGAAAACCGTAGGTGCCTTTGGGGATGTCCATAAATGCCTCCTTATAGTGAAAGTTCAAAAAGTCGGCTTTTCAGCACCGAGAAGTTTGGATGAAGCTAGGGACTGAGTAGCGGAGCGTAGGCGAACCTACGTGAGCAACGGAAGGCCCGGCTGAATTCAAGATTCGACGTCGAGATCACCTTCTAACCTGCTTCGTGATCAAAAGATGACTTTTTGAACTACCTCTTGTAGTGAAGGTTCCTTAGTGTGAGACCCGTATGTAACTAATCATACGACTTAACCGGTATTCTTGCTAGGAACCTGATGGATTTAAACATAAGCAAAAGCATAAGATTCACAGAAATCTTTGAAGATCGAGGGCTTCAGGACGGGTAAAGGGACGGAGCTGGCTACGTATGCGGCCCGCTGTATTGAACGGATAAAGAAGGCAATGAAATCACCCTGATCGATATTAGCTGAGAAATCAATCACATATCTGCAGCTGGTCTATAAGGTAGAATTCATTGCAAGCCGTCTTCATGAAGTCGGTATTGCCCAAAATGATCAGGTGATCGTTTATTTGTTTTAATCAGAAGTTGACAGCAAGGTTATGAAGTGAGGTGGGGAAATGCCGTATAAAAAACTAGCGATCCCGGTTTTAATGATATCCTTACCCTTTATCTTTTTTGATGTTTTGTTGCCGCTGTATACTGAGGAACTCGGATATACTACATTTCAATTTACCCTTTTGGTTTCCGTGTTCTCGCTCGTCCAATTGATTATGCGGCTTGTGCTTGGCATAGTGTCGGATAAATATAGCCGACGCTCCATCTTTATTGCGTCCTTCTTGTTTTTTGTCGCAGCTTATTTTACATTTGCTATGGCTGATCAATTAACGTTTTTGCTGACCGCAAGAGTGTTGAACGGCATCGCAAACATTCTGCTGACCCTTTCCGTCTTCGGGCTTATCGCCGATGCCAATACGAATTTAGCACAACAACTGGGGCGCTTTAACAGCAACCGCAATCTTGGCGGGTTCATCGGCGTCGGATTAAGCTTCTACATATTAAGCAACTACGAATTGCTGCAGGGATGGAAGGTGTTGTTCGCAGCTTGCGGAGCAGCCGCCTTGTTGGCGTTTCTTTATGCACTTACTTTAAGACAGGAAGAGCCAAAGCGAATGATGAATCCGCAAAGTGTTGTTTTATCAACCGAGAAACGCAAAGTCTGGACGGTGAATGTACTGTTCCGGCTGATCTCCAGCATGATTATCGTTTTGTTGATTCCTTACCTGCAAGATGTGTTTGAAGCAGACATTGAAGAGATCGCCATTACCTTCTTGGTCCCCTTGCTGGTATCTTCATTTTCGGGTACTTATCTGGGCAAACTTGGCGATCGGATGGGTTACCGCAAGGCAATTGTTATATCAACCGTGATGTCCGGCATATCGGTTGCCGCCCTTCTGTTTTCCTCCAGGCTGAGCATATTCGCCTTGTTTTGGACGGTCTTTATCCTTTCATTTTCCATGCTGGAGTTCTCGCTGGATGCAATGTTTATGAAGAGCATTTCCGAGCATAACATTGGCGATGCCTACGGCAAATATTCCACAGGCTCCAATATCGGCATGATTGTCGGACCCGCGCTGGGGGGCTTTTTATTTGATTCCTTCGGCCATGTTGTCCCTTATATCGCGTTCGTGGCAGGGATGACCGCATTGATTCCGTTGGTGCTCGTTGCGCTTCCCAAAGACCCGAATGCTACCCATCAAGACAACTTAATAAAGCCGGGCCATTCCTGAACGGAAGCAAAATCCCCTGCAGAAATACAGGGGATCAATTTCATTTCAGAGTTCTGTATGACGAAGACTATATTAAATCGTAAATTGTACATTGTTCTATGGTATTAGTAAATTCGTTGAGATAAGAACATACCGAGAGTTTATAGGAGCAGTCAAGACTATACTGCTTAAAAAACACGGTGTCCTCCGCTCCATCAATAAATATTTCCTTATAAGAGTTCATGAAAATACTGAACGAATTAAGGGGGATCGATAGCCCCCTTCCAATTGTTTTAATATAACTTTCTTTTAAAGTCCACAAATCGTAAAAATATGATCGTTTTTCATCTATATCAGTCAAAGTTGTTAAGTCGGCAAATTCCCTGGGTGAAAAACATTTTTTGGCAATTTCGAAGTTGATAGGTTTAATTTCTTCTATATCTATTCCAACGTTTTTTTCTCCGAATGCTGCGACAACCCACTCCCCGGAATGTGTTATGTTAAAGTGTATACCCAAAGAAGGATCAATATAGGGTTTGCCATAGCTGTTCAAATCTATCTTCAATTGATGATTGTGAATACCGGTGAATTGTTTGATTTTATGTCTAATTAAAGCATCGCCCAAGAGGGAACGATAAGAATCTTCGATTTTATAAAAACGGTTAATTCTTTCCTTCTTTTTTTCTTCAACGTTACTAAGAAATAAAGAATATGTATCAGGTTCGATGTATTTCGGTACTTTTATTGCAGTAACTAAGACTATATAGAACACCACCATTAGTTAATTTCATGAAGATTATACCATTATTTAGGATAAACCTAAACAAATAATGAGATATCGGGACGGATAAGGAAGGCAATGAAATTACCCTGTTACATTCTTCCTAACAAATCCCGCTGAGCTTAGTATAATAGACTATGAATAAATTTCGAGATGGGGGCGGCAAAAAATGAGGATCGTTAACTTGAACCCGAATTCCAGTAGCGGGGCCAGACTGGTCGGTTATTTGCACGATATCGAAAAAGAAAGCATGGGCAACCGTTTGGAGCGGCCCTGCGTGGTGATCTGCCCCGGCGGCGGCTTTGAGATGCTTTCGCCGCGGGAAGCGGACCCGCCGGCTACGGCTTTTTTTGCCAAAGGGTATCATGTGTTTACGCTGTATTATTCCATTCGCGAGAATGCGAGCGAGCTGCGGCCGGTCATAGACATCTCTCGAGCGATCGGGAAAATCAGGGAAAACGCCGCGGAGTGGGGCATTATCCCCAACAAGATCGCCGTTTGCGGTTTTTCGGCAGGCGGGTATGTGGCGGCTTCGTCGGGGACCTTATGGGACCATGCCAAGCTGCAGGAAGCCACTGGCGGCAAAGGCGAACAAGGCCGGCCGGATGCGATGGTGCTGTGTTATCCGGTTATTACGGCGGGCGAATTTGCGCACCGGGGTTCCATTGAACGTCTGGGTCCCGGATGGAGTGATGCAGAACGAGAAGCGTCGTTTTCGCTGGAGAAATATGTAACCGCCTCAACGCCTCCCGCCTTCTTGTGGCATACAGTGGAGGACGCTGCCGTGCCGGTGGAAAATTCCATGCTGTTCGCTTCAGCGCTGCGGCGAGCCGGCGTGCCTTTCGAATGCCATCTCTACCAAAACGGCAGACACGGGATGTCGATGTGCAGCACGGAGGTAGGCGATCCCGACGACCATCTGGCCACCTGGTTTCCGTTATGCCTGGAGTGGCTGGGCCGGCAGTTTGCATTTGAATATTAAACGGTTATGTTTCCCGGAGGTTGCCATGTGTAAGAACATGGCAGCCTTTTTTTAGTTCGGGACAAGGTATGATGTGGAATTTCTGTATCCCTCTTAATAGCAAATAATAGAAAATTAGAGCAAGATTGTGATAATGCTATAAATATAAAAAGGAGTGCCTTTCTATGAAAAAAGAAAAAAGACAAAGATTAATTAAGCAATTGGTGAGCGAATATGAAATAGAAACCCAAGAGAAGTTGGTAGAATTGTTGGCAGAACAAGATGTGATGGTAACGCAAGCTACGATTTCACGGGATATCCGTGAGCTGAATTTAATCAAAATAGCTTCTCCGAAAGGACTTATGATATATCATGCTTCTTCAGAAATGGCTTTGCAAACGGATTTGAAGTTAAAGAGGAAGTTGCAAGAAGTTGTTGTAAGGATTGATTATGTTGATCAATTAACGATTATTAAAACGTTGCCTGGCAATGCGCATGTTATCGGTGTTTTATTGGATGATCTAAATTGGAAAGAAATGGCGGGTTGCATATGCGGGAATGATACCTGTCTTGTCATTTCCCGGAACCGATCGGAGCGAAAGATTTTAGAAGAAAGATTTAATTTGATTTTTAGATAAAATCAGCTGGTAGATGGTCAATTGAGAATACGAGATTGCTTGAAAAGAGCGTAGGCTGCCTGAAGCGGGCATTCCTTCGCTCTTTTTCTTGTTATTCATCATATATGCGCAGTATAAAATAGGTTTCGCAAAAAAATGGAAAAAATCCTTTATAAAAATACAGATTTTTATGATTTTAAAAATAAAATTGTGCAATATTTCACGACTAATATGCTGGCGTTTTCACGAGGCGGAAAGCATGGACCCTTTATGATGTCCTTGTAAACATCAAAGCATACAAAGGAGGTACAGCAAATGGAGCATCCCATGCATGTTGCTTCGGAAATTGGGGAATTACAAACGGTATTATTAAAACGTCCTGGGCAGGAATTGGAAAACTTAACGCCGGATTATTTACAGCCGTTATTATTTGACGATATCCCCTATTTGCCGGTGATTCAAAAAGAACATGATTATTTTGCCCAAACATTACGCAATCGGGGAATTGAAGTTCTTTATTTGGAAAAACTCGCGGCTGAGGCGTTGGCGGATAAGAAATTGAGAGAAGAATTTGTTGACCGTGTTTTAGAGGAAGCAAGGGCTGAAGGAGATGTTTCACAGCAAATTTTAAAAGAATATTTACTTTCCTTCGCCAATGAAGATTTAGTTCAAAAAATAATGAGCGGGGTACGGAAAAACGAAATTGAAACGAGCAAGAAAATGCAACTCTATGAATTTATGGAGGATCATTCCCCGTTTTATTTGGTTCCCATGCCGAATTTGTATTTTACCCGTGATCCCGCAGCGGTTATTGGCGACGGATTAACGATTAATAAAATGAGAGAAACCGCGCGCAGACGTGAATCATTGTTTATGGAGTACATTATCAATCATCACCCGAGATTTGCCGGTCATCATGTGCCGGTTTGGCTGGATCGCAACTATCAATTTCCCATTGAAGGCGGCGATGAGCTCATTTTGAATGAAGAAACGATTGCCATTGGCGTGTCTGCCCGCACTTCAGCTAAAGCCATCGAACGATTAGCCCTAAATCTATTTAGCCGCCAAGAAAAGTTCAAGCGAGTGCTGGCCATAGAAATCCCAAAATGCCGGGCATTTATGCATTTGGACACCGTATTTACGATGGTTGATTATGATAAATTTACCATTCATCCGGCGATCCAGGGACCGCAAGGGAATATGAATATTTATGTTTTGGAGCAAGGTCCGGATGAAGAAACGCTTAAAATTACCCGCCACACTTCTTTAATAGAATCGCTAAAAGAGGTATTGGGCTTAAAGGATTTGGTTCTCATTCCTTGCGGAGGAGGAGATGAAATCGCCTCGGCTCGCGAACAATGGAATGACGGATCCAATACACTGGCCATTGCGCCGGGGGTAGTTGTTACGTATGACCGCAACTATGTATCAAACGCTTTATTGCGTGAACACGGCATCGAGGTCATTGAAATATTGAGCTCGGAATTATCCCGTGGCCGTGGGGGTCCGCGTTGCATGAGCATGCCAATCGTTCGCAAAGATATTTAAATTATGGAGAAAGCAGGGATAGATATGGGAACCTTGAGTTCAAGCTTAAAAGGCAGAAGTTTTCTGGCGGAGATCGATTTTACGGAAGAGGAATTGTTGTATCTCCTGGATTTAGCGGCGGATTTAAAAGAGAAAAAGAAAAACGGTATTCCCCATCGTTATTTGGAAGGAAAAAATATAGCTCTTTTATTTGAAAAAACTTCTACTCGCACCCGGTGTGCCTTTACAGTAGCTTGTACGGATTTAGGCGCGCATCCCGAATATTTGGGGAAAGGCGATATCCAGCTCGGTAAAAAAGAATCCGTAGAAGACACGGCGAAAGTGTTAGGCCGGATGTTTGACGGCATCGAGTTCCGCGGCTTTGCCCATAAAACAGTGGAATCATTAGCTCAGCACTCGGGTGTACCGGTATGGAACGGTCTAACGGATCTGTGGCATCCTACCCAAACGCTCGCGGATTTGTTAACCATCCGGGAACATATGTTGGCGATGGCCGGAACAATGTGGCCAACAGCTTATTGGTCGGCGGTTCAATCGTTGGCATGGAAGTTCGGATTTGTGCGCCAAAAACATTATGGCCGGCACAAGAAGTCGTTTATTTGGCCAAAAAATTCAGCGACCGGGTCATGGTAACCAGCAGCATTGAAGAGGCCGCTTTCGGCGCGGATGTAATCTACACGGATGTTTGGGTATCTATGGGGGAAGAAGATAAATTTGCCGAGCGTATTGAACTGCTTTCCCCTTATCAAGTAAATAGGCAAATGATTAAAGAAACGGGGAATAGCGATGTGATTTTCTTGCATTGTTTGCCTGCCTTTCATGATCTGGAAACCGCGTATGGCAAAGAAATTTACGAAAAACATGGATTAAGAGAAATGGAAGTCACCGATGAGATATTCCGCAGCAAGCATTCCAAAGTATTCGATCAAGCGGAAAATAGAATGCACACCATTAAAGCGGTTTTAGCGGCTACTTTGGGAAGTGAGCGCAATGGGTGAAGATAACAAATTAGGATTATTTACACTAACGGCTCTAGTTGTCGGTTCGATGATCGGCGGCGGAGCGTTTAACCTGGCAAGCGATATGGCCAAAGAAGCCGGCGCCGGAGCGATGATTATCGGATGGATTATCACAGGAATCGGCATGATTGCGCTTGGATTATCCTTTCAGAATTTAACTAACAAAAGACCGGATTTGGATGGCGGTATTTTTAGCTACGCCAAAGCCGGGTTTGGAAACTTTATGGGATTTAACAGCGCATGGGGGTATTGGGTAGCCGCTTGGCTTGGCAATGTAGCTTACGCGACCTTATTATTTAGTGCGTTGGGGTATTTTTTTCCCATTTTTGATGGGGGGCAAAATATAGCCTCGATTATTGGGGCGAGCATATTGCTCTGGTGTGTTCACCTGCTGATTTTACGAGGCGTACAATCGGCGGCGCTTATCAACTTAGTAACTACAATCGCGAAATTAGTACCTGTGTTTGTGTTTATTATTGTGGGAATCTTTGCTTTTCGAATCGATATATTCATAGACGGATTTTGGGGACAAGGCGGTACTTTTGCTTGGGGGGCGGTAGGCAGCCAAGTTAAAAGCACCATGCTTGTAACTCTCTGGGTATTTACTGGTGTTGAAGGGGCTGTTGTCTTATCCGGCCGCGCCAAAAATAAACGTGATGTCGGGAAAGCGACCGTCATTGGATTGATAGGCACACTTATTATTTACGTATTGATTACATTATTATCTCTCGGGCTGATGCAGCAAGCGGATATTGCCCAGTTAAAAAATCCGGCTATGGCCTATTTATTTGAAAGTGTTGTTGGAAAATGGGGCGCTGCATTTATTAACCTGGGTTTGGTTGTTTCCGCCTCAGGCGCTTGGCTAGGCTGGACTTTACTTGCATCTGAAATTCCCTATCTAGCCGCTAAAGATAGTGTATTTCCAAAGTGGTTTGCGAAAGAGAATAAAAACAAAGCTCCTGTAAATTCATTATGGATTACCAATGGTTTAATTCAACTGTTTTTATTAACTTTCATGATTTCGGATCAAGCGTATAATTTTGCGTTTTCTCTAGCATCCTCAGCCATTTTAATTCCCTATGCGTTTTCGGCGTTCTATCAATTGAAGTATAGCTTGCGATCCAAAGAAAAAGACCGAACCATCAATATAATCATTGGTATAGTCGCAAGTATTTATGGAATTTGGTTGGTTTATGCGGCTGGGCTGGATTACTTGTTATTGGCCATGACCTTATATGCACCAGGCATTTTCATCTATTATAAGCTGCAAAAGAAAAGTAAACCAAAGCGGATCTTTACTCGGGCGGAACTGATCTTATCCGTTGCTATTGCCGCTTTAGCAATATTCACCATCTATGAATTAGTTACGGGGAACATTACGATTTGAAGTTTTTGGAAATGAAAAACTATTGGAGGGTTGAAATATGACACGAAGAAAAATTGTAGTGGCACTAGGCGGAAATGCGATACAATCCGGTAATGCTACGGCAAAGGCACAGCAAGAAGCATTGGAAAAAACGGCGGAACAACTTGTAAAAATTATAGAAAATGATGTGGATGTCGTATTTGTCCATGGGAACGGTCCGCAAGTGGGGAATATTTTATTGCAGCAAAAGGCGGCCGAATCGGAAAAAACGCCCGCCATGCCGTTGGATACTTGCGGTGCGATGAGCCAAGGCATGATCGGCTATTGGATGGGAAATGCGATTGCAAAAGTATTAAGAAAACAAAATATAAATAAAGATGTGGTAACCATCGTAACGCGAGTGGTCGTCGATGAAAAAGACGAAGCCTTTAACAATCCCACAAAACCAATCGGGCCTTTTTATACAGAGGATGAAGCAAGAGACTTAATGAAGGAAACCAAAGTAGTATTTAAAGAAGACGCAGGAAGAGGATGGAGACGGGTTGTACCGTCGCCAACGCCTGTAAGCATTCTTGAATATAAAGTGATCGATTCTTTGGTAAAGGCCGGGAATATCGTCATTGCTGTGGGCGGCGGCGGAAATCCGGTCATTCATGGTAAAGAAGGATTAACGGGGACCGAAGCGGTGATTGATAAAGACTTCGCCGCTCAGAAATTAGCAGAATTAGTAGAGGCCGATACGCTTGTCATTTTAACGGCAGTGGATTTTGTGTATGTGAATTTCAATAAGCCAAATCAAAAAAGGTTAGAGTCTGTAACCGTTGATGAATTAGAAGGATATGTAAAAGAACAGCATTTTGCGGCGGGAAGCATGCTTCCTAAAATTGAAGCTGCCATCAATTTCGTGAATGCAAATTCAGAACGAAAAGCTATTATTACCTCTCTAGACAAGGTCAATGAAGCGTTGGAAGGAAAAACGGGTACGGTTATTTCTAAACAAAAGGGACCTGTGCATGCATAAATAAGATATAAAAATACTACTTTTAATCAAAATGGTCGAATTTGGGTCCTATTTGCTCCCGAATTCGGCCTGCTTGTTTCATTGATTAATTCGGGTCTATGATAAAATTCAACTTAATTCCATTACGCAACAAGAGAGGTGTATTTATGAATAAAAGGAATGTAATAGAAAATTTAAAACAGTTTGACTTGTTTGCTGATTTATCTGAAAAAAAATTGCAAAGCTTAACGGAGTTTGTCTATTGGCGAACTTATAAGAAGGGTCAATTTTTATTTTTGGAAGGGGATTCAAGGGAACGCATTTACCTGATGTTAGATGGCTTTGTAAAGTTGGAGCGGGTCAATCAAAGTGGAAACTTACTCTATGAGGACTATGTGAAACGATATTCAATTTTTCCTTACGGCGGTATGTTTACGGATAAAAGATATACTTACTCGGCAGAAGCTTTGACAGATGTAGATGTGTATTATATTCCAGCGGCGATTTTTGAAGATATGTTGAAGGCCAATCAAAAGCAATTAATATTTGTGGTTCAGCAGTTTTCTTTGATCTTAAAACTTCATGAACATCGTGTTCAATATATTACAACACCTAATGCACAGGATCGGGTAATTCAGTCACTTAATTATTTAAGACAGGATTTGGGGGAACAAAACGGTGAAGAGATTGTCATTTCGTGTCCACTGACCACCATCGAAATCTCCAAAATATCCGGAACGTCACGAGAAACGGTTAGCTGCGTGTTAAATCAGTTAAAGAAAGATCATATTATCACCGTATCAGGTAAAAAAATTATAATACATGACCCCGCTTATTTCGAGAAAATCTCGATATGAAAATACGGAGAAGCCGCTTGGTTGCGGCTTTTTTTATTTTGCAAAAGAAATGGCGAATGGATTATTGCACGAATGCGGTTTGTTTGTACAGGGTGACGCAGGATGGAGCTTCAGGTTTATCGATCGGAATTTTGTTTATTGCGCCGGCGGGAAGGCCGTGACATAATTTGGGCATTCCATCTAATGCGGTTGACAGCGGCACGACTTTGAGGGACTTATAGTGAGGCTAAAAAGGCGAGTTTTTTCGTCGCTGGAAGGAGAGGCAGGCATGCTGGATCAATTGACGGCGGAGCAGTTGTTTTTAGTGCGGCAGGCTATGGCGGAGATGGACAGCCATTATGATGAAGAGATGCACATGCTGTGGAACGTGGAGGATGGCGAGGGCAAGCGGCATTCCACCCGCGGCAGCGCCCATTATGCCGTAGGCCTGCTGATCAGGAACGGCGCTGGAGACCTGGAAAGAGCCTGTGCCGTTTTGAACAAAGTGCTGGAGTTGCAGCTTGACCGTCCGGATGAAGTTTACCACGGCACTTTCAAAACCTCGCCGGAAGCGGCGGAGCCTCCAGCCGGCGGCTTTCCGTGGAAAAGCTTCGGTCCGGGCTTTGCGTATTACATGACCCGCACGCTGGAGGCGATTTCCGATAAGCTGGCGGATGAGCTTGGCGCCGGGGACAGGCAGGGGAAGCGGCGGGTCGAGGAGGCTTTCGCGAAGGCCGCCCGTCAGGTGATTCCTACGGTTTGGCAAACCTATGATCCGAACTGGAGAGAATTTATTGCCAGCGCCTTTGCGGTTATTCTGGAGCATTTCGAGCAGGAGCTTCCGGGGGAACTGGCCGGCCGCATGGACGAAGCGATGAAAAAGGCTGTCGCCGGCTCCATCGACCGCCGGCTGTCGGACGCGGTTCCGATGAACACGAATATCGAGCTGATGCATCTTTTCATCGTCCATTATTACGGCTGCCGCTACGGCAATGAGGCCTGGATCCGGCATGCCGACCGGGAAGCCGCGAGATTCCTGGAAGCCTTTGCGGAATTCGGCACGGTTGCGGAATTCAACTCTACGACTTATTACGGCGTCGATCTCACCGTTCTCGGAATGATTCGGAAATATGCCCGGACGGTGAATATTAGAGCGATGGGCCATACGTTGGAGCAAGGCCTTTGGGAAAACATTGCCTTGTTTTACAACCCGCATCTTGAAAATATGGCCGGCCCCTATGCCAGGGCTTACGAGATGGAGATGACCGCTCACAGCTCGCTGGGCGTGTTTCTTTATTTGGCGTTTGGCGAGAGCTTCAAGCATTTGGCGGGCGTCAACTGCGAGACGGGCCATGATCCGATGATTGCGCTCGTCGGCGCGGGCGTCCCGGAACATGTGAAGCCGATGCTGCTGGCCCATAAGGAGGACCGCCTGGTCACCAAACGGTTCCGCGAGCTGTGCGAACGGGATCAGCCGGGAGAGAACCGGTTCGTGTGTACGGCGACGGCTTGGATTGAGCGGAATCTAATGATCGGGGCGCTAACGGGAAGCCGGAACACCAACGGCCAGTTGCATCCGGCGACGATACATTGGCAAAACGACTCAGGCGGCCGCTATTATTTGCGGTTAATCCGCAGGGAGCCGGAAGGCGGCTGGAATACGCATTTGCGCGGTTATTTCGTGGATGCGGAAGCGTCGCGGGGCAAGTTGACCGCAGCCGTAACGCTTGAGACCGGCAAAGCGCTCGAAGTCTGCTTCGAGGTGTGCGGGCCGAAGGTATTTGCCGCGGGAATTACGCCTGCGAAATGGGTGTTCCCGGGGCTGTCGATCCGTGTCGAGGCGAACGCTCCGGAGCCGCTCGTCCGGGAACGGGACGGCTGCGTGGAGATTGTTTATCCTTATCGCCCGGGATTTACGGGCAAGCATATGGACTTCAAGCTTGAACTGCAGTCCGGAGATTGATCGCCAGCGCATACCGCTCCTGCCGATTTCATAATTATTTATCATTAACTTAACTTTCGCAGCAAAACATCGGCAGACGTGCCTTGATGTAGTTGGGTAAAACAGCAATCCATTGCCGGAGTTGACGCTGAATCAGAGGCGTACAGTGTCTTTCCGGCTTTTTGGGCTGCTTTGTTGATCAAGTTGAGCAACTATAGAAGCATGGAAGCGTCAACGCTGTAGCGGCGTCACGATCCGGCGGAGTCAGCGTATCTACCTTTTGCATCGTAGCCGTTTCGAGTAGTGTCACAAATCGATGCCAGGTGAGGGAGCTGGCTGTCTGAAGGGACTGTCTAAAGGGTTCGTGTTTTGATGTTCCTGCCTGTTGCCTGCTGCCTGCCTTTGCACGATTATTCCTTTCGTTCAGGGAACAGGGGAAGGAGGATAGAGCAAGGGTTCCAAAAAAGAGAGAGGAAAAAGAGAGGGGAAAAAATGAGGCGGTTCAGGTAGATTTTTGACTTGATGAGGGAACGTATGTTTGATATAATGAAATAAATAGAACCTATGTTCGTACATTCTTGATTCGGGGGCGAGCGGATATGGAAGTCAATACGGGAACGGAACTTCAACCATTCAGCAGCCGTTTTAACAGCGAGCAGGACTGCATGGAGGCGTTGATCGCGATGAAGTGGCCAAGCGGCTTTGTCTGCCCGCGCTGCGCTCACACCCGGTGCAGCCGTCTAACTTCCCGGCATATCCCCTTGTTCGAGTGCGGAAAGTGCAAGCATCAAACATCGCCATTGGTCGGCACGATTTTTGAAGGAACGCATCTGCCCTTGCTCAAGTGGTTCGAGGCCCTGGATTTATTCCTGCTCCCGGGCGGCATCTCGGCGCTGCGGCTGAGCAAGGTGATCCGGGTCACCTACAAGACCGCTTGGTCGCTGCTGCACAAAATACGCCATGCCGTGGGGGAGTTCGATGCCCGGGAGCTGCTCTCTGGAGACGTGAAGGTGAACAGCGATCAGTATGGGCGTAATCCGTCCCGGTGTCAGCTTACGCATCCGTACGCCTCGGCGGTCGTAGCCGGCTGCACGGTCACGGAGTCGGGCGAGCCGGAGCAGGTTAAAATCCGCCTGGTGCCGCATAAGCGGGGAGGCGAAAAGAGGGCAAACCGTCACGATCTAACCGCGTTTATTAGCGGGCATGTGGATGTCCGTACATCGGCGGTACAGTTGTTCCCTCAGGCCTTTCGGCTGTATGCGCCCTTGCGGAAAGTGGTGAGAGAGGCGTGGGAATCGCTGAAGAGTACGTATGGAGCCTTGGGACTGAAACATCTGCAGGCGTACCTGAACGAATACACCGGACGCCGCCGGTTGCGCCTGCCCGGAGGACTGCCCGGAGCGGAAGAAACGATGCGGCAGAAGTTGCTGCAGATGTGTGTGGCGATTCCGACGATCCCTTACCGTAAGCTGATCGCGCGCCAACCGAACCAGCCCCTTGCGGCTGCGGCCTGATCGTGGACCTGGAACGGAAGGGTTAGCTTAATGCGGATCAATTTGATTGATGTGGGTTAGCATGAACAGTGTCGGGCGTTGCTGCAGACGGAAGGGTTCAGGCTAAATTTAAATCACGGTCTTTTCGTTTCCCTCGCGTCTTGCCCTTAATCTCCTGTCTTGATCTCTTGTCCGGTCTGTTTCACCTCCTCTAAACCTGATTTCTTCTCCTATGTCTGTCTAAATTATCTCGAACCTATCTGCTTCTCCACCAAATATTTTTTCTCTTGAGCTTGTCTTTCTCGCTGTAACCTGATCAAACGGGATAATCGTGCAAAGTCTCCGGACAGCTAGTGTTAATTCTGCCGCCCACCCCACTTCCCTATCCTCAAGCTTTCAACGCCCCTCTATGTTTCTTGCCGCGACCGCTTTTCGACTTGACTGGCAAGTCGGCTAACCTTTTCCATTTTCATTGACTTCGTTAAAAATGCTCTTTTACAATAAAGTAAGCGTTTTCTCTGTAAAAAAAGGAAAATGTGCACCAATGGGGGTGGTGAAATGAGAGGAAACTGGTACCGACGTATGCTGTTATCGTATTTTCCTATCTTTTTAATAACGGTGGCCGTTTTGTTTTTCATCTTCGTCATTGTGATCAGCGACATTTCGTATAAGCAGACGGTCAAGGCCGACCGGATCACGACGGATTACATGGTGGGCCGGCTTACCAGCTCGCTTAAAGGCATTGAGATGGATGTCCTCGGGGAAATCGAAAAAAACAAACGGTACGAGGATTTCCTGAATGTCGGGCTGACGGAGCGGGATAGCCAGATCGTCCTTGATGTGGCGGGCAGCATGCGCGAGCTTGCCGCTAGCGACAGCTTGATCGATTCAATCTATATCTACCGTGATGAGGATCGAAAAGTGCTGACGCGCAGCGGGCTTGTGGATTGGGACACCTTTGCCGACCGCCCTTTCCTCGAACAGGCGCTGGCGAACCTTGATACCCGCAGCTGGTCGCCGGCCAGAAGTTACCGGGAGTTCAGTTCGGATCAGAATAAACGGGTTATTTCCATCTATAAAAGAGAGCCCCTGCCTTTTGGAAACGACGGTCTTGTCGTGATCAATATCGATATGTACGCGGTCGGGCAAATGATCCGCTCGATGAACAGCAATGAGGTCTCGTTCCTGGATGTTCGCGATGTGTCCGGCGAGCTGCTGTTCACCACGCGTTCCGCTGGTCCGTCCGAGGAAGGCGATAAGAGCAGCAAGGTCGTCAACCGGATCGAGTCGGAGATGCTCGGCTGGCGGTTCGAAAGCGGAATCGCCGCCGGACAGCTGTTTACGTGGGTATCCTTTATTTCTTATATTTGGGTCGTTATTGGCATTTTAACGGTTGCTTTCGCCCTGCTGTATATCATTTTGATTACGCGAAAAAATTATAAGCCGATCCGGGCGATGATGAGCCGGATTGCATCGCTGCGGCAGCGCGAGAATGAGTTTGGGCTGAACATGGACGAGTTGTCCATGATCGATCAAACGCTGGAAAATCTGATTCGGCAGGCGGCCGACTTCGAGAAGCAGCAGCGCGAAAACCTGCTGGTGAGGCGGCGCCAGTTGTTTTATGACATGATGCGGGGAGAAAAGCTTGACATGCTGGATGACCGTTTGAAGAGGCTGGGAGTGCTTCCCGAAGGGGAAGATCTGCAGTTGGCTTTCGTGGTGGTAGAGATCCGCAACTTTGAGGAGTTCCGCAGCACGTTCTCCGAACGGGATCAGCATACCCTGAAATTTGCGCTGACGAACGTCTTGCAGGAGCTGGCGCAAATCGACGGCATGTATGGCTGGGCGGAATGGATTGCCGAGGAAAAAATGGGCATGATCGTCGGCGTGGGCGAACGCTGCTCTTCCGCGCTGGAGCAAATTAGAGCGTTCGCGGACAAGGGAAGGGAATGGGTAGAGCAGCATCTGCGCTTTTCCTTGCTATTTTGCGTCGGAGATGTGGAGCGGAATTGGAAACAGATCGGGCGATCCTATCAAGCGGCGGTCGATGTCCTGCAGCATAAATTGTCGCTGGGCAAGGAAGCGGTCATGATGAGCGATGATTTGCCGGAAGCCGGCGACCGCAAATGGTACGAATATGTGTTGATCAGTTCCGAGCTTGTAAGGGAATTCAGACGTTTGAACAGCGAATGGCGTATCTGTCTGGACAAGTTGTTCGCGCAGGTGGCGAAGGATTGCTTGAAGGATGAGGATATCGGAATGGTGCTGCAAATTATGATGGATATGCTGGGATATGAGCTGTCCTCCATTTCCGACGATCTGTATCGCCGCTTCAAGGGCCCGGAAGCCGCCGTCCAGTTGAAAGCCGCTGAAATGACGGGGTCTCTCGAGGAATTAAAAGCTCACTATTCCGAACATTTGACCGAAATGTACCGCATGTATGTTGCGCACAGTGAAACCAAAAATCATCGCGCGCTGGTGGGCGAACTAAAGTCTTATATTGAGGAGAACTTTGAAAATCCCGATTTGTCTTTGAAACATTTGAGCGACCGTTTTCACATTTCGGCGAAGTACGCCAGCTATTTGTTTAAGGAAGAATTCAACCTGAAATTCGTTGATTTTATCGTCAAACTGCGGATGGAGCGGGCACAGGAACTGCTGGCCGAAACCAATGAGACGATTCAGAATATTTCCATTCGTGTGGGTTATGCCAACTCGATTACGTTCGGGCGCGTTTTTAAACGAATCGTCGGCGTAACGCCGGGGGATTACAGAAAATTGCGGCTGAGACCCGAAAAGCCCCGCCATTCCTGGGATTCATGAAAAATGTTTATTGCACGATTACGCTTTGTTTTTGCAAATATTGGATATCCCCGCGAGGGTTTATCGTTTTGAAACTAGTTTATTGCCGCTTCATCGAAGGCCATGGCATACTTTGGTCATTCCGCAGAGGGCTGCATCGGCAAAAAAAATGAAAACGCAATCATAGACAGTCCGTCCGGGATATTACCTCATTTCGAAGAAGGGGATGATAAGATGACCGGAAACAAAAAAAGCAAAGGAATGGCTATAGCCGCTGTTATTCTGACTGCCTCCTTGTTGTTCACCGCATGTTCGTCATCGTCAAATTCAAAGTCCAATGAGCCGGGCGGAACGCAAGCGGGAGAATCGGGGAAACGGGTTACGCTTAAGATCGAAGTTTTCGATCGCGGAAATTCTCCGGCCGGATCCACGATTACGGACAACTATTTAACGAACTACGTTCAAGAAAACTTCGGGGATCCCAACAACATCGATGTGGAATTTGTACCGGTTCCCCGGTCCGAAGAGGTGGAGAAGCTGAACGTATTGATGGCCAGCGGCAGCGACGTGCCGGACATCGTGTTCACTTATGACACGAATACTTTTAACCGCTATGCTTCGCAAGGAGGTTTAACCGATCTGGGTCCGCTCCTGCAGCAGCATGCTCCGAATTTAAAGGCTTTCCTGGGTGAAGACATTCTGCAATACGGCCTGTATGAAGGCACGCAATACGCGGTCCCCGCTAAACGTTCACAAGTAGGTAAATATGCCTCCTTTATCCGTCAGGATTGGCTGGATAAGCTGGGTCTTGCCGTACCGCAAACCACGGAGGAGCTGTATGAAGCGCTGAAAGCCTTCAAAGAGAAAGATCCGGGCGGGACGGGAGGCCAGGTGATTCCTCTGGCGATGACGGTGGCCAACGCCCAGTACGAACCGCTCATCTGGTCATTCATCGAGCCGCTGACGGAGGAACAAAGTTATACGCTGACGCAAACGCTCGGCTCCAATGATTATCCGGCGCTTTTGCCGGGCTTTAAGGATGCGCTGCGGTTTATGAACAAGCTGTACAACGAAGGTTTGATGAGCAAGGACTTCGCTCTGGATACGGACAAGAAAAAATTGGGCGAAGACGTATCGTCGGGCAAAGTCGGCTTCTTCAGCGAGGACGATGTCAACCCTTTTTATGAGAACGGGACTTACGCAACGCTGCAAAAGAACGTTCCGGGCGCCATTCTCGCGGCGGTGGACGTATATTCGAACTCCGAAGGCAAACATCCCAAGCCGATGTACAATCCGAACGGGATGTATATCATGGTTCCTAAATCGAGCAAACGCGCCGTGGAAGCCATCAAGTATTTGGAATGGATGGCCGCGGACGACCACCTGTTCCATATGCAAAACGGCATCGAAGGCGAAAATTACATGATGGTAGACGGCGTTCCGGTCGCGATGGAGAAGCAAACGGAGGAAGCCTTAAACCGTCTGTACAATAGCGGCGACATGGCCATTATTGCGAACGGCAAACAGTTGGGAAGCGAGGAAATGAACCTGAAAGCCAGAGCGTTGCAATTCCCGCCGGAATATCAGGATATTGTCGCCAAAGCCCAGCAAATTGCCAATACCGATGTGATCGAGCCGGTTGTGATGAAGAGACCGATTGCGGCGCAAACGAAATACGGTACGACTTTGCAGGAAAAATTCAACGAAATGCTCGTGAAGACGACGATGGTGAAGCCGGATCAATTCGACAGCGTGTATGAAACGATGATGAAAGATTATATGGCCAGCGGAGGCCAGGCGGTTCTCGACGAACGCACGGCTGTCTATAAAGAGATGCAGTCCAAGTAAGTCGCCGCATAAGGAGGGACCGCTGTGAGTTGGAAAGTCTATTTCCGCAGATATTGGCAGCTGTACGCGCTGCTTGCGCTGCCGCTCGCTTATTTTATCATTTTTAGATACGGGCCGATGTACGGGATTCAAATCGCGTTTAAAGACTTCAACTTCTTCCAGGGTATTGGAGGAAGCGAATGGACCGGCTTCGAGGCGTTCCGGGAAGTGTTCGGCATGCGGGATTTTTATATTACGCTCCGCAATACGCTGATGCTCAATTTTTTGGATTTGCTGGTCTCTTTTCCGGCGCCGCTCATTTTGGCTATTTTACTTTATGAAATGAAGACCGCCTGGTTCAAAAAGCTTTCGCAAACGATCCTTTATATCCCGCATTTCATATCCTGGGTGATCATCGGCGGCATCGCCGCCCAAGTGTTTGGCACGCAATCCGGCATGATCAACAATATCATCACCTCTTTGGGTTATGAAGCGGTTCCTTTTCTCACGGAAAAAAACACTTGGCTGATTACCTATTTGGTGATCGGTGTGTGGCAAAGTGCGGGCTGGGGGACGATTATCTATTTGGCGGCTTTGACCGGCATTAACAAAGAGCTGTTCGAAGCGGCAAGCATCGATGGGGCCGGCAGACTGAAACGGATTTGGCATATTACGCTCCCCGGCTTGAAAGCGACGATCGTCATGCTGCTGATCATCAATCTCGGCCATATGATTACCATCGGCTTTGACCGCCCGTATGTGATCGGCAATCTTGCCGTGCGCGAGTATTCCGACGTACTCAGCACGTTCGTCTATCGAATCGGGCTCCAATCCGGCCAATACACGCTGGCAACGGTTGTCGGCTTGTTTCAGGCCGTCGTAGGGCTGGTTATGGTTCTTTCCGCAAACGCTATCTCCAAGAAGCTTACCGACGAGGGGATTATGTAGGATATGCGAAGATTTTGAAAGGAGCGGACGCCTGTGAAAGAGCAAACAGCCAACCGCGTGTTCGATATTGTCAATTTTATCGTTTTAGCCGCCGCCACACTGCTTTGTCTAGCTCCGTTCATCCATATTTTAGCGGTTTCCCTGAGCTCTGCGGGGCCCATCTTATCGGGGAAGGTCAGTCTGATCCCGGTTGAAATCACTTTTGAATCCTATAAGCAGGTATTTACCGACTCGTCTATGATCCGTTCCTTAGGATTTACGGTGCTGCTGACGGCATTGTTCACGGTATTTTGCATGGTCATGACGATCGCCGCCGGGTATCCTTTGTCCAAAAGAAAGCTGAAAGGCCGCAAGCTATTCATGACGATCGTGCTCGTTACGATGTTCTTCAGCGGCGGCATCATTCCGGAATATATTTTGGTCCGCAGCCTGAACCTGCTGGACACGATCTGGGCGCTTGTGCTTCCGGGACTTATCAATCCTTTTTATTTAATTATTTTGATTACCTTTTTTAACAATATTCCGGAGAGCCTGGAGGAGTCCGCGGAAATTGACGGGAGCAGCCATTTTCGGACTTTGCTCGGCATTATCCTGCCGCTCTCGCTCCCGGTTATCGCCACGCTAAGCTTGTTTTATGCGGTAGGCCGGTGGAACGGATTTCAGGATACGCTCATGTACATTAACAGTCCGGAGCTTTATCCGCTGCAACTTAAATTGTACCAGCTCATCCAGAACAATATGATATCCGATCTTCTGGCGGCGGAAGGCGCAGGCGCCGTCTCCAGGCTCGTACCGGAAGGATTGAAGTCGGCGAGCGTCATGTTTGCGACGGTGCCGATCCTGCTCGTTTACCCGTGGCTGCAGCGTTACTTCGTAAGCGGCGTGATGCTTGGCGCAGTGAAAGGTTGATATGGCCAACGTATGATCTGATCAGTCGATTACAGGCTGTGTAAGTTGAACCAAAGAAAAGCGGAAGTTAGGCAAAAGTGTGGAATGATTCCGAAGAAACGGGAGCGATCGCGGTCAATAGGAACATTTCAACGGCTGCCCTGTCACGTTCACTCGGTAGTTCAACTTATACAGATGAACTGGACGACGGCTGAAGAAAGTGTGGGAAAGCGTATGGAGATTTATGAAAAGCTGGTCTTAGCGAACGATGATTTCGTGCAAGATGCGATGGAGCGTCAGGTGCTTGACACAGCCAGCCGCTTCTACGGCGGGGTGGCCGATCCGGCGAACGGCCTTGCCTGGCCGAGCCACGGCGGAACGCCGAAGGAAATGGCCGCATGGGCATGTGCTCTCATTAACGAAGACTCCCGATTCTATCATCATGAAGAGCTGCTGCATCGTTTGGAACTGGCGGCGGAATTTATGCTGCGGTCGCAGCATGCCGACGGTTCGATTTCGCCGCCGTGGACGAACCTGCATTCGCCGCCCGACACGGCTTTCGTCGTGAGCGGTTTGGCACAGGTCTATGAGTTGTTGAACGCCCATGCCGCTGTATATGAACAAATTCGCAAGGCGGCAGCGGATATTCGCCGTTTTCTGGAGCGAACCATTCCCGTCTTGCAGACGGGAGGATGCCATACTCCGAATCACCGCTGGGTCATCGCTTCGGCTCTCGGGTTTATGTTTAAGCTGACGGGGCGAGCAAAGCTGAAAGAGCGGGCGGAGCAATGGCTCGCGGAAGGCCTCGACTGCACGGAGGACGGGGAGTGGACGGAACGCAGCAACGGCATTTATAACGCCGTTAGCGACCTCGTGCTGTATTATGCTGCGGAGCTGTTGGGCCGCCCGGAGCTGCTGGAACCTGTGCGCCGGAACTTGCGGATGATGGCGTACTTGATCCATCCCGGCGGGGACGTGGTTACGGATTATTCCGGGCGTCAGGATTTCGGCCGCCAATCCGATTTGAGCGGTTTTTTTCTGATCCTGAAGCTGATGGAGGAGCGCGACCGCGATCCGCTGTTTGCGGCGCTGGCCGATCTCGCCGGCGAGGCGCTGGGGCAACCCGGCATGCTGCCGAACAACGCGCTGATCGGCTACCTGCGTTACCCGGAGCTGCGGCGGCGCAAGGTAGAGCCCGGCCCCTTGCCGGACCGGTACAAAGTTGTCATTAACGGCGGTTTTCCACGCGAGCGTTATCTGCAGGCGATGGAGGCGGCCGGGCACGGAGGGCGTATTTACCACAGCCGCCTGCATCCCGATTTCGGCGCGCCGGTCGCCCGCCAGCGGGAAGGAAAGACGAGCGTGACCGTCATGGCCGAAGCGAATTCGTTTTTCGCCCTGCGGCACGGTGAGGCCCGGCTGCTTGGCGTGCAGATCGGCACTTCTTTTGGGCCTGGGTTTGTCAAGTTTCAGACGCTGGAGCGGCTGGGGCAAGGTTATCGCTTGCGGGCCGAGGAGTATAAAGGCTATTACGGGCCCGTACCGGCCCGGCATTTGCCTGCCGCGGCGGGGGAAGCGGTGAGCCCCTGGTATTTGCTGCCGCATCATCTTCGCGAAGTCACCCATGAGCAGAAGCATGAGGTGGAGCTCGAGCTTGCGGAAACCGGGCAGGGCTGGAGCCTGCGCCTCTGCTGCCGGCTGCCGGAGGTGCTGATGACGCAGGTTTCCTTCATCTTCGGCAGCGAAGGGGCATGGTTCGGAGAGGGGGTTGCGTCGGCGGGCGAAGGAACGTACTTTTGGAAGGACGGGCGTGTCCGGTACAGTTCGGGAAGCGATTGGATCGAACTTGAAGGCGGCGGCCATGAACACTCGGCAAAGGAACTCAACAACCTAAGTTATCCGCCCGATTGCCGGACCTTGCTGGTCAACCTGCTAACGCCGTATGACCGTACGTTTCAATTGCGGTTGTCCCCCGCCCAAGAATAAATGCTTAAACGTTCTATCGCCGAGAGTCGGGAGACTGGACTCTGGACTCTGGACTCTGGGTTCTAGATTCTAGATTCTAGATTCTAGAGTCTAGAGTCTAGAGTCTAGATCTGGACTCTGGGTTCGGCTTTGGCTGGATCAAATGCAAAAGTGCATTTGATTTACGGTATATTACTTTATTTAGAGCGGTTGAGATGCAAAAGCGCATTTGGTTTGGGGCTGTTCGATAAAAAAGGGGGGATGAACTGCACTTTTGCATTTGAACCCCCTATTTCGGTAAATTTCGACGAAAATCGCATGCCCTTTTGCATTTCATGGGATGTTTTGGAGGCAAATCACCGATGCTGGAGGCGAACCACCGATGCTGGAGGCGAACCACCGATAGCTGGAGGCGAAACGCCAACAGCCGCTTTCTTTAAGAGCCGGCGATAGGCCTGCCGGTAGCTGCCGTCTGCTCAAGGCTGTGCACATGTTCCGGCTTTTGTTCCCAGTCTTTTTGTTCCCAGTCCTTCCGCTCCCAATCCGGCTGCTCCAGCCGCAGCTTGAGCACAAACGTGCTTCCCGCGTCCGTACTGCCGTCCAGCAGCAGGTCGCCGCCTTGGGCGCGGGCGAGCAGCCGGCTGTAGGTCAAGCCGAGGCCCAGCCCGCGCACTTTCCGCTTCTTGGCTTGCCCGCGGTAGAACTGCTCGAAGATGTGCGGCTGTTCCTCCGCCGGGATGCCGCCGCCGTTGTCGCGGACGAGGATGTCCATGTATCTGTCGTGCGAAATCAGCCGGATACCGACGCGGAGCGGGCGTTCGTCCGCCGCGGCTTGCAGGGCGTTGTTCAGCAGATTCACCACGATTTGCTGAATCCGCAGGGCGTCCCCGAGGGCGACAAGCTCCTCCCCGCAGGGTTCGATCGCAACGGAGACCTGTTCCTCCTCATGGAGCAGCCCCCATTGATAGACGATTTCCTCCACGAGCAGCTTCACATTGAGCGGGCTGCTTTTCACTTCCAGGCTGCCGGAGGAAAGAGCGTTGTAGTTGAGCAGGTCGGCAACCATCCATTCCAGCCGTTCGGACTCCTTTAGGGCGATATCCAAAAATTCCTCGGCTTCCTCCCGGTTCACCACCCCTTCGCGCACCGCCAAAAGCAAACCTTTGATGGAGGTGACCGGGGTCTTTAGCTCATGGGTCACTCCGGCCAGCTGCAGCGCCCGCCACGCTTCCAACTGCTTGAGGCGAAAGGCCATGTCCTTAAAGGAGCCGATCATCTCCTGGATTTCGCGCTCCGGCGTGGCGATATCCAGGTTGACGTCGTATGAGCCGGCGGCGATCTGCCTGGCGCTTAGGGCGACGCGGCGAATCGGGCGCGACAGCTTGCGGGACAAAGCGTAAAGCGTGATCCAACCGCACAAAACGAGCGTAAGCAGCAGCAGAACGACCAAAACGATTTCGTTCGGGCTATAGGTCAGCGAGCGTTTGGATTGAAGCAAGGCGACCTGTCCCTTTTTTTCGCCGCCGCTCATGATCGGAGTCGTCACCGCCATAAACCGGCTGTCACGCGATTCGGCCAGATCGTCCGTCAGCTTGTGTTTCAAATCTTTATCGCTGATTTTTGGTTTGGAGAATACAAGGTTCCCTTGATCATCGGTAATAATCAGACAAAGCTCGTCCTTGTCCAGATTGAAATAAACAAACCGGCTTTTCAGCAAATGCTGAAAATCGGGCGGAATGACAATTTCCCCGTTTGGGGAGGTGACCCGTTCGGAAATTTCCTGACCGAGCAGTCCGGTCGTTTTCAGCCGGCTGTCCCTCGCCGTTTCCCGAATCCAATACACCGCAGCCACAGTGATAATGGCCAGGCCCAGGCACAAGATGACAAAATACCGCAGGGTCCAGTAAGACAGGATCGAGGTCTGCTTAGGCGCAGGTTTTATTCTTTGACCCATAATTGATACCCCATTCCCCGCAGCGTGCGGATTTCTCCGTCTTTCGCCGACCAGTGCGACAGCGCCTGACGCAGCCGTTTAATCGACAGATCGACTGCCCGGTCGCTCCCGTCATAGTCCATCCCCCATACCTGCTCAATCAACTGTTCACGGGTAAAAGTCCGGTTGGGCCGCTCGGCCAGGAAAAGCAGCAAAGCCAACTCGCGGGGATTTAACGCGACCTCGGCTCCGTTGACCTGGACCTGCTTGGCGGCCAAATCGATATGCAGGTTGCCGTAAATTCTTGTACTGCGGTGGTCGTTCCAATGCGGCGGCCGGCGCAGCACGGCGTTGATCCGGGCGATGACCTCCTCCGGGACGAACGGCTTGACCATGTAATCGTCGGCCCCTCCGTTCAGGCCGTCGAGCCGGTCCGATATTCCGTCCCTCGCCGTCAGCATAATGACAGGGCAGGCGCTTTTTTTCCGGATCGCGGACAGCAGATCCATGCCGTCCGAGTCCGGCAGCATGAGATCGAGCAAAATCAGATCCGGCGCTTTGCGAGCGAACTGCTCCATGGCTTCAGCGCCGTTAGCGGCCCGGACGGGCTGGTAACCCGCCTTCTTGACGTAAGCGGCCAGCACGCGCGAAATGGCTTCCTCGTCTTCGATAATCAATATGGTTTTCACGGAAATCTCCTTTTTCTCGAAATCTCGTTGCTTACATCAATACCATATGCCGAGCCCGGCCGCAAGCATCGCCTAATGGGAATTTTCTCAAAAAATCCAATTTACGGAAAAAGGCGGCGTTCTGACATCATCCCGACACATTCGAATGGTAGGTTATGAGATAAATAGGGATAGGAGGTTTTACAATTTATGAGCAAAAAAACGAGAAACTGGATCATAGCGGGCGGGGCCGCTGCAGTGATATTGATAGGAACGGGCGGTTATAAGTTTATGGACAACTACTTGGGCAACCGGGTGGAAATTGAGCAAGCTATTCCGGCCAGCGGCGCTGTGGCCGATGCTTCGGCAGACGGTGAAAAAACGGTCGTAACCGCCGAGCGGTTGAACGGGGAATGGAAGATTACCGACGCTTCCAAGGTTTATTTTTCCGTGACGACTTCGCGCGAGACCGTAAACTTTGAAAATGCCGCGGTTAGCGGAACATGGACGATTCAGCTGGACCAGCCCGAGGATATGAAGGCCGAGGGAGTCTTGGAGATGAGCGATGTGAACTCCGGAAACGGGCAGCGGGACGAGCATATCAAAACCGCCGACTTTTTTGATGTAGCGCAGTATCCCCAGGCAACATTTACCGCCGCCTCCTTTGAAGGACTGCCTGGCGAATGGGAGGAAGGGAAAGTTTACGATTTTAAGATGGCCGGAACGATGAACGTCAAAGGGATCGATAAAGAGGTTACATTCGACGGACAAGCGCTTTACCAGGATAATCAGGTGCGATTGTCCGGCACAACGACCGTGACCTTCGCCGATTTCGGCCTGCAAAATCCGCACAACGTCGTTTTGGATACGGAAAACGATATTTCCGTCCGGCTGGAGCTGGTGCTTGAGAAGTAAATTTTGGAATCAGACGAACATATTTGACCGGCGCTTTGAATAGGATCAATTGATTGTGGAAAATGATGCCGTACATTCGGCAGAGGAGTGATTGATCCTTATGGAGAACCGTTTTCCTGGTGAACCTCGTTCCGGAGGCGTGTCCATTCCCGAGCCCATTCGTCCGGACGGCAGCGGGGCGACGGACCCGGGTCCCCGGGATATTTTGCGGGACTTGGAAAATCCGGATATGCTGGTTCCTCCGGTCACGGACCAGGGGTTGATTCCCAATTTGAAATTTTCGTTTTCCGATACGCACATGCAATTGGATCACGGAGGCTGGTCGCGGGAAATCACGATACGCGAGCTTCCCGTCGCGACGACGCTGGCCGGCGTAAACATGAGACTGACGCCGGGCGGGGTGCGGGAGCTCCACTGGCATCAGCAGGCGGAATGGTCGTTTATGATCGACGGGAGAGCCCGGATCACGGCTGTGGATCAAGACGGGAGAAATTTTATCGCCGACGTTGGCGTGGGCGACCTCTGGTATTTTCCGCCCGGCATCCCCCATTCGATTCAAGGGTTGGAAGAGGGATGCGAATTTCTGCTCGTGTTTGACGACGGACATTTCTCCGACATGAATACACTGTCGATTTCGGATTGGTTTGCGCATACGCCCAAAGAAGTGCTGGCGGCCAATTTTGGGGTTCCCCGCAAAGCGTTTGATCATATCCCGAAAGAGCAGGTATATATTTATCAAGGCCGGGTTCCCGGTCCGCTTGAAAGCCAAAAGATTACTTCGCCGTACGGCGAAGTCCCGCTCAGTTTCACGCACCGCATGTTGGCCCAAAAGCCGCTGAAGACCCCGGGCGGAAGCGTCCGCATCGCCGATTCCTCCAACTTCCCGATATCGAAAACAGTTGCCGCCGCCCTGGTTGAAATCAAGCCCGGAGGCATGCGCGAGCTGCACTGGCACCCGAATAACGATGAGTGGCAATATTATTTGTCGGGCCAAGGCCGGATGACCGTTTTTGCCGGCCACGGAGCGGCCCGCACGTTTAACGTCCGGGCGGGAGATGTAGGTTATGTGCCGTTTGCCTTCGGGCATTACATCCAAAATACGGGCGACAAAAGCATCTGGTTTTTGGAAATGTTCAAAAGCGACCGGTTTGCGGACATTTCCTTAAATCAGTGGATGGCTTTAACTCCCAGAGAGCTGGTGCAGAGCAACCTGCATGCCGGCCCCGTGCTGATGGATGCGCTGCGCAAGGAAAAGTGGCCGGTGGTGAAATATTAGCGGTTTCGCTCGTATTTCAATACTTCTTCGACATCGGCCATCTGGACCACCAGTTGCAGGATGTCCTCCGCATTTTCGTGCCTTTCGGCGATGCTGGAGAGAAGGATGCCGATGATTTTGACCGATGCATGATCGGGGTTATCCGGCGTTTCCCTCTCCTCCGGCGGCACTTTGGGAAGCACTAAATCCTCCAGCAGGACGGACACGCCGGGAAGGTCGCCAAAATCCTCGGGTTCAAACGGTTCAAACGGGCCGGAAACAGGTATGTATATGGTTTGTGTCCAGTCGAGCTCCCCGGGCCGGGCTCGGACCACAAGCTGCAGGGGACGGAGGGCGTCATCGTAAAAATCGCAAAAAGCCGCGATCCGCATCCTTTACATTCCCCCATTTCCTTTAATTTGGCGCTCCAGTTGGGAAAGCACCCTTTGGGTTTCGCTCGACCATCCTGGAGCCGCTTGCTTTTGCCGCCGATTCGCGGCCTGGGCCGCCGCAATTAGACTGCCGTGCAGCACCCGCCGCTGGATTTGATCCAGCCGCTGCTCGGCTAGTGTAAGCGGGACCTGAAATTGTTCGGCAATATAGGGAATCGCTTCGCCGCGATGGTCCGGCACGGGCAGCTTGGCGAACATGTAAAACGGCACGGCGGCATACAGCACGAACTGCTCGGCTTCGCTTTCCTGGGCGTTTTTGAACAACGCGGTCATACGGCGCTGATCCCCGGCATGCCGGAGCACATGGCACAACTCATGAAAAAAGATAACCCGGGCTTCCGCCGCATCCTTGTATTTGTTGAGAAAAATCACTTTCTCCTCGTTATCGGAAAAGGATGGGCAAGATTCATACACCAGCGCCACGCCAAAAGCTTCGGCCACCCGCTCAATGTCGAGATCCGCCGGGCTCGCAATCCCATGGTTCAGGCATTTCGTATTAATCCACTGCTCCAGAAGGGTCTCATGATAATAGGCGAATAACATCCAAAAACCACCTCAAATAAGAATATATGTTCGGTTTGGGGTCCAAAATAAGGGCCCCGCAATCAGGGCCGTAACGTGCATTATGTAAAAACCGGATGTTGATCGGCATTCCTCTTGATTACTTCGGTTCATCTCCGCCCAGCAGCTTCTTTTTCTGCTCACGGTATGCTTTTAAGGCAGCTTCCATCATGGCGATTTCATCGGCCGTATACGCTTCGGGACCGCCAAAAAAAGACATATTGCTCCCTTTCTCCCCGGAAGGGGACGGGTCCTGCGTACGGCCCAGCAAATAGTCGGCGTTCGTATCCAGGGCGTCGACGATCTTCCGCAGCGATTCGGGATCGGGCTTGCGGTCGTTCGTCTCGTATCTGGACAGCTGCGCGACCGACATTTCCGCTTTGGCAGCCAGGTCTTTTTGCGTGAGGTTATTTTGTTCTCTTAAGGATTTGATCCGCTCGCCTAGCGTTTGCATACTTACTCCTCATTTGCCGTTTAGTCCAGTATATCATGAATTGACAAATTGGTAAATAAGAAAAGATAAATTTGGATGGATTGATGGTTGACAAAATGAACAACGTCCTGCGTTTTAACTTAAATGTACTTCATGCCCCTTTTACCCTGTTCGACAGCAATTTAAAAGAAACGATGCAAATGGGCCAAATCAGCTTATTTTGGAAGGTATACCTGTAGAAACTTTTTTTGCTATGTGCTCGTCTAATTAATAAATGGAAAAATTAAGGCGATTGAAAATTACCGAAGTGGCAATATAATGTGTTGACATTACCAAAATGGTAATTTATAATCAGGATACAACTTACCAAAATGGTAAAAATGAGGAGGGAAATTGAATGGAAAGGAGGAGGTTTGAAGGAGACGGCTTGACAGAACAAGGAGAAGTCCCGTAATTCATGCTTGGCATATGAAACCTGTAATGGACAAGCAATGCTGTCTAGTGTTACCGAAATGGCATCAATTTAGAACCCGTTTTTATAGATCCGAGAACCGCGGCATTCATTTTAGCATAATGGACAGGAGGGCTTCTAATGGGAAGAAGACGGATTCATGTATATACTACTTTTTTTAGTACGCTGCCGGTCAATGAGGCGGCCACCCGGTTGGCGGTGGAAAAACGGTTGGAGGAAGTGAGGCAGTTCCGCCAAATCGGAATGATCCGGCAGGAGGCGATGATTACCCCTGGATACGAACCCCGGTACCATGGCGCCACCAACCAGGTCAGCAAACCGACCGAGCATCTGGCGATCCGCAATGCCGACAAGGAGGCGGAGCTGATCCGGAAATCGGAACTGCTCGACATGGCGATGGAGAAATTGTCGGCGGATCAGCGGGAAGTGATCGAACGCAGCTATCTCAGCCCGGAAGGGGAGTACGATTTCATCAGCTGCGGGGAAATGGGCATCTCCGACCGGACCTACCGCCGCATCAAAGCCAGCGCCATCCGCATCTTGGCGGCGGCGATGAGGCTTGAGGTGTATGAGGAGCAGGAAGAGACAAAAGCGAAAAAAACGAAACACGAGGTCGGCTGATGCCGGCCTTTTTGCATATTGTGGGGAGGGGGGAGGGCTCAACCTGGAATCCGGTGCTTTACAGCCGGCTGCCGGATCGGCCGAGCGTGGGCTGACCGTTGGCTGACCGTGGCTGGCTGTGAGCTGGCCGTTGGCTCAACCGTTGGCCTTCAAAAATAACGGTACTTTATGTACTTATATTCCGGAACCTAGCACGTTCATCTCCATTAGCGACATTTTATGTACTTATTTCCCTAAGAATGGTTCGGAAGACGGGTATATTGGCAGCGACGAGGGAAAATAACGACCTAAATTGCCTCTATTTCTTTCAAATGGACGGATATCGGAGGAATAGCGGCATTTTATGTACTTATTTTTTTACACAGGCACTAGCGTTGCATTAAATCTACATTTTCTAGCCACACCAATATTCTAACGGTTGCCACAAGCGTTATTTGTGCCAAAAACGTTGATTTCAAATTGTAACGGTTGCCATAGCCCTTATTTCACTGAAATCCGGCTATTTTGGCTTAGATTCAAGCAAATAACGACGCTTACAACCGTTAGAAATTAGAAAAGGTCTTTTTTCGGAAAATAGCCGCTACTACAACCGTTAAATTTCCGGGTAGCTTTTTTTGGGAAGTCTTTAGCAAAAGTTAATGCAACGCTAGTGTTACACAGGAGTTTTTACGTGGAGTTTCTCAGGCGGCCTGATTTTGTAAAGGGTTTTGCCGACACTATACCTTTCCTGTGAACGCTTTTCATACACTTGTCCGTTAGCTGTCCGGTGAATGTCCTCCGGTTGTCCGCCGCTTGTCCGGCACATGTCCGGCACATGTCCGGCACATGTCCGTTCGCTTGGGTTTATCCGTGGTAAATTGGTAGTGTGGAAATCAGGGACACCTGATCTGATCCTACTATAAACTTTGCGAAAGCCGCTGAGCCATCAGCGGTTTTTGTTTTGGAAGGAAGGATGCGTGTGCGGAAAAAGAGCAATAGCCCGCCGGTAAAGGCTTCGGCGCAAGTCTGGGCTCAGCCGGAACGCTGCCGGGGCTGCATTTGGGGACGTTTTGAAGGAACCAGACAGTTTTGCAGCCTTCCGCGCTGCGTGATCAATGAGTTTCACCTGGAAAGGAGGTGAGTATCATTGCTGGAGATGCGATAGGCGTGATTCGCGGCAAACTGCTGGAAGCCGTGCCGGAGTTGAAGGAAGTGTACGATTCGCCGCCACCGGCCCAGGCGGAAAGCGCATTGCCTTTTGCGGTTGTGCGGCCGGTCGGCGGGGACAGCGCGGACAGTGCGAACAGTACAGACAGTACGGACAGTGCTTGGAAAGGGCTCAGGCTCTTAAATGAGGTCGATCTCTATGTATCCGCAGCTGTCCCGGAGGAAATGGACCGGCTGGGCGAACTTGTCGTTAATGCGCTTGATAAGCAGTTGCTTGAGGCGGAAAGCGGAGAGCTTTGGGCCGGTTTGTATTTGGGAATCTTGGGCTCGGAGGGGGACGACCTTGACGAAGAACGCGGGGCGGCAAAGCGCGGGATGCAGATCGCGCTGATATCGCCGCAGCCTGTCTCGCAGTCGGTGCAGATCACCGGCGATTCGTGGCTTACGGCGTTAGCCGACTGGACGAAACGGACGCTTGGCCCGGAGTGGGCAGCGTTTTGCGGCGCTTGGCCGCCTGGCCATGCAAGGCCCGCGGTGCTGTGGCAAATGATCGACATGGACGTGCGGACGCTCAGTCCGTCATCCTTTGAGATCGAAAAGCGGATGACCGCGTTTTTCCGGGCGGAGAATGCCGATCAGGAGCACGCGGGTATGCTGAAGCTTCTTGAAGCGTTAGGCGCTGCGGTGAAAATCCCGCTGGACCGCGCGGAGCGGACGTTCCTGCGCATCGGCGAGCCAAAGGTGAGCGTGCCGACGGCCGGATTGGGGACTGTGGCGGCGGGTCCGCTGACCGTTTCGCTCATCCGGCGTACCGCCAAACCGGTGGAGGAAGCGCCGCTCATGCAATACGTTCATTATCAATCCAATATGAGGTGAGGCAAGTGGCAGGGAAAAAAGGAACGGCGGCCACGAAGGCAACTCAGACGAGGGCAGTTCAGGAAACTGCCGCTGCGAAGGTCGCGGAAGATCCAGCAGCGAAGGCCGCGGAAGATGCAGCAACAGAAAAAGCTTATCCGCTTCATGAGCTGATGGCGGTGTCCGAAACGCTGCTGGGGGTTAAGCCGGAGGTGCTGGCCGGTGCTGTGGCAGGGGCCAGAGCCGGGGTCGGAGATGGGGCCGGCAAAGAGATGATGCAAGTAGAGATGCAAGTGGAGGAAGCCAAGCGGCTGGTCAAACAATTTTTGGGGAAGAGGGTGCTTTAAATATGGCAGGAGGAACATGGAGTTTAACGGATCAACCGGTTTTGCCGGGACTGTATATGAATTTTGTGAGCGCGGCGGGGACCGCGATTGGGTCGGGAGCGCGCGGCGTAGTCGTCGCTCCGGTCAAAGCCCACTGGGGGCCGATGGGACAATTCACGGAGGTGGCGAACGAAGCGGCGATCCGGGAGCTGTTCGGGAATGACGACTCCGATGGCGCAACCGCGCTGACGACGCTGTATCTCGCACTGTTGGGCGGGCCGAAAAAGCTGCTCGCCTACCGGATCGCCGCCAGCACGGCGGCAGAGGCATCGCTGACGCTGAACAATGGGGAAGGCGCCGCTTCGCTTTTGCTCAAGGCCAAGTACCCGGGCAAACGCGGCAACAGCTTCAAGGTTACGGTTCAACCGAGCCTGTCGGTTTCCGGCAGTAAGGAATTGAAGCTGTATGAAGGTTCGACGCTGCTGCGGACGTTCCCGCTGGGCAGCGGATCGGCCGAGCTTGCGGCGGCCGCGATCAACGCGGACAAGGCCAACCTCTGGATTACGGCGGAGGCGGCTGGCGAAGGTACGTTGGCCGATGTGTCCGGCGCGGCTTTGACCGGCGGAGAAAGCGGCATTTCCGGCGTCACGAACGCCGATTACGTGGCGGCTATCGCCGCTTTTGAAACCCAGGACTTCCACGTACTGACGCTCGACGGTGTTTCCGACCCGGCACTGCGCACCAGCATCGTGGCTTGGGTGAAACGCGTCCGCGAAGAGGGCAAAGGTATCATCGCGGTGCTGGGCGGTTCGGCGGCCGACGATACCGGAGCCGACGCGGTGAGCAAAGCGATCGCCCGCAGCGCCGTTATCGATTACGAGGGCATCGTCAACGTCGGCACCGGCGCGGTTCTGAACGGCAAAGAGTACAGCTCCGCACAGATCGCCGCTTGGGTTGCCGGGCTGATCGCCGGCCAGTCGCTGAAGGAATCGACGACGTATGCGGCTTCGCCTTTCGACGATGTTACGCGGCGCTGGACCCGTTCCGAACAGGAGCAGGCGGTGCAAGGCGGGGTTTTCCTGCTCGTCCATGACGGCCGCAGGGTGAAGGTGCTGCGCGGTGTGAACAGCTTGATTTCACCGCGCCAAGGCCAGAACAAAGGCTGGAAAAAAATCCGCAAAATCCGCGTCATCGACCAGATCAACGCCGATTTGCAGCGTACCGCCGAGGACTATTACATCGGCAAGGTGAACAACACCGAGGAAGGCCGGCTGGCCCTGATCGGCGCCGGGAAGCAGTATTTGCAGACGTTGGCCGCGGAGAGCGTCATTGAGGCGACGGGTTTTGACGTCACGCTTGATCCGCGTTTTTACGGCAGCGCGCCGCAGTTTGTCCCTGAGGACGATCAGGTTTTCCTGGCGTGGAAAGCGGACGACACCGATGTGATGGAACAAATTTTCGGCACGTTTTACGTGCAATAATTTTTGAGGGGAGAGCTTATCTATGGCACAATTTCTTGATCCCGGCCGCGTGATTATGGGCACGTACGGGCAAATTTTTATCGAAGGCCAGTGGCAGTCGAATTTGAATCACCTGGAGGCCAACGTCGAAGCGGAGAAAAAGGAACTGAACCTCGTTGGCACCGACTATACCGTTTACAAGCTGGGGCGCAAAAAAGGAACTGGAACGATGAGCGGCTACAAAGTGACATCCGACATGATCGCGCGGGGCTTCCAGAAGTTTTCGATCATCCATAAGCTGGACGACCCGGAAGCCTACGGCTTCGAGCGGATTCAGCTGAACAACTGCATGGTGGACAAAATCCAACTGGCCAACTGGACGGCCGGAGAAGAAGTTACTGAGGAAACGCCGTTTACGTTCGAGTCGTACGAACTGCTGGACCCGATCGTGGCATCTTAATTTTGGATTATTAGGCCAGTAACTTACAAGAGGAGGAATCATTTTGAGTCAGGATGGGCTGTTGAATGAGCAGGAAATTTTGGACGGTCTTTTCGAGACGGCAGCGAATTTGCCGGAGGAGACCGTTTTTATCGGGCGGTTGGGTTTAAGGGTCACGCTGCGCGGTCTCACGTCCAGCAAGGTGGATGCGATCCGTGAGCGGTGCACGATCCGCAAGACGACGAAAGGCCAGGTCACGGAAAAAATCGACAGCGAGCTGTTTAACGCCGCATTGATCAAGGAAGCGACCGCCTCGCTGGAAGTGGTTAAGAAGCGGGAGAACGGCGGGGAAGCGCAAAGTTTGAAGCTGAGCGGCTGGGGCGACGACCGCCTGATCAGCCGGCTGAAGCTGTCCGGCGGGGAAGAGGCGGTGCGCCGTCTGCTGCTGGCCGGGGAACTGGACGCCGTCGGCGATAAAGTGCTGGAGATTTCCGGCTTTGGGGTCGACATCGATGATCTAAAAAACTGATCGGCTCCGGCGGCACGACGACGCTGCTGTTCCATTTGTGGACGCGGCATCATCTGCGCCCCGGGGAATACTGGTCGCTCCCCAAAGGAGAGCGTCTGCTGCTTAGAGCGTTTGCGGAGCGGGAGCTGGAGATGATGCAATGAGCGTCTCCCGGCTCCCGGTTTTCCCGCTTCCGGGCGGGCAGGCGAAGTACGGAGAAAGGAGGTAACGAATGGCCGACAAAGAGATCTATGAGCTCGAGATCGAGATCGATAACCGCGACGTAGACAAAACGCAAAAAAAGCTGCGTTCCCTGGATAAGCTGCTGCAGCAAACCCAGCGCCGCGCCGGGCTTTTGGGCAAAACGCGAATCAAACCCGCCGTCACGCTGGACGACCGCTTTTCTTCCGCCGCCCGTAAAATCGGCGACACGCTGACGCGGCTGCACCGCACCACGGTCAAACCGGTCGCCGAGCTCGACGACCGTGCGTCCAAAGCGGCCGTGAAGCTTTACGCTACACTGGCGGCACTCAGTGCCCCACGCTGGCGCGTTTCAGTCGCCGGCGTGGACTGGGAGACCGCGGTCGGGGATTCTTTTACGAAATGGATAAGCTCCGACGGCAAAAGCACGATGCAGCGCATCTCCTCGTCGATTGCCAGCGCGCTTGGCGGTGGGTTGAAGGAGAAGATCATGCAGGAGTTAGGGTATATTAAGATGCCTGAGAAGAAGAATTCTGGACAAGGTGGAGGGGGCAAGGGACGGAGAAGCGGAGGTTCGGGAAATCCGAAAAGGAAAACTCCTCCGTTTTTCGATTTTTTGGGGGTTCCAAAGCTTGATGCTTTTAACTTTCTATATCGCCAGATGACTAAGATATCCCCCAATGACATTTCAGGTCAAACTGGCGGTCCATCAAGCCAATTCCAAAGTTGGATTCGAAAAGCACCGGTGTATGCAGAAGCAGGGATAAAATCGGGTCAATCTTTCTTTAAATCTTTTTTAACCATACTTGATCCTCTACAAGTAGCTGAAAAGCTGGGAGCTAGCAAATGGGGGCCTGTTCAGGCAACTCAAAAAGTTCTTTCCGGACTGGGGATCGAATTCAAATCTAAATCCGGTTCTCCACAGGAATCAGGGGAATCCTCAACTTCCTCCAAAAAGAAGTCTCCTCTGCAGGATGTTTTGGATGGAACTTTCAAGGTCTTAGACTTTGGGGGAAAGGTCATTCAGGAATACTTTAAGGATCGTTATAAGGAACTTCTTGACCTGAAACTAATAGAAGCGAAGAATTCAGTTAAAAATTGGTGGCAAGCTAAATGGCCGGGGTTGCGATCACGCCTTGAGCCTAAAATTTCTCCCCAAAATATGAGGCGTTTAACGAATGCGGGTACGAAAAGTCTCAGATTTTTAGGAAATGTAGTCACCCCAGTTGTAAAAAGATTAGGGGGATATGCCGGAGTGCTAATGGACGGTATCGAGATATTTTCGGCCAAGCCAGGCAGGGAGAGGTATCAAAAAGTTACATCTGCCATTTTGGGAGGAGTGTTAGGAGCCCTCGGGGGAGGGCTAGGAACTTTGACTTCTCCCGTTACCGGTCCAGTAGGACCTGCTGTAGGTTCTGCCCTTGGAGCTACTGTCGGAGGTTTGTTAGGCGATCCTTTAGGCAGCTATATTTACGATTTATTTCATGGGAAAATCGAACAAAAACCTCAGGCATATTCCGACCGTGAAATGGCTCCAAGCGTGCAGGGAATTACTCCACCTGAACCATACGTTCCTAGGGTCATGGGGACGCCTGTTCCCGATTATTATGAGTTGCCTGAGGATCTAAGGTCCAAAATTGGTGTTCCTGGTTACTTCAATAAACCGTCAGCCCCGGTCAACGTTTCCCTATCCCAAGGCGCCCTCAACCTCACCGTCAACAAAGACGAGATCAATTACGACGAACTTGCCAAGGCGGCGGGCTGGAAAATCGCCAATGAGGTCAGGTTCGCCATGCAAAATCTGAAGTAAGGGGCGATGAGGAAGATGGAAATCCATTTGATCGACGGAGCGGGCAATGACTTTTATTTTCCGGTGAATCCGGACGAAATTTCGATTTCCCGCGGCAAGGCGCTGGAGACGGTCAATATTTTGTCGCTGGGGGAATATGATTTCCCGGCTGGGGAGAAGGTGAAAGAGGTCGCCTTCTCTTCTTTTTTTCCGGCGGTTTACGATCCGGGATACTGCAACTATGAAAATCTCCCCGACCCGCAGGAGGCGATGAATCAGCTCACCACGATGATGAACGGCAAGTCACCGGTGCGGCTGATTATTTCCGGTACGGCGGTGAACGTGCTTGTTACGATTGCCGCGCATAACAGCAGCTTTAAAGGCGGCGAGCCAGGGGACGTGTACTTCGACCTGACCGCCCGCACCTGGCGGGAGATGAAGGTCCATACGGCTGCTTCGGCGGCGGGGGGGTCGGCCAAAAAATCAACCCGTCCGGATACGAAAAAGCCGGCGAAAACCTACGTCGTCAAATCCGGAGACACGCTGTCCAAAATCGCTAAACTGGAGCTCGGCGACAGCTCGAAGTGGCAGCAGATTTACAAAGCGAATCAGAAAACGATCGGCAAGGACCCGAACAAAATCAAGCCCGGTCAAAAGCTGGTGATGCCGCAGTGAGTTACGAAGTGGTGCTGCAGAACAAATATTATTTGCGCGAGCTAGTGGAAGGGATCACGCTGAAGGATTCGCTGGACCAAATTTCTTGCCAAGGGACGATACTGCTGAAAATTCCGGCGTCTTTTCCCGGCATTGAACCGGGGCAGGAAATCCGCATTAGCGGAGTGCCGTTTAGCGGGGGCGGCGGAGCTTCAGGCGCTGGCGGTAAAAGCATGGCGCATTTGCTCCACCCCGGAGTCGTCTGGGAATGCTCAAGCTCGATCAAGCAGACAAAGCATATGACGGTGACGGTGTACGACCGGACGATTTATTTGGCGAAATCGGAGGATGAGTACCTTTTTTCAGCCGGAGGAACGGCCGCTCAACGCCTGCGAAAATACGCTGCGGACTGGAACATTAAACTGGATTCGGTGCCTGACACGAAAACGAAACTGAAAAAAGCCGTCTACCGGCCGCAGACGCTTTACAGCATGATCATGTCCGATCTCAAAGAGACGGTTAAGGCTGGAGGCAACATGTACATTCCGCGGATGACGCCTGCCGGGCTGACGCTTTTTCAAATCGGCAGCAACAAAACGGTCTGGGTGCTGGAGCAGTTGGAGGAAGCGACGCAAAACCGCACGCTGGAAGGCTCGGTCACGCGGGTGAAGGTGATCGGCACCGAGGATCAGAAGGAGAATGCGCCATCCAAGGTGTTGGCCGTGGCGAGCGGGGAAACTGCTAAATACGGCGTGCTGCAGCGGATCGTTCAGGACGAAAACGTCAAAACCGCCAGTGCCGCCAAAAAGTTCGCCGAATCCATGCTGACGGGCCTAGGGCAGTCCTACACCGTCACCTGTGTGGATCTGAACACGGTTCGCGCCGGGGATAAGGTGAATTTTAACGGATTGAATCTGATCGTGACGTCGGTGTCCCACGAGTTAGGCGAGCCTGGTCATATGACGCTGGAGCTGGCAACGGAGGCCGACGTGAAAAGGAGGTATTTTCTTGACAACTGATCCATATGCGGCTTTGGCCGTTTCGCTGCGGGAAAATGCCGCGAGGAAAGCGGCGGAAGCTTTGGCGGGCGTTTCGGCCGAACTGGGGACCATTACGAGGTCGGGGCTGAAGCTGGACAACTTTAAGCATGAAATCCAGGATTATTTGGTCGCGGAATTTCCGGGGACGTTGAAGCTGCCTCAGTTAGCGCTTACCGGGGAGGCTGGCTGGCTGGATGACGAAAGAGAACGCATCGTGGAAGTACAGCAAGGTGAATTCTCTTTTGAACCCTCGGAAACCGCGGGAGTGGCGTTGACCTTGCGGTACCAGCCAGGCGACCGGGTGCTGGCGCTGCCGATTAACGGCGGGAATGATGCGATCGTCATTTGCAGGGTGGTGAGCGGGAATGGCTAATCTTTTTCCGGAAGCGGTGGTGGATGCGTGGTCCTCTGCCGAGGAAGAAACGCCGGAAACGACGAATGATGAGGTGGCTTTTGGGCGAAGCTGGCGATTTGATTTTGAGGCCGGGGAGTTCGTAATGACGCCCACGCGAAAAATAGCCCGGGCCGACGACACCGCCGCCTGGGTGGTGTGGTGTGAAAAAGCGATCCGCACGCCGCGCTACCGGCATTTGATTTATTCGCGGTCGTACGGGCAGGAATTCGAAGAGCTGATCGGCAGAGGCTACAGCCGCGCCGTCCAGGAAAGCGAGATCGAGCGGATCGCGACGGAGACGCTGATGGTGGATCCCCGCACTTTAAGCGTGGGGGATTTTTCTTTTTCGTGGCAGGACGATGGATGCCGGTTTAGCTGCCGGGTGAAAAATGTCCGGGAGGAAGAGATAATCGCGGAAGGGAGTGTGACATGATGGCGGAGCTGCCGCTTTATTTGCAGGATCAAACGGAAGAACAAATCATGCAGCGGATGCTGGATAGGGTGCCTGCGGATATCGATAAATCCGAGGGTTCTTTTATTTGGGACGCTGAAGCCCCGGCAGCATTTATGCTGGCGGAGGCGGCGGTGTGGGCACGGCAGGTGCTGGAGCGCGGGTTTGCAAGTACGACGTACGGAGAGTACCTCGATTTGCGGGCCGCGGAGCATGGGGTGACCCGGCGGCCGGCCGTGGCGGCGACGGGCACGGTCAGGTTTACCGGGACGCCCGGGAGGACGGTTCCGGCGGGAACGGTCGTGGCGACGCCGGCCGACGAGGTTACGGCGGAGGCGTCGATCGAATACGAGACGACGGCGTCGGTAACGCTGGATGAAAACGGCGAGGGAAGCGCTCCGATTCGGGCTGTTGTGGCAGGGCAAGCGGGCAACGTACCGGCGGGCGTGATCGAGATTATCGCGACACCGGTGAGCGGCGTCACGGCGGTGACAAACCCGGAAGAGACCCGGGGCGGCGCCGATACCGAGTCGGATGAGCTGCTATTGGAGCGTTTTTATTCCCAGGTGCGAAACCAGGGGACGAGCGGCAACAAAGCGCAGTATATGAAATGGGCCGGGGAGGTGCCCGGTGTCGGCGGGGTGCAGGTAAAGCCGTTGTGGAAGGGGCCCGGAACGGTGGGAATTTATTTGCTGGACACGGAAAAGCGGGCGGCCAACGAGGAAATTGTGGCGGCAGCGCAGGCCTACATCGATCCGACCCAGGACGGGCAGGGAGAAGGCATGGCGCCGGCAGGCCCGATCGTCACGGTGATGGCGGCCGATGAGGTTCCGATCGACATCCGCGTCAAGCTTACGTTAGCGAGCGGGGTGACGCTGGCCGAGGTGCGGAAGCGGATCGAAGACGGCGTGCGTGCGTATTTGAAGCAGCTGGCTTTTGCCGATCCGTTGGTGCGCTTTACACGGATTGCGGCGATTCTGCTGGATATTCCGCCGATCATCGACTACGCCGAGTTGACGGTGAACGGGAACGCGGATACCAATTTGGAGATTTACCCGGGGCAGGTCGCGGTGCTGGGGACGGTGGAAGTTTATGAGTGAGTATGTGCTGACTAACATGAGGAGCATGGGTGAACCTTTGCTGGCGGATAAGAGTGGAGCTTTGCCGGGAAGTGCGGGCGAGCCATGGCCGGCAGGTACAAGCACCCCTTTACTTACAAGCCCGCGGGGGCGCGAAATGTTTTCCTATCTGCCGAGTTATTACGAAAACTCCCGGGTCATGCAGGCGGATGTGAATGCCAAAGGCGTTGAGCTGGATCGGCTGTTCGAGGCGCTAAACGAAACGCTGGAGCAGTTTTTTGTACGGACGGCCACTTGGGGGCTTGACCGCTGGGAGAGTGAGCTCGGCATCGAGACCGATCCCGGTAAGCCGCTCGACCAGCGTCGGGCTGTTGTTGAGTCCAAGCTGCGGGGAAGCGGGAAGTTTTCGGGGCGGCTGGTGAAGAGTGTGGCGGAGGCGTATTACGGCGGGAAGGTGGATGTTTTTTTTCAGCCCAGTGAATGGAGCTTTACGGTGAAGTTCGTGGATAGTGCAGGGATTCCGCCGAACCTGAACGATCTTATAGCCGTTATCGGAGAACTTAAACCGGCGCATTTGGCATTGAAGTTTGAATTTTCTTATTTGCTGATTCGCGACATTCACGAGGTGTTGACTCTTAACCAGATGGAACAAATCTCATTGAACCAATTTGCAGGAGGTGATCCGGTTGGCCAGTAATACACCTAATCTCAACCTACTCAAAAAAGACCCGGCAACCGATGGAAACGATACGTTTAACATCCAAACAATGCTAAATGACAACTGGGATAAAATTGATGCGGCGGTGGGGGAAGTTCGAGAAGAATTGAAGGACATCAATGTTCCCGATGCTTCCCTCACACAGAAGGGCATCGTACAGCTCTCTAGCGCCACGGACAGCACCGCAGAGGATCGGGCGGCAACGCCGAAGGCGGTCAAGTCGGCGTATGACGCAGCCACAGCGGCGCAGATAACAGCCAATGCTGCGAATACGGCGGCGGCAGGAGCACAAAACACGGCGAATGCTGCGCTTACGACCTCCGGCACAGCCGAGAGCAACGCTAAAAATGCAAGCATCCCCAGGGCCATGCGGTTTACCGGCGATCTGAACGGCGTTACAGAAAACGGCTTTTATGATGGGGCTAATATGGCGAACGCTCCAAGTGCCGACTGGTATTACGTCGAGCACATGTCGCATTCGCAAGATCCTGGTAACTGGCGGCTGCAAAGGGCAACGAATTTTTATGATGGCGTTACGTACTGGAGACAATTACGAGCCGGGACATGGACAGCCTGGCAGACATGGGGTGGAAATATGCCAGTTATTGTTAGTGGTAATACGGTTCAATATACGCAACCAACAGAGTATAGCTTTACAAAACAAACACAGAACGCCTATTTGCTCGTAGGTAAATTTATTCCTAAGGGTATCGGCCAGTTAAAAATACAAGCGGAAGTGTGGGGGGACACAGCTGCTGGTTTATACGTAAGCGCTTTTCCGATTGACGCAATAACATATACGTATGGCCTTATCGACTGGACAACACCACTCGGAACTGTGATTAATTTCAATCCTCCATTACTTACGGGAGTCTTTAGGTCTTCCTCATCCGGCATTGTTAATGTAAATGTAAGGCACCCTATTTTTTTATTTTTAGGTACTGGCACTATCAATACAAATATGACAATTTACGTTAAGAATATCACCGTACAATATGATGTTATTAATTAAGGAAGAATACTTCTTGCCTCCAGAGCCGATCCAAGGTAACTGGATAGATCATAAATATCTTATACGTAAGGTGGTATACATGATCAGAATGTTTAGGTCAAAAGATAGGACAGAAGCAATTGAGTTTCCGGATGGTGAAATGTCAAGGGTAACGGAAATCGCTAAGTTTACAGGCTTGACGTGTGACTGTCGAGGTAAATCCGGATGGAAGTGTTGTTAGGGCTGGATTGATTAGGGGAGCAACTGAGGCTCCACTTGTCGTTATTCCGGGGCAGTACGTGTACAAAGAGAGCAGCGGGAAAATCGGAAGATTTTTTTTATAAATTCTCAGCAGAGTTGAGCATTTCTATACAAAAATCAGATTTATGTGCTTTCTATCTGCTTTGAATGCACTTAATAGATGTTTTCTTAGCCTTCGGAGCCGATCCGAAGGCCATTTTTTTATCGAGAGAGGGTGAGGGTAATGGATATTACGGTAATTACTGCGGTAACGTCGGTCTTGGCCGCGCTGAGCGGTATTGCTTTAGGGTGGGCGGGGCGCGCAAAGGCGATGCGGCAGGAAGCGGAAGAGGCCGCGGAGCTGGAAGCGGTGCAGCGCGCCGATGTGGAATACATCAAGCGCGGCGTGGACGACATGAAAATCGAACAAAAGCTGCAGGGGCAGCGGTTCGAGGCGTTTTCCGAGCGATTGACGCGGGTCGAGGAATCGACCAAACAGGCGCACAAGCGGATCGACCGTTTGGAAGAATAGATTGTATCAAGGAGGTGATAGTTTTGGATGTTACTAAATATAATATAGAGCGCCGGTACATTGCCAAGCGATCCAACGTAAGACCCGGCACAAGGCTGAAGACGGGGACGCCGGAATTTTTTGTAGCGCACGACACGGGTAATCCGGGGGCTACGGCGGACAACCATTACAGCTATTTTAACTCGCAAACCGACCGCTCGGCTTCGGCCCACGTGTTTATTGACGATACGAAAATTTTGGAGATCATACCGACCGGTACCGGATCCGATCCGGCGGAGAAGGCCTGGCATGTGCGGTATAACGTAACCACTGACAACGATGCTTTCGGGTATGACGCCAACGATGCCGCGCTGGGGATTGAACTGTGTTACGGCGGAAAAATCAACTTTATCGAAGCATACAATCGTTATGTCTGGTATTTGGCCTTTTGCTGCGACAAGTGGAACAAAAATCCTTACACTTTTATCCCCTCGCACAAGCAGCTGGATCCGGCGCGGAAGAGCGATTGTGAGCAGGCCTTGGCCACCGGCGGCAAAACTTTAAAACATTTGCTGGATGACGTAGCCGCTGAAATCAAATCCACCCGATCCGCTAGTTCGAATGCGAACACCAATACTAACGGAAGTTTTACCCCATTGCCGGCCTCGATTGCGCAATCGCTAATCGACAACTACGTATCCCCGGCATGGTTTGCGTCCCAACGGAAAAACGACGAAGCCGGCAAAACCCATTTTCATAACCTGGCGAACAATCTGCGTTTAGCTGCCGGAATCCCGCTTGCCAACGATGCGGCCGCCAAACCGCTCACCCGGCTTCCCAAAAGCAACGCCCAGGAAATCATTTTCCGCTGGCTCTCCCCCGCTTGGTTTAAAGCGAAAACCGAAGGAAACGACCCGCGGGCTCAGCATTTTCACAATTTGGCGAATTACCTGCGGCGGGCGGCGGGAATTCCCGAGGAATAAGAAAGGAGGCGATAAGGGATGCAAAATGAAATTTTGACCAATGTGCTGGCTTTTGCTTCGGTCTTATCGGTATTTGTTTTAGCTGTTGTGCAACTCGTGAAAACAACGATAAACCTGCCGAAAAATTGGGTGCCGTTCATCGGCGTGATCATCGGTGTGTTGATCGGTGCGGCGGCGTATCCTTTTACGGACATGGACCTGGTGTTGCGGCTGTGGGCGGGCGGCTTGGCCGGCTTGTCGGCAACCGGGTTGTTTGAGCTTGGCAATAACCGGCCGGGAACGACGAAGGACTAATAAACCGCCGCGGCTAACGTTTCCGCCGAAATAGACCGTCACCTTCCTCTGGGGCGGTCTATTTTTTCTTTTTAATAATGTATCTGCCGCGTTTATCTTTGCACCAAGGATTCATCGAAAACAAGGTCTACGGAGCCGATTTTTTGTTCGGTATCCGTCTCCACATCAAATTCCCCGTTATGATCCTCGTCCAGATAAAAGCTTATGGTGGCGTTAGCGTTGGACGGAGTTTTGACCTCTGCCACCAAATCGAAGCGCCCTTCCCGATCGACGGTCAACTTCCCTTCTCCGATAAAAGAATGCCCGTCTTCGATTTGATAGAAGAAATAAGTTTCCCTGAGATTCGATGCTTTTCCGGAAATTTGAATTTGCCGGGTGTCCAGAACCGTTCCCGGACGGGGGTTATCCAATTGCAGCTTAACTTCATTTCCTCCGCAGGCTGTCAGCATTAAAATGAGGGCGATCAGCGGCAAAACAAGGCCATTTCTCATCATTTTCCTCCTGAAGGTTGTTTTTTTAGCTACTAAGATCACTTTAATGGATAGATTGGCGCCAATCAATAAACAACGAGGTGAAACGCCGGCGTTACGGTCGTAATGACAAGAAATAGCGATAAGAAAGTAGAAATTAATGATCGGTGGAAAAAGGGCCAAGATGAAAAAGTTGATGCGGTCATCAGCATTCATTGGAACGGCGGGAGCACAACGGCCAGCGGAACCGAAACCTATTACGCCCAGACAAGATCAGGCGATAAGCCGTTCGCTCAAGCGCTTCAAAACGGCGTTGTCAGTTACTTGGGTACGAAAGACAGAGGGGTGCTGGACGATACCAAAGCTGCGGTCGGTTCACTCGGCATTCTGCGATACCCGAGCGGCTCATCCTATAAATATCCGCGGGCGCTGATCGAGGTGGAGTATATCACGAATCCGACCGCGTTGGCTAATCTGGACTACCCTATCTATGAGGCCTCTCTCGATTTTGCGGCGGGGGTTCTCAAAGGGTTAAAGGAATATTTTGGAGGTTGACCGTTAATAGAAGCCCCGGGTCACCGGTAAGGTGATGCCGGGGTTTCTTTTTTTGGCGATAAACACGCAGGAACCGGCCAAGCAGACGCACAAGCGGGTTCTATGAAGCAGTCATACAATATATCAGGAAAGTGATAGATTTGGATAACGGGAACCGTCAATTTTGAAAATAACGGAGGGGTATTATGCTGGCGAAGCCGCTGCAAAGAGAATTTCAGAGCTACTGCGCGCGTCATAAACCTATTTTTGAAAACCGGGTCATACAGAGTTTTTTTCGCGATGAGTCAAACATCATTCTTTTGTTGAAATCCCAAGCAGGACAAGCGGACCGCCAAATGGCGTTAGAAACCCGATTCCGCAAGCACTATTTTCAAATCCGCTTTACCCGCTACCTCTCCTCTACCATAAAATATGCCGCCCTTGAACGGCTTCGTTTCTACCGGAAAATCGACCGCCGCAATCCGCTTATTTTCGATGTGCCTTTGTCCGATGGCCGGGGAGACCGATCCTTGGGAGAAGCGCTTACCGGTTCCGTAGATTTGTTTCCGTCCGACCCCGCAGTTGCCTCTCCTGAACAATTTCAGGAGACCTTCACCAATCCTTGTTTGTTCAACGCTTTTTCCAAGCTGTCCGCCAAACAACAAATCATCGTCACCAAGAGCTATGCGCTTTGCTATAAAGATCATGAAATCGCCGCCCAATTAAACATATCTCCCCAAGCTGTCAATAAAACAAGGAATCTGGCACTGAAGAAGCTGCGGCAAATGCTGACGGAAAGCGGTTAAAGCGATGGAAATGGAAAACGATTTATTCGACCTGGTCGCGCGAGCTCAAAATGGCGACAAAGACGCGTTGACCCGGATTATTGTCCGGTTTTTGCCGGCCATTCGAGCCTATCGTTATAAGGCTAAGGCCGATCGCCAAGACGATCTTGAACAGTATATCATCGAGACGCTTATTAAGAGAATTATGACTTATGATCTTACAAATTCCCCTGATTTTACGGATTTTTGCCGGAAACAGGTTGAAGATGAGCATAAAGATTGATACGACCGGAAATTGGGTCGTATTTTTATTTTTATATGGAAACTTTTAGAAAATAATTTCGTTTATTAATATTGAGGAAAATAAAGGAGGTAGCGCGAACTTGTTTAAGAATACGGAATTTCACAGGTTTCCCATTGTTTTTTTATTGATTTTTGTCATCTTGGCCGGCTGCAGTTCAGCCTCGGACACAACGAGGAACAGATCGGCCGAAGGTGATTTTCCGCCGCCCGTGGCAGCGGCCATCCGAGATTCCTTGGGGGATCCCCAAAGCAATCTGGCCAAGGAAGATCTGGAGAAGGTGGAAGGCATCCAATTGGAAGGGATAACCGAACCGATCGACTTATCTTCCTTAAAAAAACTTGTCAATCTAAAAAGCCTTACATTATCTTATACCAATGCTGAAAATTTAGATTTTTTGGGTGAAATTCCTCATTTGGAGTATTTGCAGTTGGAGGGGGTTGGTTTGGAGCAGTTGCCCGATTTTGGCAAGCTCCGCCTTAAATCGGTAAATATCAATGACAGCGATATCGAATCATTGGATTTTATTAAAAATTGGGATGCGCTTGAATATCTTTCTTTATCCAATGCGAGGTTAAGCAGTCTTGAAGGTATACAGCAAGCTAAGAATCTCGAAGGATTGCTTATCTCCAATAACCCGGTTAATGATATCAGTTTATTGAAAGAGCTTGATGTCCTGGAGCGTTTAGAACTGCGGAGCACCCGGGTAACCGATCTTTCGCCGCTGGCCGCTCTCGAAGATCTTAAGCTTTTGGACATTCGCGATACCGACGTTCGCAGAGTAGCTCCTGTTGCCAATCTGCCGAAGCTCAAAATATTGCTGGTTACGAAGAAAAACATAGACGATTTGCCAAAAGTTCCGGACACCGTCGATGTATCGGAAACCAATGTCCTCGCTTATTAGGGAAAAGGGATGGCGAAATCGCCATCCCTTATTAGCAGTTGCAATTACTCTGTGTAATAGGTAATATAGTCCACTTTGCCTTTTTGAGTGATTACATCCTGCAAGGTCGTGTTTTTGCTGCTTCCCGGGTCGTTTACTTTGAACATGGAAGCAGTGATTTCCGTGTAATAAGGATATCCGTCAATATCGACGGTAAGGGTGCCCGAAAAGCCTTTAACGACGACCAAATGATTAGGCACATGCACCATCACCGGGATTCGGCTGTTTACAATCAGTTCGAAAAGATCATCGCGAATATTGTCAAAAGAGCCGTTGGTTTTATTGTGCCAGGTGTGGGAATAAGCCTTAGCGGCGGTATCCCAGGCGAACGGACAATCGGCCCCTTTGTAATCCGATTTAAGTTTGTCCGTTAGCGTTCCGGGGTCTACATTATCGCCGAATCCCTTAAAGATCATGGCGGCCGAAGTCAAAAAGCAGCCTTCTTCACCAATCGTTCCGCCACAGCTCGTTTTTTTGCTGTACCACTTGTTTGTTCCGTCATTAAATTGTTTAAAACTAGGTGTTTTTAAATCGACATTATACGTTTTTTTGGCCATCATAACTCCACCTTCATGTTGAATTCGGAATGAAATAAATTCCGTATACTATTAAAGTGGAGTGAAGCTACTAAAAAACAACCGGAATTAGAGGATTCGGGGTATAGAAAAAATCAGGACCTCATTTTTTTACCCAATCGATAGTCTTGTATAGTATTGTCAATACCTTTTTTACTATGTTAGAATGAAATCAAATGAAACTGCATAAAATAAAGAGTGAAGATACGCACATCTTCACTCTGGCAACAGCCGCTTTGAAGAGCGGTCGGCTGTAGTCAAGGTCAGAGAAATAGACCATCTCCTACCACGGGCGGTCTATTTCTTTTTGTTTTGGTTTAACGTAGTGACTATCGTAATGACCAAACCGATCAGCGTTATTAAAAACGCTCCGAATTGAATCATTAAAGACAGCACGTCCTTAACCTCCACAGGCATCACCTCCCTTCAAGGGAGACTAGCCGACCACCCATCTCAGCCCTTCTGTTGTTAGGGGTATTATACCACAGACGATACTGCGGATCCTCGGGAACTATCTTTTCAGCCGGACATAAAATGCCGTTGTAAAGCTGTTCTATAAGACTTTTTGGATTTATTATCCCGTTGTCTACAACAACAATCCACGGAGGTATACTCTACAAAATGATATTTTTTATGTTATAGAGTCTTATAAAGAAACCGCTACTTTAAAGCGGTTTTTTCTATTTTAATTTGAGGATCAGTCCGCATGGAATGGTTAAATATAAGAGGATTAACATTTGATTTAATAAAAACGGCACTAAGCCGAGATCAGTGCTTGACGAAATAAATTATGACTCTAGCTCTATTGATTCGAGGATGCCGGACGAGGACTGAGGTGGCTGTCTATATATAGCATTCGTATCTTGGTTTCCCTGCAGGCTGCTTTGCACGATTATCCCTTTCGTTCAGAGGGCAGGGGGTGGGGGCTAGGATGTGAGGGATTAATAAGGAAAAAATATCTGCTTCTTACAAACCTATCTTCTTCTCCTGAATTTATCATCTTCTCTGATTAAACGGGATAATCGTGCAAAGCGTCCGGACAGCGGATGTAGATCTGCCGACCTGCCCACCGGCCTTCCCTGTCCTCAAGCTTTCAACGCCTTTCCAGCTTTTCTTTCCATGACCGGTTGCCGACATCACTGTCAAGCACTGATTATTAGACTGAGTCAAAAAAACATTATTTCCCTGTTGTATAAAGAACGTGTGTTTGCATATACTACAAACAAACGTTCTTATTTGGAGATGGTACTGGTGAAAAAATACATTGGCCGGACCGTTGAGATCATTTACATGGACCGCTTGGGAAAAATCACCCAGCGAAAGATCAAGATTCATGACGTCCGTGAAGGTCTGGTGCGGGCAACTTGCCTTGCTTCCGGCGAACCCCGGGCTTTTCGGCTGGATCGGATTTTGGCCTGTGTTCCGGTTGAACACCGGGGCCATGATGCTTCTTAACCTAGATTAGTAAATTTTCTTATCAATACGTCCGGGGCGGCTCCAAGCCGTTTCGGACTTTTTGTTCATTTATATAGGTGAAACGGATCAATTGTGGGATATTATGCCAACTAAGGAATTGTGAGGCCGGCGGCGGGTTGATAGAATGTATTGAAGTGTCTTTTCCATAAAATATCTAAATGTCCAGGTGTACGGAATGAATAGGACTAACTATGTGCTGTCGAATGATGAGTGGTTTTACCTATGCTTGCTTTCCGGAGCCACTACCTTGTTCGGTTTGGAAAATGTGCTGAATGGCCTTAATTTGCAGGAGGCCCGCCAACGATGGGAGATCGTGTCCGGGCGGCTGAAGAGAAAACATATTTTGACGGAAGAAGATGAGGATCAACTATACATAAAGCGTGATTATGCCGCGATTGCGGAAATTTTGTCGTTTCCGGACCAGGTGTTTGCTTGCTTGGTGGAAAAAAACGGGGCAGTCTCCATGGAATTTATCCATTGCCGGGCGGGGATGTTCACGCGCTTAACTGGGGAAGAGACTTGCGAGGTCCAGCTTTGCACCGGCGGGAAGAAGCGATTGCCATGCTCCGGGAGCAGTTTTTGCTTAGCGATTGTGAGCAGGAGGCATTTTACCCTCTACCCGCGGCGGAGGCCAATTACGCTCTGGCGCTTGCAGGTGCGGGAGAACAAGGAGCGGCAACGGTTCTTTGGCAAAAGCTTGGGATAGACGGCCAAACCTCGTCAGACTTAGCGGAAGCCTTTGGGCCACAGTCCGATTGCCGGGTCATTGCCGGATACCACTTGGCTTCTGGAGAGGAGGCCGAAGCGCTGTTTACCTGTGCGCGAACAGAAAAAGGAACCTGGATGCTGGGGATGATGCCGGAGCGAAGTCAGGCCCTTTTGTTTCGGCGCAAACCGCTTTCCGCTCTTGAACAACTTTTTGCGTTTCCAAGTATGTTGGGGAAAGGAGGGGGAACGTCTTGGAACTGAAGGTTGATCCGGCCCGCATTAACGGGCTCGCAGACGAAGTACGCCGGTTGGAGCAACAGTTCGGGGATCAAGTCACAGTTACGCTAAAAAGGGTATCGGAGTTAGCCAGTAGAACAAGTTCGGCTTATTCCGAGCCGGGAGTCCGCTCCGCAATATCTGAAGTGGAGCGGCGGATGGAGCGGATTAGGCAGCTGTCCCGGGAGATCGGCGGCGAATTGCGCACGAAAGAGAAAACGCTGCGCTGGGCGGCGAACGAGTATACTCGCCAGGAGCAGGAGTCCTTTTTAAAGGCGAAGCAGTTAAAACTTCCAGTTACCTTAAATAAATTTGCCGCGCTCCCGACGACTTCAGGGAATAAAACGAGCGTCTTTCCTTTGCCGTTTTCGGCGTTTTCCTTATTCTCCCGGGCAGCGGTTTATATCCCTATCACTGTGGAGCCGCTTACGAAAGAACTGACTCTGGATCCGGAGCATAAAAGCGATGAAGTGCTAAAACTGCAGGAAAGATTGCAGGAACTGGGGTACGAACTGGAAGCGAACGGGTGTTTTGACTCGGCCACGTTGAAAGCAGTTAATCGGTACAAAGAAAAATACGGCCTGGACAATACCGGAGATCGGCAAGGAATCGTGGATGAAAATGTGTGGCGGACTCTGTTCGGGAAGCTGAGCGGGCTGCTGACGGTGCAAATGCACGGTCAGGCCTATTCCGAGCCGTTGAAAATGGCGCAGCTACGGTTACAAGAGCTGGGGTTTGAGGTCGAGGCGAACGGCTATTTTGATGAAGCTACCGTACGCGCGTTGGAAGGGTTCCGGGAGGTTTACGAGAAGGATCAAGACGGGCTCCAGGGTGTAATCGGGCCGGCAACCTGGCAGGCGCTGTTTAACATGCCGAAAGTGGAACCGGTTGAGGATTCCAAGAGCGAGCCGCAATACTATATCACGTCGGTAGATCCGCGAAGCTATTCGCTGGACGATGTGCTAAACCGCGATGATCCGGAAGTTCAGGAGCGGCTGAAGCAGACCTATTGGGCAGATTTGACCAAGGAAGAACAAGACAGGATCTATAACGAGCTGAAAGAACTTGAGAAAAAAGAAGAAAACGAGATGCGGCAAAAACAAAGCGGCATCGGCAATCCTTTTTTTGCGAACTTGATGGTTGGCGGGTCGAATGCTGTGGTGAACGCAATCAACACGGCCTCGGCAGGATTGCCGGAGCTGCTTGCCGAATGGATTATGGGACCGGAACCGGAAGGTTACGTAAATCCGCTGGATGATCCGTACGGCAAAGGAGTTGGCGAAGCTGCCGGAAATGTAGTCGGGTTCTTTTTGCCCTTTAAATATTTAAAAGCTGTGAAAACCCCGGCGGCTCTCTCCAAGCTATCGCCGACGGTGGTCAGATCCATGACGGCGGGAGCGGTCTTCGGCACGGCTACCGAAGCATCTGACGCGGTAACCGACTTCAAGCATGACGGCGACCAAGACCTCGCAGGCCGCGCCCAAAATATCGCTCTTGATACCGCTATGGCCGGAGCCGGGGACGTGACCTTCACCTATGCGTTTAAGCTCATTTCCAGCGCGCTCAAGAGTACAGCGGGACAAAAGCTGACCGGGTGGCTGAAGCGTTCGGAAGTGGAGGAGGCTCCCACCGTGAAAGAAGTGAAGCCATCAGGCACGAGTGTAGTGGCTGAGGGGACGGGGAATGATGCTTGGTATGCAAAAAAACCTCTTAATCCCTCTGATTTTGTTGGTACATTTGACGAAAGTTTTGCAGGGTTGAGCAATACAAAAAAAGTAGATTTAGCATTTATGGAAATTGAAAAGGCGTTTGGTAAGAAGTATGCTGATGAGATAAGGAAATTATATGAATCCACTAATCGTAGTTTTACTCAAACTGGAGATACTTTAGGACTATTTAAGTTTAATGCAAAAGGCGAACCGGTTTTAGAATTAAATAAGAGTTTCGGTAACGCAAAAATGATGGCTAATACGATCTTGCATGAAATTAAGCATTATAGACAAGCTCTTAAGTTGGGTAGAAAAGAATTTATGGCGTTACCCGATGAACAAGCTGAGAGGTACGCAACATCGACAAATATCTGGCAAGGGAAAAGGATGGGGCTTTCTGACGAAGACCTTCAGTGGTTTCAACAGTATTATGACTTTTTTAGGGGGCTGTAATTATGGATTTAGTAATACATTTACTAGAAGGATTCGAATACAGAGCATTGAACAAATCAATCCCTATAGTATTAAAGATAACATCTGATAAACAAGAAGATATTTCTGACAAAATTGACATGAAAGAAATCATGTTATATAAGAATGGAAAAGAAGCTTTCGGTTCATTTATAGTCTCAACGTTAAGTCTTCCTAAATATACTTTTACAATATCGGAACATACTCCAAAATATATGATTATAGATGTGGCCGACCATGATGAATCGGAGTTACTGTCAGGGGAATATGAAGTTAGAGTTTCTGTTATGGTTTACGTACCGCTTGAGGATGGGAGATACTCTAGAAAAGAGTTAACGGCTGTAAAACAGATAATAATTCAATAACGCTCATAACCCATGTAAACCATTAAGCTCATTTCTTATGAGTCAAGGTGTAAAAGGTTTTGTTGTCACATTAACATCAGTAGCATCATCTTTCTAACGGTTGCGACCGCCGCTATTTCGGCAAAATCAAGGTCAAATAAATCGTAACGGTTGCAGGAGAGCTTATTTTGCATTTTTTAGGCTGCGGGGCCATTTTTATGCGAAATAAGCGCCACTACAACCGTTAGAAATCAAACCGCCCGTTTTTACGCCAAATAAGCGCGTCCGCAACCGTTAGAAATCGCCGCTAGAGCAAACATTTACCACGGCCCCATTAGTATCCAAACATACATTCAGGCTTACTCCCCCTTCGGAATAAGCCTTTTACGTTTGCTTCGTCTGACTACCATCCGCCGTCACATAAACCCATCCAAGCCTATCCTCCCAAGTCTTTATACCTAACTCCAAGGATGTATCAAGTAGGAAGGGTATATATTTTTAACATTGGATTTATAGTAAAATTAATCCAAACTACCGCAATTTTATTTCCTGAATTTTCCTAAGGTTAAGGTTGGTGCATAGGATGACTGCGCTTCGCATATCAAGAATCGTGGAAAAAACAAAAGTCGAAGGGCCCGGGCTGCGTTATGCGATCTGGGTGCAGGGTTGTCCGATTCGCTGCGAGGGATGTTTTAATCCGCATACGTGGGAGATGGACGGCGGGAAGATCCGCGAAATCGACGAGATCGTTTCAGATATACAGATTGTCCGAAATGCCTCTCCTGAACTGGAAGGTGTAACTTTCCTGGGGGGCGAGCCGTTTAGCCAGGCGTATGAGCTTAGCGTGTTGGCCAGGAAGGTCAAGGAGATGAACCTGTCGGTCGTCACTTTCTCGGGTTATGACTATGACACCATCCGCAGATCCGGCCATCGTGGTTGGCAGCAATTGCTGAAGGAAACCGACCTGCTGATCGATGGCCCGTATATCCAAAGCCAACATGATTTAAGCCGCCCCTGGATCGGTTCGCGAAACCAGCAGTACCGTTTTCTCACGGATCGGTATAAAGAACTGGAGGCCCGTTTACCGAACATCGCGAATAAAATAGAAATACGGCTGCATGCCGATGGCACCATCACCGCTAATGGCATGGCTCAATTGGAGAATTTGGAGCTTTTGCTGGGGCTGGGTTACGAACGTAAGGAGGTTAAGGAATGAGTTTGGAAATTGTGCTGATCCCCGTTGCCATTGCATTAACCAAGGAAATTGCCGAAGGGATCTCCCGGAAACTGGAGAACCGAGAGAACAACCTTTTGATCCTGGAAACGCGCATGAAGGATGAAGCTTTGCTGAAGCAAGCGCTCGAGGATTGGGATTGTTCGTTCCGTACCGCGGAGGGGGTAGAGGCCGTGAAGTTTGCTTCCACCGTTACGAACGAGGTTATTTTTACGATCAATGAAACGGGCTGCTACACGCTGATTCTGCCCGAAACGGCGGACCAGGGCGCTTATGAAGAGTGGATTGCCAACGTGGAGCAATCTTATACCCGGCTCCTTCAGCAAAAGGTCTATCAGAATCTGGTGGAGAAGGCGAGAAGCCAGGGATTGATCCTGGAACAGGAGGAGCGGCTTAGAGATCGTTCGATCCAACTGACGTACATATTGAATAGATAAGGAGACAGGCATGTTTAGAACGTATACCGAGCGCGGGAAAGCCTGGGAAATCGCCAACAGCTGGTGGATTCTTCTGACTTTGGTTCCGTTCGCGATGACAAGTTTTATCGCTTTTTTGTACATAGGGCTCCGGGTAAAGCTTTGGCGCTGGAAAATCTGGGGAATTGTTTATTTGGCGGGCACAATCGTCGCTTTTTCTACGACGGCTATTGGGATCGGTGCGGCTATCGCGTTGTCCGTGTGGGTTGCGAGCATTATACATGCTTTTAACGTAAGGCCGGTTTTTCTGATTCAGTTGGATGTGTATAAGGCTAATGAGAAAGTAAGGAGCCAGCAAAAAATCACCCAAATGAGACAAGAGGCGGAAGCGAAGTTCCAAGCGGCGGGGAGTACGACCCAGTTTAAGCCTCCGGCGCCGAAAAAGAAGACGGAAGCGGATCAGCCGGAACGTGCGTGGAACGAGGAGCACAAGGCCGAACATCGCGAAAAGACGGATACGCCCGCAACAGATGCACCCGCAGCAGATACGCCCGCAACAAACCTGAACCAAACCGGCAGCGGACGCCGGATCGATTACTAATGAGATGGGGTTGAAAATGTGACTACCGCGAACCCAACCAATAAAACGAAAAAACATCTGGCCAATTTGTTCCGGGCGCGCTTTCCGTACCTTTACATTCAGACCTGGGAGGAGAACCGGATTTTATCCTTGATTCGCGAGGTCGCCCAGGACGCCGAACTTATCAAAACGCCGCGGGAAGTGATGATGTGGCGGGTAACGACCGGCATCATCGACGGGAAAGGCCAAGCGAAGGGGGATACGAAACCGCCCCTGAAGGCGCTGGAATTCATCGAAAAATACGATAAACCGTGCATTTTTGTGCTGCAGGATTTTCATGTGTTTTTTGGCGGGGAATGGCGGGCGCCGGATTATCAGCTCATCCGCAAGCTCAGGGATATGCTGACCAATATCAAGCAAAGCGAGCATCCGATCAACGTTATTTTTACGTCTCCGTTTTTGATGCTTCCGGACGATTTGCAAAAGGACGTCACGATCGTCGATTTCGAGCTGCCTTCCTTTGAAGAGATCAAGGCCGTGCTTGAGGAAATGATTCAAATCAATGAGCAGAGCGGGCGGATTCAGATCGATCTGGATGATGAAGGCAAGGAGCGTTTAGCCAAGGCGGCGCTTGGCCTGACGCTTTCGGAGGCGGAAAACGCCTTTGCCCGGGCCATGGTTGAGGACGGAAAGCTGAATGTCCACGATGTCGAAGTCGTCCTGCAAGAAAAAGAACAAATCATCAAGAAAACCGAAATCTTGGAGTTTGTACGCAGCGATTTGAAAATGGCGGATGTCGGCGGGCTGGAAAACTTGAAGCGCTGGCTGTCCAAACGCAACAAATCCTGGCTGGATTCGGCCCGCAAATACGGGCTGCCGTCTCCTAAAGGGGTGCTGATTACCGGCGTTCCGGGCTGCGGCAAAAGCTTGATCAGCAAATCGATCAGCTCGATGTGGCAGCTGCCGCTGCTGCGGCTGGACATGGGCAAAATTTTCAGGGGAATCGTCGGAAGCAGCGAGGAGAATATGCGCAAAGCGATCAAAACGGCGGAGGCGATTTCCCCGTCGATTCTGTGGATCGATGAAATCGAAAAAGGCTTTAGCGGATACTCCGGGGGCGCTGACAGCGGCACTTCGGCTCGGGTGTTCGGGCAGTTTCTGACCTGGATGCAGGAGAAAACAAGCCCCGTGTTTGTGATTGCGACGGCGAACAACATTTCCGCGCTGCCCGCCGAATTGATGCGCAAAGGAAGGTTTGACGAAATTTTCTTTGTGGACCTGCCGACCAAGCGGGAAAGAAAGGATATTTTGAAGGTCCATATATCAAAACGGTTGACGGACCCGGAAGTTTCCGGCGAGTTTGAGCTGACGGATGAAATTCTGGAGCATTTGTCCTCCAAATGCGAAGGTTTTGTCGGCGCCGAGATCGAGCAGTTGGTGATCGATGCTTTATTTGAGGCGTATGCGGAAAGTTCGGCGGTTCGCCTGGAGTTTTTTGAACGGGCCATCGCCAACACCGTGCCGCTTTCGGTGACGTTGGCCGAACAAATTCGCGGGATCCGGGATTGGGCGAACGTTCGGGCGGTGGCGGCAACTCCGAGAGAGGACCGGGAAGAGTACGCGAATGAAGGCCTCGCCAACCCCTACGGGGGAATTCTGGCGGGCACGGGCGAGTTTGATGACGTCCGTTTCAAACGCGGCGGGAGAACGGTTGATTTTTAAGGGGGAAACATGATGGATGAAAAAATACAAATCCGGATATGTCCCGATGGCCGGATCGAAGCGGAGACGCTGGGCATCACAGGAGAGAAATGTAAGGATGTGATCGGGCTGCTTGAAGAACTGCTGGATGCCGAAGTGGTGGAGACCACTTTGAAGCCGGAGTTTTACGAAACGGATGGGTTAAAGATACGCGAAACGTTAAGGCGGGAGGAATAAAGCGGTGTATTCAACGAGTGAAATCCGTTCGGCCGCGAGAAGAACGGCCCAAGGAGAAGCGGACTTGAGAAAGACCGAGAAACAGCTGGGCTCCCATGTGCAGGAGACGTCTTCCTGGTGGAAAGGCAAGGCCGGGACTGCGTTCAAGGAGGATTATACAGGAAAAACCAGGAATGAAATCAACCGGTTGTGTGCGGAGATCCGCGATATAGAGTCGGGGCTGGAACGGCTGGCCCGAGAAGTCCAGATCGCCGATGACCGGCGCAGGGCCGAGGCGGCCAAAAAAGCGTTTAAGAGATAATCCGAGATACGGAGTGCGATTGAATGATATTGAATGAACAACATTACCTATGGTTATGTGAATTGACGGGCACCGGGCTGCTGACTTCGCAGCATTCCGGCAGCGTGATGGAAATCGTTCGCGGCCTGCAGCCTTCCCTTGCGGGCCGGGGGCAGGGAGATTTGGCCGAGGCCATGCTGAAGTCCGCCCATTTAGCGGATTGGGAACTGCTTGGACGAGGGGGCGAGCGCGGCTCGGAATGGTTTCTTTTTGCGGATCAAACGCATCGTCAAGGCGCAATCGCCGTCTCGGAACCACGGGCATCGGAGGATTACGATACATATTCGTTCCCGTTGGACGAAGCGATATATAAACTTCGGGAAATGCTGGTACCCGGGGGAAAGCATGTGTTTACCGGCCTTGGGCCAGGGGGCTGGCATGCCGCGCTGCTCGCGGAAGCGCTGGGTGCGGAAGCCGTCGTTTTTGGCGCGCCGACCATGGAAGAGCTTCCGGGGAAGGCCGTCAACTTTGTGGGCGAGGATGATCCGGTAGGGGACCATACCGGGAAGGTCGTTTTTGTGAAACAAGCGGAAGACCTTGGCGAAGCGGACGAAGCCTTTTTGTATAGAAAGCTGGTTTTTGAAGAAAGCGGGAAGGCGGTTGTATCGGCACAAAGCGAATTTTCCCGGTTTGTGAGCTGGTTCTATAATACGGCCGGGACCGTGGAACCCGAGGTATGGAAGATCTTTTTTCCCGGATCGGAAGAAGAGGAAGCGGTGATTCTCGCGGATCTGGGCGTTTACTCCGTTTTCATGAAGGTCGGTGAACTGAATAAAGAGAAGCTTCTTCACGCCATTGACGCAGCAGTGCGATATGCCGCCGGACAATTGGAAACGGGCCGCGATCAGCTGGCAGCCGAACTGGATAAACTGCCTGATGAAAACTATGAAACCTTAGTATCGGAAAAGGCGGAAAAATATGCGATGAAGGCAACGGATTTCGTGATGCGCATCTTTGAAAGCGTCCAGACGGTGCTGATGGGAGTCGCTTTGTTTACGCTGGAGCAGGAAACGTTCGATATGAATACCCCGATTGACAGTTTCCGGACGCAAATCTATGACTTGCTGGATCAGGAATTGGAGCGGGTGAAGGCTTGCCTCGATCAAGCGATCGCCCGCCGGCTGGAAGCCTCCTTCCAGGTTCCCGATTTCGGCTTTGAATGGTAAGGGTAAGACGGATGAGTCAGCGGGCGGTACGCATTTTGCTGGTTGTGCTGGCAGGAATAATCATTACTTTAGAAGTGAGCGGGTGTAAAGGTAAGCAGGAGCCGGGCGCAATCAAGGAAAAAATGTTGGCTTATTTTGAAGAAAAATACGGGGAGGAATTTTTACCCCTTTCTTTTGAATCCAGCGGTTTTGCCTATTGTTACGATACACTGTGGGCTTACCCTAAAAAAGGGACCGAATCCGACAGATTTGAAGTTCAGGGGACACGTATGGAGGACGGTTCATACGAGATGAGTGACGGATATTTTGGGATATATATTAAGCCGAAATATGAAGAGCTTTTGTCCGGTTTTGTGAGTGAGATATACAAAGATTTCAAGTTGTTCACTGGCTTTAATGAAGGGGTTTGGTCGGACGAACTGAATAAAGACACGAAGATAGAGGATATATATTTGCAGGACAAACTGTTCGGTTCAAATACGGTGATTTTTGTAAAAGAGGATTCTGCCAAGGGGATTGATGATAAACAAGGGATAAGAAAAATCGCTGAAAAAATGAAGGAACATAAAATGGTAGGCAATATTCGTATATATGCTGTTTATAATGAGAAATTCGATTCAGTTGATCTGAATGCTTTGAATGCAACACCGAGCGAAGAGAAAGAGTTATTTTTAAGAGATTACGAAATCATTAAAGTGACTCAAGAGCTTGAAGTGAAAATATATGGGGAGGGGAGCTAAATGGCGGAATTAAGAGAAAGCCAATCAATGCTCCTTTCCGAATTCGGCTTTGAATGGTAAGGGGGAAACGGATGAGTCAATGGGTACGAATTTTGCTGGTTATGTTGGCAGGAATGATCATTACTTTAGGAGTGAGCGGATGTATGAGTAAGAAGCAGGATCCGGACGCGATCAAGGATAAGATGTTGGCTTATCTTGAAGAAAAATACGGGGAAGAATTCTCACCCCTTTCTTTTGAATCCAGCGGTTTTGCCTATAGTTACGATACACTGTGGGCTTACCCTAAAAATGGTACAAAAGAAGATAGGTTTGAAGTATGGGGTTCACGTACAGAAGATGGCTCTTACGGGATGAGTGACGGATATTTTGGAATCTATATCAAGCCAAAATATGAAGAGGTCCTATCCGGTTTCGTGAGTGAAATTTACAAGGATTTTAAGCTGTTCACTGGTTTTGAGGAAGGGGTTATGGCGGATCGTCTGAATAAGAACACGAAAATAGAAGAGATTTATGCTCCCGATGAGTTGTTTTTTTCGGATACCGTCATCTTTGTCAACGAAGATTCAACCAAAGGGATTAGCGATGAAGAAGGAATCAGGAGAATAGCGGAGAAAATGAAAGAACATAAAATGGTTGGATCCGTCCGTTTGTATGTCGTATTTAACGATAAGTTTGATTCCATAGGACTTGACGTATTAGATGCAACATCGGCGGAACGAAAGGAACTTTTTCCTCGGCCCCGTCAAATTATTAAAGTGACGCATGATCTTGAAGTTAAAAAATATGGGGAGGGGAACTAATGGCGGAATTAAGCGAAAGCCAATTAATACTCCTCGATAACCTAATTTATTTAAAAGGTGTTGCAAATAGCAGGGACAAAACAGTAGGCGAAATTGTTGATGATTTGCTGAATAATAACAAATTATCTTTAAGCAAGGATCCAAGGACGGGAAAATATCCCGGCTCGATGTCCAGAGATGAATGGATTGGCATTCTTAAAAATATTGAACGGGATCCACAGCTAAAGGGGTTAACTGTCTTGCATGGGGACCCCGGCTTTGTTTATGACGAAAACGGAAAGATCGTTCAGCATAAGCAGACTCCACTGGAAGTGGGGGCACGCATGGCAACCTTTGTTGATTTGGAGACAGACGAAGCTGTTGTCGTCTTCCGCGGCACCTCAGGAGACGCCGAGTGGCATGACAACGGTACGGGCGGATATTTAACCGATACCGAGATGCAGCAGCGCGCTTTGGCATATATTGAACAATTGCCCTATAACAACATCACGGTAACCGGCCACTCCAAGGGAGGCAATAAGGCCCAGTATGTAGGGATTCTTTCAGATAAGGTGAAACGAGTCGTATCCTTGGATGGCCAAGGGTTTTCCAAAGATTTTATTGAGAAATACAAAGATTTAATAGAAGCAAATAAGCATAAGATTACTTCAATTTCTGCTAGTGATGATCCTGTAAACAGCTTGCTTATTCCGGTTGCCGGGACGATTAAGTACATTCAAACGAGCGATCCCGACAATCCACTCGACATATTTTACTACCATAAGCCAAACATTGTTTTGAATGAAAAAGGCGAGTTAAATGATGAAACGGAACAAGGAGCAGTTTCGAAATTTTTAAATGATTTTACGATTTATGCCAGTACAACTATGCAAGAACCGTTCCGCAGTTATGTGCTCGACGGTTTGCTGGCATTAAAGGAGAGCGGTCAGGAGGGAACGCCCAAGGAAAGTTTAACGCAATCGATTATTAGCGCAGTTATAGCTTTAAGTCACTTGGATGATTTTGCTCTTTCCAAAGTATCGGACAAATACGGAAATTTTGCCGAACTCGTTGCCGCAGCTCTCGGCACAGCTGTTTTTCCATACATTTTTATTGATGACTTGCTGCATTCAGTTTGGAAAAATTTGAATGACTTAAAAGATTATGTGGTTGCAAAGGTCAAGCAATTTGGAGATTGGCTTAATGATACGATGGATGCTGCATCCAAAAAATTCAAGGAGTTTGGGGAGCATATCGGTGCTGCGTTCTTGACTTTTGCCCAGCAAATTAAAAATGGTTGGGGCGCTATGGTCCAAGGTATTAATAACTTTTTCGCGGATCTCAGACAAGCCGGGGAAGCCGTAATGCAGAAGTTAAACCGGTTTATGGACAAATTCTCTCAGGGAGTCCAAAATTTCTGCAACTGGATTGCCGAAGGCACCAGGAAGGCGATCGAAGCCGCCAAAAATGCCTGGAACAGTTCCGTCGATAAGGTAAAAAGCTGGTTCGGGGACGTGAAAGAGAGCATTTCCAATAAAGTGGGCGAACTGAAAGACGGGATAAAGCATGTAGCCGAAATGACCCGGGAAGGCTTCCGTAAATTTATTGACGCGTCGGTAACCAAAGCGAAGGAGATCGGGAATTGGCTCGTTACCAAATTGGATCAGGCCCGGAAGACGGCGATTGAGATCGGCGCCAAAGTCAGCGCCGCCTTTACGGCGATGGCGGATAAACTGAAGGCGGGTTGGGAGAGCGTCAAAACCGGCATGGCAAATTTGGCCGGGAACATCAAAGAAACCGCCGTTCGGGTTGCCGAGGCGATGGCGCGTTTTGCCCAAACGTTGAGCCGGGCGGTTAAAAGCTTCTGCGATAAAATTGTTGCCGCCTATAAACGGATGATGGAAGGCCTGAAACAAGGCTGGGATAACCTCGTCGGCAATATCACTACGCTTTTCAGCAAAGCGACAAATTTGATCCGTCAGGAAGTTGATGAATTTAAAGACAACGTGAATTCGGCGGTAAGCATGGCCAGGGACAAAGTGACGGATTTGGGGAAACAGACCATTAAGAGAATCAAGGGATTTACGGGCAAAGTCGTAAAGGGATTGTCCAAAATTTCCGGCGGGCTTCTCATGGTCAGCGTAAATCGGCTTACCGACCTGCAGACCAAATTTAAAAGAACGGACGACGATGTTGTTTCCACAACCAGCCGAATCGTCAACGATGCGGAACGGATCGCGTCGAACGTCTCGCGCGCTTATAGCGAGTCTAACGTGCAGAGTCAAGTTCGCCAGCTGCAAAGGGCGATCGACGATGTAAGGAACCGCCGCAATCAAGTCGCTGCCGAAATGCAGCGGAAAATCCGTTCCCTCGCCATGGCGCGGGATCAATACGTGAGGATCGAACGAATGTTGAAGAGTAATATGGGGAATCTGACGTAATCTAAAGCAATTTGCAAGAAGGCTTAGCACCCTGGGGAACCAAGGAGGGCTAAGCTTTTTTTGACTATATGAATATTCAAAAATATATAACTAAAATCATTGACAAAATATAGTGCATAAGGCAAATTATAATCGTAGAATTGCCTGCATTTTACATAATAAAAAATAACTTGATAGTTTGCCAGGCGATTATACGATAGTTTGACGGAAAGGGAGGAGATAGCGAATTCATCAAAGATTGCTTTACGTTCGCAAATGAGAAAGGAGGAATACTATGACAAAAAAATGGCTTCAGCGCAGCTCCGTTTTGTTCATCGCTTTTCTTTTATCCTTTACTATGAATACCTCTTCTATGAACGTCTCGGCAGCGGAGGATTTTACTCGGGGTGTTGACGTATCCGGCAACAACGTGACTTTATGGTTCAAGTCAAAGGTCGATACGACGTGGGTGGATGTCCATTATAAGGTGAATTCGGGCGTTCAGCAAAATCTCAGAATGACTTACAACGCCGGAGCCGGAAGATACGAGCAATTCGTCGATTCGGCCGCCGGAGCCGTGATTGAATATTTCTTCACTTATAATAACGGCACTCCGGCTTATGACACAACGACCTTCACCTATCGAGGCGCGGGGCAAACGGACCCAACGAACCCAACGAACCCAACGAACCCAACGAACCCAACGAACCCAACGGACCCAACGGACCCAACGGACCCAACAGGCGACTCGATCTACTCGATCCCGGCTTCTTCGATTCCCAATCCTACAGGCGGCGGGGTTAGCCTCAAAGTCATGAACGGCACCGGCGGGGCCTATGCCGACGATCAAATTTATTGGGGAGTTATCGGCAAAAATCCGGCCAACGGCCAATGGAGTTACTTGAATTTGTCCGGACAGCTCGTGCCCATTTCCACCGCTTTAAACGATGCCCCAGGCCACTTAACGAAAAATGGCGCCAATTATGCCAACATCTATCACAAGGTCAGCAGCGCTTCCTGGGTTAATCTTCCCAAGATCACTTCAGGCAGATTGTTCCTTAGCGTAGGTTCTCCTTTGTATATTAGAACCTTTGACGACGGCTTCGCCGGTCCGGATCTCAACAATCCTACCGATCCCAACCTCGATGTCTATTTTGACTTCGCCGAATTTACGGTGGATGATGCCGGATATCACGGGAACACAACAAGGGTCGATCAGTTCGGCTTCCCGATTCAGCACCGCTTGGTCAACAAGGCGGGAAATTACGACCGGACCGTAGGCGAGTTTGAAGCGGAAACCCGTTCCGGCCTGTTTGCAAAATATCGGAATGAAGTGCCTGCCGAGTTCAAATCGCTGGGAACCTTGCAGGCGCCCTACCGGATCGTCAGCCCTATGATCGGGCCGTTTAAGCCCGGTGGAGCCTATGAAAACTATTTTGCCGGCTACTCTAGCATCTCCACCCGCGACATCCTGCTCGGCATCGGCGGCGCCAGCGATCCTCAAGTTTGCGCGGCGCTCAACCGGCATGTATTTACGGCTTCCGATTGGAACGATGTCAGCCAATATTATAAGGCTGCACCGGCCAACTATTATGCAAAATTTTGGCATGATCACAGCATCGACGGGCTGGCCTACGGCTTTGCCTACGATGACGTAAACGGGCAAGCCGCTTACCTGGAAGTCAGCGATCCCAAAGGTGTGATCGTTAGAGTAGGCTGGTAGACGGCGGCCTATTTTAATTTAGTAGATTGATAAGAGGAAGGACTGAACATATGAGGAATCATAAGAAGAAATTCTCTTTTTTAGTCGTGTTGGCATTATTGATTTCACTTTTCACTCCACTAGGGTTTAACGCGCAGGTATCCCAAGCGGCAGCCGATCAAGCTGCGGCCGCGGCCGATAGCGGCCGGGTTTTGCTGGCCAGTGCCTATCCGGCATGGGACAGCGGCAAAGTTTATCTCGCCGGAGACATCGTCTCCTATAACGGTCAGGATTACAAGGCCAAATGGTGGACTCAAGGCGACACCCCCGGTGCATCGGAGGTGTGGGAGCTGATTACCCCATCGGATGGCACCTATCCGGCATGGAACAGCAGTACGGCCTATGTTGGCGGAAATATCGTTTCTTACAACGGTCAACTGTACAAAGCCAAATGGTGGACGCAAGGGGAGACCCCCGGCGCCTCGGACGTTTGGGAACTGATCGGGGGCAATCCCGATCCGACGGACCCCACGGATCCAACCGATCCGACCGATCCTACCAACCCAACCGACCCGACGGATCCGCCTCTTCCAGGCGGCTTTAAAGTTGTGGGGTACTACCCGAGTTGGGAACCCGGCAAGATCAATACGATTCAATACCATAACCTGACGCATATCAATTATGCGTTTGCTATTCCGACCAGTGAAGGCGGGCTTCTGCCGCTGGAGAATGCCGGTGCCGCCAGCCAAATTATTGAGACGGCTCATGCCAACGATGTGAAGGTTTTGCTTGCGATAGGCGGCTGGTCTTACAACGGAACCCCGCTGGAGAACACCTTCATGGCGGCGACCAATACGCCGGAGAAGATTAAAAAGTTCGGCGACGCCATCGTCGCGATGGCCAAGCAATACGGCTTTGACGGCGTGGATATGGACTGGGAGCACCCGCGAACGGACGGTTCAAGCAAGCAGCAGTATGAAGATTTGATGGTGTACTTAAGCAAGGAGCTTAAAAAACAAAATATGCTTCTCACTTCCGCCGTCCTCAGCGGCGTGACTCCGGAAGGCGTAGTATACTGGGATGCGGCGGCTCACACCGACAAGGTTATCAATGCGGTGGACTGGTTTAATGTCATGGCTTATGACGGGGGCGACGGCATCAGACATTCCACCTATGAATTTGCCGTGCTTAGCGGAAAGTATTGGAAGGAAACGAGAAAAATGCCCGCGGAAAAAGTCGTTTTGGGCGTTCCTTTCTACGGCAGACCTTCGTGGGCTTCCTATGCCGCTATTTTGCAAGCCAACCCCAAAGCCTATAATACAGACGTTTCTATGATCAACGGGATGGAAGCTTACTATAATGGAATTCCGACCATTAAGAAGAAGACCCAATTTGCCCTGGAGCAGCTTGGCGGCATTATGGCCTGGGAGCTGACCCAGGACACCACCGATACCAGCAAAAGTTTGCTGCAGGCCATCGGCGATACCGTAAGAGCCTATAATAAATAGTCATTAAAAACGCGAGCAGCAAGGGACTAATCCCTTGCTGCTCGCGTGCTTTTTTTTGTACGGAACCCTTAATTGATCTCCAATTTAAACCCGTTCTGAATGTAATACAGATCAGGATGGGCAATCTTGCGGGTAACCAGGTTGTTGAATGTGGCGGAACCGTTGTTGGTGTAGGCAAAGATCGCCGCTCCCGGATGCGGTCCCGAGAAGCGCGAGGTGGTTACCCCGTCCAAGCCGGTGCCGTCGATCGTAACGTTGTTGAACACGATGTTTTGGAAGCCGCCGGGGTACCCGAGCTGAATGGCGTCACGTTGACTGTTGATAATGTCGATGTTGTTAAACGTGACGTTCCGGATAGCGTCGTTCGAGGCTTCCAGATCGATCGCCCCGCGTTCCCCGTTATATAGGTCTTTGCTAGTCCCGCTGTTGATGATCGTGGTATCCGAGAACTCAATGCCGGTGTTGTTTTGGAAATGATAGCCCGGGAACACGGTGTTCATGCGGATGCCGGAACCGCCGACGGCGTCGATGATCAGGTTATGGGTAGCCTTGTGTCCGCTGCCGCCAAAAATGCCGATGCCCCCGGCGCGCCAGTTGTTTTCGATCGTATTGTGCGAGAACGTATTATTTACACCGGCGGGAGCGCCGTTTACGTTACTAGTCCAGATTGCCAACGCGTCGTCGCCGTTATTGCGCAGGCTGCTGTTGCGTACCGTCGAATGGCTGGTGCCCTGGGCGAAATTGACCCCATCGGCAAGGTTGTTGCGGATGCGGCTGTTTTCGATGACCAGCCCCGTTGCGATCATCGCCGGCGTATGGGCGTAGTCCCCGACCCAAAATCCGCATTCAAAATGCTCCACCCACACGTTGTGGATCTTCGAGTTGGTGCCGAAATTGTCCATGAACCCTTTATAAACGGCTTCTTGGTTGTACCGCGACCGCAAATTCGAGTTCATGTATACATTGCTGAAGTCAAGCTGGCCCGAAATGCGGAGCGAGATGCCGCCGGACGCCCGATCGGGATTGGTGAACTGCAGGTTCGTATGCCAAATCCCCGCGCCCATGACCTTGAGATCATCGATCATCTTGCTTGCCGAGCCGATTTCCCACATGCCGCCGAGGTGGAAGGTGCCCTTCGGAATATACAGGGTTTTGCCTTCCGCCACCGCCGCATTTACGGCTGCTTTAAAAGCGTTGAGATCATCCTTGCCATCATTCGCCACAGCGCCGTAATCGGTGACGGAAACCGCATTGGCCGGACGGGCGATAGGATCGGGAACCTGCTCAACTTCGATGAAGTCTACTCCGTATTCAATGTTGTCGTTGCCTTTCTGAATGCGGATCGTATCGCCCGGCTTAAGCGGCGTATCCAGCTTCCAGTGCACTTCGTCAAAACGGAAAAGCGGGCGTCCCACACCGGGCGTATCGCCCGGCTGATCGCTCGAGAAGTATTGCCAGCTGTAGTAGGAGGTTAACGGTACGGCCTTCACCTTGGCGCCATTGACGTAAACGTCAAGCGAGCCGCTTTGCCCCATGCCGTCGGAGGAATCGGGCATCGTGAAGCGCATCGTCACGCCGTCCCCGCCTTGCCCCGGTTTAACCTTCCATTCCAGATAGGAGCCGCTTGAAGGCAGCGCGACGTATTTTTGACCGGAAGCCTCGGACGCGGTAAGCGCCTGATCGAAGGTCGGAGCGCTCTTCAGTACGGCGCCGCCGCCGCGGACCGCCTCATCGGTGTCGTAGCGGAAATACGGCATGCTTGCCCCGCGCTGAGCGTACACGGCCAGGCTGGCCGAACTGGTGTTGTTTTCCCGTTTCCCCGCGGTTTCATTCTTGTCCGGGGCCACGGTGAGCTGGATCGTGTAGTTTCCGTCCGCTGCCGTCCACGTTCCCGGAATCGCGATATCAGCGTCCGCGCCGGCCGCCAAAATGCCTTGATAAGCTCCATTTAGCGTTTGCAGCGTGGCGCCTGCGGCATTTTTAAGCGTCAGCGTGACTTCATGAGCGCCATCGGCCGTAGCGATAGTGCCTTGATTTTTCAGATTCACGTGAAATGATACCGCATTTCCGGAAGCCGGGGTGCTCGGCGTCCAGGAGACCGTGCCGACCAGGTCGGAGCTGGCGACGGGCGTAATGACGAGCGCCGTTGGATTCGTATACTCGTTGTTCGTCTCATCCAGCTCAATCACCGAATTGCGCGGGTCGGCCTTGGCGCTGACCGAATAAGAAGCGGCGGTTTTCGCGCCGGCAATCAGCGATACCTTCGCCACCGCGCCGGCGTCCAGCGCTTTGACAGGGGAAGTGCCGGCCAGCGTTCCGTTCAGGTAGAAGCCGACATCCGTCGCCGGGGAGGGACCTGTGCCGATATTTTTCACGGTTGCGGTCAAAGTGACGGCATCCGTTTCCCGCGGATTGCTCGGCGTCCAGGACAAATCGGTCACGGTCAAATCCGGATTGGCCGCCGGAACGCCGAAAACCTGAAACTCGGCGACCTGTCCGCCAGGGGCTCCGGAGTTTGCGGTGAAGCGCAGCTGTACGCTGCTCGCCGTTCCGCTGACGGGAATCTTAACAGTGTTTTTCGTAGCCGGGTTAAAGGTGTACTTGGCCTCGGAAACCAGGTTCGTGAAGGTCGGGGAGCCTTGCTCGCGGCCCAGCACCTGGATCGTTTGCGCGCGCGTTCCCCATATGCTCGACGGATTCAGTTTGATCACTACCGAGGAAAGGTTGGCGTTGGCTCCCAAGTCTACGGTTAATGTGCTTGGATGGCCGTTTCCTTCCCAATACGTGTTTATGTTGTCATCATTGGCATTGGCGGCCACATAATTAAAGGTGGCAGAGGAGGCCTCAATCGGTTTGCCGGCCGCCAGATTCGTCCCGTCGCCGGGCTCTTCACCAGGATCGGAGCCGGGATCGGGATCGCCGCCCCCGTTCTCGCTCCCGTATACCTCCACTTCGGAAAATTGCGCCGCCGGCCAGCCGGTATTGGCCGTCACATGGATTCGGACGTAACGGGTGGTCACGGCTGCGAAATCAATCTCCACCGTATTGGCGGCCGCCGGATCAAACGTATACTTGGCGGAATCGACGATAGACGAGAAGCTTGCGCCGTCATCGCTTCCCTGAACCGATAACGTCTGCGTGCGCGGCTCCCAGCCCGCCGGCAGCTTCAAAACAACCCGGTCGATGCTCGTTTTGCTGCCCAGATCGGTTTGAATCCATTGCGGGAACGCATTGTTCGTACTCTCCCAATAGGTGTTCTGATCATTATCGAAAGCATTTGCAGCAACATAAACGTCGTTATGTCCGCTTGCCGCATTGGCTTTTCCCAGTGCCAGATTCGCCCCTTCGGCGGCCTGAACCGCAGATGAACCGAGGGGGAGCAGAGCGGCCCCTACCAACAATGCCACGATACTTAACCATACCCAATATTTTTTCATCAGCAGCCTCCCATTTTCTTAGAATTCAACAATTTCAGACCGTTAAAATATACGATATATTCACTCCTTTTCTATAATTATAAAATAGTAGCACTTAATGTAAGTTATCATAATCGTTAATTCTACTAAAGGGAAGTAGTTCCTCTACGGAAATGATGTGTAATTTTACGAAAAAACGGTAATTTTTCTAACCGGACGTTCTCGACATTTTTTTCAAAGAACTCTTGACTATCTAGTCTATCGGACTTATTCTAAAACTAGATTGGTAGATTTTATGAAAGTTAAATAGTTTAGCGATTGATAAAGGCAAATCCATCGAAAGGTGGAGACGCAAAACTATAGGGGTTAAGGCGGCATGTTCGCTATACCAGCCAGTTACCGATCAAGAGGCCAGCGTTTTTTAAGCGTTGCACTACAGGACCTTCTTATTTCGGTAAGAAGGTCTTTTTTGTTGGCTTTAGACGACATTTCATATTGATAAAGGCAAATCCATCGAAAGATGGGGACGCAAAGCTATAGGGGCTACCACGGAAATCCGTAACGCCAGCCAGTTGCCGATATGGAAGCCAAACGCAAATACGCGGTATTTCGTTTCTTCCTGATTCGGTTGAATACGCATCGTATTCGGTGCGCTTTTGGGAGGAACACGGGATGAAACGAATCGTTTATTTGGCGTTTGCATTTATTTTTGCTATGAATCTAGCGGCAATTCCGGCTTATGCGGATGATAGCCAAAGTTTGGTGAATGATATCGTCGTGCTCCCCAAGGACGACTTCAACAAAAGCGACGCAGGCAAAATGATAAGCCGGCTCTCCGAAATTCCGGCTTCTCTTCTGGAAGGCTTAAAGGACAACGGCGTCAAAATCAAACTGGTCAACGGCAAAATTACGGATGAACCGGAGCTCGCCCAGTACAAGGGCATTACTCCGAGAGGCTGGGAGAAGACCGGGCTGACCTGGGACGATGTGCCGGGCGTCAGCATGAACGTGGTGATCGTAAGAATCGGGTACAGCAACAAGGGGAAGGGCCATAACGGACAAAACCTGGAGCTTCATGAAACTTTCCATGCGATTGACCGGGTTGTGCTGAATAACATCAGCTCTTCGCTCGAATTTACTGAAATTTGGAAAAAGGAAGCCAACAACGATTACAGCGGTGACGGTTATCTCTCGGCGTATTCGAACGAGTATTTTGCGGAAACGTCAACTTTGTATTTTTACAGCGAGGAAACGAAGAAACATCTGAAAGAGCATATGCCTTTGACTTATGAGTTTTTGGACAAGCTGTACGCAAACTGGAAATAGTAAACATAAAAGGCCCCCTTCCGGTTGGTTCACCGAAAGGGAGCCTGCTTGCTTTAAGGATAGACGCGGCTAGCTTTTATTTCACTCCAAACCTCGACTCCGGATTCGCTTCTGGAGTATTCATGATGATTTGTGGCTTCAAGAATATCGTAGTAGTACCACATGCCGGAGATATTGTCCGGCCACTGTTTCGTATCCTTATGAATTCCGTCCTTATCGACTTTTCTGTTCAGTACGCTGTTGATGAATTTGGCGGCTTCAGCCCGGGTAATGTATTGTTCCGGTTTGAAGGTTCCGTCCGTGTAGCCTTTGATCCAGCCTTTGTTGGCTGCGGAGGCGATATATTTTTCCGCCCAGTGCCCCGTAATGTCCGTGAACGTATCGTTTTGCCGTTCGTCCAGCTTGTCGAAGCGGGAAGCGATCGCCGCAAATTCGGCTCGGGTAATATATTGCCCCGGCTTAAAGATGCCGTCCGGATATCCCGTAATAATTCCGGCATTCTCCATCGTCGAAATATGTTTATTGGACCAGCGCGTATTTCCAACGTCAGAGAAGGAATTTCCGGTTTTCAGGTAGGCGGAGCGGCTTTCATCATCGAGCAATCGGTAGAAAATCGCCGCGACTTCTTCACGGGTAATATTGTTCAACGGCTTAACCGTGCCGTCCGGATACCCGTTAATGTAGTCGTAATGATTTTCCGTTTCCAGTTTTGGCGGAACGGCAGGCAGCGGCGGCAACGGCGGAAGCGGATCTACTTCCGGTGTGCTTGGGCTTGGATTCGGGTTTGAACTTCCCGAATTATCCGATCCGCTGGAGCCGGATGAATCCGACGATTTTTTAGTGTAGTAGAACGCGTACTCTTGGCCTTCCTGATCACTAAACGTGTAGGAAGCGGTCGCTTTCACTGGATTGTACCCGGATACCGATACGGCCGTCAGCGTTTTCGTCTCTCCCGGTTTGCCGGATACTGTGGTCTGACTCGCCAATTGCCGGTTTGTGCCGTTTTCCAAATACTTGACGGTCAATTGCCGATCCGCCGGTGCGTTTTTCGTGTAATAGAAGACATAAGTCTGATTCGGATCGTCGGTCCAAGTATGCGTGTGGTTTGCAACTTCCGGAGTATATCCTTCTACCTGTTTAGCGGAGAACTCTATTCCGGCCCCAATGCGGCCTTTGTAGATCTCCTGTGCGGCCAACTCGTTACCTGTTTCTCGATCTCGATAAGAGACGGTGACCTGTGCCAGTTCATCCGGTTCGCCTTTAACGTAGTAGATGGTATATTCCTGTCCAGCGTCTAGTGTAATTTTAATGTCGTATTTGGTTTGTTCCGGGAAATAAACGACATCGGTCACTGAAATTGGTTCAGGATAAAAGACCAAATTCGTTCCGGCGATACCTTTGGAAGCCGTTGGCTCGATAAGCTCTTCATCGGTCTCTCGGTCCACATGGTGGATCGTTACAATACGCTCCTGACCGGTATTGCCTTGGGCATACTTGAATACGAATTGCTGCACCTGATCTTCTGTGAAGGTGTACGGCACTTCATAAGCGTGCGGTTTGTAAACCGCCCCCGTAACGGTGTCTGTGTAATTTTCGGCCGTCAGGGTAATTTTTTCGCCTACTTTGCCCGAACGCTCAGTTGGATTGAGCAAGTCTTTACCTGTCTGTTGATCCACGTATCTGACGGTCAGAGTCCTGCTGTCATCCGGTTCGGTGGCATTGGCTGTGTAGTAGAAGATATGCGGAGCATTCTCCACGCCAAGCTCATAGTTGAAGCTTGGCTCCACCGGGGTGTAGCCCGGGATGCCGATCGCTTTGAGCTCGAGCGTTTGCCCGGTCACGCCTTCAACCGTAGTTGGGTCAGCGAGTTTCTTGTTGGTGCCTTGCTCGAGGTACTGCACTTCTACGCTTTGCTTATGGGCGACGTAGTAGAAGGTGTACTCGTTACTGCCTTCGGCTTTAACCACGTACTCGGCAGTTTTGTTTTCCGGAGTGTAGCCCGGAATTTCGGCTGCTTCGAGAGTTACGGTTTTGCCGGTGTGTCCCGTCACAGTGCGAGGTTCGATCAGTTCATTCCCCAATTCCTTCTCCACGAACTTCACTGTAACGGTTTGTTCGCTCGGTGTGTAGTAGAAGATATGCGGAGCATTCTCCACGCCAAGCTTATAGTTGAAGCTTGGCTCCACCGGGGTGTAGCCCGGGATGCCGATCGCTTTGAGCTCGAGTGTTTGCCCGGTCACGCCTTCAACCGTAGTTGGGTCAGCGAGTTTCTTGTTGGTGCCTTGCTCGAGGTACTGTACTTCTACGCTTTGCTTATTAGCGACGTAGTAGAAGGTGTACTCGTTACTGCCTTCGGCTTTAACCACGTACTCGGCAGTTTTGTTTTCCGGAGTGTAGCCCGGAATTTCGACAGCCGTTAGAGTTACTTTTTGCCCAGCGACACCTTTTACCGTAGTTGATTGAGCGAGTTCCTTTTCTGTTCCCTGCTCCAAATAATGAACGGTAACTGTCCGTTCAACCGCTTCCTCATAACCAAACCAAACTGTCGGTGTCGGATTGGTAGCGGTAAGCCGGATGCTAACAGGATTTTCTCCTACCTTCAACTGATACCCGGCAATGTTTTTGGCCGATACGGAATATTCCGCAGCCCCGATCGGCAAAGCCTCATTCCCGTTTTGATCCTTGTAATACTCGCTATAAAGCAATTCCGCGAATTCCGGTCCTTCCACTTCAACGCCTTCGGCATTGACAGGCTTGCCGCTCGCATTGACTTTATAGCCCTTCATGAGGATGGAACCGTTGCCGATGCTTACTTTCGGCACCTCAAAATCCTTCGAAACTTTCTCGCCCGTAACATTCGTATATTCGATTGTCGTTTTGCCGTTCGTAGGATAGAGGACATTAGAAACGGGGTTTTTGGATTGGTCCAAGACCACTTTGTAAGTTAATGAAGCAGGTTCACCTTCGGCGATATTGCCGACGTCCCAAGTAAATGTCTCGGTTGCAGCGTTCCAAGTTACCGTACCTTGCGATGCGGAATAATCCTGAGGACTGACTTGTGCGCCTTGTTTCTTGAGATTGAACATGTCTCCCATCGGATCAACGACTTTGGCATTTTGAGCCGCATAGGAAATCTTTCCGGCCATTTCGCGGAAAATCGTGTTCAATTCATCGCTGTTGGCAGGGAAGTAGCCTTCGCTTTGAATGTCTTTTAACACATTTATCGCGTTGCTGTTGTTTGAAACTTCCAAGCCTACCGAAAAGATCTTGAGCCCTGCATCTTTGGCGATTTTTGCTTCGGAAATGGTACCGATGCCGTTATCCTTGACTTGATAATTGTTGATGTTGTAGGTGTCGTTTTTACAGTTAAAACCAAAGATATTACAATCATAGTTTTTAAAAGTAAAATCTGCACCTGTCCCAAGGGTTTTTCCGTAATCAAAACTCGTAATCGAAAAGTTGTTGCTGCTGTTAGGCCAGTTGAATCCTTCAGCATGTGTTCCCTTGAAGCTGAATGTTGGTTCACCGTCGCTTAACAACACGATTATTTTGTTTTGCGCGATACTGTTCGCCAACAGGTCGCTAGCTTTCTTCAAGCCCGCCTGGATATTCGTTCCGCCGGTCGGTTCAATACCTTCTATGGCATTTTTCAAAGCGTTCTTATTGCCAGCACCTTTAAAACCTGAGATAAGGGTAGAGGATTTATTAAATGAGACCACAGCGATTTGGGTGGAAGAGTTTGGTAACAGCAAATTATCCACAAATTTCTTTGCGGCATCTTTAGCGTTATCCATCTTCGATGGTGTAAACCATCCACTTCGCTGGTCCATGCTCCCCGACTTATCGATGACCAGCACGATGTCCGAGCTGGTCCGGACGTTTTTTCCTTCAGCCTTGAGCGTAATTTCCCACTCGCCAGGGCTCCCTGTAGGTTGGGCGGTTTTGCTCAATTGAATGGCTCCGGGATTCGGCCAGACGGGGTCCCCCGAACTTGCGCCGAAGACGGACAGGGGACTGGCAAAAAGCGAAAACATGCAAATCCAGGACAATATTATTTTTAACCCGCGTTTCATTGGTTCCTCCTCATTTTTTCATAGAATTCCTCCCTTTCAGGCACTAATTTTCTACCCTCCTTGCTTTGGGTATTTTATATATCTCACGGAAAAATCCGTTGAGAACGAGGGGAAAATAAAAAAGGCTGCATAAACAATAGTATTCATTGTTATGCAGCCGGACGGTCATTAATTCGCTTTTCGAATTGTTAGACTCCAAGGCTTTGCGACCTAATCTTTCGATTAGTGTGCCGAATATTCGATTATAGTTAAAAAGACCTGGATGTAGTAAAATATTACTAATATCCTATCAAACAATTTCAATATATTTCAAAAAAAAGCACTTGTCAACAATGTAATAGATAAAAAAGTCACAGTATAGATGATCCGAGCTTCCATACTATATTTTTTCGGATATTATCGTTTAAAAAGACAAAAGTACTCCTCTTTTCCAATTGTTAAATAATTTCAAACATTAAATAGCAGAAATGACACAGAATTAGTGCAATATTGTTATACAATAAAAGAAGCGCATGAAATTTTGGTTAAAGGAGCTCAAATGTATTGAACAAAAAGGCACTCCAGTTTGTAATAGGTTTCATGATTTGTTCGGTGATTCTATCGGCTTGCGGGAATATAACAAGCGCGCCTGCTTCCACGGAAAAAACAAAAACAGAAGTTACTCAAACGAAAAATGAAACCAGCCCTGCAACTGATAATAGTAAGGGATCTCAAAAAACAATCAGTCTCGATGTCGATGGCGAGATTTATAAGGTGGCAGTAAAAGACGAAAATGCGGAGAAATATACCTTTGCCGTTAAAACACCCAAAGGAATGGTTTGGATTCCTGCGCCAACGCTAGAGCAGCGTCCTGAAACGGAAAGTTATCCAGAGTACTATCCTACCGAGCCTTTTAGTATATATCTAAGTAATGCAAAAGATAATACGCTGGATATCAACACATCGACGAAACTTCTAACCCTACCCCTTAAAGATGGCGAAGCCGATGTCGTAGTTGATGACTTATTTGCCGTAAACGATACGATTTTATATCATACCGTTTCCGATTTTCGTGGTGGTTCGCAGCCTCTAAGACAACAATTATGGGCAATGAATGTTAATGATCCAAGCAGCAACAAGGTCATCGAAGAATTTCATGCCTCTGGAGGCAGATTTTATCATTATACAGTAGATAATTCGGAAGGTTTGTACGTGGGCGTTTACACTACGCCAGGCAATCCGGATGGGAGTTACACCAATGAAGCATTTGTCTATAACACCAAAACCGGTCAGAAAGAGATACTTAGGGATTTCGAATTCGATAGCGGGGAAATTCAATTTACTTATGAAGGAAAAAAACATTTATACGAACTGACAATAAAGTAAAAGCCCGAAAGTGCGGCGTGAATATTCACGCCGCACTTTCGGGCTTTTACATTTGAGCCACCTGTTTCGAGGAGTTTCGACGAAAATCGCCTGCACTTTTGCAGTTCGTAGCAGTTCGTACACCGCTCTTGGCTCTTCTTTTCCCCGTTATCCCCCATACCCAACGTAAGAGAACAACCATTATACAGTTTGGCGCGCCGCTACTTTAGCGACTCCCGCTGCTTTAGCGCCCGGTACGTTTTTGCTTTTCCGCGTCCCGGTAGGCGCTGGGCGATTGGCCGGTCACTTTTTTGAACAGCATGGAAAAATACTTGTCATTCCCATACCCGACACGGGAGGCGATTTCATGGATTGCTGCGTCGCTGCCCGCAAGCAGGCGTTTGGCCTCTTCGATGCGGCGGGTGATCAGGTAGTTGACGGGCGAATCGCCCAGTTCCTTTTTGAACAGGTGGGATAAATAATGCTGGCTGACGTACAGCGTGTCGGCGATTTCTTTTAACGTGATGCTGCGGGTGTAGTTTTTATCGATAAATTGCTTGGTCCGGACCGTGATTTCGTTTTTGTCCTTGAGCGGGTCAAACGGATGTTTGACGTCGACGATCCGGTACAAGAGCGTAATGAGCGACATCAGCAGGTTGTTGCTGAGCGTTTCGTAGCCCAGTACCTGCGAATCGCACTCCTGCAGCATTTCCGACAGGCAGCTTTCCACTTTGTAGGCGTATTTTTCGCATGGAATGACCGGCTCCACGTACGCGGGAAGCAGTTGCCCTTGGGGGACGCCTTCGATATGCACGTTACTTACGCCGCAGTAAATCAATTTGAACGGTTCCGGACTCAGCGAGCGTTCCTCGTGCGGTACGCCGGCGTTGTATACGGCCACGTCCCCGGGGCGAACCTCGTACGTTTTGCCCGCGATCCGGAATTCTCCGGCGCCTTCAACAATATAAATAATTTCGCAAAAATCATGGATCTGCGGCGGGGCGTAAAATCGGCGCTCATCGACGACTTGGCCGGCGAACAGCAGCTCGGGCGTTTTTTTGAAGCGAAAACGATCGCTTTTGCGATGCGGAATTTCGATTTTTGGCACGCTAGAGTTCCTCCCCACGATCGGATGGATACGCCTATTATATCCCAAGCGGGTGAGGTTGGAAAAAAAGCTGGACCTCAGGTTTCACATTTCAACAAGCCGATCTGATCGGGAGGCGGTTTCAGGTTTTCGCGGCCTGCCTGGCCGGACGTTCTGATTGGAAATCTCCAATGGAATCGGAAATAAAGTGGGGATGCGGCGGTTTGATTGGATTTTTCCAATAGATGAATCCCAGCATGGCGCAATACAGACGTTTCGAGCGAAATCTATTGGATATTTCCAATGAGAGGAAAAAAAGGCGTTTCGATATCCGGCAATCTATTGGATTTTTCCAATAAGGGGTGTAGTAACTCTGACGGGCTGAGAAGATCACTGGTGTACAGTACGCGAAATTCACGCCTGCATAGGCTTCATGTTTTCAATGGATGCGCTATTTGGAAGCTATGTCTGGGCGGATGAACGGGGCTTGCGGGAGAGGTTCACTTTTTTGCGGTTTTGTGCTGCGAATAAGGCAATATAGTAGGTTCACGAAGCTGGTTAGCTCATTTTAAAATGAGACCATATTCCAAGGCCAAGGAGGCAGGACAGGTATGGTTGAAAACGATTACAGATGGAGAAACGGATTTCCGAAAATCGGCATTCGCCCGACGATTGACGGCAGACGGCGAGGAGTCCGCGAATCGCTTGAGGAACAGACGATGAACCTGGCCAAGGCGGTTGCGCGCCTGCTCAGCGCCGAGCTGCGTTATCCGAACGGCCGGCCGGTGGAATGCGTCATTGCCGACACATGTATCGGCGGAGTAGCGGAAGCGGCCGCCGCGGCAAAAAAATTCAAGCAGGCCGAAGTCGGCCTATCGATCACGGTGACCCCTTGCTGGTGTTATGGCACGGAAACGATGGATACCGACCCGCTGATTCCGAAAGCGGTGTGGGGCTTTAACGGCACCGGGCGGCCGGGGGCGGTCTATCTGGCGGCGGTCTTGTCCGCGCACGCGCAAAAAGGGCTGCCGGCGTTCGGCATTTACGGAGAAGACGTGCAGGACGAAGGCGACGACCGGATTCCGGACGATGTGCAGGAGAAGCTGCTGCGTTTTGCCCGCGGCGGGCTGGCGGCGGCGATGATGCGTGATCAGGCCTATCTGTCGATGGGATCGGTGTCGATGGGCATCGCGGGCTCGATGGTGAACGACTCCTTTTTCCAGGAATATCTGGGCATGCGGAACGAATACGTTGACATGAGCGAATTTACGCGCCGGATCGAAGAGGAGATTTTTGACCCCGAGGAATACAAGCGGGCGCTGGACTGGGTGAAAAACAACTGCCAGGAAGGGCCGGACAACAACCCGGCGCATCTGCAAACGTCCCGCGAGCGCAAGGATCGGGAATGGGAAACGGTCGTCAAAATGACGCTGATCGCGCGCGATCTGATGATCGGCAATCCGCGCCTGGCCGAACTGGGCTTTGAGGAGGAAGCGCAGGGTCATCATGCGATCGCCTCCGGATTCCAGGGGCAGCGCCAGTGGACGGATCATTTTCCGAACGGGGATTTTATGGAGACGCTGCTGAATTCGTCGTTTGATTGGAACGGAACGCGTTCTCCTTATGTAGTGGCCACGGAAAACGACAGCTTAAACGGCGTCGGCATGCTGTTCGGGTACCTGCTGACCAATACGGCGCAGATTTTTGCCGACGTGCGCACGTACTGGAGCCCTTCCTCCGTGGAGCGGGTGACCGGCTATAAGCTGGAAGGCCGCGCGGCGGGCGGCATTTTGCATTTGATCAATTCGGGCTCGGCGGCGCTGGACGGCACCGGCGAACAGACGAAAAACGGCGCGCCCGCGATCAAACCGTACTGGGAAATCAGCGCGGAAGAAGTCGAACGCATGCTCAAAGCAACGCAGTGGCGCCCGGCTTCGGTGGAATATTTTCGCGGCGGCGGGTTCTCGACCGATTATTTGACCCGCGGCGGCATGCCGATGACGATGGCGCGGCTCAATCTGGTGAAGGGGCTCGGCCCGGTGCTGCAAATCGCCGAAGGTTACTCGGTCGATCTGCCGGAACACGTACACGATACGCTGGATCAGCGGACCGACCCGACCTGGCCGTCGACCTGGTTCGCCCCGATCCTGACCGGCAGCGGCGCGTTCACCAGCGTCTACGATGTCATGGACCATTGGGGCGCCAATCACGGCGTGATCAGCTACGGGCACATCGGCGCCGACTTGATCACACTGGCTTCGATCCTGCGTATCCCCGTCAGCATGCACAACGTGCCGAAGGAGAAAATCTTCCGCCCGCGCGCCTGGGGCCTGTTCGGCACCGAAGACGCGGAAAGCGCCGATTTCCGCGCCTGCACGGCGTTCGGACCGCTGTACAGTTAGGCTCTGGAGGCATTACTTTTCTGATTTCGAAGTGTCCGCCTTTTGAAAGACATTTTGGCTGAAAGTCCACAAGAAAAGGACGGAAAGACCTAATCAGCTAACCGCGGACAATCTAAATCAACATATTAAGCCCAAAAGGAGAATTGCAAAAATGGATCAGGATAACGCCGGAGAAATCCGGCAGGAACTTTGCAAATACGCCCGCAAAATCGTGGAAAACGGGCTGGTCGTAGGGCCGGGGGGCAATATCAGCGCCCGGGCGGGAGATAAAATGTACTTGTCGCCGAGCGGTTTCGCCCTTGAGGAGATCGAGCCGGAGCAGTGGATCGAAGTGGACATTCCGACGGGGCAGGTGACGGATAGCGGGCTGCGCCCGTCATCGGAAGTGCTGATGCATTTGTACGGATACCGGCAAAAGCCCGATATCGGCGCCATGGTGCACACCCACCCGCCGAATTGCATCGCTTTTACGCTGATCGAGCGGGAGCTGCCGATCATGTTTCCGGATCAAGCCGCACTGGTCGGACGGACGGCGTATATTCCGTACCTCATTCCGACGACCGACCTGCTTGCTGATGCCGTGGCGGCCAAAGTTGGTGAGACAAGCTCGATTTTGCTCGGCAACCATGGGCTTGTAACGACCGGCCGGAATCTTCGCGAGGCGTACTATCGGACCCAGGTCGTCGAGGAGAGCGCGAAGATTTATTTAAGCGCCCGGGCGGCGGGAACGCCGGTGCCGCTCACCGATCGGGAAGTGGCGGATATCGCCGCGCTGGAGAGCGAGGATTACCGGATTCAGCTGCTGCAAAAAATGAAATAACGGAAGGTGCGTTAAGCATGTCCATGTCTATGAACGTGAGCGAACGGCGACTTCCATTTCCTTGCGTTTTGGCGTTTGATTTGGGAGCGGGCAGCGGCCGCGCCATTATAGGCGAGATTGTTGCGGAGGGCGCACAAGGCCAAGGCAAGCTCGAAATTACGGAAGTCCACCGTTTTCCGAACGTCCCGGTCCAAATCGGCAGCCATTTGCATTGGGACACGCCGAGGCTGCTGCAGGAAATCAAAAACGGGATTCGCAAAGCTTTTCAGGCCGGCTTCCAACCGGAAAGCTGCGGTATCGATACCTGGGGCGTCGATTTCGGACTCCTTGACCAAAACGGCGAGCTGATGGGCATCCCGTACCATTACCGGGACCGGCAGACCGAAGGACTGGTGGAGGAAGTATCCGCCCTGGCCGGTCCGGAGCGGCTGTTTCGCGAGAGCGGGCTGCAGTTTATGCCCTTTAATACGATATATCAGCTTTACGCGATGAAAAAAGCCGCTTCCCCCAAGCTGGACAACGCTGCAACCCTGCTGCTCACGCCCGATTTGCTGAACTATTTTCTCACCGGAAAACGGTCCTGCGAATTTTCGATGGCGACCACTACGGGGCTCTATGACCCGGGACAGGGCGCTTGGAACCGGAAGCTGATGGAGGAGCTTGGTCTGCCTGGGGACATTTTTCCGGAACCGGTGCCGCCGGGGACGGTGATCGGAGAGCTTACGGCCGAGGTTTGCGCTGAGCTGGACGTGCCGCCGATCCAAGTGGTCGCCGTCGCTTCGCACGATACGGAATCGGCCGCGGCGGCCGTGCCGGCAGCGTCTTCGTCCTTCGCGTACCTGGTCAGCGGCACTTGGTCGCTGCTCGGCACGCAGATGCCTGGGCCATTGCTCACGCCCGCGGTGTTCGAGCAGCAATTTTCCAATGAAGGCGGCGTGGACGGAAGCTTCCATTTGCTGAAAAACATCATGGGGCTGTGGATTTTGCAGGAATGCAAGCGCAAATGGGAGCAGGGAAGCGGCGACAGCTTCACGTTTGCCGAACTCGTCAGGCTGGCGGAGGAGGCCAAGCCGCTGCGCTCCTTGATCGATCCGGACGACCTGCGCTTCATGAATCCGGCGGACATGCCGGAGGAAATCCGCGGCTACTGCCGGGAGACCGGGCAGCCGGAGCCGGATTCGGCCGGCGGCACGGTCCGCTGCATCCTGGAAAGCCTGGCGCTGCGCTACCGGCAGGTGCTGGAGCAGGCCGAGGCGCTGACCGGCTCGCGTTTTGCCGGCCTGCATATGGTCGGCGGCGGCGTTCAGAACGAGCTGCTGTGCGGCTTTACGGCCGACGCCATCGGACGCCCGGTCTGGGCCGGACCGGTGGAGGCGAGCGCGATCGGCAATCTGCTTGTACAGTTCAGAGCCGCCGGCCGGATCAAAGATATGCGGGAGGGGCGGGAACTGGTGAAGTCGTCGTTCCCGCTCCGAACTTTCCAGCCGGGCAGCCCGGAGCGCCGGGCGGAATGGGCGAGAGCCTACAAGCGGTATCTGCGGCTTGCCGCTTCCCCGATCGGCGGCCGTTTCCGTTCCGGCAGCTAGGTGGGCGGTTCGTTTACTCACTATAAGAATTTGGGAGGCCGGTGTATGTTAAAAGGAATTTCCGGCTTGATCACGCCGGATTTGATCAAAATTTTGATGGAGATGGGACATTCGGACGAAATCGTCATCGCCGACGGCAATTTTCCGGCGGCCAGCCATGCCCGGCGTTTGGTGCGCTGCGGCGGGCACGGGATCCCCGAGCTGCTGGAGGCGATCCTGCCGCTGTTTCCCCTCGATGTTTATGTCGACCGGCCCGTGTCCTTGATGGCGGTGACACCGGGGGACGCGGTGGAAACGCCGATCTGGGGCAAATACCGGGAAATTGTAAGCCGGTACCATCCGGTGGACGACAATGACCCTTTCGAGGAGGTGGAGCGGTTCGCTTTTTACGAAAGGGCCAAACAGGCTTACGCTATCGTATCCACCGGGGAAAAAGCGCTGTATGCCAACGTGATTTTAAAAAAGGGCGTCGTCATTCAGGCCCCTTAGAGGCTGCTCTAGCCAGATACCTGATTCCCGCAGTCCCGGGGTCAACGCAATGTTCTAATTGGAAATATCCAATAGAATTGAAAAAATACCGGCAAATACCCCACGGCTATATAGGATATTTCCATAGAATCGCACTGGCGTTGCATTAACTTTTGCTCAAGTCTTCCCGTAAAAGCCATCCGAAATCTAACGGTTGCAGCAGCGGCTATTTGCCGAAAAAAGACCTTTTCGAAATTCTAACGATTGCCAGCGCCGTTATTTGCCTGAATTCAAGCAGAAATTACCGGTTTTCAGCGAAATAAGCTCCATGGCAACCGTTACAATTTGAAATCAACGGTATTGGAATAAATAGCGCTTGTGGCAACCGTTAGAATATTGGGGTGCCCAGAAAATGTATCTTGCCAGATTTAAATGCAACGCCAGTGATAGAATCGGCTTGGCACGGTGAAAAACGGGCGCTTTGAGCGAAATCTATTGGATATTTTTCAATTAGAGATCCAAATTGCCTCCGCTTTTCGTCAATCTATTGGATTTTTTCCAATCAGGCGGTAGGGCAACTGAACTTTGTAACGGTTATCGGCAGGCCGATTCGAAAATCTTCCGTTAAGGGAACGGAGGATTTTTTTATTTTTTCTTGAAAGCGCTATATTCAAAACGAAACAAATGGTTTAAAATTAAAACAAACAAAAATAAAGAAAAAAACAAACATTCAAAAATGGAGGTAAAGAAAAAACATGGTTCAGAACTTATGGGATTCATCCAAAGCAGCGGCATTAACTCCCGGACTTGATGAGCTGGTGTACCGCTCCAACCTGCTGGGCGCGGACCGCCGGGTATGCAACTGGGGCGGAGGCAACACGTCGAGCAAAACGATCGAAAAAGATTTTCGCGGGCGCAACGTCGAGGTGATGTGGGTGAAAGGCAGCGGATCGGACCTGGCGACGATGAAGGCGGGGAATTTCACCGGCCTGCGTATGGACGATATCCGGCCGCTGTTCGAGCGGGAGGAGATGTCCGATGAGGAGATGGTCGCTTACCTGGCGAACTGCATGATCGATGCCAAACATCCGCGCGCGTCGATCGAGACGCTGCTGCACGCTTTTTTGCCGTTCAAGCATGTGGACCACACCCACCCGGACGCGATTATCAGCTTGTGCTGCGCCGATAACGGCAAGGAGATTGCCCGGGAAATTTACGGCAGCCGTTTCGTCTGGGTTCCTTATATCCGGCCGGGCTTCACGTTGTCCAAGATGATCGCCGAAGGCGTGCTGGCCAACCCTGAAGCGGAGCTGGTGCTGATGGAAAAGCACGGGCTCGTGACCTGGGGCGATACGCCGGAAGCGTGCTATGCCAAAACGGTCGCGATCATCAATGAAGCGGAACGCTACATTGAAGCGCAGGTTCAGGCGCAGGCCGCGGAAGGCCGGGTGTTCGGCGGAGCTAAGGCCGAGCCGCTTCCGGCGGAGCAGCGCAAACGGATTGCGGCGGCGGTGATGCCGCTGGTCAGAGGGCTGGCGAGCGGCGACAAGCCGGTGATCGTCACGTTTGACGACGAAGCCGATGTGCTGGAATTCACCGGCAGCCAGGACGCCGCGCAGCTGTCGCGAATCGGCGCCGCCTGCCCGGATCACCTGGTGCATACCAAGGTGGTGCCGCTGTTAGTCGACTGGACGCCGGCCGCGGACGACATCGACGGCCTGAAAAACAAATTAAAGGACGGCATTGCCGCCTATAAAGAGCAGTATCAGGCTTATTTTGAGCGCAACAAGCAGGCGGATGACGTGATGTTCGACGCGGCTCCCCGCGTGATCCTGATCCCCGGCCTCGGGATGCTGAACACCGGCAAAAGCTGGACCAACTCCAAGCTGAGCGGCGCTTTGTACCACCGGGCGATCGCCGTGATGAAAGGGGCGACCGCGCTGGGCCGGTTCGTGTCGCTTAGCGAAAACGAGTCTTATAACGTAGAGTACTGGCCGCTGGAGCTGTACAAATTGTCGCTTGCGCCCGCCGAAGCGGAGTTCTCCCGCAAGGTCGCTTTTATTACCGGAGGGGCCGGCGGCATCGGCAGCGAAACGGCGCGGCGTCTAGTAGAAGAAGGCGCTCATGTCGTGCTTGCGGACCTCAACCTGGAAGGTGCGCAAAAAGTGGCTGCCGAGATCAACGCCAAATACGGCGAAAACCGGGCGCTGGCGGTCAAAATGGACGTGACCCAGGAAGACCAGGTGGCGGCGGCCTATGCGGAAACGGCGCTTGCCTACGGGGGCGTCGACATCATCGTCAACAACGCCGGACTTGCCACCTCCAGCCCGTTCACGGAAACGTCGCTAAAGGAATGGAATTTGAATATTTCCGTGCTTGGCACGGGATATTTTCTCGTGGCGCGCGAAGCGTTCAAACAGATGAAGGAGCAAAATACCGGCGGCAGCATGGTGTTCATCGGCTCGAAAAACTCGGTGTATGCGGGGAAAAACGTCACCGCCTACAGCTCCGCCAAAGCGCTGGAAGCCCATTTGGCTCGCTGCATCGCCGCCGAAGGCGGGGAAATCGGCATCCGCGTCAATACGATTTTGCCGGATGCAATTTTGCAGGGTTCGGCGATATGGAACTCTAACTGGCGCAACGAGCGGGCCGCCGCCTACGGTATCGAGCCGGATCAATTGGAGGAGTACTACCGCAAGCGGACGACGCTGCTCGTCAACATTTATCCGCGCGACATCGCCGAAGGCGTGGCGTTCTTCGCTTCGTCGAAAGCGGCCAAAACGACCGGCTGCATGCTGACGATCGACGGCGGGGTTCCGGCGGCTTTTGTTCGCTAATTTGTTTGCGAATATGAAGACTAGTAGATAGTTCCTGAAATAACGTGAGCATGGGGACGTTCTTTCTGCAGGTGATAAAATAAAGACAAAAAACGGCGTTATTTCAGCGGTATTTCTCATTTTGAGTAAAATAGAGGAATTTTTTACCGCTATTTTCTTATATCGCCGGAAAATAGCCGTTTCTCCCACCGTTCATGGGAAAATAAGGACATAAAATTCCGCTATTGGTGATAGCCTGCTTCATTCCGGAAAATAAGGGCATAAAATTCCCCTATTTTTATGAGGGGGTTCACGGAGGGGCTCAGGCAGCACCTCACGTTATTTTCAAAACGTTCAACTAGAAAGGATAGGGCAGGAGGATGCAGATGTTAGCTGCGGAGAGATATGAAAAAATCGTCCGCCTCGTCAACGAACGCGGCAGCATACGCGTGTCGGAGCTGAGCGAGCTGTGCCAGGTGACTGAGGAGACGATCCGGCGGGACCTGGACCGGCTGGAAAGCGCGGGGCGGCTGCTGCGCTCCCACGGCGGCGCGGTCAGTGTGCAGGGCCACCAGCCGGAGACGCCTTACTTCGAACGCGAGGTCATGCAGGCGGAGGAGAAAAAAAGAATCGCCCGCGAAGCGGTAAAGCGGATTCAGCCCCGGGAGCGGATTTTGCTTGATGCAAGCACGACGGCCTGGTATATGGCGGCCGATTTGCCGGATATGCCGCTGACCGTGCTGACCAATTCGCTGAAGGTTGCCGCCGAGCTTGGGAACAAGGAGCAGATCGAGGTTATTTCCACCGGCGGCCAGCTGGCGCGGCGTTCGATGTCCTGGGTGGGGCCGCTCGCCGAGCGCTCTTTGGACGCGTACCACGTCGACAAGCTGTTTTTATCATGCAAAGGGTTCCACCTCGAGCGCGGGATCAGCGAGTCGAACGAACTGCAGGCGATGGTCAAGCGGAAAATGATCGACATCGCGGACGAGGTCGTGCTGCTGGCCGATGCCAGCAAATTCGGGCAGCAGTCTTTTGCCCATGTGGCGCCTACGGAACGGCTGCATGCGATCATCACCGATTACCGGCCGGATGAAGCGGTTTTGGGCGAGCTGGGCAAGCGGTCGATCAAGTTGATTTCGGTTTAAGCTGATCTCGGTTTGAGCGGATTGACCGGATTGACCGGATTGACCGGAGTATCCGCTACGCTGCGAACACCGGCAGGCAAGTAAAACGCATGGGAGGTGCTTAAGATGGACAAACAAACGGACGATGGAGTGCGTACGGAAATAGGGAAGATCGTAACAAATTCAGCGGAAAAGACAGATTCGGCCGCCGCTCCGGACATCAAGGTGTCGATGTTTATCACCTGCATCAGCGACGCGGTTTACCCGCGCATCGGAGAGGCGATGGCCCGGCTGCTTGCAAGGCTGGGCGTCAAGCTGGAGTTCCCGGCGAAGCAGACGTGCTGCGGACAACCGGCGTTCAACAGCGGGTACTGGGATGAGGCGCGGAAGTCGGCGGCCACGCTGCTGGAGGCTTTTGCGGACAGCGACTTTGTCATTGCGCCCTCGGGGTCGTGCATCGGGATGATCCACCATTACCCCAAGCTGTTCGAAAACGATCCCGTTCGGCTGGCGATGGCGCGGGAGTTGCAAAACAAATCGTACGAGTTTACGCAGTTTCTCGTGCAGGTGCTGGGCGTTGCCGATCTGGGCGCCGTGTTCCCGCATAAGGTCACTTACCATCCTTCCTGTCACGGCAGCCGGCTGCTGGGCATCAAGGACGAACCGATGGCGCTGCTGCAAAACGTCAGGGAACTGGACCTGGTTCCGCTTCCGTTCGCGGAGGATTGCTGCGGCTTCGGCGGAACGTTTGCAGTGAAGATGGCCGGCATCTCCGGGGCGATGGTGACGGAAAAAGCCGACCACGTGCTGGAGACGGAGGCGGAGGTGCTGACCGGGCTGGATATGGCCTGCCTGATGAACATCGCCGGCAATTTGCGCTACCGCAAGCAGCCGGTGCGCGTCATGCATCTGGCGGAACTGCTGTACGAGGGGGTGAGCGGAGCATGAACCAGGGAAGCACGACAGCTTCGCAAGCCCAAGCTCAAACTCAAACTCTAGTCCAAACCCAAACCCGGCCCCAGCCTGCCACGGTCAAAAAGCGCGCGGAGCTGGCGCTGAACAACGATTTTTTGCGCAAAGCGGTGCGTTTTACGACGGAACGGCTGCGGGACGGGAAAAAGAAAGCGTCCGAAGATCACGGCCATTGGGAGGAATGGCGGGAGCGCGGGCGGCAAATCCGCCTGCATACGATCGCGCATCTCGACTACTATTTGAACCGGTTTGCCGAGCAGGCCCGTGCCAACGGTGCGCACATCCATTTTGCCGCGACCGGCGAGGAAGCGGTCCGCATCGCCCTGGAGATCGCCGAGCGCAAGCACGCCGGCTCCGTGGTCAAATCGAAGTCGATGGTCAGCGAGGAGCTGCATATCAACAAAGCGCTGGAAAACATCGGCGTGGAGACGGTGGAAACCGACTTGGGCGAATACATTATCCAGCTCGCCGGGGAGGCCCCGTCCCATATCATTATCCCGGCGATCCACAAAAATCGCTACCAAATCGCCGAACTGCTGTCGCGCGAGGCCGGGGAGGAGCTGCCGCCCGATACGGCCGTGCTGGCCGGTTTCGTCCGGCGGAAGCTGCGCGCCAAATTTCTGGAGGCGGACATCGGCATGACCGGCTGCAATTTTGCCATCGCCGAGACCGGCTCGATCGTGCTGTTCGAAAACGAAGGCAACGCGCGGATGGTTTCCACCGTGCCGAAAACGCAGATCACCTTTATGGGCATGGAACGGATCATTCCGTCCTGGACCGATCTCGAAGTGATGGCGACGCTGCTGCCGCGTTCGGCGACGGGACAAAAGCTGACCGTCTACATGTCCGGCATTACCGGCCCGCGGCGAACCGGCGATGGCGACGGTCCGGAGGAAATGCACATCATCATCCTCGACAACGGGCGCTCCGAACAGCTCGGCGACCCGGAGTTCCAGGAGCTGCTGAACTGCATCCGCTGCGGCGCCTGCCTGAACGCCTGCCCGGTGTACCGCCACATCGGCGGCCACGCCTACGGCGGGACGTACAGCGGCCCGATCGGGGCGGTGCTGACGCCGGCGCTCACCCGCAATGTGGCCGAATGGGACGACATCGCTTCGGCCTCCAGCCTATGCGGGGCTTGTTACGAAGCTTGCCCGGTCAAAATCCCGCTGCATGACATGCTTGTCTACTTGCGCAGACGCAAGGTCGAGCAGGGCTACGGGAACAAGCTGGAGAACGCCGGGATGAAGGGCTTCGCCGCCGTGATGGCGAACTCCAAGCGGTTTCACCAGGCGCTGAAGCTCGGGCGCATCGCGCAAAAGCTCGTCGTGCGCGGCGGCGAAATCCCGGCGCGGATCGGCCCGCTGAAGGGCTGGAACAGCTGCCGCGTCGCTCCGAGCTTGGACCGGCAGCCGTTCCGCGAGCGCTGGGGCGGGCTGGAGCGGGAGCTGAACGCGGCGGCCCAAGCGGCGCAGACGGCGGCGCGCCGGAACGCGCAGGAGCGGCTGCAGGCCGCGCTGAAGAAACGTCCGGCCGGCGGGCAGCAATCTTCAGGCTGGCAACCGGCCGGTCAGGCATCCGTGCAGAAAGAAGGTCATACGTATGATGGATAAGGACTACGGCCAATGGCTCAAGGAAATGGAAGCGGATTCGCGCGCCAAGCAGGAGCAGTTTATGAACCGGATCGCCGGGCGTCTGAAGCGGCCGAGACTGCAGGAAGCTCCGCCGCGCGCTTTTAGGGGAGCGCCGGATTACTGGCGGGAGTTCGCGTGGAGTCCGGAGGAGAAGCTTAACCGGTTTGCGGAAAACTTCACGAGCGCCGGGGGGCATGTGGTGCGGCTGGCGGATATGGAAGCGGCCAAGACGTTTATGCTCGGCAAAGCGGAGGAAATGAAGGCGCGGTATATTTTGCGCCAAAACGATCCCGCGCTGGCGGAGCTCAGGCTGGAAACGGCGCTCGCCGCTTCCGGCGCCCGGCTGTCGGTGTGGAACACCGACGCCGAAGAGCCGTGGATCGCCCGCGCCGCGGAGGCGGACTTCGGCATCGTGATGGCCGATTGCGCCGTGGCTTACACCGGCTCCCTGGTCGTTAAATCGTCCCCGGAAAAAGGCCGCTCGGTCAGCCTGCTGCCGACGGTGCTGATCGCCGTCGTTCCCGTCGAGCGGATGAAGACACGGCTCGGCGAGGTGCTGGACGAATTTGACGAAGCGGGACGCTCCGCCCTGCCGGCCGGCATCCATTTCATCTCCGGGCCGAGCCGCTTCGCGGACATCGAAAACGACCTGACGATCGGCGTGCACGGCCCCGGCGTCGTGTTTGCCCTTCTGGTCGGTTAGTACAGCACCTCGATATTTTTGTCCCGCAGCAGCTTTAGCCAGGTTTCGGATGGGCGGCGATCGGTGATCAAATAATCGATCTGCTCCCAATCGGCCAGCTTGACGAAGGCGGTTTTGTCGAATTTGGTGTGGTCGGCGAGCAGGATCACTTTGCCGGCATGGCGCAGCATATGCTTCTTGAGCTCGCATTCCGGCTCGTTGGAATCGGAGACGCCTTTTTCCGGCGACATGCCTTTGCAGCTGATGATGGCGGTGTCGGCGTTGTATTTTTGCACCGTCTGTTCGGCGGTCGGCCCGACCAGCGACAGCGAGCGGCCGCGCAGCGTACCGCCGGTCGAGATGACCTGCAGCCCGGCGCCGGCGAATTCCTGCAGCACGCTGACGGAATTGGTGATGACGGTGACGTTGTTTTTCGGCGGCAAAGTTTTCAAAAACTCAAAACAAGTCGAGCTCGGGTCAACCATCAGCGTATCGCCGTCATGGACCAGGTCCATCGCTTTCAGGGCGATTTGCCGCTTGACCTCCACGTTCAGCGTATTGCGGGTCGTATACGGAAGATCCTCGTTCGTGTGCAGGACCAGCATGGCGCCGCCGTAGGTGCGATTGACGATCCCCTCCTTTTCCAGCTTTTCGAGATCGCGGCGGATCGTCTCTTCCGTCACCTCGAACATCCGGCTTAATTCCGACACCAGCACGCGTTTGTCCTGGTGCAGCAGGTCGATGATTTTTTGCTTTCGTTCAGCCGCCAGCATGGCATTCACCTCGGGATTTCTTTTTATAAGGCCCCAAATTGGCCTAGTCTTCCATTTCATCATAGCGGTAAATCTTAACCTTTTGAACCTCTCATCATGGTTAAAGCCACGAGATTCTTGGGTAGTCCGTTCTGCTGAACAGAATTAGCACGTAATGTGCCACCAAGCTATCCCCGAAGTTCCTGCGGTTCCTGAATTATGCAGATAAGAGCCTCTTGCCTTCGGCAAGGATGTTTTTGCTTGCATTGATGTCTCGATCATGGCGGGTTAGGCAGGCCGGACATACCCGCTCCCGAAGTTGAAGGTCTTTAACTTCTTTATTTTGGTAACCACAACACGAACGGAGTTGAGAAGAGGCGAAGGTTCGGCCAACAGTAACAACCATTCGCCCGTACCGCTTTGCTTTATACTCAAGCATCGTTCTAAATTGATACCAGGACACTTCACCAATCGCTTTGGCCAGATTATGGTTTTTCATCAGGTTAGACACCTGCAAATCTTCAATCGCAATCATATCGTGGTTTTTGACAATATGCGCTGATAGCTTTTGCAGGTAGTCTGTTCGGCAGTTGGCAATGCATTCTACTTTCGGATTGGTTTGTTCGCTCACCATAGTAACAAAACAGGATGATTCATCGCCATAATAATTTTACCATACGTAACAACCATGTCGATTCATTGACATGTCAAATGACATGCCTGAACCGAAGTTTTCTTATTCATGACTAAAGTCGCGAGTTTGCGAAAGCTCGTGATCAATGTCATAAATCAGACAAAAACAAAAATAAAACAACATAAACAATCTTTATATCGTTGACAACACAGAAAAACGGGCGTAGGATGAGATTGAAGAAAACGAGTTTTAAAATCGGCAACATTTCAAAGCGAGGAGCGCTGAAGGGATGAATCATCATATCGCCGTTGATATCGGCGCCTCCAGCGGGAGGCTGGTTGCGGGAAATCTGCAGGACGGTTTGATGACGCTGCGGGAAATTCACCGCTTCGACAACGGCTTTGCGGAGAAAAACGGACATTTTTACTGGGATATCGATCATCTGTTCCGGGAAATTTTGCGCGGGCTGACGGAGGCCAAACGGCTCGGCATTGAAAAATGCACGCTTGGCATCGACACCTGGGCGGTGGACTACGCGCTTCTGGACAGTCAAGGCGAACGGATCGGGGACGTGTTCTCTTACCGCGATCCCCGCACGAATGAGGCGGTGGACGAGGTCCACCGGCAGATGCCGTTTGCCAAAATCTACGCCAAAACCGGTATTCAACACCTTTCTTTTAATACGCTGTACCAACTGTACGCCCATGACCGCCGCGAGCTGGCGGCCGCCGAGCAGATCCTGCTCGTTCCGGACTATTTGTATTATTTGCTGTCGGGGCGGCCGATTCATGAAGCGACAAACGCTTCGACGACGGCCATGCTGAATCTGCAAACCCGGGATTACGATCCGGAATTGCTGGCCCTGCTCGGATTGCCGCGGGCGAAGTTTCCCGCTTTGACCGAACCGGGAACGCCGCTCGGTCCGCTGAAGCCGGAGCTGATGCAGGCTTACGATCTCCCCGAATGCGAGCTGATTTGCGCCGCGACGCACGACACGGCTTCCGCCGTGCTTGGCGTGCCGGCCCGCGGGGAATCCTGGGGATATCTCAGCAGCGGAACGTGGTCGCTGATCGGCGTGGAGCGGGATGCGCCGCTGGCCACGCGGGAGGCGATGGAGCGGAACTATACGAACGAATGGGGCGCCTACGGGACGTATCGCTTTTTGAAGAACATCATGGGCATGTGGCTGATCCAGGAAGTCCGCAAGGATTACGGAAAACAGTACAGCTTTGCCGAACTCGTCACGCTGGCCGAGGAAGTTCCGCCTTTCCGTTCGCTGATTTCCTGCAACGACGACCGCTTCCTCAACCCCCGGCATATGACGGAGGAAATCCGGCGCTACTGCGCGGAGACCGGCCAGCCCGTTCCGGATACGCCGGGCGAGGTGGCGAGATGCATTTTTGACAGCCTGGCCTTATCTTATGATTTTTACATTAAAGAGCTGGAACGTTTGACCGGGGAAAAAATCAACACCCTGCATATCGTCGGCGGCGGGGCCAACAACGAACTGTTATGCCAGCTGACGGCGGACGTGCTGGGGATCGCGGTGGAAGCGGGGCCGACGGAGTCGACCGCTTTGGGCAATCTGGCCGTGCAGATGGTGAGCTGCGGCGTTATCTCGAATATCGGCGAGGCCAGGGAAATCATCCGGCGCTCTTTTCCGGTTCGCAGTTATGCCCCGCAGCCGGTCGATCCGGAAGCGATCGCTGAGGCACGCAGCCGGTTCGCGGCGCTGACGGCGCTGACGGATCATCCATAAATGAAAAAAGAGGAGGAGAACACGATGGAGCAAAGCATTGCAAACAGCTATAACGAAGCCAAAAAGCTATACGAACAGCATGGGATTAACGTTGAAGGCGCGCTTAAGCAGCTCGCCCGGATCAAAGTATCCGTACACTGCTGGCAGGGGGACGACGTCCGGGGATTTTTAAACAAAGACAAGGAACTGAGCGGCGGCATCGCGGTCACCGGCAGCTATCCCGGCCGGGCGCGGACGCCGGATGAACTGCGAAAAGATTTGGAGCAGGCGTTCGCTCTGATTCCGGGAAAACATAAGGTGAACCTGCACGCCATTTACGCCGACACGGATGAAACCGTGGATTTGGATGCCTTGGAGCCAAGGCATTTTACCGGATGGGTCAACTGGGCGAAGGAGCAGGGGCTTGGCCTCGATTTCAACCCGACATGTTTTTCGCATGATAAAGCCAAAGACGGGTTTACGCTCAGCCATCCCGACCCGGAAATCCGCCGGTTCTGGATCGATCATTGCAAAGCCTCGCGCAAAATCGCCGAATCGTTCGGCAAAGCGCTTGGCCAGCCATGCGTGACAAATGTCTGGATTCCCGACGGTTTCAAGGATTCGCCGGTCGACCGCCTGTCGCCGCGGGTGCGGCTGAAGGAAGCGCTCGACGAGGTTTTCGCCGAGGAGATCAGCGGGGAATACAACATCGACGCCGTCGAAAGCAAGCTGTTTGGCATCGGCTCGGAAAGCTACGTCGTCGGATCGCATGAATTTTATATGGGTTACGCGCTGACGAGAGGCAAAGCGGTATGCTTCGATTCCGGCCATTTCCATCCGACCGAAACGATTTCGAATAAGCTGTCTTCCTGGCTGCTGTTCGGCGATCAATTGCTGCTGCACGTCAGCCGTCCGGTCCGCTGGGACAGCGACCATGTGGTCACGATGGACGATGAGCTGCTGGATATCGCGCGGGAACTCGTTCGCGGCAATTTGCTGGACCGCACGCATATCGGACTCGACTTCTTCGACGGCAGCATCAACCATATCGCGGCTTGGGTGATCGGCACCCGGAACACGCTCAAAGCGCTGCTGCGCGCGATGCTGGAACCGGTCGAGCGGTTGAAGGAGCTGGAGCTGGCCGGCGATTACACGTCCCGGCTGGCGCTGGTCGAAGAATTCAAATCGTATCCGTACGGGGCGATCTGGGATTATTTCTGCGCTGCGCAGGGCGTTCCGGTGAGAGAAGCATGGCTGGCGGACGTGAAAAAATACGAAGAGAACGTCCTGGCGGTTCGCGGGTAAAGTAAAACGGCGTTTACGGATTATTAAAAAATATATATAAGGAGAGGAACCTGCTGTGAATACGATAACGGAGATGGAGAAAAGCCGGGTTTCGCGGGACTTGGAAATTCCTTTTGTCCGGGAAATGGCGGAGATTACGTATCATATGTGGCGGCTGGGCTGGGACGAACGCAACGGCGGCAATATCAGTTATTTGCTGGACGAGGCGGAGGTGCTTAAAAATCTTGGCGCCGGGCAAGGGGAGAAGACGAGGAGCATTCCGCTTTCTTTTCCGGTGAAGGAGCTGGCGGGCAAATATTTTGTCGTGACGGGGTCGGGCAAATATTTCCGGAACGTGATCTCCGATCCGGCAGCGAACCTGGGCGTCGTGCGGGTCGCCGCAGACGGGGAGCGGGTCGACGTGCTGTGGGGACTGCGCGACGGCGCGGTTCCGACCAGCGAGCTGGCCTCGCATTTCATGAGCCACATCGAACGGTTGAAGGCCGATCCCGAGCACCGGATCGTCATGCACTGCCATGCCACTAACGCGCTGGCGATGACGTTCATCCATGATCTGGACGAGAAAAAGCTGACGAAAACGCTGTGGGAAATGTGCACGGAGTGCCTGGTCGTGTTTCCTGACGGCGTTGGCATCGTGCCGTGGATGGTTCCGGGCAGCCCGGAAATCGGGCGGGCCACCGCCGCCAAAATGCGCGATCATCGCGTCGTGATTTGGCCGCAGCACGGGATATTCGGCAGCGGCCGCACGATGGACGAAACGTTTGGGCTGATTGAGACGGTGGAGAAGGCGGCGCAGATTTACATGCTGGTCGCGCACCATCCAATCAAGCAAAGAATCACCGACGCGCAGCTGCTTGATTTGGCTAAAGCGTTTGGGGTCACGCCGGCCGCGGGGATATTGGAATAAAGGATGCGCACCGAAAAACGGGCTCCGATTTGGGGGTCCGTTTTTTTGACATTATGGTGTCTTTCATTACGATAGACCATCAGCCCGACCTAAATCAACTGCCAAACGAATTAAAGTTTTCTTTTCAGGCTCAACCTTATAAACCGTACTTGAAGTTAGCCCCCGGCAACCGATCGTGGCAAGAAACGCGGAAGGGCTTTGAAAGCTTGAGGAAAAGGAAGGCCGGTGGGTGGGCGGCAGATCAACACTCGTTGTCCGGGTGCTTTGCATGATTATCCCGTTTTATCAGGTAGCAAGGAAATGGACAAGCTCGGTAAAAGTAAATATTTGGTGGAGAATCAGATCGATTCGAGAAAATGAGACAGTCTTGGGAGAAGGAAGCAGGTTTATAGGAGAAGTGAAACAGACCGGACAGGAAATCAATACAGGAGACCAAGAGTTGAGATTCAAGGACAAGACGCGGTGGAAACGAAAAGACCGTGATTTTACTTCAGCCTGAACCCTTCCGTCTGCAACAACGCCCGCACTGTTCATGCTAACTCCCACACCGTTCATGCTAACTACCAGCTATCAAATTGATCCGTATCAAACTCCCCCTCCACCGTTCCAACGTCTCGATCAGGCTGCAGCCGCAAGGGGCGGATTCGTTTGGCGCCCGATCAGCCGGCGGTAGGGAAGCACCGGTATCGCCACACACATCTGCAGCAACTTCTGCCCCCTGAACGAAAGGGATAATCGTGCAAAGGCAGCGGGCAGGGACTCCAAGGTAGAGCCACCAAGACAGGAACACCAAGACACGAACCCTTTAGACCGCCCCCTCACCTGGCGTTGATTTCGGACACTGCTCGGAGCGGCTACGGTGCAAAAGGTGCATCAAGGCTTGTCTGCCGATTTCTTGCTGTGAAAGTTGAGTTTGGGCAGCGTCTACAGATTGGAAAGAGCCTCCCCCTGCGCCCAGCGTTGAAGTCAGATCCAGACAAAGACGCTGTCAGACGTTTTTCTTAATTAACGAAAACGCTATTGCCTTTTTGAACGGACGACTTTAAAATAAAAGTATCAAAATTTGTACGTACAACATTTTAAGGCAAGTTTTTTATCATTCAATGTATGTACAAGTTGGCGATGGAAGGAACAATACTTTTTGGGAGGTTTTATTTTATGTTGAAGTTGAAACCGCATTCTTTTTGGTTTGTAACCGGCAGCCAGCATTTGTACGGTCCGGAGACCCTGGAACAGGTTGCCGAGCATTCCCGGATCATCGTCGAACAGTTTGGCAAAGATCCGGTGTTTGGTTTTCCGGTGGTGTTTAAACCGATTGTTAAGAGCTCTGATGAAATATACAAATTGATTTTGGAAGCAAACGGCGATGAGACGTGCGCGGGGATCATCACTTGGATGCACACGTTCTCGCCGGCCAAGATGTGGATTGCGGGGCTGTCTCAGCTGCAGAAGCCGCTGCTTCATTTCCACACGCAATTTAACCGCGATATTCCGTGGGAAACGATCGATATGGACTTTATGAACCTGAACCAGTCGGCGCACGGTGACCGCGAATACGGCCACATCGGCACCCGCTTGGGGATCGCCCGCAAAATCGTCGTCGGCCACTGGGAGGACGCGGAGGTGCGCGCCAGCATCGCCGGCTGGATGCGGACGGCCGCGGCTTACGCCGAAAGCCGCCAGCTGAAGGTAGCCCGGTTCGGCGACAACATGCGCGAGGTGGCCGTGACCGAAGGCGACAAGGTGGAAGCGCAAATCAAGTTCGGCTGGTCGGTGAACGGCTACGGCGTAGGTGACTTGGTGCAGGTGCTGAACGAGGTGAGCGACGCCGAAGTGAAGGCGCTGCTGGAAGAATACGCGGAAACGTACACGATCACGCAAGCCGGTTTAAGCGAAGGACCGGTTCGCGATTCGATCGCCTATCAGGCCAAGCTGGAAATCGCCATGAAACGCTTCCTCGAGGCCGGCGGGTTTGGCGCGTTTACGACGACGTTCGAAGACCTGCACGGACTGAAGCAGCTTCCGGGCTTGGCGGTGCAGCGCCTGATGGAAGCGGGCTATGGCTTCGGCGGCGAAGGCGACTGGAAAACCTCGGCCCTGACGCGCGTGCTGAAGGTGCTGGCGAACAACAAAAGCACGTCCTTTATGGAGGACTACACGTATCATTTCGAGCCGGGCAACAACATGATTCTGGGCGCGCACATGCTTGAGGTATGCCCGACGGTCGCGGCGACGAAGCCGACGATCGAGGTGCATCCGCTCGGCATCGGCGGCAAGGCGGATCCGGCGCGGATCGTGTTCGACGGCCAGGACGGACCGGCGGTGAACGCCTCGCTCGTCGACCTGGGACACCGGTTCCGGCTGCTCGTCAACGTCGTGGATGGCGTGAAGGTCGACAAACCGATGCCGAAGCTGCCGGTGGCCCGCGTGCTGTGGAAGCCGCAGCCGTCGCTGCGCGAGTCGGCGGAAGCGTGGATTTTGGCCGGCGGGGCGCATCATACCGTCCTGTCCTACGCCATCACGGCGGAAAATCTGGCGGATTGGGCGGAAATGGCCGGCATCGAAGCGGTGTTCATCGACAAGGACACGTCCGTACAGCGCTTCAAAAACGAGCTGCGCTGGAGCGACGCCGCATACCGCTTGCGTTAATCGCAGCCAAGCCGGACCGGCGGGTGGATATTGCTTGCGTTAACCGCATTGCGCTAACCGCAGCCGCTTCACGGCTCCGGCGGTTGCATTGGTTTCGTATTTTGCTTAACCTATGCGTTCACCCGGCATGTGATACAATAGCGGGTATATAGGTGATTGTGAGGGTGGACGAGAAATGAACGATAAGAGAGTTCCAAAATATTTGCAGTTGAAACGTGAATTGCTGTCGTGGCTGGAGTCCGGAAAACTGCAGCCCGGCAACCAATTTCCATCGGAAAACGAAATCGCCGAGCAGTTTGGCTTAAGCCGCCAGACCGTGCGGCAAACGTTCGGGGAGCTGGAGAAAGACGGCTGGCTGGAGCGGATTCAGGGCAAGGGAACGTTCGCCCGTAATCCCGAGCGCCGGGAAGGCGAAGCCGTCAAAACGATCGGCATCATTACGACGTACATTTCCGATTATATTTTCCCCCATATCGTCAGGGGGGCGGAAGCGGAGCTGCGCAGCCGGGGGTACCGCCTGCTGCTGTCGAGCACGGACAACACGAAGGAGAAGGAAATGGACAGCCTGCAGCTGATGACGAGCCAGCCGCTCAGCGGCCTGATCATCGAGCCGACGAAAAGCGCGGAGGGAAATCCGAATTTGGGGTATTTTTTGGACCTGCAGGAAAAGGGAATCCCGTATTTGATGATCAACGAGAAATACCGCGAGCTGGAATGCCCCTGCCTGAAAGTGGACGACGAGGCGGGGGGCCGCAAGGCGGCGCGTTATCTGCTGGAGAACGGGCACCGGCAGGTCGCCGGATTTTTCAAAAGGGACGACCTGCAGGGCGTTAACCGTTTGAAGGGTTTTTTGTCGGCGCATCGGGAATACGGAATTTCCGTTTCGCCGCAGCACGTAGTGACTTACACGACGGAGCAGAAGGCCGACTTTACGTATATGCGGACCATCGAGCTGTTGCAAGGGCCGCCCGAGCAGCGGCCAACCGCTTTCGTCTGCTACAACGACGAACTGGCGGTCATCCTGATGGACGCTGCCGCGGCCTGTGGTTTGCAGGTTCCGGAGGACATTTCCGTCATCGGGTTCGACGACTCCAGCCTGGCGGCCGCCTCGGGAACAAAGCTGACGACGCTGACGCATCCGAAAACCGTCATGGGCGAGCTGGCGGCGAGGCAACTGATCGGCATGATCGAACAGGGCGATAGATATGAGGATACGGTGTTTGAACCGGAGCTGATCGTGCGGGATTCCGTGCGGAAGCTAAGCGGCAACTAGAGCGGGATTCCGTGCGGCAGCCAGAACGGGACCCCGCGCGAGCTGAACGCTGATTCGAGCGGGAATCCCTCCGCCTGCGGCGGGAGTATTTTTGGGAATGTGAAATTTTGGGTTAACTTGAAATGGGTTCGGAAAGGAGCTGGACGAACGATGCTGGAAACGTTAAAACAGCAGGTGCTGGAAGCGAATCTGGACCTGCCGAAACACGGGCTTGTCACTTTTACCTGGGGGAACGTAAGCGGAATCGACCGGGACAGCGGTTTGTTTGTCATTAAACCGAGCGGCGTGCCTTATGAGGAATTGAAAGCGGAGCATATGGTCGTCGTTGACCTTGAGGGGAACGTGGTGGAGGGCGATCTGCGCCCATCCTCCGATACGCCGACGCATATGGTGCTTTACCGTTCGTTCCCGGATATCGGCGGCGTCGTGCACACGCACTCGCCTTGGGGCACAAGCTGGGCCCAGGCCGGGCGGGCGCTGCCGGCGTACGGGACGACGCATGCGGATTATTTTTACGGGGAAATTCCTGTGACACGGCCGATGACCAAGGCGGAGATTGATGGGGCTTACGAGTTGGAGACAGGCAATGTGATTGTGGAGCGCTTTAAAGGGCTCGATCCAAATCAGGTGCCGGGGGTGCTGGTGCATTCCCATGCGCCGTTCGTGTGGGGCAAGGATGCCCACAACGCCGTGCATAACGCGGTAGTGCTGGAAGAGGTGGCGAAAATCGCCGCCCGCATGCTGCAGATTAATCCGGACACGCCGCCGATGGACCAGACGCTGCTGGACCGCCATTTCCTGCGCAAGCACGGGGCAAACGCGTATTACGGGCAGAAGTAACCAAGGCAAGTTGTGCGAAAGTCATGGTAAATGAAGTGAACGTCCAAGCTAACGTCCATGGGGAAACAGCAAGTTTTGCCGCTAGCTGGCCGCTAGCAGGCGTTCGCTATTTTTGGGGGAGGGTATGAACATGGGCAAAAAGTACACGATTGGCGTCGACTACGGGACCCAGTCCGGACGCGCCGTGCTGGTCGATCTGGCGGACGGCCGCGAGGTGGCCGATCACGTTACGCCTTATCCGCATCATGTGATCGATGAGCGTCTTCCCGGATCCGGGATCAAGCTGGAGCACGACTGGGCGCTGCAGCATCCCGGCGATTACCTGGAAGTGCTGCGTCGTTCCGTACCGGCGGTGCTGAAGGAGTCGGGGATCGATCCGGCCGACGTGATCGGCATCGGGATCGATTTTACCGCCTGCACGATGCTGCCGGTCGACGCCAAGGGGCAGCCGCTCAGCTTCGACCCGGAGCTGACGGACAATCCGCACAGCTGGGTGAAGCTGTGGAAGCATCATGCCGCACAGCCGGAAGCCGATAAAATCAACGAGATCGCCGCCGCGCGGGGAGAAGCCTTTTTGCCGCGGTACGGCGGGAAAATCTCGTCCGAGTGGATGATCGCGAAGGTATGGCAAATTCTCGACGAAGCGCCGGAAATCTATGAAAAAGCCGACATGTTCCTGGAGGCGACGGATTGGGTCATCGCGCAAATGACCGGCAACATCGTACGCAACAGCTGCACGGCCGGCTACAAGGCGATCTGGCACAAGCAGGACGGCTATCCGGGCAAGGAGTATTTCAAGGCGCTTGATCCGCGGCTGGAAAATCTGACAGACACGAAGCTGCGCGGCGAGGTGATTCCGCTCGGGACGAGCGCGGGCGGGCTGCTGCCGGAGATGGCTGAGATGATGGGCCTTGCGCCAGGCATCGCCGTCGCGGTCGGCAACGTTGACGCGCATGCGGCCGTGCCGGCCGTTGGCGTTGTAACGCCGGGGAAATTGGTGATGGCCATGGGCACGTCAATCTGCCATATGCTGCTGGGTACCGAGGAGAAGCAGGTTGAAGGCATGTGCGGTGTCGTCGAGGACGGCATCATTCCGGGGTATTACGGTTATGAGGCCGGGCAATCGGCGGTGGGCGACATTTTTGAATGGTACGTCGAGGAAGCGCTTCCGGCGTACGTCAAGGAAGCGGCCGACAAAGAGGGCCTGAACGTTCATCAATGGCTGGAGCGGGAAGCGGCTGCTTACAAGCCGGGGCAGACCGGTCTGCTGGCGCTTGACTGGTGGAACGGCAACCGGTCCGTGCTCGTCGATACCGATTTGACCGGGATGATCCTCGGCATGACGCTGCTGACCAAGCCGCAGGAAATTTACCGGGCGCTGCTGGAGGCGACCGCTTTTGGCACCCGCAAAATCGTCGACGCGTTCCATGAGAACGGCGTCAGCGTCGACGCGCTGTATGCCTGCGGCGGCCTGCCGCAAAAAAACCGCCTGCTGATGCAAATCTACGCGGACGTGACGAACCGTGAGATTTTCGTGGCGGATTCCAAGCAGACGCCGGCGCTGGGCGCGGCGATGTTTGCGGCCGTGGCGGCCGGTGCGGCGGCGGGAGGTTACGACACGATCCTCGACGCGGCGGGGAAGATGGCCCGGGTCAAAGAGGAAACGTTCAAGCCGATTCCGGAGCACGTGAAAGTGTACGACCGTCTGTATCAGGAATACAGCAAGCTGCACGACTACTTCGGCCGCGGCGAAAACGACGTGATGAAGCGGCTGAAGCGGGTTAAGAAGTCGGCGGAGTAAGTGATATTGTCGGATGACAGGTTTCCGCGGCCTGGCACCATGTTTGACCTGACACCATGTTCTGATTGGAATTACTCCAATAGAATTGGAAATTAAGTGGTGAATACAGCGGCTTGATTGGATATTTTCCAATAGATTGGCTCGGAAGGGTGCAAAATGGGCAATCTGAGCGAAATCTATTGGAAGTTTTCCAATGAGCGGGCGAAATGGCGTCCGATTTCCGACAATCTATTGGATTTTTCCAATGTGAGGTGGAGGGCGTCAGGTTGCGGAGAAATGTTTCATAGGATTACCGGCGTATGGTATGCCACAATATTGATAGGCAGTGCGTTCATGCAAATAGTAGACAGGTTTATGTGAATAGGAGGGAGAGGGACCATGCTGGAGATGGATGGTTGGCAATTGCAGCATCTGGAGCGGATTGAGCTGGAGCGGGGAGTGCTTCGGGAGGTCGCGCCTTTTCTGCGGGAGCGGGAATATCAGCGCTCTATTTTGGTGGCGGACGAGAACACGTACAAAGCGGCGGGCGAAAGGCTGGCCCGCGATCTTGAGGGCGCCGGACTCGCCGCCAAGCTATGCTTGATCCGGCCGAACGACATGGGCGACGTCGTGGCCGACGAAGTGTCGCTTGTCCAATTGCTGCTGGAGGTTGGTCCGGAGGAGACGGATGCGCTGATCGCCGTCGGATCGGGCACGATCCACGATATCGTTCGCTTTGCCGCCCATAAGAGCGGCAAGCCGTTTGTTTCCGTCCCGACGGCGCCTTCCGTGGACGGCTTCACCTCCGCCGGCGCGCCGCTCATCATCCGCGGCGTCAAAAAGACCGTCCCGGCCGTGCCGCCGGTCGCCATTTTCGCCGACCTCGATATCCTGATGTCGGCACCCCAGCACCTGGTCGCCGCCGGCTTCGGCGACATGCTGGGCAAATACACCTCCCTGTTCGACTGGAAGTTCTCCAGCCTGACGGCGGGGGAACCGTATGACGAACAGGCGGCGCTCATTACCGAACGGGCGCTGCGTTCGTGCGTGGAGCATGCCGGAGAGATCGGCGCCCGCTCGGAGGAGGGCATCCGCGCCCTGATGACGGCGCTGATCGAGTCCGGCATCGCCATGCTGCTGTTTGGGCAGTCGCATCCGGCCTCGGGCGCGGAGCACCATCTCTCCCACTATTGGGAGATGGAATTTTTGCGCCGGGGCGAGCGGGCGGTGCTGCACGGCGCAAAAGTGGGCGCGGCCTGCGCCGAGATCGCCCGCGTTTACCATAACGCGGGCGAGCGGGGAATCTGCCCGGGCGCCGAGCCGGAGGCGCTCCGGCAGCACGGCGCGCAGGTCCGCGAATGGCTGAAGGATGTGCCCGAGGAGGGGCAAATCCGCGATTTGCTGCGCCAGGTAGGCGGACCGGCGAGCCGCACGGAGCTGGGCATCGACGATGATTTGTTCGCGCGCAGCCTGCTCGAAGCCCATCGGGTCCGGGACCGCCATACCTTGCTGCGGGCGCTTAACGAAGCGGACGAGTGATCACGGAACGGAAGCGTTGTGGGGACCTATCGCAAGGTAGCGGTGAGGAACTCCGAGGCTTTTAACCGATTCGAACAAAAACGAGCCGAAGGCGGTATAAACCGCGAATCGGCTCGTTTTTTTGGCAATCGTTTGCTTTAATATTCGCTCGCTTTGTTCATGAAGAGATCCTTTCCTCTTCTCCGATGTTCAGCATGGCCATAAGGGCGAGCAGGGCGCTGGTGGGATGCGAGTTTTTCCGCACGACCAGTTCGGTTTTCGTTTGCCGGAATGACTCCGGAACCTGGTGAACGTAAAGATTGCCGGCGTTCGCTTCTTTCTCGACGACAACCCGCGGCAGCAGCGAGATGCCTAGCCCTGCGGATACGCCTCCAATTATCGCCTCCAGCGTGCCGAACTCCATCGTGTGCGGGTAGTTCTGACCGCGGTTGTGCTGCCAACTCTCCAGCAATTCCCGGTACGCGCAGCCCCTGCTGTACACGAGATTCGGTTTGGCGAGCGCTTCGTCGAGCTCCGTGATGTCCGGCGGGGAAATCAGCACCACTTCTTCCTCAAAGACGGGATAGGCCTCCAGGTCAGGGTGGTTGCAGTGGCTGCTGATGAAGGCGACGTCCAGGTCGTATTGCAGCATTTTTTCCATTAAACGATCCGACAAGTCGGTGATCAGCGAAATTTCCACTTTCGGGTACCGTTTGTAATATCGGCTCAGCAGCTTGGGCAGGCGTACGGCCGCCGTCGTCTGCGAAGCGCCGATCAGAAGCGGGCCGCCCGGTTCGCCGGAAGAGGTAAGGGCCGCGGCGGCTTCATCCAGCAGGCCGATGATTTTGTCGGCGTAGTCCAGGAGCATTTTGCCGCTGGAGGATAACGTCATCCCCCGGTTATGGCGATGAAACAGCGCGGTTCCGAGTTCGGATTCCAGCTGCCGAATGCGCGAGGTCACATTGGACTGCACGTAACCAAGCCGCAGCGCCGCTTTCGTAATGGAACCTTCTCTGGCCACCGCCTGAAAGATGCGCAAATCCGCGCTCTCCATGGTCGTTCTCCTCCGTTTCTTTTTGGTATCAAAAAACATGATATCAGATATCTGTATCAATCATTATACATAATTGCAGGCCTCCGGTACAATACAAACATGATTCGCGAAAGGGAGGCTGCAACATGAAAATGAACGGGTTCAAATATACCGGCCTGCTCCTGTTGACCACGTTTTTGATGGGGATTGCTTTTCCGGTCGGCAAGCTGGGGTTAAATTATGCTCCGCCTTTTTTACTGATGGGGATGCGGTTCGTTTCGGCCGGAGGTTTGCTCGCGCTGTTGACGATGAAAAAGCGGCAGCCTCGCGGGTTAAAGCAATGGCTGCAAGCCGCAGCCCTCGGCTTGTTCCAGTCGGCCGGCGTAATGGGCTGCGCCTACTACAGCATGCATTGGATCACTTCGGGGGAATCGGCGATCATCACCAGCACGAGCCCGCTGATGCTGCTCGTCATCGGGGCGGTCATGAACCGCGGCGCTTACCGCATTTGGCAATGGTTTGGGGTTGTCATCGGGTTTGCCGGCGTGCTGCTGACGTTTGGATTGCATATGAAAATCGAGCTAGGGACCTTTGTTTCCTTTGCGGGAGCGGTTTGCTTTACGGTCGCCACGCTCATCATCAACCGCATCGGCCCGGCATTTGATTTGAAGGTCCTCGCCGCTTATCAGATGATGGCCGGAGGGACTACGCTGCTCGTGTTAAGCGGGCTGACGGAAAAGCCGTTTTTCTCCGTGACCTTGACGTCGTTGCTGGTGCTGCTCTGGCTGGTGGTTATGTGTTCGATCGTGCAATTTTCAGTCTGGTTTTATTTGCTTCAAAACAGCGATCCGGCCAGGACAAGCGCTTTTCTGTTTTTGGTGCCGCTGTTTGGCGTGCTCACAAGCTGGCTGCTGCTGGGCGAGCAGGTGAATTGGTATGTATATGCGGGCGGAGCGTTGATCTGTGCCGGTATTTTTATGGTAAATTGGCAGGGCAAGCGGGAAATCGGCGGCGCTAAAGAAGGGGGGGCCGGAAAAAGTGACACGGCCGAGGCGAAGGGGCAAGGGAGCCGTACCATAACGGACATATAAAGAGGAGGAGCAGATATGAGCTTTCACAACAAAGTAGTTTTAGTCACCGGCGGAGGCACGGGAATTGGCCGGGCCACCAGCCTGCTGCTGGGCGAAAGAGGAGCGGCCGTCGCCGTCAATTACTCGCGATCCGCGGTGGAAGCGGAAGAAACCGTACGGGAAATCAAACAGGCGGGGGGCCGGGCGCTGGCCATCCGGGCGGACGTGTCGCGGGACGACGAGGTTCGGGAGATGGTGGAGCAGGTGGTACGCCAATTCGGCACGCTCGATTATCTCGTCAACAACGCCAGCATCACCCGATATATCGCGATGCAGGATCTGGATGCCGTAACCGAGGAGATATGGGACGATCTGCTTGGAGTGAACGTCAAGGGGATGTTCAACTGCGCGCGCGCCGCGGCACCCTATTTGAGAGAGGGGAAGCAAGGGGCGATCGTCAACGTCGGAAGCGTCGCGGGAATGACGGGAAAAGGCTCGTCCCTTCCCTACGCCGTTTCGAAGGCGGCCGTACACGGCTTAACCAAATCGTTGGCGCACGCTTTGGCGCCGGAGATCCGCGTATGCGGCATCGCTCCGGGAGCGGTTGCGACGAGATGGTGGGAAGGCAAAGAAGAACAAATGCGGTCGCTCATCACCCACCTGCCGCTGGAGCGCATTTCCCCGCCGGAAGAGATCGCTCAGCTCATTTGCGCCGTTCTGGAGCAGTTTTCGCTCACTGGGCAGATCATTACGGTGGATAACGGGCAAACAATGTAGCCGGGCAGCGTGGAACAAATTGTGAAACTCCGGCTGCTAACGGACCTGAACGACCTTATTTGCTCGAAAAGACAGAGTTTCTTTTTCTAACGGGCCTGCTTGCGGGACCACCCTCATAAAAAATAGCGGAACTTTATGGTTTTATTTTCCGGAATCCGGCATATTCATCCCCATTAGCGACAATTTTTGTCCTTATTTTCCAATGAACGGTGCGAAAAGTGGCCATCTCCCTGTGATTCACTAGAATAGCGACATAAATTTCCCCTATTCCTCTCCAACTGGGTGATCCCGCCGAATTAGCGACATTTTTTGTTCTTATTTCCTGGCTTGTGTTTAGCCCAAAGCGCAAGTCTGCCAGAAGTTCAATAAACGAGCTTCCGGGCAGACTTTTTGTTATGCCGCCGTTCGGCTATCGTCTTCAGTTATTGTCTTCGGCTATCGTTTCCGACTATCGTTTCGCACGTTGTTTTCCCGCTCTCCTTTTCCCGCAAACGGCCATTGCCGCATCGCTTATGAGACGGCAAAGGCGACGCGCCTAGTGGACCTGGTGCACCACGACAACAAGCTCGTATCCTGCCCACCGCTTGCCTCACTCCTCATGCACATCATACAGCACGCGGGCGAGCAGGTCCTGGCTGTAGTTGCCGAAGTTTTTGCCGTAGATCGTCAGCCCCCGCTTGTTGACGGCTTTGTCGGTGACGGCGATGCGCAGCGTCAGCTCGGATTTGTAGTCCAGTCCGATTTCAGCCAGCGTAACGTCCGAAATCCGGCAGCCGTCGATAAAGCTGCCTTCATGGTTGATGCGGATCAGCTTGAGCATGCCGTACTGGTTCAAATGCGGCGGCCACCAGTCCGGGTTGAAGGTTCCGCGGGCGTCCCCAAAATCCCCTGGACTCGTCCAGAAGCCAAGCTCCACGCCGTTCAGATAAAAATAAATGTCCGACGGATAATTGTCGTTAAAACCCGGGGCTTCCGAACCAAGCTCCAGGGAAAACTGGATCTCGCGGAACGTCTGGTTCGGCTTGAGGTAGTTCGGAATCCGGTATTCCAGGTAACCTTCGGACAGCCAGATGATCTCCGAATCGATCCGCTGCGGATCGGCGAAATAACGGGGATCGTCGAAATCGCCGATGATGCTGTCCTTGGTGGCCAGCCCGCAGGTAGGGGCCACTTGATAATTGCTGTAGTGCCCGACCTGAATTTCCACTTCGTATAAATTGTCCACTTCCTTGCTGCGCAGGTCGACCATCAACTTATCCTTATTCAAATAGCAAATTTTCTGAATCCCGTGTTTGCCGACGGAGGTGTTGATTTCGATCAGTCCGCTCTCTTCCAGCTTCTTGATATGCATCGTAATCGCGCCGTTGCTGAGGCCCAACTTGGTGGCTAAGTCGTTTAAATTCAACGCCTGATTTTTGGCGAGCAATTCGAGGATTTGAATTCTGATCTCCGAACTTAACGCTTTAAAAATATCAATCCCGCTCATCAAATCCTTAATGTAGATCATCGTCATGAACCTTCTTCCGCTAGAGATAATAGAGTTCTAATTTTCATTTATTTTAGATAATTATAAACTAACAGCACTATTTAATAAATAGTTAAATAAAAAAAATGTAAATTCAACTTCAATATTACTTAAAATTTGCAGGAAAAACGTACTTCAATTCAATTAATCATAAAACAAAATACCTGGGAAATGCGGATTAAATGCTGATTTCGCCGTGAAACCACGGTTTTACAGCTTGTCTTAAATTGATTTTATAAAAACATAAAAAGATTTATAAAAATATATTTACAACGATATTCTCATGTGCTATTTTATACCTGTAAGCGGATTCATTCAAGTTATTTCAAATCAATTTATAAATTCATAAAACGGAGGGTGATACATTTGTCGTCAACCGCACCAAGAGCAAGCATGGTCGTAGACAAAGCATTCAAGATAGCCGAAGTAGATAAACGTATATACGGCTCATTTATCGAGCATCTGGGCAGAGCGGTATACGGGGGGATTTACGAGCCTTCGCATCCTACGGCGGACAGCTTAGGCTTCCGCAGCGACGTAAAGCGGTTGATTCAGGAATTAAACGTACCTATTATCCGCTATCCGGGCGGCAACTTTGTTTCCGGTTATAACTGGGAGGACGGAGTCGGCCCGGTGGAAGCCCGCCCCAAACGGCTGGAGCTGGCCTGGAGAACGGTGGAACCGAACCATGTGGGAACGAACGAGTTTGCGGCCTGGGCGAAGGAAATCGGCTCGGAGGTCATGATGGCCGTAAACTTGGGCACCCGCGGCGTGGACGCCGCCAGAAACCTGATCGAATACTGCAACCATCCCGGCGGCAGCTACTGGAGCGATTTGCGCCGGAGCCACGGTTACGAACAGCCGCATCGCATCAAAACCTGGTGCCTGGGCAACGAGATGGACGGGCCGTGGCAAGTCGGGCAGAAGACGCCTCAGGAATACGGCCGGATCGCTTATGAGACGGCCAAGGCGATGCGCCTGGTGGACCCGGACATCGAGCTCGTATCCTGCGGAAGCTCCAGTTCTTCGATGCCGACGTTCCCGGAATGGGAAGCGATTACGCTCGATCACACCTACGAGGTGGCCGATTACATATCCCTGCATCAATATTACGGCAACCGGGACAACGATACGGCCAACTACTTGGCCAGATCGATGGATATGGACCATTTCATCCGCACGGTGATCGCGACATGCGACTATATCAAGGCGAAGAAGCGCAGCAAAAAAACGATGCACCTCAGCTTTGACGAATGGAACGTCTGGTATCACTCCAATCAGGCGGACGCGCAAATCGCGCCGTGGAGCATCGCTCCGCCGCAGCTCGAGGACATCTACAACTTCGAGGACGCGCTGCTCGTCGGCAGCATGCTGATTACGTTCCTGCGCCACGCCGACCGGGTCAAAATGGCCTGCATGGCCCAACTGGTCAACGTCATCGCCCCGATTATGACCGAAAACGGCGGCCGGGCCTGGAAGCAGACGATTTTTCATCCATATATGCATGTGTCCAAATACGGACGCGGCACGTCGCTGCTGCCGATCGTCGACTCGTCGGTTTATGACGCCCAGGATTTCACCGATGTTCCTTACCTGGACAGCGCCGTCGTCTACAACGAGGCGGAAGAGGAGCTCACGATTTTTGCCGTCAACCGTCATCTGCAGGAAGCGCTGGAGCTTACCTGCGATATTCGCGGCTTTGAGGGTTACCGCCTGACCCAGCATCTGGTGCTGGAACATGAAGATTTGAAGGCCGTCAACACGGCGGATCGGGAGAACGTAACACCTCATGCCGGGGGCGATGCGGTGTGCCGTGACGGCATGGTGAGCGCCCGTCTTGCCAAAGCTTCGTGGAACGTAATTCGCCTAAGCAAGCGGGCAACCGAATAGTATAGAGCGTGCCTAGAAATTCAAATTCCAAGGAGGGTCAAGTATGAAAAAAGGAATCGCCATGCTTTTGATTTTAACGATGGCCACGTTTTTGTGGGGCTGCAACAAGTCCTCGTCGACGGCCGGAGGGGAAACCTCCGTGCTCGACGGGGGGGCCGGCGAAAGCGCGACGGAGCTGTCCTACTGGACGTTCGTGGAGCTGCACGGACAGCATTTCGAAAAGATGCTGGAGAAGTGGAACGCGGCAAATCCGGACCGGCAGATTAAGTTGAACGTGACGGTCATGCCTTATGACGATATGCACAATAAATTGTCCATCGCCGTGCAGACGGGCGTCGGCGCGCCGGACATCGCCGATATCGAATTGGGCAAATATCCCGACTTCATGCAAGGAACTCCGCAACTGGAATCGTTGAATGACGTGGCTCTGCCTTACAAGGGTACGGTCGTTCAGTCGCAATTGGATCTTTACAGCAAAGACGGAACGGTTTACGGCCTTTCCACGCATGTCGGGGCTACCGTAGCTTTTTACAACACGGAAATTTTAAATGAAGCGGGCGTTGATTACAAATCGATCGTTACCTGGGACGATTTCAAAAAAGCCGGGATGCAGGTATATGAAAAAACCGGCAAATACATGGGGACCGCGGATACGAGCGCAACCTGGCAAGCCTCGATGCTGCTGGCCCAGCAAGGGGCCGATTTTACCGATGATGCCGGCAATCCCAAGGTCAACTCCGAAGAATTGGTCAAAGGGCTGTCGATCCTTAAAGATCTGCAGGACAACAACGTCATCGCCACGATCGCCGGCGGTCAACCCGATACGGAAGAAGCTTACGGCGAATTTAATGCCGGCAACTATGCGACCGCTTTCATGCCGCTCTGGCAAATGTCGAGATATACGAACTATATGAAGGATCTCTCCGGCAAGATCGCCATCGCTCCTTTGCCCGTGATCGAGAAAGGGATGCCTCGTTCATACGGCGGCGGCGGTACGGCAACCGTCGTCACCAAAACGGCCAAGGACGTTCAACTGGCCAAGGAGTTCATCGCTTACGCCAAGCTTTCGCTCGATGCCAATATCGAAATTTGGAATACGCTGGGCTTTGATCCGATCAACATGGATGTCTGGAATATGAAAGACGTGACGCACAATCCGGAAAACCAGTTCGTGAAATACTTCGTCAACAACCCGTTTGACGTGCTGAACGAGATTAAAGACGAGATCCAGCTGATCAAATCGACTTCGGCTTCGCCGACGATCAACAACGTGTTGTGCACGGTTACGCTAAACGAAATTTTCGAGGACGGCAAAGACATCAAGCAGGCGCTGGACGATGCCCAGGCGCAAATCGAACAAGAACTGAAATAGAATGATAAAGTTACGGAGCTGCTCTTTTCCGCAAAGAGTAGCTCCGTTTAAAAAGGAGTAGAGTGATGATAAAAAAATTCCTATACTCGCAAAAAGTTGCTCCTTACGTTTTTGTGTTGCCGTTTGTGCTGGTGTTTCTGATGTTTTGGGTGTACCCGCTGGCGAATTCGGTCGGAATGAGCTTCCAAAAGGTCACGTTGGGACAGGAACCGGCCTGGATCGGCTTTGACAACTACGGCAAATTGATGGGCGACGGCGTGTTTCTTAAAGCGGTGATAAACAGCGCCGTCTATATGGTGCTGACCTTGGTGATCCTCATCCCGTTTCCGATGCTGTTTGCGGTGCTGATCAACACCAAATTCATGTGGGGAAGGGAATTTTTCAAATCCTCGTTTTTCTTTCCCGCACTGACTTCCGTCGTTGTGGCCGGGACGATCTTCCGGCTGATGTTCGGCGAAATGGAAGGCTCGCTCATCAACAGCTTTTTGGGCTGGTTCGGCGTGGATCCGGTCAAGTTCTTGAAGGGGCAGGCGACCGGGATGATCGCTTTGGTGGCATTGGCGACGTGGCGGTGGACGGGGGTTAATATGCTTTATTTTTTATCCGGACTCAAAAGCATCCCCGAAGAATACTACGAAGCCGCGTCGATTGACGGAGCTTCCCGTTTTCAGCGCTTTACGAAAATCACCATGCCGCTGCTGAAGCCCACGACCATTTATGTGCTGACGATCAGCATTTACGCGGGGCTGGCGATGTTTATCGAGAGCATGATGTTGTGGAACGGCAACAATTCTCCGAAAAATATCGGGCTCACGATCGTCGGTTACTTGTACCGGCAGGGCATCGAGAAGAACAATTTGGGATACGCGGCGGCGGTGGGCATCGTGCTGCTTGTCATTACGATGGCGATTAATTTAACGCAGCTGGCCTTCACCGGCATGTTCAAAAAGGAGGAGGAAGCATGAAAAAAGAACTGCCGCTTAAAATCGTCCTTTTTGCTTTTTTCGCCGTGTTGTGCGTGCTGATCCTCATTCCGTTTTACGCGGTGACGATCGCCTCCTTCAAACCGGGGGAAGATTTGATCCGTTATGGGCTGAATTTGCGGTTTGACTTGTCCGCCATGAGCTTCGACAACTTCATTTATTTGTTTACCGGGGATCATTCCTATTTTCTATGGTTTTTCAATTCGCTGCTGCTGACGGTTGTGCAGGTCGTTCTGACGCTGCTGGTCAGCGCAACGGTCGCATACGGCTTCTCGGCTTATGAATTTAAAGGAAAAAACACTTTGTTTGTTTGCGTTCTGCTCATCATGATGGTTCCGTTTGAAATTTTGCTGCTGCCGCTTTATACGCTGACCTACAACATCGGGCTGATGAACTCGTATTCGGCGATCATTTTGCCGGGCATCGCCAGCGCGGCGACGATTTTCTTCTTCCGCCAATATTTGCGCGGGATTCCGAAAGAGATCATCGCGGCCGGCCGGGTGGACGGCGCAAGCGAATACGGCATTTACGTCCGGCTGATTCTTCCGGTCATGAAGCCTTCTTTTGCGGCGATGGCGATTTTGAACGGGATGAACAGCTGGAACAATTTCCTGTGGCCGTTTATGGTGCTGAGCAACGCCGATAAATATACGCTGCCGATCGGGCTCAAAACGCTGCTGACGCCTTACGGCAACAACTACGACTTGCTGATCGTCGGCTCCTTTTTTTCCATCATTCCGATCTTCATCTTGTTCGTCGCTTTTCAAAAGTACTTTATCGACGGGATGACGGCGGGAGCGGTGAAAGGCTGACCGGGTAAAAGAGCATTTTGGGAATTGGGGAGCTGTATTAAAATTAGGGCGAGGCTCTGGGCATAAGCAAGCTATAAAAACTCGGGCGAAAAATAACGAAAAAAAACGGCGCTAATTCGGCAAGATCCCCCACTTTGGGAGAAACAGAGGAAATTTATGGCGCTACTTTCTTGAATCGCAGGGAGATGACCGCTTTTTGCACCGTTCGTTGGAAAATAAGTACAATAAATTCCGCTAATGGCGATGAACAGATTCAATCCCCGAAAATAAAACCAGAAAATTCCGTAATTTTCCGAACACATATATAAAGGAGAGAGAACCGATGGACAAAAATAGAGAATTTGTGAATCCGATCGTGGAGCAGCGGGCCGACCCGTGGGTATACAAACATAGCGACGGATATTACTACTTTACCGCTTCGGTCCCCGAGTACGACCGGATCGAAATCCGCAGATCGGCGACCATTCAGGGATTGGGAGAGGCCCAGCCGGTTGTGGCTTGGCGCAAATACGACTCCGGCCCGCTGAGCGCCAACATCTGGGCGCCGGAAATTCATTATATCGACGGCAAATGGTACATTTACTTTGCCGCCGCCCGTACGACGGAGACGAAGGAAGGGCTGTTCGACCACCGGATGTACGTGCTGGAGAATGAAGCGGCCAATCCGCTGGAAGGACGGTGGGAAGAAAAGGGGCAGATCCGCACCCGCTGGGAAACGTTCTGCCTCGACGCAACGACGTTCGAGCACCGCGGGGTACGGTATTATGTCTGGGCCCAGAAGGACCCGGACATCGAGGGCAACTCCAATCTGTACATTTCGAAAATGAGCAACCCGTGGACGCTGACCGGGGAACAAGTGATGATTGCGACGCCGGAGTATCCGTGGGAAACGATCGGCTTTAAAGTGAATGAAGGTCCGGCGGTGTTAAAGCGGAACGGGCGTATTTTTATCGCTTATTCGGCCAGCGCCACCGACCACCACTACTCTATGGGGCTGCTGACGGCCAGCGAGGAAGCCGATCCGCTTGATCCCGCAGCCTGGACGAAATCGCCGGTTCCCGTGTTCCAAACGAACGAGGAGACAGGGCAATACGGGCCGGGGCATAACAGCTTTACCGTGGCCGAAGACGGGCGGGACGTTCTGATCTACCACGCCCGCAATTACAAGGAGATCACCGGCGATCCGCTGTACGATCCAAACCGCCACACGCGGGCCCAGTATTTTGGCTGGAACCCTGACGGAACCCCGAATTTCGGCATTCCCGTGAAAGACGGAGTCCGCTCTTGAGACGAGTAAAGACGGGTTAGACCCGGAGAAAAAAAGCAACCAACCGCTGCCGTATGGCGGCAGGGAGGCTGCTTTTTTTGACGTTATAGAGGGACTGAGGCTAAAGGACCTTTAGAGACGTTATCTGCGGAAAAACGAAGGTTTGAAAAATGTAACGGACAGAGATGACTCCATTTCCCTCGAATCGGCCGGGGTGAACTCTTTTAGAGCGAAATTGGGTCATGTGGGTCCGTTAGGCTATTAGCGTTGTATTAAATCCGCCAAGATACAATTTCTCGCCACCACATTCTAACGGTTGCCATAGCGCTTAATTAGCTAAAACCCGGCGATTTGGGCTCAGATTAGAGCAGGCAATAGCGCTCACAACCGTTGCTATGAACGTTTTTGTCAAGCCCTCCGTGTGAGAGGTGCCTGAGCACGTGGCGCGAGAGCAAAAATGCGAGCGACGGTCGGCACGCTGCTATCCGTGGGTTGGTACCACATGTTATGCCTTCGTCAAGGAGAGCTCTTGCAAGCTAGAAGCGCACGTTCAGTTACTCACCTAGTGCAAACGGTTGACGCAAATTCTCTCCCGGAACCTTCGTTTGCTCCCGGGCCTCGTGCTCAGGCGTGAGCTTGTCAAGCGCTTTTCTTGACAAGCGGTTAGGTTCAAATCAACACTTTTCCTATTCCTCATTGGAAATGAGGAACGCCTCACGGCGAGTGTGGGGGTGCAGGGGGCAACGCTCCCTGCGTCTCCCCAAAGGGGACGGAAGGGGCGTTAGTTAGCCACCGGTTGTTCCACCGTTCGAGCAACAGCCCATATGAACCCGGTTAGCTCCCTGGCCACCGCGCCTACGGCCACATTTTTGTGTTTGTTCTTTCCAAAAATGAGATGACGGTATTTGTAATGCAATCTTTCTTGCGCTTTCCACGACAACAGTTGTATATCGGCCGGCATGCCATCCAAACGCTTGGCGAGATCTCCTTTCACCGCAGGCCGATGACGGTAGCTCCAGGCGGATTCCACCAAGGATCGGCGCAAGCGCCCGTTACCGGCTTTGGTCATACTTCCGCGCCGAGTACTCAGGCCGGTTGAACTCTCACGAGGAACCAACCCTAAATACGCCATGAGTTGGGCCGGGGAGCGGAAGCGAGTAAATGAACCGATCTCAGCAGCTAGAGTGACGGCCGTCAGTAGTCCAATCCCACGCAGGGACTGAAGCACCCGAATCAGAGTTGCCTTGGAGCCGACCGTGGCTTGCTGAACCAAGGCTTTTTCCAAACGCCCCATCCGCTGCTCGATCTCATTTAAGGTATGGAGCATCTCGTCGAAGGCTACTTGCATGGGCTCATAAGGGAATGTCAGTTGCTCCAGCCAGGAACGGTACTTCCGGGTCCAACGACGCTTTATCGTAGCCGGCGGTTCGATTTGATGGCGGAGCAGGAACTTCAATATCCGCTGGCGTGCCCGATGCGCGTCCTCTTTGGCGGCCTCCCGGGCGCGAACCAACTCCCGCAAAGCCTCGTCTTCCCGCTCCGGGACGTAGACAGGAGTCAATTCTCCTGCACGAAACAGACGGGCAAGCTGCTCGGCGTCCCGTCGATCCGTCTTCACGTGATCGCCAGGGCGTTTGGGAATAAGCGACGGAGCAATGACAACGCAATGGGCTCCCATGGAGGTGATCCAGCGATAGGTTTCGTAACCTGTCGGACCTGCCTCATAACAAAACGATAGCGTTTCGGCCGGTCCCAGTTCTTTGATCAGCTTGCGCAGCGCCGCCGGGGTGTGAGGAATGCTCCCGTAATAGCGAGGAGTTTCACCGCTTGCATCTGCAATAGCAACCGAAATTTTTTCTTTGGATACATCTAAACCGACGAATTTTGTGGTAGACTGCATAGTATCAGCTCTCCTTTGCTATGTAGCTCTGAAATGGTTTGGTTTTCACTATCCATTTTAACCTACGAGATGTAGCAATATGGAGGGCTGTCTTTTGTTTACGTTCATCATAGCTAGATTTCTGGCGTGATCTTAAATGGAATAGCGCTTAAGGTGTACCAGAGATTTTGTAAGCGCTAATGCAACGCCAGTGCCGTTAGGCCGGGAAATGGACAAATAAAGCCGCCGCCGGAGGATCAAAATAGTGCTATAACGGAGCAGGATAATGTTTGTTCCTCTTTTTGCGAATAACTTATAATTATTGTAAACGTTTCATCAGACCATTCGCTGGAAGGTTGGTGCATGTGAAACATTTTCCGGCTGGAGGAATGCAACATGATTAAAGTGCTAATTGTCGATGATGAACCGAAGCTGCGCGAAGGACTTCGTACGTTTATCGATTGGAATGCGCTCGGGTACGACGTGGTTGACACGGCCGCAAACGGAAACGAGGCGTTGGATAAATATAGGCGGCATCATCCCGGCTTGGTTGTGGCCGATATCAGGATGCCCGGGATGGACGGTTTGCAGCTGATCGAAAAGCTGCGGAGCGAGGATCCGCAGCTTCATATCTTGATCCTCAGCGGTTATGCGGACTTCAGCTACGCCAAACAAGCGATAACGCAGCGGGCCGACGGCTATTTGCTGAAGCCGGTCGACGAGGATGAGCTTAAGGAATATCTGGCGAAAATCAAAAAGGCGGTCGAGGAAGAGACCGCTTCCGAGGAATGGCGGCATGTTACGGCGGAGTGGACCCGCGAATCGCTGATCCAGTCCGTATTGGCGGGTACGGATGAGCAGCAGACGGCGCCGCTGTATGAGCGGGCCGGAGAAGTGGGGATCACGGGCAAGGCGTATCAGGTTTTGCTGGTGGCCGTACATGCCGAGGATGACGCCGATATGAGCGCAGGGGAACTGGTGAGAAAAAAACTGGCCCACCTGTTTGAGGATACCGGGCGGGGCTGGGTGTTCGGCATTCAAGCCAAGCTCGGCGTGCTGTTAAGGGAACCGCTGCTCGCTGTGGAATACGAAAGCGTATACAGAGAGATCCGGGAAGAGCTAAACGGCGCCGGAGCGGAATTTACCGCGGCGCTGGGGAACAAGGTCGGCTGTCTGCCGGACATCCGCAGCTCCTACCTTGAGGCGTGCGAACTTATTAAGCTGCATTTCTTTTTGGATCAGGGCGCCATACTATCCCCCGAAGCGCTGCGGAGCGGGGCGCCTGCGGAATTGCCGGACTCCTCGATCGAAGAGATCGGCGAGCAGCTGCATTATGCCCTGGATATCGGGAATCGGGAGGCGGTGAAGTCGCTCGTTCGTAAAGCCGGGCGGGCCCTTGCCGCCGGCGGGTATCCGGAGAAGGAAATCAAGCGCCGTTTTGTGGAAGTGTTGACGTCGATTCTCGGCAGGGCCTTGAAGCAGTCTTCCGCTTTGCAGGATCGCAGCAAAGAATTTTCCGATTATATATCGGAAATACACAAAATGCGGACGATCGAGGGGTTGTACGAGAAAACGGAATTCCTGCTGCAGCAAATCATGCATCAGCTGGGCGAAGGCGGCAAACACCGCGAAGTGAAGATCATGCTGGATTTGATTCACCGCAATTTCAACGAAAATTTGAAGCTGGAGACGTTGTCGGGCATTTTTAACTATAACAGCGCTTACCTGGGCAAATTGTTCAAAAACGCCACCGGGGAATATTTTAATACTTACTTGGACAAAGTGCGGATCGAAAAGGCCAAGGCATACCTGGAGGAAGGGCTGAAGGTGTACCAGGTGGCCGAGAGGGTCGGTTATACCAACGTCGATTATTTCCACAGCAAGTTCAGAAAATACGTCGGGACTTCCCCGTCCGCATACCGCAAAACAGCGAGCAATGCGTAAGGAAAATTGCGCAGGATTGGATGAAGTGCCTGAAGCCAAAGCAGCGAATGTTGGTGGAACAACGAACATCGCTGCTTTTTGCGGTTGAGCCAGGGAGAAGGGACAAGCACGGCTTTCTGATGCATCAAATTGTACGTACAACTTGATATATTGAATGCATTGTATAGAAGGAGTTTAATAGTTTTAGACTTTTTATTTTAAACAAATCCATAATAAATACAGCATAAAATCGCTAAATCCACATTTCTAGCATCATTTAATAGGTACGTACATAAAATCAAAAAAACAAATAAATCATTGACGTGTACGGACAATAGGATTAGTATTTTAACCATAAGCATGAAAATTATGGGTTTGAGAGGAGGCTGATTCCAAAGTCGATGTTTTGTAAGGGGTTACAAACGGGGTTGTTAAAGCATGATTTTAACCTGCATATATGTACATTACTGGACTGCACAGAAAAACAAAGCTGGAGGGGAATAGGTTGAGAAAAAAATGGACGGTTACATGTATCCTTGTTTTTGTGGTAAGCGCTTTATTGGCGGCTTGCGGCAGCGGTGCCGATAAAAACACGATCAGCTTTTGGACGCCGCTGACCGGGGATGACGGGGCTTACATGGATCAGCTCGTCAAAGATTACAACGCCACCAATCCGGAGTTTAAAGTCAAACATATCGTAACGGCGGACATGTACACGAAGATTTCCACCGTGCTGAATACGGGAAAAGGCGTGCCGGACTTGGCCATTATCCATGCCGACCGCGTGCCCGGCTACGTCAAGCAGGGCGTGCTTGAGCCGATGACGGCCGTCCTGGGGGCGCAGCCTGAAATCAAAGAAGCCAATTATTTGCCGCAGGCGTGGGCGACCGGCAATATCGGCGGAACGCAGTATACGGTGCCGCTGGACATCCACAGCAACGCGATGTATTACAACAAAGATCTGCTGAAGAAATACAATGCGGAATCGTTCCTGGACGATAACGTCGTTACGATCGATGAGATGCTGTCGCTTCAAGGAAAGCTGGACGAAGGCGATTATGTAGTAAACGACGCTTTGCTCGGCTGGGTGATTCTGGCGCAGGTGCAGAACCTTGGCGGGGACATTCAGCAGGACGGAAAACCGGCCGTAAATACGGAGGCGATGAAGCAGGCGTTCGAAAACGTCAAAAAAATCGCCGACGCGGGGCTGATGACGCCGTTTGGCGAAGACGGCTACCTGATGTTCCAATCCGGGAACGTGCTGTTCTCCACGGACGGAACCTGGAGCTCGACGGCGCATGCCGCGGTGGAAGGCCTGAACTTCGGCGTGACCAACATTTACTCTCCAACGCCCGAGAAATTTACGAACCGGGCTTCTTCCCACCTGTTTGCCATGCTGAAAAACGATGAACGCAGCGACGAGAAAGAAGCGGGCATCGGGGCCTTCCTGGAGTTCATTCGCCAAAATTCCATGGAATGGGCGAAAGCCGGCCAAATCGTCGCCAGCAAGCAGGTGATCGAAAGCCCGGAGTATCAAACCTACATCCAATCCTTCTTCACGTCCAACGAGGAGGAGATTAAATCCCTTTACATTTACACCTATGAATATTATCCGTATGTGGCCGAGGCGGTGGACACGTACGCGGCCGATATCGTCCGCGGCAACGTCGGCATCGGCGAAACGCTGCAAACGATGCAGAAATACGTGGAGGATAAAATCGCGGAAAGCAGCAAAGCGGCGGAGTAGAACGCGATGAAAAACAAAAACAAACTTGCGCCCGTTTTTTTTGTAGGTCCGCACTTCATTTTGTTTGTCATTTTTGTTTTCGTGCCGACGATTTACGGAATTTATGCTTCGTTTACCCAGTGGAATCTGATGAACGATCCGGTATGGGTCGGGCTGCAAAACTATAAAACGATCCTGTTTGACGCAGATTCGACGTTCTACAACCAATTCCGCAACGGGCTGAAAAACACGTTTATTTTCGTCGGACTCAGCGTTCCGATTTTGATCGTGCTCCCTTTGCTGATCGCCGCCGCGCTGGAGCACAAAAAAGTGAAACTGAAGGGCGTCATCCAGTCCATCCTGTATGTCCCCGGCCTGATCTCGATTTCGGCGGCGGCGCTGATCTGGCTGCTCATCTTCAACAAGCAGCTCGGGATCGCCGGGAACGTGTTCGGCTCGGACGTGGCCTGGGCGGCCAATCAGCCTTATGCCTGGATCATCATTATCGTCATTACGGTATGGGGCGGCGTCGGCGGGAACATGATCATTTACCGCGCCTCCATTAACGGGGTGGCCAAAGATTTGTACGAAGCCGCCGGCATCGACGGCGCGGGAGCGGTCCGCAAATTTTTCAGCATCACCCTGCCGTCGATCCGCTTTCCGGTCATTTATACGTTTGTGATGACGACAGCCGGCGCTTTTAACGTATTCGGCCAACCGCTGATGATGACGGACGGGGGGCCGCGGCAAAGCACGCACGTCCTGATGATGTATATCCGCCAGCTCGCCTTCGGCACCGGGGAATCGATCGCCGGGATGGCGTCCGCGATGGCGGTGCTGCTGGGGCTCGTTATTTTGGTCATATCGACGCTGCAGTACTATGTGATGAACCGGAACGCTGCATAATCCGGGAGCAACGAATGGAAGAAAAGAACAGGAGGTGTCAACTCGCATGGAGAACCGCGCGCCAAGCGAATTAAGCCGGCTTCCGGGTCCGGGGATCGGAACGGGCTCCAAACGCAAATCCTTCACCGTTTCCGTTTCCCAGCTTATCGCTTATCTGTTTTTAATCGCGCTGTGCGTCATTTGGGTCGTTCCGGTAATCTTCGGCGTCACCACATCGTTCCGCTCCCAATCGGAGGTCGTGTCCACCGGGTTCAGGCTGCTGCCTGCCGAGTGGATTGTCGATAACTACGTGACGATTCTGAAAAATACGTCAACGGCGCCCATTTTGCGCTGGCTGATCAACTCTTTATATATTGCGGCGTTTCATACCTTTTTGGTGATCGTCGTCATTTCGCTGACGGGATACGGTTATTCCCGCATGAACTTCAAAGGCAGAGACACGCTGTTTTTCACGCTGCTGGGCATCTCTTTTTTTCCGGCTGTCGTGAACCTGATCCCATCTTATAAAATCATCGACGCGTTAGGCTGGGTCAATACGTCCTGGGCGATGATCGTTCCGGGGCTGGCGGGCATGGGCAACATCTTTTTGGTACGGCAATTTATGAAAGGAATTCCCCATGAGCTGGACGAATCCGCCCGCGTCGACGGGGCCGGCGATTTGCGGATTTATTTTTCCGTGATTCTGCCCTTAATCAAGCCGGTGCTGATCGTGTGCGGCTTATTTTCGTTCGTCGGGTCCTGGAACGATTTCCTTTGGCCGGTCATCGTGTACACCGATGTGGTGAAGATGCCGGTGACGGCGGGGCTGCTGCTTCTGCAGGACATTTACGGCAACTACCGGATGATCGGGCAGCTCATGGGGTCGGCGATTCTGGCGATCATTCCGACGTTTCTGCTGTTTGTGTTCGCGCAAAAATATTTTTTGCAATCGATCAATCTGAATTCGGGGATTAAGGGCTGATGGTTCGATAATCCATTCGATTGCAAGGGGAGGACTATTCATGGAAATAAGAACGTTTGGCAGGTGCCTGATTATGGTTTTGGCGTTCGCGATGCTGATGCCGGCCGCGGCTTCCGCCGGCAGTTTGCCGGCGAAAAAGCCGGGAAAACCCCCGGCATTTACGAACGTCTCCGTGCACGATCCTTCAATCGTAAAGGACGGCGGGACGTATTACGTGTTCGGTTCGCATATCGAAGCGGCCAAGTCCGCCGATTTGCTGAATTGGGCGACGTTCACGAACGGGTATGAAACGCCGGGCAACGCGCTGTACGGGGATTTATCGGAAAATTTGGCCGGTTCGTTCGCCTGGGCCGGGGAAAACGATTCGGACAGCAAAGGCGGCTTTGCCGTCTGGGCGCCGGGCATTATCCGGAACGAGCATTTCGTCAATGAGGATGGCACGACCGGGGCTTACATGATGTATTACAGCGCGTCCTCCACCTATATCCGTTCGGCGATCGGGCTGGCGGTATCGAAAAATATCGAAGGACCTTACAAGTACGTCGATACCGCCGTATATTCGGGTTTTACGAGGGATGAAGCGTACGATGCGGACAGCAAGGTGAACAAAAAATGGACGAATACGAATATCGGAAGGCTGATCGAAGACGGAGATCTCGCGGGCGTGAACACGAGCTGGTTCAAGACCGACGGCTCCTATAATAACGCACTTTATCCGAACGCGATCGATGCCGCACCGTTTTTTGACCGGGACGGGAAGCTGTGGATGGCTTACGGCTCCTGGTCGGGCGGCATCTTCCTGCTGGAGCTTGATCCGGCGACAGGCCGGCCGGTTTATCCCGGGAAGGACGGGACGGCGGCGGACGGCCGGATGGTCGACCGCTATTTCGGCACGAAAATCGCCGGCGGGCACACGAAGTCCGGGGAAGGCCCGTACATCGTTTATGATCAAGGGACCGGCTACTATTATTTGAACGTGTCGTACGGATGGCTCGGAGCAAACGGCGGATACAACATCAGGCAGTTCCGCGCTTCGCGCCCGGGCGGCCCTTACGTGGATGCGGCGGGCCAAAATGCGGTGCTGCCGCCAAATACGGAAAACTCCGCTTACGGCATCAAAATGATGGGCAACTTCCTGTTCCCGCGGGAAATCGGAGAAAGCGGCACGGGGACCGGCTACGGTTATGCGTCCCCAGGGCATAATTCGGTGCTGTATGATGAGCGGACCGGCAAATATTTTCTTGTGTTCCATACGCGTTTTCCGCAAAAAGGAGAGCTGCACGAGCTTCGGGTTCACCAGATGTTCCTGAACCGGGACGGTTGGTTTGTCGTCGCTCCGGAGCGTTATGCCGGGGAAAATCTGCAAACGGTGAAGGCGTCCCAGGTGGCCGGCGATTATAAATTCGTCAACCACGGGCTGGCCTACTCCGGGGATATCGTTAAATCGGTGAACATCCGTCTGAACAAGGACAACACGATTAGCGGCGATGTGACGGGGAAGTGGCAGCTGTCCGGCAAATACGAGGCGACCCTTACGTTGGGCGGCCAGGTCTTTCGCGGCGTATTCGTCCGCGGCTGGGACGCCGATTTGGGCGGCGAAACGCTGACTTTTACGGCCGTTTCCGGCAAAGGGGAGTCCGTATGGGGAATTCGGCAGCCGGATATGTCCGACCGGCAGGTCGTCAAAGCGGTGGTTGAAGACCTGGATTTGGGGGATACGAGCCGGGTGATGGCCAATTTGAACCTGCCGGGGCGGGGGACCCGGGGCGCTGCGATCGCATGGAAATCTTCGGACCCGGGCGTCATTTCCGATACCGGGGTGATTTATCCGCCGGAGGTTGGGGAAGCCGCCGCGACGGCCAAGCTGACGGCGACGATAACGAAAGGAAAAGCTGCCGCCAGCAAAACGTTCGCGGTTGTGGTGGCTCCGATCGATCCGGAGTACGGTTTGCAGGCGCGGTTTTCTTTTGAGGACAATTTAAGGGATTCCTTTGGCCAATTTGGCGAAGGGGTGGCGACCGGCGACCGGATTGACCGTACAGGCGGTACGATCGCTTATGCGGACGGCGTTGAGGGCAAGGCGGCGGTGTTCGATGGAAATTCCGGGATCAAGCTGCCCGGCGGACTCATTTCCGGAAACCGTTATTCGGTTTCGTTTTGGGTCAACCCGCAGCAGTATACGCAGTTTACGACGACGTTTTTCGGTGCGAATTCCACATCAAGCTGGATCAGTCTGGTGCCGGAATCGTGGGACAACAATACGATGCTGTGGTCGGGCGAAGCCTGGTACGACGGAGCAACCGGCGCCAAGCTCCCGTTGAACGAGTGGCACCATGTCGCCTTCACGGCCGATGAGGGAGCGGTGAAGGTCTACATCGACGGGGTGCAGAAGTTTGCCGGCACCGGATTCCCGGGCGTGTTCACGACTGACTCCGGCACATTTAGCCTGGGCGTGAACTGGTGGGACCCGCCGTTCAAAGGCATGCTGGATGAACTCCGCGTCTATGACATCCCGGTCACGGAGGCCGTGATCAAGAAGCTCGCGCAAGCGAAAGGATGATATATAGAAAGCCCAGTTGGACGTTGGCAGCGGCCGTTTTCCGAGTGCGGAAAGCGGCCGTTTTGGTGTTGGGCGGCGGCTGGCGATTCCTAACGTTTTCGGGATATTTCTCTGATTCCTTTCCCAACCCAGTGTCCAAATATGCTAAAGGAATAAAGGACCAGTGTATTTATGATAACCATGGTTGGTTTATACTCATAGATACACTCTACAACGCCGTCGCATCTCATTCCAGTAATCTCGCTCACATTAACCGAAACGCCTAGGTCTTCATTGAGATCCTTGTCGTTAAGGATACTGTTAACCGATTCTTCGATCCTAAGATCCGAGCAGCATCCTTTAATTTGATATCGATGGTTGTCTATAGCGTTTGTGTCTAGGTATCCCTGCATGCTGCCTTGCACGATTATCCCTTCTGTTCAGGGAGAAGAGGAGGGGGCTAATCACGGTCCTTTCATTTTTTTCCGGTGTCTTGTCCCATTCCTCCCGTCAAGTCTGCTTCACTTGTTGATTAAATTCTTGGATTTGAGAAAGCGACTCCTTAAGCAGATAATCTAGATTTCTACATGAAAACATGACTAATTATCGTTGTATAAAGCGCTTTCGGACCATTGTATGATGGGGGGGATGAAACGGAAGCGGTTTTGGAACGCGTGATTTGTGCAGCGCTTACAAACCGGAAATTCAAAATGGGATGAGGTCGTGACATGAGTTATCCTTATCAAAACCCGGATCTTCCGCTAATGGAACGGGTGAACGATTTAATATCGCGTTTTATGCTCGAAGAGAAAATTGAACTGATGTGCCAATATCAAACGGATATTCCGCGCCTTGGGGTGAACAAATACAAGCATGGCACGGAGGGGGCGCATGGCGTGGCCTGGCTTGGCGAAGCGACGGTGTTCCCGCAAAATACGGGGCTGGCCTGTACCTGGAACCCCGAACTGCTGCAAAAAATCGGCTCCGTCATCGGGGACGAGGCCAGGGTTTACTACCAGCGCGACCCGGCCGCTAACGGGCTGACGATTTGGGCGCCGACGGTCGATATGGAACGGGACCCGCGCTGGGGGCGTACCGAAGAGGCGTACGGGGAGGATCCGCATTTGACCGGTGCCTTGACGACCGGGCTGGTCAAAGGTATGCAGGGCGATCATCCTTTTTATTACAAAGCCGTGTCAACCTTAAAGCATTTTTACGGCAACAATAATGAAGTGGACCGCGGAAGCGCATCGGTCAGCATTGATCCGCGGAACAAGCGGGAATATTACTTGAAGGCGTTTGAGCCGGCTTTTCGCGACGGGCGCGCAGGTTCGATGATGACGGCGTACAACGGCATCAACGGCACGCCGTGCAACTTTAATCATGAGGTGAACGAAATCGTCAAAGGCGAATGGGGCATGGACGGCTTCGTCGTGGGCGACGCCGGGGACGTGCTCGGCACCGTGATGGATCACCATTACGTGGACTCTTACGCCGAAGCGGTCGCCGGCTCGATTAAGGCCGGTATCGACAGCATTACGGATGATCAGCCGATCTCGCAGCAGGCGCTGCGTGACGCTTTGCAGCAAGGACTGCTGACGGAGGCCGATTTGGACCACGCGCTGAGCAATACGTTCCGCGTCCGTTTCCGGCTTGGCGAATTCGATCCCGCGGAGCGGAATCCGTACAGCCATGTGGCAGAATCAAAGCTGTGCGCGCCGGAGCATGCCGCACTGGCGCTGGAAGCGGCCCGCGAATCGGTCGTGCTGCTGAAAAACGACAGGCTGTTGCCGCTGGGCAAGGACGCGGCTTCGGTGGCGGTGATTGGCCCGTTGGCGGACGAGGCGTTCACCGACTGGTACAGCGGCACGCCGCCGTACCGCATAACCCCGCTGCAGGGTGTGACGGAGAAAATGAACGGCCGTCCGGTGCATTTTACGACGGGGTTGGATCGGATTCGCTTGCGTTCGGCGGCCACCGGCAAATACGTCGGTATCGCCGCCGGCGAAGAGGGCGGAGCTGCTCTGGCGGCAAACTGCGAAGACGCGGAACAGGCCGAAGTGTTCGAGCGAAACGATTGGGGCTGGGGACAAATTACGCTGCGGGCGCTCAGCAACGGGAAGTTCGTAACCGAAAGCGAATCGGGCCGGCTCGAGGCGACGGCGGACGAGGCGCGCGGCTGGTTCGTGAAGGAAGCGTTTGGGTTCGAAACGCAGGCAGACGGCTCCATGCGGATGCTGTCGTGGGAAGGCAAGCCAGTGTCGGTAGACGTCCGGGGATACATGAACGTCGAAGCGGACCAGGAAAAGGGCGCCGGTGAAGCTGAAGGAGCCGTAATGGTTGGCGCTGGTGCAACAGTTGATGCGGAAGCCGCGGTAAGCGGGGGAGCCAACTTCGCCAATAGAGGAGCCGCTGCCGGCATACATGACGGATTTATCGTTGAAGTGGTGCAGGGCGGTTTGCAGCAAGCCGCCGCAGCGGCGAAAAACGCGGAAACGGCGATCGTGTTCGTCGGCAACAGCCCGTTCATTAACGGAAAGGAAACGACCGACCGGCCGGACATTACACTGCCGCCATCCCAGCAGGCGCTGATTCAGGCTGTTAAAGCGGTTAACCCGCGAACGGTTGTCGTCATTGTCGGCGGGTACCCGTTTGCGGTGAACTGGGAACAGGAACATATTCCGGCGATCGTGTTTACATCCCATGCGGGGCAAGAACTGGGGCGCGCCGTAGCCGATGTGCTGTTCGGCGGCTACAACCCGGCGGGCCGGCTCAATATGACCTGGTACAAGTCGGCCGATCAGCTTCCGGACATTATGGATTACGACATTATCAAAGGAAAGCGGACCTATCAATATTTTGACGGAGAAGTGCTGTATCCTTTCGGACATGGGCTGAGTTACACGACGTTTGGATATGAAGGATTGTCATTGAGCCCTGCTGAAATCGGACAGGACGGTACCGTCACCGTGTCGGTGAACGTCCGGAATACCGGTGAGCTGGACGGAGACGAGGTTGTTCAATTGTATGTCCGGGCCGAAGCTTCCTGCGTGCCCCGGCCGCTTAAGACATTAAAAGGCTTTAAACGGATTCATTTGAAGGCTGGCGAGTTCAAGACGGTTACGCTGGAATTAAAAGCATCCGAGCTCGCTTTCTGGGATGTGACCCGCGAACGGTACTGTGTGGAAACCGGCGCCTACACGATTATGGTCGGCCCGTCCTCGGAGAAAATCGCGGCAGCGGCAACGCTTCGGGTCAACGGGGAGACGGTTCCGCCGCGTTTGCTCCGCGAATCGGTCAAAGCGGTGAATTACGATAATTATGACCGGGTCTTTATCGACGAATGCCGCGAGGGCGGGGAGAGCATCCGCACCGTTCAAGACAGCGGCGGCTGGATCGCGTTCCATGATGTGGATTTCGGCACAGGGGCGTCGGAGTTCGAGGCGAGAGTTTCGGGGCATCTCAAAGGCGGGGAGATCGTCGTTACGCTCGGCTCGCCGGATGGGGAAACCGCCGGAACGTGCCGGGTGCTGCCGACCGGCGGCCGCCAGGCCTGGACGACGGTGACCGCGCCGGTAACGGGGGCGGCGGGCCGCCGCGACGTATACCTTCACCTCAAAGGCGAGGTTCAGATCAGCCGGTTCAGTATCCGCTAGGGTAGCAGGGGACGATAAGGGCTGAGAAATTGGCAGCTATGAAAAAGAAACGGGGAAAAGAGCCGAACTCTACCAGCACCTCCCCCCTTACCCCTTCATCAAGTGAATAAGGTAAATTTATGATCTTATTTTCCTGGATTGAGCATGTGCATACCCATTAGCGACACTTTTTGGCCTTATTTTCCTGGGAATGGTCCAGAATACGGTAATTTCCATGCGAATCGAGAAATTAGCGACATAAATGTCCTTTGTTTGACCTGAAGTGGGGGAGATCGCCGAAATAGCGGCATTTTTAGCCCTTATGTTTTTCGTCGATGGGCGGCTCGCAAGCAGCGCTGCCCCGCCGCCGCCATACAAGCGTGCCGCCCCCCGCCCTAAGCCTCGACCGGCTCCTGCAGCTTTTTGCGGAACTCCGAAGGCGAGCAGTTCATCGTCTTGCGGAACACCCGGATGAAGTAGCTGATGTTGTCGTAGCCGACCTCCAGCGCGATGTCGGAGATTTTCCGCTCCGGTTCGCGCAGGAGCTCGGTGGCCTGGCGGATGCGGTACGAGTTGATGTAATCGATCGGCGTCTGCCGGGTCATCGACTTGAAGAAGCGGCAAAACTGCCCTTCGCTCATCGGAATCAGCGCGGCGAGTTCGCCGAGGCGGATCGGATGGCCGTAGTTTTGCTGGATGTGCAAAATGACCGTTTTCAGCCGCTCGATTTTGGACGATTCGCTGCGGCTGCTGGCTATGCGGCTGACGGCACGGCCTTCGGCGGCGATTTCGGCCAGCATCAAATACAGATGGCCTTTCACCGCGCCTTCGTACCCGGGCGTTTCGTTGCTGCAGCTCCGCATCATCGCGAGAATATGCTCGAGCAGCGCGATTTCATAAGGCTGCTCCCGCCGGATATGGCGGGGAAACGTCGCTTTCCGTTCCTGGAGGGGGAGGACGAGATTTTCCTGGACCGCGTCATAATGGGCGCTGGCCAGCAGCTGCGTATCGAACACGAGGGAGAAAAAAGTGCAGCCCTGCTCCCCGAGCGCATGCGCGGCGTGAATGTCGCCCCCGTCGATAAACACCGCTTCCCCGGCGCGGACCGGAAAATAATCGGTGTCGACCTGGAACAGCGTTTCCCCTTCAAGGCAGTAAAAAAACTCGGCTTCCTCGTGCCAGTGGCAGTCGATGACATGCTCGCCCGGCCCGAAGCGGTACCAGTATGTGCCGAACGGCAGGCGCTGCGTGCCGTGGCTTTTGTTCTCGTGCAAAGCGCGGCGGAGCGCTTGGTCCATCCATGATCACCTCATCAATATAGTGTTATATTATCGTCGAATTATGTTAGTTTATTGTGATGCGTATCAGTATAATGCAAGTATAGAACGTTTTTCATTTTAAAACAATGCGCTAGAGGAAGGACGGTAATGAAAAAATGAAATTTACCGATGGCAACTGGCTGATTCGCGATGGCATTACATTGTCTCCCGCGGTACAAGCATACGATTTCCGAGCCCAAAACAACACGCTGATCGCTTCCGCTTCAACGATGCCGCTGCGCGGCCGGGGCGATATGATCAATACAACGCTGCTGACGATGCAGTTCCATTCCCCGCTTCCCGGCGTGATCGGCGTCAAGCTGTTCCATTTCGCCGGGGTTGTTGACCATGGCCCGCACTTTGAATTGAACGAAGGCGGCGCCCATGTTGAAATCACCGAAAACGAGCAATATGCCGAACTGAAAAGCGGCAGCCTGAGCGTCCGCATCAACAAAGGCCCGCAGTGGTCGGTCGATTTCTACCGCGTTGACGAGCGAATCACCGGCAGCGGCTTCAAATCGATGGCGCATGTGACGGATTCCAACGGCGACACGTATATGCGCGAGGAGCTCGACCTGCGCGTCGGAGAATGGGTTTACGGTCTGGGCGAACGTTTTACGTCGTTCCTGAAAAACGGTCAGGTTGTCGATATCTGGAATAAAGACGGCGGCACCAGCTCCGAGCAGGCGTACAAGAACATTCCTTTTTACGTCACCAACAAAGGGTATGGCGTGCTCGTCAATGATCCGGGGGCGGTTTCGTTTGAAGTCGCTTCGGAAAAAGTGAAAAAAGTGCAATTCAGCGTTCCCGGGGAATCGCTGGAATATTTTGTGATCGACGGTCCCGAGCCGAAGGACGTGCTGAACAAATACACCGATTTGACGGGCAAACCTTCGCTTCCCCCGGCCTGGTCCTTCGGCCTTTGGCTGACGACCTCGTTTACGACCGATTACGATGAAGCGACGGTAAACTCCTTCGTCGACGGCATGGCGGAGCGCGATCTTCCGCTGCACGTTTTCCATTTCGACTGCTTCTGGATGCGGGAATTCCATTGGACGGACTTTAAATGGGACGAACGCGTTTTCCCGGACCCGCAAGGCATGCTGAAGCGCCTCAAAGAAAAAGGGCTGAAAATTTGCGTTTGGATCAACCCGTATATCGGCCAGCGCTCCCGCCTGTTTGAGGAAGGCATGAAAAACGGCTACTTGGTCAAAAAAGCCAACGGCGATGTTTGGCAATGGAACCTGTGGCAGCCCGGCATGGCGCTTGTGGACTTCACGAACCCGGCCGCTTGCGAATGGTTTGCCGGCTACCTGCGCGAACTGGTCGACATGGGCGTCGATTCTTTCAAAACCGACTTCGGCGAACGGATTCCGACGGATGTCGTTTATTACGACGGCGCAGATCCGGTGAAAATGCACAACTACTATACGTACCTGTACAATAAAGTCGTATTTGAAGTATTGGAAGAAAAATTGGGCAAAAACGAAGCCGCGCTGTTCGCCCGTTCCGCAACGGTCGGCGGCCAGAAGTTCCCGGTTCACTGGGGCGGCGACTGCTACGCCGATTATGAATCGATGGCGGAAAGCCTGCGCGGCGGCCTGTCGCTCGGACTTGCCGGCTTCGGCTTCTGGAGCCACGACATCGGCGGATTCGAAAACACGGCCCCGGCCCACGTATTTAAACGCTGGCTCGCCTTCGGCCTCCTGTCCAGCCACAGCCGCCTGCACGGCAGCAGTTCGTACCGGGTGCCGTGGGCGTACGACGATGAAGCGGTGGATGTGACGCGATTCTTCACGAAGCTGAAATGCCGCCTGATGCCTTACATGTTCGATACGGCGGTGCAAGCCACGCAGCAGGGCGTGCCGACGATGCGGGCGATGTTCCTGGAATTCCCGGACGATCCGGCCTGCGACACGCTGGACCGCCAGTACATGCTGGGGGACTCGCTGCTGGTGGCCCCGGTATTCAGCGAAAAAGGCGATGTAACGTATTATTTGCCGGAAGGCAAGTGGACGCATCTGCTGACCGGGGAAACGGTCGAAGGCGGAAAATGGCGTAAAGAGAACCATAATTTCTTCAGCCTGCCGCTGTTCGTTCGCCCGAACTCGATCCTGGCCACCGGGGCGAATGATACTCGTCCGGATTACGATTATGCGGACGGCGCAGAGATCGGCTTGTACCAGCTTGCCGACGGAGCTGCGGTATCCCGCACGGTTCGCAGTGCCAAAGGGGCCGCGGAGCTGAACGTGACGGCAGCCAAGAGTGGCAACGTTGTGACGCTGAGCGCCGAAGGCGCTGGCAAGCCGTTCCGCGTAGCGCTGCACGGCATGGGCGAAATCGCCTCCGTCCAAGGCGGAACGCTAGCCGCAAACGGAACGATCGAAGTAGCCGCGTTCACCGGCAAGGCGGAGCTGCAAATCACCTTGAAATAACGCGTGATTGCCTACCGCGGCGATGGCGTGCAGGTGTACAATTAAACACGGACAGGCGGACCATGCGAACGGCCGCCTGGAAATATCCCCTTTTCCCCTTGGCAAGAGGGGATATTTTCCTTTTAAGGAGACTAAGGAGGAATCGCTTATTCCAATGTTCAGTAAAATCGTGCAGTTCACGAACAATTTGAAACTTAAGCACAAGCTGCTTATCTCCTACATCGTTGTCGTGATGATTCCCGTGTTGATTGTCGGCGCTGTCGTAACCGCTTATTTCCGCAATCAGGCGATGGACCGGGCGATCGCCCAGACCGTCAACAACGTCGAACGGGTGAAATCGCGCGCGGCGTCGATGCTTCGCGTGCCCAGCGACATCTCGGATATTTTTATGCTGGATAAAAAACTCGAAGCCCTCGTCACTACCCGGTATCCGTCGGTGCTTGAGCTGACCAAAGCTTACTTGAACTATGACGATTTTCGCGGGTACGTCAGGCAATACCGGGAAATTTCGGGGATCCGGTTCTACTTCGACAATCCGACGTTGATCAACAACCTGGAGTTTATACCGGTCGATGAGCGGACGGCGTCGGCGAACTGGTACAGGCAAGCGATGTCCCAAAAAAGGATCGGCTGGTTTTACATTAACAACAAGGAGGATGAGGAACTTCCCGTCCGCAGATTAAGTCTCGTCCGCCAGATTTCGTTTGAAGGCACGCGGAAAAGCGGAGTGCTTATGGTCGTTCTGAATCAGGACGAATTGAACCGGATGCTGCAGCAGGAGCCTTTTGAAACGTTTATCGCCGATGAGCAGGGTTATGTCGTGGCTGCGAAAAACCCGGCATTGGTCGGGACAACGCTGGAATCGCTCGATTTCGGCACCGATTTGCGGAACCTGCAAAAAGGGACGTTCAAGGCGGATGTCGGGGACGCGCCTTCCTATCTGGTGGTGGATACCTTGATTCCCGATTCCAGCATGAACGGGCTGAAGATCGTTTCCGTGTTCACGACGGAGTCGATCGTCAAAAGCGCCAATGCGGTCAGCCTTTTCGGGTTGGGCATTATTTTGCTCGTCCTGCTGATCGCTCTCGTGTTCGTTTATATCGTTTCTTTTTTGACCACAAACCGGATGCTGCGGTTAAGCCGCCATTTAAACCGGCTGGCGCTCGGGGACCTAAATGTCGTATCCCGGATAGACGGAAACGATGAAATCGGGCAGTTGTCGCGCCAATTCAACTACATGGTCGGCAGCATCAACCGGCTGATGCATCAGGTGGTGGAAAAAACGGAGCAAAACAACGCCTTGGAGCTGGCACAGCGGGAAATCAAGCTGAAAATGATGGCCAGCCAAATCAACCCGCATTTTCTGTTCAATGCACTGGAATCGATCCGGATGAACGCGCATCTGAAAGGGGATAAAGAGATCGCCAACGTCGTGCGCCTGCTCGGGAAAATGATGCGGAAAAGCCTTGAAGTCGGCCGGGAAAACACGCCGCTCAAAGAGGAATTGGAGATGGTGCGCTCCTACCTGGAGGTCCAGAAATTCCGCTATGAGGACCGCTTGAAGTACGAGCTGCGGATCGATCCGGCGGCGGAGGACATCCGGGTGCCGCCGCTCATTATTCAGCCGCTGGTAGAGAACGCCGTCGTTCACGGCGTGGAGGGCAAGGAGGACGGCGTCAACGTGGAGGTTAAGGTGGAAGTGAAAGAAGCGCTGGTGCATGTGACCGTTAAAGACAACGGGACGGGGATGACGGCGGAGCGTCTTGCCGAAGTGAAGCGTTCCATTGCCGCCGCCGAGGAATCGCAGCGGACGCGGATCGGCCTGCGCAACGTCCACCAAAGATTGGTGTTGTCCTATGGAGAGGAGCACGGCCTGCATATCGCCAGCACGCCCGGCTCCGGAACGGAAATCGCTTTTACGATCCCGTCCTGATCGCGGATCTTTGGATTTTCGCCGGACGATGTCTAATTTTTATATGGTTTTGTTTGAAATCTGTCGGGTATTTCCGTGTTCCCCCTTCGCTTATGATTGATATATAGAAATGAAGGGGGGACTCGAATCTGTGGAAACGCTGTCATCAAATCCCGGCAATAATGTAAGCGTTGCCCCTAAGCCGCGAAAAAAGCGAAAAAAAGGTACCTGGCAAAGTTTAGTGCAGCAAAAGTATTTATACTTGATGTCCATGCCGTTTGTCATATGGTTGTTCGTGTTTAACTATGTTCCGGTCTGGGGCTGGACGATGGCTTTTCAAAACTATAAGCCGGCCAAATCTTTTACCGACCAGAAATGGGTAGGGTTCAAAAATTTCGTGGACTTGTTCCAGGACGAAAGGTTTTATCTCGTACTTAGAAACACGCTGGCCATGAGCGTCATGGGGCTGATCGCAAATTTTATTTTCCCGATCGCCTTTGCCGTGCTGCTCAATGAACTGCGGGGCAAATTTTTCAAGCGCACGGTGCAGACGGTTTCCTATTTGCCGCACTTTGTATCCTGGGTTGTTGTGGCCGGGATCATCACGAAAATGCTCTCCATCGACGGAGGGGTCGTCAACGAACTGCTGATGGCGCTTCATATTACCAACGAGCCGATTCAGTTCATGGCGCAAGGGAAATGGTTTTGGGGGATTGTAACCGCTTCCGATGTATGGAAGGAAACCGGCTGGAACGCCATCATCTATTTGGCGGCCATTACCGGGATCGACAAGGAGCTGTACGAAGCCGCCCGCGTCGACGGGGCGGGGCGGTTCCGGCAAATCTGGAACATCACGCTGCCGGGGATCCGGACGACGATTGCGGTGCTGCTGATCATGTCGATCGGCCATCTGATCGGCATCGGCTTTGAGAAGCAATTCCAGCTCAGCAACTCGCTGGTTACCGACTACTCCGAGGTGCTCGACATATACGCCTTAGAGTATGGCATTAATATCAGCCGCTTCTCGTACGGCACGGCGATCAGTATGTTTACTTCTGTCGTAGGCATTATCCTGCTGCTCGCGGCCAACGGCATTATGAAGAAAACGACGAAAGAAAGCATTATGTAGGGGGAGGGAACATAGATGGCAAGCAGCGGCAAAGCGTTTAACCTCACTAGAGGCGAAAAAGCGTTTAATGTTTTCAACTTTATCCTGATGTCGGTCATTTTGATCATCACGTTGTACCCTTTCCTGAACGTGCTGGCGATATCGCTTAACGATTCCACAGATACGGTCAGAGGTGGCATCTACATATGGCCGCGCGAATTTACCTGGAAAAACTACGAAACGATCTTCGGTTATACCAGCCTGATTCAGGGCTTCAAAATTACGATATTCCGGACGGTGCTGGGCACCGTACTCGGACTGATCAGTTCTTCGATGCTGGCCTACACGCTCAGCCGGCCCGATTTCAAATCGCGTAAATTCGTGTCCACGTTCCTGGCCCTGACGATGTACTTCACGGGCGGTCTGGTGCCGACGTACATGCTGATGCGTCATCTCGAACTGATCGGGACGTTTTGGATTTATATTTTGCCCACGTTAGTAAGCGCCTTTAACGTATTCGTCATCCGCTCGTTTATCGACGGGCTGCCGTATGCGCTGCAGGAATCGGCGAAGCTCGACGGGGCCAACGATTTCACGATTTACTACAAAGTGATCCTGCCGCTCTGCAAGCCTGTTTTGGCGACGATCGCTTTGTTCCTGGCGGTGGGCCAGTGGAACTCCTGGTTTGATACGTATTTGTACAACGGCAGCAAACCGCATTTGACGACGCTGCAATACGAATTGATGAAAATATTGCAAAGCACTAACCAGGGCGCGAATATGGCCAACGCCAACGATTTGGCCAACCAGATGGCACAGGTGTCGCCGGAATCGATCAAAATGGCGATCACCATCGTCGTTACCGTTCCGATTCTGGTCGTTTATCCGTTCCTGCAGCGCTACTTCGTGGACGGGATGACGTTGGGAGCAGTTAAAGCCTAACATGATTGGCTCTCAGCCGGTAGACGCAGGTCAATATAAGTTGAACTAAAGAAATGCGAAGGTTAGCAAGATCAACTTATATAGCCTGTTATACAATACATTTTTTTGAATAAGAATACGGGGGGAAGAAGAAATGAAATGGAGAAGCCCTAAAACTTTCGCGGCGATTTTGCTGGCCGGCACTTTGCTGGTCGGAGGCTGCGGCAGCAACAACGGAGCGTCCGGCGGCTCCGGCGCAAATGGCGAAGCGGGCGATGATACGAGCCCTGTCACCTTTACATTTTTCGGCGCTGACGCCAGCCCGAACTGGAACAATATGCAGGATGAAGTGGGGAAAGCGATTACGGAAAAAACCGGCGTGACGATCGAAGCCGAATTCGACGTGGGCAGCGGCGGCGGCGACAACAAAATCGCCTTGATGGCGGCGAGCGGTGATGTGCCGGACCTGATTTTTGCCAAAGCCAACTTATCCAAACTGGTCGATGCCGGCCTGGTCGTCGACATGACCGAGTTGATCGACAAGCATGCACCGAACCTCAAGAAGATTTTTAGCGAAAATATGAACCGGTTGAAATACAGCAAGGAGGATCCGGCGATTTATTCGATCCCGACCAACGGCGGCGTGGACCAGCAGTATTTTGACTCTGGCGGCGGATTTGAAATCCAGCAGCGCGTTCTGAAAGAGCTCGGATATCCGAAGGTGCGCACGGTGCAAGACTTTGAAAACGTCCTCAAGCAATATGTGGAAAAACATCCAACCACGGACGGACAGCCGACGATTCCGCTGACGCTGAACGCCGACGACTGGAGAATTATGATCACCGTGACGAACCCGGCGTTTATCGCCACCGGCGCTCCCGACGACGGCGAATACTACGTGGACCCGCAAACCTACGAAGCGAAGCTGCACTATAAGCGTCCGGAAGAGAAGGATTACTTCCGTTGGTTGAACCACATGTACAACGAAGGTCTGCTTGATAAAGACACGTTTGTGCAAAAAGACGACCAATACAAAGCGAAAATCGCCAGCGGCCGCGTGCTAGGCCTGATCGATCAGGAATGGGGTTACATGGATGCCGAAAACGCGCTGAAAGCGGCCGGCAAAGACGAATACACGTATGCGCACTTCCCGGTCACGTTGAGCGAAGAATATAAGGACCACTCCTTCCAATCGGCCGGCGTTGACTATTACGGCATCAGCATTACGACCGCTTGCAAAGATCCGGTGCGGGCGATTAAATTCATCGACTGGCTTTCTTCCGATGAAGGCCAGGTCCTTGTAAACTGGGGGATTGAAGGCAAACACTACACGGTCGACGAGAATGGCAAACGCGTCATTCCGACCGAGGTTGTAGACCGAAAAGTAAACGATACGACGAATTTCACCAAAGAGACCGGTCTCGGCAATCCGGACGGCTTGTACAAAATATTTGGCGCCCGCTATGGTGACGGTGTTCAAGATGCTTCCGGCAATTATTATACGACCAACTTCCCGGAACAAATTGTAGAGAACTACACCGATGCCGAGAAGGAAACGTTGAAAGCTTACAACGCAACCACCTGGAAGGACCTGTTCCCGCAAGAGGACGAATTCCCGGCTAAAGAATGGGGCGCCCTGTACAACATGCCGGTTCCGACCGACGGGGATTATCAGGTTATTTTCCAGAAAACGCAGGACATTGTCCGCAAACGGATTCCGGAAGCCATTTTGGCCAAGGAAGCGGACTTCGACAAGGTATACGACGCTTTCCTCGCCGAGTTGGACAAAGCCGGCGCTCAAAAGATGGAAGCCGAATATACCGAACTCGTTAAGAAGAGAGTGGAATTGTTCACAGGCAAAGATTTGCAATAAATTAGGATCGCCGGAAATTGCCGCAAATATGAAAATTAACGAAAAGGCCCGTATTTTCATCGGGCCTTTTCTGCGGATTTATCGTAGAATTTAGGAGTATACACGTATAGTCAATAATTCAACTTATTATAAAATTGAGAGAGGTGGCCAAACTGGAACGTTCGGCGGAAGCAGGATGGAAGTTATGGTATAAGCAGCCCGCATCGCGTTGGGAGGAAGCGCTTCCCGTAGGCAACGGGCGAATCGGCGGCATGATCTACGGCAGAGTGAAGCAGGAGCTTATCGCTTTAAACGAAGACACGCTCTGGTCGGGTTTTCCGCGCGACACGCAAAACTACGACGCGCTGCGGCATTTAAAAAGGGCTCGGGAGCTGATATTTTCCGGGAAATATAAAGAGGCCGAGCAGTTGGTTGAAGCCAAAATGGCCGGCACGGGGACCGAAGCGTATCAGCCGCTTGGCAACTTAAAGCTGGACCTGCTGGAGGACGTTCCGGCGGTTTCGGATTACCGGCGGGATTTGGATTTGGACGCGGGGGTGGCGACCGTTTCGTACCGGCTTGGCGGGACGGTCTACACTCGCGAGGTGCTGGTCAGCGCGGAGGACCAGGTGCTTGCGGTACATATTCGCGCCGAAGGGGAGGGGACTATCGACCTTTCGGCATCGCTTGATTCCCCGCAGGTGTTCCAAACGAAAGCGCTCCTGGGGGAAGCGGGAATCGTCATGACAGGGCGCTGCCCCAGCCATATTGCCGACAATTACCGCGGCGACCACCCGCAATCCGTCTTGTATGAAGAGGGATTGGGGATATCCTTTGAAGCGCATCTGCAAGCGCTGACAGAAGGCGGGACCGTCGGGACGGACGAATCCGGCCGGCTGATTGTTCGCGGAGCGCGGGCGGCGACGTTTTTGCTGGCCGCGGCGACTGATTTTGCCGGTTATAAGGTCATGCCCGGAACGGGGATGCAGGAAGGCGAACTTGCCAAAAAATGCGGCACCGTTTTGAAAGCAGCAGCTTCGCTGGGCTATGAGCGGCTGCGGGAAAGACATATCGCGGATCACCGCGGTTTGTTCCGCCGCGTCGAGCTGCGGCTTGGGGACTCGGTACCACCGGTGTTGCCTGCCGAAGGGCGGCTTGGGAGCACGGCACCTTCGCAACTGCCCACTGATGAGCGGCTCGAGGCTTATCGCGGCGGGGCGCAGGACCCGGGGCTGGCGGCGCTGTATTTTCAGTACGGCCGTTACTTGCTGATGGCTAGCTCCAGACCGGGGACGGAACCGGCCAATTTGCAAGGGATCTGGAATCCGCATATTCAGCCGCCCTGGAACAGCGGGTATACGACCAATATTAACGCGCAAATGAATTATTGGCCGGCGGAGGTGGCCAATTTAAGCGAGTGCCATGAGCCGCTGTTCCGGCTGATCCGGGAGCTGAGCGATACGGGGGCAAGGACAGCGCGGATTCATTACGGCTGCCGGGGCTGGGTGGCTCACCACAATGTCGACCTGTGGCGCCAATCGACGCCGACGGACGGCCAGGCCAATTGGGCGTTTTGGCCGATGGGCGGCGTATGGCTGTGCCGGCATCTTTGGGAGCATTACGAATTCGCGATGGATGATAAGTTCCTGCGGGAGACCGCCTATCCGCTGATGAAAGGGGCGGCGGAATTTTGCCGGGACTGGCTGGTCCCCGGGCCTGACGGGCTGCTGACGACGGCACCGTCGACCTCGCCGGAAAATCAGTTTTTGACGCCGGAGGGCGAAAAGTGCAGTGTATCGGCGGGAACGACGATGGACTTGACGCTAATACGCGAGCTGTTTGCGCATACGATTCGGGCGGCGGAAATTTTGGGCGTGGATGAGATGTGGCGCCGCGAACTGGCGGAAACGGCGGAGTGCATGGCCGGGCCGCAGGTAGGCCCGGACGGGAGGCTGCAGGAATGGAGCGAAAACTTCGCCGAACCGGAGCCGGGACACCGCCATGTCTCGCATTTGTACGGGCTTTATCCCGGCGATTCGATTACGGTGCGGGATACGCCCGAAATGGCGGAAGCCGTGCGGAAATCGCTTCAGCACCGGATTCAAAACGGCGGCGGCCATACCGGCTGGAGCTGTGCTTGGCTGATCAATCTGTACGCGCGTCTGGGGGACGGAGAAACGGCGCACCGGTTCGTGGAAACGCTGCTGTCCCGTTCGACGTATCCGAACTTGTTTGACGACCATCCGCCGTTCCAGATCGACGGCAATTTCGGCGGGGCGGCGGGAATCGCCGAAATGCTGATGCAAAGCCATATGAACGGCATCGATTTGCTGCCGGCGCTGCCCAAGGCCTGGGCGTCCGGCCAGGTTCGCGGCCTGCGGGCGCGCGGCGGATTTACCGTCGATATAACCTGGGAGAGCGGCGGGGTCGCATCGGCCTGCATCACATCGGCTGTCGGCGGATGGTGTACGGTGCACGGCCTGAATGGGCGGCGTGTTCATCTGCCGGACGGAAGCACGGCCGGGGACGGGGAGCGCTTTTGGACCGATGCGAATACGCCGTATTTGATTGAATAGGCAGATCTGACTGGTGAAGGCCAGCGGACCTGTACGGCCTTATTTGCCTGAAAAGCCGCCCTTTTTATTTCTAACGGGGGGAGCTTACTATTTGTGCGAAAAAGACCGCAACCTTACGTATTTGTGCCAGATAAGGTCCGTGGTGTCCGTTACACTTTGAAAACTGTTGATTTCGCGGAAATAAGGTCACTGCTGTTCGTTAGGATTAGGCTCATCAGAGTAGCTTACCAGAGTAAACCATTAGGCTAGCATAAACCGAACTGCTGCAAGACTGCAGTTGCTCGGAAAGATCGGAGTATCGTGCCGTGCATCGTGCCGGAGCACCGTGCGGGGGAGACCTGCATTTTTGCAGCATTGCGACTGGCGGAATTCTAACGGTTGTAGCAGCCGCTATTTTATCAAAAAAGTCCCTTTCTAAATTCTAACGGTTGTCAGCGCCGTTATTTACTCTAATTCAGGTGAAAATAGCCTGATTTAAGTGGAATAAGCGCTATGGCAACCGTTAGAATTTGAAATCGGCGTTTTGGGATCAATTAGCGGCTATGGCAACCGTTAGAGTTTGTTTTGGGGTCAGAAATGATTTGTCGCAACATCAACTGGCCGCCGGAATTGCTTGAGCTGCTTGGGCATCGTGCCGGGCCGAAATGGCGGTCGGCGGAACTAGGTGTCCCGTACGCACGGTCAAGCTGTATTGCAAACAGCGTTACTTGAGACGTTTACGCCGGGCCGGGCTATACGGCAAGCAGCCAAACTTGGTCCGTTTGCGGCCGGTCAGCGCTTTATGCAACCGCCGGCCACAACCAGTGCGACCACGGCCACAAACCAGTGCAACCGCCGGCCACAACCAGTGCAACCACCGGCCGCATCAGCCACCGGCAACAACCAATGCAACCACCGGGGCCGCATCTAATGCAGCCGGCGGAACTGCTGCGGCGTCATGCCGGTATGCTTGCGAAAGGTGGCGACGAAATGGCTGGCATCGCGGAATCCGGTTTTGCCGGCGATGGCGGCCACGGTAACTCCCGGTTCGCCGGCCAGATGCTCCTTGGCTTTATGGATGCGCATTTGGGTCAGGTAAGCGTAGGGAGATACGCCAAGCGTCTGCTGGAACAGCTTGCTTAAATGGCGGCCGGACATGCCGATCTCTTGGGCAAGCTGTTCCAGGCCAATGTCGGGGTTGCCGTACTCCTGTTCCATCCAATGCAGCAGCGGCGCCAGCTTCTCCATATTGCGGGAGACGGACATGTTACTGGCATGCCCGAACTTGCTCAGCATACCCAGAAAACGGTAGGTGCCGGCCGACGTCTCCAGGCCGAACAGGTCGGTGCCGCTGCCGACCTTGTTCAGCATTTCGCCGAGTATCGGGGCCAGAGGGGTCTCCGGATCCCAGCGGAACAAGGCGGAATCGCGAATGCCGAAAGCCGACAAAATCGCCGCTGCGGCCGCTCCGCCGAAGGTTAGATAATACGTTGCCCAGCCGGCGCCTCGCTTCGCCTCATAGGCGTGGGGCATCCCGGGTGGCAGCAAAACGCCGCAGCCGGACGACAACACGACACTTTCGCTGCCGTAGGTAACCAGGCCTTCGCCTTCCTCGGTTTGCAGCCAATGATAATAGGGGTATCCGTTCGGGCGGGTGATTTTTTCCTGACTCGGATTGTAACCGATGCTCTCCACAAGAAGCGGAAGATCGGGGTTGGCGGCGGGAGAAAAAACAAAACGGGTAAACGCGCGTGCGCTCATATTTTTCCCTCCTGGGATGAGTTCCACATTATTATATATCAAAACAAAAATATTATATATAAAGCGGATAAGAAACTTCCTACAATGGAGATATAATTATATTACTCTCAAAAGGATGTGTGTGCAGTGATCAACGAAAAACTGCCGAAAATATGGTACGGCGGCGACTATAATCCCGAGCAGTGGGGACCTGAAATTTGGCAAGAAGACGAACGGATGTTCAAGCTGGCGGGCATCGACGTGGCAACCGTAAACGTGTTCTCCTGGGGGATGCTGCAGCAGGACGAGGATACCTACGATTTCAGCTTTTTGGACGAAACGATCGACCGTTTATATAAAAGCGGCGTGCACGTATGCCTGGCGACAAGCACGGGCGCTCATCCCGCCTGGATGGCCCGGAAATACCCGGATGTGCTGCGCGTCGATGTGCAGGGGCGGAAACGCCGGTTCGGCGGACGCCACAATTCGTGCCCGAACTCGCCGACTTACCGGAAGTATTCGGAGAAGCTCGCCGGGCTCTTGGCCGAGCGGTACAAGGATCACCCGGGCCTCTTGATCTGGCACGTATCCAACGAATACGGCGGATATTGCTACTGCGACAACTGCGCCGCGGCGTTCCGCACCTGGCTCAAGGAGCGTTACGGCACGCTGGATGAAGTAAACCGCGCCTGGAATACCCGCTTCTGGGGGCATACGTTTTACGATTGGGAAGATATCGTTGTTCCGAACGAGTTGAGTGAAGAATGGAACGGAAACCGCACCAATTTCCAAGGGATTTCCCTGGACTATCGGCGCTTTCAGTCCCAGTCGCTGCTCGACTGCTATAAGCTGGAATATGAGGCCATCAAAAAGCATACGCCGCACATACCGGTAACGACGAACCTGATGGGTTTCTATCCGGAGCTCGATTATTTCGAATGGGCCAAGTACATGGATATTGTGTCTTGGGACAACTACCCTTCTCTCGATACGCCGGTTAGCCATACGGCGATGACGCACGACTTGATGCGCGGGCTGAAAAGCGGAGCGCCGTTTATGCTGATGGAGCAAACGCCAAGCCAGCAAAACTGGCAGCCCTACAACTCGCTCAAACGCCCGGGCGTAATGCGGCTATGGAGTTACCAGGCGGTCGCCCACGGCGCCGACACGGTGCTGTTCTTCCAGCTCCGCCGGTCGATTGGGGCGTGCGAGAAGTACCACGGCGCCGTGATCGAGCATGTCGGACATGAGCATACCCGCGTATTCCGCGAAGTTGCCGAGCTCGGCCGGGAGCTGCAGCAACTGGGCGACACGCTGCTCGACGCTCGCACGGAAGCCAAGGTGGCGATTCTGTATGATTGGGAAAACCGGTGGGCGACGGAACTCTCCAGCGGACCGACCGTCGCGCTGAATTACGTTAATGAGGTTCACAAATATTATGATGCGCTCTTCCGGATGCATGTGGAATGCGATATGGTGTCGGTGGAAGAGGACTTCGGCAAATACGAGATCGTAATCGCGCCGGTCATGTATATGGTGAAACCGGGTTTTGCGAAAAAGGTGGAGGAATTTGCCCAAAACGGCGGGACGTTCGTTACGACGTTCTTCAGCGGGATCGTTAACGAGAACGATCTGGTTACGACGGGCGGGTACCCGGGGGAATTGCGCCCGGTGCTGGGCATTTGGGCGGAAGAGATCGACGCGCTGTTCCCGGACCAGAAGAACCAAATCGTCATGAAGCAGCCGTGGGGCGAACTTACAGGACCATACGAATGCGGCTTGCTCTGCGACCTCATTCATGCGGAAGGCGCCGAAGTGCTGGCGGAGTACGGCGCGGATTTCTATAAAGGCATGCCTGTGCTGACGGTGAACCGCTTCGGCAACGGCCGGGCGTATTATGTCGCCAGCAGTCCGGAAGCTTCTTTCCTGCAAGGATTCCTCAAAAATCTATGCGAGGAAAAAGGAATCAAACCGCTGTTTGAAGCTCCAGCGGGCGTTGAGACGGCGCGCCGGGTGAAAGACGGCAAAGCTTATCTGTTCCTGCTTAACCACAATGCGGAAGACGCCCAAGTGGATATCGGCGCCAATGCCAAAAAGGAACTGCTTAGCGGGGAGACGCTGACCGGAACCGTAACCGTGCCCGGCCGCGGCGTGCTCATCCTGGAAGATAAATAGAATCACGTTCATCAAGCACCCTGCAGGCGGTTTCGCGTCCGGGGTGCTTTTTCAAAGAGGAGGCAGCGGGTGTGGAAAGCGCAATCAAGCGGCGGTTGTCCGGCGAGGAGCTCACGGCTTTAGTGGAGCGAGCGTTTCAAGGACAGAGACGATTGGAAGGGTTTGAGGAATTAAAGGACGGCTGGTTCAACTCCGCGTACGCTTTGACCTTGGATAACGGCATGAAGACGGTGCTGAAGCTTGCTCCCGGTTCGGAGGAAGGGATGCTGCGATATGAGCGGAATGTGATGACCGCGGAGGTGGAGGTGCTTCGTCTGCTCGCCGCGGCGGACGGTATCCCGGTGCCCGGGATTCTGTACGAGGAGCGTGGCGTAGAGGGAAGCGAGTGGTTCCTGATGGAGTTCGTTCCGGGCGATCCTTACAACAAGGTGAAGGAGCGGCTTAAGCCGGAGGAACGGCGGGACATTGAAGTTGAACTGGGCCGGGTGAACCGGCGGATTAACGAAATTCAAGGAAAAAGATTCGGGTATTACGCACGGGAAGACAGTCAAGGGGATAGCTGGCCGGCCGTCTTTACGAATATGATCGGCGGCCTGTTGGCCGATGCCGCGGATCAAGCCGTTGCCCTCCCGATGGATGCGGAGGAGGTATTCGCCCTGCTTCGGGAGCGGCAGGCCAGCTTGGCGGAGGTCACGGTTCCGCGGCTGGTCCATTGGGACTTGTGGGACGGGAACGTATTCGTCAAAGACCGGCGTCTTATCGCCATCATCGACTGCGAAAGGGCGCTCTGGGGCGATCCGCTGATGGAATACTACTTCCGCTCGTTTGTGGAAAACGGGGCGTTCCTGGACGGCTACGGCAAGCAGGATTTTACTTTGGCGGAGCGCGAGCGGATGGCCTTGTACGACCTGTACATTGCGTTGATTCTTCATATCGAATGCAGGTTCCGCCAGTACATCGACGCGAATCATATCCGCTGGGCGGAGGAGCATTTAGCCCGTACTTGGAGCGGTTTAAATAAGGATGTTTAATGTTGGCACGCATTCTGGCGACTACCTGAATGAAGTATATTTTAGTGAGAAGAGGGAAGCGCAGGGCCGATGGCATGAATGACGCACGAGCAATATGCATGATCGTTGTATAACAACGGGGGGCCGCTCCATGCTGTAGCGGTGGGAGCAACAAAAGCGCGGGCTGCAGGGAGATTCTCCTCGGCAACCCGCGTTTTTTTAGGAATTCCTCTTCTTAATATTGCATCAGCAGACTGACATTTTGCCAACCGGCGCCAACCGTCCAGAAGACGAGGTAATCGCCGCGCTGTACTTTGCCGGCTTGCACGGCCTCGTGAAGGGCGAGCAGCGGGCTGGTCGAAGCGGTGTATCCGAATCGGTCGCCGATGTAGACGGCTTTGTCTTGATCGATCCCCAGGCCTTCGGCAACCCGTTTAATATTGCCGATGGTGAACTGGGAGAACAGGAAGCCGCCGATTTGCTCCTTGTTCAGATTGTTGCGTTCGAGCAAAATGCGGATGGAGTTCACCGCGGATTCCGCGCAAACCGAATCGTCAAACGGCGTAAACTGCACCTGCGCGTCTTTGGCCGTAAACTCCTCGCGGTACAAATTGGACAAACCGTGGGCCGGGAACAGGGAGTTGTCGATCACGGACGTATCGGTTTGATAAACGGAGTCGATCAGCCCGCGGGTTCCTTCCGCCTGCTCCAAAATGACGGCAACCGCCGACTCGGCAAAGTTGGAGTAATAGACGGGCTGCTCCGGACTGTGAATCGACAAATAATCCGCCCCGACGACAAGCGCCCGCTCTACCCGCGGGTTGGCCGTCATATACCGGCAGGCTTGCTCGATCGCCACGAGCATGCCCGCGCAGTTGGCGTTGATATCAAAACAGGCTGTAGAGAGGTCGCCGCCCAGTGCATGGTGCAGCTTCAGCGCATTGCTGGGGAGCAGATACTCCGGTGTTTGCGATGTAAAAATAATCAGGTCTACATCCTTGGCCTCAAGACCGCTTTTCTTCAGCACCAGCTTTGAGGCTTCCGCCGCCATCGTCAGCGTATTTTCTTCCGGGTTGTCGATGATAAAACGCTTGTTACGCCCGAGCGCGGTTACGAGACCGGTCACATCCGTCCCTTTTTCCGCAAAATAGTTGATGTAGTATTCGTTATCCACTTCATTTGCCGGATGGTACATGGCAATCTCGCGAATTTGCACGCCTCTCATAGCCATCTCTCCTTACACTTCGATGATTTCGTAGCTGTCCAGCTTAACGGTTCGGGCCACGCGCGAAAGCTGCATTTTCAGAATCGGGTTTTTGACAATGCGCAGCGTCACTTTTTTGAAGCCGTCTTTTTTGTAGAGGGCAAAGCATCCTTCCAGAAGCGGCAGTGAATCCGGCGCGGAGACGTTCAGTTTGGTGCAGTCGATGTCGATTTCATACTCCGGTACGGAAATGGTTGAAATCGCTTTGCTATAAGCCTCGATGGACGCTTGTCCGTCTTCGGGCGAAAAGGTTCCTTCTACATCGGCGTGAAATACTTTGGCGGATTGATCGATTTTAATATTAAAGCTTCCCATTGGATGTGGTTCCTCCTGTAATCGTTGATAGTTAAAAATTAAAAAAATTACTTTTTCAGCGCCTTCAGACGATCGAGAATCGGCGCCGGCTCGCTGCCATCGGTATTCACCTCGATCAGGCAAGGGCCTGCCATTTCCCGGACGAATCCCGGGATTTCGTCCATATCCTCCAGCCGGTCCACGGACATCGTCCGGATTCCGGCCGTCCGCATCATGTCGGCGATGGATATCCGCTCCTGCTTATAGTCCGGCATCGTGCGGTTGTACAGAAATTTTTGCCCGCGTTCGACATAGGAAAGCATAGCGTTATTGATGATGATATAGGTGATAGGCAGCTTGTACTCCTTGGCCGTAAGCACTTCGGAACCGTTCATGAAAAACGAACCGTCGCCGGCGATCACCGCGACCGGACGGCTTGAATCGGCCAGATAGAGTCCCGGTCCGCCGGCCATCGCCGAGCCCATCGCTCCGTAGTTTAGATTGATTTCAAAGTCTCCGCCCGCGGGGACTTCCAGATACTTCAGCACGAAGTTGGTGAATTCCCCGATATCGCACACATAACGCGTATCCCGCGGCATGACCTTGGACAGCTTCTCCAAAAACAGCCGCAGCGACAAGCCGGTATGATTGAGTTCATAAGGTTCGTTAAGCGGCAGCGGCTTTTTGAAAGCTCCTGGCGCAGGCTGAGCCTGCCGGAGAAGATAGGGGACCGCGTCCTGGAGATCGGCGACCACCGCCGCGTCCGTTTTGAAGACCTTCCCCGGCTCTTTGCCGTCGCGGTCGATATGGATCACTTTGCGTCCGGCCACAAGCGCTTCGTTGAAATTGCAGGTAGAGGCTTCCCCAAGGCTTGTTCCCAAGATGACCAGGCACGAAGCCGGGGAAGCGTTGACGTATTCAAACGCCGCGTCGGTGCTGGAAAACCCGTAATTCCCCAGGTTAAGGGGGAAGTCGGCGGGGATGATTCCTTTTGCCGACGGCGTCGTAATGATGGGCCACTGCAGCCGCTCGCTAAGGCGCATAATCTCTTCGGCTGCGGCGCGCCCGCCGCGTCCGACCATGATGAGTCCATGCTCCGCTTCGTTCAGCAGGGCAGCCGCCCGGTCCAACTCCGCCGGATCGAACGGAATCCGCTGAAGCAGCGCGGGATCCGGGGCGGCGGGAAGGCTGGGGGGCGCTTCCATCCGCTGCACATCGATCGGCACGGAAATATGTACTGGCCCGAAAGGAGGTGTAAGGGCGATCCTTACCGCCTTGTCCAGCTCGGCCATGACTTCCGTTTCGTTCATGACCGTGTTGCTGTATTTGGTGATCGGTCTGACGATATGCTGGGCGTCCATCTCCTGGATGGCACCTTTGCCGATCTGCCACCGGTTTACGTAGCCGGTAATCACGAGCAGCGGAGCTTTGGCCCGCATGGCGTCGGCGATCCCGTTCATCATGTTCGCTACGCCTACCGCCCCGGCGCCGGCGCAAACGGCCAGCTTCCCGGAGGTGCTGGCATATCTCGCCGCCATATAAGCCGCTCCAGCTTCATTTTTCGTAATGATCGGCTTCATATCGACATCGATCAACGCATCGTAAATCGGACCGATGATTCCTGCCGGAATCCCAAAAATACAATCCACTCCGGTTTCCTTCAAATACTTGAGTATGGCTTCGGCTATGTTCATATTCCGGATATCTCCTTATCCTAGTGTTGAAACGCATCTCTGTATTCGTTCACCAGTGCTTCCGCACGTTCGATCTCCTCGGCGGAGAAAAAATGCAGCTTGCCTATCGAGGCGACAACGACAATCCCCTGTACCGCGCCGTCCTGCATGACGGGAATAACCATGATGCTGTCGATCCCGAACAGAAAAAACTCATCGGCCGACCTGGGATCGTTTTTGACGTCCTGGACCACTGCCGCCGTTTGGGGATGGGCCATCAGTTCGCGAAGCAGGCGGTCATGTTCGATATAGACCGGATTTTGCGCATGTACGCTTTTCCACCGCTCCACGCCAAGGTGATCCGTTTTCGTTTTCAACACCGGGTTCAAGCGGCCTTCCCTGATTTCGTGATAGGCGATATCGGCCACGCCGGTCAGGCGTTCCAGCGCTTCAAACAGCAAAGCTAATCGTTCCATGTCCATCCTCCTCGCTTGCTAGATTGAGTATCTGTTTAATAGGGACTTCAGTTTTTCGGCTTCCGTCTCGAGCTGCTTGGAAGATTCGAGCGTTTCTTCCATGGCGGTCAACTGTTCTTCCGAGCAAGCCATGATCTCCTTGGTCCCGGCCAGATTGACCTCGGTAATCTCGAGCGTCTGTCTTACGGAGTCCATGATTTGTTCCGTGCTTGCGCTGATCTGCTGCGTCACCGCGGAAACTTCCTGAACCCGGGTGGACACCTGCTCGGCCAAATGCACGATTTGCTGGAACGAATCGCCGGCGGAGGTAACGAGGACGCTTCCGGTCTCGACCTCGGCCATGACCCGTTTCATCGCTTCGATCGATTGATCGGAGCCTGTGCGGATATGGCCGGCCATCTCGGCGATGTCCTTGGCCGATGCCGCCGATTGCTCGGCAAGCTTGCGGATTTCGCCCGCGACCACTGCGAACCCTTTGCCGTATTCGCCCGCTCTTGCGGCCTCGATAGCCGCGTTTAATGCCAGCAAATTGATTTGACTGGAAATTTCCGAGATCAGCAGAGTGACCTTGTCGATTTCTTCCGTCCGCTCGCCGAGTTGGTTTACGGTTTGCGACGAAGCGACCGTGGTTTCGTAAATTTTGCTCATTTGGTCAACCAGGCGGTCGATGCCTTCATTGCCCGCATTCGCCTGAGCCGCGGCCTCGGTCGCTTCCTCCGCCACACCTTGCGCTGACAGGGCGATGTGCTCCATGCCTTTTCCGACTTCTTCAAGCATCAAATGGTTGTTCCGTGCACTTTCGACGAGCTGCTCGCTACCTTCGGAAATCATTTTGATCGATTCCGTGACCCCTACAACGAGGTCGTTGCAAAACTCCATATTGCCCGTCAAGTCCCGCGACGTATCGGCTACCTTGGCCGACATGTCCTGCATTTGCCCGGCCGCTTCCCTTAATTGGGCGCCGATCAGCTTCAGGTGGCCGGCCAGTTCGCTGAATTCGTCCATCACCTGGACGTCGCCGTCGAAGGCTAAATCGCCTTCCGTCATGGCTTTGGTCCGCTCGGCCATTTTTTGGAACGATTTGTCGAGCAGCCCGGCAATCAGCACGGCCTCCCCCGCGCCGATCAAGGCAAACAGGGCGATCATCAGCGCGGCGGCCCAGACGTTCATCAGTCCAAGCAGACAGAAGATCAGAACGAGCACGATCGCCAGCACCGCAAGCGGTCCGGCAATCAGCAACAACAACTTGCGGGCTAAGCCTTTACCGAAATGGGATAATTTCAAGTTACTTACTCCTTTGCTGTCACTCTAATACCCTTAGCAGCTGCCGTTTTCCGTGTTTCGCCGTTTTAACTTTTTTAGAAGCAGGTCCCCTCCTTCCTTGTCCGAAGCTTCGCCGCGACGTTTTAACCTGGCCCCAAGCCCTAATTGAAACCAAAAAAAGACTTTCGCGAAGAAAGTCCGGCGGCCAACAAGCCATGATTCGGCATAAGGTTGGCATCCCGGCGGTCATGATTCCGTTAAGAATTTTAGATCCGTGGCTTTGCGTCCCTGCCTTTCGGCCAGGTTTGCGATTTACATCCTATTCCTTGTATTTGGTTGTGAATGATGGGAGAGTGAAGTCGCGGCGCTCCCACAGATTAGGAATATATTACTTATATCGGAAAGCGGGCCCTGATATTTCATAAAATTTTCGGCAAATTCAAAAAATTTTCAATAATAGGGGACTATAAGGGGATGACTTTGGCTCTAGAAAAAGAAGGTAAAATATGGGTCTAATAGGAATAATGTACTATATATCCTATTTTAGATTCAAGGTATTGATGGCGACCTATCGCATACGGCTGGGTTCAGTTTTCCTGGAAAGGCTTAGGTGTTCGAAGCAAAATTGGGTTCGCAGAAAATCTAACGGTTGTAATAGCGGCTATTTGACGAAAAAAGCCCTGTTCAAAATTTTAACGGTTGTGAGAAGCGTTATATGCCTGAATCTAAGCAAAATGAGCCGGATTTCAGTGAAATAAGCGCTATGGCAACCGTTACAATTTGAAATCAACGTTTTTTGAGCGAATAGCGGTTGTGGCAACCGTTAGATTAGTTGTGGCTAGAGAATTAATGCAACGCTAGTGCCGAGTAAGGTCGTCCGGTGTCCGTTAGATTCTGAAAGCCGGCGATTTCGCCGAAATAAAGGCGTCTCGGTCCGTCGCCAGGATCCAGCGGGAGAGCTCACCGGGCTTGCTTAAGCGAAAATAAAACCGCCGGACGGTCAAGCTAAACAAGGAGTTAGCCTGCCATCCAGGCGTTAATTAAAGCAGCGCCCCCGCCGTTTGGTCAGCTCCGCTCCAGAATGGTAGCCAGCGTTGTGCGGTCGAGCCCTTTGACGAGCCGGATCAGCAGCTCCTTGGCGGCCGCGTAGTCGTCGGTATGGATGATGGACGACGAGGTGTGGATATAACGCGAGCAGATGCCGATCACGCCCGAAGGCACGCCGATGCCGCTCAAATGAACCGGACCGGCGTCGGTTCCGCCTGTGGATACAAAATATTGGTATTTGATGCGGTGCGTATCGGCCGTGTCCCGGATATACTCGACCAGCCCCCGATGCGTCAGCATCGTCGGGTCGAACACCCGCAGCAAAGCGCCTTCGCCCAGCTTGCCGAAGGCCCGTTTGTCGCCGGTCATATCGTTTGCGGCGCTGGCGTCCAGCGCAAAGAAGATGTCCGGCTGGATCAAATTGGCCGCCGTGCGCGCTCCCCGCGTGCCCAGCTCCTCCTGCACATTGGCTCCGCAGTACAACACGTTGGGCAGTTTTTCCCCATGCAAAGCTTCCAGCAGCTCGATCGCCAAACCGACGCCGTACCGGTTGTCCCAGGCTTTGGCCATGATTTTTTTCGGGTTGACGAGCGGAGTAAATTCACAGATCGGCAAAATCTGCTGCCCGATCTGCACGCCGGCCGCTTCCGCTTCCTCGCGGCTGTCGGCGCCGATATCCAGGTACATCGCTTTCAGGTCGACCGGTTTGCCGCGCTGCGCTTCATCGAGCAGATGGGGAGGCGTCGATCCGACCACGCCGACGATCTTCCCTTTCGGCGTAACGATCTGCAGGCGCTGCGCCAATACCGCCTGGCTCCACCAGCCCCCGAGCGGCTGAAAAGACACCATACCGTTATCGCTAATGCCGGTCGTGATGAAGCCTACCTCGTCAAAATGCCCGGCGACCATGACCCGCGGTCCCTGCTCATCGCCGCGCAGTACCCCAAACAAACTGCCGAGCCGGTCTTGAACGAACTCCTGCGTAAAAGCGGACATTTTCTCCTTCACCAAGGCGCGCAGCTCCCGCTCAAACCCGGGGGCCGCCGGAAATTCGGTCAGCTGTTTAAACAGCTGCTGCGTTTTTTCATTCATCTTGTTTCTCTCCTTTTTTTCCTGCAAATGGCAAGGCCATACGCTTTCTACATTTAGTATGAACCACCTTGTTCCGATTGTCCATGCGCCTGAAAAGGCCTGTTCTTTTGCCGCCGGGCCAAGCACCAAATTCGCGGCGGCGCATATACTTTAGCAAGCAAGGGGCCAAATAAGGGAGGCAAAAAAATGGAACTCCGCTCCATGGATTGGCTGTTGATCTGTCTTCTCTTTATTCTGCTGGTCATCATTCTTTTGTACCTTTAAAAACAAATAGGACGCCTTGGACGCCAGTTCCGTTGTTTGACGCTAATTGTTTTACCCAAAACCCGGTGTCCCGAACCCGCCAGAGCGATCTTTGGCGGGTTTTGTTTTGTTCGCCGCTTGCCGCTATGGATGATTTACCAAACATAACAAGCCAGTCGCTGACAAATAATGAATATACCGTGCTTATAAGGCATGAGCAGAAAAAGGAGGGATACCGTTGCCAACAAAAAGTAAACCGGGCGCCCGGGTGAAGCTGAACCATCTGCTGCTGACGGAAGAGGAGTACAAGCAGGTTGCCGACCAGCACAAGCCGAAGACAAACATCTTTGCCAATTGTCTCAAAGCTTTTCTGGTCGGCGGTTTCATTTGTCTGATCGGACAAGGTATCCAGCAGTTGTTCATGACGTTTGCCGGGATGACGTCAAGGGAGGCGAGCAGTCCGACCGCCGCCGTGCTGATTTTGATTTCCGTCATTCTCACCTCGCTTGGGGTATACGATAAAATCGCGCAATGGGCCGGAGCGGGCACCGCCGTTCCCGTCACGGGCTTCGCCAACTCGATGTGCTCCTCCGCCCTCGAATCCAGGGCGGAAGGGCTGGTGCTTGGCGTTGGGGCCAACATGTTCAAGCTGGCGGGATCGGTGGTCGTGTTTGGCGTGGTGGCCGCTTTTATCGTAGGGGTGGTTTATGCGATTTTCGGTTTGGAGGGGGGCCACTGATGCTAATTGGCGCACAAACTTGGGAGTTTCGGTCCAAACCGGCGATCGTCGGGGCGGCCACGGTCGTCGGTCCCGAGGAAGGGGGCGGACCGCTCGGCGGGACTTTTGATTTCGTGTACGACAATCTGGAAATCGACGAAAAGACGTGGGAAAAGGCCGAACGCAAGCTGCTCGAGCATGCCTCCGCCCTCGCCCTGGTCAACGCGGGGATCGCCCGGGAGGAGTTGTCCTGCTTTGTCGGCGGCGATTTGATGAATCAGATCATCTCCGCCACGTTCGCGGCCAGGACCATCGCCGCTCCGTACCTCGGCGTCTTCGGGGCCTGCTCCACTTCCATGGAGGGCCTGGCGCTGGCCGCGCTGATTACGGATAGCGGAGCCGGACGGTACGTGATGGCCGGCACGGCAAGCCATAACTGCACGGCGGAGAAGCAGTTCCGTTATCCGACGGAATACGGCTCGCAGAAACCGGGGACGGCTCAATATACGATAACCGGGTCAGGATGCGCCGTCGTGTCTTCGCAAGGCCGGGGGCCGCGGATCACACATGCCACGATCGGGCGAATCCAGGACCTCGGCGTGAAGGACCCGTTCAACATGGGGGCGGCGATGGCGCCCGCGGCCGCGGATACGCTGGTCTCCCATTTCCGCGACACCGGGCGGGGGCCGGAAGATTACGATTTAATCGTCACGGGGGACCTCGCCTCGGTCGGACATGCCATTGTCAAAGATATTTTGGCCAAAGACGGCGTACCGATGGATAAGACGGAATTTAACGATTGCGGGCTGATGATCTACGACCGCGGCAAACAGCCCTTCGTTATGGCCGGAGGCAGCGGCTGCGGCTGTTCCGCCGTGGTCGCCTACGGTTCGATTTTGCAAAAATTAAAAAACAAAGAGCTCGGCCGCGTGCTGGTCGTTGCCACCGGAGCGCTTTTGTCCCCGCTGTCCTATCAGCAGGGGGAAAGCATTCCCTGCATCGCCCATGCGGTCGCTCTGGAAAAGGAGGAAAGCGAATCATGATTTATGTTTGGGCGTTTGTAATCGGCGGGTTGATTTGCGTTGTCGGGCAGCTGATGTTCGACGTGCTTAAATTGACGCCGGCGCATACGATGAGCACGCTGGTCGTTGTGGGGGCAATCATGGACGGTTTGGGCTGGTACGATCCGCTTGTCAAATTCGCCGGGGCGGGGGCTTCCGTGCCGATCACCAGCTTCGGGAACTCGCTTGTTCACGGGGCGCTGACCGAACTTCAGCAACAGGGCTGGATCGGGGTCATTACCGGTATTTTCGAAGTCACCAGCGCGGGGATTTCTTCAGCGATCATCTTCTCCTTCCTGGCGGCCTTGGTCGTCCGGCCCAAAGGCTAGGAAATAAATAACAATCAGGCTTTTTGCGGGCCGGCGAGTGTACTCCCAATCTATCTTCATGTAAAATAGGTAGATATATACAGGGTTCTATTTGGGAGGGAAAAATACGTGCCCGTACAACAGCAATCGATTCGAACTTTAACCGCCGTAAAAAATAATTTGGAATCGTGCATTTTAGGAAAATCTTTTGAAATCCATCTCCTGCTCTCCGCGCTGCTTGCCGGCGGACATGTATTAATCGAGGATGTCCCGGGTACGGGGAAAACGCAGCTGATCAAAGCCCTGGCCAAGTCCATGCGCGGCGATTACCGGCGGATTCAATGCAATCCCGACATTTTGCCCAGCGACATTACGGGCGTATCGGTGTTTCATCCCCATGAGGAACGGTTCGTATTCCGGCCCGGGCCGGTGATGACCAATATTTTGCTGGCCGACGAAATCAACCGGGCGACCACGAAAACGCAGTCCGCGCTGCTGGAAGTGATGGAGGAGCGGAGCGTGACCGCCGACGGCATCACTTATGAGCTGCCGCGGCCTTTCATGCTGTGCGCGACCCAGAATCCGATCGATTTTGAAGGAACATACATGCTTCCGGAGGCTCAATTGGACCGGTTTATGCTGAAGATCGGGCTCGGTTACCCCGATGCGGCCACCGAAAAATCGCTGCTCCGTTCCCACAGCCAGGGGCAGCCGGCCGATCAGCTGCAGCCGGTGACGACGATGGAAGAAATCGCGGCCATTCAGCAAGAAATCCGCGATGTGTATCTCAGTGAAGCGCTGGCCGATTACCTGCTGGACATCGTCCGCCGTACGCGCGAGCATCAAGACGTGTTGCTCGGAGCTTCGCCGCGCGCTTCGCTGGCTTTCGTGGCGGCCGCCAAAGCGTACGCTTTTTTGCAGGAGCGGGATTATGTACTGCCGGATGACATCAAGACGCTCGCGCCGTACGTGCTCGGCCACCGGATTTTGCTCCGTCCGGAATCCCGGCTAGGGCAAGTCCATGCCGCCCAGGTTCTGGAGCAAATCATGCGGCAGGTCCAGGTGCCGCTATCCGTAGGGCGGTAACTATGCGGGAGTTTCTCGAAGGAGTTAAAGCGGGTCTTGCCAGCCGGAAATTTTGGAGAGTGGCCGCCGTATGGCTGATCTGTCTCCTGTACGTTTTGTTTCAGGGCGGCAAGACTTCGTTTATGTTGTTGATGATGGTATCGGTGCTGGCCGCTTATTGGGCGATCGGCGGGCTTGGCGGCGTGAAGCGGATCCGGGGCTCGCGGAATTTATCGCTCGAAGAACGCGGCGGAGTGCTGCAAGCGGGCCAGCAGGTGCTCGTCAGGCTTAGGCTGCAGCTCCCGGCGTTTATGCCGCTGCCTTACCTCGTCATCCGCGAGACGCTGAAGCGCCACAACGGCGACACCTGGGCGTTTGAAGACAGTGTGGTTCCGTACTTTCGCGGACGCGCGGAACTGGTGTACAAGACGCCCCCGCTTGAGCGGGGGAAATACGTATTTGCCGGCACGACCTGCAGCGCCGAGGATATTTTCGGTTTGATGGAGCATACGGGGACGGTGCAGTCCGGCGGGGAGTTCCGCATCTTGCCGCGCACCGTGTTCATCCCGCATTGGGAGCTGTACAGCCGCAATTCGCGTCTGGCCGGGCCGGAGACGGCCATCTCCCTTTCGCGGCGGGAAACGACGCAGATTAACGGGGTACGCGACTACGTCTACGGCGACCGGATCTCCCGGATTCATTGGAACGCGACGGCCAAAACCGGTTCGTGGAAGTCCAAGGAGTTCGAGCATGAGTCGCTGCCGAAGACGGTTTTGCTGCTCGACGCCCATACGGCCAGCTATGCGGGCGCAGCCCAGTTTGAGCTGGCCGTGTCGGCGGCCGCCTCTTTGCTGGAGTATGGAGCTAGGGCGCGGATCAGCATGGGCATGGGCACGATGGGCAAAACGTTTCGCCTCTTTGCGCCCGCCGAAGGTTCTCTGGAACGCGAGCAGATGATCCATCATCTCGTGGACATCGACGCGGACGGTTACGGCAACCCTCTCGACAAGCTGGAATCGCATAAAGAATGGTTTCCGCCGGGGGCGTTTTTTATTCTCATCAGCCCGCTGGCCGATGAGAAGGCGCTGGGCATGCTGCGTTGGGCCAAAACGCGGCAAATGGTGCCGTATCATATCCAAATCGGCCGTGGGAACTCGGCGGGAGCCCAGCCGCGGGCCAATCGAAGCCAGCCTTCCGCCTGGCAGCGGACGCTTCGCGAGCAAGGGCTGGGGGGCGTCCAAATCGCTGCCCTCGGCGAGCTGCCGGCAGCCATGGGAGGTGCGAAGCTATGATGACCACGGCGCCGCACTGGAAATGGTTTTCGTACCGGCTGCTCGTGATGCTCTGGCTTACGGTCATCGCCATGCAGTGGATCGATTTTACCGAGCCGATCTGGTTTTCGGCCACGACCACGCTGGTCACGGTCACCGTCATTACCATAGCGCTTATCGAAGTGCTGCTGCCGATCAAGGCCGCTTGGAGATGGACGGTCAAAATCGCGCTTGTTCTTGCCGGATGGAGGATCGTCTTGACCGGCTGCGGTGTTTACGTCCCTTACGGACCGCTGTTTCCCGACCAGATCCGCGGCATGGCGCTGTCCTTTGTTCCGTATATCTGGTTTTCGCTGGCGGCCTGGGCGCTCTTGGAACTGGCGGTTCGGCTGGTCGTCGGCCGCAAACGCATCCTGTTGTTTCTGGCGGTTCATCTGCTGGCGTTCACGATTTTGGACTCCTTTACTTCCTATTATCTATGGTCCAATGTCGCCTGGCTTGTTTTTGCCGGGCTGGGCTGGCTGGCCAGCTGGCATTTTTACGAATACCGGCTGAAATATCCGCAAGGGTGGCAGCGGCTGCGGCGGCAGCCGATCAAAGTCGCTATAAACATCGCCCTGGTGTTTGCCTGCGTCCTGCTGATCGGCATCAGCATGCCGGCGGTTTCGCCGACGCTGACCGATCCCTACACGGCCTGGATCAAGCGCAGCGGCGGAGCGGGGGGCGACGCGGGAACAACGCTTGCGGGCGCTGTAGAAACTACGGGAACGGCCCTATCCCAGGAGCAAATTATGTCCGGATACAGCCGCGACGACAAGGACCTGGGCGACGGCTTCGAATTCAGTTACACGCCGGTCATGTCCGTATCCACGCCCGTCAGGTCATACTGGCGCGGGGAAACCCGCCGGATCTACTCGGGCAAGGGCTGGGCCGATCTGGAGGATGAGCCGCGGGAGACCGAGCGGTATCGGGGCGCCCCGTCCGACGGGCCGCTCGCCGCGGATCGTCCCGGGAAAGTCGAGACAAGACAGGTCGAGCAAATCATTACGATGAACACCGACCAGGAATATCCGGTGCTGTTCGGAGGCTACGCGATGGAGAGCGTCGAGCTGCTGGACGACCGGCAGCAGTCTGCCGATATGCGTTGGGCCCGGCGGGAAGGCGAACTGTTTTGGCACGGGTACCGCGATCCCGGCGATCTCCCGGATTATCCGCGAAAATACAAGGTTGTCGCAAATGTTCCGCTCATCCCGTTGCGGGAGCTGAAGCAGGCTGACTATGACGAGCTGTATCCGGAGCCCCCGGACGGGGAGTACTTGCAGCTTCCGGACAGCCTGCCGCAGCGGGTGAAGGATCTGGCGCGGGAGATCACGGCGGAAGGGTCCACGCCGTATGAGAAAATGGAGCTGCTGCAGGCTTATTTGCGGCAAAACTTCGAATATACGAACAAGCCGGACTTGTCCCGGCGCGAAAGCGGCGACTTCGTCGACAGCTTTCTGTTCGAAATCAAGCAGGGCTACTGCGATTATTATTCGACGGCGATGGTGATCATGGCCCGGTCGCTGGGGGTTCCGGCCAGGTGGGTGAAGGGCTACGCGCCGGGAACCCAGCCGAGCGAGGAAATGATGATGCGGAGTCCTGGGATCAGCGGGAATTACACGGTAAGCAACGCCGACGCCCACTCTTGGGCGGAGCTGTATTTTGGCGATTACGGCTGGATTCCGTTCGAGGCGACGCCAGGCTTTGACGCGCCGATTTTGCTCGCCGAGGAGGACAGCGTGGAGACGCTGGCGCCGGAGCCGGCTCAAGAGACGGAGACCGCAGCCATAGAAGAAAGTTTCCTGGACAAGATCGATCCTGCCGTACTTCGCCGCGTATCCCTTATCGCGCTGCCCGTGCTGCTGGCTTGGGGACTGTATCAGGTTCGGAACGAGCTTTACTTCACTTGGCTGCGGCTGCGGTTGGGCCGGCCTTTAACGCCCGGCGAGAAGACGGTGTTCGAGACGCTGCGGGTGGTCAAAAGGCTGCGGCTCAGGGGGCTTACGCGCGGCGACCAGGAAACGCTGCGGGAAACGTTCGCCCGCTGGAAGCGGGAGAAGCCGCATTTGTCCGGCGCGCTCGACCCGCTGCTGGCCAGCTTCGAAAAAGCGAATTACAGCTCCGCCTCCGTCTCGGAGGAAGAATGGCAAGCGGCCCGTCGTCTCGCCCGCGATCTGCTCAAGCGTACGAGCGGTCGCCGCGGCTGCGGACTGCCCATGCAGCCTTAAGCCGGCGAAACGGCATTTGAATTTGCGTTCCCCCGCGCCCCCAGCGCGAGGGGCGTTTTCTTTTTAAATTGAGAGTTGCTGCCTCTCAAAATATAGGCAGTTGGCGGCAGATTATGGTATAGTTTGTCGTATGGAAACTGAGGTGAACATAATTGTTTGAGATATTTATACCGAAAAAACGCGTCGACACCGTGTTCGAAATCGACCTGGAGGAGCTGTACGCGGGTGGCTACCGGGGCATCATCACCGATTTGGACAACACCCTGGTCGGGGCCAAGGCGCCGCTCGCTACGCCCGAACTGATCGAATGGTTCGGGAAAGTGAAGCAATGCGGGTTTAAACTGGTCATTGTGTCAAACAATAATTGGGACAGGGTGTCGGCGTTTGCCAACCCTTTAAATATCGAGTTTGTGCATGCGGCCAAAAAACCGTCCGCCGCGGCGTTCCGCCGGGCGATGGAAATGATGGGACTGGCTCCGCAGGAAACGGTGGTGGTCGGCGACCAGTTGATGACCGACGTGTTCGGCGGCAACCGCCTGGATTTATACACGATCCTGGTTCTGCCGATTTCCGTGCAGGATGAAGGGCTGGGAACGCGCATCAACCGGCTGCTGGAGCGTATCGTCAAACGGCGGCTGGGCAAAGTTGGATTATGGCTGGAGGAGGAAAAAAAACGATGACGGAGGTACGGGGAACAGCAAGCGTACTTCGCTGCAGCGGGTGCGGCATCGCCCTGCAAAGCGAGGCGCAGGATAAGCCGGGATATGTCCCGAGCGGGGCGCTCGCCAAAGAGCCGGTAATCTGCCAGCGCTGTTTTCGCATTAAAAATTACAACGAATCGTCTTCGGTGACGGTGGAGCAGGATGAATTCCTGCGGCTGCTGGCGCAAATCGGCGGCAAAAAGGCGCTTGTCATCCATATCGTCGACCTGTTTGACTTCCAGGGCAGCGTCATCTCCGGGCTGCAGCGGTTTATCGGCAACAACCCGGTGCTGCTCGCCGTGAACAAGATCGACCTGCTGCCGAAGGTGACGAACTGGAACAAGGTGCGGAACTGGGTGCAAAAGGAAGCGAAGGATATGGGGCTGAAGGTGGAGGACGTCGTGCTGTGCAGCGCCAAACAAAGCAGCGGGTTTGACCGCCTGCTGGAGGCGGTGGCGGCCCACCGCGGCGATCGCGACGTATACGTGGTCGGGGCGACCAATGTCGGCAAATCGTCGCTCATCAACCGGCTGATCCGCGATTACAGCGATTTGGAGCAGGAGCTCACCGTTTCGCGTTATCCGGGCACGACGCTCGATATGGTCCATATTCCGCTCGATGACGGGCGCGAGATCATCGATACGCCGGGCATCGTGTATCCTTCGCGGTACAGCGAGATGGTGGCCCCCGGCGATCTGGGCGTCATTTTGCCGGAGAAGCCGCTGAAGCCGGCGGTTTATCAGTTGAATGAAGGGCAGACGTTATTTTTCGGCGGCTTCGGGCGTTTTGATTTCGTACAAGGGGATCGGCAATCGTTCACCTGTTTCGTCAGCGGGCGCGTGCCGATTCACCGGACGAAGCTGGCGCGGGCCGACGAGCTGTTCGCGGACCATGCGGGCGAGATACTGGCGCCGCCAAGCCGGGAAAACATAGACAAGCTTCCGGAATGGACACGGCACGAGTTCCGGATCGACAAGGGAAGCAGCAGCGATCTGTTCATTTCCGGCCTGGGCTGGATTAAAATCAACAGCGACGCCGGGGCCGTCGTGGCCGCCCATGTTCCGAAAGGAATCAAGGTGCTGGTGCGCCGCTCCTTAATTTGATCTTGAGGGGGCCGAGGGGGAAGTTATGAACGGTCAGGAACAAATGGAGAAGAACAAGCTGCCGCTGCTGCTTGGCGTGATCGGCGATCCGATCGGGCATTCGAAATCGCCGGCCATGCACGAAGCGGCGCTGAAGGCTTGCGGCCTCGCCGGGGCCTACTTGCCTTTTCACGTGAAGGGCGAGCGGTTGAAGGAGGCCGTGCAGGGGATCGCGGCGCTTGGCTTTCGCGGCATCAATGTCACCGTCCCGCATAAATTGGATGTAATGAAATATTTGGACCGGATCGATGAAGGGGCGCGTTATATCGGCGCCGTCAACACGGTGGTCAACGATGGCGGCACGCTGACGGGGTACAATACCGACGGCATTGGATACATCCGTTCTCTGAAAGAGGAGACGGTGCCCGATCTGACGGGTAAAACCGCAGTCGTGCTGGGCGCGGGCGGCGCGGCGCGCGGCATCATTTACGCGCTGCTCCTGGAACGTCCCGCCCACGTCATAGTGGCCAACCGGACGGCGGACAAAGCACGTGAGCTGGCCGCGGAATGGGCCCATCTCGGCCGCATAAGCGGCTGCGGCATGGAGGAAGCGGCGGAATATCTGCAAGCGGCGGATATTGTGATCAATACGACATCGGCAGGGATGTACCCGCATGTGCAGGAAACCCCGATCGATCCCGCTCTCCTTCCGGGGGGAATTGTCGTCAGCGATCTGATTTACAATCCGCTGAAAACGGAGCTGCTGCGGAGAGCCGAGATGAAAGACTGCACGATCCACAGCGGATTCGGAATGTTTATTTACCAGGGCGCGTACGCGTTTGAACATTGGACCGGCCTGCCCGCTCCGATTGAAGCGATGCGCGCGGCGGTTATGGCCAGTATGGGCATCGCACATTTGAATGTTAAGGGGTCTTGAATATACAATGCTAACAGGAAAACAAAAACGTTATTTGCGCAGTCTGGCGCATGGGCTGCAGCCGATTTTTCAAGTAGGCAAAGGCGGGACGAACGAGCATATGATCCGCCAGATCGCGGAAGCGCTGGAGCGTCGCGAGCTGATCAAAATCTCCGTGCTGAACAACAATTTGGACGATCCGCGGGAGATTGCCGAAACCTTGGCGGAAGGGGCCGGCGCAGAGATGGTGCAGCTTATCGGCCGCACGATCGTCCTGTACAAGGAATCGCGCGAATACAAACAAATCGAGCTTCCTTAGGACGGCCCGGGGGGAAACCAACATGAAAAAAGTCGGGATTATGGGCGGGGCGTTCGATCCGATCCACCTCGGCCATTTGCTTGCGGCGGAATCCGCCAGAGAACAGCATCATCTTGAAGAGGTTTGGTTTATGCCTTCGCATATTCCGCCCCATAAACACCGGGCCGGAGTCAGCGGCAAGCAGCGGCTGGAAATGGTCGAGGCGGCCATTCAGGGCCATCCCGCCTTTAAGCCGCTCGACATTGAGCTGAAGCGGGGCGGCGTCTCCTATACGGTGGATACGATCCGGGAAATCCGGGGACAACATCCCGATCTGGACTTGTATTTTATTATCGGCGCGGATATGGTGAATTACCTGCCCAAATGGGAAGGGATCGAGGATTTGGCCGGAATGCTTACGTTCATTGGGCTGCAGCGGCCGGGCAGTTTTCTGGAACTGGATGCGCTGCCTCCGTTTATTCAGGAGGCGGTGCGGCTGGCGGAAATGCCGCTGGTCGACATCTCTTCCAGCCTGATCCGCAGCCGTTTGGCGCAGGGGCGTTCGGTCAGGTATATGGTGCCGGATTCCGTGCATGATTATATGACAAGGAGCGGATTGTATGGGATACAGTCGTGATGAGCTGATTGCGGCGGTTTCGTCGGGGATGCCGGCGAAACGCTGGAAGCATGTCGAGGGCGTGATGGAAACCGCCGTCATCCTCGCGGGGCGTTACGGGGCCGACCCGGTCAAAGCGGATCTGGCGGCCTTGCTGCATGATTTGGCCAAGTTTTGGCCGATCGACCGGCAGGAAGCGATCATCCGCGAGAACGGCCTGAACGCCGAACTGCTGGAACATGACAAGCAATTGCTGCACGCCGAGGTCGGCGCGTTTATCGCCCGCAGGGATTACGGCGTGGAGGACCAGGAGGTGCTTGACGCGATCCGCTACCACACCTCCGGCCGGGTCGGCATGACCCTGCTGGACAAAATCGTCTGCCTGGCCGATTACATGGAGCCGGGGCGGGAGTTTCCCGGGGTGGAGAAGATTCGCGAACTGGCCGAGACGAATCTGGAAGACGCGCTGATCGCCGGCTTCGATTCGACCATTTCTTTTTTGCTGGAGAAGGGTAAACCGATTTTTCCGCTGACGCTGCTGGCGCGCAACGATTTGATCAAACAAAGAGCAAAAACCAAGGAGGCTGAATGAATGGCGGTAACATCAAATGAATTGTTAAACCTGGCGGTTCAGGCCGCTGACGATAAAAAAGCGATGAACATCGTGGCCCTCGATTTGAAAGGCATTTCCCTGATTGCCGATTATTTCGTCATTTGCCACGGCAACTCGGATACGCAGGTACAGGCAATCGCCACCGAGGTGCGCAAACGGGCCCAGGAGGCCGGAGCGCAAATCCGCGGCATCGAAGGCATGGATTCCGCCCGTTGGGTGCTGATGGATCTGGGGGATGTCGTCGTGCACGTGTTCCATCGCGATGAGCGCGAATATTACAACATCGAACGGCTTTGGTCGGACGCCAAAGTTGTGGAGACAGTATGAGTCTCGTTGCGGGCACTATCGTTTCTTTGCCGATCGACCGGGAGGTTTCGCCTTACGGCTATTTTCTCAGCGCGGGCGGGCAGGACGTTCTGCTGCATTATTCCGAGCTGACCCGGCAGGTGAAGCCGGGCGAAACGGTGGATGTGTTTTTGTTTTACGATACGGAGGACCGGCTGGCGGCGACGATGAAAAAACCGCTGCTTACGCTCGGTGAGCTCGCTTTGCTGGAGGTGGCGGACGTGCATCCCCGGCTGGGCTGCTTTCTGGAAATGGGACTCGGGCGGCAGCTGCTGCTTCCGATCCGCGAGCTGCCGGAGCTAAAGGAACTGCATCCGCAGGTGGGCGACCATGTTTACGTGATCATGGAGCATGACAAGCAGGGGCGGCTGAAGGCTAAGCTCGCCGGCGAGCAGGAGTTGGCTCCGCATACGTTTCATGCCCCGCAGTCGTGGAAAAACACTTGGGTGGACGCGATTGTATACAAGCCGCTGCAAATGGGCACGTTCGTGATCGTGCAGGGCGGCGTGCTCGGTTTCGGCGCGATCGGCATGATCCACGCCACAGAGCGAAGCCGCTTGCTGCGGCTGGGCGAAAGCGTCCGCGTGCGGGTCGCCCATGTCCGCGAGGACGGGCGCGTCAACCTGTCGATGGCCCCGCGCAAGGAAGTCGGCATGGGCGAGGACGCCGAGCGCATCTTGGCGTATTTGCGCAGCCGGCCTGGCGGGGGAATGCCGTATTCGGACGCGACGCCGCCGGACTTAATCAAACAGCGCTTCGGCATCAGCAAAGCGGCGTTTAAGCGCGCGCTCGGCAAGCTGATGAAAGAGGGCAAGGTCGTGCAGAAGGAGAACTGGACCTATTTGACGCAGCCCGAGGCCGGGGAAGGAAATGCCGGGGAATAGGCTAAATCACAGAAAGCGCGGTGACGAAATTGGCTTCGTATCGAAAATTTGCCTATGTATATGACGAACTGATGGAGGATATGCCATACCCGGACTGGATCCGCTTTGCCCGTACCGCCTGGGAGCGGCACGGGATGCCGAAGTCGGTCGTCGATCTCGGCTGCGGCACGGGCAGCATCACGATTCCGCTCGTAAATTCCGGCTTCGAGGTGACGGGCATCGATTTATCCGCCGATATGCTGGCGGTGGCCCGGCGCAAAATGGAAGGCACGCCCCAGGGCGTTCGCCTGTTCCGGGAAGGCAGTGTGCGCTGGGTGCAGCAGGACATGACGGAATGGGCCATGCCGGAACCGGTGGATTCGGTGATTTCCTTTTGCGACTGCCTGAACTATTTGCTGGAAGAGGACGATATCGTCCGCACCTTCCGCCGTACATACGAGGGGCTGAAACCCGGCGGGACGTTCCTGTTTGACGTGCATCACCCGAATACCTTGATCAGGTATGAGGAGGAGCAGCCGTTTATTTGGGACGAATCGCGGGTGGCGTATATTTGGACGTGCGAGCGCGACCCGTTCCGGAATGAGATCGAACATCATTTGACGATTTTCGCCCGCGAAGAGGAAAACGGGCCGGGCTTGTACCGCCGTTTTGAAGAGACGCATACACAGCGCGCCTATGATCCGGCATGGATGAAAAGCGAGCTGCTGAAATGCGGCTTCCGCGAAGTGAACTGCTACGCCGACTTCGAGTGGGTTGAAGCGATGGATGACGCCGCTCGGCTGTTTTATGTGGCCGTGAAATAAGGCAGCTGCGACGGTAGAATAAGGGCCGGCGATAAGGCTAACAGTATAAAACGACATATGGTTCACTTCATACGGCGAACCGCAAGCCGGGGGAGGCCGCTTTTGGGCGGCCTATTTTTGGCTAAAAACCGAGATCAGTGCTTGACAAAATAAATTATGATAGCGTTCGTGTCCTGGTATCCCTCATGCTTCTTTGCACGATTATCCCTCTTGTTCAGGGGTAGAGGGGGGCTAATCAGGGCCCTTTCATTTTTCCCGGTGTCTTGCCCCTCCTTCCTCCCGTCAGGTCTGCTTCACGTCTCCTAAACTTCCTTCTCACAAATCTGTCTAACGATCTCGAACATGTCTGCTTCTCCCAAACCTATTTTCCTCTCCTGAATTTATCTTCCTCTCTGCTGCCGGATCAAACGGGATAATCGTGCAAAGCGTCCGGACAGCGGGTATTGATCTGCCGATATTTTTCGCCTCTCCTCAGCGAGTTTTTTTTCTCGAGACCACTTACTTCACCGTATTACTGTCAACAACTTTTATCGGTGTACTGAAACTTGGGCGTGGGTTACTATCCGGATTACTATCCGGAAGAGGGAGACTGACGGTAGTATCAAATTGATGGTTTCCGACTTCCGTTTTCAAATGACCGCCGTATTTTCCCGTTACTCTTCTAATATTTGTTAGAATCGAACAGGGTAATATGCAGGCAAATTCATATGAAGTTTCTGTTTGAGAAACTTCACAAAAAAGACACATACTATTTCATTTTTTGTTCACCTAAAACAGTTATACATGATGGAGAGGGGGGAGGAGGTTGGACGAGAGTGAATGGATTAGGCGTATCCAGCAGGGGGAAACCCAATATCTGACGCAACTGATTGAACTCTACTATGCTGACATTCAGAAATATTGTTACTGGCGGATAAGGAATGAGGAAGAGTCGAAGGATTTGACACAAGAAACCTTTTATCGTTTTTGTCGACACATTGAAGGTTACAGAAATACAGGAAAATGCCGCGCTTACTTATACACGATCGCTCGCCATCTTTGCAATGATCATCTACGGAAGCGGCCGTCCCTATCTTGGGAGGAAGCAGCGGAGGAGGCGGAAAGGAAAGTCTTGCAGCAAAGCATCTCAATAGAGGATCAGGTAGAAAGGAGGCAACTGGTTCATGAGTTGCTCCATTTGTTGCCTGAAGAGCAACGGGAACTGGTGTTCATGCGGTTTTGCTTGGATTTGACCTTCCGTGATATTGCTCGCATAACAGGAGTGAATGTTTGTATGGTGCAATATCGGGTTAAACGTGGTTTGACTGTACTAAGGCAGTACTGGGAAAGGAGTGAATCCGTTGGACAAGGAGTCGCGAAATACCATCATCGCCGCCCTGCAGAACTACCCCTCACCCCTCGTTGACAAGCAGAAGCTGGAGGAAACCGTCAAAGGGGCGAGAGAGATACTGCACCGAACACAGGCGGCCCGCAGAACATCCTTTTCAGAGTTTTATATGACCCAGATTCGCTTCATCAGCTGGAAGGTGTGGGTTGCGCAGTTATTTATTGTACTTGGGACGGCTCTGATGTTACAGCATTCTCTTCACAAACCGAATGAAAATATCCAACTTATCATGCTGGTCTCTATTGCCGCACCGTTACTGGTGACAGCGGGTATACAGACGTTAACGCGATCGTTAAGCTGCCGTATGCTGGAGATCGAATTAAGTACGCGCCATCTTCTGGAGAAGCTGATATTGGTTCGTATGAGCTTGTTGGGAATAGCGGATCTGATAGGTCTGGCAGTGTTGGCCATATTATTGAGCGCCTATATGAAGATGGATATCAGCATCATTCTTCTCTATTTACTTGTGCCCTTCAATTTGACCTGTCTTGGTTGCTTATGGCTGTTGAATAGGGTTCGCACCCCGAGCTGCGGGTATTACTGTTTGATTTACTGCGGTCTTGTGGCACTAGTACAAACGATACTGGCACTTAATCCCTCCCTCGGAATGTTTGAAACATCGGCAATCGGAGTATGGCTGGCATTGCTGCTGCTTACAGTCACAGGAATTACTTTCGAGGTAAGCGGAGTACGCAAGGCCTGTCGGAGTATAGAAACTGCGTTGAGAATCGTTGTGTAAAATTATGGTTTTATAGATATAAATCAGTGTGGAGGGGCGCTCAATGATGGAACTAACCTTGAATCAGGTAAGTAAGCAATTTTCCGCTAAAAAAGCGGTGAACGATATTTCGGTTCGCCTGTCCAGCGGTGTGTATGGTCTGCTTGGGGCTAACGGCGCGGGAAAAACAACGTTGATGCGGATGATCTGCGGAATACTCAATCCAACATCGGGAACGATTCAGATGAACGGCCAGGATATTGCCCGCATGGGGGAGCGTTATCGTGATCTGCTGGGCTATTTGCCGCAGGACTTCGGTTATTACCCTGATTTCAGCGCGGAGGAGTTCCTGTGGTATGTAGGTTCGTTGAAGGGACTGACGCTGGCGGCGGCGAAGGGGAAAACTCGTGAATTGCTGCGCACAGTTGCTCTGGAGGAAGTGGCCCGCAAGAAAATCCGGACCTTCTCCGGAGGCATGAAGCAAAGGCTGGGCATTGCCCAAGCGATGCTTAATGATCCCTGTGTGTTGGTGCTGGACGAGCCGACGGCCGGACTTGATCCCAAGGAGCGGGTACGGTTTCGCAATTTGATTGCCGATTTGGCCAAAGATAAGATCGTTATTCTTTCAACGCATATTGTGTCGGATGTGGAATACATAGCCGACCAAATTATAGTGATGAAGCAAGGAGGGCTGTTGATGACCGGTACGGTGGCCCAACTGACTGCTACCATGGAAGGTTGTGTATGGTCCTGCCAAGTTTCGGCCAGAGAGGCGGAGGAATGGAATGCCCGCTATTGTGTAAGCAATCTGCGGCATGAAGGGAATCAGGTGGAGTTGCGCATCGTGTCCCCAGTAAAGCCCTCCCAGGATGCAGTATCGGTTGCGCCGACGTTGGAAGATTTGTATTTGTACCATTTTCAAGATGAAACGGCTGTAACAGCCGGTGAAGAAAAATAGGGGGACCACTTATGGATGCGTTGGCCCGATTTGAACTGCGGAAGATCACCCGCCGGAAATCATTTTATGCAGGGATTGCGATTTTGGTAGTAATGATCCCACTTTTGACAATTGTGTTAATTACGAATACCCAGATAACAGGTAAGGATGGGAAATACTTATACGGAATACCAGCTATCCGATTATTAAGGGAGTACAACCGTCAGCTTGCCGGACCGTTAACCGTGAAAAAAGTAGCGGATACGGTTGAACGGCACCAAAAAGTGATGCGTGATCCGAAAAACCTTGATAAGAAAGGAGAGATGACCATTGAATCCCATGCCAAATATGAAGTTAAAAATAATCAGATTTATACCTTGATTAGTTTTGCTTTTTCTCCTTTGAATGAGTACGATTTTTATATTATCGACAGATTGAAGCCAAGTGATGCAAAGGAATTTTATCAAAAGCGGATGGAAAAAGTTAATCAGTATTTGAATGGTGATTATTCCTATGGAAATTATTCAGCGAAGGAGAAAGCTTTTTTTATAAAGATGAATGAAAGCATTCCGATTCCCTTTCAATTGGATTATGTTACCGGTTGGGAAAATGTGTTTGAAAATCTGCCGAATCTCTTCTTAATCATTGCTTTTGTGATTGCGATTTGTCTCGCTCCCGTGTTTGCTGGTGAATACCAGAGCGGGGCTGACTCGATCATCCTATCCACCCGCTATGGCCGCAATAAGGTGATCGCCGCCAAATTAAAAGCCAGTTTCCTGGTGTCCCTGGGACTGATCGTCTTTGCGGTGGCGGCCTATACGCTCTTGCTATTGGGGATATATGGATTTGATGGCGGAAACGCAAGTATACAGATAATTGAGCTCTTGGCGCCTGTCCCCTATACGGTTTTCCAATCATATTTATGGGCGGTCCTCATTGGCAGTCTGGCCTGCCTGCTTGTGGGTGCGGTGACGCTGTGGTTGTCCAGCCGGATGAGAGGCTCCTTTCCCGTTATCATTGTTATCGGAATTTTCCTAATTGGTCCGTTGTTTATTCCGGCCAGCAAAAGCAACCGCCTATTTAACCATTTGATGGAATTGTTTCCGGGAAATATGATGGACGGGTTTAAAAAACTAACCGATTATGAAGTGTACCATATTTTTGGTCAAATGATTCCAGAGTACAAGGTTATGTTAGGATTTGCAGTAATCGTTATAGCGTTGCTGGTGCCGCTTTCTTATCGGGCATTCAAAAAGCATCAGGTGGTTTAGCCAGATAAGTATTTATTTTCGGCTAATCACTATCTTCAAGATGAAACGGCTATAACAGCTGGTGAAGAAAATAGGGGGGACCACTTATGGATGCGTTGACCCGATTCGAACTGCAGAAAATCACCCGCCGGAAATCGTTTTATGCGGGGATGGCGATTTTAGCGGCAGTAATCCTATTTTTGACAAGTATGATGGTTACGGGTGCGTGGATAACGGATAAGGATGGGAAGGAATTAAAAGGACTGGAGGCTATTTCCTTACGAAAAGAATACGACCGTCAGCTTGCGGGCCCGTTAACGGCAGAAAAAGTAGCGGATGCGGTTGAACGGCACCAAAAAATAATGCGTGATCCGAGAAACCTTGATGAGAAAGGGGAGATGACTAGTAGGGCTTATGCCAAATATGAAGTAAAGGAAGAACAGCTTACTGCTTTGATCCGATTTACTTTTTCTCCATTGAGTGAGTACGATCATTATATTATCGACAGATTGAAGCCAAGTGACTCAAAGGCGTTTTACCAGAAGCGGATCGAGAAGATCCACGGATATTTGAATTACAATTATTCCTATGGCAATTATTCGCCGGAAGAAAAAGCCTTTTTTATAAAGATGATTGAAAACATTCCTACTCCTCTTCAAATGGATTATGTTACCGGTTGGCAGAAGGTGCTTCAGAATCTGCGGAGTCTTTTTTTAATCATTGCTTTTGTGATTGCAATCTGTCTCGCTCCCGTGTTTGCCGGTGAATACCAGAGCGGGGCTGACTCGATCATCCTATCCTCCCGCTATGGCCGGAATAAGGTTATCGCCGCCAAATTAAAAGCCAGTTTCCTTGTGTCCCTGGGATTGCTTGTCTTCGCGCTGGCGTCCTATACGCTCTTGCTATTGGGGATATATGGGTTTAATGGTGGGAATGCCAGTGTACAGATTATTGACTTTTTGGCGCCTGTGCCCTATACGGTTTTTCAATCGTATTTATGGACGGTTCTTATGGGCAGTCTGGCCTGCCTGCTTGTGGGTGCGATGACGCTGTGGTTGTCGAGCCGGATGAGGGGCCCCTTTCCCGTTATCGTAGCCAGCGGGATTTTCTTGATCGGTCCGTTGTTTATTCCGGCCAGCAAAAGCAGCCGTCTGTTTAATCATTTAATGGATTTGTTTCCGGGAAATATGATGGACGGTTTTAAAAAAGTAACCGATTATGAAGTGTACCATATTTTTGGTCAAATGATTTTGGAGTATAAAGTCATGACAGGGTTTGCAGTAATCGTTATAGCGTTGCTGGTGCCGCTTTCTTATCGGGCATTCCAAAAGCATCAGGTGGTTTGACGGCGAGTTATGGTGCCGCAATTATGCAAAACATCAAAAAGATCATCCTCCACGTGTTAGTTATCGCTGAGGCTCAGAAATCACTGCTTGAGGTATCTGTGTAATTTTTTGGGAGGGGATTGGATTTCCCTCTGAAAAAGCCGTATTATGAGGGAGAAGTGGACACTGCCGAGTACAACGGAGAGCAGATTGAGTTATCACATTGAGTACAATCGCGAGAAACTACTTTGAAAGCACGCCGTTATACGTTTGTCTACGATTTTACGGATGAAGACACCCCGGATGGAAAAGGGTGTATACTATTGGGGTGGCTTGGCGGCAAATTTGTACCTGTTTCGTATCGAGTAGGCGAACTCGCCGATGATTCGCCAAAGAAAGGGAGAGAGATTTAAGATGAAAAAAGGGTTGGTTGTTTTGTTTCAAGGGGATTCCATCACCGACGGCAATCGGGACCGCGGAACCGACCTCAACCATATTTTGGGGCACGGCTACGCCTACATCATCGCCGCCAAGCTGGGGAATGAGTACGCCCATCTTCGGCCATCCTTCATCAACCGGGGGATTAGCGGAAACCGGGTATCCGACTTATACGCGAGATGGAACGAGGATGCGATCAGCCTGAAGCCGGACGTCATCAGCTTGCTGATTGGGGTCAATGACGCCTGGTTCACCGTGAACGATCAGCCGGGCGGGTTTACGGACCGGTTTGAACGCGCTTACCGCCATCTGTTGCAGGAGACGAAAGAGGTTTTGCCGGACGCCAAGCTTGTTCTCTGCGAGCCTTTCATCTTGAAAACGAGCGCAACGGCGGAGAAGTGGGAGTTGTGGTGGGAGATCGTTTCCCGCTACCAGCAAACCGTGCTCCGTTTGGCGGAAGAGTTCGGCGCCGTGCATGTTCCGCTTCAGGCGGCATTTGAGGAAGCCGCCCAAAAGGCAGATGCGGAATACTGGCTATGGGACGGCATGCACCCGACCGCAGCCGGCCACGATCTGCTGGCGAAGCAATGGCTTGCGGCCGCGGAAAGCGGCAGGGTGTGGGAGTAGCGACGACGGCTGTGTAAAAAAGCGCCGGATTCCTGGTAAGGAGAATCCGGTGCTTTTTTGCTCTATCGTGCCGACGTCTCTCATTGGAAAAATCCAATTGATTAACGGATAGCGATCGACATTTTGATCTATCATTGGAAATATCCGGCATGGAAAAGGCGGCGCTTAATATGCTTCGCGAGGGAATGGATATATCGCTGGTGGTTAAGGTTACGGGGCTGTCTGAAGAGCAGGTAGTGAAGTTGGAGAAAACAAGCCATCTAAAATGAACTAAACGGAAATAGACCGTTCCGCTCAAGGTAACGGTCTATTTCTGTTTGCAATCAAGGGTTCTGATGACCGAAAGGCAAGCTGCTGGTGTATTAATTCCATTGACAATGGAACAACTCCAAACCGTCTTTACCGCCACAAGAAAAATTTAAATAGTTATTATGCCCATTATTCAGTATAATTTTGTATGAATGCTTACGAAGAATGAACCCTTCAGAGAGGATTAACGATCTAATGAATGTAGCAGCAAATAAACCAGCAAAAACAAACCGGCGTTCCAAATCGTCTCCGCCGCCCGTCCGCATCTTTTCGCTTGGCGGCATCGGCGAAATCGGCAAAAACATGTACGGCATCGAATATAGGGATGAAATCGTCCTGATTGACGCCGGCCTTAAATTTCCGGATTCCCGGCTTTCGGGCATCGACTGCATTATTCCGGATATTCGTTATTTGATTGATAACAAACATAAAATGAAAGGGCTTTTTTTGACGCATGGTCATGAAGACCATATCGGGGCCATTCCCTTTGTGCTTCGCCAGTTGCAGATTCCGATTTACGGCGGGCCGCTGACGATTGGCCTAGTCAAGGCGAAATTGGAAGAGTACCGGCTGCAGGGCGAGGCGGAGTTGCATGTTTTTCATGAGGATGATCGCTTTAAGTTTAACCATTTGGCCGTGCATTTTTTCCGGACGACGCACAGTATTCCCGATGCGTTTGGCATCGTGGTCGATACGCCTTACGGCTCCGTCGTGCACACGGGGGATTTTAAGTTCGACTTTACGCCGGAGGACCGTCCGGCCGATCTGTTTAAAATGGCCAGCGTCGGCGGGGAAGGCGTGCTGGCGCTGCTGGCCGACAGCACCAACAGCGAGAAGGAAGGGTTCACTCCTTCCGAACGCCGCGTCGGCGACGCGATTCTGGATTCGTTCCGCGGCTGCAAAGGGCGGATTTTGTTCGCCACGTTTGCGTCCAACGTCCATCGGCTTCAGCAGGTCGTGGAGGCGGCGGCGCTGTGCAACCGGAAGATTGTCGTCATCGGCCGCAGCATGGAGAAAATATTTGCCATCGGACAGGAGCTGGGGTATATTCGCGTACCGGAAGGCATGCTGGTTGATGTGAAGCATATCGACCGGTTTGAGGACCGGCAGATTTTGATCGTTTGCACGGGCAGCCAAGGCGAACCCAATGCTGCCTTAAGCCGGATCGCCTCGGGCGCTCATCGCCATGTGCAGGTTTATCCCGGGGACACGGTGATTTATTCTTCATCCCCAATTCCAGGCAATGCGCCGAACATCAACCGGAGCATCGACGCGCTGCTGCGGGCCGGGGCGCATGTCATTTACGGCTCGATTTTCGATATCCATACGTCCGGTCATGGCAACCGGGAAGATTTGAAGCTGATGCTTAGCTTTATCCGGCCGAAATATTTCATTCCGATTCACGGCGAATACCGCATGCTGCTGAACCATCGCAATTTGGCGCTGCAGACGGGCATTCCCGAGGACCGCGTGTTTATCCTGAATATCGGCGACACGCTGTCGGTGTTCCGCAACCGGGCCAAACGGGGCAAAACGATCCCGTCCGGCGAAGTGTTCATCAGCAACGGAGAGATGCGCACCTTCGAAGATGAGCTGCTGGTCGAGCGGATGGAATTGGCTCAGGAAGGTATCGTGATCGTGGTCATGACGGTGGACCGGAACACAAGGCAGATTTTGGCGGGACCCGACATCGTGACCCGCGGTTTCGTCTATATGCAGGATGCCAGACCGCTGTTGCGGCGGGCTGAGGCACAACTGAAGCGGAGCCTGAACCGGATGCGCGACAAGGAATATGACCGCAAAGCCTGGCTGCGTGCGACTCAGCAGGTGATGCGGAGGTATTTTATGAAAGAGGTTGGCCGAACGCCGCATATTATGCCTTCCATTTTGGAGGTATAAAATCCAGGTTGACAGGAGCTTCCCGAATCAGGGAGGTTCTTTTTTTTTAATCGCCCCCTGATTTATAGTTTCGTATAATGTGTAAAAATATGGGGCGGGATTACGCGTCCATTCGGCGGATCAAGGGCTTGGGAGAACGGGGTAGGGGGGAATTTTCCCTTAGAAACATAACTGGTTATAGAATATGTTAAAGCCGATCCATCCGGGGTTAAAAGCCCTGGCATGGTTCGGCTTTTTTTATTGGATTTTTAAGCTGGAAGTGGAACTGCGGTGTTATTTGTATCACGTAAGTATGTTTTTATGACATATAAAAAATATTTTGGACGAAAGTGGTAATTTAGTTATAGGTTATCTATATTTAATACGTCAGGTGTGAATCCATGTACGATATGAAACAGGTAGTAGTCATTGATACGGGAATTGATATGAAGAATTGTAATTTAAGCAAGCATGTCATAGGAGGAACCGAGTTTCGTTGTCTAAATGATCAAATCCTCGAAGATCATCTCTATCAAGACGATAATGGTCATGGTACGATGTGCGCGGATACGATCTTGCAAGTTTACGATGAAGCTCTGTTTTATGTGATTAAAATAGCGAATTCGGAAGGGAAAACCAGTACTTCTCTTTTACGGAAAGCATTATTTAAATGTCTTTCACTAAATATTAAGTATATTTGTATAAGTTTGGCAGTAACCGCTGCGGCGTACCAGCAGGAACTGTTTGATATCACGAAACGGTTAGTGGACCAAAATAAACTCATTTTTGTGTCTATCAAAAATAATAGTCAAAGCAGTTATCCCGCTAATTTGCCTACTGTAATCGGTGTAGCGGGACAACCCTTCCTCTCCAACGAATTATTTTCTTTCTCTGCCAGAAAAGAAATTCAAGCGATATTTGATGATTCTCCTTTATTTGTATATACGCTTGCCAACAGGTTTGCTTTTTTTAAAGGGACTTCCAAAGCAAACGCACTCTGTGTCGGAATGAGCTTAAAGTTAATACACAGCGTAAAAGGTAACTGCGAACGGATGACATTTTCAGAATTCAATCGATGGTTTGAAGATTATTCTTTACGACATCAAGAAGATCGTCCCCACGTTCCAATTATATCAAATGGGGATACCCATTATAATTTGCTAGAAGTATTTGGGGGAAAAATAAAAAAGGCCATAAGCAAAACAACTAATCATCATATTGACTTGGATTCAATTCATGACGGCCCCTTTATTTCCCGGTTAACCGGAATCAACTTTAATAATTTTTATGATTTTTGGCTTCACTTGGAAAATGAGTTGAATTTTAGTTTAACGGACCATCACAGAATCAATATACAAAATGTTTGCAGCCTCCCTGCATTATTGAATTTTCTACAGGAGGTGGTGGACTGCCGGAATGTCTGCAAAATAGCAAATCACACTAAAGTGCAAAATTAAAGAAAAGGAGAGATTACAGATGAAAATGTTTCAAAAGATGGCCAAGCTACTCTTTCTTATTGCGGCGGTAACTGTCTTTTTCGTAAGTAACAGTACCGTAGGTAACGCTGAAGAAGCAACTGAGCCCTCGAATGGATTGCCGGAATTCGCCAATGAGGTTGTTCACCCTAATTTCTCCAGCGGCGGGGCGGACCATACGCATCAATATATTGTTGCTCAGGCCATTGCGATTTTAAACCATGATCTAGGTCCTACAGTGATTAGCACTTACAGGTCCACCTTGTTATACTATACGGATTGGCCGGATAAATATGAAAACGACTTGGGTACCTTTGCTAGACATTTCTATGATCCGGATACAGGAAAAAACTGGTTAGGGCAAACTTCACCTACGGCAAAAACCAGGGCAGAACAATATTATCAGAATGCCCTTGAAGCCTATCGTATGGGAGATGTCGAAGAGGCCTTTATCCATTTAGGAAAAGGAACGCATTATGTATCTGACATCAACGTACCTCATCATGCTGCAAATCTGACCGCACTAAATAGTAATCATACTCAATTTGAGAAATATATTGATAAAAGCAGACTGAATTATACAATACCCGGTAACACGCTTCCTGAAGCTGTATATAAAGAAGCTCTAAATACCTCAGTCTCCGATTCCTTTCAAGATACAGCCGTATATTCCAAATCACTGGCTAAACTGGCGCAACAATCCGAACATTATGATGAAATAGGACAAAAGGTAGTTCCTCATGCTATTGTGGATAATGTTCAATATATTTACAAGTTCTGTAAAGAGGTTGGTATTCTGAAGTAAGAACTGTCGATGAAACTAATTAGTTAAAATAAAAGCAGCTCTCCGTAATGGAGAACTGCTTTTATTTTATCAAAAAACCTTAATATGACAAAAATTATATTATTTATAATGATTTTGATATAAAATGTAGAAAAGTGCTATTTAGTGAAAAAACTTTTGAGGTGTGATTTAGGTGCTGCATATCGCTTTATGTGATGATATGAAGGTAGAACTAAGCCACATTGAAAATCTGGTTTTACAGTATCCATTTTCCCAGGTTGAAGTTGATGCCTTTGGAAGCGGACAGAAGTTGCTTCAATATGTAATAAAAAATAAGATGGAATACAACATTTATCTTCTAGATATTGATATGCCAGAAATGGATGGAATCAGCTTGGCCCAGAAAATAAGAGAATTTGATAGAAAGGCGGTCATCATATTTATAACGGGTTACAATGAATACATGAAGGATGTTTTCAAAGTTCAAACATTCGATTATCTGCTGAAGCCGGTCAGCAAAGACGCCTTTTTTGAAGTTCTGCAGAGAGCAGATAGTTATTTGAATAGTAATCATAGTTATTTTGAATTCAATTACGAACGAAATAAATTGATTTTCAATACGGATGAAATCCTCTATTTTGAAAAAAGCGGGAGAACCGCGTACATTCATACAACAACTGGAGTATTAAAATGTAATCAGACCATTACCCAGATCCTTTCTCAACTCGATCCGCTGACGTTTATTCAAATTCATGCATCATACATTATAAACCTAAGATATGTTTATGGAATCAAATATGAAAGCGTTTTGATAAATTATGATATTAACATGAAGCATCCGGAAACGCTTAAAAAATTACCGATCAGTAGAAAATACAAAAAAGATTTTAAAGAAAAAATGATAAAATACATGAGGAAAGCTTTTTAAAAAAGTTGTTTAAATCCAAAAAAAGTATTCTTGTAAGAAGGTAAGAGGTTTATGAAGAAAAAATATACATCTTCCTGCATACAAGTTTTTTTTATTTTAAACTGTTTCCTCTCTTCGATTATTTTGTGTATACATATCGCTTTGTTCTCCAATTTTCATGAAACTATTGTCCAAGTGGAGTGTTTACTTTCAATAGGGGGAATTTTATTGGTGAATTTCCTCTTATTCATTTTTGTAAAGTATTCAAATCATATTTATAAAGAATTACTGGATCAACAATCACTAAATTGCGCCACTAAATCCGCAATGCGATATTATGATTATTTAGATAAATCCCAGAACGATATCCGTAAAATCAAGCATGATATGAGAAATACATTGTTAACTTTGCAGGGGTTGTTAATAGATCGCCGACTTGATGAAGCAGAGAAAGTTACCGCAGAGATTCTCGCAGAAATAAAAAATACCGAAACACAGAAATATACACCTGACAACGTACTTAATTACTTGCTGAGTGAAAAAATAAGACTGGCTGCCGCAAAAAATATCAAAGTAAGTGTTCATTGTTTGCTGCCCGAGGCGATTTCTCTAAACAACAAGATTATATCGGTGATATTTGGTAATTTATTGGATAATGCCATTGAAGCATGCGATAAGGTTACTGAAGGTGAAAAAGAAATAAATTTGAATATAAAATATTGTCAAGCGCAGCTTTATATTGAAATATCAAACTCTTTTAATCCGAAAGTGACAGGAAGAAGATTGGCTACCAATAAATTAAATCGAAGAGAGCATGGTTTTGGTTTAAAAAGTATTAAGCAGATCGTCCAGAGGAACTCAGGAATATTGGATATAAAAACCAATGAAAACAAATTTTATGTTAGCATTCTATTACAGGTTTAAACAATCGGCTGGAAAGAGGCTTGGAACTGTCTTTTATATCAGTAGAAATGCCGTTTTTTACAGTATAAAAATGTAAGGGGAGTTTTGATGTAAAGTAAAAATAGAAAAGGAGGTGAGAGACGATGGAAAAACTCGAAACTCTTGCGGTGGAAGACTTCGATATGGAAGTACAGGCTGTTTGTGATGGTTCGTGCAAAAGGGATTGTATCGAAGGACCCAACAATTGTAGTTCTCATTTTCTTACCCAATGGTAAGTAAAGACTTGGGAAATCAATTTTACAATTGACGGCAAAAAGAAGAAGTAGGAATACTTCTTCTTTTTGCTATGGTAATTTATTATTCAATGGAACGAAGCCGTTCAACAATACTTTGTTTGCCGCTCCAAGCGTAGATAGCAATGGGAAGACAACCCCCCATTACCAGAAGAATCGGCAGCATGGCAATCTGCGGCCAGAGAATAAAATGATAATTCATAAACCACATCAAATTGCTTAACGGTTTCGCAACCAAGACGGAAAAGAGACTTCCTAATAAGACGGAACATAAACTAGTTCCCGCTACATAGTACAATCCTTCATAAACGAGCATGGTCCTTAATTGCTTCATTGTCATTCCGATACTTTGCAATATGGCGAATTCCTGCCGCCGGGTTAAAATTCCGGTAAGAATTGCGTTCGCAAAATTAAGCATACCGATCAAACCAATGATTAAGCTGAGCGTACCGCCAATCATATTAACCGTATCCTGAAGCCCCTTAAATTCATTCATAACTATAAATTTGGATCTGTAGTGCATCATAGGCTCGGTTGTTTCCGTATAATTCTTTAAAAAAGCCTCCATCGCTGTTTCCTGATCCGTGGAAATATTAAAAGCATAGCTCATTACAGCAGGCTGTTTAACAAGAGACTTGAAGATTTCCGCTGGAAGGTAAAAGCTGGCGTAACCCGCGGCGTCCGTACCCGAATTGGTACTTGTTAAGCCTACATGACCAAGAACCGTAAATTCACGACTTGTATTCATTTGATCCGAATGAAGGGTCACCTTTTGACCTATCTGATATCTGGCATATTGCATCTCCGGGTTGTTATTATCGTCCAGAGGAACTCCTTCCAAAATATAATTTCCTGAAGCGAGCTTGTTAAAATCAGATTTACCGTCAATCCATTGAAGCCGGTGAAGAGGCAGTTTTTCCAACCCATACGCGGTTACGGGCAAGTGCCCACGAGCATCGGGTTCGTATCCCTCTTCATTCTTAATATAATCAACAGAGAATATATTTGTCCCGCTGTATATACGCCCTCCTTCTTCAAAACCAGGTTGTTGCTGTACGGCTTGGACAAAGCTTTCCGATGTCTCGTTGTCGAGGCCGGTGAAATTTTCTTTAAAATAATCGGCATGCGCAATGAGAAAGTCGCTATCGATATAACTGGCCAAATATTTATCCATATCCATACTTTGGGATAACGTAAACGTTGTGTTTAAAAGCACTAGGCTCAAAGCAAGGCTGATTACGACCAGGACGGTACGCTTTTTATGGCGGCCCAGATTAGCGTAGGCCATCAGCGGCATTTTTGCACCGTTGGCCGATTTCTTTGGTTTGCCGATCCGCCTGGTAGTTCCTCGATCCACATACCTTGCAGCTTCAACCGGCGACACCGCCGCAGCCATTCTGCCGGGTTTAAAAGTGCTGATCATAACAGTCATGACAGCGAATAGAGCGGAGCCGATAAAAATCCAAGGGCTTGGAGATACTTTCACTTCGCCGCTCACGAATGAAGAGTTGCTCATCAGTAATGGGACAAACGATTTACCTACAAAATAACCGCCCAGCAGCCCGATAGGGACTCCGATTGCCGAAAGAAACAGCGCTTGTCTGCGAATAATTCGGCGGATTTGCCGGCTGCTTGTGCCGATCGTTTTTAGAAGACCGTAGAAGCGAATATCCCGCATCACCGAGATTTGAAAAATATTGTAGATGATTAAGTATCCGGTGAGCATAATAAGCAGCAGCCCGGCAGATAGCGCAACAATTGTTCCCCCGTCAAAAGAGAAATTGGTGGAGAGGTACGACCAGTTAACATTACCTTCAATATAGTTGGAAGCATTTTTATCAAGGGAAAAGCCGCTTTCATTAATCACTTGATTAAGTTTTCCTTGCAAGTCCAAGCTATTATCAAACATGAGATATGCGCTGATTACTCCGGTGGTATCACAATCCTGCTTATAGGTGCTGTGCAATTCTTCCGCATGAGCATCCACATAGGCTTTGGAAGCAAAGATTTGACCTACGTTGAACACGGGGTCGCTTTTCCACCAACCGGAAAGAATAAAGTCACGCTGCACTTCTTTGTCGTGGATCAGAAGATTAAGGGTTAAGGGGGTACCTACCTTTAATGGTACGTCGAGTAACTTTAGGGTTTCCGAATCAGCAATGACTTCATTTTCCGCTACCGGTTGGCGCCCCTCTTCAAGCTCAATAAAACCGAGTTTAAGCCCGACCTCGTCATAATACCAAAATTCCGCATGGCGCTTTAAAAGTTCTCGATTTGTTATCTTACTGCTTAACAAGCGTTCATAAGCGATTTCTTTGATAAGCGGGTGGCTTTTGACTTTGTTAAATTCATCATCGGTAAGATATTTAAGTACGGCATGACCATCGCTGCCTGCCTGCCTCATCGTAGCTTGCTGTAAGCTTTCCACTGTGCCAAGTCCCATAGTAAACAAAGTTGTAAACAATAAAGCGGTTAAGGCAATCGCAATAATCGCAATAATATTGCGGGTTTTATTCGCTTGTAAACTTTTGTCCGCTAAATAATGAACGATTTTACTGTTCTTTACTTTGATCATTGGGACGCATATTTTCATTTCGGTTCCTCCAAAAAAAAATCTTTGTACGATAATCGCTTATAGTACAAAGATTAACATAAGAATCTTTCCATGATCTTTCTGGAATCTAACAGTGTTGAAAGAACTTATATTTTAAATTAAGGAGAAAATATTCGCTGAAGTTCAATGGTTTGCTATGAAATTTTCCAATATGTAGTCATATTTTTTGACTGTAGAGTAGTGGATTTTTTGAGCTGTACACAATACAGGTGACGCCTTGTAGAAATTTTCGGTTTGAATTTTATTGATAATCTTGCAGACTTTACTCCGACAATTATTGTACATAGCGCATTTCGTGCAGTTACCTTCATCTTTTTGATTAATTTTATCCAAATAGGATAAGCGCGCTGCATCCAACCCGGTAAATACGCTGCCCATGGCGAATTCCTCATGACCTACAGCAAAAATACAAGGATAAATTTTTCCTTCACTGGAGAAATGAAAACTTGTATGACAACCGTCACAGGTACCTCTGGGCCTGAAATATTCGTTTTTGAAATTAAACAGATAATACTGGGCATCAGTAAAATTCTTTTTCACCAAATATGAAAAAATCTCATTTAAATTTCGCTGATAGATTTCCATAAGCTGTTTGTTCCAATGAAGATTGCTGTCATCCAGAGCAAATGCAACCACCGGGCAGCCTCTTTCATAAAGGTCAATAAAGTTATCGGTCAGATAAGCGACATTGTTGGGGGTGATTGTCATTCTTACCCGGTAAATGATGGACTGACTGTTTAAATAGTCAAGGGTTTGAATCACCCGTTTATAGCTGCCTTGTCCATTTTTATAGAGGCGGTTGATATCGTGGCTTTCTTGTTTTCCGTCTATACTTACGGATAATTCCACCTGATTCGCAACGTAATCAAGTATCTCATACTGCTGAATTGTTCCGTTTGTGGTCATTGAAAAAGTAACGTTTCCGGTAATTTTGGCTTTTAATTCTTCGATAAGGTAACGGACGATTGAAAAATTAAGCAATGGTTCACCGCCATGCAACCCAATGTGGATTTTATCGTTACGTTTTACCGGATTTGCGGCAAGTATTTTTTCAGTGAATTGCACGGACTTGGCTGCTGTTTCCTGATCCATCTTTTGTGGAGCTTTATTGACATAACAATAACTGCATCGTAAATTACAATCTTCTGTCACCCAATACGTAAAATTCATCTTCCAACCTCCCCTTATTTTATTTCTAATCCTTCCAGATAGCTTGCGTTAATTCCGCCTTGTGTTGTTGGCATACGGCAGCAAACAACGGCTTATTCAGCCGCAGGTAATAAATATTGCTGATGCAATGGTGGCAAAATAAGTTGACATCGCAGCTCTTGCAAGGTTCGAGATTCCAAGGTCTTGCCCGATCGACGGGAGAAAAGTCAACTTGTGAGTTTCCGATAGTTAATAATTCCAGTAAATCATTATTAAAGATATTGCCTAATATAAAATGATCCGACTCCATCAATCCGCCGCACGGATAAATATTTCCATTTGCGCCAATAAACAACTCCCTTTTACCGGGAGAACATAACCTACAGTTTAAGTCTTTAGGGACATTTTTTGCTGCAAGGGGCTGAGAAGGGAAAAGCTCCTCACTATTTACCCCCGCTCTGCCTTCCGATGTTAAAGTGCGAACAATTGGCTCCACCTCTAGTTGCTCACATAAATGAAGGAAGCGCTCTCTACCTCCATCATAAGTATAATTTGTTATGGTCATGGATAAAGAAATTTTCTTGAACCCTAGACTTTTTAACAGATGGATATTTCGGATAACTCTGCCAAATATGCCTCTGCCTCTGATCTTGGCACAGGTCTCTTCATCATATCCGTCGACACTAAAAGAGATATGATCGATATATTTCAATAGCTGTCCGGCATTTTTTTCGTTTATAAATAGACCGTTTGTGGCTAATAAAACCGCCCCGTCGTACTTGGCTCTTAGATAAGCCAGTACCTCCATGAAGTCAACGCGCATCATTGGTTCTCCACCCGTTAAATTGACGGCTTCAGGCCGGAGTTTGACGATCCGGTCAATAGTTTCCTTAATCTTGTCTGTTGTTAGTGCATCGGTGAAACGGATATCGGCGGAAGCGCTGCAGTGCTTGCATTTCAGATTGCATTTATTGGTCAAGGCCAGGTAAACGACATCCAGGCGTTCCCGATAGATATCTGCTAATTGATCTTCCGTTAGAATGCATTCGATATTCACCAGGGCATCAAACAGTTTCTTTAAATTCTGAACAACTTCAGAGTGAGGCGCATCTTCCGTTAAATTTAACAACTGTCCGGTTTCTTCGGAATCGATCAGTTCTTTTAGTACGTGATAATAGGATTTGGAGGTCCTCAGAAAGTTGCCTGTTTTCGTATTGGCGATAATGGCCTGTTGATCGTGGAATAACTCATGCAAGTAAGGATTAAATACATATTTCATACAGACTCTCCTCTCATGCAATCATTCGCTACATTAAATAAATCATTATTTTTTGACAATATGGTTCAGATGTCATAATCCGATGTTTTGCTGACAAAATAAACTGCAGTTGATGTATTTTGTGACAGAAAAAAGGTGATTGATGGCATTAACTAAGGGGAATGCCTCTTAGAGTTGTAATATAGAGTAGCGCATTGTTGATTGCACGGGGGGGGGGGGGAAACTTTATGTTCGGGAAGTATAAGTGGATTGCCGCCGGAGTCGGCCATCTCCATCTTTTTGTTCTCCTGCTATTAATGCTTCAGGCTGCGGATGCCGTAGTCAGCACGTTGATTCCGCAATACATCAGCAAAATTATAGACGCCGGGTTGGAGTTGCGAGACATTTCCTTGATCTTTAAGTTTATGATGATCTCCATAGGATTGTATGTTCTGTCTCACTGCTTCAGCCTGTTTTCCGAGTTTATTTTTACCGCATTAGCGAAACGAATATCATTTAATCTGAAACAAAAATTGCTGGCCAAGCTCTTTCGTTTACCCGGAGAGACGATAAATGCACATAATGATAAGCTGCTATCCTTGTTTACAAACGATGTAGGAATTATTGAAAGATGGCTGTCCAACGGCATTCCGATTTTTATATCCAACCTGCTGTTTCTTATAGTGATTACAATAGTTCTGCTAGTTTACAATTCTAAATTATTTATTATCATCCTTTTGGTTATGTTGCTGTCGTTCATCAGCCAGACGTATTTTAACAAAAAAATCACGGAAAAAAGCAAAATCGTGTTGGAAGCCTATGATGACTCTTTCTATTACATAAGAGGGACGCTTCATTCCATACTGTATTCTATCGGACTGGGATTGAAAGACTATGTTTTAAGCAACTATATGCCGTTAGAGGAGAAGGCGCTTGAAGCAAACCGAAAAAGGGGAAACACGCTTAAAATAGCCGCTATCGTTCCTTCAATTATCATTTTGGTCGGGAATGTTTTTCTTTTGGGCGTCGGAGCGTTATTGGTTATGCACGATCAAATAACCGTAGGAATATTAACGGTGTTTGTATATTACTCAAATCAAATAATAGGACCGATTAAAGCGGTGACTAACTACGTTGCCGGCTGGAAACAGGCCAAAGTATCCATCGACAGAGTCGAGTTAATTATGAACGCCGAAGAGGTGGATTAACCATATATTTAGAATTCGGACATAAAAGCTAACTATGCATCTGAGTATTACTATTTATTGATACTAAGACTTATTCTTATGCTTATTGTTTTCTTGACAAAAAAGAGCCGCAATCATTTCGCCCGGTAGGAAAACAATCATGATTACAATCATTTGGATCGCAATAACTTTGAATGGACATGTCAAATTGTTCCGCTTCCAACAGTTCTAATTTTTCCATTTTACACGCTCCCTTTATCAATGAATATAATCAGATGCACAGTTAACTTAGATACAGCATAAAACCAAAATCTAATAAAAATATCTAAGTGTAATAAAAAGCGATTGTTCTGTAATAGCTTACTAACTTATTCTGCCAGCCTAAGCTGCTCCACAATACTTCGTTTGCTGTTCGAAGAATAGACCGCTAATGGAATGAGGGTACCGAGAGCAAACAATATAGGCAATACAGCTAGTACAGGCCAAATAACAAAATGGTAGCTACAATACCAAATGGTATTACTCAAAGGTCTTACAATGAAGACTGAAGATATGATAGCTAGCAGGATAGAGAGCAAACTAGTGCCCAACGCATAATAAAATCCTTCAAAAGCCAGCATGCTGCGTAATTGCCGTTTGGTCATACCGATACTTTGCAACATGGCCAGCTCTTGCTGCCGGGTGATAATGCTGGTTAGAATTGCATTTACAAAATTTAGGACACCGATCAGACCAATGATTAGGCTAAGCGTGCCGCCAATCATCTTCACCGTTGTTTGCATTCCCGATACTTCATTTAACACGGTAAATTTGGACCGGTAATCCATGAACGGTTCTGTTGTCTTGGTGTAACTTTTCAAAAAGTGTTCCATGCCGGCTTCTTCATTGGAGGATACATTAAAAGCATAACTCATCACCGTGCGTTGCCGCGTCAATGACTTATAGATGTCCGCAGGGAGATAAAAGTTATAACTCATTGCTCTGCTATCAGAATTAGAGTACTCCTTCATAGCCACATGACCGAGTACCGTAAAATGAAAGGTTTTATATCGGTCCATCGTAGCTTCCTCGTTCCCCATAAACTTATGAAGCGTAACTTTCTCGCCCACTTTGTATTTCGTTCGTTCCCAATATGGTTCGCCGTAATCGTTGAGATCGACGCCCTCCAAAATATATCTGCCTGAAGCTAACTTGCCAGAATCGAGCTCACCGTCCATGATTTGAAGATAGCCCATGCACAACTCTTCAAGTCCGAATACTTGGGCAATGTAATTGCCGTAGGCATCAACTCCATCGTTCACATCTCCAGCAGGCTTTGATTTGTCAACCGTAAATACATTTCGGTCTCCGTATAATCGGCAACCTTCTTCAAAACCCGGCTGATCTTGAACCGCTTGAATAAAGCTTTCGGAAGTTCCGTTTTCATGTCCGACAAACTCCTGTTTGAACAAATCCGCATGTCCGATAAGAAAGTCCGTATCGCCAAACTGGGATGACAAATATTTGTTTGTATCTATACTTTGCGAGAGGTCAAACGCGGTGTTCAGGAGTACGGGACTTAAGGATAAACTGATCGCGACCATAAGTGTACGTTTTCTACTGCGCCCCAGATTAGCCCGGGCCATGCTGCGCATGCTTACGCCGCGTGTGGATTTCAACGGCATGGTCTTGTTCCCGGGAATTCGGTCTACATATTTCGTCGCCGCGACCGGCGACACGCTTGAGGCTGCTTTGCCCGGCTTGCTGGTACTTATAAACACCGTGATAAGTGTAAACAGCGCGGCCAATATAAAAATCCACGGACTCGGGGATACCGATGCTTCCGCGCCGGCTAAGTTCGTGTTGTTTATAATCAGAGGAACAAGCGACTTTCCCACTATGTAGCCTATGATTAAGCCGAGGGGGATGCCGATGACCGACAGGAGCATGGCTTGTCGGTGAATAATCTGGCGGATCTGTCTGCCGCTGGTGCCGATCATCTTCAGGAGGCCGTAAAAACGAATATCTCGTATTACCGAAATTTGAAAAATATTATAAATAATCAAATACCCGGTAAACATGATCAGCAGCAGCATTAAAATAAGCGCAACTATGATTCCAGGGTCCATATTACCGAAATTGGCTGCAAGGTACGCCCAATTTACATTACTCTCGACATAGTTTGCTGCCTCTTCATCAAGAGAATATCCGCTCTCAATGATCACTTTATCGAGTTTGCCGCGCAAATCAAGACTATTGTTGAACATGATAGTAGGGTGAATAGTCCCTGTATAAAACTTGTCTTTCTTATATGTGTTCTGCAGTTCAGCGTGATGCGCATCCAAATAAGCTCTGGAAGCGTAGATTTGTCCCGCATTAAACATCGGGTCGCTCTTCCACCAGCCGGAAAGGTTAAACCTGCGTTCAACCTGTTTGCCGCGAATGTCAAGCTGCAGGGTTAAAGGCTCGCCAACCTTTAAGGGAATCCCCAGCAACTGCAATGTTTGGGTATCGGCGATTACTTCATTTTCGGCTACAGGCTTACGGCCGCCAGCCAGCTTAATGAATCCGAGCTTTAGCGCTGCATCATCGTAATACCAAAACTCTGTTTGTCGTTTTAAAAATTCATTGTTTAAAACACCGTCGCTCAAAATTCGTCTATAGGCGATTTCTTTGATCAAAGGATGTTCCTTAATCTTCGTGAATACCTCATCATCAATATGTTTGAGGACAGCATGACCGCCGCCAGCCTGCCGCAGCGTAGTCTGCTGTATGCTGTCCACGGTGCCTAAGCCCATGGTGTACAGCACCGTAAATAACAATGAAGTGAGAGCTATCGCTAAAATGGCGATGAGATTTCTCGTTTTATTGGTTTTATAACTTTTATCCGCCAGCTTACGGATGACTTTTTTATTCTTTACTTTGATCATCCGACCGCACCGCCGATTAATTTACCGTCCTCAATGCGAATGATGCGGTCCGCCATTTGGGCGATTTCTTCGTTGTGGGTAATCATCACGATTGTTTGGCGGAACTGTTGACTGGACACCTTAATAAGACCCATGACATCCATGCTGGTCTTGCTGTCCAGATTTCCGGTCGGCTCGTCGGCCAAAATAATCGCCGGTTTCGCTGCCAGAGCTCTGGCAATGGCTACGCGCTGTTGCTGTCCGCCGGAGAGATTGTTCGGCAAATTGTTTAGTTTATTCTCAAGTCCCAGCGTATTTACAATTTTGTCCACATAGTTTTTGTCCGCTTGTTTCCCATCCAATTCAATCGGGAGCACAATATTTTCATACACGTTTAAGACAGGCACCAGATTATAATTTTGGAAGACGAACCCGATTTTTCGGCGGCGGAAAATGGTCAATTCTTCATCTTTAAGCGAAAAGATGTCCTTGCCGTCGACCGTGACGCTTCCGCTTGTCGGCCGGTCCAGACCACCGAGCATATGCAGCAGGGTGGACTTGCCGCTGCCGGATGTGCCGACGATGGCGACAAATTCCCCATGTTCCACCTCGAGGGTCACCCCGTCCAAAGCATGAACGGCAGTCTCACCGCTGCCATAAAATTTCTTCAGGTTATTGGCTTCTAATATCTTCATCGGATCTCCTCCAAAACAAATAATGTCTGTTAATGTCTGTGCTTGCAAGCATTTCTACAACACAGACATTACCATACTGATCTTTCCACAATCTTTCAGAATTCTAACAGTCTTGAAAGAACTTCAATGATTAAAAATAGCTGAAATGTATTTTATGACAAATAAATGGTACCTGGTGTCATGAACAAGGAGATAGGCTATGAAAGCTGTAAAATAAACAATACTTTTATTTCGAGGTGAGTCAACGATGCATTTAGAATTCAGAAATGTAAGCTACAGCTATAACGGAATAGAAGATGTTCTATCGAGCATTAGCTTCTCTATCGATAGCCATGAGATTTTTTGTTTATCCGGACGCAATGGAGCCGGAAAAAGTACGCTGCTGAAATTATTAACGAAGATCAATTGCAATTATACGGGCGATATCTTTCTTGACGGGATAGAACTAAGGGAATGGAAACGGGAGGAGGTGAACGGTAAAATAGGCATTTGTTTTCAGGAATCTGTAATGTATATGGATACTATTATGAATAACATAACTTTAGGAAAACAGGGAATCCCTATCGAGCGATTGGATGCTTATATTAAGTTATTGGATACCAAGAAATTTATCCAGGATGGCGGAAACGCCCAAATCATCGGAAAAAATTTTTCCCTGTCCGGCGGACAACAGCAGATTGTTGCGATTTTACGGACCATTTTTGGCAATAAAGAGGTTTTAATTTTTGACGAGCCGACTGCAAATTTGGATCGCATTGTCAAACAAAATTTTATGGCTATATTAGAAGAGCTTAAGTTGGACCATACCATATTATTAATTACGCACGATAGGGAATTGGAGAGTCATTTCAATAAAATAATATTGAATGCTTAAATTACGGTATTTCCTCAAAACAAAAAGTCTAATGCAGATTCTTATTGTGGAAATTTGTCGATAGGGAGAAATATCGAAAAGGTAGAACCGCTCCCAAAATCGGACTTTACCCGAATATATCCTCCTTCGGCGGTTAAAATCTCTCTGGTTAAAAACAATCCAATGCCGACGCCTTCCTGCATCTGTACGGCTGGGGAGCGATAGAAACGTTTGAATATTTTCGTTTGTTCCTCTTCCGCAATTCCGATTCCGGTGTCGGTAATATCGATCCGGCAGAATAACTCATATTCACTAACCCGAACGACGATACTTCCACCCTTATCCGTGTATTTTACAGCATTATCGACAACGTTATAGACGGCCTCCGCGGTCCATTTCAAGTCAAAGCGGGCGTGGATGGCCGTATCTGGTATAGCGAGCGAAATTCCTTTAGCTTCAGCCTTTGGAAAGACCTGATGCCTTACGTAATCCAGCAGCTTTTGAACCGTTTCCCGGCGGGGAGAGACACTAATAATGCCCGTCTCAAGCTGAGATGTCTTGACTAATACATCAGTAAGGAAATGAAGCTTTTCGGCCTGGGAATTCAAGGCTTTAACGCATATGGAAACATCCTGAGGCAAATCGTATTCGCCAAGCAGTTGGGAGTAAAGCAGAATGTTGGCGACAGGTGTTTTTGTCTGATGCGCAATATCGGAAATCAGCTTGTTTATTTTATTCTTTTCCGCCAGCAACTTTTGGGACGATACAGAATAAATGGACAGAAATTGGGCGCACTTGGCTTCCACTGAAGACAACAAAGACTCGTCGAAGACGTGCTCCGAAAAACTGCCGTCAATAGCAGCCGTGATCATATTATCAATTGTTTTTAACGTATTTCTGACATATTTCCGGTATAAAAAGACGGTAATTGCAGCGCCGATTACGGCGGAAGCGGCTACACCCAAGCATAGATAATTAAAAATCATCATTTCTGCGCCCATGTATAACCAAGCCCGTAGACCGTTTTAATGTATCGCGGCGCGGAAGGGTTGTCTTCAAGCTTGTCACGCAATCTTTTTATTGTTACAGATAGGGCGTTTTCCCCCACATATTCAGCTCCGTCGGTCCAGATGCTGTCCACTAAGTGCTCGCGGGAAACCGTCATCCCTTTATGTTCAACCAAGATACGCAGCAGTTTTTGTTCGGTTTTGCTAAGCTCAACAGGACTTCCTTTCTTTAAGAATTCCATTTTATGAAAAGAAAAGCGGAAATCGTCGTGTTGAAAGCAGTCCAGGGGCTGGTTTCCGGATTTTTTTAATTGCACCGCCACGCGCGCCCTCAATACCATCAGGCTGAAGGGTTTGGTAATATAATCGTCGGCGCCCAGTTCCAACCCGGTTACAATATCCGTTTCCAAATTATGAATCGTAAGGACGATAACCGGCATGGCTGTTGTTTTGCGTATATCCTTCAACAGTTCAAGTCCGTTTCCGTCCGGCAAATTAATATCCAGGATCATTAAATCAAATCCGGCGGTTTTTAATTGATCTCTGGCGCCGGCGAGACTATGGGCTTGCACGAAAGTAGTGTCAGGGTCTTTTAAGGCCAGTGTAATTCCATTGCTTAAGGAGATGTCGTCTTCGACAATCAGGATACGGTTCATCGTTTTCCTCCTCATTTCCGTATTGCTTTATCTTTATTTTACTGCTTTTTTCCATGGTTTGCTCGTCATCAACTTTTATAGAAAGTATGTTAAATATAGCAAAAATACAGCTAAATGTTACATTTCTGCGGTTTTATAGTCCAACTATCGTAATGTATAAATCAAGTACTTACCACTGAGTAAAGGAGAGGATTAAAGTGGAAGAATTAAAATGGCTGCAAGCGGAGGAATTCGACATGTCCGTTCAAATCTGCGACCCTGATGATTGTCAGCATGACTGCAGTCCTAATGGACCGGATCAATGCGGCGCTTTCTGGACAGGACTTTTGTGAACTCTAACGGAAATGGAGGTTTGTGTATGCGAAGTAGAAAAATCCGTTTTTTATGGAGCATAACTTTAACCTGTATCATGTGCCTATTTGTTGCAGGTAGCACTTATGCCTCATCAAATATGACCCAAGCGCATTTTGGCAAATATGAGAACGGGGTTACTGTAGAGGAATACGAAAACAATGTAAAACATTTGCCTAAGCTTAATGCGGACGAAACCATCGCTAAATTCAATTCCGGTGAAGGATTTTATATTTATATAGGCAGACCGAGTTGCTATTATTGCCGGGAGTTTTCGCCTGTTTTAAAAGATTTTTCTTTACTTATTTCACAACCAATCTACTACTATAATTTAGATGGCGGTGATTGGGGACCTGAGATCGGCCAATTTCTGGTCGACCATATTGATTTCCAGGGTACGCCAACATTGGCATATATCAAAGAAGGGAAGGCCGTTGTCAAGCAAGTAGGTTCGGGACCCAATGTGGATGAATTGCTCACGCTTTTTGCGAACTGCCCGCAATAAGAGGAAGTCCTTGAACTTCAGCGGAACAGCAACGGCTTGAACATTGGCGGTGCGTTGGCGATGTTATAGATCCCATACGTAAATCCAAGTTGACAGGGGCCTCTCGAATCAGGATGGCTCCTTTTCTAATTGCCCCAAATACATCGTCGGGGCCGCGGATCGCTTGCGACCATATCCCATATCCGGCGATAATGTATTCCGAAGTTCCGACCAAAAAGCTGACAATGGCCAGCACATAAATTTTCCATGAATTCCTCATGTGGTTCCTCTCCTTATTTATTTCATTTTTACACTTCTAGAACTATAGAAATCATGATTAAAAAAAATTACGACAATAAATAAGGGGCGTATTTCTCCTCCATTTCCTTGCGTTTCTTAAAGTAAAGGGGATTGTTCCCGGGATTTTTGAAAACGGTTCATTGACAAGTCGAATCATGTCGTTTATACTGGGTGCATACCTGCAGGGAAGAAATTTTTTTGAAGCATTTCTGAAACGTTTCAGATCAATTATTTCAATTTTTTTTGAATGTTTTCTGTAACGTTTCAGTAAGCGGATTTGAGCACATGAGAAAAAGTTACCGGGGTGACGCGAATGAGTAATAAAGAGGCCGCAACAAGCATTATCAAACTGGTGGGGGGGAAAGAGCAATATTTCCAGCCTGGTTCATTGCGCCACAAGGCTGCGCTTTGAATTGCATGACACCTCCTTGGCCGAGCGGGACGCGCTTAAGGCGCTGCCGGCAGTGCTCGGAGTAGTGGATTCGCAAGGGCAAACGATGGTAATTATCGGCCCGCTCGTTAATGAAATGTACAGCGAGATTATGCGGCAACTGGAGAACGCTCCGGACGGGCAAACGCCGGATAGCGGTCCCGCCAAGCCTGGGGATAACGCCGTTGCTGGCGCCAAGGCCCCTAAAAAATCGTGGTTCGATAAGCTGCTCGCTACGATTTCGGCGATTTTTACACCGTACATTCCCATTCTGGCGACCTCCGGGATTATTAAAGGTCTGATCGATATTTTGGCGCAATCCGGGATTCTCCCTAACACAAGCAATACGTATTTGATTCTGGCCGGTGCGGGCAATGCCTTGATTTATTTCTTTCCGATCCTGCTGGCGTTTACGGCCGCGCAAAAGTTCGGGGCCAGCCCTTATATCGGCGCGGTGATCGGCGCCGCTTTGATGGAACCGAACATCACGGGGATTACGACAACGGGCAATGTGATCGACTTTTTGGGAATTCATTTTACCGCGATGAATTTTTCCAGCACCGTCATCCCGATCATTTTGGCGATTTGGGCTTACTCGTATCTGGACAAGCTGCTCAAAAGATTTTTGCCCAAAGCGCTGCAGTTCATCTTTGTGCCGTTTTTATCCTTGCTGATCATGGTTCCTTTAACTTTGATGGTGTTCGGACCGGTTGGCGGATTTTTGGCTAATCTTGTCGCTGACGGATACGAGTTTTTCCTTAATTCCAACGTCATTATCTTTAATGCGATATTCGGGGCTTTGTTCATCTACGTGATTATGCTGGGCATTCACTGGGTCGTCCTGCCGCTGCAATTATCGTACCTGGCGGAACATGGTATGGAATACAGCCTCGGATCTGGAGGAATGGGCAACTATGCGGTGTTAGGGGTCTGCCTTGCTGTCATGATAATTTCCAAAAACAAGGAAGATAGAGCGATGGCCAGTTCCTCCGCTTTCGTTAATTTCCTGTCGGGCGTTACCGAGCCAGGGATTTACGGGGTGGTAATGAAGAACAAAAAATATTTCATTTCCCTGACACTGGGCGGTTTGGCCGGGGGCATTGTCTGCGGCGTGACCAAAACCTACATTACGAACTTTGCCTTTAGCGGTTTACTGGGGCTGCCGGCATTCCTGTCGTCCCCGACCGCGGTGACTTATTTTATCGCGGTGGGCGTTTCGCTGAGCGTATCTTTTTTTACGACGATTCTGTTGAGCAAGCAAAATATCAACTTCAAGAAGCCGAAGGCATAACCGCGGGGCGCCAACAGATAGCCGAAGCCGAAAATCGCGCAGATGCTCGAATCTACTCTATAATAAAATAAAAACGGAAGAATAGGCGCGAGGTGCAAATAAAATGGCTACGATCAAGGATATTGCAAAACTGCTGGATATTTCGGTTTCGGCCGTCTCCATGGCTTTAAACGACAGTCCCGAAATTGCCGACAAAACCAAGAAAAAGGTCAGGGAAGCGGCAAAACAGCTGAACTATGTCAGAAACGGTTCGGCGATAGATTTACAACGCAAGAAAACAAATGTGGTTCTGCTCATTGCTGATAATCCAACCCGTCCGTACTTTACAGATTCCTTGGAAGCCGTACAAAATGAGCTGAAGGTGAAAAATATCGATTTGGTCATTATAACGGCAAATGACAAGCATAAAGGCACGGCGGAGCGATTTATTTCCGAGAATAGGGCGGATGCCGTCATCTGTATGTCCAAGTTTATTTCCGACGAATTTGTCAATGCGTATGCCAATAAAAGTATGCCCATTTTTGTCATGGGCAGAACGCCGGAATTCATTGTAAACGAGCATGTGGTCAATGTCGTCCTGGATTATGATCGTACCGGTGAGGATATCGTGGAATATCTGATTGCGAAGGGACACCGCAAAATCGCTTTTGTCAGAGGAAGCAAAACCTCAATCGGGACGAATTACCGTTATAAAGGGTACTTGCGAACTTTAAAAAGATACAAACTGGCGTTCGATAAGGAACTCACTTTTGAAGCGCGCGGCAGTGATTACGACCACGGATACGGCGTTACGGAAAAAATGATAGGCAAGATTGCTTCCGGGCAAATCGACGCGATTTTTTACGCCACCGACGATCTGGCGGTCGGCGGCTTGCGAAAGCTGCTGGAAAACGGGATTTCCGTTCCGGAGGATGTGTCGATCGTAGGGTATAACAATTATCCGATTTCCAAAATCGTTACTCCCCAGATCACAACGGTTGACCTTCATCAAAAGAAGGTGATGAGGAGGGTCGCCAAATCTCTGATTGCCATGATGGACGGGAGCAAGACGAGAGCGGATGTGGTGAAGAAGCTGCAACAAGACGCCATTTTCCAATCGGAAATTATCGAAAGAGGTTCCGTTAAAAATAGAGAGTAAGGAGAGAAACCGTATGTCAACTCGAAAGCTGCTGGACGACTTCTTGTGGGGAGGAGCCGTATCGGCCAATCAATGCGAAGGAGCCTGGAACATCGGAGGAAAAGGAATAAGCACCGCCGATGTCGCCGCTGCCGGCAAGCATGGCCAAAGCCGGTTGTATACCGAAGGCATCCTGGAAAATACTTACTATCCAAATCATCAGGCGATTGATTTCTATCACCGCTATCAGGAAGATATCGCCTTGTTCGCCGAGATGGGGTTTAAATGCTTCAGAACGAGCATTCACTGGACGAGAATCTTCCCTAAAGGCGATGAAACGGAGCCGAATGAGGAAGGGTTGGCTTTTTATGACCGGGTGTTTGACGAGTGCCTTAAATACGGAATCGAACCGGTCGTCACGATTTCCCATTATGAGACCCCGCTGTACTTGGTCAAGGAATACGGTTCCTGGACGAACCGGAAGATGATCGATTTTTACGTCAAGCTATGTGATACCTTGTTCCGGAGATACCGCACGAAAGTAAAATATTGGATGACTTTTAATGAAATCAATGTCATTACTTTGAATCCGCTGATTGCCGCGGGCATCCGCATCGAGCAATACGACCGCCCGGAGCAAGCGGTGTATCAAGCGGCGCATTACCAATTGGTGGCCAGCGCCAAAGCCGTGGAATTGGGCCACCGGATCAATCCGGATTTCAAAATCGGTATGATGATGCTGTACCCGCTGTCCTATGCGGAAACCTGTTCCCCGGAAGACAACCTGGAAAATATGCATAATATGGATCTTCATTATTACTTCTCTGATGTCCAAGTAAGAGGATACTATTCTCCCAAAGCCTATAAATTTCTGGAACGGCGGCAAATCTCGCTTGATATCACACCGGAGGATAAACGGGATTTGCTGGCCGGAAACGTTGATTATATTGGCATTAGTTATTATATGTCCCTCGTTACCAGTGCCAAGCCCGAGCGGAAAATTCAAGTAAAAGGTAATATGCTGGACGGTATTGCCAACCCTTATCTGGAGAAAAGCGCCTGGGATTGGCAGATTGACGGCTTAGGCTTGCGGATCGCTTTAAATAACTTGTACGACCGGTATCAGCTGCCGATTTTTGTGGTGGAAAACGGCCTTGGCGCTGTGGACGACAAGCAGGAAGGCGAAATGATCAGGGACGATTACCGGATCGATTATTTGAAAACACATATCGCTCATATGAAAGACGCGGTTTTGCTTGACGGAGTGGACGTGATGGGTTATACCGTCTGGGGCTGCATCGACCTCGTCAGCGCCTCCACCGGCGAAATGAAAAAACGCTATGGCCTGATTTACGTGGACCGGGATGATCAAGGTAACGGAACTTTGAACCGCGAGCGCAAGAAGTCTTTTTACTGGTACAAAAATGTCATTCTGTCGAACGGCGAGATGTTGGATGAATCCAGAGAATAGCAGACAGAGGAGTGGTATGGATGAAATTTCCCAATCTATTCAAGCCGATCCGCATTAAAAATGTAGTGTTCCACAACCGGATTATCGCCACCCCTGCGGGTCCTTACCATGATAAAGCGATCGGCGGCGCCGGCGTGATTATTACCGGCAGTGTCAATGTCAGCCGCAAAAGAGCGAGTTATTCCCGGCCGGACGAGCCTTACGCGTTCGACAAATATCAGTTGGAAGCGACGCGAAACCGCGTCATAGTTGCTCATCAGGCCGGAGCAAAAGCATCCCTCGAGCTGCTCCATTCGGGTCAATACGCGCGTGTAGACGATTACGCGATCGGACCGGTTGATCTCGTGAGAGAGAATGGCACCATTGTTAAAGCGATGGACGAGCAAATGATGGACGAGGTGGCCAACGACTGGGCGGAAACCGCGAAAAGGGCCAAGGAAATCGGCTTTGATCTGGTGATGCTGCATTTTGCCCACGGCTGGCTGCCCTCTCAATTTCTCTCCCCGCTGTTCAATAAACGGACGGACGAATATGGCGGTTCTTTTGAAAACCGGATCAAATTTCCGAAGATGATCATCGACCGGGTGCGTGAGGCGGTCGGCCCGGATTTTGTCGTGGACATGCGGATTGGCGCCTCCGAAATCGTCGCCGGTTCGATTGAATTTAAGGATGTGCTGGAATTTATTAAAATCGTCGAAGACAAACTCGATATGGTGCATATTTCGGCGGGACTCGACATCAATCATGAAGGCAACGTACACGCGGTTCCGACGATTTTTAAAGAACATATGCCCAACGTGGAATGGGCCGCTGAAGTGAAGCGGAACGTTAAGATCCCCGTGGCCGTTGTCGGCGCGATTATGAGCCCGGCCGAAGCGGAATCGATTATCGCCGAGGGCAAGGCCGATTTCGTGGCGCTGGGACGTCCGCTGATCGCCGATCCGTTCTGGCCGCAAAAAGCCAAGGAAGGCCGGGATGAGGATATCGTTCCTTGCCTGCGCTGCCAATACTGTTACCATATTTCCACGGAGCGGAAAAATGTCGGTTGTTCGGTCAATCCACGCTATACCCGTTACGACCTGGTGCCTTTGGAACTGCCGAAAGCGAAACAGCGCAAGAAGGTCGTCATTATCGGCGGCGGACCCGCAGGCATGAAAGCCGCTTTGGTGGCGGACGAGCGGGGACATGAGGTTATTTTGCTGGAGAAGCAGGACTCGCTTGGCGGGGCGCTGCGTTATGCCGAGTATGAGGAACTGAAAATCGATTTGTACAATTACATGAAATATCTGATCACCCAGATCAATAAATCCGGCGTTAAGGTGCAATTGGGCATGGAGGCTACACCGGAACGGATTAAAGAGCTGTCCCCGGACGCGATCATTATCGCCGTTGGCTCAGCTCCATTTACACCTCCGATTAAAGGGGTGAACCAGAGCCATGTGCTCGGAGCGCTGGACGTTTACACGCGAATGGATGAAGTGGGGCAGGAGGTCGTGCTGATCGGCGGCGGTTCGACAGGCTGCGAGCTCGGCATCGAGCTGGCGCGGCACGGTAAAAATGTGACGATTATGGAAGCGGGAGACATGCTGGCGAAAAACGGCAATCTCCTTTACCGCGTCGGGTTAAGACAAGCGATGGAAAAACAAACAACGCTGCAAGTCAAAATGAATGTCCGAATCGGGGAGATCGCCCCGGATGGCGTGATTTACGAGGAGAACGGCGAGCGCAAACTTCACAAGGCCCAGACCGTTATTCTCTCGACGGGGATGCGGACCAATCCGCAGCTCATCGACTCCTTCTACAACATCGTCCCGGACACCTTTATTATCGGCGACGCCAACAAACCGAGAAACGTAATGGATGCGACGAGAGAAGGTTATTTTATCGCCAAAAATCTGTAAAGAGGTATACAGCAGACAGAGGAGTGGTACGGATGAAATTTCCCAACCTATTCAAGCCGATCCGCATTAAAAACGTAGTGTTCCACAACCGGATTATCGCCACCCCAGCGGGGCCTTACCATGATAAAGCGATCGGCGGCGCCGGCGTGATCATTACCGGCAGCGTCAATGTCAGCCGTAAAAGAGCGAGCTATTCCCGGCCGGACGAGCCCTACGCCTTTGATAAATACCAGATGGAAGCAACGCGAAACCGCGTCATTGTCGCCCATCAGGCCGGGGCAAAGGCTTCCCTCGAGCTGATCCATTCGGGCCAATACGCGCGCGTGGACGATTACGCGATCGGCCCGGTCGATCTGGTCAGAGCGGACGGCACCATCGTAAAAGCGATGGACGAGCAAATGATGGACGAGGTGGCGAACGACTGGGCGGAAACCGCGAAAAGGGCCAAGGAAACCGGCTTCGATCTGGTCATGCTGCATTTTGCCCACGGCTGGCTGCCGGCTGAATTTCTCTCCCCGCTGTTCAATAAACGCACGGACGAATATGGCGGTTCTTTTGAAAACCGGATCAAGTTCCCGAAAATGATCATCGACCGGGTTCGTAAGGCGGTCGGCCCTGATTTTGTCGTGGACATGCGGATCAGTGCCTCCGAAATCGTCGACGGTTCGATCGAATTCAAGGACGTGCTGGAGTTTATCAAAATTGTCGAAGACAAACTCGATATGGTGCATATTTCGGCGGGCCTGGACATCAATTACGAAGGCAATGTGCACATGGCTCCGACGATTTTTAAAGAGCATATGCCCAACGTGGAATGGGCCGCCGAAGTAAAGCGGAACGTCAAGATTCCCGTGGCCGTCGTCGGCGCGATTATGAGCCCGGCCGAAGCGGAATCGATTATCGCCGCGGGCAAGGCCGATTTCGTGGCCCTGGGACGCCCGCTGATCGCCGATCCGTTCTGGCCGCAGAAAGCCAAGGAAGGCCGAGACGAAGATATCGTCCCCTGCCTGCGCTGCCAGTACTGCTACCATATTTCCACGGAGCGGAAAAATGTCGGCTGCTCGGTCAATCCGCGCTATACCCGTTACGACCTGGTTCCTTTGGAGCTGCCAAAAGCGAAACAGCGCAAGAAAGTCGTTATTATCGGCGGTGGCCCGGCCGGCATGAAAGCCGCTTTGGTGGCGGACGAGCGGGGGCATGAGGTTATTTTGCTGGAAAAGCAGGATTCGCTTGGCGGGGCGCTGCGGTATGCCGAATACGAAGAGTTGAAAATCGATTTATACAATTACATGAATTATCTGATCACCCAGATTAAAAAGTCAGGCGTCAAGGTGCAGTTGGGGGTGGAGGCTACGCCGGAGCGGGTTAAAGAGCTGTCCCCGGACGCGATTATTATCGCCGTTGGCGCGGTGCCGTTTACGCCTCCGATTAAAGGGGTGAACCAAAGCCATGTGCTCGGAGCGCTGGACGTATATACCCGAATGGATGAGGTAGGGCAGGAGGTCGTACTGATCGGCGGCGGTTCGACCGGCTGCGAGCTCGGTATCGAGCTGGCGCGGCACGGCAAAAACGTGACGATCATGGAAGCGGGAGACTTGCTGGCGAAAAACGGCAATATTCTGTATCGCGTTGCTTTAAGACAAGCGATGGACAAACAAACAACGCTGCATGTCAAAATGAATGTCCGGATCGGGGAGATCGCCCCGGATGGCGTGATTTACGAGGAGAACGGCGAGCGCAAACTTCATAAGGCCCAGACGGTTATTCTCTCGACGGGGATGCGAACGAATCCGCAGCTCATCGACTCCTTTTACAATATTGTCCCGGACACCTTCATCATCGGCGACGCCAACAAGCCGAGAAACGTGATGGACGCGACCAGAGAAGGTTATTTTATCGCCAAAAATCTGTAAATCTGTAAATCTGTAAATCTGATATCGGAGGCAGAGTATGTTTGGTTGGAAAAAGAAGAAGGCCGTGGAGCAGATTCTGGAAGTTTTAGCTCCGCTGCCAGGCAAGGTTCTCCCCCTTGCAGAGGTGCCTGACGAAGCGTTTGCCGGCGGACTGATGGGAGAAGGCATTGCGATTCAACCTGTGGAAGGGAAGGTGACCGCTCCGTTTGCCGGCAAGGTGGTTCACGTGATGGAAAAAAGCAAACACGCCGTCATGCTTGAACACGAATCCGGCGCGCAAATTTTGATTCATGTTGGAATGAATACCGTCGCCCTGAAAGGTGAAGGCTTTACGGCCCACGTGAACTCCGGCGATTCCGTTGCACAAGGGCAACTGCTGCTGGAATTCAATATCCCCGCGATTGAGCAGGCAGGCTACACGGTCATTACGCCGGTCATTGTCCCGGCGGGCCAGGAGCATATTAAGCGGATTGAGGTTGCGGAAGGCCAGACAGACGGACAGCAGGGTGTTATACGGATTTATTATTAGAACTTTGCTCCATTAGGGCGGCTGCTTCATTGACTTTAGTCAGGGTGCAGCCGTTGTTCCATGTGATTCGCCCGAAACGAGTAACGGTAAAAAATGGTCTTATTTTCAGCGGAACTGCGGTTTGACAGCCGGCTGCTGGAACGGCCAACGTCGGCCTTCAAAATAGCGGAACTTTATGTACTTATTATCCAGAGCCAGCAGATTCATCCCCATTAGCGGAATTTTTTATCCTTATTTACCTATAAATGGTCCAGGACGCGGGCATTTCTTTGCGATTCGAAAAAATAGGACCATAAAATTCCTTTATTCCCCTCAAATGGGCGAATTTCGCCCAAATAACGCCATTTTTTTACCGCCTTCGGGCTGTTGTCGTCGCATAGCCGGCTGCACGGCAGCCAGTCCTACCGGGTACCGTGGCTGTTCGACGAGGAAGCCGTGGACGTGCTTCGTCACTTTACGCAACTGAAGGACACGCTCATGCCGTATATTTACGGCGCCTCCGTAGAGGCGACCAAAACGGGCGTGCCGGTCATGCGCGCGATGGTGCTGGAGTTTACGGGCGACCCGGCCTGCGAAACGCTCGACCGCCAGTACATGTTGGGCGATTCGCTGTTGGTCGCTCCGATCTTCAACAGTGAAGGAATCGCCAAGTATTACTTGCCGGAAGGGCGCTGGACGAATTACCTGAGCGGCGAGGTAAGGAGAGCGGACGTTGGGTGGAGGAGCGGCACGATTATTTCAGCCTGCCGCTGATGGTCCGCCCCGGCAGCTTGATCGCGGTGGGCGCGAACCGGGAGCGTCCGGATTATGATTACGTGGACGGTGCCCGACTGCACCTGTTTGAGCTGGAGGACGGCCGCGAGACGACGGCCCGGGTGTACAACCCGCAAGGCGAGCAGGAACTCGAGGTGTGCGTGCAGCGGCAGGGCGAAGCCTTGACGGTGAGCCGGGTGCGCGGGGCGGCGGGCAAGCCTTGGGAGTTGGTGCTGCGCGGCATTTCGGAAGTAGCCTCGGTGGAAGGTGGCACGGCGGCTGCCGGCGAGCAGGGCGTGCGGATTGTTCCGCAGGCGGGAAGCGGTGAAATAAGCATAACCTTGGCTTAAGCCGAAGGTTGGTGCTAAAGTGAAACTTGATCAGACTGGGACATAAAGCAAACCGGTCCAGATTATTTCAAGGAGGCGGAGCGGGCGGGGAATAGCGGTAAAAAATGGTCTTATTTTGAGCAAACCGCAATTTGGGGAAGAATAGCGGAACTTTTTACCGCTATTGGTGGACAACTAGGGCAGCAATAGGGCAATGGGCCGTTTCACTGAGAAATAGCGCCCTAAATTACCTCTATTCCTGATAAATAGCCAAATCGATCACAATAACGCCCTCTAATACCGCTATTTTACCGCCGCGGCCCGTGTTCCTGCCAAGCCAGCATGTCAGAATGGCCCCCATCTACTTGCCTTTCAATCCAGCATGTCAGACTGCCCTCGTCCACTTGTTTTGCCGGCTCTCACGGCTGTGGACTGGGCCGCCTCGGAAGACAGCGTTATTCCGCGTTCCCCTTCCCCTCTCCTCAAGCATCCGCATATACCAACTCCACCACCAGATGCTCATCATAGTTGCCGAAGCCTTTGCCGAATAACGTTACCCCGCCCTGATGTTGGGCATCGTCTTCCACGGAGATCCTTAGCGTCCATTGCTTGCGCCGGATATCGACGTCGTTCAGTGTAACGCCGGATAGCTTAACGCCATCCATATAAGTCCCCTCATCCGTGACGCGCAACTGCTTCAACAGCCCGTACTGGTTCGTATATTGCGGCCACCAATCGGGGGTAAATCTTCCCCGCTGATCGCCGTAATCTCCCGGACTCGTCCAAGTTCCGAGCTTGACCTCATTTAGGGCAAACGTAATGTCGGACGGATAGTTGTTGTTGACGCCGGGCGCTTCCGAGGCGATTTCCATCATGATCAAGAGCTCGCGGGGCCGCTGGCTCGACAGCAGGAAATTCGGGCATTTGTATTCGATATAGCCTTTGCCGAACCACAGGATGGCGGCATGGATCCGTTCCTGATCCCAGAAATACCGGGGATCGTCAAAGCTCCCTATGATATGGCTGGTCGTGGCCAGACCGCAGGTAGGCTCGATATGGAAATCGGCGTAATGACCGATCGGGATTTCGGTCCGATGGCTTTGGCGGTTTGCGGTTTGTTCGGCCGGAAAAAGGATCTCGAGCGAAGTGGCGGCCAGGGAGCAGATTTTTTGCAGCCCGCTTTTGCCCGGAGCCATTTGCGTGGCGATCAGGCCCGCTTCGCTAAGCTTGCGCACGTGCATGGTCATGATGGCGCTGGATAAGTGGACGGCGCCGGCCAGTTCCTTCACGTTCATCGGCCGCTCGGCCAATAAACGCAAAATATGCAGCCGCACGGGGCTGGCTAACGCTTCGTAAACGGGCAAAGATTTTTCCGTTAGATCGAGTTTCATCGTGTTTCCGCCCTTTTCGATTTGATTAATAAGTATATTACTTAAAAGTCGGATGGTTTACAATACTCAAAATGAATTGGGTGATTTTCCCGGAATATGATTGACGTTGGTTGCAATGTGCGATTATAATGAGTTTGTAGTATATAAATTAATTAACATAAATATTAATCAAGGAGTGAAACGACCGATGACGCTGAAGGGTGTACTTAACGCCGATGTGGGGCAAGGAACGATCAACCGGAACATTTACGGCCATTTTTCCGAGCATTTGGGCAGATGCATTTATGAAGGGATTTGGGTCGGGGAGGACTCGCCGATTCCAAATACGAATGGGATACGCAGCGATGTTGTGGAAGCGCTTAAAAACATTAAAATCCCGGTGCTGCGCTGGCCGGGAGGCTGTTTTGCCGATGAATACCATTGGAAGGACGGAATCGGCCCGCGCGCAGACAGAAAGCGGATGGTCAACACCCACTGGGGCGGGGTCGTAGAAAACAATCATTTCGGCACCCATGAATTCATGGAGTTGTGCCGCCAGTTGGAATGCGAGCCTTATATCAACGGCAACGTAGGCAGCGGAACCGTTCAAGAGATGTCGGAATGGGTGGAATATTTGACGTTCGGCGGCGAATCCCCAATGTCGCTGCTGCGTGCGGAGAACGGGCGGGAAGAGCCGTGGAAAGTGACCTACTTCGGGGTCGGCAACGAAAACTGGGGCTGCGGCGGAAACATGCGTCCGGAATATTACGCCGACGTATATCGGCGTTATCAGACATACGTGCGCAACTACGGCGACAACAAAATTCACCGGATTGCCTGCGGGCCGAATTCGGACGATTACAACTGGACGGAAGTCTTGATGCGGGAAGCGGCCCGGTTCATGGATTCGCTTACGTTGCATTACTACACGGTCCCTGGGGAATGGCAGAATAAAGGTCCGGCCACGGGGTTTGCGGAGCGCGAATGGTTCACGACGCTGCGGAAAACGCTGCACATGGACGAGTTGATCACCCGCCACAGCGTTATCATGGATAAATACGATCCGGAGCGGCGGGTCGGGCTGATCGTGGACGAGTGGGGCACCTGGTACGACGTGGAGCCGGGCACGAATCCCGGATTTTTGTACCAGCAGAACACGATTCGCGATGCGCTGGTCGCCGGACTTACGCTGAACATCTTCCATAAACATCATCAGCGCGTGCGCATGGCCAACATTGCCCAAACCGTGAATGTATTGCAGGCGGTGATCCTGACCGAAGGGGAAAAAATGATCCTGACCCCGACGTACCACGTCTTCGACATGTACAAGGTGCATCAGGACGCCGAATTCCTGGACCTGACGCTGGACGCCGGAAGCCTCAGCTTCGATGGGGAGGAAATTCCCGCGGTGTCCGCCACGGCCTCAAGGGACAGCCAAGACAAAATCCATATCAGCTTGTGCAATCTGAGCCATCTTGACTCAAATGAAGTGATTCTGGATATCCGCGGGTTGGCGGGGCAAAAGCTGTCCGTCGCCGGGACGACGCTGACCGGGGACAAGATCGATGCGCACAACACGTTTGCCGCGCCGGACAACGTCAAGCCGCAGCCGTTCTCCGGTTTTGCGCTGCAGGACGGCCTGCTCACGGTCACGCTGCCGCCGATGTCGGTCACTACGCTGGAACTTACGGCGGAAAGCTAAGGAGCGCTCAAAATGGCGGGAGAAACGGCGGAATGCAAAGGCTGCCGGGAGGAATACAAGGTGACCGAGGCGCAAATCGCCCGCATTTTGGCGTCGCCGATGTTCGCTTCGGAGCATTGCGTGCCCGATGAGGTTTATGAACAGCGGCTCCGGGCCTGCGGCGCCTGCCCTAAATTCGAGAACGGCACGACCTGCCGGGTTTGCGGCTGCATCGTTCCGGTCGTCGCTAAGCTGAAGGAGCGTACTTGCCCCATGCCGGGAGGCGGAAGGTGGCCGGAGTAAGAGCGAACTGAGAAGTTTTCGGAGCGAATTGGGTCACTTTACAGTAAAAGAGCTTATGCCAGCGCTGGCATAAGCTCTTTTACTTATAATAATTCGATTAATTCACCAGACTCGAAGGCCAGTTGCCGTACCAAGCATATCCGGTTCTTCTCTCTTGCTCAATATCGCTGAGCTTGTACTTCACTACGCCATCACGCCCTACAAAGATAGGTTTGTTCGTACCGATCTCGTAAAAGCGGGCCCAGATCGGAGCCGTTACACTGGGGTCGTCCACAACGATCACATCATCGCCCGTCTTTACTATTCGGATTCCGGTAATCTTAACGGCTCTAAACCAATTTTCCGCAGCTTGAATTGAAGCCTTAATTTGTGTGGTGGAAGGTCTGGTTTTTAAGAATTTTACAATACCAACACTTTCACTGGCGGTAAGAGAAGGAACTTCGTATGCTCTTGCCCCTGCCGGTTTTAGCGTGGCTGAGTCATGCTGTTGTCCCCAAACGGTCAGCTTTCCGTTAGCGACAACCTGAGTATTTAACAAACAGTCCACGCCTTTTGCAACAGCGGATTTGCTGCGATTGGCCAAAGAGCTGTCTACGAAGGAAAAGTCGCCTTTCTTGTTGGCAACTTCGTCAAGCAGAATCATGACATTGACCATGGCATTGTCATTGTAAGTAATGTGTTTATGATAACCCGAGCTTTGGTAAATCTGCGGCCATCCGCCGTTGGCGTATTGCATGTTTAATAAGAAATTGATTCCTTTGATAGCTGCGGCGGAATATTTGCTGTCTTTGGTTTTGGCATACTCAGCCGCTAGTCTTCTTATTTCCGTATACGTGGCCTTGTTGTCAATCGTGGACTTCGCCCACTCCCCGCTGGTTACTTTGTAATCCTTTTTCCAGCCGCCATCGGCCTGCTGGTTTTTCAGAATGTCCGAGATGCTCGCAGTGGTTCCGCTGGCATCGGCGGCGAATACGGTTGCGGAAGGCAGCGACAATCCGCCGAAAATCGTCAAAACCAGTGCTAAGGCCAATACCAAGGATACGTTGCTTGCTTTTGTTTTTAACATCACACATCTCCTTTAATATGAAAGTTTGGCAGATATGTTGAGCATCCCTCCCTCAAGTTCCATGTATTGTATGCGTTTACATTATGTGACTCCATTATAATAAACAAAGAATAATATGTCTATCATTGATTTATTTGTAAAATGTTTGTTTTTCTAACGCAAGCAATCTGGTTTTCATCTCCAGGCCGCCGCGGTAGCCGGTGAGCGCGCCGTTTTTGCCGAGGACCCGGTGGCAGGGGACGGTCACGAGCAGCGGGTTGGCCCCGATCGCCGCGCCGACGGCCCGCACTGCGGACGGTTTGCGGATCTGTTGCGCAATGTCCGAATAGGAGCGGGTTTGGCCGAACGGAATGGCGCACAGAGCCTCCCATACGGCAAGCTGAAACGGGGTTCCCTGCAGGTCGAAAGGGACGGTAAAATGCTGCCGCCGGCCGTGGAAATACTCCGTCAGCTCGGCCGCATACGGCTTCATCCTGCCTTCGTCCCGGACGAGCGGGCTGCCGGGGAAGCGGCGTCCGGCCCACGCCTCCAAATCGGCAAAAGGCCAGGCCGGGGAACCGACATATGCTAACCCTTTCTCCGTTGCGCAGATATATAAGTTCCAATCCTGATCGGTAAGCTGCGACCAGAATAAGGTTTGGACTTGGGTTGTTTTCATATTGGTAAGGCACCTCCAAAAGTGATAGATCGCTGTAGTTCCCGGCGCTCAACGCATTTGCGATTTTCGATATTCCGCAGGCGTAAGTCCGGTTGTTTTTTTAAACAAGGTGATGAAATAAGCCGGGCTGCCGATGCCGACATCCAGGGCGATGTCCGCCACGGTTCGCCGCGAATGGAGCAGCGCCTGCTTGGCCTGATTGATTCTGCGCTGCTGGATATATTCTCCCGGCGTCATCCGTTTGACGCGTTTAAAAGTCCGCTGCAAATGGAAGGGGCTTCCGTGGCACATGTCGGCCAGCGTTTCCAGCGTCAGCTTCTCCTGGTAATGCGCATCAATGTAATCGGCGATCTGCTCCACCCATTCCGTGTCGGGCAGCGGCCAGCCCTCCGGCTTGCAGCGTTTGCACGGACGAAACCCGGCGGCTTTGGCCTGCTCGGCACCAGCGAATATGCGCACGTTCTCCCGCTTGGGCGGCTTCGATTTGCACGATGGCCGGCAAAAAATCCTCGTACTGGCTACCGCGTAAAAAAAACTTCCGTCATACGCGGCATTGTTATGGATAATCGCCTGCCACTGCTCTTCGCTCCCGGCGTCACGTTTTGCATGGATATGTTCACATTCCTCGCTAAAGGTCGGATATTGGCCTCGCGCCATAAGCTCACCTCCACATTCAGTATACCTTTGCCTCCCGGACCAAGCCATGCTTTTCGAATGGAAAAGCAAGATAACGAAATGATAGGATCGCGGATCATGTTAAAACTATAAATGAAGAAGCGGACGCTAGGAGCGGACGCCAAAGTGAGGGAGTTGGGTAGATGAATAACCGATTTTATCCGGGGAAGCCGGACGCGGTTTGGGAAGATCAGGGGCATATGTTGAGGCTGCCGGTTCCCGAGGAATTCAGTTTTGCCGAAAATATGAAATATTTGTCGCGTTCGTCCAATGAGTGTCTGTTGCGCATCGGCGATCAGCGGGTGTATAAAGCCATCCCGCTGGAAAACGGAGAAATTCCCGTCGTAGAGATCAGCGCGGACGGGAACGATGCGCTGGCGGTCCGCTTTCTCGGCGGTACGGCGCCATCCCGGAAGCGGGATCGCGAAGAGGTGGTCCGCTATGTCAGAGATTGGTTCGATTTGGATACGGATTTACGGCCGTTTTATGAGCTGGCGAAAGAGGATGCGCTGCTGCGTGGAGCGGTGGAATCATTTTACGGTTTGCGCAATATGGGAATTCCGGATTTGTTCGAAGCCATAGCCTGGGGGATTATCGGCCAGCAGATCAATCTGGCTTTTGCCTACACCTTAAAGCGCCGCCTTGTTGAGCAGTTCGGGCGGTCCGTGGATTGTGAGGGAGAACGGTACCTTGTATTTCCTTCCGCCGGGGACATCGCCGCTTTAAACGTTCAGGATCTGGAGGGAGTCCGCATGACCCTGAAAAAATCCGAATACCTGATCGGGACGGCCCGTCTGATCGCTGCGGGAGAATTGACGAAGGAAGGGCTGCGGGCGGCAGGCGGGATCAAGGAAGCGGAGAAACGGCTTGTCGGCATCCGCGGGATCGGACCGTGGACGGCCAATTACGTGCTGATGCGCTGCCTCAGAATGCCGGACGCTTTTCCGGTTGACGATGTCGGTTTGCATAACGCGGTCAAGCATGTGCTTGGAATGGACCGGAAGCCGGCCAGAAAGGAGCTTTTGGCATGGGCGGAAGGCTGGAAAAAATGGGAGTCGTATGCGACCTTCTACTTGTGGAGAGTGCTGTATTAGCATTTGATAATTACCGGCGAGTATGGAAGCAGACAGCCGCCGTGAAAGATATCCGGAGCTGCCTGCAGGTGATTTCCGTTTAAGTGCGAGTTCAAAAAGTTGGGTTTTCAGGACCGAAGCTAATGCTTCCGAAGTGCGTTTTTTCAAAACGCTTGAGTTGAAAGAAGCTAGGGACGAAAGTAGCGGAGCGTAGACAGATCTACGTGAGTCAAATGTTTCCGAAGGAAACATGCTTCGGAAGCATCCGCTTGGAAGGCCCAGCTGAATTCAAGATAAAATTATCTGGCCATCCAGCCGCCGTCGACGCACAAAATGTGCCCGTTGAGATAGTCCGAAGCGGCTGAGGCCAGGAACACGGCCGGGCCTTTCACGTCGTCCGGCGTACCCCAGCGGCCGGCGGGAATGCGGTCCGTAATCGAAGCCTTGCGGTTCTCGTCGGCGCGGATCGGCGCCGTGTTGTCCGTAGCCATGTAGCCGGGAGCGATCCCGTTCACTTGAACGCCGCTCTCCGCCCACTCGTTGGCGAACGCTTTGGTCAGTCCGGCCACGCCATGCTTGCTGGCCGTATAGCCGGGAACGTTGATCCCGCCTTGGTAGGAGAGCATCGAGCAAATGTTGATGATTTTGCCGCTGCCTCTTTCGATCATATGGCGGCCGGCGATCTGCGACAGCAGGAACACGGTGTTCAGGTTGATGTTAATGACGTCGAACCAGTCTTTTTCGCTGTGGTCTTTGGCCGGCGTGCGGCGGATAATTCCGGCATTGTTGACGAGAATGTCGATATGTCCGGTGAGCCCCAGCGCTTCGTCAAACGTCTCCTGCAGCTTGCTGTGATCGCTCAAATCAACGATGATTTCCGCACCCTTTCTGCCGAACGCTTTAATTTTCTCAACCGTTTCCGCGCTGGAGCCTAATGAAGCGCTGACGACGTCGGCTCCCGCTTCGGCCAATCCTGCGGCGATTCCCTGGCCGAGACCGCCGGCCGCCCCCGTAACTAAAGCCGTCTTCCCCGTTAAATCAAACCATTTCATGAAAAATACACTCCTTATCATTTCAATTTTCCGTTTCAATGCTCGATAATGACCCCGGTATGTTCATACTTGCGCGCCGTGTCGGCGCTAAGTCCGCCGTCGGTAATGATCCGCGACAGTTCTTTAAGCGCGGCGAACGTGCGCAGCGCCGTTTGTCCGAATTTTTGATGGTTCATGACGGCGATCGTCTCGCGGGCCGTTTCGATCATAGCGCGCTTGAGGCCGATCAGATCGCCGGTATAAATCGACAGCCCATGTTCCGGATGGATTCCTGTCGCCGAGATAAACGCTTTTTGAATGTTCAGCTGCTTGACGTAAGCCGCCGCCTCCGGGCCGGCCAGCATGTTGCGGACCCGGTAGCCGCCCGGAACAACGAGGCGGATTTGGTCTTTGGCGGCAAGTTCGCCGATAATATATACATCGTTGGTAATGACGGTCAGCGGGCGGTTGTCGAGCCGGCGGGCGATTTCCAGCGTGGTGCTGCCTCCGTCCAGGGCGATAATGTCGTCCGCTTCGATATGAAGCAGCGCTTTGCGCGCGATGTCGGCTTTCTCCTCCGCATGCTTGGCCAAAGGCTCCCGGGAGGGCAGTATCCCGAATTGGTCCCCTTGCGCTAGCACCGCCCCGCCATGTACGCGGACCAGCAGGCCCTGCTCCTCCAGTTTGGCGAGATCTTCACGGATCGTCTTGCCGGTAACCCCCAAAGTTTCGCTTAATTCCGCTACCGTAACCTCCTTGTTCGTTAGCAGAATCTCCATGATTTTCTCGTACCGCCGTATCTGACTCATCGTATAGCTTCACTCTTCCGTTAAGGTTTTGCTTTCTAAAATAAGAGTTCAAAAAGTCAGGTTTTCAGCACCGAGAAGGTTGAATGAAGCAGGGACTGAGTAGCGGAGCGTAGGATAACCTACGTGAGCAACGGAAGGCCCAGCTGAATTCAAGATTCGATGTCGATTAAGCTTCTTGATCAGCTTCGTGATCAAAAGATGACTTTTTGAACAACCTTTCTTATTTTAAATCTTTCATTGCCACGGCGTCCATGTCCCCGTAAGCTTTGTTGTCGCCGGCCATGCCCCAGATAAACGTATAATTGCTTGTACCGACGCCGCTATGGATCGACCAGCTCGGCGAAATGACGGCCTGTTCGTTACGCATCACGATATGGCGGGTTTCGTCGGGCGCGCCCATCAGATGAACCACAATGGAGTCCTCCGGCAGATCGAAATACATATAAGCTTCCATTCGGCGAGGATGCACGTGGGCCGGCATGGTGTTCCACATGTTGCCCGTCTTGAGCTGGGTCATCCCCATCACAAGCTGGGAGCTTTGAATGCCGTTTTCGTGAATCAGACGATGGATCGTCCGTTCGTTGGAATTTTCGATCGAACCTAGCGCGGCCGATTCCGCCTCGTCCAAAGTCGTTTTGGCTGTCGGAAATTCCTTGTGGGCCGGAGCGGAATTCAAATAGAATTTCGCCGGCTTCGCTGCGTCCTTGCTCTTAAAAATAACTTCCCGCGATCCTTTGCCCACATACAGGCAGTCCTTGGTGTCCAATTCGTATTCGGTGCCGTCCACCACGATCGATCCCGGCCCGCCGACGTTAATGGCGCCAAGCTCGCGCCGCTCCAGGAAATAGGATACGCCCAGCTCCTTAAGATCGGTTTCAAGCTTCACCTCGCCATTTACCGGCGCGGCCCCGCCGACGATCAGGCGATCCTCGTGCGTGAGCACCAATTCAAGCTTATCCGGCGTAAACAGTCTCGGAATCAAAAATTCCTGGCGCAGCCGGGCCGTATCGAACTGTTTCACTTCATTCGGATGAGAGGCATAACGACGTTCCATTTTTCTATCGTCTCCTTTTTTCGTTTGTTTGGGTGTATAATGTTCATATAGGTTCATATTAATCCCATTTAGGTTCGTTTGGCAAGTGTCATTTGTCACACCAATTCCCGCGATCCAGGAGAGCCGAAATTGAACGGCAAAGCGTATGACGTGGAATTGAGATTCGTTTTAGATTACATTTATCTTAGAACATATACAGAAAAGAGGAATTCCCATGAAAAAGCTGCAGCTCGTACAAAAAATCGTAGAGGAAGGCGTTGTCGCGGTTTTGCGCGGCGAGACGCCGGAGGAAGTCGTGTTAATGGCCGAACAGGCGATTGCCGGCGGCATCAAAGTGATTGAAATTACGATGACGATCCCGTTCGCCTTGCAGGCGATCGAGCAACTGGCCCGTAAATACTCCTGGGATGCGAAGGAGGCGGCGAATTATGCGATTATCGGCGTCGGTACGGTGCTCGACCCCGAGACGGCGCGGGCGGCTATTTTGAGCGGCGCTCAATTTGTCGTCGGGCCGTCGCTGAACCGCGACACGGTGCTGCTGTGCAACCGCTATCGCATCCCGGTCATGCCCGGCTGCATGACGATCAAGGAAATCCAGGAGGCGCTGGAGCTGGGGGCGGACATCGTCAAGCTGTTCCCGGGCAACCTGTATAATCCTTCGATGATCAAGGCGATCAAAGGGCCTCTGCCGCAGGCCAACATCATGCCGACCGGCGGTGTAACGCTGGACAATTTGGGCGAGTGGATCAAAGCTGGCGCGGTGGCCGTCGGCATCGGCTCCGATTTGACGAACGAAGCGGTGAAGCAGCGCAATTTATCGCTGATCGCCAAAAAGGCCGCGGCGTACAAGGAAGAATATTTGAAAGCCAAGGGATTGAAATAACTTTCGCGATAAATATAACACCGGCTGTGACCGTTAGAATTTGAAAACGGCGATATTGAAGCAAATAGCGGCTGTGGCAACCGTTAGAATGTGGTGGCGAGAAATTGTATCTTGGCGGATTTAATGCAACGCTAGTGGCATTTTGAACGAATTCTATTGGATTTTTCCAATGTGAGGTGGAGGGATGTAGTTAGGACGGCCTTGGCAGCCGAGAGATATCTGGCTTAATCAGCAACAATATTTGTATTTAGGAGGAATGCGGCATGGATTTGGGACTGAAGGGAAAGCGGGCGATCATCACGGGCGGCAGCAAAGGCATCGGCCTGGCTACGGCCTTGACGCTCGCCGGCGAAGGGGCGCAGGTGGCCCTTGTAGCCCGCGGGCTTGAGGCACTGAAGGAAGCGGAAGCTAAACTGATGGAACAAACGGGAGTCAAGCCGCTTATCCTGCAGGCGGACGTCTCCTCGGAATCCGAGGCGCGCCGGGCGGTGGAGCGGGCGGCGGAGCAGTTCGGCGGCATCGATATTTTGGTGAATAACGCCGGAACTTCGGCTGCGCAGCCCTTCGAACAGGTGGATTCGGAAGCGTGGGGAGCCGACCTTCATCTGAAGCTGTTCGGGGCGGTGAACTTCGCCCGGGCGGCCATCCCTCATATGCGAAAGAGCGGGAGCGGCGCGATCCTCAACGTCACCGCGATCAGCGGCAAAACGCCCGGCGCCTCTTCGCTGCCCACCTCGGTCAGCCGGGCGGCCGGGCTCGCCTTAACGAAGGCGATGAGCAAGGATTTGGCGCGCGACAACATTCGCGTCAACGCCGTTTGCATCGGCCTCATCCGCAGCGATCAGATCGAGCGGAAATGGAAGGCGACGGCTCCGGAGCTTACCTGGGAGCAATTTGCCGCCGATCCCCGCTTCGGCATCCCGCTTGGCCGCATCGGCCGGGCGGAGGAGGCGGCGAAGGTGATCGCCTTCTTGGTTTCCGATGCCGCGTCGTATGTTACAGGCACGGCGGTCAACATCGACGGAGGTTCCGCGGCGGTGCTGTAGCGCGGGCGGCGCGTCAACGCAGGTGAATGGGGTCTTGAAACCTATCTATAGCGGTCCTGTCCGGAAAAGGCGGGACCGCATTTTACTTCTTTACTGTTGAAAAATAAACTTTGGCGAACCGCAAGGCGGGAATTCGCTTCATCCCTTCCGTTCCCAAAGCGCTGCCCACCGTGCCAAGCAATGCGCTCGCGGTAGCCAGTTTAATCAGGTAGTAAAGTCCGGTCCCGGCGATTAAATCCAGGATGATAAAATTCCGGATCGTAGACGCCTTGATCGTTACAAATATAAAGGGGCGATGTTTCGTTTCGGCCATGTGATTTTTCCACCTTTTCCGTAGTGTAAGAAACAGTATTCGCTGTTCATATATATTGATTGTTTGGTTTGTACCATGCGTGTAACCTGCAAGCCCCGTGCGGACTAAACCGCTTGGCGGCCTGTTTGTGCATGCCGGGCTGCAAGGAACTTAAAAAATAGCACATGGAGCTTAAAAAACAGCGGTAAGCTGAGAAAGCCCGCATGTTAAAGTTAAGTGACGAAGCTGTATAATGGAAGACACGTAATCGTTTCAGTTCGTTTGAGCTCGGTGTTATACCTTGTGATGGGAGGAATGCGGCATGAAGATCAGGGTCTTATTGGCGGACGACGAGCCGGTCATATTGCGCGGGCTAAAAAAACTGATAGATTGGGAAAAACTAGGGTTTTCGATGATCGGAGAGGCCAATGACGGCAACGAACTGAGACAATTGCTGCGCGAATGCCGCCCGGATCTGATCATCAGCGATATCAGCATGCCGGGCTGCAGCGGTATCGACATTATCCGCGAGATCCATGAACAATCCCTGCAGGTAAAAGTCGTTTTCATTAGCGCATACCAGGAGTTTGTTTATGCCCGGCAGGCGATTCAATACGGCGCCGTAGACTATTTGGTCAAGCCGGTGAACAAAGCGCATTTGGAAAGCGTCGTCGGCAAGGCGGCGGCGCTGATCCGCGAGGAAAACGAAGGCGAGCGGGCCAGGAAAAAGCTGACCCATTATGAGCGGAAACAACGCACCGTGACGATCGAAGAGTTGCTGGACGGCTTGATGGACGGGGACAAGCGGGCAGCTTCCGAATTAACCCGCATGGGCGCGGTGGCGCTGAGCCGGCATACGAGCATCTGTTTGCTGGAGCCGGATGAAACGATGGGAAGCGCCTCCCGCTGGGAAGAACGGGAGCGGAAGCTGGTCCATTTCGCCCTGCACAACATAATCAAAGAAACGATCGAGCCCGGCGGCAACGGCTTGATGTTCCATAAAGACGGAAGGTTCGGGATCTTGATCCAGCATGAACACGCGGACGAGCCGCGTAAGTTGGCGTACGACCTGCACGGGAAGATCAACGCTTTCCTCAAATTGCCGGTTTCCCTGGGAATAGGCCGGCCGGTATGCGGCATCGAGGCGGCCTCCGATTCCTACCGCGCCGCATTGAAAGCGCTTAACCAAAAATATTTCACCGGCCTTAACCGGGTGAACGAGACGGATGAAACCGCGGTGGATCGCCCGGAAGAGTTATGCAGCATCGCCGAGCTGGAGGAGAACATAGCCAAGGCGCTGATGTCGCAGAACAGGGAGGAACTGCATGCGGCGGCGAACCGGCTTCTTGCGGCGATTGAGCGGCGGGCGGTAAGCAACTGGCGGTGATGAGCGTGTACAATGCGATCCAACTGCTGGATCAGCATATGGCAAAAATCGGCATCCAGTTAAGCGCATCAGGCCACGATCCCAACGCGTTGTTGGTCAGACTTTCGGGGTATGCGGCTTATGAAGGCGTAAAGAAGGAGTTTGCGGCGATCGTGGAGCGTGCCTGCGAACAGATCGTCTATAAGTTGGCAAACAAAGAAATCGCTGAGCTGCGCCGGGTCAAAACGTATATAGAGGAGCATTACGCCGAAAACATCACGCTGGAGTCCATGGCCGCTATGATTTATATGAACCCGTACTACTTCAGCAGCTTTTTCAAAAAACATACCGGAAAAAATTTCAAGCAGTATTTGACGGAGGAACGGATGAAGCATGCGCTCCGCTTGCTATTGGAGACAGACCTGATGATCTATGAAATCGCCGAACGCGTCGGCTACAACAACGCCCGCCATTTCAGCGACATGTTCAATTGCCATGTGGCTCCGGAAGTGGATTTGAATTGGCACATCTTAAAGCTCTCCCTGCAGCCGATCGTCGAGAACGCCATCCAACATGGGTTAAAGCAGCAAGGGAGAGGTACGGTCGGGCTTACCGTCGCAAGACGCGAGCGGACCATTGTCATCACGGTTTACGATGACGGCGCCGGAATGAGTTCCGATACGCTGATGCGTTTGAACCGCGCGCTGAACGATCCTGAAGCTCCCGGCAAAAACGTCGGGCTCAAAAACGTGCACGAACGGATCAAATCGGTATTCGGCGAAACCTATGGGATCGTCATCAATAGCCGGGAGCATCTCGGCACCTCGATTGTACTTACCTTTCCCATTGTAGAGGAAACGGTACCTTCTTAAAAACAACGCATGTCGAACTTAAAAAAGTTCATTCAGCCCCAGAAGGGCAAATGTTATGCTTGAACCAAGGAAACGTTTTCAAAACGGTGATGCGCACATCGTTCATTCGTTTCCAGTTCGCAGGATAAAAGGGAGGTTACCTGAAAGATGGCTAAAAAAAGAGGCTCAAAACTTTCCGCCCTGGTTTTGGCGGCGTCCATGGTGCTGAGCGCATGCGGCGGAGGCAGCTCCGGCGGAAATACGGCGGCAACGCCTTCAACCGGCAGCAATGGAAATGCCGCCGCCGGGGGAGATGCTCCGAAAGAGGTCAGCTTTACGATCGGCTACGCTTCCGGCGATCCCGCCACGAAAAAAGCGATCGCCGATACGGTCCAGCGGTTTATGGAGGCGAATCCGCAGATCAAAATCAAAGATATCAGCGAAACGACGTCCGCCGCTTATTTGGATTGGCTGAAAACGAAGGACGCGGTCGGCGAGTTCCCGGACCTGGTGGAAATGCGCGATACGGAAGTGTTTGCCGACGCGGGCAAAATCGTAGAACTGCCATCCGATTTGCTGGAGTTGTTCCACGACCCGCCAAAGGTTGACGGCAAAGTATGGAACGCGCCGCTGCAGGTGAACTCGCCGCAGGGGATCATTTACAGCAAGAAAGCGTATGAGGAGGCCGGCATCACCGAACTGCCGAAAACGTACGGCGAATTCATGGAGATTCAGGAGAAGCTGAAGGCCAGCGGCATTTCGCCGATCGTGGTCGGCGGCAAAGACATTTTCCATATGGGCTTTTGGGTCAACAAGTTCCTGATCGACCAGGTGTATGCGAACGATCCGGGTTGGAACTCGAAACGCACGGCCAAACAGGTGAGCTTCACCGACGCGAACGTCGTGCAAGCGATGACGGA